>CAZOMY010000085.1:0-1523 GCA_964581115.1 uncultured Ignavibacteriaceae bacterium | reverse complement strand
GGGATTCATACTGATCAACTCCGACGAAAGGATGCTGCCATGACCATGCTTACTCGCTCGATCATCGCCGCGGTGGCCGCTGTCATCGTCGGCTTGACCCTGGCCTCGCCGCCGTTCGCACAGAATGCAAAGCCCACGGTGTCGCATTATGCCGGACCGCGAGAGGATGCGCCGGTTCCTCGTCCGGGCCTGACGCCGAAAAAAGGGCGGGTGGCCGTCGTCGTCACCGATCCGCAGAACGATTTTCTCAATCCCAAGGGCGCGGCCTGGGGCGTCGTCGGACAGAGTGTGCAGGAAAACAAGACGGTCGAAAATATCGAGAGTCTCTTCAAGGCAGCCAAGGCCGCCGGTGTGCCGGTCTTCGTCAGCCCGCACTACTACTACCCGCACGACCATCGCTGGAAGTTCGGCGGGGCGCTCGAAGTGCTCATGCACAATATCGGGATGTTCGATCGCAAAGGCGCCCTGACGCAGGAGGGCTTTGCCGGATCGGGCGCCGATTGGCTGGATCGCTACAAACCCTATATCGAGGACGGTCGAACGGTCGTGACGAGCCCGCACAAGGTGTTCGGACCCGAGTCAAACGATCTCATCTTACAGTTGCGCAAAGCCGACATCAGCCAGGTAATCCTCGCCGGCATGTCGGCAAACCTCTGCACAGAGTCGCATCTGCGCGAACTGCTCGAGCAAGGGTTTGAAGTCGTCGTGGTGACCGACGCCACGGCCGCGGCCAAGCTGCCAGGGTTCGACGGCTACGAAGCGGCCTTCGTGAACTTCCGGCTGATGGCCGGCGACGTGTGGAGCACGGCCCAGACGGTGAAGACCCTCTCGGCGATCAAGTGACCATTCGTGGCGACGGAACAACCCACTCATGAAAGGAGAACAACGATGAAAACGGCAATTGTCATACTCTCTGACCCGAAGAGCGGCGCCGAGGAGGCGCTTGGGCGGGTGTTCAACGCGCTCGCCCTGGCCGCTGAATCGAAGCAGAAAGGCGACGAGGTCGCCGTGGTTTTCAACGGCGCCGGCACGCGGTGGCCGGCTGAGTTGACCAAGCTCTCGCATCCGGCGAACGCGCTCTATCAATCCGTCCGTGATGTCGTTCAGGGCGCGTCGTGCGCGTGTGCCGAGGTGTTCGGGGCGACGGACGGCGTGCGGTCCTGTGGAGTGACGACCGTGAACGACAACGCAGTACCGGGAACTGCCGGTCTTTTGAGCCTCAGGCGATACTTGGCCGACGGATGGAGCGTGGTGGTGTTCTGACCAGTCGAACAGGGGTGATGGGAAGACGGTCTGAATCCGTGTTCCCATCCGACTCGTGGAGGGCAAGAAGATGGCGGGGAAATATCTTCATGTGACGATGACCGAGTCGGTACGCCGGGCGCAGCAACGGTACTACGGGCGTGCGTTGACGATCATGGATGTTCCCGAGCGTGATCCGTTAGGCGAACCCGAGGCTCGATTCATTGCGGATCGTGACAGTTTCTATCTGGGATCGGTCAGCGAGACCGGTTGGCCGTATG
>CAZOMY010000084.1:0-1580 GCA_964581115.1 uncultured Ignavibacteriaceae bacterium | reverse complement strand
AAAATGGTCCTGCGTCTCGATCGCCCGCCAGTATTCCTTGATCTCATGCGTCATGACCGTCTTCTTCTCGCGAACGAGGCTCATCATGACCTCGGGCATCGTGGTGAAGGTGTTGTCGGGGATGCGGTCGAGCACCGACGCGCTGATGCAGTAGATGCCGGCGCTGACCGGTTGTCGAAGCACGGGCTTCTCGGTAACGGAGATCAGACGCCGCCCTTCGAGCTCCAGTACGCCGAACGGAGACTGATACTCGTGCATCACGATGCCGACCGTGACATCGGCATTTGCGACGCGATGGGCCTCCGCCATCCGGCGGAAGTCGAGTTTGGTCACGATATCGCCGTTCATGAGAAAGAATGCGTCCTCAGACCTGAGCCGGTCACGGAGCAACGCCAGACAACCGGCCGTGCCCAACGGCTTCTCCTCTTCGACAAAACTGAGCGGCAGGTGGAACGATTCCGCATGCTGACAATAGGCACGGATGAGCTGAGACTGGTAGCCGATGGATAGGATCACTTCGGTGGGATCGAAGGTCCGCAGGTGCGCCATGGTGTGCTCGAGCAGTGTGCTCTTGCCGATCGGCAACAGCGGCTTCGGAACGATGAACGTGTACGGCCGCAGGCGCGTCCCAAGCCCTCCGGCGAGAATGACGAACTTCATGTCCGGCCTTCAAATGTTGTAGATCTCGGTCGTGTACTCGTCCAGGTGTCTGCGGATCCAATCGATCGTCAGGTCAAGGCCCCGCTCCAGCGGGATCGTCGGCTCCCAGCCGGCCAACTGTTTCACCTTGGAGACGTCGGCCAACAGCCGCTGTACCTCGCTTTTGTCGGGGCGCGCGCGGGAGGCATCAAACTCCAACCGGGCCTTCGTGCCCACTTTCTGTACGATGATCTGCGCCAGGTCGTTGATCGAGATCTCGCGGCCCGTGCCGAGATTGACCGCCTGACCGACGGACCGGTCGCTTTCAGCGACCCGCAAAAACCCCTGAACGGTGTCGGCAACGTAGGTGAAATCGCGCGTGGTGCTCGTCGTGCCCACCTTGATCACAGCCCCCTTCAACGCCTGCGCGATGAGCGACGGAATGACGGCCCGGGCGGACTGCCTCGGCCCATAGGTATTGAACGGCCGCACGATGGAGACCGGCAAGCCGAAGGAGTAGTGGAAGCTGAGCGAGATGTTGTCGGTCGCGATCTTGCTCGCAGAATAGGGGGACTGCGGCTGGTACGGATGCGATTCGGCGATCGGTACGGTCAGCGCCGAGCCGTAGACCTCGCTCGTGGACGTCTGGACGAAGCGCTCCATGCCGTTCTCCTTCGCGACGAGGAGCAGGTTCAGCGTACTGAGGATGTTGTTCTCGATGACCTCCTGCGGGTTCACGTAGGAATACGGAATGCCGACGTAGGCCGCCAGATTGAAGATGACCGTCCGGCCTTCGAGCATGGGCCGCAAGACTGCAAGGTCGCGCAGTTCAGCCCGCACGATGTTCAAGCGATCGCGAAGGTCCGCGGCCACGATGCTCAAGTGTCCGATGCTCCCCTTCGAATTGTAGCGCACGATCGCCAGCACATCCGCCCCCCGGC
>CAZOMY010000083.1:0-1829 GCA_964581115.1 uncultured Ignavibacteriaceae bacterium | reverse complement strand
CGTGTGATTCACCGGGGTATCCCGTATTTCTTTATCCTGTCGTACAACGTCGACCTGTCGATGCCGAGCAACGATGCCGCTTCTTTGACATTCCCTCCCGTCCGACCGAGCATGGCCGTGATCACTCCCCGCTCCACCTCGTCGAGCGTCATGTCCGTCGGCGGCTGCCATGATGCGGCGGGCTGAGACTCATGCCGACGCAGGAAGTGAAAATCCTCGGCCGTCAACTCATTTCCGCGACAGGTGACGAGCGCCCGCTCGATCGCATTCTCAAGCTCCCGAACATTTCCGGGCCACTCTCGCTCCAGCAGGACGCGCAATCCCTCCTCTGAGATCCCCGTCGCCGGGCGACCGAGTTCGTGCGATAGCCGCTGAACAAAATGCTGTGCCAGGAGCGGAATGTCCTCGCGTCGCTCCCGCAACGGCGGTACGTTGATCGTAATGACGTTGAGCCGGTAGTAAAGGTCGTCGCGGAACGTCCCCGCCTGCACCGCCTTCGGCAGGTCTCGATTCGTTGCCGCGATCACCCTCACATCCACTTCGATCTCCTCCGACCCTCCCACCCGATAGAACCGGCGTTCCTGGAGCACGCGCAGCAGGTCCATTTGCAGCTTGGGCGGAATATCGCCGATCTCGTCCAGAAAGATCGTGCCGCCGTTCGCCATCTCGAATTTCCCCTTCTTCTGCGATGTGGCGCCGGTGAACGACCCCTTCTCGTGGCCGAACAGCTCCGATTCCAGCAACGTCTCGGCCAGCGCGGCGCACGACACGCCTATGAACGGCTTGCCTGCTCTATCCCCTGAGAAATGGATGGCCCGGGCGATCAGTTCTTTGCCCGTTCCACTCTCTCCTTGAATGAGAACCGTGCTCTTCAGTCCCGATACTTCGCGGATGAGCTCAAGGATCTGATGCATCCGTTGGCTCTTGCTGAGGATGTCGTGAACGTGGTATTGCTTTGCCAGCTTTTGCCGAAGGATCGTATTCTCCCGTTGCAGATGCTTCACCTTGATGATGCGGCTGACAAGCATCGAGATCTCTTGCGGATGGCAGGGTTTGACGACGTACTCCTGCGCCCCCTCCTTCATAGCAGCAATGGCTGTATCGACCGTGGCGTAGGCGGTGATGATGATGACCGAGGCATCCGGATGGATCTTCCGGATCTCGAGCATCGTCTCGATCCCGTCGATGCCGCCGGGCATCTTCAGGTCGATGAAATACAGCGCGTAATCCTTCGACCGCGCCTTCGCGATCGCCTCGCGTCCGGAACTGACCGTCTCGGCGACGTAGCCATCTTCGCGAAGCCAGGCCGCCATCGAGTCGCGCATGATCTCCTCGTCGTCGACGACGAGGATCTCCCATTTCGTATTCATGATGTGGTCTTTCGTGGTACGAAGGTACTCGCAGCCCTGACGTGTCCGATTTGAAAGATTTTATCGCAACGACGCCAAGACGCCAGAAGAATTTGTTTTTCTCTGCGTCTTTGCGCCTCCGCGGTGAAAACCTCTAACGCCGGAGGTCCCGAGCCAGCGCCGCACATCCGTCGCACAGCTCCTCCCCCTTCTGGTCGATCGCCTCCACCGCCGTGGCCAACGACATCGGGCACGAGCGGTCGCCGCAATGAACTAAGCCGACGGTGTGGCCGACCTCATGAATGACCTCGGCGACGAACCGACGCCGGACGAGGTCGGCCCGCGTCGGCAACCCGTAGAAGGCGGGGTCCAGCCGGGCCGTTGAGACGACCGCCGCGGTCCCCTTCAACTGCGCTTGACCGAAAACGAAGCTCAGCATCGGGATGCATAAGTCGGCGGACGTCACGCCCAGTATCCGGT
>CAZOMY010000082.1:0-1952 GCA_964581115.1 uncultured Ignavibacteriaceae bacterium | reverse complement strand
GATATCCGCGGATGCGTTATCTTGCAACAAGTCCGATTTCTGCAAAGAAATCCAAGACTCCCTCCTTTGGGGACTCACCGACCTCATTCTCGTCGGGTTGACCGTAGCTGAACGGCGACGGACATAGCATCGAAAGGTCTTTCCGGCCATGCTGGGACCGGTCGTCCTCATGCTTGCCAATTGGTTCTTGGGAGCGAAAGGGGAGAGCATCCGTGCGTTCGCGGACCGATTCCGACACTTGCCGCTGACGTGAAGGCGGGCGTTCAGGCCGACACCACCGGCCTCGTCGTGCAAGCGGTGACACGTCGATCTTCTCATTTCAAATTCCATACGCTATGTTGGCTCCCTTCATCGGTCTCCCCATTGTCGCTCTCTGCGCCGCGCTCGCGGTGGCCGTTCTGCGGCTGGGCACGCAAGTGGCCCACGCACGATCGCTGGCGCTCCTGCTCGGCATCGAGTCCCTCGTGCTGGCCACCAGCGCAGCGGGCCTGGGCTTTCTCAGTCAGGACCCGTCGGTACGGGACGCCTTCGCACGCGTCCACACCGGCCTTGACGGCATCCTGATCCCCGCCTACTTCACACTCCTGTCGCGGCTCTTCCCCAGCCGCATGCTTACCCCTTTCCGTTCCGGCTGGCCACTGGTGCTTCTCTGGATGGCGGGGCTTGGCCTGACGTTCGTTGTCCTCATCGATGAGCGATGGTGGTTCGGCACGGTGATCTTCATCCTGACGGGCTTCACGTATGCGCTCGTCGCGTCAGTCCTTGCGGCCCGGCGGTCGGTCACGGCGCTCGGCATCCGGCGGGCGCGACTGTTATGGATGGCGTTCGGTTTGCGCGATATCGGCTGGGGGGTTGTGTACGGCGTCTTCATCTTTGCTCCCGGTGTCGTCGAGGTCGTGGGGTGGGATGCGGTCTCGATCGTCTACGCGCTGGTGCTCGGCCTTTACGTCATACTGCTCACCTACGGCATCCTGACGGCCCATCTATTCGACATCGACGTTCGGGTGAAATGGACCGTGAGTCGCGGCACGATCGCGGCGGCGGCGGGGGCCGTCTTCTTCATCTTGACCGAAGTGCTCGGGCAGTACCTCTCGCAACACTTGGGGGTGATGCTCGGCGTCGTGACGACCGGCCTGGTCGTCTTCTTCCTGCCGAAACTGCAATCGTTTGTCGACCGGCTCGCCGATCGCGTGGCACCCGGCCATCAGCCCACGCCCGAGTACTATGCGTACCGCAAGATGCAGGTCTACCAGGCCGCGCTCGAAGAGGCGATGACCGACGGGCAGATCTCGGATAAGGAGCGCCGGATGCTGGAGGGAATGCGAAAGTCGTTGGGGGTGAATGCAGCCGATGCGGAGGCGATGGAGCGGGAGATGGCGGAGGGGAAGAGCATAGCAGTTCGAGCGGAAAACCAGAAGCAGGAATAATGGAGTAGAGAAGTAGAGGAGTTCGGGCGGAGACCCCAAAGAGGAAGGGACCTACTTCACAATGAATACCAGCTCATCCCCTCCTCTTTGAAGGGGACACAGGGGTGGTGAAGGTATCTGTTGCGCTTTTGCCGCATCTCAACCCCCCGAAGGAGCAGCTTTCTCAAGATTAGGATTCTGCAGGCGCGTACGGATGTCAGGAATATCAAAGTTGTATCATTCCGGCATTCGAACCATGACAGACCTCAGCGACCTTCCCCATCCCCCCACCTCAGAACCAAGCTTTTCCGAGCTCATCGGCACCTGGCGCGGTCCGCTGACCTGGCTGATCGAAGAAGATACCCTTCCTCCACGGCGGGAGGAAGAGATCATCTGCGTCATTCGTGAAAGCCAGCTTGAAGACGGCCGGCCGATGGCCTTCATTTTTGCGGTCGATGACGAACGTCTGGCCTCGGCCGAAACGCTCGTGGTGAGCCGGACGATGCATGAAGGGGGCTGGGTGGCCGACGGCATCCTTCAGCATCC
>CAZOMY010000081.1:0-2143 GCA_964581115.1 uncultured Ignavibacteriaceae bacterium | reverse complement strand
GCGCTTGGCGGTTACTGTTCTGACCTCCAGCGGGTTTTTCAGCACCCTGCTAGATAGCTTCATCCTGCATCAGTCGCCGGAGGTTCGTGAAGAACGTCTCTGAAGTTTCCTTCGATAGTCCGGATCTGGCGGTCCTCCCCTTCTGCCTTGCCTCTATTCCCGCCCTTTCCGGGGCCTCCGCGCGGTACTCTGAATAGAGCCGGCGCTGCCGACCTCCAAAGAAACCGATCAACTTCACGAGAACGGCAACTCTCGCGAACAATGCTATATCGTTCTGGAGCAGGACGAAAACCCAGATCGCCCCCATTCTCCACGTCAGCACGCGAACCGACAGGAGGTCGATATCGTGCTAGCGGGAGAATTCATTTCAGTATTGTCCGACATCACGCCAACGAACGGGAGCGCCGGGCAAGAAACATTTCGAGGTGGATTGTGCATTCTCAGAAATAGGATTACTCTTCATAAACGCTACCACCATTCGGGAAGGATCGATTCGCATGAGCAGTGTGCGAGTTCTCGTCGGAACCAAGAAAGGCGCATTCATCCTGACATCAGACGGCAAGCGTCGATCGTGGGACGTCAGCGGTCCTCACTTCGCCGGATGGCAGATCTATCATGCAAAAGGGTCCTCCGTGGATCCGAAACGACTTTACGTATCGCAGCATTCCGATTGGTTCGGCCAGATCATTCAACGCTCGGATGACGGAGGGAGGACCTGGTTCCAGCCCGGCACGGCGCCGGGCGAACCGACAACCGGACCGGACGGCATGCCCAAGGGCGAAAGCAACAAATTCGTCTATGATACCGACTCCACCTCCGGCAAACCGCTGACGACGCATCAGTATTACGATGGCACACCGCATCCGTGGGAGTTCAAGCGCGTGTGGCATCTCGAGCCTTCGTTGACGGACCCCGACATCGTCTATGCCGGCGTCGAAGATGCAGCCCTCTTTCAGACTGTCGACGGAGGAAAAACCTGGAAGGAATTCTCCGGTCTTCGCGGACACGGAACGGGTTCACAATGGATGCCCGGCGCTGGCGGTCTGTGTCTTCACACCATTGTGCTCGACCCGAAGAATTACAAACGGATCTTCGTGGCGATCTCGGCCGCCGGCGCCTTTCGGTCGGACGACGGCGGTTCGACCTGGAAACCGATCAACAAGGGGCTCCGGTCTCAGTACATTCCGGACCCGGAAGCCGAGATCGGTCACTGTGTTCACCGTATCGCGATGAACGGTTCCCGACCGAACGTGCTGTTCATGCAGAAGCATTGGGATGTTCTGCGGTCCGACAACGCCGGAGATACGTGGCACGAGGTCAGCGGCAACCTTCCGACCGACTTCGGGTTTGCGATCGATGTCCACTCACATGAACCGGAAACCGTCTACGTGGTCCCGATCAAGAGCGATGCGGAACACTTTCCATTGGATGGAAAGCTGCGGGTCTATCGCAGCAGAACGGGGGGTCATGAGTGGGAGCCGCTGACGAAGGGACTTCCGCAGGAGAACTGCTTCGTGAACGTCCTGCGCGACGCCATGTCGGTCGATACGCTCGACCCGTGCGGTATCTACTTCGGCACGACGGGCGGGCAGGTGTACGGCTCGGCAAACGCGGGGGACAGCTGGGAATCGCTCGTGCGGGACCTTCCGCCGGTGATGTCGGTGGAAGTGCAGACGCTGACTTAGGCGGTAAAGAAATATCACAGCAGAGGCGCGGAGTAGCAAAGCAAGGTACTTTGTCACTTGGCGACTTTGCGGCTTAACGGTGAATACTCCCCATGATACGCGTCCAACTCCCTCCCCCCCTCCGTACGCTCGCCCGCATCAATGGCGAGGTCATGCTCCCGGTCAAGGGCCCTGTCACGATCGAAGCGGTCATTCATGCGATCGAAGCACACTATCCGATGCTGGCCGGGACGATCCGCGAACACGGTTCTGGCAAGCGGCGTGCATACGTTCGATTCTTTGCTTGCGGCCGCGACCTCTCACAGGAGCCTTTCACCTTGCCCCTTCCCGATGACGTCCAGTCAGGCAAGGAGCCGCTCATGATCCTCGGTGCGATTTCCGGCGGATGAGTTACTGCCAAGGATCCTTCAGATGGTGCGTCGGCTTCTAGCAGGTTGCGGAAAAACGATTACCGCCCC
>CAZOMY010000080.1:0-2635 GCA_964581115.1 uncultured Ignavibacteriaceae bacterium | reverse complement strand
GCCGTCTGTAGAATATAGAATCCGCTGGCGACCCTGGTTCCTCCGTCATCAAGCCCGTCCCACGCGAATGTCTGCATGCCTGAGGCAAGGTCCTTCTGCAACAGGTTCCGCACCTTGCGGCCCGTCACGTCGAAGACACGGACCTCGACGTACGATTGAACCGGAAGCGTCAGCGAGACATTCGTGGATGGATTGAACGGGTTGGGATAGGCCGATAACAAGAACTGTTCAGGTGTCGTGGAAGAAACGACCACCTCTGCGTCGTCGGGCTTGGCCTCGGGCTGCATCTCCCCATTGCCGAAAACGGTGAACCAGCAATGTGACGAATAGACCTCTCGCACCGGGGTCTTGTACCGAAGGCGAACGCTGTATTCGATAAAGTCGTGCGTCCAGCCGGCGGTCAGTGTGTAGTCGTAGTCCACATACTCCGTCGCCGTCGGAGAGAGTCGGGCGAGCAACGTTCCGTTGCCGCTCTTGTTCACCTTCCGCCACACCTCGATCGTATCGACATACTGATACGCATTCGACACTTTTCTCCAAGAGATCTTGATCGGCTCGCCCACCACCGAACCGTATGTATTCATGTCGTCAGGGGGCAGAATGTAGTCGAACTGGTAGTTTGCTACATAAGTGCCTGCCGAAGATGGACTCAACGTCAGACTCGTGGAGCCGCCCGTCCAATTGACAAACGAATAGTGAACGCGGTCGACCATAAGGTTCTGATACAGCACGGCCGTCACCGCGCCCGGTGCGTACCCCGGCGAAGGAGATACCTTGTCTTCGTTGTTGATGCGAAGAATTGAGTTGATCGGGAGATTGTCGGAACGAAGCTCAAAGAAGACATGCGTACTCGGTGTTCCGTATTGAGAATACCAAGCGGTCCAAGTCGCATCGTTGCGACCGACGGTAGCAGTGATTTCTTGAGTATAGAAGCGCTCGGCATTACCTTCCTTCCATAAGTTGTAGAAATTCCACTTGACGCCGTTGACGGTGTGCGAAAGTTCTGCCTTCGCGGGGATCGAGGTATTGTAGGTGGCGAAGAGATACGCTCCCGACGGATGGTTGATGTAGTCTCCGGCGGCCGACTTGCCAAAGTAGATGGTTCCTCTGTCGATGCTGTTTCTGAAGGTGAGCTTACACTTGTATTCATCCCTCAACCGCCAGTAGCCCTTGTAAACGTAGTTCCTTCCCTCTTCGCGCGAGTTGACGGTGCTCATGAGGGTGCTCGACGTCTCCCCGGCACCTTCACCATTGACCTCGGCGAGCGTGACGTTACTCCAATTGGAACTGTAAATGGGCTCTTCATCCCGCACCCGCCCTGCCGCTCCAATTGCTCGATCTCCATCGGGCGTGTTGGTGACGTTGGAGATCTGAACGACATACGCGGCGTGTGCATTCGCTCCCGAGAGCCCGCTCGTCGGGTTGGCCGAAGGAGAGCCCCACTGAACAATGTCCCCCTCGAGAAAATCCGTTCCCGAACGCCACATGAATTGTATCGACGAGATCCACGAAGTCGTAGGGCGGTAGTTGACCGCCTCGTTTCCGGTATACCCGAACGCTCGCGAGATCGCATATCCATAACAGATGGACGTCGAACCGCCGGACGCCGGCCGATTGCCACAGTCATAAGTTTGTGCATTCAATGCAGTAAAGCAACCGATAAGAAGGGTGATCAGAAGAGTTCTCATGGGATCTCTGGCACAAGATGGTGAGAATCAGGGTATAACGATGGAACTCCGAACGCTTGGCAGGACAAAGTGCATGCCGCAGTTCAGCGCACGAACATCGAGTTTTGTCGAGCAGATCGCGGATGGTTGTCGTAAATCCGACCTCGACCCGAAGCTCTCTTCGTCGATGGCAACTCATCGGCGCACGTACGAAAGCAGTACTACAATTGTAGTATTGCCTTTGTGCATTCTAGTCAGCATCCTGACCCACATGGATGTCATGGACCAAAAGCCGCTGACGATCTGGATCATCGAAGACAACGACGAGTATCGTCAGGTGTTGGCCGACGGACTGAGGCTGGACCTCAAGGGTGAGGTGCGGGCCTTTGCCTCCCCGGAGGAAGCGCTGCGAGCATGTGGACGGGGAAGCGGAATTCCGGGGGGGGGGGGCACATAATCTTCCTCGACATCAACTTCTCCGGCATGAGTGGCATCGCAGCGCTCCCACGACTCAAGACGGCCATGCCGTCGGCAAAGATCATCATGCTCACCATCAACGATGACGAGGCAAACATTCGGCGGGCAATGGAGCGGGGAGCGTACGGTTACGTCCTGAAATCGGCGGGACTGGCAGAAGTGGTACGGGCTGTGCACGTGGCCGTATCGGGAAAGAAACACATGGACCCCGACGTGCTGACGATCTTTCTGGAAAGCATCAGCGCAGCCCCGCAATCGGCGAACGAGGTTCCGCTTTCGTCTCGCGAGATCGAAGTGCTCCGCCTGGTCGCCGAAGGAGGCACGCGTGTTGCTGTCGCAATGCGCCTCGGCATTTCTGTCGGAACAGTCATCGCCCACTTGCGCTCGATC
Organism: uncultured Ignavibacteriaceae bacterium; assembly: GCA_964581115.1. Taxonomy (GTDB): domain Bacteria; phylum Bacteroidota; class Ignavibacteria; order UBA10030; family UBA10030; genus 2-02-FULL-55-14. The sequence goes on along the minus strand of CAZOMY010000080.1, from coordinate 101 downwards.
CATCAGAAGTTGGGCGTCAACAAATCGACCGAAGCCGTCGCCAAGGCCATCCGGCAGCGGCTGTTGTGAGCGATCCAAGGAGGAGCGGGGAACCGAGTAGG
>CAZOMY010000079.1:0-2808 GCA_964581115.1 uncultured Ignavibacteriaceae bacterium | reverse complement strand
CACCGTCACCTCATGGTCTTCCCCCAGGTACTTGAAGATCGCCACACACGCCTTCCGTGAGCCGTCGTCGTCATACATGCGGTCGTCGCGGATGACCCGGATGAAGCGCTCCAGCGCCCTGTTAAAGTCCCGCTTCCGCAGCGCCTCGACCGCCTCGCGATAGAGCCGCCGGGCCGGTGCCTCGGGGAAGTCTTCCGGCTTGCGCAACAACAACGCCGCCATCGTCCGAATGCTCTCGGCCACGAAATGCACCGAACTTGCCTCGTCGATCCCCTCCACCAAACGCACAGCTGCTTTCGGATCGTTGTACAGGACCGCCCGCGCCATCAGAACGCGCGCGCCTCCATGCTCCGGGGAATCCGCAAGGACCGGACGCAGAACGGCGGCCGCCTGCTCATGTTCGCCCGCCAGCAGAAGAGCTTCGGCCTGCGCGACAGCTGTCGCATGTGGGTCCGGCAGAACCTGAGCGAGCCACTGTCGGATCTGAGCTTCGGGAAGGGCTCCGACGAACTCGTTGACGACGCGCCCGTCGACAAAGAGCTTCACGGCCGGAATGCTCCGGATGCCATAGCGCTGCGCGACGTCGGGAAAGCGCTCGGTGTTCACCTTGCACAGTTCCCAGCGGCCGTTGGCTTCGGCTGCAAGCTTCTCCAGCACGGGGCCGAGGATGCGGCAGGGCCCGCACCATTCGGCCCAGAAGTCAACGACAACGGGGACGGACTTGGAGCGTTCGAGGACGTCGGTGGAAAAGTCGGTGGAGTCGTAGGAAGACATAAGAAAAAGGAATGAGTCAAAAGAATTGAGTGAAAAATACTTGGAGATTGGAGCTTGAACGTAAGTTTCAAGCGCCAAATCCCAGGTTCAAATCCCAAGTGCCAAGAGCATCGGTTACTCGGGCTTTTCGACTCTCCTCAGAGACGCCGAATTGATGCAGTATCTCAGGCCGTCTTTGCCCGGACCGTCGGGGAACACGTGTCCCAAATGTGCGTCGCAGACGCCGCAGAGCACTTCGATGCGCGACATGCCCCATGAACTGTCTTCGTGATACGAGATCACGTTCGGTGCCGCCGGCTCGGTAAAGCTCGGCCATCCGGTCCCCGACTCGAACTTCGTGCTGGAATCAAAGAGCCGAGTACCGCAGCAAACGCAGGCATAGATGCCCGGCTCATGCGACTCGCAGTATTCGCCCGAGAACGGCCGCTCCGTTCCTTTCTTCCGAGCAATGGCAAATTGCTCAGACGTAAGGGTTTGCTTCCATTCCTCATCACTCTTCTCTACGCGCTTCGGCGGAGGAGGGCTTCCGTGTCGGGCGAAGCGTTCGATGTCTTTCCAGGACGTCATCATGAGATCCTTTGCGGAGGACAGTGGCCGGAGGTCAGAGGCCAGATTCGTCAAGAAATCTGCGATCGGAGCGCGGTTCCAAGATCTTCATTTACGCGCGCTTGTAGGCCGCCCGCGATGCTCACGAGAATGCAAACAATCACCTCCTCGTTGAGGCGGGGCCAGGGAGGGAGCAGAACCTCCACGCACCCTTCCTGGAACTTGGTTCTCATGAAGCACCAAGTACCAATTCTCAACGTAAAGCCCCAAGAACCAAGAGCAGACATTCCAATGTACTGAGATGCCCTCAGAGGTGGAAGACCTCCCTCGACCTGTCCCCTCCATCCTTACGTCTTTCTCCTTACCATAGTTTTGCATAAGATTTCTCATGCCATCCCGCCGCCCTCCGATCCCCACTCTTCTCTCCCCACTACCCAATACCCCCGGCGTCTACCTCTTTTATGGCACGCAGGACGAACTCCTCTACGTCGGCAAGTCGAAAGCGTTGAAGGCGAGGGTGCGGGCGCATTTTCGGGACCGGTCGGAGCGGACGATGATGAGCCGCGTGCGCCGCATCGAAACGCGCGAAACGGCCGGCGAGTTGGGGGCGCTGTTGCTTGAGTCGAAACTCATCAAAGAGCTCAAGCCCATGTTCAACCGGGCTCAACGCCAGCGAAGGCGGATCGTCATTGCCGAGCGACGGATGACGTCCCAAGGATATCTGACGGTCCACCTGCGCGCTGTGGACGGCATCGACCCGCGCAAGAGCAGCCTGATCCTGGGGGTCTTCAAGCACACGACGCAGGCGAAAGAGTTCCTGGAGGCGGCGGTGAGAGAGCGGCGCCTTTGTCCGGTTCTGCTTGGGTTAGAACAAGGGAGAAGAGATCGGCATGGGGCATGGAGCGAGGAGCACGGGAATCGGAGCGTGGACCGTCGAGCCCCCAGCCCCTCGCCAAGATCTGGCCAACGCCACACGCCCCATGCTGCTCTTCGTCCATGCTTTTCCTACCACTTGGGCCGCTGTGCGGGCGCCTGCATCGGGGAAGAAGAGCCGGAGACCTACAACCAGCGTGTCGAAGAGGCCTTTGGAGAGCGGAGGATCCTGGCGTGGCCGTTCGAGGGCCCGCTAGTGATCAAGGAGAGGAAGCAGTTGGAAGGTGGCTCAGAAGAAAAAAAGTTTCACGTTTCGCGTGAGCAGTATGGGGCCTCCGGCGGTGAAAGGTGGAGAAAGGGGGCGCGTGAAGAGATCTTCCTGGTGGACAACTGGGTTCTGGTCGGTAGTTTGACCCGGACAGGTTCCGGCCTTGAGCCGTTCGTACCCAGCACACATCGGTTCGACTACGACACGTACAAGATCCTCCGCGCATTTGTGCAGGAACCGGTTCCAACGCTGACGATCAGCACGCCCCCTCCGGAAGAATGGCGGAGTCTGGTCAGGTCGGCGGCAACGCCTGCTTGAGTCTTTTCGCAAGAGTTGCTAGAATCAAC
>CAZOMY010000078.1:0-3278 GCA_964581115.1 uncultured Ignavibacteriaceae bacterium | reverse complement strand
TGAGCCGGACGATGCATGAAGGGGGCTGGGTGGCCGACGGCATCCTTCAGCATCCAGGCGTGTGGCAACTCCGTGTTTCGGAGGGTCGATTGATCGGCACCTACATCGAGAACCAGAAGAACCGTCCGGTCAAGCGGTTCGAAGCGAAGAAAATGGTCGCGTGGTAGCCGGAGAATATCGAGAAGGAAGGTTGACGAGGTGGGAGGAGGGTGATCGGAGGGGGACCGTCTGAGAGACAGACAAGAGAGTGCCTCCGAGAACGCGGCCCCTGGATCTCGATCCACCCGCGGGGATCGAATGACGCTGATCTTCTCAAAAATCACGGAAGTCTTCCATGCCTCTGAATTGAGTCAGGAGCTGCAAGCAAAGAAGGTTGTTCGGTAAGCATGAGAGAAACTGACCGACGGGCTTCCCGCCGATATTGTATGCCCGTTCTCCGTTTGCTAAGTTTGGGGGCGATCATTCGCTCCCATGCTCCCGCCCCACCTTGCTGAGCTCCGTTCCCGGCTGACGGCCGTGCTTTCGGATCGTGCGTCTGAAGCCGACGTCACGGCGCTGGCCCGCATTGCGCTCCAGTTTGCGCTGACGCGGCTTCGCCAATTGCTTGGCTCCGGGCGTTTGCACCTCGAGTCGTTCCAGATCCCTCTCAACGGTCTTGCGTTTGATTGCATCGCCGAGCTTTTTGAGCGTGACGCAGCGGGGCGGTTCGTAGAGATCCACGCCGTCTTTTCGGGTGAACGAGAGCCGTCACATGTAGACGACGCCGACCTCGTGCATCACTTTCGCTCCATGGTATTCACCGCGGTGTCCGACGGGATCTTCCGCCTCTATCGCGAGCACGACCCGGTGCTGGCCCGTATCATCCGCGTCGTCAAGTTGGGGTTGAAACGATCCCCTCATCTCGCGTCGTACCGGCGCTTCGGGGAGACGATGATCTGCCCGGCCGGACACGAAAAGCATCCTGAATCCCTCCCCGTCATGCCGCTCGAGCGGGTGGAGCACTGGACCGCTCTGCATCATCGTCCGGGTGCGACAGCTCCGGAAGTACTCAAGGCGTTCGGAGGCCTGCTGTGCGGCGGCGGAACACCCTCATCGGCGCGGTTGATCGACCTGGCCGTGGCCTTCAAGCGATTGTCGTCGCGCGGTTCAGTCCCGGCGGCACAGGTGATCACGATGGATGACGACCTGCTGATGAGGGATGTCGGCGCGATCGTCGAGTCGGCCACCGTGGCCGCCTTGGATGACCTGCGGCAAGCGTACGTGCATTCGGCGAAGATGTCGGCAGACATCTTTGACTGCTACGGACGCGCCATCGCCGAGATCCTGCGCGACACGTATGTCCACAACGACGGCTCCGACGTGTCGCAGTCGGAGTATCTGCGCCGCCATCTATCAGGCTTGACGCACGAGAGCTATCGCGCCGTGCATCGTGCGCTGTTCGAGTACATGGTGAGGAAGGCAAAACGGACCGTCCAAGCGGAGCTGCGCGAACTCCTTTGAAGGACGCGAGGAGGAGAAAAGGAGCAACAATGGATTGCGATGAGAGTAGGGCCGCCAGAACTCCGCATACGTGTGTAGTTGCTCCTGATTCCTCCTACGAACGTCCCCCTGGCAAGTAGGTGTTCAGAACAACGCGGGTTCTGAGGGAATGCTTGAGACATCTCGACCGCTCTCGAACAGAACCTTCAGCACTCGGGTTCATCGGCAAGGATAGCCTGTCAACGTCATGATGTCGGATCACCTCAACGAACGTTCCATCGAGCTTTTCCTGCTTGACAGTCCGCAGGTGGCGGACCGTCGCGAGGAGATCTTGCGGCATGTCGAAGCGTGCCGTCAATGCCGTGAGCTGTTCGAGGAGATGAAGGAGTTCTACCAGGCGGTCCAGGTTGGTTCAGACCCGGCTCGATTGCCGGAAGGTTCGGTACTGGCGATCAATCCGCAGTATCATCAAGCCCCGATGGCAATCCCGGAGCGGGGGACGCTGATGCGTTGGATGTCGCGTCATCGCAAGGCCACGGCGGGGGGCACCGTGGTGGCGTTCGCGGCAATGGCATGGTTGGCATCGGTGTGGTTACGGCCCGATGGATCTCCCTCCCATGTCAACTTCAACGTGCAACAGAATCTCGTCGAGGTATTGAACGCCCGAAACGAGAAGCTGTGGCATGTTCCGGTGATCGACGCATCGACCTTGAGGTCTTCGACGGCGCTCGATCCTGACCTTTCACCCGCGCGCGTTGTCGACCTGGACGGTGACGGTCGCAACGAGGTGCTCATCGTGACGTCTTCATCCGATCCCCGTTTGTCGCTCAGATCGCGACTGGCCGTCTTCAATGCGGAAGGTTCGGTGCGGGCGCTTCTCGGGGATATGCCTGCAGTAACATTCCGGGGTACTCTGTATCCCGAACGATCGGCCGTCCTCACCATGAACGTGATCCGCGGCGGCGAAGGAGCTGCCGCGGAGGTATTCGCCCTGATCACCAACGAGCGCTCTCCTTGCGCCGTCATACGTTACGGTCCGCAGGGCATGGTCATCGGGGAATACTGGCATCAAGGCAATCTGATCGGTCCGTATCTGTATGATCTGGACGGCGATCAGTCGCCGGAGATCCTCCTCATCGGTTCGAACGACGAGGCCGAAGACAGCCTGGGAGCGTCCGGCGTTCGGGCCGTGCTGGTCGTGCTGGACCCACGCCGTGTCGTCGGTCGCACTGAGAGTTCAGTCACCCCGGGTTTTGGGTTTTCGCGATCGAAGGCCGAGAGGTATTACATTCGCCTCCCTCGAGGTCCGTTCGATCGCGCACTCGGGCTTGGCTTGCGGTTGAGTCAGCTTCGGACGGTGGATTCGAGCCATTTCGTTTTTAAGGTGCAGACGTATCCCGGTGAGGCAAGGGTCATGTTCGACGTGCAGTTCGATCGCTTCATGAATGTGCAGTCGGTGCGGCCCACGAGCGACACCCACGTCGACATCGCAGCAATGCAAAGCGCCGGGATCTTGCCCAAAGGACAGCTTGGGGCCAAAGCACTGGAGGTATACCGACAGGTGGAATACTGGAACGGAAACGATTGGACGACCGAACGGACCTCCATCGAGGCCGGAAATGGACACCAATAGCCTTGCGTCTCCGACCATGATCCGACAGCTTCGCTCGGGGCGGCTACGTGCCGCCCTTTGCGTTTTCGGCGCTGGAGAATGTCCTTGAAAGTGCGGATGTTGAACACATCCACCCCTTTCCAAGAACTCGATTGCCATGACTCAGTCCGCCCCCGGCCGCAACGAC
>CAZOMY010000077.1:0-3717 GCA_964581115.1 uncultured Ignavibacteriaceae bacterium | reverse complement strand
GCATGGTCAGGAGAACGATGAACGCCACTCCAGCCATGGCGAGCGACGCGCCGGTGAGGGCGTTGATGATCGACGGACCAAGCTGCAGCGAAGTGACGAGGCGGATCACGGCCGAGGGGATCGCGTGGCCGAGATCGAGGAACACCGCCGCCACCACGAGAGCCATGACGGTGGAGACGATGTGACGTGTGCGTCGCAGGAGATGCATGGGTCCCGAGGAAGAGCGGTGAAAGGTGAGAGGTTATGGGTGGAAGGTGATACGTGGGCCGTGATTTCCCCTGACCCCGCATTCCCATTCACATTTCTCTGTTCCCTATTCACCCTCACGATCTCACAAGGATATTCGCCTGATATTCAATGCGCTCAGATCGCTCCTCCCCACTCCCGCCGTCGCAGCGAGGCCAATGTGTCGGATGTCGGACGGTTCGAAGCCGAGCAACTTCGCCCCCGCAGCGTCGATCGCTACCATGTCGGTCGAGATCAGCAAGGACTTCATCTGCACGACGTCATCGACGGAGACACCGCGCGGACCGTTCTGCTTCATCACGTAGTATGCGTCGAGAACGTTGAGCGTGGGCTTGTGGAACGTGGCGAAGTCGGCAATGCACTGATGCAGGTCGTTACGATGCCAGTAGCGACGGTCCCACACGACACCCATGAGATTCTTCATCGACATCGTGAGACGCGTTCCGCCGTGGTCCTTGAGGATCGGCACGTTGATGACGACATCGGCGGTCAGCAGGAGTTCGTGGACCTTGGCATCCTTGAGCGAGACGCCGGAAGGGATCTTGACCTCCTGATAGTATCCGGAGGAATTGCCCGGTGCGACCTTGGCGTTAGCGTTCTTCGCCGCGCGTTCGATGCCGCTGTTCCGGTAGCATCGTTCCCAGTTGTCACAGGTGTTGTCGAATACTGTGACCTCCTTCGCGCCTGCCTGGTAGCACTGCTTGATGATTTCCTCGACAAGCTTGGGGTTCGTATTCCCCGCTCGTTCCGGAGTCACATCCCAGCCGATGTTCGGCTTCACCACGACCTTCTGTCCCTTCTTGACAAACGCCGTCATGCCTCCGAGTGCTTCGATCCCCTTCGTAAACATCACGTCGGGCTCGCCTCCTTTGACGGCGACGAGGTGGTAGGGAGAAGAAGCGGGGATCGGCGATCGGGGATCGGGGATCGGGGAATCGGGATGAGGCATCGGGGACCCACCCTTCAGCATGCTGGGAATGGCTCCAGCCATGGCCGGGAGGGCCAGGGAGTTGCGAAGGAAGGAGCGGCGGTTCATGAGGACCTCCGGGTGAGGAATAGGTGGTCGTGTCAAACTTCACTGTCGCCTTCAAGAATCCTGCCAACCGATCCGACATGTCTGAGATGGAAGGACAGCGGAATTCCGCGAAAACTGAGGCCGCGACCTGCACGGATGCCGGTGTCAAGAACCATCCCTTCGATTTTTGCAGGAATGGGAACGGACGTTCGGTTTGGCCGAGCGAGCTTCTGACTGTATCTTGGAGATATGAACGCAGAACAATTGCAGTGCCGCCCGATCGGAACGATCCGCACCGCCTATTCCTCCAAGTACGCCGCACCGCGTCAGCCAGGTACATCGTCACGCAGGACTGTCGGAACGATCACGCTCGAGCCCGGTCACAACTTCGAGCAAGCCCTGCAGGATCTGAAGGGCTTTGGTTACATCTGGGTGCTGTTCTGGTTCCACGAGAACCGGAATTGGAAGCCGATGGTCTTGCCGCCCGTCGGCGACCGAAAGAAGCGGGGCGTCTTCGCCACGCGTTCGCCGCATCGTCCGAATCCCATCGGCCTCTCGTTGTGCAAGTTGCTGAGCATCAAAGGTCGGACCGTTCGGATCGAGAATCCGGACATGCTCGACGGCACGCCGATATTGGATATCAAGCCCTACATACCGCATGCCGAATCAAAGCCGAGGGCGAAAGACGGCTGGATCTCAATGTCGCATGAGCGAACCAAGGCGGCCTACCGGGTGGTCTTTGCCTCCTCCATCTCCGCCGTTCTGCGCAAGCTGCCGGTTGAGGAGCGGTCAACCCTCCGCACCTATCTCCGAACGACACTTTCCCGTGATCCGCATCCGCATGCGTACCGCAGGATCAAGGAACAATCAGACGGCTCGTGGGTCATTGCGGTGCAGCGGTGGCGGTTCGGATATTCGGTGAAGGCATCGACGGTACACGTCGTCTCAGCCTGGTCCGTCGGCACCGGTTGAGCGGCGTACGCGCCTTCCATCTCACCTGGCTGTTTGCTATCATCCCCTGTCGGTGCATCCGGAGGGGGAGATGGCTTACTTGCACGCATCGTTGACCGAAGCGATCATCAAGTGCTTCTATGAGGTCTACAATGAGCTTGGGTATGGGTTTCTCGAACGCGTGTACGAATTATCCATGATGATCCACCTAGAAGAGTGCGGCCTGTCGGCATCCAGGCAGAGACCTATCGAAGTGCATTATCATGGACTTCTCGTGGGACACTACGTGGCTGATATACTCGTCGAGGACTCGGTCTTGATCGAGATCAAAGCGGTCGAACGCCTTGCACCGGAGCATGAATATCAGCTGATCAACTATCTCCGGGCTACGGACGTTGAAGTGGGGCTGCTCCTCAACTTCGGTCGGCGGCCGGAAGTTCGCAGGAGACTTTTTACAAACGACCGAAAAGGTCGCCTGGTTCTATCGAAAAAGCGGAACACTGATAACACCGAGAAGGAACGATGACCACTGATCTGTTATCATCCCCATTTTCTGTGTCATCAGTGTTCAGCTTCCATCACAAAGATTGAGCACAGATGACACTGAAAAGGAACGATAACTACTGATCTGTGATCATCCCCTTCTTCTGTGTCATCAGTGTTCAGCTTCTGTCTTGGAACTCTGGAGCCACCCATGTCCATCCGTCCCGTCAAACGCATCATCGAATCCCAGCCCACTATTGAAGGGGCTGGAGTCAAATTGCGGCGCGCGTTCGGGTTCGGCGACACGGAAGACTACGACCCCTTCCTCCTGCTCGACGATTTCCGGAACGATCGTCCGGCCGATTACCTCGCCGGATTCCCCTGGCATCCGCACCGGGGCATCGAGACGATCACCTATGTGCTGGCGGGGACTGTTGCACATCAGGATAGTCTCGGCAACAAGGGTTCGCTGGGGGCTGGTGACGTACAATGGATGACCGCCGGGCGCGGGATCCTGCACCAAGAGATGCCCGCCGGCAACGAGCGCGGCATCATGCACGGCTTTCAGCTCTGGGCCAATCTGCCGTCAACGATGAAGTTGATCACACCGCGCTACCAGGACGTGCAGGGGAAGGAGATTCCCGAGGTCACCGACGACGATGGCACGAATGTCCGCATTGTGTGCGGTGAGTTCTGGGGCAAGCGGGGCCCTGTGGACGGCATCGCCGCCGAGCCCCGATACCTCGACGTGTTCGTCCCGCCAGGAAAGAGAAAACGACTCCCGGTGGAGTCGTCCCGACACGCATTCGCGTATGTCTTTCAGGGCTCGGGCTCATTCCGGGACGCCTCGCAACCGCTCGGAGTCCTCACGGAACCACCGGGGCCAGGTGAAACAGTCATCCGTGACCTGACCGGGGACCGCTCGCTGGTGTTGTTCGACAGCGGAGACGAGATCGTCGTGAAGGCGGGCGACGAGGGGATCCGATTCCTGCTCGTTTCAGGCGCTCCGATCAAGGAACCGG
>CAZOMY010000076.1:0-3743 GCA_964581115.1 uncultured Ignavibacteriaceae bacterium | reverse complement strand
GCAAAGATCGGCACAGGTTCAAGTTCCAAGCACCAAAGACAGCCGCAAGCAAAGATCCCCTGCATACCCCTGGAGTGCGTACATGGCCGCCACGCCCCGCTCCAAACGCCCCTCTCGCCTCCGTTCCACGCCGACGCGATCGAGCACGAGCAAAAAAGAGGTCGATCAGGTCCGCACCGGGCTTTCGCCCGAGGCGATCGAACAGGATATCAGGGACAACCTCTACCTCATCCAAGGCCGCGTTCCGCGTACCGCCACTAAGAACGACTGGTACATGGCAGTGGCGTACACCGTCCGCGACCGGATCCTCCATCGCTGGATGCGGACGATCGAGGCCTTCATTGGCAATCAGGAGAAATCGGTCAGCTACCTATCCGCCGAGTTCCTGATCGGTCCACAGCTTGGCAGTCACCTCGTGTGTCTGGGCATCGAAGACCAGGTACGCAGGGCCGTGGCGAACCTCGGTCAGGATCTGGATGAGCTTCTCGATCAGGAAGAGGAGCCGGGTCTCGGCAACGGCGGACTTGGCCGCTTGGCTGCCTGCTTCCTTGACTCAATGGCCTCGCTGGAGATCCTGGGGGTCGGCTACGGCATCCGTTATGAGTTCGGCATCTTCGATCAGACGATCCGCGACGGCTGGCAGGTGGAAACGGGGGACAAGTGGCTGCGTCTCGGCAATCCATGGGAAGTGCCGAGGCCGGAGATCGAGTTTCCCGTCGGGTTCGGAGGTCACACGGAACATTGGGTGGACGACGCCGGCAAGTATCGTGTGAGCTGGGTGCCCGACCGGACGATCCGAGGCGTTGCGTGCGACATTCCGGTGCCGGGCTACCGCGTCAACACCGTGAACCTGCTGAGGCTGTGGAAGGCGGAGGCCTCGGAGGCGTTCGACTTTCAGGCCTTTAACGCAGGGGACTATTGGCGGGCGGTGGAAGAGAAGGTCGCCTCGGAGAACATCACCAAGGTCCTCTATCCGAACGATGAGGCGATCCGGGGCAAGCGCTTGCGTCTGGAGCAGCAGTACTTCTTCGTCTCGTGCTCACTTCGCGACCTTATCCGTGTCCAGAAGCTGCGGGGACACGACCTGAGGTCGTTCCACAAGACGAACGCGATCCAGCTCAACGACACCCATCCGTCCATTGCCGTCGCCGAGCTGATGCGTCTGCTGGTCGATGAGGAAGGGATCGAATGGGAAGAGGCTTGGACGATCACGCAGCAGACGTTCGCGTACACGAATCACACGCTCCTGCCCGAGGCGCTCGAGAAATGGCCGCTTCCGCTCTTCGGCGACCTGCTGCCGAGACATCTGGAGATCATCTACGAGATCAACCAGCGGTTTCTCGACGAGGTACGGGCCCTGGGCACGTTCGACGGGTCGGCGATCGCGCGGCTGTCGATCATCGACGAGGCGGGGCCGAAGTACGTTCGCATGGCCAACCTGGCGACCATCGGAAGCCATGCGGTCAACGGCGTGGCGGCTCTCCACACCGAGCTGCTCAAGCGCGACGTCCTGCACGACTTCGCCGCTCTGTCGCCGGAAAAATTCCTGAACGTGACGAACGGCGTTACGCCGAGGCGTTGGGTGGTCATGTCCAACCCGCAGATGTCATCGCTCATCACCGAACTCATCGGAGATTCGTGGGCACACGACATGGAGGACGAACTGCCGAAGCTTGAGCGATTCGCCGAAGACCGTTCCGTGCGAACACGTTGGGCGGCGATCAAGCGGGCGAACAAGGAGCGTCTGGCGGCAGCCATCCGGGAACGGACGGGGATCGTGGTCGATCCTTCGTCGCTGTTCGATATCCAGGTGAAGCGCATCCACGAGTACAAACGCCAGCACCTCAATATCCTCCGTGTGGTGTCGGCCTATCAACGGATCAAGCGCGCGCCGGAGGCCGACGTCGTGCCGCGTACGGTCATCTTCGGCGGCAAGGCGGCCCCCGGCTATTTCATGGCCAAGCTGATCATCAAGCTGATCAACAGCGTCGCCGCCACGGTCAACGACGACCCGGACGTGAACGGTCGGTTGAAGGTCGTGTTCATCCCCGACTTCAACGTGAAACATGCCCACGCGATCTATCCGGCGGCGGAGCTGTCGGAGCAGATCTCGACTGCAGGCAAGGAAGCATCGGGGACGGGCAATATGAAGTTCTCGATGAACGGTGCACTGACAATCGGCACGCTCGACGGTGCGAACATTGAGATCCGTGAGGCTGTAGGAGCGGACAACTTCTTCCTGTTTGGATTGACGGCTGACGAAGTGAGATCCGTCAAGTCTTCGGGCTACGACCCCCGCCGGCATGTCGACGCTGACGATGAATTGCGCGAAGCCTTGAACCTGATCAATACGGGCATCTTCTCGCCGGAAGATCCGGGTCTGTTCAGGCCGCTCGTCGAATCGCTCTGGTATCGTGACGAATACCTGGTGCTTGCCGATTTCAGGGCCTACGCGCAGTGTCAGAACGCCGTCGACGAGGCCTACCGCGATCAGGATGCATGGACGCGCAAGTCGATCATCAACGTGGCGCGTATCGGTCGATTCTCGTCCGACAGGTCGATCCGGGAATATGCAGAGAAGATCTGGGGCGTAAGGCCGGTGGCGGTGAAGATCTAAGCAAGGTGAAAGGTGGAAGGAGGGAGGAGTTGGGAAGGTGTCTTGAGAGGTCGTCGAGGTGGTGAGAGGTTGAAGGATGAGGGAGTTGGGAAGGTTTCAGAAAAGATCGCTGGTTGGAGGGAATCCGCGGATTTGCCGCCTTGCCATTTTCCATTCTCTATTCTCTGATACTATTCTCAATGGATGTCTTCTTTTACGAAGCCTTCGCCGAGGAGGCCGAGGCGTTGAAGCGGCTGATGCCGAGCTCCATTTCGTGCGAGTACAGCTGGAAGACCATCCGGGAGACCGGACATGCCGATCCGGTGTCGCGGATCGTCAGCATTCGGACACAGTCGGTGGTACCGGCGTCGTGGGTCGGCAAGATCGGAGGGGTGTTGAGCCGAAGTACGGGCTACGATCATTTGAAGGCCTTCCGCGCGTGCGTCTCGCAGGACGTTCCATGCGGTTACCTCGACGAATACGCAACCCGTGCTGTCGCCGAGCATGCGATGATGATGGCGATGGCGCTTCTCCGACGACTGCCGGTTCAACAGGGACAATTCCTGCGGTTCGAAAGAGATGGGCTGACGGGCTCGGAGTGTCTTGGCCGGCGGCTTCTCGTGGTCGGCGTCGGCCGGGTCGGCAGTGAGATCGTCCGGCTTAGCCGCGCGGTGGGAATGGAGGTCAGGGGCGTTGACATCGTTCATCGCCATAAGGATGTGGACTACGTGACACCGGAAGAGGGTCTACGCTGGGCCGATGCGATCGTCTGCGCGATGAATCTGACGGATGAGAACCGCGGCTACTTTGGCGTTGAGCGGATGCGGTTGGCGCGTCCAGGAGTGGTGTTTGTGAACATTGCCCGCGGTGAACATGCGCCGCTGTCGGATCTGCGGCATTTGGTCCGGTCCGGCTATTTGGGAGGGTTGGGTCTGGATGTGTTCGAGAATGAACCCGAAGTGGCCGGTGCGCTCCGCGATCCGTCATTGCCTCGATCGCCCGAGGCCGACATTGTCCGCGAACTGCTGACATTTCCGAATGTTCTCTTCACGCCGCATAACGCTTTCAACACGCATGAGGCGGTGGAGCGCAAAGCCGCGTTCACCGTCACGCAGGTGAGGCATTTCCTTAAACACGGCGATTTTCT
>CAZOMY010000075.1:0-3996 GCA_964581115.1 uncultured Ignavibacteriaceae bacterium | reverse complement strand
ATATGCGAGCCATGTTCGCCAAGAAGACGCGTTCATTTCAATTCATTTTCCCCCAATCGACTTGGCGATCCCCGGCCTCGCCCTCGGCTCGGCCGAGGGCGGGCTTGGCGCGCTTGGCGGTTACTGTTCTGACCTCCAGCGGGTTTTTCAGCACCCTGCTAGATTTCAATTGCCTCGAGGAGCAATGGATGTGGTTGAAAACAGATGACAGAAGTGGGAGCAGAAAGCACAACCGCCATCCCGGTTTTCCAGGATGGCGGCTGCGTTTAATGATGGCTGCGGGGCTTAGTCCCGCTTCTGACGGTCGTGCTTCTGCTTTGCGATCTCGCGCGAGGTCTTCTGCTGCGCCTTGTGCAGCTTGGCCCGCTCTTCCGGGGTCACGACGCCGTCGGATTTCGCCTTTTCTTCCATCTTCTTGACCGCCTTCTGTTGACGCACGACTTTCGTCGCTTCCTGCTTCGTCAGCTCGCCGCTTTTCAACCCTTCTTTGATGCGTTCTTTCTGCGCCTTCTGTCGCGCGTCGACGCGGGGGGTCTCCTGGGCCACGAGGACCGTTGTCGACAACACGACGGTGCCTAGCAACAGAAGAGTGATCATACGCTTCATACCGGTCTCCTTGAAGAGAGGTGTGGTGTAATGGTGTGTGAATGGATTAGACACTTTGTTGGACACCCTTGCCGCCGAGAGGTTAAACCCGAGGTGTGTCTCGGATCACTTCAAGAGCAGCATCCTGACGACCGACCGCGTATCATCAGACTGAAGCACGGCCAGATAGACCCCTGATGGCTTCTCGCCCGCATCCCACTCCACGCCGAAGGTTCCGGCTTCGACCATGCCATCGACCAATCGTGCGACTTCCTGGCCGATCGTATTGAAGATGATGAGCGTCACATGACCCCGTGCGGATGCTTGAACGACGATGTGCGTTCGGGGATTGAATGGATTGGGAAAGTTCTGACGGAGGCTCGATGTGAAGGGACGAGAAGGGTCTTCCGGTTCCACACTGGTCGGAGCTGGAGCCGTTCGAAACTCCACCACATGAGCATTGGGGTAGCCAAGGCCCTTGGCGTCGAGCGGGATACCTGCAGGCGTCACGGCCGTCGTTTCTACGCGCAGCACGAAGGTCGTGCTGTAAGGGAGGGGAACTGTTGGACGAAAGATGAGGGTCTTGTTGGCGTTGGTCCAAGAAAAGGTGCCCGTGAAGGAAGGCGTCAGGGTGAATGCGGCCCGAACTGAGGCGGTGTCCATCGGGTGTGAAAAGATCACCCCCATTGATGCGTTCACGGCGAAGGCCGAATCTCCTTGCCGAGGAGACGAATAGGTGACGGTGGCGGGTGTCATGCCGTAGAAGAGCCGGTCGGCAAACGTGATGCCGCCGGCGGCAACGCTCACCTGCATGGAGTCAGGCGGATAACCGGAAGTTTCGAAGCGGATCCAGTGAGATCCGGGCGAAACGCTGTCGAAAGCAAAGAAACCGTTGTTGTAAGCATCACCCATGTAGAGCCGACCCTCCGGTAACAGTCGGACGACGACATGATTGATCGGTTTGGCAGCATCGTAATCAGTCAAGATGCCGGCAACCAATCCCACTCCGTCCGCCGGAGCGCCGAAGAAAGATTGGAATGACTGCAATAACGCGTAGGCCTCCATCTCTCGATACGACTGGTTCAGAAGCCTTCTGGTTTCTGGATAGTAGTCGTGGAATGACCCCTCAGACAATTCGCCCGGCATGAGCAATCCTCGAAGGACGCCCAGGCTGAAGCCGCCGCTGGTCCCGCCGTAGAAGGTCCAGTCCAAGAAAGGACCTTGGACGGAGGTTGTTCGGATGAAGGACCGGATCTTTGGCCCCAGGATCTGAGCCATTGTCCAGGAGTCGGCTTGTTCTGGAATGCCGAGGCCGTTGCCGGTGCTGGCGGCGGGGTCGGTCAGCGAGCGCTTTTCCCGAACGAGGATCAGAGAGTAATTCGTGCCTGTGTTGGTGCCTCCCGTTGCGTTGCTGTGGATCGAATGGAACCAATCGACGTTGTTCGAATTTGCAAATGCCACTCGAGCAGAGAGGCTGGGCTCAAGCCCATCGTCGGGGTAGGTGTTCGTATTCCGTGTCAGCAGAACGGTCGCTCCGCGGGCCTCCAGCAGCGGTTTCAGAAGGAGGGCTTTCTGGAAGTTGCTTTCGGATTCCCAGAAAACGTTCCCGGCATCAGGCTCGACCCGCCGATCATTGGCCGGATTGTTCCCTCCGTGCCCGGGGTCGATGCAGATCTTCAGCCCTGTGAGTCCCTGAGAGAAAGCTGTCGGGTGCACCAACACCCAATACCCAATCACCAATAGCCCGATTCGCCTCCTCACGGCCGAACCTCGTACGTCATCAACAGGATCTTTCCGTCCAACGTGTGGCAGACGATCATGTTTTCGGCCGGCGATGCGGAGGGATACAATTCAACGACATCCGGCGTAGCTGTGAGGGCCACTTTGCCCGACCCGTCGGGCTTGATGGCATGGAGGTCGGAGCCGGTGATGGCGTGTCCATCGTTCACCTCGTCAAACGAGATGATCCATGCCCCATCGCGTGTCCAGACCGGGGCGTCCATGCCTCCAAGCTTTGCCAGCACGTTTCCGCTCAGGTCTGAGACGAAAGCGCCGCGGTCCATGTCGTATGCCAAGAGCGTCTTGCGGTCGGGCGAGAGGGACGGCCAGATATAACTTCCCCCGTTGAACGGGTCGAGTTCCTTCCGCTGTCCGTTGACGAGCAGCTGGACCTTGCCGTTGTCAATACCGAGCACGACCGTCCGGTTTTTTGACGGAGCAGGATTGAAGACGGCGCCACTTTGGATGAATGCGGGGCTGGTGCCGTCGTAGACGGGGGTCGAAAGCGAACGGCCAGATCCGAGGACCGTCGTCTTCTTCGTCGTAAGGTTCACCGATACCACTTCCTGTCTGCGGTCGCGCCACGTCTTTCCGGGCACCGTGCGGCGGTATGCGAGCGACCTTCCGTCGGGGCTGACGGCGAATTGATAGCCCGAGCCGGCGTCGGCCGTGATCTGTCGAGTCGCCCGGGTGGCGATCGTGTACTCCCAGATCCCGTCGTACGCGAGCGTGGTATAGAGGATGCGCTTGCCGTCGGGGGCAAAGCGGGCAAATCCCCAGCGTTGCTCTCCAGTGGTCGCAGTGGTCACCGATGTGATCCGGGGCTGTGCCCAGGTTGTTGCGCTCACAAGAGATATCAAGAGACACAGGCCTTTCCGGCAGATCATAGCGGCTCCGTTCGTTTGACGATAAATTAGGCAGAACTCGACGGTCCTGCAAGCATACACGTCACACTTCGGCCGTTACGGACTCGTTCCTGAAAACGCCAAAGGCGCCTCCTCTTCGGAGACGCCTTTGGGCTTGACGATGCTAAACTGCTCTTACTTCAGGAGCGACATCTTCTTGGAGACCGTCACGCCGTTCGCGTACAACGTATAGATGTACGTGCCGGACGGGAGGCCCTCCCCGAGGAACGTCGTTTTATGAGTGCCCGCCTGCACGAACTCGTTGATCAATACGCCGATCTCACGGCCGAGCATGTCGTACACCACGATCGTCGCTACGCCCGCCTTCGCCATTGTGAACCGGATCTCGGTCGACGGGTTGAAGGGGTTGGGGTAGTTCTGTTCAATGGTGTAACCGGTCGGAATAGTGTTGTCGATCGTCTCGACGGCTGTTACAACCTTCCGGTATCGGCGGACGCCGGGGACAACCTTGGCCGTGCCGCCAAAAACGCAAATGTAGGCGGTGTCGCCACCCGTGCTGAACGCGATGCCGCGGTTCCGCTCGTCAGCACTGCTCGACCACACCCAATTGATGCTGTCGACGATCGTCTTCGTCGTCGTATTGTAGGCGTAATGCGTACCGGTTGTGTATTGTCGCGTTCGACCCGGTTCCGACCCCAGTAGTCATAGGTGAAGATCCGGGCATCGATATAACTGACCCGGTTTGACTGGTTGGCGATGCTGCTCG
>CAZOMY010000074.1:0-4272 GCA_964581115.1 uncultured Ignavibacteriaceae bacterium | reverse complement strand
TGCCTGCCCGCCGGTCAGGCGGGGCGGTAATCGTTTTTCCGCAACCTGCTAGAAGAGCAACCTGTCCATCGACGATCTGTCGGTGCGATTGGGGGTCGATCCCCGGAACCAGCATCTGTGCCTGCTTTCGATCGCATTCGATTGCGGCTTCGGTTCGAATTCGTCATTCAACCGACACTTCAAAAAGGATCACCGCGAAAACCCCCTCTGGCATTTCACCGGGCTCTCCCCGCAATCACACAACCGCCAGCGTCAGCCTGCTTGGAGGGACCTGTGATGAGGTCCCAACTGACAGAACAAGCCGCATTCGTAACCCGGTTCACGACCGAACGCCGCAAACGGGCAAGATGTTGGCTCAGTTTGCTTGTGGTCACAACCGTTGTTGCGCCTTCCACCGTCTTCGACCACGGCAGGCCGAAGCACATCGAGCTTTGTGTCAATCCCCGCTGGACGCAATGCTTCTTGCAGATCGACCCGGCACTCGCTCCGGAGCTCCTTGCTTCGTCACCCTTGACCAATCAGAGGCATAAAGAAACACAAAGTTCATCACCTGTACCATTGCCTGCTGCTAATCGTTTCTTATCTTGCTACATGTCAATCCAGTTCTGGACACTCGGCCTCGCGCTGACGATACCGGCACCCCTGCCGGCCCAAACCGCGGAAGAACTGATCCGTCGCGGCGATGCGGCCTATGCGGCGCTGGACAATGCGACAGCCATCGAATTTTATCAGAAGGCCGTCGATCGAACTCCGTCGGATCCCGTCCCGCTCATTCGACTTGCGCGCGTCCAGAATGACGAGGGTCGGCTCGCCCTCCGCCGATCGGATTCCTCAGAGGTCTTCTACCGTCGCGCATTGGTCACGGCTGAAACGCTGGCCGTCCGGTTTCCAGACCGGGCTGAATCGTGGTTCCTGCTCGCATTATGTCACGGCAGTCTGGTCCCGTTCAAGAGCATTCGAGAAAAGATCAACATTGGCCGCGATGTCGAAGCCAACCTCCGGCGGGCCCTTGCGATCGACTCAACGCATGCGATGTCGTACGTATTGCTCGGCATCTACTATCGCTCAGCCGCGCAACTGTCGTGGATGGAAAGGACCTTGGTCAACACGATCCTGGGGAAGCACATCATCGGGACGTTGACGGATTCCGAACAGGCGTTGAGGACCGCGATCCGACTTGCCCCCGATTCTCCCTATGCGTACTTTGAGCTTGCTGCGACCCTTCGTGCCTCCGGCCGGGAGGACGAGGCCATGGCGTCTCTCAAGACAGTCGTCTCCCTTCCGTACATAGGTGCCCGTGAGAAACTGCAGGTGGACGATGCGTACCACCGGCTTCAGCGCTGGCAGGTGGCGACGGGAGCAGGAACGGCCGGGTCTTCAGGGCCCTCGGGAGCAGTGGGAACGGGGAGGTCATCCCCGTTTCGCTGAGCAATTGCGAGCCGTCTCCACTTGACCCTTGAAAGGGAATTCCGCAGATTCACATCAGTATGGGTACCGTTCCTGCAGAATTCGCGGCTCTTCCGTCCGCCAGGCTCTACTTCAGCATCGGAGAGACTATTCTTGAAGAAGGAGACGTCACGAGCGGCTGGTTCGTGCTGCTCTCCGGCAAGGTGGGCGTGTTCAAGCGCGACCTGACGGTGGCGGAGATCTCGAAGCCGGGAAGCGTCATCGGCGAGCTGGGATTCCTTCTCAACATTCCTCGCACCGCGACACTCATCGCCCAAGAGCCGACAATGTTGTTGCATGTCCGCGTGACGCTCGACGAGCTGATAGCGAAACATCCCGCCATCGCCAAGCGCATGATGCTGTTGCTTGCTGAACGGCTCGTCAAGACAACGGAGGACTGGCGCGAGGCGGTCACGATGGTCGAGGTCCATTAGCCGCCGAGGCGATGCCCGCCTCATTGTCCCTGCCAACAGAGTTGCAACCCGGTCCGGCCCGACCGGGTTTTTCGTTGTGGGGGGGGGGAACGCTTGAAAATTCGTGGTCGTTACAGATCAGACCTTAGGACCTCACCCATGCGAACCATTCTTACTCTCTTCTTCGTTGTTTCCGTCGCCGCCTCCGCGCAGGATTGGCATCTCAACGCAGAGCCCGTCTATTTCCTCCTCGCTTCACCCAACATCGCCCTGGATCGCGCCCTCGATCCGTCGTGGGCCATCGGGTTCCAGTATGCAGCCCTCGATTGGGCCAAAGACGGCCACAACCTGAGCGGGATCCAAGCCTTCTATTCTCGCGCCGGTAGGATCGATCGCTCATCGGAGGTCCTGAAACTCTATGCGGGACGGCTGTCACCCGGCGCCGCCCTCCTGAAGATCGAAGCGAACTCCGGTCCGAAGGCGGTCTATGAGATCCTCTACGGTTACCGCTGGGTAGGCGAGGGACGGTTGACCGTGGCGGTGCTCGCCGGCGCGTTCTTCACGTCCGACCGCTTTTATCCGTCTGTGTCGATACCGGTGGGTTGGATGTTCTGACATCGACCGCTCCTGACTCCACCTGGTCGCGAATCGACGGTCGTTTTGGAAGTGACGGAAAGAATGCGTATATTCATATGTGATCTTTGAATGAGCATACCCGCGAAAACCCGGTGCAAGCCGGGTTTTTTTGTTCTCTCGCACATCATGTCGCGATCGAAGGAGTGCAGCATGAAGCAACTGACGACCACCAAGGCCACGTATCGCGACATCGAAATCTCGGTGTCATCCAAGCGATTCGAGAACAAGACCATGTTCTGCTGCTCGAGCAGTGTGCGTGGTCCGCATGCCGAAGACAAGTGGTTCGACACGCAAGGCGAGGCGCTCGCGAACGAGCGGCGTGAGATCGACATGAAGATGGGGTTCCAGCCGCGGCCCGAGACGATCAGGCGCCGTTGGTCCCGCTGAGCGCGATCATACGAACTGAGCGAAGCCCGATTCCCGGCCATGTTGCCGGGAATCGTCGTTCTCAAGGGGATGCTTCGTTCGTGTCCGACCCGGACTCTGGGAAGTCGGACTGATCGTGCTTCGGAACGGAAGCACAAACGGCGCTGGTCAGAAAGGCGGTTCCCAACCCTTCGCGTACTCCCTCCGTCATAGTTTCATCCCCGCCGCGCTGTTTGTGATGCGTCCGTTCGCCGGATCACACGCCAGAATCTTGCCCGTGCGAGAGGCGATGTTGGCAAAGTGTCAGAGCAATGAACTGACCGCTCCTTCGTCGATCGGAGAGCGGTGGGGTTCCTTCTCCCGGACTGCCTGGAAGAGATGATGTACATGAAGGGTCGACATATCGCCTCCACCCCCGAGTTGCGTGCCGCCTTCCATGCCGCCCGACATCCGGCGCTGTCATTCCTGTCCGCTCCGGTCAGTTAGGATGCATCCGCCCCGGTCGATTCACGCGGAGCCTTCGGTCCGGTCGATGATCGTTCCGCGCGACGACTCGTGAGTATCGAGGCCCTTCCGGCTCTTGCCGTCCCACTGAATGGTCTTTCCGCCCGGGAACGCAAACGTCGCATCCATCGTGTCGTACATCTGGAGGGGAGCGCGATGCGTTCGTTGAGCTCGTTGCTGCTGGAAGAGGTGCAAATGGTGATCGACGACGGATAGGTGGCCCTGTCCGAGATGGGACGATGCGCATGCTCTGGTCGACTTGGACGGGCTTTTTCGTGATGCGGAGTCAAGGACCAACTACCGTTTCGAGGAAGAAGCGCGTAGATTCGGTTGGATCGTCCATGCCCATCATACAGGAGGAGCACTGCAATGCGCATTCCGCTCAGGTCCGTTTGTCTGTTCGCCGCCGTGGCGATCGGGTCCACGAGCATGGCAGCTCAGATCGAGTTGCCGACGAAGAGAACGCTCACGCTCGAAGCCGCTCAACAGCTAGTGGCCTCTGTGCGAGTGTTGGCGCAAAAGAACAACTGGAAGATGGTCACGGCCGTCGTCGATGCAGGCGGACACCTCGTGGCGCTCGAGCGCATGGACGATGCGCAGACGGGAAGCGTTGACGTGGCGATCCAGAAGGCCAAGACCGCCATCGCATTCAAGCGGCCGACGAAGACCTTCGAGGATCGAACGTTGGCCGGTCGCAACGTTCTTCTAGGGTTGCCTGGCGTGATTCCGATCGAAGGCGGTCTGCCGATCGTGGTCGGCGGTCAGCACATCGGCGCCATTGGCGTGAGCGGCGGTTCGTCCGAACAGGACGGGATCGCGGCGCAAGCGGCCCTGGATGGCTTCAAGGCGCAGTAGCAGGGTGCTGAAAAACCCGCTGGAGGTCAGAACAGTAACCGCCAAGCGCGCC
>CAZOMY010000073.1:0-4565 GCA_964581115.1 uncultured Ignavibacteriaceae bacterium | reverse complement strand
GAGGTCAATCCGCTTCCCGGCGACTGGAAGACCTTGACGGTGCGGAGCACGATGCTGTCGGCGGCCAGCGAAATGCCGTTGCCCGACGGAGGCGTGATGACGACCGTCGTGTCCTCGCCGATGATCGTGAGCTTCTTGTTGACGGTGACGCCTTCGAGGTAGTTGCCCGGTGAGATCAAGATCGTATCGCCGTTGACCGCCGCGGCGACGGCCGCAGAGATCGTGGCATGATCGGCGGGAACGCGAAGTTGTGCGAAGAGGGTGAACGGAAGGAGAAGGGATATGAGGGCGAGCGACTTCAAGGTCTTCGAATTGGAATGGGAGATCCCCTGTCTTCAGAGATCGGCCTTGTCAAGCCAGACAGGGAAACTCGATTCTGGCGAATCTGTATGATTCCAAACCGAGATTCCCCGCCTGTCTGGTGGCAGTCGGGCAGGCGAATCTCTCGCATCAGAAATCATGAGTAGAACGGGTTCGGAATGACGATGACGACACTTACCCTCGTCATTCCGAACATCGCGTCTTGTTCAGGTTCTTGATATAGAGAGCGACGATTCGGAATCTCGCTTTGACAGTGTGACTCTCGCAGGCCCTTCCACCACCCCCGCCTTCGCTTACGCTTCGGCGGGCAGGCCCACCCCTCCTCGAGTCCTGAGAAAGCTTTAGTAGAGGAGGGGAGCAGTCAGAGGCTGGAGGAGATCAAATGAATTCCTGAAGCACACTGAGCGGTGATCTATCAGCCGCTCCAAAATGAAACCCGAAGGGTTTGTTCCTTAACTGCCCCGGACTTCAGTCCGGGGCAGAGAATTGCTCAAACAAGATCTCCCGTGCACCTCCAGCAAGCCCCCCGCCCCTCCGCAGGCGGTCGGCAACATCAGACTTCCTGTTCCCTCCCCTACTTCGTGACCTGGATCAGAGCCACGGTGATCGCCGCGAGGCTGGCCATGATCGTCGTCATATCTCGAAGGATCGGGAGCGTGTTGTCTTCCGTCTCGAGCTTCTGCGGAACCATCACGGTGCTGCCGGGCAGGATCTCGGGGTCGGGGAAGATGAACCATCCGGGCTCCCACTTGCGCCCGTTCGGCAGCGTCACGGCCACGTCCTCCGATTCCGCCGCCTTGGTAAATCCGCCTGCCTGCTGAATGTAGTAGGACAGGGAGGCCCCTCTCCGGTAGACAACGCCCGCCGGCGTGTACACCTCGCCTTTCACGTAGACGACGTTGTCGAGCGGAGGCACGTAGATGCTGTCCCCTTCCACGATGTCGACATTCTCCAGCGAGTTGCGGTCGGCCAGGGCCCGCTCGAAATCGACCGGGATCTGCGCCCGTCCTTCGCGTTCCTGACGGAACAATCGGGCACCCGGAAGATACGCGCCAGCCCGGAGTCCGCCGGCCCGCTCGATGACGTCAGACAGCTTCTCGCCCTGGAACCGAAGCGTGTAGTCCCCCTGGAGCATCAGGAATCCATAGACGCGAACGGTCTTCGGACTTGAATACCTCGGGTCGTACGGGATCAACACGTGGTCAAAATCTCGGAGGATCGCATCGGT
Source organism: uncultured Ignavibacteriaceae bacterium (assembly GCA_964581115.1). Classification (GTDB taxonomy): domain Bacteria; phylum Bacteroidota; class Ignavibacteria; order UBA10030; family UBA10030; genus 2-02-FULL-55-14. The sequence continues at coordinate 3,016 of CAZOMY010000073.1, read as the reverse complement.
GGAATCGACCCCCTTCCAGAACTCGCTGGTCAAATTGACCGAGATGATCTCCCCAAAGAGCTCCACCGAGGCCGTATCCATGCGCGCGATCTCCACGGCGTCCAGCTTGGCGTTGGGGAGCGTTCCGCCGGCCATGACGATCAGGTCAGACACGCGCATTCCCTCATAGCGCGGGTACGTTCCCGACCGCTGAACGGCGCCGCCGATAGAGACCATTCGCGTCGGATAGAACTCGGTCTCCTTGTAGAATTCGAGCGTGTCCTCGGTTTGAAGTGCCAGGTTGTGAGCCGGATCTCCCTGCATGGCCAGACGCGGATTGAACGACAGCACCTCTCGCTTGAGGTTTGGCAACAGACGGTAGAGCGTGCCGCGTTCGCTGAAGGCGTCGCGGTCCAAGCTATCGGCCCGGAGCATGATGTCGCGCACCCTGGCTCCCGGGGTGAGCTCGAAGTCCCCCGGCTGCCTCACCGGGCCGCGCACGGTGATGCGGTTCTCGGACCTCCGGCCGACCCGCATGACGCTGATGAGGTCCCCGTCTTCCAGCGCGAACGGGCTCTTCTTCAGATCCTCTGCCGAAGCGAACGCGAGATCGAAGTCGACAACATCGCTTCGGCCCGGACGGCGTTGATCGAACGGTACAACGCGCTGTATATGCACCCGCTCGGTATAGCTGTCGAACCGGAGCCCGCCGGCAAGCGCGATGAGGTCTCCCAGCGTCTCCTGCTTCTTCAATTCATAGATCGCCGGCCGTACGACGCGTCCGGCGATCGCCACGCGCTTCGGACCCGGACGGACAAAGACGACGTCGCCATCCTGCAGCCGCGTTTCCTTCCCCCGCCGGCCCAGGATCATGTGATCGTAGACATCGAGCGTGCCCACCACGTCGCCGTCCCTGACCGCCTGAACGTCGCGGATCGAGCCGTTGATGGTGGGACCGACCGCCGCGTAGAGGGCATGAAGGATGTTCGACATCGACGAAAGCGTGTAGCCGCCCGGTTGTTCGACCTCACCCAGGACAAAGACCTGGATCGTGCGGAGCTTGCTCAACGAGATGTCGAGGAATGTGTTGGCGCCAGGCTCGCCGTTCTTGAGGCCGGAATAGACTTCCGACATGCGGCGGATCAGCCGGTCCCGGAACTGCGTGATGGTCAGGCCGTTGACGGACACAGGACCGACCTCAGGAATGACCAGATTACCTTCCCGGGTTACGGTCGACCGAAGCTTCAGCTTGGTCTCTCCCCACACGGTCAGATCGAGCTCGTCTCCCGGGCCCAGCCGGTACGAGGCGGGGGTGGCCATGTTGAGGGCGGGCTCGACCGCCGATCGGTCGTAGGCGAAGATCTCGAGACCGAAGATATCGAGCGAATCCGCCCCCTTGCGGTCGGAGAATCCGGGGATCTCGGGGCGGGCCTTTCGGATGAACGGCTCGCCTTTCAGAAAAGCATCGAGGTCGAACCCCGACAGCGGCTCGGTGACGGCGGCCGGGCGCCGGCGGTCGGTCGGTCGTGCTTGGCGTCTTGTCGTCTCGGCGTCCTTGGCTTTCTTCTGCGGCTTCTTCGTCTTCTGCTCGTCCTCCTCCACCGCCGCCTCTTCTTCCTCAGCCTGCTGTTGGTCCTCTTCGATCAAGTAGTCTTCGAGACTGATGCCGTACTCCGCTGCTCGTCGGGCGGCGTCCTCGCGGCTGACGCCGAGTTCCCGCAGCTTCCGCTGCAGCTCCGCCGGGGTCATACCGCGGAGTCGCGACTCGGCCTCCGTTCGGACCTGATCGCGCGATTGGGCCCGAGCTTCGGAGGTGATCGCGAGCAGTACGACCGCGACCGCGAGGGCCATGCCCAGCGCGGATCGCAGCACGGATGTCCGGTGACATTCGGACGGCGCATGCATCCGTCGGGACGGAAGGAGTTCGTTCATGGCTGGGTAGCTTTCACGCAATGGCCGGTCATGCGCGCAACAGGGGTCCGCCGGAAGCCCGGACCAGATTGCGCGTATCGACGATCGGCATGGTGAACCGGCCGAAGTCGATCTTGCGGTATTCGTCATGACCGGTGGCGATGAGCAGCAGGTCGTACCGGTCGCTGATCTCAACCGACTTCCTGCCGGTGTATGCTGCATGTTCACGCGTCGGAGGAATGACCGGAATATACGGATCGTGGTAATCCACCTGCGCACCCCGCTTCTCGAGCAGCTCCATCAGATGGAAACTGGGGGACTCGCGCATATCGTCGACGTTGGCCTTGTAAGCAAGACCGAGCATGAGCACCCGAGCCCCTTTCAGCGGCTTCCCCACCTCGTTCAGGGCCTCCATGACCCTGCCGACCACGTAATTCGGCATCTCGGTGTTGATCTCGCCCGCAAGCTCGATGAACTTCGTGGTCACGCCGAACTCGCGCGCCTTCCAAGTGAGGTAGAACGGGTCGATCGGAATGCAGTGCCCGCCGAGGCCCGGACCCGGATAGAAGGGCATGAAGCCGAAAGGCTTGGTCTTGGCCGCCTCGATCACTTCCCACACGTCGATGCCCATGCGCGCAAAGGCCACCTTCAGCTCGTTCACGAGAGCGATGTTGACCGCCCTGAAGATATTCTCGAGCAGCTTCGCCGACTCGGCCACGCGTGTCGACGAGACGGGCACGGTGCGCACGACGATCTGGCTGTAAAGCGCGTCGGCCACGGCCAGCGCATCGGGCGAGGTGCCGCCGACGACCTTCGGGATGTTGCCCGTATGGAACTCGGGGTTGTTCGGATCTTCGCGCTCCGGAGAGAAGCCCGCATAGAAATCCGTCTCTAGCTTCAGTCCGCTTCGCTCAAGGATCGGCACCATCACCTCGTCCGTTGTGCCGGGATAGGTGGTCGATTCGAGGATGTAGATCTGCCCCCTCCGCATGTGGGGAACGATCGCCTCGGCCGTGTTGACGATGTAGGTCATGTCCGGCTCGCGGTTCTTGTTGAGGGGCGTCGGGACGGCGATGAGGGTGCCGTCGACCTTCTTGAGCTCCGCGAAGTTGGTCGTGGCTGACAT
>CAZOMY010000072.1:0-4997 GCA_964581115.1 uncultured Ignavibacteriaceae bacterium | reverse complement strand
CAGCTCGCGCGCCGCCACGCCGATCTCGATCTCCACGCTGCCCGAGTAGGTGAACGATCCGCCGTTGTCGACCTGCTTGATCTGGTAGGCGTACCGGCCCGGGGGCAAGTTCACATCCCGATACGAGTAATCGCGAGCCGAGGACGACGTTCCGGCACCCGGCACGAAAGCGATCTTTGCCCACACCCCATTGCTGCCGATCTCACGACGCTCGATCTCGAACCCGTGGTTGTTGACCTCCGTCGAGGTGCTCCAACGAAGCTCGGCCGTGCGGAAGTCTGCCGCCGCCGTGAATGACGTCAGCTGCACCGGGAGCGCGCTGTTGTCGCTGCCTGTGAAGGTGTTGGTCAGCGGCTGCAGGTTCGAAGTGGTCATGGCGCTGTTGGCGTTGTCCCATGACAGCGAAGCCGTCTGAGCCGGGTTGGCGACCGCCAGGGTGACCGTGCACATCTGCTCACCATTGGGAGCCGTCGTCACCAGCGCCTGGGCCAAGCCAGTATTGTTGCCGGTGAACTTGATCGTGATCGCCAGCTTATTGGTTCCACCGACGTTCACGTACTCAGCCGTCATCGGGTCGTAGTCATCCACACCCAACGTGCCCGTGTACTTCGAGTTCACGTTGGAGAGGACGGGCGCTACGCCGAAGTTGAAACCCGCCTGATTCAGGTCGAAGTAGTAACTCGTGATGCCGACCAGCACCGAACCTGTGACATTGGTCCGTTGCGACCAGATTTCAAACGAGTACGTCGTGCCATCCGCAGTAGGGTTCAAGATGTAGTGCGTTGCGGTCCGCTGGGCGAACACGCTCACACTCATCAAGGCCAGAACAAGGAACAGTCCAATGCGAAGAACTTTCATTTTGATCCTCCGGTGCGGATTGGGTTAGGGAAGTTGGGATGCCTTGTTCAGGTTGGTGATCATCTCGCTGATATCTGAGGCCGTCGTGATTCCCGTCAGGTTCGCGTCCGACGCCAGGTAGCCCGTTTGGTTGAGGACCGCGATCGCATCGGAAATGTCGGAGGCCGTGACGATACCAGTGAGGTTTGCATCACCGGAGATGAGACCAAAAACTCCTCCCAGATCGTACATAGGGTTGGTGCCGAAAGCCTGCGCCTGGGATGTCGAGAAATCATAGGCGGCCGCATTCGGAAGCGACACTGCGGCGGCACTCATGATCGGCAGGTGATTGCGATGCTTGACCACCACGAAATACGACAGGTCGTAACCCGAAGCCTTGACCGTCGTCGCCGAGTAGCCTACCGATCCGTCCGTATCGAGGACCTGCCCGTCGTTCTGGAGGAAAACGGCCCGCTGCGACACCGCCGAACCGTTTGATGTTTCTCGCAACTCAACAAGCACCCAATCAGTCACATTCGCGGGAACAGACGCTACGGCCTCGCTTCCGGCGTAGTTGAACGGTGCGCCGGAATACGGTTGCGACAATGGAATGAAGCCGCTCGTGTTGAGCGTTGTCGTCATCGTTCCACCGCTAAACGCGCCGCCGAGGAACGCCTTCACCTTCACCGGGAACGTGAAGGTGTTGTTCGTGGCTGTCGGCGCCTGCGTCGGAGCGAATGCGGAGTTCAGATAGATGTGGACATTCTGTAGGGTCACGCCAGCCACCGTCACGTCGGCAATGCCATTCCCCGAACTGGGCTGGATCTTGGTGTTGGCTCCCTGCCCGTTCAGGACCACCGCCTTGTTCACCGTGACGTTCTCGGCATACGTGCCGTCCTGAATGTTGATCTGCGTGACCGTGTACGGATTGTTGGCGATGTCGATCGCCCGCTGGATCGAGCCGCTCGACGGGGTCACATACAGTTCGGTGCCCGGACCGCGGAAGAGGCCCAACGTCGCATTGTCAACCTTGTGCTGAAGGGCATCCTCGACGGCAAAGCCCGTCGTAACGCCGTTGATCATGTTGTTCGTCACAGCGTCGACGTTGTTCACGCCGATGCGGGTCGACGTCCCGTCGGTGACATACATCGTCCCGGCCAGGTGATTGGAGCCCGTGTAACCCGTGATGTTCGAATTCAACACGACGGTGTTCGTGGGGGAGTTCGCGCCAAACTCGTCCGTGCCGACCACGACCAGACCGGCGTCCTTCGTGACGGCTCCGGTGCTCGTCGCGTTTGCGGTGATCGTCGTACCGTCAACCGCGCCGTAGATCAGGACCGCCGCGCCGCCCGGACCCGGAGCGACGTTGCTGCCGTTGTCGGTCAGGTTGACGATCGTCGTCTGTCCGATGTCGACGTTGCTCACCGTGCCCGTGCCCGTCGCGTAGACGTTAATGCCGGCCGATGTGTTACCGTTGGCCGTCACGCCGTCGATCGAGACGTTCGACAACGCGCCGCTCTCGCTCTTCACGAGAATGCCGCTGCCGGTCGCCAGATCTCCAGCCACGCCGTTGCCGTTGAACGTGCCGCCCGAGACCGCGACGTCCGATGAGCCGATCGACAGACCATGACGCTTGTTGCCCGACGCGGTCAGGTTCGAAATGGAGGTCGAACCAGTTACGTTCACGACGTTGACGCCCGAGCCGTCGCTCCCGCTGCCGTTGTTCGACGAAGTCACGTTCGAGATCGTCAGGTTGGCGGCCGCGGCAACGTTGATGCCTTCGTCCGTCGCGCCCGTGACGGTCAGGTCGCTGAACGTCACGTCCTTGCCAGCTGCGTTCACCTGGAAGCCTGAGCCCGAAGACGGGTCGATGATCGTCGAGCCCGCGCCGGCGCCGTCAAACGTGAGTCCCTTGGTAACGCTGACGCTTTCATTGTACGTACCTGCGGCGATCGCGATGATGTCGCCGTCCACGGCCGCATTCACCGCCGCTTGGATGGTCGCATACGTGCCCGGCACATTCCTCGTGGTCTGTGCGACCGCGAAGACCGCCGGCACCAGGAGCATCAGTGCAAGCAAAAGATGTGAACGAACGTGATTCATGAGGTGGTCCTTTCTGCCGTGAACGTAGAATGTGGTCTCACGCCGGTCAGCGCGCAAGTTGCTTTTTGTATTCATGGTGAGAACTACTTGTGTTGATCGTCTCAAGGCGTGGTGGAGCCGAAGGCAAACACAAAACAGAACCTCCGGCCGTGCCTGTCGTACGATAGGCACGCCGTAATCGAATATGCTACGATAACGCTTCGGATGCCCAATGTCAAGAGTCGGAATGCCGGAATGCATGAATCATTCATGAACTTTCTGTAAGCTCGACGGGCGGTCCTTCGTCTCCGACAACGCTCCCCGGCCGCGGCCAACCAAGATGGCTTTCCCTTCTATTGCGAGAAAAGCGGCCAGTGGCTCACGAACGCCAATACTTCGATCTTTGGGAACCGTGGGATCGCCGACATCTGAACGATGAGTAGTGAACTCAAGCTCCATCCGTTGTGATGCAGCGCACACGATAGCATCCGGCGGAAGTCATCGGATCAATACAAGACGCCGGACGATCGTGGACGCTGAGGAGGTCAGACGCACGAAGTACACGCCCGAGGCGAGCCTGACACCGTTGAGTGTTGCTTCATAGCGCCTCCCCACCAGTGCCTCCCCCTCCCAGAGTCGCGCGACCTCCTCGCCATGCACGGCATACATGGCCAGGGTCGCCGGGCCTGCTTCCGGCAGCGACCAGCGTATTCGCGTCTCGGGATTGAAGGGATTGGGAAAGACCTCCAGTTTGGGATCGATACTCTTCGTCGCCGGCAACTCGACCGTGATGCTGCGTGAATACTGAGCGGTTCCGTCAAGGTCGATCTGTCTGAGCCTGTACGTGATGCGAAGAGGGAGAATGGAAAGTGGGTTGTCAAGAGGTAGACGGACCTCGTCAGAGTACTCGTACGATTTTGGAGTTGCACTGGTTCCCGCTCCGTCCAACCATCCCACAACCTGCCATCCACCTGCCTGTACCTGCCTACTGCTTACTGCTTCCTCGAGGCCCTCCTCGCGCCTCTCCACTTCAAAGCCATAGTTGTTGACCTCCGTCTCCGTCCTCCACCGCAATCGCACCGTCGTCCCTTCGACGGTCGCCTCGAATCTCGACAGCTCCACCGGCAGGAACGTGCTATTCGTGAGCACGACAGTACCCAGCGCAGCATCATCGGGCTTGTGGAAGATGAGCGACTCGATGCTGTCGGCGGCGAGCGCATCCTGGAAACGATTGCCGTCGGCAACGACGTTGCTCGAGCACCGGTACGTCCCCCCCGAACTGAGCGTAATGGCGGGATTGGAGGCGCGGTATCCGCCGGAGAAGTCGGACGAGCGCACTTCGACGTTCGAAGGAGAGTTGTTCCCAGAAGAATTTCTGCCAATGATCAGAACTCCGGCCGCATTGGCGGTTGTGTCGCGGATGAACAGGCCCGAAACGACGGCCCCTTCGGTCGCGCCAAAGAACAGAACGCCAGCCGCACCGTTGCCACGATAGCGCGTGACCCCGGCCTGTCCGATGGTCAAACGTGAGGCAACCACCCCGCCCCCGTTGCCCGTGATCCAGACGCCCGCCGTCGCATTACTGTCCGCCTGCAGGCTACCCCCGATCGACACCGAATCCACCGTTTCGAATTCGGCGTTCAGCACAATTCCTCCGCCATCGTTCGTCCTCGACCCACCGTTCCGACTGAAGACGCCGCCATCGACGATCACGTTGGCCGATCCGTTGCTGATGCTCATGCCATGCCTCCGGTTCGATCGAGCCGTGGCATTGGTGACGCTCGAGGGTCCTGCAACGCCGGAGAGATTGATGCCCGAGCCGTCGCCCGGAGTGCCGTTGCCCGACGCAACAACGTTGGTGAGCGTCACGCGGCTCCCACCCGAGATATTGAGCCCTTCATCGAGATTGTCCGAGAATGAGCCGCCGACGATCGAGAGCCCCTGGATGTTTGACAAGTTCGCCGCAGAACCGGTGTTTCCGCGACTGACCACTCCATAGAGGGCGAGCCCTTTCCGTCCTGTCGAGGTCAATCCGCTTCCCGGCGACTGGAAGACCTTGACGGTGCGGAGCACGATGC
>CAZOMY010000071.1:3525-5193 GCA_964581115.1 uncultured Ignavibacteriaceae bacterium | reverse complement strand
CTAGAGAAGAGGTCGGAAGTCAGAGGTCAGAGGACAGTGGCCAGGATGACCTGCGTGTGGTGCGCATGCACCGTGGCAAACGACAATTGAAGATCGACAATCGCAAATCACTCAGCTCTCAAAAGGATACCCCCATGTCTCGCCCCCAGTTCCGTTTCCACATGTACAAGCGACTGCAGCAGAACACACAGAAGATCTATACCGAGGCTCGCAAGGCCGCGGAGACCCTCAACATGCCCGCCGAGCTCAAGGGGGCCATCGGCCTAACGGGGGCCATCTCGGGATGTCCGTCGCCCCTTCGGGATGATATCGAGCATGCGATGGCTGTCGAGTCCAGAAAGGTCGTGCCGCTCAATATCTACGTCGACCAGATCCGCGAGCTTATCAAAGGCTTCTATGGCGATGAATACGATGCCTGCCCCATCAACACGTGCGAAGCGGGACTGTGGGCCTCGTTCGACTGTCTGATGACTCCGCCGTTCCAGGGACGCGGCGACAACTATCGTTCGCGCTACATCGCACCCCTCGAGCGTCATACGCATCACCAGGCGTCGTACGGTCGTCCGTTTCCGCCGAAGTACAAGGACATCCTCGCGGACCGCGGTTCGACGGCGGGCGAATTGGGATTCTACGGAAAACGCCAGCACAATTTCGACACCGTTCTGGTTCCGATGGCCGGTGCCGACTACACGGCACACGGCATCAAGTACCACCCGGTGCCCTTGATGAAGAACCTGAAGGTCAAGGAATCGCTTCAGGCCTTGGAAGCGACGGCGAAGCGCCACGAGACCCTGCTGGCCGGATTTGCTTCGCTCGGCTATGATACGCCTGGCTACGGCTACGGCGACAAGGACAAGGATGGGACGCCGAACCTGCTGAAGGGGATTGCAGCCCTGGCGAGGTCATACAATGTCCCGTATGTCATCGACAACGCTTGGGGTATTCCGTTCATCGGCACCAACATCAAAAAGGTCGGCGCCGATGTCATGATCTTCAGCATGGATAAGGCGACCGGATCTGCGACGAGTGCGCTCATCATCGGTAGAGAAGAGTCGCTCGTACCGCTCCGTCGCGCCATGGGCTATCATGGCGCGCGATACGGCACGGCGTCGTCGTACGGCAAGGCCGCCTTTGTGGGCTCTGACCCCGGGAAGGAAGGGCTCTCGGGCCAGCTGGCCGCGCTGCGCGCCATCCTTGAACGTCCCGAGGTCCTGACCAAGCCGGTCGACGATCTGCACACGATCGTGGTCGAAGAATTCGGCAAGATCGACTCGAGGATCCGTCCGTTCTTCAAGATCTACAAGAGCCGCAATTGCGGTACGGTGGAGATCAACTACGAAGACAGCTGGAAGGGGGGCAAGCTTGGAATCCCGATCTTCTCGATCGAGGACATGTACGCCGGCTCGCACCTGTTCCAGGACGGCATGACGCAGATGGGGATCATCCCGACGATCTCGTACGACGCCAATTTCTTCATCTCTCCCGGCCTCGGCACGACCGACAACAAGGGACAACTCATCCCTGAGCGCGCCCGGATGATCATTCGTGGCCTCGTGATGCTGATCGAGATCGTGTGTGAACACGCAGGAATCTACGAGTGAGCATTGTCCGTCAATCGTGAATCGTAAATCGTGAATCGTAAATCGTGAATCGTAAATCGTGAATCGT
>CAZOMY010000071.1:0-3425 GCA_964581115.1 uncultured Ignavibacteriaceae bacterium | reverse complement strand
AATCGTGAATCGTAAATCGTGAATCGTAAATCGTGAATCGTAAATCGTGAATCGTCAATCGTTAATCGTCCATCGCAAATCGGCAATCAACATGGCTCCCTCTTCGGCCCTCTCTCACGTCATCGACGCTGTCGACGTCGAAACATACCTCATGTGCGGCTCCGCGCAGGAAGGACATGAACTCGCGCGGCGCCTCGGGAGCGAGCTCGGTCTTGGGGAGGTCGACGTGATGTTCGAGGAGTTCGACGGGTACGGCGTACGGGTCCGGTTCCGTTCGATGGTGCATCGTCCGGCTGCGCGGTATGGATGGCTTGACACGAGCGGAAAGGAGGAGACATGAGGTCCATTCTCTGTGTTCCGCTCGACCCGGTCCACGACGTCGGGATCAAGCTCATCCGCAATGCGCTTGCGGAACGGGGCCATCGGACGGAATTGTTGTCGCCCGACCTCTCGATGGAAGAGGTGGTCCGTCGCGCGGCATCGGGGTCGTATGACTTCATCCTTGTCAGCCGGACGTTGGGCTACGGCGTGGCCGAATTGCTGGCACGATTCGTCGACCTGCTGGATGCCGCGGGTGTGCGCGAACGGTCGAAGATCGTCATCGGAGGGAAGCCGGTGACGCCGGAACTGGCGGCCGAGTTGGGCTTCGATAAGGGGTTCGGTGAGCACAGCAGCATCGAAGACGTCATTGCGTATATCGAGGGACGCGAGCGGGCGGCGAGCGTTTCAATGACGGTGCGCGTGAAACCCGACATGACCGGAGGCTTCTCGTATCGCGTCGGGCATGCTCGGGCTCGGTCGTTGCTGGAAACGATCACGCAGCGAACGCTGGATTGGACTCGCGGGCGCACGTCGCCGGCCATCAAGCGCGTACGACTTCGCGAAGCGATCTTCGGGGCAACAGGCGCGGAGCGCGAACGTCTACAAGAAGCGTATCTGTCGCTCAGCGATGGACCGATCGTCGAAGGGAATCGCGCAGGCCTATTCCCGAAAGGGGTCCGTCGGGTGCGCGATGATGAGGTATCGGCCCTTCGAGGCATGCTGAGCGCGCGGAGGCCGGCCGGCTCCCGATCCATCCGACACTCCAGCGAAAAGCCGCTCTTCTTCAAGTTCCTCGGCAGTGGGTGTCCGGTAATGGATATCGTGCACGGCAAAGTGTGCGAGTGCTACGGCATCGACGGGTTCCTGATCATCAATCCGTCATGGGAGGCGCGGTATGAAGGACTGCTCGACGGCCTGCTGACGCACGAAAATGACGGCACGATCACGTCAGAACCGAACATCCGGCTGTTGCGGGAGATGCTCGACCCGGCGACGGTGCTGACGGTGAGAGCTCACCGGGGCTTGAACACGCCAGAGACGGTTCTGTTGGCGGCCCATGCCGGAGCCGATCTGACGAAGATCAATCTCGTTTACGGATCACTCGGAGCCGGCACGGACCCGGAACGACTCGCGGTTGACGGCGTGGAGGCGATGCGGATCGCGGCAAAGGCGGGGATGGGCTTTGACATACCGGGCAACGACGAGTTGAGCGGCGTTCCGGCCTGGAAGACGCTGGCTGGTCTGTTGATCACCGCGGCCATCGGTCATGCCGTGGGTGCGCGCCCGATCCTCAAGCCCCTGTTCTGTTATGGACCGCATATCGTCTTGCACGGACAGATGTCAAAGAATTTCGTCGACTACAATGTTGCCAAAGTGCGCGCACTTCGGTCGATCATGGATGCGCCGATCTGGCCCGGCGAGCCGATCGCCTTCATGACCCAGACCGAAGACCGGGTGCAGTCAGCCAATTCGACCTCGTACCATGCCACCCTGGCCGCCACGGCCGGAGTTGAAGCCGTCACGATCGCATCGACGGACGAAGCGTACTCCCGCGGCCCGATCTCTCTGGCGGCCCGCATCGATTCCATTCGCGCGGTGGCAGATGCTTATCGTTTCATCGGCAACGCGCAATTCCAACCGACCGCAGAAGCCGACCGGTTCGCTCAGCAGTTGTCCGAGGGCATCCTAGCCACGCTTGAAGAAGTGGCGAAGCACGCGAGCCTTCCTGATGCCATCAACGCCGGTGCGTTGGGGAACGCGGAGGATGGGGCGTATCCTGGAAAATTCGGGGCGGGAACAGTGGGAATATTCTAGACATTTGCGGATTTCGGATCGATGATTGCGGATATCGATGAAGATCGTCTGGGGACATCTTGCGATGAGTCTTCCCAGTCCCCGCTTTCCCAATGACTATTCTCTATTCACCATTCATCACAATTGACCTCTCCGGTTGTCCTAGGAATCGCCGGGACTGCAAAGAATACCGGCAAAACCACAGCACTCAATGCGCTGCTTGAGGAGGCATACATCCGGCGCGTTCCGGTCGCCGTGACGAGCATCGGGTACGACGGCGAGTCGGTGGACAATGTGACCGGTCTGCCGAAGCCCCGCATCGTACTCCGACCCGGAAACATTGCCACGACGTCGGTCGCATGCCTGCCCCGAGCCGGATATGTGGTGGTGGAAGAGACGGAATGGTCGACCGCGCTCGGCCGCATCCTGATCGTGCGGTGTGTTGAGTCGGGACCGATTGTGTTGGCGGGACCGAGCACGCGGCGGGAATTGGCGGCCACGGTCGAGAGAATGCGAGGTTTGGGTCCCTCGCTTACGCTCGTTGACGGCGCGCTCAACCGGCTTGCGCCGATGTCGGTCGCCTCGGCGTTGATCCTGGCCACCGGTGCCGCCCGATCGGACGACCTTCCGGCGCTGGCGCGCGAGACGGCAGCCATCGAGTCGATCTTCTCACTACCGGTTGCATCGCTCGAGGCCGCGACGTCCGTCGTCGAGATCCAGCCGCCGTTCGCCTCGATGCGGGACATCGACGATGCGATCAGAAAGCATGCCGGCCGCCATGTGCGCCTGGTCTTCCGGTCCCCAGTGTCGCCGGACCTCCTCCGGGAATTGGCTCGATCCAAAGGCGCGCTCCCCGCAGTCAATGAGATCGTTCTCCCGGACCCGGTCATGGCCCTGCTATCGGCCAACCCCGTCGAGATGTCCCGCCTCATCGGGTCGCTCCGCGACAGCGAGATCGACCTGACCGTCATGCACCGGCTGTCGCTGGCCCTCATCACGATCAATCCATTCTTTCCGCGCTACGAGCATCATGCCTACGTGTCCGACAGCGTCTCGGCGGAGGACCTTCGTCGATCCGTGCGATCGGCGGTCCGGTCAAAGGTCGTCGATGTGGTCCAGGACGGCCGGGCGGTCCTTTGGGAGTCATTGAGATCCGCGATGGACGGGGGTACCGTCGGCTTGTGAGTGATGCGGGGAATCACGTATTTGTATTGATCTTCAGAGAGAGCATGTTCTTGGTGCTGGAGACATGATGCTGGAACTTGGTGCTTGCTCCGCGAAAAGCCTCAAGCGCCAACCGTCAGGTTCAA
>CAZOMY010000070.1:0-5463 GCA_964581115.1 uncultured Ignavibacteriaceae bacterium | reverse complement strand
CATCTCCCTTCTCCCATCTCCCTTCTCCCATCTCCCTTCTTTCTTCTTCCCCCTTCGCCGTGCTTCATCGACTGAGGATCGCCAGCGCCATGATCAGCGCCGCCGAACCGTCGATTGTCGGCTCGTTCGTGGAGTAGTCGCCGTAGTCGTCGTGATACACGGCCCACGAGCTCTGGAACTGCTCAAACTCGTCGGGCTCGGTGAGATGCAGACCGAGCAGTGAACCATAGATCGACCCAAAGACCGGTCCGTCGACCACCGCGCCCTTGGCGATGATGGGGTATTTCCGCGTCATCACGTGATGAATATCGCGCGGCCAGGACCCTTCGCTCGGAACATTGACGACGAAGCTCTGGCCCCAAGGATTGCGCCCGAAGAGCCAGTCGCGCGAAGCCGCCGCCAGGGCGGCAAACCGGTCATCGCCCCCCATCTGTCGGTAGAACCACTCTTGCAGGATCAGACCGAGGTTGACATTGTTCGACACCCAGATGAGCGGCACGCCATATCCGAACGCATTCCTCGTTGCGGCGCGTTGCGCCCGCTCGAGCCCACGCGCATAGTACGTCCTCAGAGAATCCCGGACAGACCCTGAAGCATGACGATACAGCGCGAAGTGCCCGGGATTGACGTACGGAAAATACTCGTAATGCCGCGCCGAGTCCTTTCCCATCCAAGACGTATCGGCCGCCAGAACGGACCAACGGATCGCGTCCTGGAGATACCGCGGCTCCTTCGTCAGCCCGTAAAGCTCCGCGGCGCCCCATTCCATGTCGTCGTGCCACGTGATCTCGTGGAACCGGTACGGTGCGCGGTTGGGCACTGATTCCGACGTCCCGGGCTTTGACAGGCCCAGCTCGTACAGGTCGCGCGAACGCTCCGCCAGTCGATCCGCGAAACCGTCGTCCCATCGTCCGGCCTTCCACAGACGGGCGCCGAGCGCCATGACCGCCGCCGAACGGCCCGCAACGTTCGCCACACCCGTCGACGTGTTCTGATGGTTGGTGAGACCCTGCGGCTCCCCGGTGGCCACATACACCGGACGTCCATTTCCTTTACCCCATCCGTAGTCGGTCGTGTCGCTCCATGGAAACTTCGGATAGAGATGATCGCGGTCGTCGGCGACTTGATGGTACAGCACGCCGGGGGCCGGGGCGAGTTTGAGCATCCATTCCAACCCCCACCGCGCTTCATCCATGACGTCGGGCACGCCGTTCGGGCCACGCCGGCCGGTTGCGTCCACCGAATCCTTCCACGGCCCGACGCCATGCTCGTAGGCCATCAACAGAAGACCGGCCGTGTAACTCGTCGAAATGAGGAATCTCAGATAATCCGACGCGTCGTGATAGCCGCCGGTAACGTCCACCCGCGTTCCCTCGCCCGGTCCGGCCACGAGCACTCCGTCGGTCATGTGGCAGACGGTGTCGTAGACCGGGTTGTATCCGCATCGTTGCTGGGCGAGGTAGAACAGCGCGGCCTCTTTGTGGCGAGCGTAGGCCTCGGCGTCGATCGAGAAGAAGACCGGCTCAGCCCCCGGCACCCGAAGAGAGTAGCGACCCGTTTTGCTCAGCCGCGTCATGTCGAGCGTGTACGTGAACTGGAACTGTGCATACGAAAGCCCGGCGGACATGACAGCCGACCTCCAAACGACGGACCCCGAAGCATCCTGCACCGTGGCCGTTTGTCCGTCGAGACTTTCCTCAGCCATCACGACGGCCGATTTGTGGTCGGAGGGCATGAAGCCGAGTTGGGACACTCTGATGACGGGCTGGGCAGCAGCGGTGGCCAGAGCCAGCCCCCCCGCAAAGACCGCCCGCGTTACAACTGAGAAGATCCGCATGTGTATCACCCGAACATGGCCGCAAAGAACGCAAAGATCACAAAGAGTTATGGGAGTTGAGTGTCACAATCTGACTACACTTCGTTGCCTCTGAACCTCGGGATTCCAGGCATACTTCCTCACTTGGAAGCGGAACGAGCCAAAATTGACAAGCAATCCATGTTCCATACGTGAGCCCCTCAGATAACCGAGGATCTGTGCCTCATGTTCCGGCGCGATGGTGCGCGCCGCCTTCAGTTCGACGATCAGTCTGGATTCCACGAACAGATCGGCGAAGTAGTCACCTACGATCACATCGTCTTCGTCA
Source organism: uncultured Ignavibacteriaceae bacterium (assembly GCA_964581115.1). Taxonomy (GTDB): domain Bacteria; phylum Bacteroidota; class Ignavibacteria; order UBA10030; family UBA10030; genus 2-02-FULL-55-14. Next base: position 3,319 of record CAZOMY010000070.1, on the reverse strand, counting down.
TGCACTTGCAACGGGCACTGTTGGAAGACTTGAAGGCCCTTCTTCCTGAGACGATGCGCAAGCGCATTCTCGTACACCTTCTCCAAATGCCCGTGTCCGAAGTACACATGGATCTCGTATGCCGTCTGGCGTACGAGATCTGTGAGCACTTTGATGTCCATATCCCCCTCCGGATGTGGTGTATCAACCAGCGACATCTACAACATACTACGTTTTGCGTTCTCTGCGATCTTTGCGGCTATCTTCTTCCCAAAGTTCTCCCTGATTTCTGAAGCTTCTTCGATGGATCGGCGACAGTCCGTACTTCGCAATGGCCTTTCGGTGCTGCTCCGTTCCGTAGCCCTTATGCGCGGCGAAGCCGTACTCCGGGAACTGCCGGTCGTACTCCACCATCCGTCGGTCCCGCTCGACCTTGGCGATGATCGAAGCCGCGGCGATGGAGAAACTGAGCGCGTCGCCGTCGACGATGTTGACGAACTTCAGCGTCTCGTGGCGGAAGGAGTTGCCGTCGATGAGCAACAGATCGGGCACAAGAGAAAGCGAGCGCACGGCCTGCTCCATTGCCAGGTTGGTCGCCCGCAGGATGTTGAGGCGGTCGATCTCCTCGTGCGATACGACCCCCACGCCGACCGCGTCGGCCACCGCCCGGATCTCGGCCGCCAGCAACTCGCGCCGGGAAGCCGGCAACACCTTGGAGTCGTCAACGCCGTCGATGTGCGTACCGGGCCGGAAGATGACCGCGGCTGCTACGACAGGCCCGGCCAACGGTCCCCGCCCTGCTTCGTCGACGCCGGCGATGTGCACAAATCCTTTGGAGCGGTACGAGTCTTCGAGATGCGCGTCGACCGGCATGTTCTACGCCGTTGGACGGCCGAACCAGATGGCGCCGAGACCGATGACCATCGCCAGCTTCAACGCGGAGCTGAGCGAGCGCATGAATGAGGGCGTATCGCGCCACCACACAGCCACTGCTACGAACGCCATAAGCACATCGGCGGCCAGCACGATCGTGAGGAAGGGACCGCCGTAGATCTCGCGGGCCGAGACGTACAGCGTGAGGACGATGAGAAGGGCGAGCGATGCGGAGGTGAGAACGCGCGCCGGGAGAATGCCGAACCGAACCGGAAGGGTCGCCGCGTGCGATAAGGCGTCACCCTCTCGGTCTTCGATGTCCTTGACAAGCTCGCGGGCGAGGTTCACGAGAAACGCGAACAGCCCCGGCACCATGCCACGCTCCACCGACCCCACCGCCGCCGCGCCATAGATGAAGGCGAGTCCCGTCATTCCGCCCACCACCAGATTGCCGATCAGCGGGGTTGCTTTGAGACTCCGGCTGTACCAATAAAGCGCGGCGACCGCTCCGACCACAATGGCGAACGGCCACGGTCCGACGAAGGCGCTGCACGCCGCGGCGACAACCGTCGTTACGACCCAGACGCGCATCGCATCGTCCGCCGTGAGGTCGCCCCGGGGGATGGGGCGTTCGGGCCGATTCACGCGGTCGATCTCGACGTCGAAACGGTCGTTGACGGCATTGGCGCCGGCAGCCACCGCAGCGCCGGCCAGAGCGGCGAGCAGGATGTCAAGCGCATCGCGCCCATCGCCCCCTGCTAACACTGCCGCGACGACGATGGACAGGAAGGCGATGAGGAGATTGAGGGGACGGATGAGAGAGAGAAATGCGGCGACGCGGGAAGACATGGACTTAAAACGATCCAAACGTTCCAAATGTCCAGACTCCAAACAAATGGCAAAATAGCTAAGACCGTCAAACGGCGGAGGGGACTTCTGATGCTGCGAGGTCTTCTGTCGCCTCACATCGACCCCCGACTTCACCTGCAACCTCCCACCTGCCACCTGTGCTTGCCCTCAACTCACGAAGACTTTCGCGACATCGAGGAGCATCGACGGTTGATTCCAGAGCGCCGTCCGAAAGATCGCGCCGAGCGTTCGCTTGTCTTCGGGCAGTTTCAACGCGCTGTCGCAGATGCCGTTGAGCGTCTCGTCGGAGAAGGCCGACACGGCTTCTTTGATGTTGTAGAAGACGTCGTGACGCCACCCCAGCCGCTTTTGCCACCGCTTCTGATACTCCGGCAACACACGCAGGTCGTTCTCGCGAATGGCCTCGGCCGCCACTTGTCCGGCCAGCATGCCGCCGATCATGCCGCTGATGATACCGCCACCCGACATCGGATTGACCTGATGGGCCGCGTCGCCGACGAGCATCACCGGACCTCGCACCACCTCCGGGCACGTCGTCGCGCAGGGCACGCCGCCGGCGATCCGCGTGACCATGGCGGCGTGAGGGTACGTCCGCTCGATGAATGCCTCAAGATACCTGATGGCGGATCTCCTCTTCGCCTCCTCGACATTGATGCCGATGCCTACGTTGGCGGTGTCGTGACCCTTCGGGAACACCCAGAGATACCCGCCGGGCGCGACGTCGTCTCCAAAATAGAAATCGAGCGTGTCAGGATCGACCCGGACATTGGAGAGTGTCACCTGGGCACACGACTCCATGTCGCGGATGTGGCAGGTCGTATCGATGCCGGCCCATTTGCCGACGCGGCTCTCGACACCGTCGGCCCCGATGACGATGCGGGCGTCGAATTCGGCCGGCCGGTCCTTGATGACGGCCTTGACGCCGGTGATGCTCCCCGCCGCGTCCCGCTTGAGATCGTAGGCATAGGCCTTCGTGACGATCTCCGCGCCGTTGCGGGCCGCCAGCTTGGCGACCTCGACGTCGAACAATCGACGTTCCAGCACGTAGCCTTTGCCGTCAAGCCGGGGAACGACCGAGTGCCCATTCGGCGCGACGAGACGGAATTTCGTGACCGTCGCTGCGATCCACTTGGGATCGGGCTCGATGAACTGAACCACCCCTTCGTGACTCACCGCCTCGCCGCAACGGACCGGGTAGCCGACGTCGCGGTCCTTCTCCAGCACGAGCACCGAGGCGCCATGCTCGGCGGCGTACCTGGCGGCCGTCGACCCGGCCGGACCCGCCCCGATGACCACCACATCGTACGAGGTCTTCACCGGCCGAACTCCACCGGAACGTTCAGGAACATCGGGATCTCCCGGGGCTTCTCGGCCACCCCTTCACGATGGAACTCGATCACTTCCCACGGACAGGCCCATACGCACTTGCGGCAATTGGTGCACCGTTCGTCGATGATCGAGATCTTCGATTCCTGCAGTTCGATCGCGTCCTCCGGACAGACTCCTACGCAACAGCCGCAGAAGTCGCACTTCCCGGGGACGATGTGGATCATGAGCGGAGTGGTACGGGCCACGGATACCTGCGAGAGATGTGATG
>CAZOMY010000069.1:1773-5717 GCA_964581115.1 uncultured Ignavibacteriaceae bacterium | reverse complement strand
CATGCCTGCCCGCCGGTCAGGCGGGGCGGTAATCGTTTTTCCGCAACCTGTTAGTGCTGCTCGCACCGTTGCACCGCTGCCTGCCTCGTATTGCAGATTGAGCCACCGGGCAGGTCCGCGTTGAAATATCTGCCGCCCAACTCGCCCATCAATTTCACGCCGCGTTCACCGCCGCTTTGCCCGACCTGATGTACCGGGCCACGACCACTGTCAACGTCACCACCGTGAGAGGGATGACGAACTCCAACATGATATCGCTGTACATCGGCAGCGCGTCGTGTCCGGTCGCATCAAGGACCATGTAGACCGTGTACGCCACGTAGTAGAACACAAACAGCGCCCCCTCCCATCGGTTGATCATGCCCTGATGGAAGAAGACCGGCAGACATGCCACCGCGACCGCGATCATCACCGGCATGTCGAACGCGATCACCGCCGACGACACCGGGATGCCCGCCCCGGGGGCGACCAGTGACGAGATGCCCAGCACGCTCAGAATGTTGAAGATGCTGCTGCCGACGACATTGCCTACCGCGATATCGCGCTGGCCGCGGATGCTGGCGATGATCGACGTCGCCACCTCCGGCAACGACGTTCCCGCCGCAACGATCGTCAGACCGATCACCAATTCGGTGACGCCGAGCGTGCGCGCGATGACAGTCGCCCCTTCGACCAACCACCGCGAGCCCAACACCAGGGTGCCGAGACCCACCACCACCAGGCCGATGTTCAACGCCATCGCCTTTCCCGACCGATCTACCGGTTCTGATGCTTCTTCCGAAGCCGACGCCTCCCGGCGCCCTTGCCGGATCGACCAAACCGTGTACGACACCAACCCGGTCACCAGGACTGCTCCGTCGAGTGTGCCGATGTTCCCATCCAGCGACATCAGGAGGGCCAACACCGATACCCCGATCATCAGCGGCACATCCCACCGGATGAGCTGCTTGGATACTATGAGAGGCGTGATGATGGCCGACACTCCTAGGATGAAGAGTACGTTAAGGATGTTGCTGCCAACGACGTTACCGATCGCCAGATCCGGTCGGCCCTCAAATGCGGCCTGCACCGAGACGGCCACCTCAGGAGCGCTCGTGCCGTAGGCCACCACCGTGAGGCCGATGACGAGCGATGAGATACCCACGGCGGCAGCGAGGCGCGACGCACCCCGCACGAGCCATTCGGCGCCGACGACGAGCATGACAAGACCGCCGGCGGTGAGGCCTAGTGTGAGAAGATCCATTTCGGGAATGGGTATGCGAAAATGAGCGATGAACCGATCGAACCGACCGCGTTCCGGGATGCACCCGACGCCATCCCCACCACCACTGTACTCTCGTCAGGCGCTTCCCGGTGCGATCGGAGGTCAAAAATCGAAGATCTCACCGAGGAGCGACTTCGGCTTTCTGTAACGCTTGTCATAGTGCTGTGGGTGCGGAGCCGTTCCACGCGCCGGCGGAGCTTGCTCCACCGACGCTCGCTCGATGATCTTGTCCAGCTCGCCGCGGTCGAGCCATACGCCGCGGCACTTTGGACAATAATCGATCTCAACACCTTGACGTTCGGTCATCTGAAGTTCGGCATTGCAAACGGGGCATTGCATGGACATCTCTCATGAGATTGTACGTGCGTGATGTTGACCGCGACCTCGTCCGGGACTCTTCTTGATGGGTACGGGGACCGGTGCAGGCGCGGGAAACAGCAGATCGATGATCTTTTGAATGATATCATTCATGGCTACCTCCGAGCAGCGTAGTAGTAACCCACACAACGGCCCGGGTGTTCCTGGAATTCTGCCCCAAACGCTGCAGAATCGACGGTTCTCAGGTGTATTTCTGACCCCGCACCACAAGCGCGTCCTGCACAAATGCCGTGACGCTGAAGTGGGCGAAATATTCTTCCTCCAACAGCCGCAGGATCTCCTCGGCCAGTTCCTCGCTCACAAGGGTTTCGATCTGCACATTCTCACCCTCCCATTCGCTTCCCCGAAACCGGTGCAATCCCTTCCCACGCACGGTCGAGAGCGTGTAGCCTTTGACGCCGATCGCTTCGAGGTCGTGCAGCAACTTCGGCTCGATCTCATCTTCGGCAATAATCTTGACAAGCTTGACGACGGTTCGCATGTCAACCTCCATAGAGCCAAACGGCGAAGGCGTGATAGAGCGGCCGCCCGATGAGAATGTTGAACGGAAAGGTGATCACCAGCGTCACCGTCAGATAATATGACGGATTCGCCTGGGGCAGTGCCACCCGGACGGCCGCCGGCGCCGCGATATAGGACGCGCTGGCCGCCAACACCCCGAGGATCGTGGCTCCGCCCATCGACAGACCCGCCACCGCTCCTGCCAGGATGCCGATGGTTGCGTTAAGGAGTGGCATCAGAATCCCAAAGCCGACCAGGAACACACCCGCCTTCTTCAGGTCCGGCAGGCGACGGCCGGTCACGAGTCCCGCCTCGAGGAGGAACAATGTCAGCACGCCTCGGAACGGCGCATCGAACAACGGGGCCACCTGCGACCATCCGCTGCTCCCCGCCACCAGACCGATCAGCAGACTGCCAATGAGCAAGATGGAACTTTTTCCGGCGAGGAGCTCTCGTAGCACTTCGTCCAATGGCGCGCCATGGGCTGCATCCCCCTGGCGGAGCATCAGCGTGCGGGCCAGCACGATCGCCACGAGGATCGCCGGCACTTCCATGATCGCCAACAGGCTGGGCATAAAGCCCTCGTAGGGAATGCCTATATTGTCGTGAAAGGCCAGCGCCTCACTGAACGTGACCACCGAGACCGACCCGAAATGCGCGGCAATAGCTGCTGCATTCGGGATGTCGAACGTACCCAGCTTCCGAAGGATCGGATAGCACCAAAGCGGAATGATCAGGCTCAAGCCGATCGCGACCAAGCCGGGTTTCCAGAACTCCGCGAAAGGGGTCAGGGAGAGCTTGTATCCCCCTTTCAGCCCGATCGCCATCAGAAGGTAGATGGTCAGACCGATATACAGCTGATCCGGGAACCGAAGATCGCTCTTCAGGACCGTCGCCACGATGCCAAGCACGAAGGCCAGCACCATGGGCGACAACAGACTTGCAGCCAACGTTTCAAAAGACACTACTGATCTCTCCGGTTCATTGGACGATACGGGACCCCGGGCCGGCTTCGGGGCAATGCCCCACTTCCGTTGTGCCGTCCGGACACAAAAAAACCGACATCCTTCGACCTCTGCGGCCGATGAATGTCGGTTTACGACCCGCCATGGATCCTTGCAGGATCCCTCGCGGGGCGTCTACCTTCACGTATGCAAGAAATATACAGGAATTAAATACGACTGTCAAGGTCGGATTTCTGGTCCTGTTCGCAAGTTGAAGAAAGACAATTGAGGTTCGTGAGCGTTGACCGCAAAGAACGCTAAGAACGCCAAGCACGCAAAGGTAAAACGTGGACTGGAGCGGGGTTGAAGGAGATGCTGATCTCCAGGAACTACTTGGACAGCGTGAAGACGATGACGCGTTCGCCGGTGCGGGCGGAGACGTCGGAGTGCATGGAGAGAACGGTGCGGCCGGTGTGCTCGTGGATAATCTGCTTGAGCGTGTCATGCGCCTGCTCGATGAGCGTGGTCCGTACTTCTTTTAGAAGCTTCACCCCCTGTGCGTCCTTCGCGAGTTGTTGCTCGGCGGGGGTCAAGATGCCTTCAAGCCGCACGACCACGAGGTCCTCGAGCACGTACGTCCGTGTTCGCGTGGGTCCGCGCCCCATGAACTCACGCTCGAACTTGACCATGGCTTCACTGATGGAAGCTTCGATCTGACCGGGACTTCTGGTGGGCATGGAAATGTCGGACAATTGGGATGACAAATTGCTGAATGTTGCGGCGAATGTCTACGGGGGAAGACTTCACCGCGGAGACGCTGAGACGCAAACACAACAACCATTCTCTTGCGCCTTCGC
>CAZOMY010000069.1:0-1673 GCA_964581115.1 uncultured Ignavibacteriaceae bacterium | reverse complement strand
GGCGCCTTCGCGTCTTTGCGGTAAGATCATTCACCGCGGAGACGCTGAGACGCAAACACAACAACCATTCTCTTGCGCCTTCGCGTCTTTGCGGTAGAATCTTTCACCGCCGAGGCGCGAAGACGCTAACGCAGCATCCATCCTCTTGCGCCTTTTCGTCTCTGCGGTAGAATACTTCACCGCCAAGGCGCTATGGCAACATCCGTCTCTTGGCGCCTTCGCGTCTTTGCGGTAAGATCATTCACCGCGGAGACGCTGAGACGCAAGGCAACACATCACCTCTTATGGCGCCTCAGCGTCTTTTGTGGTGTATCAATCAGAAGCCATTGACAAATCTTCTGAATCCTTCCTTCATCACGGGAACATTGAAATTGATGAGAAATCCCAATCGTTTTCGTGCAAGTCTAAGGTATGAAATGACTTGGGCTTCGTGGACCGGTAGGAGCGCATCGACCGATTTGATCTCGAGGACGATCTCATCCTCAACGAGAACGTCGATTCGAAACTCTTTTGACAGGTTCGTCCCGCGGTAATTGAGCGCGATTGGCACTTCGCACGAAGCGCGAATGCTTCTTTTCTTAAGTTCTTCGAGCAAACAGAGCACATAGACGGATTCCAAGAGACCCGGGCCCATCTCACGATGAACATAGATGCACGCATCAAGGATCTCGCTCGAAAGCGCATTCAGTTCTTCGCGTGTCATGCTTACCCCCTCTTGTGATTTGTACATGTTACTGCTTCGGGCCTTGGCGCCAAATACCTCACCGCAGAGGCGCAACGGCGCCAAGCAACATACCAATTCTCCTAGCGTCTTCGCGTCTTTGCGGTAATCTTCCCTTCCCTCGTTGCACGCCTTCGTAGACGCTCGATGATCTTCGGATTCCTCAGTTCCCGTGCCGCATCGGACCCGATCCAGCGCGCCGTGGGATCTTTCGAAGCGGCCAGTTTCTCAGCGACAGGCAGAGTCCTTGCATGGAGCATGAGGCTGCGCTTCCCGATCTGCCGCAACGCCCAGTTCACTCCCTTCTTCACACCGTTCCGTTCGTCCTTTGAGGCCTTCTCGATCAGGTTGAGATAGGGAAGGAACGTCCGGTCGTCCGCCTTCTTGTCGTGCACAGCCCGCACGGCGATGATGACGAATCCCGCCCGCTTCACGAACTCCTTTTTCCGCTTCACCCACTTCAACGCCATTAAAGGGCCGTACTTCGTATCGGCGAAGAGATGCAGGCACACACCGTCGGTGATGGCCCAGTTGTCCAGGTCTTTCACCCAGCTGTTCATCATCGAGGGGTTGACCTTCTCCGGGTCGGCAATGAGGAACGCGAGAACGCGCGCTTCGTACCAGCCGGTCTTCCAGAGCTTCAGCGCCAGCGGGTGATTGCGGCCGATCTGCTTCTTGACCGCGAAGAGCGGCTTGGTGCCGACGCCGAAAACCTTGTCCGAGACGATGCCAAAGCGGGCCATGCCCAAGCGATTGCGTTCAGATCCCAATCTTTTGAGACGATGAAGGACTTGAGAGACACTGAGAGAAGTCACGGGAGATTGCGGATTTCGAATTGTGGATTGCGGATTATCCGAAGTCGGAAGATCAGCGGACCCGCTCGGCAGGCTCGCGGCTTTGCGCTGACCGACGACGCTTCAGTCTGCCGACTTGATACTTTCTACTTCCTACT
>CAZOMY010000068.1:0-5806 GCA_964581115.1 uncultured Ignavibacteriaceae bacterium | reverse complement strand
TGAGCCGGACGATGCATGAAGGGGGCTGGGTGGCCGACGGCATCCTTCAGCATCCGGGCGTGTGGCAACTCCGTGTTTCGGAGGGACGATTGATCGGCACATATGTCGAGAACCAGAAGAACCGTCCGGTCAAGCGGTTCGAAGCGAGAAGGATGGTGGCGTGGTAGCTCACGGAAGAACGAAAAAAAAGGTGATAGGAGGGAGGAGGAAGGAGTTTGGGAGGGGACAGAAAGTGCAGCGGCTGCTGGAATTCCGATCACGCGCGCCGTTGGTGCGAATCTGATACTCGCAAGAACACAGAAGATCCCTGCCTCACTGAGGAGGGGTAGGGGTGGTCGAAGAACCTGCGCGAACGACGCCCACGCTTCCCGCCTATCGTTCCACGCGCATCACCTCAGCCTTCCATTCGCGGCCGTTCCAGTAGCGCACCCCCCTCACCAACGCTTTGTAATATTGCGGGTCGAGCGCCGAACGCACCAGCCCCTTCCGACGCAGATCCTCATGTTCCCGCCGGTACCATTCGTTGTCCTTGACCTCGACAGCGCGCAAACCCTTTGTGAAGGCAAATTCGAGGTCGACGAACTTGTCCTGAGTGGCCATGCGCGTAGTGAATTTCAGTAGGTCTCCCCCTGGCTCCCCCATCCAGCTAACGACCGAATGGCGGCCATAGGCATCATTGATGTCCGTCTGTGGCAGGCGCAGGTAGAACTTCTCGGCATCTGACACCTCCCACGTGAAGCCCAGCGTCGCACTAGCCTGCTTACGGCCGACGATCTTGAGGGGGTCGAGTACCATCACGACGGCATTCGAGCGTTGCTCCGGGTAGCCCGTGTCTTCCTGACCCCAGAGAATCAATTCGTCGTGTCCGTCGCCGTCGAGATCTTCCCCGCGCATGCTCGAGAGCTGTCCGAAATGCCAAAATTCTCCGACGACGCGTCCGGATGCATCCACGCGGCAGACCACCATGGGCGATCGGCCATTCTCGGCAAGCACAAAAATGCCCCGATCGTTTCCGTCACGCCACGGATGAAGGATGCTAAACGAGAATGGGCCATCGTACGACGTCTTTCGATACGAAAGGCTTGTCAGCGGGAACGATGTTCTCCAAAGTGGAGCTCCGGAAGATGAAAAGGCCGACAAAGAGAATGGGCGTTTTCCAGGATCGGTCGGCAGAATGAGGCTGAGAACCACTTCGTTGCTGCCATTGCCGTCGATGTCGAAGACGGCTATCCTCCTCCCAATGCCATCCTCCTCTGACTTGCGCTCCGATTCAAGATTGAGGGCAGGTATCTCCCACAGTCGTTCATGCGCGGCCGAGTAGATCTCGACCTTCGACGCCGGTATGTTGAAGTGGTGATAGGCCGGACTGCCCGACGGACCGCGGTTGGAGAGAATGAGCATGCCGATGGCGATGCCGGCTAGCACAAGTCCTCCAGCCGCTGCGGCTGCCCGCATGCGCGGCGACGGGAAGACATGCCAGAGCCAGTCTGCACGCAACGGGACGACGGACAGGTCGTCTTGCGGGGTGGGGGCGATCGACACGGGACGGCGTGCCGGCAGATGGCGAGAGACGGGTTCGGAGGAGAGCCGTTGGGCGACATCCTCCGCCTGGTCGTAGAAGTTGCGGACCTCCCGTTCGAGCGCTGAACACCATTCGCACTGCTTCAGATGCGACCGAATGCGTGCAGTCTCCGTGCGTGATGTCGATCCGAGCACGAACCGCTCGAGCGTGCCGTCATCGGGATGCTCCATCGTTCCGGTACTCCGTGCAGATGCCGATCGTCGCCGAATCATGAGCGCGCCATCCTCCTTCCAGCCTCTTCTTTCACCAATCTGAGCACATATTCGATGACGCTCTTGTGTTCGTCGCGGTACGACTCGCGTGTCAGGTCCGGCACCTCGGCGTGGAGCCGGTGGAAAAGGGATGACTCGTGGCCATCGCGTCCGGCGACGGCATCGAGCAGGTAACGCTGTACGACGTCGAGGTAATGCTCGGACATGTGAGCCGTCAACTTGCCGCAGGCGACGTATCGTTCGTGCAGGACAGCCCGGACGGCGGCGCAACTCTGTGCGATCACACGCTCCGCATCGCTTAGTGCGAGCGTCACCTCGACGGCAGGTGCCTCGTGTGCAGGTGGCTCGCGTGCGGCGACGATGGAGCGGAACATGAGACCCGTGCGCACGAAGTGGACACCGCGGGCGTGTTCGTTCTGGCTCCGCAGCACAACGGCGAGTCCATTCAGCAGTTGCGGCACGGTGCGGATCCGCGTGCCTGAGAGGTGTCTCCGGAGGAGCGATTCGAGGCGATCGTATTCGAATTCGGGGAGGTGGATCAGCGGATCGCAATGAACGGGGATCAGAAATGTCTCGCCGAAGCGTTCGATCTCGGTGAAATGACCAAGGGAACCAACGGCGAGGCGCATGTTGCGAAGAATGCGACCGAGGGCCGGATCAGTGTCGTGGTGGAATCGGAAGATGGCTTGGTTGACCTTGGCGAATACCAGACGGCGCAGATGGCTGAGCGCTTCGGCATCATCCATGGCGTCGACATCCATACCGCCGAAATAGGCTTCCAGCTGAATGTATGAACCGTTCTCGTCCCGCTGAAAGATCTCGGCGATGCTATCGATGGCGAGGTCATCACGCCGCAATCCGAGCAGTGTCGGATCGATGCGACGGTAGCTGATCTTCACGCTCAGGAAAGCCTCCGCGAGGCTTCGGCATGTGGCAACGAGAGCGCGGACATGATGCTCCGTTGCCGATGTTCGCAGGAGCGCTGTGATCTGTGTCGTCGTGCCTTTGGCGATGCGTGGTGGCATGGCGGAAGAGGGGTCCGGTTGCGCGAAGGCCGAAAGCGATTATAGGACTAATTGGTGTCCACTGCAATCGCACCACGCGTCGATGGGTGGCACATTCAGAAAGGATTCGGCAACGATATCGATATGCGATGAGTACGGGATTGTCCCGCGGGGCGAGAAAATCCATCCATTGGAGGTATCACATGTCGAACAGACGATCTACCATCGTCACGGTATTCTCTTGCCTTGCGATGTCGACGGCCGTGGCTCAAGGTCCGATTGCGTCATATCCGTTCTCAGGCAACGCCGAGGATTCCAGCGGTAACGGCCTGCACGGTACGGTCGTAGGGGCTGTCTTGAGCGCCGACCGGAGCGGAATGGCCGAAGCAGCCTACCAGTTCAGTGGGGCATCGGATCGGATCACGTTGCCCGCAGGTTCGATCGGTATGAGCACCAGCGTCGAGCGCACGATATCGTTCTGGATGCAGCCCAGCTCGGTCCAGGTGGCCCCGAACAACGGCGGTGTCCTGTCCCAGTATCTGCACGGAGATCCATCATCCAGCAATTTCTTCATCGGGCTGGATCAATGGGCCGGGGTAAGCCGAGTCAATGTTGCAGGCAACGGCGTGGGCCGATTTGAGGTGCCATTGAATTTTGACCCTGTGGGTCGGTGGACGCATGTCGCTGTAGTGCTGAAAACTGGACCCAATGCTGTCCAGGTCTACATCAACGGTATCCTGCGGGGAAGTGGTACGTTAAACTTCAGTGCTTCGCTCAGCAACCGCAGCCCTGTGATTGGAAACATCGATGGCGGAGTGAACGCGGACAATTTCGTAGGTGCTATCGATGACATCCAAATCTTTGACCGTACCCTCACGTCAGACGAGGTAGCTCTCCAGTACGGTGTCGACGTCGCAGCAGGATTGATCGCCTACTATCCCTTCGAAGGAAATGCAGGCGATTCGAGCGGCCACGGGCTCGATGGAATCGTCACGGGCGCAATGCTCGCACCGGATCGATTCGGCGGGATCGACGGAGCATATCTCTTTGGATCTGCGTCGGACCGCATCACCATGCCGCCGGGCTCCATTGGCATGTCGACGGCCACCGAGCGTTCATTTGCGTTCTGGATGAAGCCTTCGTCAGTACCGGTTGCGGTGAACAACGGCGGATTGATTTCTCAGTACTTCCACGGCGGAACGTCGGTGTCCAATTTCTTCATCGGCATCGACCAATGGGCTGGCGTCTATCGTCTGAACGTTTCGGGAAATGGTGAAGGGCGGCTCGATGTCCCTCTGCCATTCGACCCGATCGGCAAGTGGACCTACGTCGTTGTCGTGATGAAGGCGGGGACCGACAACACCAAGGTCTATGCGAACGGCTTTGAAGTGCTGGCCGGAACGGTCAACTACAGTTCGGTGATCTCCTCGTTGAGTCCTATCATCGGTGACATCGATGGTGGCGCCAATTCCGACAACTTCCCGGGATCGCTCGATGACATCCGTGTCTATGACCGAGTGATCTCACCGGCGATGATCGCATATCTTTACCAGAAAGACTCCGCATCGGTCTCCAATGGTACTCCCGAAGACATCGATATTGTCTCCGTAGACTCGGTGGATGTCAATGCACAGGACGAGGGAGATCTACCACTTCGACTTCAGCTCGCCAATGGGCGCTACGTAAGAGCGTTTGAAGCGGGATTCGCATACCCAGCAGACCTTCTTGAGTTCATCTCGCTCGACACCTCGGGCACGGCGCTCGGCGCCGCCGGCTGGTCATACGAGTTGAACTCGACGCCGGGATCGCTGGTCATCGCCGCGGCCGGAGCCACACCCATCGACGGCCACAGCGTTGTCGGTCGCCTGCGGTTCAAAGCCATCGGCGCGCCGTGCCAGTTCGCAGCGGTGACCCTCGAGGCGGCCACCGTCGACACATCATCGGCCGGCCTCATGCTGGTGGACGGCGGCGTGCAGATCTTGGCCGTGCCAGTCTTCGGCGACGTCGACCAAAGCGGCACAGTCCAAGCGTGGGACGCCTCGCTCGCGCTCCGCAGCGTTGTCGGTGACACCGTGTTGACGTGTCAACAGACCGCAAACGCCGACGTGACGTTGGATGGCACGGTGTCGGCGCTTGACGCCACGGGGATCCTTAAGCGAGTGGTCGGTACGATCCCCGAGTTCCCGTACCTGCCGGCTCCTGGTGGCGGCGAACTGCGGATCGCGGCTGTGAAGACCGGTGGGACGGTGAAAGTGGATGTGAGCCTGGCGTCGGCATCCAATCTGCAGGGGATCGAAGGTGAGGTAGAGTTCGACGGCGACGTCCTGGCGTTCAGCGATTCGATCTGGCCGAGCGGTTATGCGCGGACGATCGACGTGTCGCGCGGATCCATCCGGTGGGCTGCCTCGGCAACGCAAGCGGTGGAAGGAGCGGCGCATGTCGTGACGCTCGTCTTCTCAACGATCGGCCCGGCTGAAGGGACCGTCGTGCGAATGAAACGAACCCGGCTAAACGAGAATCCCCGGAGCACCGCTCTGATCGAAGCTCTTGTGACGACGACCGACGTGGACGGCCTCCCCGAATTGCCGCTCGTGTTCGGATTGGGGCAAAACTATCCCAACCCATTCAATCCTTCAACGACCGTTCCATTCACGCTGGCGGAAGCGGGTCGGGCTTCGCTGCGGGTCTTCGATGTCCTGGGGCGCGAGGTGGCGGTGTTGGCCGACGAATTCCGGGGGGCAGGCCGGCATGAGGTTGCCTTCGATGCTTCGGGCTTGACAAGCGGAGTTTACGTGATCCAGTTGAGTTCCGGTGCAGCGGTGGAGTCGAAAAAGATGATACTGCAGAAGTAAGGAGGCTTAACGAACGGTGTTCGCTCGGGGCGGCTACGTGCCGCCCTTTGCGTTTTCGGCGCTGGCGAATGTCCTTGAAAGTGCGGATGTTGAACACATCTACCCCTTTCCAAGAACTCGATTGCCATGACTCAGTCCGCCCCCGGCCGCAACGAC
>CAZOMY010000067.1:0-6977 GCA_964581115.1 uncultured Ignavibacteriaceae bacterium | reverse complement strand
CGCCAGAGACAGGAGGACACTCGCGGCGGTTGATCAACGGATCAGCACGATCCGCTGCACGGCACGTTGTCCCCCCGACGTAAGGACCACAAAGTACGTTCCGCTTCGCATTCCCTCGGCGTTCCACGTCGCCCGATGCCGGCCCGATCGTTGAACGGCATCGACCAAGATAGCCACCTCCCGTCCGTGAAGGTCGAGCACTGACAGTCTCACCCAAGCTCTCTCTATCACACTGTATCCGATCTGGGTCGCTGGATTGAACGGGTTTGGATACGCCGGTTCGAACCCGAAGCCGTACGGTATCTCCATCGATCCGTTGTCGATGCCCGTTACGGCATTCGATTGTGCCGGAGTTGGTGTCGAGATCGATTGCCAAGTCCCGCCGTCGGGGATGCGGCCCGTGGAAATATCCGTCGCCTGCAGGCCAAAGACGATCGTATCACACGGCACGGGTACGCCGCCTCCTGTGAAGAAAATGCCAAGCCCTTCGCCATCCTTGTCAAGTTTGAAGTTGGCGTGGAGCGGTCCCTGCGCGGCTTCTTCGTCGGCCCAGACGAGCACGCGATCACCGGGAGCGAGCTCCATCGCCGGGAAGCGCCACTTCGTCGGATTGGCCAGATTGTCCGTGAGCGTGAACGCCGCCAGGTGCAGGGTCTCGGCCTCCGCGATGAAGGCCTCCACCCAGTCGTCGGGGGCGCCAGCGTCGAGGATCGTCGTCCCGTTCTTCGCCATGAACTCGTTGATCAGCAGACGGGGTCCCGCCGTTGACGTGATCAAGGTCCGCTCCTGGGATCCGTACGGCTCGCGCGTCCCCTGCCCAACGGCGTCGAGTGCCTCGACCCAGTATCGTATGCTCTTTCCGGCGGGAGGGGCGGCGAAGCTCACGCCGAACACGCCGTGGCCAGCCGCTCCGTCAGCATGGTGTCCGTCGTCGACCATCGGCAGTTGAAACAACGAATCGCCGATCAGCTCGTTCTCAAAGACCATCGTCGCGGGTATGCATGGTCGCTGTCCGCATTGGCCGGGTCGAGGATCCCGGCAAGGGAGTCGGGGTGGACCATAACCCGGACGGTGGCGATCGTCGTAGCGTTAACAACGGGATGCGTTGCGAGCCGCACCGGCTGTGCGAGTGCGACAGCGGTCGCAGTAATGAGAAGGGATATCGCGATCGAACGCATGTCTTGATCGACGGATGAATTTCTTCGGAATCCGTGATCATTTGGATTCAGTCGTTTCGCAATCGTAACTTCCGTGCACGACGTCCGCGTTCTTCCGGGTCGATTCCTTTGGTGGTTTGGAGTCTAACGTCTGTTTGGAGTCTGGAGTCTGGCATCTGGAGTCTATCCTCATCCATCTCGCCTTCCCCTGAAAGGTTTCTCCATGCCTTACATCATCCTCGGCGTTCTCGTTCTCATTGTCGGCTGGGTCATCCTGAAATACAACGGCCTGATCGCCCTGCGCAACCAGACGATGAATGGCTGGAAGCAGATCGACGTGCAACTCAAGCGCCGTCATGACCTGATCCCCAATCTGGTCAATACCGTTAAAGGGCAGATGCAGTTCGAGCAAGACACGCTCGAGAAGGTCATTCAAGCCCGCAACGCGGCTGTTTCCGCGCACGGCGTGGCCGATGCGGCGGAGAAGGAGAACGTGCTGACCGGGGCGTTATCGAAGCTGTTCGCGCTCGTCGAGAACTACCCGCAACTTCGATCGAACGAGAACGTGAAACAGCTGCAAGAGGAGTTGACGAGCACGGAGAACAAGGTGACCTTCGCGCGCCAGTTTTACAACGACATCGCCACGAAATTCAACACCGAGCAGCAGCAGTTCCCGGGCAATATCATCGCCGGCATGTTCGGCTTCACGACGGCGGAGCTTTTCGAGATCACGGAGGCGGGGGAAAGGGCAGTGCCAACGGTGGACCTCAATTTGAAGAAGTGAGCAGTAAGCAGGCGTGTCAAATGGAGAACCGAAGAAGTAAGCAGTAGGCAGGTACATTCAGGTCATGGGCAGGAAGACTTCAGAGGACAAGATCGTTGATCTTTGTCCTTGGATATCAGCCTGGCTTGGGCCTGACGGTCCGTGCTTACCTGCCTGCCGAGTTCTTGCCCGATGAGAGGCAGGCAGGCTGCCTACTCTACCCGGGTGATCGAATCGTTTCTAGGGACGACCATTGAATCTCCTCGAGCAACAGTCGCGCAACCGTCGCCTCACGGTCCTGGTCATGATCGGCTTTGCCGTCTTCCTGGCCTTCCTCGGTCTTGGTCTGGATGCGTTCGTGCTGGGGACGGTGAGCGATGCGGGATTCTTCCCAGTCGGTTCGCTCTTCGGCATTGGGACGGGGTTCGCGATGGCGTTTTGGAGCGCCCACGGAGGCGCGGCGGCGGTGATTCGTTCAACGGGGGCCGTTGAGGTCAATGCCGCCAACGCGTCGCATCAGCAGCTTATCAATGTCGTCGACGAGATGCGCATTGCCTCGGGGTTGCCGATGCCGAAGGTGATGGTCGTCCCCGACCCCGACCCGAACGCATTCGCCACGGGCATGTCGCCGGAGACGAGCGTCGTGGCGGTGACCGAAGGACTCCTGAAGACCTTGAATCGTGACGAGCTCCAAGGTGTGGTCGCTCACGAGATGAGCCATATCCGCAATTTCGATATCCGGCTGATGACGGTGGTTGCCGCCCTGGTCGGGTCGGTGCTGATCCTCTCCGACGGAGCGATGCGGTCAATGCGGATCGGAGGCGGCGGAGGCTCGCGCCGAAAATCGTCCTCTGGCGGCAGCGGCCTGATGTTCATCATCTGGATCATCGCCATCATTCTGGCTCCCGTCATTGCGCAGATGCTGGCGATGCTCGTTTCGCGCAAGCGCGAGTATTTGGCCGACGCATCGGCCGCCGAGATGACGCGAAATCCCCTCGGGCTGGCATCGGCGTTGGAGAAACTCGAAGGGGCGGTGGCCCCGACCGAATCGATCCGCAAAGGCTCGGCGCACCTCTGCATCGTCGACCCGACGGGACGCAAACTGAACGAAAAGGAGGGCATGTTCGCCGACCTGTTCGCGACACACCCTCCGATCGCAAAACGCATTCAAGCATTGAAAGCCATGGCGTACGCTGCGACCGCCACACGCTGACCCTCGCCATTCTGATCGGTATCTCCTTTCTTCTGCTCTGACTTCCCTTTCGTTCCCTTCTCCGTCCTTCTGGCGAAAACTTCTTCTTTCGCCGGCGTGGGATCGTTCGGCGTCTGTCTTGGAGGATCGGACAGAAAGACCACAAAGAGCACAAAGGACACGAGGAACACAAAGGGTGAGTGGGTATTGGGTCTCATAGATCTTGATTTGGGTATTGGGTATCGGAAATTGTGACTCATGCATCGGGTCCATCTGAATGATCGCTGTGACCGATTGAAAGATGCCGGGTCCGCCTTCGGATAAGAACCGCGAAGGAGCACGGTCCGGCATGACGATGAAGAGTTGCCACCGCCATTGTGAACCCTTTGTGCCAATGATCTCTGAGTGAAGGTGATTCAGCATCTCCGGAGAGCAAAGGGCTCCAACCTCAATGCAAGATTCCCTGCTTGCTGACGTGGTTCCAGTCCAGTCAGGCAGGCGAATCCGCTTTCGTTCGGAGATCAATGGAGAATCGCGGTTCGAAATGACGAAGTGAGACACGCAGCGTCATTCCAAGACCGCTGTGCTCATGATTCATGAGCAAAGGGGGTTCAGGATCTCAGGAGAACAAAGGTCCACCGACGAGGAGGGGATACAGGGGTGGTGGGGGAACCTGCGCACCGGAGGGTGAACCGGGCACCCCCGCGCTACTTTCTGAGCAATTCCTCGGCCACTCGCTGCGCGTGGTGAATGAACGGCCGGTCGCTGTTCACCAGCATCGCCACGACGAGCTGCTCCTCCGGCCAGATGAGCAGCTGTGCCGTCCCTCCGATCGAGCCACCCGCATGCCCGACCGTCGGACGACCTGACGGGTCGGGTCGGTTGAACCAGCCGATGCCGTAGACTGTAGGACGACCGTCGTTCAAGCGCTGAACCTTCCAGAGTGTGTCGACCGTCGCCTTCTTGAGCAACTGTCCTGTGAGCATGGCGTTGCCGAACCTAGCAAGGTCCTCGGTCGTCGAAAGAAATCCACCCCCCGCCCACTTGTGACTGTTGTCGACGAACGGCGCGTTGACGGTTGTTCCGAGGGAGTCCTCGGTGTACCATCGTGCACGGCCCGCGATAATGCTGTCGACGTGGTCGGCCATGGTCTGCGTCATGCCGAGCGGTGTGAACACTCGTCGCTGCATGAACGACAGAAACTCTTCCCCACTCGCTCCTTCGGTCACGGCGCTCAACAGATTCCAGCCATACGACGAGTAGAGATACCGGCTTCCGGGAGGTGAGAGCAACGAGTCATCCTGGAAGATCGTGAGCGACGACGCGACGGTCGGGTAGCTCTTCGAGATGTACATCTCACGGCCGCGATAGTGCCGGATGCCGGCAAGATGTCCGGCGACCTGGCGTATGGTGATCGGCCATCGCTTGCGCGGAAATGACGGTACGTAGGTCTGGACCGTGCTGTCGAAATGGATCCGTCCTTCCTCCCAGAGCAAACCCAGCGCGACCGAGGTCATGGCCTTGGAGATGCTGCCCACCCGGAATCTCGTTTGCGGTGTGGCCGGAACGCGCTGTTCCAGGTCGGCGTAGCCGAATCCCTCGCTCCAGATCGTTTGACCATGCCGGGTGACCGTGATGCTCACGCCGGGGATGCGTCCGGCCGCCATGCTGTCGATGACGATCGATCGCGCTCGGGCGACGGCTGGCGGGAGGTCCTGAGCATGGACCGGCACCATGATCATGAGGATGGGGAGGAGGTGACGTGGGTGCATGTTGATGATGAGGATGGGATCGGGTCGGAGCAAAGTGCCGAGAAGCCCGCCGGAAAGCAAATCGGGGCCCGTGAGAATGAGGAATGGACATTGGTCCGGAATGTTTGGATGTTTGGAACGTTTGGCACGTTCCGTTCCCATCAAGGACTTTCCATGAAGACCCTTCTGGCCCTTCTCCTCGTCCTGCTTCCGGCAGCGGCGCAGTACCATCCCCCCGTCTTCACGCAGACCGACCGCGCCGAGCGTGTGAAAGCGGCGACATACGTCGTCGACTCGCTCTACCACTCCTTCGCCGAGCGGCGTAAGCTTCCCGCGCTCGTCTGGGGCGTGGTCGTCGACGGACAGCTCATCCACACCGGACAGGTCGGAGAAGCGAACGTCTCCAAGAAGATCACGGCGGACGCGCGGACGTTGTTCCGCATCGCCTCGATGAGCAAGAGCGTCACGGCGATGGCCGTCATGAAGCTGTGGGAGGAAGGGAAGTTGCAGCTCGACGCTCCCGCAGAAACCTACCTGCCTGAAATGAAGGGCCTGAAGCTCCTCACGACCGATGCGCGGCTCATCACCGTGCGCGACCTCATGACGCACGGTGCAGGGTTCCCGGAGGACAATCCGTGGGGCGACCGCCGGTTGGCCGACAGCGACCAGGAATTGATCGACTTCGTCCGCGGCGGGATCTCATTCTCGAACGTACCGGGCGTCGAGTTCGAATATGCCAACCTCGGCTTCGCACTCCTCGGCCGCATCGTGACCGTCGTGTCCGGAATGCCGTATCAGCAGTACACGACGGAGCACATCTTCAAACCGCTCGGCATGACGAGCACCACGTGGGAGTGGAAGGACATACCCGCGTCGAGGCTGGCCCTTGGCTACCAGCGCCGAGACGGCGAACTCGTCGAAGAGCCCCTGCTTCACGACGGCTCGTGGGGGGCGATGGGCGGGCTCATCACGTCGATCGAGGACTTCAGCAAGTACGTGGCCTTTCACATGTCGGCTTGGCCGCCTCGTGACGGCGACGACAACGGACCGGTCCGCCGGAGTTCGTTGCGCGAGATGCAGCATCCCTGGCGGTTCGCCGGGTTCAACCCGAATGCGCGATTCCCCGGGGGGCGGGTGTGCGGCATGGTGATGGCCTACGGATACGGGCTCAACTGGGTCCGCGATTGCGAGGGGCGCACGGCGGTCGGCCACAGCGGCGGTCTGCCGGGCTTCGGCAGCAACTGGACCATCATGCTCCAGCACGGCATCGGGGTGCTGTCGTTCGCCAACCTTACGTATGCCGGTACCAGCGGCATCAACATGTCGGTTCTCGATACGCTGGTGAACTTGACGGACCTTCAACGGCGTGTCCTGCCCCCCTCAGAGATCCTTGAACAAAGGAAGGACGAACTGATGAAGGTCCTGCCCGATTGGAACGACGCCGAACGTTCAAGCCTCTTCGCGGACAACTTCTTCCTCGACACGAGCGTGACAGCGTGGCGGAAGCAGTCGCAGGCACTTTTTGTGAAGGTCGGCGCTGTGAAGAGCGTCGGTCCGGTCGTTCCGGAGAACCAGTTGCGGGGAACGTTCAACATTGCCGGCGAGAACGGGTCGATCTCCATCTTCTTCACGCTCACGCCCGAGCGCGAGCCTAAAGTTCAAGAGTTGCGTTTACGATTGCTCGAGGCGGTAAAGCCGTGACGTACGCGTTGCGAAAATTCCCCATCTCTGAGGAGGGTCTGGAGCGGCAAGGGGATGCGGCCGCCAGATCTCACCATCTGCGCGCTTTTTGGGACATCTCAGCCCTCCGAACGAAAGACAACGAGTCCCTCACCTGTTCTGAGGAGAGGGCGTGGTGAGGATGAATAGTTTGCGAGGCATCCTGTCTCGGGAAGGGTCGCGGAACCTTCATGTCGGTCTGCGTGATGAGTTCTTTGCCCCTGAGCACGTTCAAGGCTGGCCTCCGAAACGTGCCAAGTTGAAGCCAGGGGTAATCAGGGAATTCGGTTTCATGCTGCGCATCATGTGGGGAGAGGTTCGCCGCTAACGCGGCGTTAGTAGTGGACCTCTGGCCCCTGCGGGACGTAGAGCAGAATGCGCCTTCCAGATATCCG
>CAZOMY010000066.1:0-7010 GCA_964581115.1 uncultured Ignavibacteriaceae bacterium | reverse complement strand
TGCATATCCCCCCGGATACCAGCGGTGAAAGAGTCGAGATTTTCGTAGGAAGTCAAGTGGAACGTCGAAGAAAGTAGGCAGGAATCGACAGGCCCGGACAGGAATGGGGCGCTGGGCAATGATCAGATAAGGGAATGTTGACGTACGCCTAAGGCATTGAAGAGCCAGCGATCATCTCTCCGGCATCAGTTTCAACGGAGATCGGCGGAACTGGACTGCTTGCCATCATGGCCGGACCCATGCGCAGTCTCGGCCACGGGGCGCATTCGCGAAAGTGGGAAGAGAGTACTCCTTGCAGGTGGGAGGGGGTGCTGAAAGCGGAGGCAGAGGTCAGAAATCAGAGACCAGAGGCTTGACCCCGAGCCGCGAGTGAGGCCTGAGCTTGGCACGTCCCTCTGAACAGCAACTGCACGTGCCGAGCCGAAGGCTGAATCGCCCTTCGACTTGGCACGTCCTCGGCTGGCACAGTGAACGTGCCCGGTTCAGGACGACGGTGAGCCTGTCGAACCGTCGAGCGGCCGAGGGGTCGGATGTAGAGGAAAACGGCTGAGGCAGGTCAGCAGGGGAACGCCAGGTGCCTGCATTTCTGGCTGAGGCGTAAAGATCCGGCCACGGGGATCCACTCAGCGGCGTGACCACAGAATCTTCTGCCCTGACAACGGCCGAACCGGACGCATCTACACCACCCTCCACCAAGGCACCGCAAGGACATCCGGCGCCAGCCACTCCAACGCGCTTCCCGTATGCAGCAACAATCCGGCTCGCGACTTCGCGCCATACTCCGAACAAAAGACGCGAAGATGCGCCGCATCGCTCAACCGCGGCCGCGAAGTGGCCTTGACCTCGATCGGCAAGAGCCGGCCCCCGGACTCGACGACCAGATCGACCTCCTCGCCGTTCGACGTCCGCCAATAGCCGATCTCCGCCGCATCCAGTCGCGCGTCGCGCCAGGCCAGCAGATCGTGGAGTATGAGATTCTCAAGTTGCGCGCCGCCCGGCTCCACGCCGCCGGATAGATGCATCGCCACGCCTGTGTCCCCCCAATACAGTTTTGGCGCCTTGATCAGCCGTTTCGTCCGATTGACGGCGTACGCCGGCAGTCGCACGAGGAGATACGACGTCTCAAGAAGGTTCAACCACCGGTGAATGGTCGCCTGCGGCAACGAAACGTCGCGACCCAATTCCGTTTGATTCACCAACTGACCGACGCGCAAGGCGGCCGCCTGCATCAGTCGGCGGAGGTCGGGCAGAGCGCCGATGGACGCGAGGTCCTGTAGGTCGCGCTCGAGATAGGTCTTGATGTATCCGTCGAACCAGATCTGCCGGTCCCGTGGCGTGGTGAGTTCCAGGGCGGGCGTCGGAAATCCGCCTCGGCGGACGCACGCACGCCAGTCCTCGGGTTCCGAGAAGTCGGCCGACAAGAGGTCGCGCCACCGATCATCGCGCTCCGAGAACAGGTCGTCCCACCGGCCGGCGCTCCCTTCTCCCCGCCGCTCGCGTCTCGTCATCGGCCAAAGCGTCAGGTAACTGGCCCGCCCGGCCAACGATTCGGATACGCGCCGCATGAGATGGAAGTTCGCCGAGCCGGTCAGCAGAAACCGACCCGGTGTACGACGCCGATCGATCGACCGCTTCACCGCCTGCAACAGTCGGGGCTCGCGCTGGACCTCGTCGAGCGTGACCGGGTCGGTGCCGCCGATCAGAGAGCCTCCGGATCGCGGCGCGCGGCGTCGAGCACATCCAGGTCGTCCAATGTGGCGTAGCGGCGCTTCCCCCGGAGCCGGTGTTCGACGAGCGTGCTCTTGCCCGTCTGCCGCGCGCCCGTCAGAATGACGGCCGGCATGGCCCGGAGACGCTCTTGGAGGGCAGGTTCGATGAGCCGCGGGAGAGTATCCATGGCGTGAATGACAATCATTCACGGTGTGAATGGCAAGCCGACAATGCTCGCACGAGGCCGGTACATCAGACCGGCAGCCGCATCCACTTGATGGTCCCGAAGGGACTTGTTCTCTTATTGCCCTTGGTATCAACCAGGGGCAAAGAAAACGAAAGCTGAACCTTCCGCCGAGAGCGGCCCGGCAAGGGTGGCATAGGGGTTCGGGGGGAGAACAGATTCAGCGGAAGGCCCGCCTGCCTCCCCGGATGCCTATGTCGGCGGGTAGGCTTCGTCGGCCTCCAGCCTCCTCGCGATGACAATGGCACGGTGCGGACCGCCTCAGACATTGTAGCAGTACTCCGCGCCTTGGCGTCATTGCGTAAAGATTTCACCGCAGTGACGATGGGAAAAAATGTCCTGCGCCTTAGCGTCTTGGCGGTGAATCTTTGCCTATTGCCTGCCCGTTTCCTTCCGCAGCACCGCATTGACGATCGCTGGGAAGTCTGACTCCAAGATCCAGTTGACGTAATCCGGAAAGCTCGCAACCCTCAATCCCATTTCATTGCGATTTCTGCGTTCTCTGCGGCCAATATTCTCTTTTGGAAGGTCTTAGCTTCGCTCCGCAATGGCCTTCCGCAGCACCGCCTTGACGATCGCTGGGAAGTCCGACTCCAGGATCCAGTTGACGTAATCGGGGAAATCCGCAACTTTCAAACCTTTGTTCTTTCCAAAGTTGAATAACAGTTCCCCCTGGTCATTCCGGATCAACTTCCCCGTCGGGTCGGCGAGGTCTTTGAGGCCGAGAAATGCTGAGGCTTCGTCGATACTACTACCTAATTCCCGATACCTGTTCACCTGTTCCCGCAGGACGTCCAATGTAGCTTCTGCATCCGCCTCCGCACTGTGCGCCTCTTCGTGGTCCCGGTTGCAGTAGAACTTCACCGCCGCACTCAGCGTGCGGGGCTCCATCTTGAAGAAGATGCTCTGCGCGTCGAGATACCGCACCCCATCCTCAGGCCACGCGATCCGGCATCGCTCGAACTCCTGCACGAGCATCGGCACGTCGAACCGCATGATGTTATACCCCGCTAGGTCGCACCCCTTGAAGAAATCCCGTACCTGTTCCGCCACCTGAAAGAACTTCGGCTCCACGATTACGTCGCGGTCGGTGATGCCGTGCACGGCCGTGGCTGCTGCCGGGATCGGAATACCCGGATTGATGAGCAGGGTGAGACGGTCGGACTCTTTCCAGTCGACGACTTTGATGACGGACAGTTGTACAATTCTGTCATTCACGAGGTCAACGCCCGTGGTTTCGAGGTCGAAGATGGCGAGAGGCTTATCGAGGGAAATCATTCCTATTCTAATCGTTCTTGGCGTGCTTGGCGTTCTTTGCGCCTTTGGCGGTCCACGTCTTGCTCTTGAACTCGGAGATCACGAGGCCCTCAGACTTGGATGATGCGATCAGTGATGAGATCTACACCTGTGGTTTCCAGATCGAAGATCGCAAGGGGACGAGAGAAGGTCAGCATGGAAGGAAAGATAACCGCAAAGGCGCGAAGGCGCAAAGAGTGGAAGGTTGTCTCTCAGAACGTCTTGCTGATCAGGTGGCCCACCGACAGAAGATCGCGAGGGGACGAGATAGGGTCACCATCGTGAGAGAAAGATAACCGCCAACCTGCCTGAGGCTCATTGTACGACACGCGGCAGGCAGGGACGCAGAGGCGCAAAAAAGAGGAAGGTGACGTCGGGGTATCTTCGAGACACGAAAACCTGCCCAGAGCGAGGACCGACGTCCTATGTCGGGACGAGTCGAGGGGGCTAAGTCCGAAGCAAATTCGAAGCAAGAAGCACGAAGCTGATGATCAAGCAGTGTGTGCTACAGCTGCAGCCACGGGTGGGAGAGTCAGGTGTTGGGGGGGCAGCCGCATTCTACTGCAAGTCCGAAGGGACTTGTTCACTTTTTGCCCCGGTCTTCAGCCCGGGGCAAAGAACCAAAGGGAGGAAATCCTCGAGGTACTTCAACCACCCCCTACCCCTCCTCCGTGAGGAGGGGATGCGCTGATTTTCTGTGTGAGGTCAGGATTGTCCCAAAAGCGCGCATGACGGAATATCTTCCAGCCGCTGTCTGTCAGAACTCCTCCTCTCCTATACTCCTCCCTCGGTTCTCCGTTGCCTACTCCGGCTTCCGGCGCTCCGCCCCGAACTCCTTCACCTTGGCGTTCTTGGCGGTTCAAGCTTCTCGCAGGAACGCCCCAATGACCTCCGCGTACCGCTCCCGCCCGGACAGTACCCACTGCCGAAACGTCGCCACCGCTTCGACAGGAACGGGCGGCGCTTCGAAAAGCCGGTCCAACTCGAACGCCCGCGCCGTCAATCCAAGCCCGTGATGCCTGATGTCGGCGGCGTTGAGCTCTTGCTCGAGATGACCGACCACCGGCACGGCCAGAATGGCCTTGCCCAGGAACAACCCTTCGGCGATCGCCTCGAATCCGGCCGTGGTTGCGAGGGCCCTGCACTTCTGCAGGTGCTCGAGGAATCGTTGTCGGTCGATCTGTCTGAAGGTCAGCCCCTCGACGGGACTCCATCCATCAGGACGATCCTTCGCGTCCCAGAAGCAAACGAGCCGAACGCCCGGCCTCGCGCGCTTCCAGTCGATCAGGTCTTCGGCATA
This sequence comes from uncultured Ignavibacteriaceae bacterium, assembly GCA_964581115.1. Classification (GTDB taxonomy): domain Bacteria; phylum Bacteroidota; class Ignavibacteria; order UBA10030; family UBA10030; genus 2-02-FULL-55-14. The sequence goes on along the minus strand of CAZOMY010000066.1, from coordinate 2,460 downwards.
GCCCGGATTGAGAAGATAGGCAAGGATGGTCCCGTCATCGCGCTCCGGGTGGAGTCGAAGCACGTCGTCCGGCAAGAGCGGCGGCAACACGGTGATCCCGCGCCGATCGTCGGGCGGCATGGGGTAGAGCGAAATGGCCAGCTTCCGGTCGGCTCGGAGCGCATTGAGGCGGGTGTAGAACCTGACGAAGAATGCGTGCCAAGGGTCGACTCCGGGGGCGACGAAGTCGCGATGAAGGAACGTGTACTGATGTGCCAAGGCTAGGATAGGACAGGTTCTGCGGCGGACGAGGGAGAGCAGCGATCCAAGCAGATCGTAAAGGTTCACGATCAGGTCCGGTTCGCATTGGCCCAGTTCGCGGCGGAGGCGGGCGAGCTCGCGAAGGAACATCGGCGTGGCCGCAAAATTGACGACGGCGCTTCGGAAGACATGCACCCCCCGGCGCTGTTGACCCATCACGAAATTCGGGCTCCGGAACCGAACGACGGGCGCACCGACGCGCTCAGAGAAATAGGCCGGGATGGTCCGATGCTCGCTCGTTCCGACGAAGACGCGCACGAGCTCGAGCCCCATGGACCGCACGATCTCGGAGAGTGCAAGCGCTTGGGTGAGATGCCCCCTCCCCTCGCCTTGAACGAAGAACACAACCTTTTTGCGCTTGGTCACCACTGTTCGCCTGCACCGAGGAGCGCCAGTCTCTCTACGTCCAACTCAGACATGAGATGAGGAGGTCGAACGGCGTGCAGTTCCGATCGATCCGCCGTTCACAAAGACGTTGGGAAAAGTAGGAAGGGGCCTTGTGACATGCAATCAGACCGTGTTGCTTCTCATCCGGCCTAACGAAATCGGAACCTACAACAGATCGCACTCGGACCAATTGGCAGCATGGTGATGAGCAACCCTGCGATCATGCGGCGATCGATGTCTCAACGGCGCTTCTTTCGCTCCATTCCCAGACGCCTTCGCAGGTCCGATACATCCACGCGGAGAGATTCGTCGCGCTCGGTCGCGTTCTGGTTCTCGAAGTCCAGCAAGAGCGCCTCGAGCAACTCCCTGCCCCGCGGATCGTCGGCCGCCTCGCGAGGCGTCTTGCCGTTCAACGCGGGCAATGGAATATCGGTCCACAACTCCCAATGCCGACTTATCATCTGATGCATCGCCGCCTGATCCTCGGGGTCGTCGGCAGGGAGCATGTGCGGGGTTGTCCGTTCGGAACGTTCCGCCTTCGGGCCGCGTCGTTCTGACGCCGGTCGGGCTTTTCCGGCGGTACGCCCGCTTTCACCGAACTCCCCCTTGGCTATCTCCTCGGTGATCGCATTCGCAAACTGCTCGATCGCCGGAAGGGGCACCTTCCGCCGCACGGCAAATCCCATCTTTGTCGCCAATGCCTTCAACGCCGCGGCGCTTGTATCCGAGGTCACGTACACGACGTCGGGCAGAAATCCCGACTGGTCAACCGCACGTACGAGGGCGTCGGCCAGCAGCTGCTCGTCGCTGTCGGAGGGTCGGCCCGGATGAAACGTGAATGCATGGCCGCTCACTTCCTGGCACACAGCGGCACCCCTAACAAAGAACGGCCGCGCCCCCTCTGCAACAGGGGCCGGTATCACAATGATGCCCGCGTTCCAGGGGCTGTCGGGCTTCGGCCGGGCCTCGAGCGCCTTCTTCACCAGCGCGTCGTCGAAGCGAACAAGCGCCAGCGGCCGAGACGCATCGGCGGGGTACGACTCCCAGCGTCCGACGAAGCCGTCGGCGGACTTCGCCGAAGGACGGTACACAAGCACGGTATCCTCGCGCACCGTTTCATCGACCCTGTCGCGCTCGATGCGGCGCGCGTGGCAACAGAAGGCGCGGAGGCCGAGTGTGAAGAAGCGCGCCTCCGACTCCGTCAGGAACCATGGCGCGTAGCGCGGCATTAGGCTTCGAAATTGGGGGAACGAGTTCTTCCCCTTGAATCGCAGTCCCAGCGCACGCTGAACGACCCGGTCTTCCGGCTCGAGGTCTTCGTCCGAGCCCAGCTCGAGCTTCAGACAATCCTGTAGCGAAAGGAACTCCGATGGCGCGATGCGATCCTCCATCAGGTCGACATACATCTGGAAGCCGGCGGAGCCCCGGTAGACGACCAGACCGAACAAGGTTCCGGCGTTCCCCATGACGACCATCCAGCCGGTCTCTCCTGTATCGGGGTCGCACACCCCCACCAGGTCGGTATCGTCCATGAATTCCCATGGCCGCAGGCGGGCGAACTCACCCGAGGCCTCATAGAGCTCCCTCCATACGGGAAGGGGCACGACGGGTACCCTCGGCTTTTGGAGAGGCCTATCATGGGCAACCTCTGTCGTCGGCACGTCCTGCGAGGCTCCGTGACATTTCTTGTACTTCTTTCCACTGCCGCAAGGGCAGGGGTCGTTGCGGCCGGGGGCGGACTGAGTCATGGCAATCGAGTTCTTGGAAAGGGGT
>CAZOMY010000065.1:0-7651 GCA_964581115.1 uncultured Ignavibacteriaceae bacterium | reverse complement strand
CCATTCACCATTCACCATTCACCATCTCCCATTCACCATTCCTTTTCACCTCTCACCTATCACCTCTCACTTTTCCCTTCCACTCCCTCCCCCCTCCCGCTTCCCCAAAAAGCATAAAAGTGCAAAAGGGTTATTGTGTCCTGGTGGAACGAAAGCCGAGGTTGCTGACGCGGTACGTCGGGAGGTGGTTGTTGCGGTTCGCCACCCGACAGTTGAGGTCGTAGTTGTTGAACGACCCCCCGCGCAACACACGGTAGCTGCCGCTCGTCGGGCCCCGTGGATCGGTCTGCGACGTCGAAGGATACGTCCCATACCAGTCCCACACCCACTCCCACACGTTGCCGCTCATGTCATATAACCCCAACTCATTCGCCCCCTTCGTCTTTACTGCATGCGTGTTACTGCCAGCATTACCGGCATACCACCCCACCGCATTCAGGTCGTTGCTCCCGCTGTAAGTGTAGCCCTGCGACCGGCTACCTCCTCGCGCCGCATATTCCCACTCCGCCTCCGTCGGCAGGCGATACCCGTTCGCCGTCCCTTTGACCGCCCCGTTGACCAGCGCGATCTCCCCCGTCCGGTAGACCGTCGTCTGGTTTGCATCCGTATAATAACACGGCGTCAAGCCCTCCATCTCGCTCCGCGCATTGTGCCACTTCACCACGTCATACCAACTCACCTGCGTCACCGGGTGGTTGGTCGTCCCGTTGTAGCCGTTGCCGCCCGCCGGCAGGTCCGTGTAGCCATGCGTCAGGCCCCAGGTGCGCACCTGCGTCCACTTCTCATACGTCACTTCTGTCTCATCCATGAAGAACGACGACACTGTCACCGCATGCACCGGCTGTTCATCGCTATCACCCGAGGTGCTCCCCATCTGGAAGGTGCCCCCTGGCACGATGATCATACCCTGGAGAGGTCGCGAGGCATGTGCCGGCTGAGAAGCCGTAGTGATGGTTCGTCTCAAAACAACGTCTTCGACGGTGCTCTTGCCTTCTTCCACCGCTGTCTTTTTAATGAATCGTTCGTAGCCGGGGCTTTCGACGACGAGTTCGTATTGTCCAATGCTCATGTCTTTGAGTTGGCGCATTCCTTTCCACGATCGCACCACGACCCCGTTGCTCGTGAGGGTCACAGTCGCATCGAGCGGCTGAACGCTCACCAGCAATGTGCCGGTACGGAGCCGTAAGCGGTAGGCGCGGCTGATCTGCCGGCCACGTACAAGGTCGATGATGTCGATCGTGTCAACGTAGCCGGGCGCCGATACCTCCACGCGATAACGACCCGGCGCCAGGTCAGCTGATGTTCTGCCGGTGTGGTCTTCTCGATTGATCATGACGCGAGCTTCGGAGGGAGAAACCTTCCACTCGAACGTGCCCGTGCTCGGTTCGAGCGTGAAGTCGAATGCCGTCTGGCCTGTTTCGCTGACCGTGATCTCCTGCTCCAGATCGAGGTAGCCCGAGCGTACCAGGCGCAAGCGATAGGTACCGGGATACAGGAACAGTCCCTTGTCGGTCTCTCCGCGGTCCACGCCGTCGAGCAGGATCCTGGCGCCGGAGGGGCGCGAGGCGATGGTCACGGCCAGTATTTCGATGGGCTTCAGCTGGAAGCGAAAGACGCTGTTCGCCGGCGATGCCTTGATTGTATGGCGCTGGGGTAAGTATCCCTCACGTTCCAATCGCAGTTCGTGGTCTCCCGTGGTTACCTGCTGGACATGGCCGCTTACGGCATCTTTGCCGTCTATGACAATACGAGCATCGGGCGGGTCAACCACGACCAAGATCGGGATAGTTTCGACGAGCGGTTCGGCCGGTTCGAGCTTGAGTTCGTAGCTCCTCTTACGAGCGTAGGTGAACGGGGGCAGTTCGAGCAATCTGAACCCTTCTGCCGCGACCTTGAGCAGGTGCGTACCCGGCGGTAGCCACACCTCCCAGTCGCCCGAGCCGAGACGATTGACGCTGAGGATACTCCGGTTGCTCGAGAATTGAAGGTTGGGCACCGATGAGGTGACCCGGAGGAACGACTTGTCATTCTCAGCGTTGACCCGGTTGCTTTCAACCGGGCCGACGACGGCCTTCATTTCGCGATTGAGCGTCTGGGCCGTAGCCGAGGGCACCAGAAAGCCCAGGCAGAGGATCAGCCAGACGGCGCGGAAGTTTGGATGTAGAACCGGAGCCATTCCAGATCAGAGGAAAGATTTTGCCACAAAGATCACAAAGAGCACATAGAATATTTGGATGACGAGGCGGGAAGCAAAGGGGTGGGGTTCGCCTAGCCAATGCTAATCGCCAAGTCTCACTCTGATCGGTCATCCCTCGTGCGCATTGCGTCTTCGCGTCATTGCGTGAGATACCATCCTTTGAAATCACTCAGATCGACTGCTGTACGATCCAGGTGACCGCCGTCGTCACCGCGAACCCGATGGCCGCTCCGATGGCGATGCGCGACAGGTTGTCGTTCCGCTGTGTCTTCTCGCGCAGACTGACGGCATCAGAGGTGATCGTTGCGGCCTTATATTGCTTGTAGGCGTCGTTGGCGGCCAGCTTGAAATAGACGCCGGCGCCTCCTGCAAGCACCGCCACGCCCCCGGAGACCCACTTGTATGTGCCCCAACGGTCACGAACCGCCTGCCGCGAGCCTTCGTACGTCATCATGGTCAGCCGGATGCTCTGCGTCTCCCCCTCCTTGACGCTGAGCGCCTGCGTGAGATCAAGGTAGCCGGGCTTTTCTGCCTTGAGCGTGTAGTCTCCGATGAGCAGGCGAAAGGCGAGCGGGGCTCTCCCCTGCAGCTGGTCGTTGACGTAGATGCTGGCATCGGCGGCCGCATTGGGGGAAACAATGACCGAAACGCCCCCTTGGCGCGGGGCCGGTTCGAGGATGATCTCTCGGTTCTCGCCGACGGCTAGGTAGATCTCCTCCTGCGCATTGATGTACTTCGTTCCACGCTCAGCAACAAACGTGTACCGCCCCGGTGCAAGCCGGGCCGTGTAGGTTCCCCTGCCCACGACCGCTCCGTTGACGGAGATACTGCTTGCCTCGGCCTTCACCGACACCGTGCCGAAATCCTTGGCCAGCGATACCGTCCGCCGGACCGTCTGACTGTCGGCGACCACGATACGGTCTTCGTAATCTCGGTACAGCGATTTTGCCACTTTGAGCATGTATGCGCCCGAGGCAAGACGCTCGGACGTGAAGGGAGTCACCCCCATTTTACGTCCGTCGAGGTACACCTCGGCTCCCGATTCGGGCTCAGAGCGGATCTCGACGAATCCGTAGGCAGGGCGCAGGTCAGCCCTGAAGGTGCGCTCGTCGCCGTCTTTGACCTCGAACTCGACCTCATAGGCGTGATGCAGGGGGGCCTCGACCGTCAGTTTGTGCCGGCCGCTCTCGATGCTCGTTCGGACGATGGGAGCCGTGCCGACCGGCTTGTTATCGAGCCGCACGGTGCTTGCGGGGACCGTGCTGGTCACGGCGTAGTAGCCGAAGCGCGGCTTGAGCGTGCGCGAGATGGCGACGGGGCGTCCTTCCTCCACGACGAATGTGGAGACGTCCGGGTGATGAATGGCCTTTCGAAGTTCCAGTTGATGAGTCCCGGCAGTCAACTCGGCTTGAAGCGGCGTAGCGCCCAGCAATTGGCCGTCAACGATGACATTGGCCCCCGAGGGTTCGCTCGAAATGCGCAGAAAGCCGGGAAGGAGCAAGCGGGACGAACTCCGGGAGACTCCGCGCGCCAGGTCTACCGAAATACGCCGTGGGCTGTCTACGCGAATTGACGTTGACTGGTCGCTGTAGCCTTGCTTGGAGAAGCGGAAGTCGTATTGACCTTTCGGCAGGCGGTACGTGATCATACGTCCAAACGTTACGATGGGGGCATACGCGCCGTACGACGAGGCCGCCGAGTCTACGTTCAGTTCAAACGTGATCTCGACGAGGTCTTCGTCGGCTCTGGCAAGCGAGCCGAATCCCGACGCCCGGATGACCAGCTCATAGGAGCGTTTTCCCTGGAAGGTGGTGGCCGACAGCTCGAGTCGCTGGTATCCCTCGGCGTCGATCTTGAGCAAATGTGTCCCCGCCGGCAGCCACAGGTCCCAGTCGCCCGACGAGGTCTGCACCTGCCGGTCGATGCGCCGGTTGCTGTCGAAGCGCAGATTTGGGACTTCGGACCGCACGTGCACATAGGCCCGGTCGGCCTCAGGGTTGATCTTCTGTGACTCCTCCAGTCGTTCGACCTCTATTTTGCGATTGAGGTTCTGGGCTGTTACAGCTGATGGCATCGCGAGCACCAAGAGCCCCATGATCGTTGCTGGCGGCGCGATCCGATTCAGTAACCTCGCTGTCATGTCGAGTTTCCTCTCCTTGAACCCTTCTCTTTTGTCCTTCATTCTACTTCTTGCGTCCTCCGATCGTTGTATCACACGTAGCCTGCACGAACCCCCTGATTTGCCCCGCTTGGCCATTCGATCAGGACGCTTCAACGCTCATTCGCCTTCGACCCTTCGCTCGGCACGTCCTTTGCGCAATCGTTAAACATGCCAAGCGCACGGCAAGCCTCTGGCTTCTGACCTCTGGCTTCTGACCTCTGGCTTCTGACCTCTGGCTTCCGGCCTCTGGCCTCTGCTCTCTGAACTCCTGCTTCTCCCTTCTCTCCTCTCCCCTTTCCCCTCTCCCTCCCCCCTCCCGCTTCCCCAAAAAGCATAAAAGTGCAAAAGGGTTATTGTGTCCTGGTGGAACGAAAGCCGAGGTTGCTGACGCGGTACGTCGGGAGGTGGTTGTTGCGGTTCGCCACCCGACAGTTGAGGTCGTAGTTGTTGAACGACCCCCCGCGCAACACACGGTAGCTGCCGCTCGTCGGGCCCCGTGGATCGGTCTGCGACGTCGAAGGATACGTCCCATACCAGTCCCACACCCACTCCCACACGTTGCCGCTCATGTCATATAACCCCAACTCATTCGCCCCCTTCGTCTTTACTGCATGCGTGTTACTGCCAGCATTACCGGCATACCACCCCACCGCATTCAGGTCGTTGCTCCCGCTGTAAGTGTAGCCCTGCGACCGGCTACCTCCTCGCGCCGCATATTCCCACTCCGCCTCCGTCGGCAGGCGATACCCGTTCGCCGTCCCTTTGACCGCCCCGTTGACCAGCGCGATCTCCCCCGTCCGGTAGACCGTCGTCTGGTTTGCATCCGTATAATAACACGGCGTCAAGCCCTCCATCTCGCTCCGCGCATTGTGCCACTTCACCACGTCATACCAACTCACCTGCGTCACCGGGTGGTTGGTCGTCCCGTTGTAGCCGTTGCCGCCCGCCGGCAGGTCCGTGTAGCCATGCGTCAGGCCCCAGGTGCGCACCTGCGTCCACTTCTCATACGTCACTTCTGTCTCATCCATGAAGAACGACGACACTGTCACCGCATGCACCGGCTGTTCATCGCTATCACCCGAGGTGCTCCCCATCTGGAAGGTGCCCCCTGGCACGAAGACCATGCCCTCAATAACTGCTGCTGCTGCTGCTGCTGAGACACTCCCCTCAACAGCGGCAAACGGACGAATGCGAAAATAATAGGTCGTCCCCAAAACATAGGTTCCGTTGACACTGACCGAGGTGGCATTGGCCGGAGCCGTGGCGACCACGGAGTAGGTGATATTATCTGTACTCTGCTCAACCCGAAAACCCCGTTCGATGGTGCTGTTGTCAGTCCACGAGAGTAATGCCCTTGCAGGCGTCAACCCAACTGTCAGCCCCGTGGGGGGCGCAAGCGAGGCCGCGAACATGCTTGAGGATGCATAGGCCGACTGATTGTAACGGCTGATAGCTCGGACCCGCCACAGGTACGTGGAGCCGTCGGAAAGCAGAAGCCCGTCCCGGTAGGAACGGGCCGATGCCCCCACCGTGCCGACCGTCGCAAACAAACCTGAACCGACCTGCCGCTGGATCTCGAAGCCGGTCTGGAACGCGCCGCTGTAGGTCCAGCTCAGATCCACTGCCGTGTCGGCCAGGGCCGATGCAGAGACGCTCGTCGGAGTAACGATTTCTATGCTCGGATCGGCTGGGTTATCAAAGGCGCGCTCGGTACAGGAGAACCACGCAAATGCAAAGGGCAAAAGGAGCACAAGAAGCATGGTATCGCTCCGCAGGAGCCCCGGCGACCGACCGCTCGCCGGCGTGTCGACAACGCAATGATGACGATGACGTATGATCATGGCAACCAGTTCGCGAGCAAGGAGCAATCCCGGATACTCGTTTGTGATCTCCGAGCCGGATTTCGGCATGGCGCCTACTTTCCGGCTCTGGAGCACCGCGACGTGTTCGGCCCCTGACATCGGGACACAGGCGCAGACTCTGGACCCGGCTTGGCACGCGCGGTCGGTCCGTGAACCGGCCGCCTCTGGCCGTTGAGCCGGCGGGTCTTGGTGGAACGAAAGCCGTTGTTGTTGTTGCGGTTCGTCGGGTTGTTGTTGTTGCGGTTCGCCACCCGACAGTTGTTGTCGTTGTTGTTGAACGACCCCCCGCGCAACACACGGCGGCCTTCGTATCGAGTCTACCCCTTGACGAACACCGCCTCTGCAAGAACTGAACGCGTTACCCGCCGCGCTTGGGCGTGACACACGTGGCCCAGCCAGCCGTTGACGGAGGCCCGTACCGAACCCAACGTGGCTTCGCCCTCTCGGTACTCCCGTGCCAGCCGGCGGAAGCGCCTCCTGGCCAAGCGCACCGACCGGCCGGGCAACAGCCGGAACTCCGGGAAGACCCGATACCCCAGAAACCGCACGCCCGCACCGGTACGATGTACGAGCGATTTCGTCTGATTGAGGTCGAGTCGCAAACTCTCAAGAAACCGACCGATAGACGACCGAATGTCGTAGAGATACTGTTTGTCGTCGGCGAAGACCGCGAGGTCGTCCACATACCGAAGATACGCAGGAACGCGCAGAACCTCACGCACGTAGTGGTCCAATCCATTCAAGTACACGTTCGCGAAGAACTGGCTCGTCAGATTGCCAATGGGAAGTCCCCTGTTGCGGCTGTACGGCGTGAACAGATCGTCGCCGTCAAAATAGGAGATGGATGGCTCCTGCCGATTGCTGTGGTCAATGATGGTCGCGATGAGCCACAGTGTCCGCCGACAACGGATGCGCCGTCCCATCATCTGTTTGAGGAGTTCATGGTCTATGCTCGGAAAGTACTTGCGAATGTCGGCGTGCAGGACGAAGCGGTACCGTCGCATCCACGATTGGAAGCGGGCGACCGCCCGATGTGTGCCCTTGCCCGCTTGATTGGCATAGCTGTCGTGCAAGAATGACCGATCGAAGATCGGACCGATCACGTTGATCAGTGCATGGTGGACCACCCGGTCTCTGAACGGGGCCGCGCTGATCATGCGGGGTTTGGGGATGGAGATGTAGAATTCCCTGTAGGGGCCGGGGCGATACGCACCCGACGACAATTCCTCCCTGAGCGCCAACACCTGCCGCTCAAGGTCATGCTCGAACGACTGCACGTACGAACGCGACGAACGGCGCCGGCGCGCGCGTTGGAACGCCCGAAACAGGTTGTCGAACGAACAGATGTCGTCGAACAGGCGGCCGTAGGTCTTCATGTGAAGTAGCCAAGATAATATCTGACACAACCATTACCTTCCGGGAAGAGGAAGG
>CAZOMY010000064.1:0-7680 GCA_964581115.1 uncultured Ignavibacteriaceae bacterium | reverse complement strand
TGGAACGCGCCGCTGTAGGTCCAGCTCAGATCCACTGCCGTGTCGGCCAGGGCCGTCGCCGTCACTGCCGCAGGGGTGCTGAAACTCACGTTCAACGCGCTCGATACGGCGTAGGCGGATTGATTGTTCCGGCTCAGCGCGCGCACCCTGTAGGTGTAACTCTGCCCGACAATCAGCGCAACCGTGTCCCGGTAGGAACGGGCCGATGCCCCCACCGTGCCGACCGTCGCAAACAAACCTGAACCGACCTGCCGCTGGATCTCGAAGCCGGTCTGGAACGCGCCGCTGTAGGTCCAGCTCAGATCCACTGCCGTGTCGGCCAGGGCCGTGGCAACAACCGACTGCGGCGGCGAAAAGGTCAACGTGATCGTGTTCGACTCTCGGTATGGCGAGCGGTTCGAACTCCTGACCACCCTCACGCGATACGTATGACTCGTACCCAACACCAACGGAAGGGTGTGATCCCAGGCACGAGACTGGTCCGAGATGGTCCTAACAAGCGCGAAGGGATTTGTTCCCGCTTTGTGCTCGACCTCGAATGCCGTTGGCGCTTGAGCTGTCGTCGGCTGAACGACCGTCCATGCCACTCGCACCGCCGTATCGGCGAGCGCGGTGGCAGTGACCGTCTGAGGCGGGTCGATGACGACCGACGTGTCCACCAGGTTTTCGAAGGGCCGGTCGGTGCAGGAGAGGGCAAGAGCAGACAAAGCCAACAGTCTGGGGAAGACCCGAGGAATTGTCGAGTGTCGATTGGCGGGCCTCGACGTTGCTCGGCCCAAGATTGTCGATTGGCGGGCCTCGACGTTGCTCGGCCCAGGATTGACGATTGACGATTGACGGGCCTCGACGTTGCTTGGCCCAGGATTGCCGATTGACGATTGGCAAGTAACAATTGTCAATTGTCGATCGAATTTCGATTCGAGATACATCACTGCTCGACTCCTCATGGCACGTCGATCCACGTAACACGCTTGTCGGCGTGCTGGTTCAGATCGACCTCGCGTCGCGACGTCACATCAATGTATACACCGTTCACAACCTTCACCAGCATAACGAGACCGGTCCTGTCTACAACGGCGCCGTACAAGCCCTCCAGCGTATCAAAATCTGTGCGTTGTCCCGCCACGGCCTCTCCCCGCCGCACCAGGTCTGCAAGCGTCGCACGGAACGTTTCCCACGAAGAACCGGCCTTGAGCAACGACTCGATGGGAGGCGGGATTGTAACGGAAGATTGGTGATCGGTGATTCGGGATCGGTGATCCGGGAACGGGGGCTTGATGCTTGGCGACTGTGACGTGCTACTTGTCTGCTCACTCCCGATCTGCACGACGAAACCGTTGTCGAAGAGCACTCCGCTCTTCAGCGAATCGGCCATGGCCAGAAGCACGTCGAGTTCGTCGGCGTAGCGGTACTCAACAGAGAACAGGATCTCCCGACTGCGGCGACCGGCCTCCTGGAAGTAGAGCGTAATGAGCAACCTGCTGTCTTGCGCACGCAACAGCGTCTGGCCGTTGCCGTCGTAGTATTCCACGTCGAGGTCCCCTACCGGCTTGCCGTCGTACGACAGGACGGCGTTCCAGACCATCAGGTCGTCGGGCAGCCGTTCGACCCGTTCAAAGCGGATGTTCTGCACGATGTTTCGCATGCGTCGGGGGATGGAGGCAAGAGCCGATACGGAGTCGTACACAACCGGTTCCGGTGTGAGCGAGGCCAGCAAAAAGGCGCGGTAGTAATGTCGAAGGGCTCCCGCGATGTCGGCGGGAGTCGCCGCCAGCGACCGGTCGGCGATGCGAAGATGGTCGAGCGCCTGGTCACGCCGGCGGGCGAAGACTTCGGCTACGCTCGAGCGCGATACCGATGCAGTCACCCGGTAGGTGCCGTCGCGCAATCGCTCGACGGTTTCGGTGACGTCGCGAAGGGTGACCATGGACCGGGTGACGGTGCGGATGGCCGTTGACTGGTCGAACTCCCCTTTGGTTTCGCGCTTCCATCCTTCGAAGGTGGAGGTCACGAACACTTCGATCTGCTCCGACATCGCTCGCAGTGCCGCCTCGCGTGCCAGCTCAAGCGTTGCGCCGGTCCCGACGCCTTGATAGAAGGACGCATGTACCGGTTGAGAGCGGACGTGAGAGGGACTGAGAGCGACGATGGTGAGAAACGCGAGACAACGGCCGATGGCAAGCGGTCGGGCAACAAAGGGCGGGATGGGTCGTGGGCATTGCATAGAACGTTCCTACTACCGAACCTGTATGACGGTGGGGGTCACGCCGCGGTATTGAGGCATGCACATTCCTGCAGTGGCATTGATGAAGGTCGGGTCGCAGATGGTGTACCGTTGGCCGTTGAAGCGAACCCAATCACCCTCCACGAGGCCGTCGAAGGAGACGGCGGCGGCCATGTGCTCAGGATACAACAGCCCCACAACGTTGAGGCCGACAAGTTCACGAACGAGGAAGGCGAACAAGAACGTCCGGTCTTCGCAGTCAGAATAAGGGTAGTGGATGGTCTCCTCCGGAAACAGGGGGCGCTCGACGCCGAACTGTTCCTGGTCGGTCTTGTAGGCGAAGCCCGTCTGGACGAAATGCAACAGCAGGTCCACCGCCTCCGCCTCGCTCTTACCGCGCACGAGCGGTCCCAGCGCCGCCAGGAAGCTGGCGGTGGCCGTGGGAGAGACACGAGCGGCGAGGTACACGTCGAGGTCGACGCGGGGATAGCCGCCGTAGAAAGGCACACCCGAGCGATCGTAGGCGAGGGTCACCTGCTGCTCCCTGCCCGCGTGCGTGAAGCTCACCGTCCGTTCCGATCGCTGCACACGCCAAGCCGGATATGGGTCGAACCGCAGGTCGAGCTGGCGGGTGGCGCCGGTCGGATCTTTCTCATAGGTGAACAGGCGCGGTACCGATGCCGGCTCGCGGCCGTCTGGATCGACCACGTAGAACCTCGTCGCGTCGGATCCAAGCGCAAAGAACGGCCGCCCGTAGATCTGGTGTTGCGAGGCGACCAGCAGGAACACGCGGTCGCCTGCGTAGCCGGCCTTCGCTTGAATGCCGGAGCGGACCAAGCCGTACCACACGAACAAGGTGCGCTCATTGGCCAAGCCGGCGAACAGCTCCTGCGACGCCTTCGCGAACAGCTGCACGAGCCCCCAGTCGTTCAACCGCAGCGCTTCGCGCCGTGCCCGCAACTGCCGGAGCACCGTATCGACCCCCGAGTTCGCGAGCGCTTCCCAGAACGATGCGATTGAACGGGACGTTGGCGCACCCTGCAGTCGCAGGTCGGCGGTGCGAGGCCGGTCGATCGTGATGGCCTCGGAGAGGTAGGTGAATTGATGCCCAGTCGAGGGGGAGGGGGTCGGCGAAAGCACAGTCGGTTCACGCCGGGGCGGTTCATCGCGAGCGGGCGCAGGTGGGACTGCCGGCGGGGCGATGCGATCTGGGGGCGGAACGACGGGGACCGGCGCCGAAGGAGCAGGCTCGGTTGGAGGCGGCGGAACAGCGTCGCGTTTCGGGCCTTCGGGTTGAGCCACCGGCGGAGTTGATGGCTTGGGGTTCTCGAAGATCTTTTCACCGGCGAACAGCTGGAATGCTTTCCACTGCTGTTTGAGGTAGTCCGTGAACTCCTTGTCCTGGTCGGACTTCCATTGTTTGAAGGCCTCCTGTTCCTTGCGGACCCAGGCCTCACGGTCCTCCTGTGCGGACGTCTCAAAACTCGCCAGAAGCATGATCCCCAACAGCGCTGTGATCGGTCTCATGGACGGTTGGCCTTCGTTCAACGGTCCTGAACATCGGGAAACGGCATCGATACCAGCACGTAGCAGAATTCCTGTTCGGTGTCCTTCCAACGCGCCTGCACGCGCCAGTTCTTCAGCGTCACATCGGTCTCTTCAGACTGGACGCCCACTTGCCCCGTCTGATCGTCTTTGTAGGTGACCGACCGTACCTTCGCGTGTCGGGAGAGCGCCAGTTGCTTCAGTGCAGCGAACTCCGCCTTCCTCCACGCCTCTGCCTCAAAGTATGACTGGCCATACGGGGCCTGTCCGACGGCCGTCAGCCGTCCCTTCAGGGCCGGAGGGCGATCGACCCAATCAGGCCTCCTGCTGTGGCCGCCCGAGGAAACAGCCGGTCCATCCGGTCCACTGCCGCGGGCCACCGACCCGAAATAAGTGGTACCCATGACACGGTACGACACGATCCGCAGGTCCTTTTCTGGCGGAGCGATCTCCAGGGACAGCACGGTCTCCCGCACGTCGGACCCCACCCAGTTGAGTCCTTCACCGGTGCGGATGTACATCGTGGAGCCCGAGACCCGAATGCCCAGCTGCCGCGCGAACTGCACGGCAGCCAGGCGTTTGAGGGCAGCCAACGCAGAGTCGATCTCTACGTGTTCACCCCCGTACGCGACGGTCACAACGTCGGCCCTTTCGGGTGGACTCAGAAACCACGCGGGCAGGTACTGCGCCCGCGCCACCACCCCAAGGAAGGAGACGACGAAAAGCGCTAACGCGGAGCGGGAGCGCATCACGCACATGACCGGTCACTGAATGTTGTTTTCCTTTTTCCACCGATTCAACTTCTCCGTCTCGTCGTCCAACTGCTTCTGGAGCTGGCTTTCGCGGAACCGTGCTTTCAGGATCTCTTCGTTCTTCGCGCGCTGGGCCACTGCCTCCCCGAGGTTCTGGATCACGAGGACGTACGCCTTATAGCGCCCGTTCTCAAGCCGGTAGGTCTCCTGCTTCGCGATCCGAGTTGCCCGGAGCATCTCGCTCGACACCTGTTTGGTGACATTCGTGAACATCTGCATGTATTCCGCGTCGACTCCGCCCACCTCTTCGGCCATCTTTTTGACGAGAACGTCGACCTTGACGGCCTGCTGTTGACCGATCTGCGCACGCGCACCCGCCACGGCCTTGTCGATCGCCGTTTGTTGATTCTGGCTTTCCTCTGTCGTCGCCGCCGAGACGATCCCGTCACCGTAGGCAGGATCGCTCCACCAATCCGGGTCCTGCGTCCGAACCATGCCGGATCCGCCGCAGCCGATGAGCAGAACAACCAGGAAGAGACTGAACAGGGCCTTCATAGAACCTCCGATGTGAGGTGGATGATAGTGGGACGATACGCGAGTATCATTCCCGGTGCATCGTGTGATGGACCATCGTGTTTCAGAAACTGTATTACAAAGGCCGCCTGAGGATCAAGTCAATTGCCCAACGCACCGGTCGGGACGACCTTCCCCCCTTCGATACGGAACACCTCCCAGCGGGTCCCGGCTTGCTGACGCGGTACAGAGTACACGCCGAGCAGTTGACCGTTGCCATACACCTTGACCGTCGCCTTGGACTTTGACAGCGCCGTCGAGCGCGTATTTGCCCGGTCGGTGTAGTTGTGAACGTAGTACACGTACGAAGCACCCGCCTCCGCAAGACGCACCGTGATGGTCTCGGGACCATATGAATCGAGGTCATCGCGGTCCAGTTGCCCCTCGCCGTCGGCGGCCGTCTTCATATCACGGTACGAGATGTGATAGCTGCCGGCTTTCACGAAGTGTGCGTCGAGGTCGCGGGGATCCTTATCCCAATCGAGCACCACCCGAAGTCGGTCGATGTCCATGATCGGCGAGACTGAGAAGCGGTTAAAGAAGAGCGATCCCACCTGGATCTCGATGGGAAAGACCGACGTGATGTACCCTTCGGCGCGGAATTCGACCCGGTACGCGCCGTCGTTGGCCGGAGGCGGAAATGTCACCGTGCCATCGTAGGCCACATCGCGCTTCCCCACCGACTCGATGTCGGCCGTTCCCTTTGTGATCGGCTTGCCGGTCAGCGCATCGAAGAAACGGAGGGTCAGATCGCCCTTCTCCAGCTCGCGCACGGCGTCGGCAGCACGTTCGCGGATCTGTTTCTCTTGTGCCTGGGCGCTCGAACCGGCCGCGATGAACAACGCGGCAAGGACTATCTGTGCAACACGCCTGATCATATGTCACCTCGAGGAATGTGACCGTCTCATACGTTCTGCCGCCTGCTGTTGGAACATCACGAGCAGTCTCAACTATGAGGCTGAACCTGGAAGTCGCGTGATCTGGCCCAGAGCCGCCGCCGCCCTGAACAACGGAGCGGCCGTCGACGAAGTCCAGCCTTCAGCCGTCAACTCCCCCCCGATGGTGCCATTCGCGACAGTGTAGATCCTGTTGCAGAGACCCAACAGATGTCCAAGGTCATGCGAGATCAGCACACACGTAAGGGTAGCGCGGCTTTGCCTCTCAATCAACATCTCCCAGAGCCGCTTCTGAAGCCCGACGTCGAGATGGACGAATGGCTCATCAGCGACCAGGAACTGTGTATCGCCCATCAACGCCCGAATGACCGCAAAGCGCTGCCGCTCGCCGCCGCTCAGCTGGTGCGGCAGTTTCTCGAGTTCCGCCGGCCCCAGCGAGAGCTGGTCGCAGAGTGACGTGATCTCTGCCGTCGCCCGGTCGGGGCCGATGCCCCGGGACCGGGCGGCGAGCCGCAGGCTCCGGCCGATCGTTTCGGAAGGGTCGAAGGAACTCGCGGCGTCCTGCACCAGATACTGGACCTTGCCGTAGAATTTGCGCCCGTCGCGACGGTCCACCAGGTCCGCCCCGAACTCGATGGCGCCGCCGAAGATCTCGGCAAGACCCGTCAGGGCCAGCCCGATGGTCGATTTGCCTTCTCCGCTATTTCCGATGAACCCCACGAACTCGTGCTCTCGAATATGGAACGACACGTCGTGGATCGCACGAAGCCGACGACGCGTGACCAGACTCTTGACCCGATAGCCGGATGCGACACCACGCGCTTCGACCAGGCGCCGGCCAACTCCGTCCGACGGCTTGCGGATCAAGCCATCACGCTCGCCCCAGGTGTCGGCATTGTGGGCGATCCACTCGACCGTTTCATGGATCGTACGACCGGCTTCGGACCGGAAACGCGGACCGCCGCCGGCCGACTCCACCTCTTCCGCACTCAAGGCGCGGTCGTAGATGCGGATGTCGTCGATTGAGCCCGGAAAAAAGTTCGACCCGGTCGAGTAATGACCAATCTGTAGGGATTGAGATGTAATGTTCAGGCTACCCGATGCGCCTACAGACGATTCATGGTAGCCATTCATGTAGAGCTCGATCGTGCTACCGTCGTATGTCATACACACGTGAATCCACGTTTGGAACAAAGCGTCGGTTGATCCATCGACAAACGTCACACCTTGTGAGGTCGCGATCTGAGCGCGGATGCGATTGTTCGCCATCAACATCAACATATACTGCGCTTCTGAGGCATCACCATACTTTGACAAGATCCCACGATCGAGTCCGTTCCCCGTTGCAGGCTTGATCCACGCCGAAAGAGTGATGACAGGGGGATTGAGTCCCGGCCCGTCCGGAACAGTGATGAGATCGGCAACCCCGTCGAAACTGTAGGCTGCGCCGTTGTTCGCAAACCTGTCTGATGTCAACGTGGTGCCGCTCGTCGTGCCATTGTGGCCATTCCCGCTCTCATCATTCGCATTGCCATTGAATGGGTAATGGGCAACGAGGCCGGAGCTGGATCGATGGATCCTGCTACGGAACAACGCGATCGTATTGTCGCCTCCAACTGACGTCACCACATCTGGGTATCCATCATTGTCCAAATCTGCCAATGCGACAGTTCCAGCATTGTTGGACGTC
>CAZOMY010000063.1:0-7883 GCA_964581115.1 uncultured Ignavibacteriaceae bacterium | reverse complement strand
CCTCTGGCCTCTGACCTCTGACCTCTGGCCTCTGACCTCTGACTTCTGACTTCAATCCTCCTTCTTCTACACCGATCGCTCGAAGAGCGCCACGTTTTCGATGTGGTACGTATGCGGAAACATGTCGACGGGACGGATCCTGACGAGACGATAGCCCCCCTCGACCAGCAGCTTCGCGTCGCGCGCTTGCGTTGCCGGATTGCAGGAAACATAAACGATCCGCTGGGGCGACAGCCGGACCAGCGCCGAGACGACATCAGGATGCATGCCGCTTCTCGGCGGGTCGGTCACGACCACGCGCGGCCTTCCCTCCTCCTCCATCCATCCCGTCTGCTTCGTCAACCGGTCTTTCAGATCCCCCAGCACGAACCGGCAGTTCGTCCGCCCATTCCGAGCCGCGTTCGCTTCGGCATCATCCACAGCACCGGCCACTGATTCCACCCCGACCACGCGCCTGGCCTGATCTGAAAGAAAGATGGCGATGGTGCCCGTCCCTGAGTACAGGTCGTAGACCACATCATCCGGCCGGAGGCCGGCAAACTCCGCCGCGGTGTGGTATAACCGTTCGGCTTGAAGCGTGTTGGTCTGGAAGAACGACTGCGGCGAGATGACAAAGCTGAACCGGCCCAGCCGTTCGCGGATCGTGCCGGGCCCGTCGAGGACGTGCACATCTTGACCGAAGGCCACCTGCGACCTGAGACGGTTGACTGTGTTGACGACCGTGGTGATCGTCGTCGGTTCCCGTTTGAGCGCCGCCACGTATTCGCTCATCAGGTCGGGACGATACTCGCTCGTGACGATGTTGACCATCCGGTCGCCGGTGTGACGAGCCTCCCGAATCACCAGGAATCGCCAAAGCCCCCGCTCCGTCTCCGAGGAATAGACAGGCAAGCCCGACCGTCGGGCGAACGCGCGCGTGATCTCCAGGATCCGGTTGGAGATGTCTGATTGAAGATGGCAGCGGCCGACATCGAGCACCTTGTCGAACCGTTGGGGAACGTGAAGCCCCAGAAAGATCCCCTCCGCCTCCTCCGCGGTGGGCGGACCGCCGACGCGCCACTCGCGCGCGGCGAATGAGTATTCCATCTTGTTCCGGTACCAGTACGGGTCATCGCAACCGAGGATCGGCATGACCTCGAAGCCCGACAATCCGCCGATGCGCCCGAGGGCGTCGACCACGTGCTGTTGCTTGAAGCGCAGTTGCGCCTCGTAGCTGACGTGCTGCCAGCGGCATCCGCCGCAGACGCCGAAGTGCTCGCACGCCGGCGCCGTTCGAAGGGGCGACGGCTGCTCGACGCTGAGAACACGGGCCTCGGCGTGTTGTTTCTTCACCTTCGTGATCAACGCGCGCACGCGGTCGCCCGGAACTCCGCCCTCGACGAACACCACCATCCCCCCGACGCGGGCGATGCTTTTGCCTTCGAACGCCGCATCGACGATCTCGAGGGCGACCTCCGCCCCGCGCTGAACCGGCGGCACCGTCATGTCGACAACCAATAGCTGAGCTTCACGAGGAACACGTTGTCGGGCGCCAGGCGGAATGTGTCGCCGGCGTCGCGCAAGAGACCGTTGATGAAGGCCCCTCCGCCGCCGCTGCGGCTGTGCGACCACACGACGAAGAGTGCGCTGCCGGGACGGTACTCCCATCGCAGGACGACGTTCGAATGGAAGTCGAGGTCGCTGAACTCGCGGTCCGGCTCGGTATACGGCGCATACGTATCGACCCCCAATCGAGCCTGAGCTTCCTGGTACCTCCCTTTGGCCACGAACCACTGCAGGTACCACTGGAGCGTCAGGTCGCGGGTGAAGACGAACGCACCGCGCGTCGTCGCATCCCAGGCACGGGTCGTCCGGTCGGCGAACACGGCGAACGAGCCCGGCATGACGAGGGGGTCGGTGCGTTCGGTCATCCAGGCGAATTCGCGATCCACGCGCTCGTGTTCGACCTCGACCTCCATTGTAAGGGCGTCGGACGGCTTCAGCATGAGTTCGACGCCGAATTCGATGCCTCGCCCCCGCCGGCTGTCGGCCGCCAGCTGCAGCTGCGTTTCGGCCACGATCGCGGCCCGGCTGTCGGTGTCGACGCTGAGGCTGATCTGGCGCTTCAACGGCTTGGCGTAGAGACCGTGCCCGCGCGTCTCGCGGTCGTCAAAATCGCCCGCGTCGACGTTGAGCTCGAGCTTGGCGTCCCAGTAGTTGATGAACTGGTGGTATCCCGTGAGACTGACGGAGTTGTTGATCTCGGCACGCTCAAAGTTCCACCGCTTGTGATGATTCAGGTTGACGTTCCACCGTCGGGTCAGCGTCCCCGGTTCGTCGTCGCGGTAGGTGACCGTGCCGACCACCCCGTGGTCGTTCGGACGGCGGAAGTAACCGATGTCGTTGATCTGATAGCGGCGCGACGTGAAGTCGGCGCTGAGACTTCCGCGCCAGTGCGCGCCCCCCTCTTTCGCCAACGCCACCCGGCCTGCCTGGCCTTCTTCGACAAACCCTCTGAGGGCCGAGCGATTGTGGGCAAAGAACCCGTCGAGCCGGTACATGTTGTCCATCAACCTCAGGTTCCAGTCCACGCCTCCCGTGAAAGCCGGTATGCGGTCCTCGCGATTCACGCTCGTCAGGATCATGCCGACGTTGGAGTTTCCCGAAAAATCCTGACGAAGCCGGATGAGGCTGTAATTGGTCGCTGGAACGACGCGCACGTCGGCGCGCCTGCCGGTCGAGTCCACGACGGTGGCGGTCTCTTCTGCGGTGACCGCCTCGAGAGCGCCGAATGAAAGCCCCGACGCCGTCTTGCCCGAGATCTTGGCCGCGCCGATGATCGTCGCAAACGGCGGCTCATCCTCCACGTAGCCCCCTTCCGGCGCCTGTGCCGAGAGCGGCCTTCCGATGCGTCTGGAATAGAAGAGGCCCGGGCCGAGACCGTCGCCAAAGGTGGTGAAGCGGAGGATCTGGACCCCCTCGACGAAGAACGGCCGCTTCTCCGGGTAGAAGGTCTCGAACGTCGAAAGGTTCAGCACGGCCGGGTCGGCCTCGACCTGGCCGAAGTCGGGGTTGAACGTCGCGTCGATCGTCAGGCTGCCGGTCGGACGATACTTGACGTCGACGCCGGCGTTGAGGGAATTGCGATGCATGGCGGCGCGCCCGTCACGCTTGGTGAGGGCCGACGTTTCCGCAAGTCCGTACGGCAACACCTCGAGCGATGCCCGGCTCTGAAGTCCGACAAGCCCTCGCAACGTTCCGAACCGCGAGACCCAACCGCTTTCGGACCGACGGATGAGGGTCCAGTAGTCGCGCTCACGGTTGCGAGTGATCCCCCGAATGATCTGGAGGCCCCACACCTGCTCGTCGGCGTTGTTAAAGCGGAGCATCGAGAGGGGGATGCTCAACTCAGCGGTCCAGCCGTCGTCGCCGATGCGGGTCTCGGCCTCCCAGACCGCATCCCACGAGGCGTCTTCGCGGGCGCCGTCGTCGTACTGCAGGATATCGACCTCGACGCCGGCCGCGTTCACCGTGAACTCGTACGCCGTTTGAAAGTCGTGGTACGAGTCGATGCGGAACGAGATGAAATCAGACTCGACCTCGTCGTCACGACGGGCCAGGCGTGCAACGATCTTCGACGGATCGGTGTCGAACATCGTGGCGGCGATGTAGAGGGCGTCGTCGTCGTAGAGGAACCGCACCTCCGTCCGCTGGGTGGGTACTGCGCCTTCGTGCGGCTCGTACTGTGTGAAGTCTGCGACGGCGGGCGCAAGCTGCCAGACGGCCTCGTTGACGAATCCGTCGATGCGAGGCGCTTCGGTGGCACGTGCGGCGCGCGCCGACTTGGGGTTACTGCCGGCGTGCAGAGAGGTGACGAGCAGGATGAGCAAGAGTGCGAACGAGGAGCGCATTCGAACGGTCTTAGGGAAAGACTGGGATCGTTGTTGAGAAGCGGGAACGCAGATGAACGCAGAAACAACAGATCGACGCAGATCGATGATCAGCGGTCATCCTCTTTTTTCAGCGTCATCAGCGTTCGCTTTGTGATCCAGAAGCGGGACCACAGAAACAACAAGGGTGCGGTCGAGATGTCCGCACCCTCGCGGTTCCGACAAGAGGTGTTTCGGATCAGACCGATCGCGCAGCGGTCAGCAGCGCCTGGACCCGCTCGGGCGTGTCTGCTTCCGCATAGAAGCGGATCAGCGGCTCGGTGCCCGACGCGCGAACCAGGACCCAGCCGGGCTCGACAAAGAGCTTGAAGCCGTCCTTCGTTTCAACACGTTGGACGGGAAAGCCCGCAAGCGACCTGACCCCCTTCTTGTAGACTCCGAGGATGCGCTTCTTTTCCTTCTCCGTCAGATGAGCGTCGTACCGGTCGAAGTGATGCCAGCCGAACTCGCTCATCACTTCTTCCACCAGTTCGCTCAGCTTCCGCTTCCGGACCGCCATGATCTCGCATAGAAGCAGGCCGACGTGGATGCCGTCGCGCTCGGGGAGATGGCCTTTGACGCCCAGTCCTCCGCTCTCTTCGGCCGCGACCAGGATGTCGCGCTCGGTCATGAGCCGGCAGAGATGCTTGAAGCCGACGGGCGTTTCATGTAGTGTGATGCCGTACGCCTTGCACATCTTGTCGATCACCTGGCTCACAGAGAACGACTTGGCCACCTCTCCGCGCCAGCCCTTTTCCTGCCAGAGATACTTGACGAGGATGGCGAAGATACGATGCGAATCGACGAATTGACCCTTTTCATCGAACGCGCCCACCCGGTCGGCATCGCCGTCGGTGGCAATGCCGATGTCGCACCCATGCTCGACGACGGCCTTGGAAAGGTCCTTGAGGTGCTGGGGCAGCGGCTCGGGATGTGCTCCGCCGAAGGAAGGATTGAACGTGCCGCGCAGAGAGACGGCCGGCGGGACCAACCGTTCCATCACGCCTTGTCCGGCGCCGTGCATGGCGTCGTAGGCGATCTTGAGGCCGGCTTCACGGATGCGGGCGATGTCGACCTTCGTTCGCAGATCTTCGACGTACGCCTCGGTGAAGTCAAAGCGCTTGATCGTCCCTTTGGCCACGAGGTCGGCAAAGGTCTTCTTCATGGCTGGGGCGGTACGGACCTTGGCCAGCTGTTTCTCGACCTTCTCGATCATCTCCGGATGGGCCGGACCTCCGAAGTCGCCTTTGATCTTGAAGCCGTTGTACCGGGCCGGGTTGTGGCTGGCGGTGATAACGACCCCTCCGGCCGCCTTGCGCTTGAGCGTGAGCAGGGAGACCATCGGCGTGGACGAGATCTTGTCCGAGAGGATGACGCTGATGCCGTTGTTGGCCAGCACTTCGGCCACCTTCTCGGCGAATTCCTTCGACAGGAAACGGGCGTCGTAGCCGATCACGATGCCGTTCTTGATCTTCTTGTGTCGCTTGTAGTAGCGGGCGGTCGCCTGCGCCACACGGGCGAGGTTGTCGAACGTGAAATCCTGCGCGATCACTCCGCGCCAGCCGTCGGTGCCGAATCGGATGGACATGGGAAGCAAGGTTGGAGGTGAAAGGGGAAAGGCAAAAGGTAAAAGGTAAAAGGTAAAAGGTAAAAGGTAAAAGGTAAAAGGTAAAAGGTAAAAGGTGAAAGGTAAAAGGTGAAAGGTGAAAGGTAAAAGGTTGAAGGGCCTTGAACGTCACCGATGTAACGCTATTCAAATGTCACGAGTGTTGAAGTCTGGTCACTGAAGACCCGGCCGGTGTAGTTCATGTTCTCATCGAAGCCGTCGGCCTCGATGCGGATGACCCGTCGCATCAATCCACGCGGAGAGATCCAATCGTCCTAGTCGAGACCAAACGACCAGTCGGGCATGGTCGTGCGGATCCGGGCTGTCCGCTCTTCCCGGCCAAGAACACGGATCAGCTCCACGTCAACCACCTCACGCTTCTGATAGAAGGGCATGCGGAAGGAATCCCACGCCATGCCTTCGGCGAGCGGAGCGACCAGGACTTTTCTTGGCTCCTCGCGACGTTGGACCGAGTCGCTGGCGGCCGCACCCAAGAACGGACCGAGCGGGTCGAAGAACCCGCCGAAGCGGGTCAATGGCCGCGAGCCCGCCGCCGCCGTCTGGATGATCGGAACGGCGCCGGGATTTCGATAAGCGTGCTCCACCATCTCGCGCTCCGTGACCGAGTACCAGACGGAATGGATATCGGGCGCCGGTCCGGGCCCCGACCAAGGGAGCAAAGACCGGACGTTCATGCGCACCAGGCCCCTTATTCCGAAGAGTTCGTCGTTGACGGAGACGACGCTGACCTCGAGCGAATCATGGTCGGCCATCAACAGCGCGCCGGTAGAATCGCGTGTCGTGGCGTCATACACATAAACCCAGCGTTGACCCACTCGATACGTCGGGAGTTCGACCGACGGCCCGACCGGCGACGAGTCGCACCCCCGCCGATCGTGACGGCCATGACCGATGCCCAGAACCACCCTGCGGGCTTCATGAAGGACGGCCTCCCACTCAGCAATGAAGGCGTCTTAGAACTTGACGTTCAGCGCTCCGAGTCCGGCGTAGTAGCCGTTCGTATCGAGGTCTTCCTCGATGCGAAGCAGCTGGTTGTACTTCGCGATACGGTCGGTACGGCTGGCCGAGCCGGTCTTGATCTGTCCGGCGTTGACCGCGACGACGATGTCGGCGATCGTCGAGTCCTCCGTTTCGCCGGAGCGGTGGCTAAGGACGGTCGTATACTTCGCCCTCTTGGCCATTTCGATACAGTCGAGGGTTTCGGTGAGCGTGCCGATCTGGTTGACCTTGATCAGGATGGAATTCGCCACCCCCATGTCGATGCCTTTGGAGAGGTACTCGACGTTGGTGACGAAGACATCATCGCCGACCAGTTGGACCTTGCTGCCGAGCGTGTCGGTGAGCATCTTCCATCCTTCCCAATCGTTCTCCGCCATGCCGTCTTCGAGCGAAACGATCGGATACTGCTTGGTCCACGACTCCCAGAACTTCACCATCTGCTCGGAGGTCTTCTCGGAGTTGTCGGACTTCGAAAAAACGTAGCGTTTCTTTTCGGCGTCGTAGAATTCGCTTGCGGCCGGGTCGAGCGCGATGTAGATCTGCTCGCCGGGCTTATAGCCGGCCTTGGTGATGGCTTCGAGGATCACCTCGAGCGCCTCTTCGTTCGACTTCAAGCTGGGGGCGAATCCCCCCTCGTCGCCGACGGCGGTGTTGTAGCCCTTCTTATGGAGGACCGACTTGAGGGAATGGAAGACCTCGGCCCCCATACGGAGCGCTTCGGCGAACGACGGCGCGTCGAGCGGCATGATCATGAATTCCTGCGGGTCGACGTTGTTATCGGCATGCTTGCCGCCGTTCAGGATGTTCATCATCGGAGCCGGGAGCACGCGGGCGTTGGTTCCGCCGATATAGCGATAGAGCGGCAGGCCGAGCGACAGCGCGGCGGCTTTGGCGACGGCCAAGGAGACGCCGAGGATGGCGTTGGCGCCGAGCTTGCTTTTGGTGGGGGTTCCGTCGAGTTGGATCATCAGCTTGTCGATGCCGATCTGGTCGGTCGCTTCGAAGCCGGTGACCTCGTCGGCGATGACGGTATTGACATTTTCGACGGCTTTGAGGACGCCTTTGCCGAGGAAGCGGGCCTTATCGCCGTCGCGCAACTCGACGGCTTCATTTTCGCCGGTGGAGGCGCCGCTGGGGACCGCCGCGCGGCCGAGCGTGCCGTCTTCGAGTTGGACGTCGACTTCGATGGTCGGATTGCCGCGCGAATCGAGGATCTCGCGGGCCCAGACATCTTTAATGTGCATGTTCGACATGAGGTCTTTCTCCGTGGTGAGCAGGTCAAAAGTTCCCCAAAAAAGGGGGGAATTGCAATGAAGGAAGGCGGGGGTTTTGTTATATTTGGGCCGATG
>CAZOMY010000062.1:0-8450 GCA_964581115.1 uncultured Ignavibacteriaceae bacterium | reverse complement strand
AGCGGAGTTTGGCGATCTGGCAGGCGATGGGCTGGATGTCCACGCCGTAGAGGCAATTTTCGATCAGGTAGAGCTTGCGGCCGAAATCGTCGTTGTCCTTGGCGAAGGCTCTTTCGATCGCGCGCCGAGCCTCGTCGCGTGCAGGAGAACTCTCGATGGCCTCGGCGCTCTTCTCCTGCCGGCGGCGCCAGCGGTCGTTCTTCGGGTCGATCTTGCGCAGTACCAGCACCAGTTTCTGTAGCATCCCCATCGGAAATGCGCCGGAACCGCAAGCCGGGTCGAGGGCCTTGAGCCTATCCACCGCTTCGATCAGTCGGTCGGCCTCTTTGGGGGTGAACTCGTGATCGGGGTCTTCCCACGAAAGGAGCCGCTTGAGCCGCTCCTCCGTGTCCCGTCTCCCGGCTTCCGTGATCCCCAGGGCATTCGCTAAGTAACTCACCAACGCCTGGTCCACCATCCAATCCACCACCACGCGGGGCGTATAGAACGAGCCGGTCGCTTTGCGGGCTACGGTGCCGGTTTCGGGATTGTAGGCGGCGAGGAGGTTCTCAAAAACGTGGCCGAGCAGCTCGGGGTCGAGTGCCACCTCTTGGTCGAGAGGGGTATTCTCCGTGAGCGTAAAGTTGTAGCGGTTGAAGATCTCGAGGATCGGCCGGACCGTCTCGTGACTGCGGCCGGAGTCGCCATAGGCCTCCGAAAGGTCCACGTTGTCTTGCGGGCGTCCGAAAAAGAGAAAGTTCGGGATCTTCGGCTGTTTCTCGGCCTTGGTGGAAAAGCCATCGATACGCTTTTCGACGGTCCCTTTGCCGCCGGGTCCGGGCAGGCGGTCGTCGAGGCATTCGAAGAGCCCGCCGTTCAGGAACGGAACCTGCCGAAGCAATGTGGCGAGAGCCTCCGGGTCTGTCAGCTGATCCTGGTGCCGCCAGTAGGTGTGCACCATGTGGTCGTCGCTTGTCTTGCCGTCCCCTTCGTCAACGAACCGTCTCCCGACTCCCGAATCCTTGGCCCGAGCGTCGCCGAGGGCCCCTGGCCCCATCTCCGTATTCAACGTGGCAAAGAACAGATTCTGCAGGACCGCCGTGTAGTAGGTGGTCGCCTTGGGAGAGGGATCCCTCAGAAGTTTGGCGATCGCCTTGGGATCGAATAGTTGGTCAGGAATGAGTCCGGAATCACCAGGGGCCATCTCAGAGATGTTTCGCGCGGCGTTCGCGGCGGGGGCTGCGGCCGCAACGGCTTCACGAGTCAATGTATCAACGCTGCGGGCGTTGCCTTCGTTGTGGTCGCTGCGCGAAACGCTTGATGCTGTCGATGGGAGCCTTTTCTCCTTCAGAAACCAACAGAACAGAAGTCTCGTGATGAGCCGAATGACATGGAGCGAGGGCTTTCCTTCCGAGTCGAGCGGTGCGTCTTTGGGAAACTTCGCGACCTCGCGGGCCCAGAAGTACCAGTTGGCGATCTCCTGGTAGAACTCCTTTGTCACTGACTCGACGTCGAAGGCGTTGTCGTGCCGCTTCTGGATCTGGAGTGCGGAGAGCTCTTTGACGCCGAAGAGGCCGTCCGCGATCGAGGCGAGGTCGAGCATCTGGAGGCGCTCGATCGCCGTACGGAGTCCGATGTGGGGTCCGACCGAGATGCGTCTCAGGACCCGCCGGCGCTTTTCATCGTCCTGGAGCTTTATGTTGACGAAGTGCCAATGGGAATACGATTCATTGGCAAAGATGAAGAGGGCGTAGGGATGTGTCTTGGTGAGGCGGTCGAAGAGTGTACGCTCGGCTGAGCGCGGAAGTAATTGTCCCTTAAGGACTGTCAGGACGACATGGAACGAGCCCCCCTTGCCTCCGGTGGCAACGATCGTCGGTCCATCGGCGATCAGCTTCTTGACCTCCGCCGGCAGGTCACCCGCCGTTGCCGGCGCATTCGCGGCGTCGTAGTTAAGTTCCTGCCAGAGGAGCTTCTTAAGGGCCTCGAGGGAAGAGAGGCTCTTCAAGTGTGATTCGATTTGCGGAAGGCGGGGCATGGGGGGGCTAGAGATCCTGCATGAAATGGTGGGCGAATGCCGGCGACTATTCCTTGGGCAGTTTCATCCTGATCACTCCGTTTGCCCTCATGGCCATCGATAATGTCGGCGGAGTAGGTCTTTCACGAAGAAGACACCATCCACATTGAGGGGCTGGTCGCTATGCTGTCCTGGTCGGGCCAACCGTTGGCGCTCTGCCTTCTGCTGATGACGCCGGGAGGCGGGAACTCGGCCTCTTCATCGAAGAGGAGCTAGGCCCAGGGATCGATTCTCGTGTGCATGTGGGTCTACGGTTTCCTATCCTCAACCAATGAAGCAGGTTAACTACTTCAGAATTGGACTCGAATGCAAGATTGCTTGAGGTTCGAGAACGTCTAACAATGCTTGAAGCTTGGAATGTCGACGCACTCCTCAGTGCGAGTCGAAGTTCGACTGCTACCGGACAGATCCCGTGGCGTCGGGTTGGAGCCTAAGGGGCAATTGTCCGACGTTCCAGGAGAAGCGATTAGGATTGTCCAGCTCTTCTCTGGTCCAACCGGCTTTCGTCAGTACAGTCTTCCAGAATGCCTCGAGTTGATGCTGATTCGGATGAAAGTGGTCCGATGACGATTGCGCCACAGGCACGATGACGGCAATGTTGACGTCCACAAGTCGCAGTTCCAAATTCAACTTGTCAGCTTTCTTCAGTTCGCCTTCAAGGGGTTTTCGGCCGACGAGGTCGATGGATTCTCCCGCGACATTGTTGTCGCACTCCTCGAGCATATCACTCACGTAGTAAATATCGATCCGTTCAGTTTGGGCCCGCAGTCTGTGTTGTCTGATGATGGAAGAGGCAAGCCACAGCGAGTTGATCAGACACGTTCGATTGTCCACTTGTTGTGGCTTGTTGACCTTCACATAGAGCGAGTCCATCAGCTTACCGATCTGCAACCTAAGTGCAGCAAGTCCCCGTTCCACTTGAATGCGATCGCTTTGGCCCTGAGCGAATGGAATCGAGCCCATCGTAAGAGCCGCGACTCGGTCGGTGACGCGCTGAATGGGGTAGATCTCATAGCGAGTACCAGGCGGGAGGCTTTCGACGAGATCTGCGGTCAGTGAGGCAACATTCTTCAGCTCGTCTAGATTCAAGCTGCTGGTTACGTCGCAGAACACGATAGACAGGGAGGTTTTCGGCTGGACTGCATCGCGGATAGCGGGATCACACCCACACATCAATCCCACGATAATTGATCCGAGCTTCAATGTCGTTGCTGAACTAGGCCTCATTGCCTTTCCTTCCAGAAGTTGCGCCTTGCCTTTTCGACAAGATTCCATTTGGCGACCGAGGCGGCCTGTCCATACAAGCCCTTTTCGTCAAAGAGCGGCTCTGTCGCTCCTTTCCCACGTTGATAGCCATGAGCATACAACGCCTGCCGTAAATCACTCACAGCCTCTCGACTTTTGTCTGCACGCAAGAATGCCAGCCATTCTTCATCACTCTTCAACATCGCCTGCGCTTCGTGCCATCTGCCAATGGCCTTTTCGGACTCAAGAGAGATGCGTTCCACCAGCCTTCGAAGGCTCCTTAATCTCCAGTAGTTGGAAATTTGCTTCATCCCTGCGGAGAAACAGACAGCACCCGTGAGCGGAAATGTCAACGTGAGAAGAATGAAAGTCGCTTTTGCTAACAACCCTCCCGACACCGGCTCAGTCGGCGATGACTGCGCCGGGACTTGAGTTGACATCTCGGTTGTAACACCCATCTGCTGCTGGATTCTTCGTGCAGAATCGGTCGTCAATTCACGCTGAATCTCGGCCCGGAACCACCCCAGACAGATGATCGTCGCAAGAAAGAGAATGAACATACCGAGCATTGCATACCGCTCGACGTGCTCGAGTTGTTTCGTCCATTGAGGCAAGACCTCGTCGTAGAAGAACTTCACAAAGAGGCCCGAAAACGCAATGCCAAGTGCGAGGAGAATGGGTTCCCAGAACAGCACGAAGATGGTGACTGGTTGAATGAGCAACATGTCGACATTGAGCGCGCCGCTCTCGGTTTTGAGATCAAATCCACGCGCCACGAGTCTGAGTGAGAGCGGTATGTCGGCGAGGAAGAGTAGAGTTGCCACGAAGACGAAGACTAGACCGATAGGAAGTGAGAAGGCTTGGCTCTTTTCGCTTCGACGCGCCTCAAGTTGTTCTAGCTCTTCCGTGATCGACGTCAGGCGTCGCTTCAGGTTGGCTGACGACTCTTCGGACTGACGAGAGACTGCTGTCTGACGAGCGACAACCAGCGCCTGCTCGTGCGTCAGTCTTTCGAGCAGGATGCGCCCTTCCGCCTCGATCGCAGGGCGCAATTCGTGTTGTGGCAGGCCGCCATGTCCGTCGTACCACCCCAGCGTCCACAGTTGTTCGTCGATTTCCGACATCCCTTGGTCGTCGGTTCCATCACCTTTGAGACGATGTGCAATCGGAATCGGAAGCCGCGGGAATTGTGACTGTTCCTTTGGGATTGATGCCCGCCCGTTTGAGCGGAACCACGAACGCAACTCATTCATCCAATCCATAGGACCTCCGAACAAACGCGAATGCCGACTTGAACATGAGGACTTCCTTGTCTTTGCGACGATCTCTCAAGTCCTGCTCTCGCCGCAGCGCTGATTCTTCTCCCTCGAGCAATTCCTGCGTCACGGCGATATCTCTTGCCGCCGCAGTCTCGTCGTACGCATCGATCCTCTTATTCACCTCCTGGAGATCAGCCCGCTTGCGGGCCATGGTTGCATCGACCTCCGACCGCAGAGCCCGATTTTCACTTAGCCTCTTCGTGATTTGATCGGCTGCTTCGTCATCCCAAGGGCCAGGGCCGGAGTCTTTCATGAGTGTGGATAGTCTCGACCGGGCGTCGAGCCGACGCATGTGGGACAAGAGAGCAAAGACATCTGAGAACTTGCGCTGTGGGGACATACTGAACAATTGCTCAAACGAGAACTCATACCTCATCTGGTCGAGTTGTTCGATATCCCGCATGTGGTCCCGAAGGAGTCGTTGGACTTCGTCCTGTGTATTGATCTCCTCTAGTGTATACTCAAAGATGGGGGCATTTCTCAGCGAACGAATCTGGATTTCCTTGAGATCGATTTCTTCATCCAAAACATCCTGGTCCTTGTACACACCTCGAAAGACAATGCCATACGCAAAACAGATCGAACTCAGGAGAGCGAACAGCGCCAGCCCTCCAAAAATGTATGCCGCCATTGCCTTCTGGACGTTCGGGTCGGGATCGAGCGTCAAGACAGATGCAAGTATCATGACAACAAAGAGCGATGCCGCTACGAGGGCGATTTCCCAGTGTGCTCTTAAGTGAAGAGTAACGTTGGCTCGTGGTGCTTCGCGCCGTGCCTCCTGATTTAGTTCAAGGATCCGTTTCCAGCGAGGCTCAATGATCTTCACGACATAAACGACTGAAACGGATGTGGCCAAGAGATAAAGGATCGAGCCGACATAGGTGAGTGTCGCCGCGGATGTGAACTCGGAGATCTGCGCGGCATCAAAACCACCCGTCTTTCCGAAGGCCGTCAGGAGTGAGAGAACGAGGATCGAGATCCACACGATCGGAATGAGTGCCAGAGCCTTCACGTAGACGTCTCGTCTGATGCGGCCCAAGTTGACTAACCGATTTGACACCAAGGTGTCTCCATTCGCGGTCCTTGGTTGTCGCTTGGGCTGTTTGGACCAACCGCGATCAAACCACCGTAGTAGAAGGTCTGAAAGCAGCAGAACGGCTGCGGAGAGAACTGCAATTAGAGTAGCCAGCATCACATATGCCCCAAAGCGCGACCACCCTGATTGGTTTTCGAACAGACCTTGCAGGGCGTTGAGCACGGGCAACAACAGTTCCTCCCCACCTGAGAGTCGGTGGCCAAGGAGTGTGGCGACCAACCACCCCACGGCGGGGATTGACACGTAGCCGACCCAAGTCAGGAATCCTGTCGTCGTACGACTGATGTACTGTTCTTCAAGAACGGCCAGGCGAGCGGACACTCCACCCCTCTTCGCTTTCAGCAATTCCTGTTCTGCTTCGACTACCTTTGCCCGGCGTTCAAACTCGGGTGCATTCTGCTCCCATTGACTCCTCTCCATCTGATAGCGCTGATCTGCTGAGGCCAGGACGGAACTGATGCGCTCGTGGGCCTCCCGTTCTTTGCGTGTCAGCTGATTCCGCCGCTCATCGAAGAACTTGTCGAAGACCTTGGCTCGGGCCCGACTCAATTGGTGCTCTAGATCCGAAATAGTGTGATCAAGCAATTTCGCTTTCTCTTCGTCCGCACGAATCGATTCCTCAAGAGCTGTTTGATTCGTCCGATCGGTCTCCCACGAGGTCTTCTTCTGAATTCGTCCGGTGAGATCCTGCTTGATTTTCGCAATTCGAAGCCGACGTTCGGCCAGAAGTTGTTCGCTTACGGCATCGTGGTAGTTCCTAATGCCGCCAACCCACTCTTCTGAATCTGCCCTTCCGCCGAGTGCTGACTCCGCCGCGCATTCACGCAATTCCTCCGTGGAGATGAAGAAGTTTGATCCACCCGAGAGGATCCGTTCCTCGAGCAGTCTGTCAACCGTCGATTTCGGAGGGCTTGAACTTCGACGTTGATCAGGCGCACCATTGGCGGGTTGCGGCGGGTCATCTTCGATCGACAATTCCGCTTCGAATGATTCAGATCCCGACGTACCTGACGGAGCAGGCTTCGCAAACCACCACATCCAGTCTGGTCTACGCATACGAGATCACCGTAAATGCAATTTTCTGAAGACTTGGCCAGTCGATTGACTCAATATTTCGGACAAGGCCAACAACTAGTGCGGATATGACGGACCCTATAGACGGATGAAAGTCCATTCTGATGACCATGTCGACACCTCGTTTTTCGGCACTTGCGCCGGAAGTGCCATCGGAGACTCGAATCACGGGCTCCTTCATGAGTTCAATGTTCTTCAGGAAATCTGATACCGTTTGGGCTCGGACGAGGGCGAGCGTGCGGTTATCGACAATCCCGGTCGATTCGGTAACAATCAGTGTTTTTGGAACCTCTATCTCATTACTCGTCGCCCAGTATTCAATCCGTTGATGAAAGCCGGGCGGGACCTTGAGGGGGCGTAGTACAGGAACCGAGTCGGCTAAGCCACGTAGTTCGATGCTCCAGGCACTTATCCACGTCTCGGACATCAACCTGTTCATCTGCTTTGCCAACGAATTGAGTGCCTTCACTTGGCCGTCATCTATGTCGTATTCGCCACTCAGGTACCTCTCCATTCGAATCTGTGCCATGGTATCGGACACGGCTACGGATCGGAATGTGTGCGAGTGACCCAAGAGCTGCGAGGTTGCCTCTAACTCCACATCGTACAAACGACGGCGTAATTCCAGTTCAAGTGCTTTCCTGAAAGCCAACTGAGTTTCGCCCATCTGGCGAAGCGATTCGTACGTGTCCGGTAGCATGACAAAGAGAGCGTATTTCAAGACCAGCACCACAAGACTCAAGGTCGTCAGCATGAAGAAGAGTCTTCTGAGAGGCGAAGAGAGCCACAATTCGCGTGCAACTCGCTTGAGCAGCCCATCGGGCCTGTAAATCATGATCTCGAGTCCCGCATCATCTCCGAATTCGCGCACGAGTCTAAACCGAAACCGTTGATGGATCGCACGAGCGATCTTTTGTGCGCCGTCGCGTGTGCGAGCAAAGAGATGAAGTAGATCAGTGGGCGACTTACCGATGATCCGTTGCGCCTTCCGAAAAGCGTTTAAGTCACGACCTTGGAGAATTCGAATGCCTCTTCGGTGGCGCGATTTTAGAGACGTGAGATAGACCTCAAGATCGGCAATCCGAGAAATCTTCTTTCGCAGCGGTCGTGTCTTAGGCTCCATCATGCTCCTTGTTGGTCACTTCAGATTGCCGGACGGTATTTTCACTCACACTTAAGCACTACCTCACAACTTCAACACCCGCTCGCTCTAACCTCGTGGAGAAAGAATGCGGGTGTGCATAGGACGAAGCAGTGCTCACCTTTGAGGGAAGTAGTTCATCGCTTAGCGATGGCCTACCAGGCCTCCGGCTGTCTTTGCGCCTGCCCACCATCGGTTTGGCGGGTGATCGCCTTGACTCCGTTCGAACTGGGAAAATAAGCGGTGAGTCTTCCGCAAAGCCCTCCGTACGCACAAACGCCAAGTCCGCGATGGGGAGAATTTCTACTCTCCACTTCGCGTCCTGGCGTCCTTGCGATTCCAGGTCTCGCACAAAACACAAATCACGCATCGTCGCCTGGACGACAAAGGAAGGATCTATTCTTTCCTTTGCGGCCTTGCGTCTTTGCGTGATTTCTTTCATTCGAGCGGACATGCCTCACCAATGCATATCCCCCCGGATACCAGCGGTGAAAGAGTCGAGATTTTCGTAGGAAGTCA
>CAZOMY010000061.1:0-8790 GCA_964581115.1 uncultured Ignavibacteriaceae bacterium | reverse complement strand
CGCAGGTCATCCTGGCCACTGTCCTCTGACCTCTGACTTCCGACCTCTTCTCTAGGGCCTGCACTTCCGGATCTCCACCTTCTCGCCCACACGCCACTTCAGGTCTTTCCCCGAGACCCGCGTTCTCATCCTTACGATCACATTCTGATGGTTTGGCATGTGGGTGTCGTCATATCCGGCGATGGTGCCGACGACCTTTCGTTTCACGATCACCTCGTCCCCCACTACGATCACTCCGCTGGTCAGGAGTTCGACGAAGCCAAGATACGCGATGGCTTGGACCGATCCTCCAGGAGCCGCCGTTTCTTCATCCGTCGCGATCAGTTCAATAATAGAGTGCTTGGGATACGCGCGGGAGATAGGCTGAATCAGTGAGAGGGCGCGGTTGTCCAGATAGCCATCAAGAACGACCGCAACCGAGCCTGTCAGAGGTCGTTTGGCGTGGAAGAAGTCGGTTTTGATCAGGTTGCGGGCGTAGGGATCCATGTGGAGATCATGATGAAATTGCGAATTGCGGACCCGCCTGCCCCACTGAAGTGGCGTCGGCGGGCAGGTTGGCGATTGCGGATTATCGCAGGTTCCCCGCACTGGAGTTCTTAGACACCTATCATTCTTCTCTTCGTGGACCTTCGCTTTTCCTCTGTGGAACTTCGTGTCACGCTTTGTTCACACGAGTTGTTGCACAAATGACTCCACATCGCCCGCCAGGAAGTCGATGACAGGAAGCTCGATCATCGTATAACAGCCAGGGGGGTGGTGCATGGCGGCGCGGGCAGCGGAGACCATCACTTGCGCCGTCAGGGCCGGATTGTTGATCCGCATGGTGAACCGGAAGTTCTGATTGTGGGTCATGCCCGACACGCCGATGCGCTCGATCGTGACGCCGTGGCCCACGTCGAGCAACGACTTGATGTCGTCGACCTGAAAGACGAGCGTCCGGTCCTTTGCGAAGTACGCGTCCTTCTTGATCCGTTCCTCTACCTCTGCGAACGCGGCTCCTTCCGCCAACTCGACATACACCATGCGGCGATGCACGCCCATGCCCATCGGCACCGTGATCGACAGGGCGTCCTTGACCCCCTCGATGGTCTTCGCGGCGCACGTATGTCCCATCGACATGCCCGGACCGTAGTTCGTGTGCGTGATGCCCTTCGGCGCCATGGCCTGAAGCCACGCGCGCATCACGGAGTCGATTCCGGGATCCCATCCGGCGGACAGGATCGACACGCGGCCTGCACGCTTGGCGACTTCGTCCAACTGGCGACGGAGCTTCGGGATCTCTGAATGGATGTCGAAGCTGTCGACCGTATGAACGCCGGCTTCGAGCATCTCTACCGCCAGCCTGTGAACGCCTCGTGACGGACAGCATAGTACGGCGACGTCCACGTTCGGCAATTGCTTGATGCTCTCGACGATCGGGATCTGCGACAGCACGGCCGGCTGCATCGGCTCCAAGTGACACATCTTCTTCACAACGGCGGGCAGCTCCACAAGGCCGACGGCCTCCATGTCGGATGCATCGAGGACAGATTGCAGGGCGCATTCGCCCACATGACCATAGCCAACGATCGCAATGCGGATCTTGCTCATGAGCAACCTCAGGGGGTTCGTTCGGTGGCGGCCGGAGAGGCCATAAAGGTTCGCAAGGCTCGCAGAGCAGCGTCATTGTGCAGACGCACCAGACGGCCGACCTCGTCAACGTCTTTTCGGCGAAGTGCCTCGATCATGGCACGATGCTCCTCGACCGATTGACGAAGCCGCGAGACAGCGGAAAGGTAGATGTAGTTATAGCGGAGAGTCTGGCGACGGTAGACCGTCACCAGTCGGGACAACTTGCGGCTGCCGGATGCGTCGCTGAAGGTCTGATGGAACCGATTATTCAATTCCAGCACGCGCCCCATGTCGAGCGGCGAGGCATCGATGGCGGCGCGCAGTTCCTGATTGATACCTTCAAGCGAATTGGCAAGTTCTTTCGACGCTTTCTCAGCGGCGAGTTGCGCCGCCAACGCTTCGAGCGCCCCCTTGAGGACATATGTCTCTTCCGCGTCATGCGGCGAAAGGTCGGCGACGACGACTCCGCGTCGGGGAGCCGCTTCGACGAAGCCTTCAGAGATGAGTTGAAAAAAAGCCTCACGCACCGGCGTGCGGCTGACTCCGAGCAGCTTGGCAACCTCAGGCTCCGTCAGCCTCTCCCCGGGCTTGACCCGTCCATCGAGGATCGATGAACGAATCGAATCGGCGATCCGGTCACGCAGCGGCGCGACATCCGCCGGAGCAATCTTCTGTTTGTTCAGTGGTGCCATATTGCATACTGTATACAGTATACAATACAGAAGTAGACCAATAGAGTCAAGTGGCGAAAAATGCGAAAAACGCGCTAGTTAGCGCGTTTCCCTGCATTTCTACCGGATCGGAATCGCCTCCATTGACTTGTATTACTTCAAGAAGAGCATCCTTCTCGAAACGGTTGAGGTTCCCTCGATGGTCGTGAACAGCAGGCGAGAGACGTACACTCCGGAGGACCCCGCGTAGTGCCACGCAAACTCCGGCCGTCCGCGTTCCATGATCTGATCGGCCAGAGTGGCCAACTTGCGGCCAGCGAGGTCGAAGACTTCCAACCGGACATGTCCCCGGGCAGGAATTCCGATCCGGATCATCGTACTCCCGTTGAACGGGTTCGGATAGTTCGTCGCCAGCTCGACAGTCGTCGGCGTCGAACCGTCGAAGACGTACGTCGGCGGAACCCGTACGGCCGTCTTGAGAACCCAACTCTCCGGGTCCAGCGTCACCGAATCCGGCAGACCGTTCAGCGTGAATTGCCACGACTGATCGATCGTATCGTTCCACACGGTCACCAGCGTATCCAAGGCCGGGCCGACAAATCGAAGGTCGAGCGGCATCCGAAAGAACTCAGGATTCGAAGTTCCCGTCGATTGTTGGATGCGTACGGTCGTCAGCGACTGCGGACCTTGCTCGACCACGTCCATGGAGTAGACGTACGTCGGGTATCGCTCGCCACGCATCCACTGATCGAAAAAGAACTTCAGGTCCCTCCCCGACTCCGTTTCGAACACGCGTTGCAGATCTTCTGTCGACGCCGTCGAAAAGCGAAGCGACGGATCGTCGGCATACGCCCGCACGGCCCCGAAGAACAACGAATCTCCGACGACATGTCGGAGCATGTGGAGCACCCAAGCTCCTTTGCTGTAGACCCGGTTGGAGGCGAAGAGATTGCCGACCGACGTCGTGTCTTGAACGATCAGCGTCCCCACAGCCGCCCGCGCGCCTGGAGCCCTGGACAACATGTTCTGGACGAATGCGGCGCGGCCGTAGTGCTTTTCCCGGAAGAGCGCGTCGCTGTAGGTCGCAAACCCTTCGTTCAACCAGAGGTCCGGCCAGGTGCGACACGTGATCAGATCTCCGAACCATTGATGCGCCAACTCGTGAGCGATCGTCCCTTCATTGAATGCTGCGATCCCGAGCGAAGTGAGGGTCTGGTGCTCCATTCCCCCTCCCCAACCGAATTCCACATGTCCGTAGCCTTCCGACCGGAACGGATAGGGTCCGAACAACTCCTCGAACACCTCGAACATCCGAGGCGTCATTGCGGCCGCGGCCCGCGAGGCCGGCCGTCGCGTCAGGTGATCGGGTTGGACGTAGTTGACCACCTCGAGCGAATCGGTTGGACTGTAGCGATACCAATCCGAGAAGGTCGTGAACGGCGCCACGTTGATGGCTACGAGATATGTCGCGATCGCATACCGATGCGCCCAACTGACCGACACGCTGCCATCTCCGTTTGTCGTCGACTCACGCAGCACGCCGTTCGTCACGGCCAGATAACCGCTGGGAACGGTCATGCGGATGTCGATGGAATCGGCCTTGTCGGTCGGATGGTCGACGCACGGCCACCATTCGCGGGCTCCATACGGCTCGCTCAATGTGTAGACCCATCGCGTTCCGTTCGTCCGAAGGCTGTCGGTGTAGCTGCCAAAACCCGTGGCCGCCGGTGTACCTCGATAAAAGACCGTCCACGTCGCCTTTTCGCCCGCCGCATACGCGCGGGGCAATGTCACCGAGAGAACATTCGCAGCGTGCGCGAACGCCAGCAACGTGCCGTTCATGCGCACCGAATCAACCGTGATCGCGGACGAGAGATCCACGGTGACCGCCGTCCTCGGCGCACCGACCACGAACGCCTCAGTCGTGACTGATCCCTTCAGAGAGCCGCGGGGACCCGTGAGGTCCAGGTCGAGACCGTAATAGGTCACGTCCATCCCCTGCCCGGCCGTAGGACCACTGGCCATCGCCGCCGCCCAGATCCGGTAGCGTCGAGCCTCACGAAGTGAAAGGTCCTCTTCGATCGGGTCGGCGGACTGTGCGACGACGCTGGAGGCAGCCATGAGTGATGCCCCCATAGCCACGACCAGGACGTTCCGATATGGACGGCGATGTTGCATCGTGTTCACGATGTTACGGAAGAAGCCTCCGGTAAGTTCACGGTGCGGGACGTTTCATGCCGGCCAGCCCGTCCGCAGCGATCACGTCGCGATACGTCACGAACCGCACCCCTTTCCGGACAGCCTCCTCCCGAAATCGGGGGGAGAGCAAGGCCGACAGCTCTCCGGTACGATGGCGTCCCATGTCGGGCAGACCCGAGACATTCAGATCGATGAGCGCGTCCATTTCATCGGCGGGCTCCGCGATGTGACAGACGATCAGGTTCCTGATGCCCGGCTTGAGGCGTCCGAGCATCGCCACGAGCGTGTCAGCCTTGACCTCCGGCATGGCCCGGTAGATCCCGTCGACGTCCTGCTCGCCGAAATACCGCGAGACGCCCAGACCGAACTCGGCGGCCAGTTTCTCGACGATGGCGCGCAGTTCCGGAGTTCCGACGGCCGCTCCCATATGGTAGTCGACATAGTCCGGTTTCAGTCCGGCCTTCAATGCCGTGCGAAGCTGCGCCCGAAGTTCCTTCTCCACTTCTTCGAGCTTCGGTCCATTTGCCATCAACAGTGCGCGCGACGGAAAGAAGTAGCCGAGGCTATCGACCAAACTGGGTACGGCGGCGGCTCCGGCGACCGGCCGCCAGCGCAGTCCCTTCCATTCGGAATTCAACGTCAGGTGGATACCGACGGAGACGTGAGGATACCCCCTCAGGATCTCGACAGCCTCGGGAAACCAGGCGCACGGAACCATGACGGACGCCGAGAACGGCAGACCCGACCGGGCCAGTTCTCCGAATCCAGCATTGACGGCGTGAGACATGCCGGCATCATCACACCGAACCATGACGTCGAAAGCGGTTGTCGACGAAGCCAACGGCTGCGCAGCTGTGGCGTATACCAGGAGTGAGGCGGCGAACAATGAGGTCAGAATTCGCATGGATGGGTCCTTTGGTCAACGTGGCTCATGGCAATATGAGGATTCCAAGGACATCTTGCCAATCATTCTCACATCTGGTAACGCCGGGGATCGCCATGCTCAACTTCTACACCGGAGTGCGCAACATTTGTCGCGTCACGGTGTACATTTGTAGGTACGGTTTCGTCCCACCTTGCCTGGACCTTTGCTCGAAGGAGTATTCATGAAGCTCATTGCCGCTGTGATCGCCATAGTGCTCCTGGCCGCCGCTCCAGTGTCAGCGCAGGATGTCGAAACGCTTTTTGGTGAAGAAGAGATCGCACACGGCGGGTTCGGCGGCCCCGTCTTCAAGGCAGGTGCGGTGAACGGTACGACGGGCGCGTTCTTTGGGGGTCGCGGCGGTTGGATCGTCGCACATCGGTTCATCATCGGCGGTGGAGGATATGGGCTCGTCAATGCCATCGACGCGCTCGTCCCCAACGCGGCAGGCGATCGTCAGCTCAATTTCGGATACGGCGGGCTCGAGCTGGAATACATCCATCATTGGGACCGGCTGATGCATTGGTCGGTCATGGTCCTCGTCGGCGCCGGAGGCGTCGGATACCGCCGGTCGGATGCGATGGGAGGAGGCGACGTGGGAACAATGGATGACGTCTTCGTCGTCGAACCGGCGATCCAGGCGAACCTGAACATCACCAAGTTTTTCCGGATCTCTGCCGGCGCCACGTACCGGTACGTCAGCGGCGTGACGTCGCCCGCGACAACGAACCAGAAGCTGAGCGGACCGAGCGCGGTGGTCACGCTGCGGTTTGGGAAGTTCTAGCGCGGTGGCAAAGGACGCTTCTCGCGGCGCGCTCAGCAGTCATTGGAGACCTTTCGCGCGGCGCGCGCAGCCCCACGTGTATGGATCCATCGGATTCACTTTGACGCTTGACATGCAACCTCACATTGCGCTTGTTACGATGAGGTGATCCGAGGCGCCCATGAGCGCACGCGCGTTCCTTCTCGCTGTCCTGTTCTTCGCAGGCTGTGCCTCGACCCCCGAGACGATCGTCTCTGAACGCCTCCCGTCGCCGATCGGCGAAGTCTTTCTTCCTGTGTATCCTTCTGAAGTCCCCTACAGCGTTCGCATTCATGTACGCGCGCTCATCTTGAATGATGGCAGCGTTCGTTCGGCACAGATCTCGCCTCGTACGGGGAATGATCTTTGGGATTCGCTGGCCGTGCTGGCGATCAAGAGCTGGCACTTCTCGCCGGCGTTGCAGAATGGCCGCCCCGTTCCGGCCTGGATCCGCTTCCCGGTCACCCTCCGATTCGCCGAAGCGCATCCCATTCCGTTGGCGGAGATCGTCGTATCCACCCGGTCGCTGGCGGATTCGATCTATGCCCTCGTGCAGGAAGGGCAAGATTTTGGCGCGTTGGCCTTGCGCTATTCACTGGGGCCAACGGCGCAGGATTCGGGGTATCTCGGTGCGCGTCCGCTCAAGGACTTTCCCCTGCCGGTCCAGATGGCGATCACGTCCGTCGGACCCGGGCAGGTCACGCGCCCGATCCTGGTCGATGGGCGCTACGTGATCTATAAGCGGCTGAGGAAGGATGTGAACTCTTAGGGGAACTCGCGCGTTCGACAAGCCCAATCCGCCAGCCAGCGCCTGGATCTGAAGAGTGTGGCTGTCTGACTTCCAGGCACGCGAGCTTCTGGTACACCTCGGATTTCCTATTAGCACTCAAAGCGCTCCCCTCCTTTTCAAGGAGGGGTAAGGGTGGTTGTGGTGCCTCCACGCCATCAAGTCATCGCTATTGTTGACGCATCATTCCGTTCCCTCCGCCAAACTGCAGTGCCTCTGGCGTCTTGTTCGCAGGTTCATCCTCCACCCCAACCCCTCCTCCCTTCGCATGAGAACTATGAAGTGGTGGGGATCTTGGGGTATCTGGTAGATGTCGCAGGAGTTGGACGGCGCGCGGGCTAGAGGACTGATGTCGCTTACATTCGAAACCTATTCGTCAGAACGGAAACTCCTCCGGCATCGCTTCGACCGGCGCGGAGCGTTCTTGCGGCCTGACCTTGGCGAAGCCGTGCGCGGCGAGCGGATCGACGTAGATGGCCCGGCGCGGGATCGTCGGACAGGCGTGTTCGCAAGCGCCGCATCCGACACAGTACTGATTGTCGACTTCCGGGATCCTCAGCTTTCCCTCGAACGGAACCATTCGCACCGCCTTTGTCGGACAGTGCTCCGCGCACGCGCCGCAATCCTTTTTTTTCGTCTCGACGATGCAGTCTTCCTTGACGAACACCACCTTCCCCAGTTGCAGCGTGTGCTTGGCTTCGAGCGAGAGCGGCGCGAGCGCCCCCGTTGGACACACCTTGCTGCACGCCACACAATCGAACGTGCAGTAGTTGACGGCGTAGTCCATCCGGGGTTGGAAGAGTCCGGACCAGCCGTACTCCAATGCGGCTGGTTGAATGACCTGCGTGGGGCAGGCCGCAACGCACAGATGACATGACGTGCAGAGGTTGCTGAATCGCTCCGTTGACTCTCCGCCGGGAGGGACCACGGGATTCGATCTTGCGGCATCGTAGGTCGATTGCCGATCCTCTTCGGTCCTCGCCGGCATCAACCACGTACTCCCAATCGCTCCGAGCGACACCAGCACCCGCCTCCTTTGCGTGCGAGCTACCTGCTCTGTGCCGCCCGCCCCATGCTCCTTGCTCCTTGCTCCTTGCCGCTCTCCCTTTTTCCACGTGAACTCCATTCCGTGCGTTGGACAAGCGGTCAGGCAATCGAAGCACCCCACGCATGCCGCCGTGTCGATCGTCCGTCGATCGCTGTCGATGCACTGTGCCCGGCAGACCCGTTCGCACAGACCGCAATCGATGCAGTCGGTGCCTCGGATGCGGATGGCGTAGGCAGGCCGGTGCGACAGCAGACTGAGCAGACCGCCGACAGGACAGAGGAGGTTACAGAAGAGCCGTCCGGAGCGGTACGACAGGACAACGATGAAGACCGTGAACCCGACAACGCCCGCCAGGGTCGACCAGTGCGGAATGGCGATCGGCATGAGCTGCAGCCATGGTTGATCGGTCAACCCCACGACTATCGCGGCTCCGTTGTTCGCCAGCATCAGGGCGGGGCGCACGAGATCGGTCAGGATGCGGCCGGCATTGCTGTAAGGCTCGAGGAGGTCCACCGCCACCATGCTTCCGCCGAATGCCAACGCGGTCGTCGCTCCTGTGATGGCGTAGTGCCAGCGGTACTTCGGCGACGTGTAGGGGAACCGTCGATGCTTCATCACCCGCTGACGAAACCAAATGACGATATCCTGAAGGACGCCCAGCGGACAGAGGTGCGAGCAATAGACGCGGCCGAAGAGCATGGTCAGGAGAACGATGAACGCCACTCCAGCCATGGCGAGCGACGCGCCGGT
>CAZOMY010000060.1:0-9675 GCA_964581115.1 uncultured Ignavibacteriaceae bacterium | reverse complement strand
AGTAGGCAGTAAGCAGAACGCGTCAGGTGGGGGTCAGGTGGAAATCCAATCATCAAGAACAGGCGAAGGGTTCTTTGACACCTGCTCTCCGCCTGCTTCGACCTGTCCGATCCTGCCTACGGCTTACTCCCCAATGTCAGCTTCTGTTCTTCGCTCAGAACACCCGGACGATATTCCCGCCGGCCTCCACCGCCTTCTTGAGCACCCGGTCGGCGTTCTCGAGGAGCACCATGTCGCTCAGCTCGCTCGATGCGCCCGACACGCCCACGCTGATCGTCACCGAGAAGCTCTTGCCGTTGACGTTCATGATGTGTCCGGCCACGTTCTTGCGCAACTTTTCCGCCCAGAGCGACGCCTCGTTTGTCGTCGTCTCCACCAACAGGGCTGCGAAGCGGTTGGCGTCGAATCGCCCGACGACGTCGTAGGGCCGGACCGAGGTGCGGATCAGTCGTCCGATCGCCTGCAGTACCGCGTCGACCGCATCGGCGCCGTACTTGCCGGCCAACGTCTGCAGATTGTCGATGGCGATCATCACCAGCGCCACTTCCGAAGCGAAGTCTCCGGCGCGCTGCACTTCTTCCTGCATCCGCTCGGCAAAGTGCCGTCGCGTCGCCACGCCCGTCACCTCATCCGTCGCCACGTAGTTCGTGGCCACATCCGTCAACGTCAAGATCTCAAGAGCCCACGAGGCCGTATCGGCCAACTTCTGAATGAGCCGCGCATCGGCCTCGCTGTACGTGCGCACGTCCTTGCTTTCCACCACGAGAACCCCGTAGCACCGGCGCACGGAGGTCAGAGGGATCGCCACCAGC
Organism: uncultured Ignavibacteriaceae bacterium; assembly: GCA_964581115.1. Classification (GTDB taxonomy): domain Bacteria; phylum Bacteroidota; class Ignavibacteria; order UBA10030; family UBA10030; genus 2-02-FULL-55-14. Next base: position 8,863 of record CAZOMY010000060.1, on the reverse strand, counting down.
GACCCCGCCGATTCGGTCCGCTCTGCCGGATAGAACCTCGGCAGATTGACCGACGCCAGGTGGTCGACGATCTTCGGCACGCTGTATTGGATCACCTGCCCCGCCAAGCTGCGATGCAGGTCGATCTCGTGCCCGGCCGGAACATACGGGTCGTTCATCCGGTTCAGCACATGCTGGAGCACCCAGATCTTCCGGCTCTCGTCGTAGACGACAGCCGACACGTAGTCCCACGGCACGACTCGCGAGGTCTCTTCGACAAGGCTCCGGACCGTGTTGTGCACGGTGAAGTCCAGGCGGAGCTGTTCGCGCAGGCGCGTGATCGAACGGAGAACCTCCGAATCCAGCAACAGGTCGTACTTGTCGGTGTAGCTCTGGATCAGCGCCGAGATGAGCTTCGTGAACTGGCCAAGCTGCGCCAGCGTCTCGGGGCCGTACGCATCCTCCCCCTTGCAGTCGACCGTCAACACCGCCACGGGGTCCTTCGGCGGCAGCATCGTCCGCGCGTAAAAGATGGGGACGCCGACGAAGGTCCGGACCGGCTCGGATCCGCCGTAGTAGGGGAGCATCTCCGGGAGACTTGTGGCGTTGACGCTCGTCAGGATCTGCGGCTTGCCCGATGACGCGATCTGGCTGACGACATCGACGCCGATCTCCTGGCGCCGGTTGGGCGTGAAGCTTTCCGCCTCGGTCACATGGTTTTCGAGGACCAGCTGCTGCTTCTCGCGATTCACCCAGAACAATGCGACGGTATGCGCGAAGTGGACGTCCTTCACTACCGTCAGGACCTTCTTCATGAGGTATCGGAACTCGGCACGAGGTCCGTCGTCAGCCGCTGGCGCCTCCTCCGTCTCGAAGAAATCTGACAGTTGGAACTCGTACTGCCGGACCGGAGGTTCGGGGCGGCTGTGGGCGATGGTCGGCTCCGCAACATCCGGTGCGGCGACGGTGGTCGGTTCCGGCATCGGCTCCGGAGGATCTACTTCACGGCGGACCGACCCCGGATCTCGAAGGTCGTCGAAGATCAGTTTGGCCATCGGCGGTTGAGGTTCGTCGTCAGTGTAGTCTGGATGCAGGTCTTCAGGATCGATGATGTTCAAAGAACGTTTCGCGCGAAGCGACACCACGGCATAGGCAATAGCCGACGCCGACGCTGCGAGCAGGATGACCCGCACCAGCATCGTATCGACCGCCAACCCCGCAAAAAAGAGAAAGACGCCCGCCAACACACTCAGTTCCTGCACGAGCGTTAGGGACTGTATCCAGGAACGGAATGTGGTCAGCCCTCGGGCGTCGGTCATCTGTCCTTTGGGGATCAGTGGAGTTCCACTAAGCCATTGAAAATATAGGCATTTAAGGGGGCGGAGTCAAGGAGTGATGATTGCGGTACCGGTGAGCAATTCATGGAGAGGATGATTTGACGGGGGGGACTTCAAGAGATTTCTCGACGGGCGGGCAATCAGGGATACGTTACGATTTCTTACAATGCCTTGAATCGTAATCACTTGCGGTGAGCAGCGTAATTCGATAGATTGCTTCACCCACCTCGCACTTCCTGATCGACCATGAAAGCCGTCATTATGGCGGGAGGATTCGGCACCCGCCTTCGCCCCCTCACCTGCAATATCCCCAAGCCGATGGTGCCGATGGCCAATCGGCCGATGATGGAACACATCGTCGCGCTCCTGAAACGCCACGGGATCACGAACATCGTTGCGACCCTGTTCTATCAGCCGGACATCATCGCCGGTCATTTTGGCGACGGACGAGCGCACGGCGTGAGCATGCAGTATCGCCGCGCCGACGCCGACTATGGGACCGCCGGAAGCGTACGCAACGCGAAAGATTTTCTGGACGAACGCTTCATCATCATCAGCGGCGACGTGCTGACCGACTTCGACCTGACGGCGGCGGTGGCCTACCACGAGGAGAAGAAGGCCAAGGCGACGATCCTGCTGACCCATGTTCCGGACCCGCTGCAGTTCGGAGTGGTCATCACGCGCGACGACGGCAAGATCACGCGGTTCCTCGAGAAGCCGGCCTGGGGCGAGGTCTTCAGCGACACGATCAACACCGGCATTTACATCCTCGAACCCGAGGTGATGGACCTGGTGCCGGAGAAAGAGGAGTTCGATTTCTCGAAGAACCTCTGGCCGATCCTGCTCGAGAACGACATGGGCCTCTACGGTTATGTCGCCGACGGATATTGGCGCGACGTCGGCAATCTCAATGAGTATCAGGAGGCCAACCTCGACGTGCTCCGGGGACGCGTCCGGCTGCCGCTCGAAGGCCGCCGCGTGGGCGAATCGTACGTCGGCGAGCATTCGATCGTCGAGACTGACGCGTCGAACCTGTCGGGGATGAATCTGATCGGCCGGAACACCCGCATTCACGCGAACGCGCGCCTCATCAACTCCGTCATCGGCGACGATTGCGAGGTCCTGCCCGGCGCAGTGGTGCAGAACAGCGTGGTGTGGAGCGGGTCGCAGATCGGAGCCAAAGCCGAGCTGGCATCGGACGTCGTCGGTTTCAAGACGATCATCGGCGACGAGGTATCGGTGCTGGAGAACGTCTTCATCAGCGATCAATGCGTCATCGGGCGCCGCAGCAAGCTGCTCTCGAACATCAAGCTGTGGCCGGAGAAGGCCGTCGAAGAAGGCTCGACCGTGACGCGCAGTCTTGTATGGGAAGAGCGTTGGCTCCGCGACCTCTTCACCTATTCCCGGGTCACGGGATTGTCGAACATCGAAATGAACCCGGAATTCGGAGCCAAGCTGGGGGCGGCATTCGGCGCGCTCGTCGGACAAGGGGCTTCGGTGGTCACCTCGCGCGACTCCGACAACGTCTCCCGAATGGTCAATCGCGCACTCATGACCGGGCTGATGTCGTCGGGCGTTCATGTGACCGACCTGAGGGCTGCGTCGATCCCCGTCGTCCGCCACGAGCTGATGTCGGGCAAGGAGCGCGGAGGCGTCCACGTGCGCAAGTCGCCGTTCGACAAGAGCTACACCGACATCATCTTTTTCGACGCGGGCGGCAAGGACCTGCCGACGAGCAAGATCAAGTCGGTCGAGCGACTCTTTTTCGGCGAGGATTTTCCCCGGGCGTCCTACGACAAGGTGGGAACGATCCACTTCCCCGAACGCGCGACCGAGGCCTATATCGAACGCTTCCTGGCTGCGGTCAACACGGGCGTCATTCGCAATTCGGGGCTGAAGCTGGTCATCGACTACTCGCACGGCATCGCTTCGACGGTCTTTCCGAACATCCTTGGCGACATGAACGTGCAGGTCGTAGCGCTGAATGCATATCTTGATGCGGCGAAGCTGACGCGCACGAAGGAGCAGTTCGACGAATCGCTTCGACAGCTGTCCTACGTCGTGACGTCCTTACGCTACGACGTCGGCATCATGCTCGATGCCGGGGCCGAGAAGATCTTCGTCGTCGACGAGCACGGCGTCACCATCGACAGCGATCGCCTGCTGACGCTCATCACGAAGTACATGGCCATCTGTCACCCGGACATGAAAACGGTCGCCGTCCCGGTCTCGGCCTCGGGCGAGATCGACCTCGTGGCCGCGGAGCACCATTTCGAGGTTGTCCGCACGCCCGACAGTCATCTGGCGCTGATGGACGCCGCTTCGACCAAGACCCACGGATTCGTCGGCGGGACGAAAGGAGGGTTCATCTTTCCGGAGTTCCTGTTCGCCTCCGACGCGATGTATTCCGTCGCGAAGCTCATGGAATCAATGGCGATCGCGCGAAAGAAGCTGGGCGAGCTCGACGGCATGGTCCCCCGATTGACGTTCGTCAAGAAGAACATCCCCTGCCCGTGGCACGCCAAGGGTCGCGTGATGCGGCACCTGATGAAAGAGACTGAAGGCATGCCTCGTCAGTTAGTCGAAGGCGTCAAGGTGTTCCCGCCCCATGTCGGGGCGCATACGTCCGTCCTGCTCAATCCCGACCGAGCCCGGCCCGTCTTTCACATCAACGCCGAATCAGCAGACCTGGCAACGGCCCAACGGCTCAGCAACGAATACGAGGCCCGAATTCGGGGCTGGATCGAGACCGAATGATGGCGGTTGTAATTGCGGCATTTTTTGCGCAACGTAGAAGGTTCCCGCCGTTGCGGGAGCGCCTGCTGAACGGGAGTCGGAATGAAGATCACGGATATTCTGACGGAGCGGTCCGTCAGGGTCAACCTTGCCGGAACCACGAAGGACGAGATCATCAACGCGATGATCGAGCTGGCCGCATCGTCTGAGCGTGTGGTCGACAAAGAACGCATGCGGACAGCGATCTTCGACCGCGAGAAGATCATGTCGACGGGGGTGGGTTCAGGCTTCGCCGTCCCCCACGGCAAGACGGACGCCGTTACCGACATCGTCGCCGCCTTCGCAGTGACCGCCCAGCCGATCGATTATCAGTCGCTCGACGACCAGCCGGTGCGCCTGGTGTTCCTGCTGGTCGGACGCGACACGATGGTCGGACCGCACATCAAGTTGCTGAGCCGCATTTCCCGCCTGATGAACAAGGAGGAGTTCCGCAAGAAGCTCCTCGATGCGCCGGATGCCGCGACCGTCCTTGCTCTGTTCCGGGACGAAGAAGCGGCGTATGCCGACGCCTGATCCACGATCAATGCCTCGATGAAATTCCGGAGTGTGAAAGGCACCCGCGACATGCTGCCCGCGGAGGCCCCCGCATGGCACGCAGTGGAGCGGACAGTACACCGCGTGATGCAGGATTTCCACTACCGCGAGATCCGAACGCCGATCTTCGAGCCGACCGGCCTGTTCTCCCGGAGCATCGGAGAGCTGACCGACATCGTCAGCAAGGAGATGTACACGTTCAAGGACCGTGGCGACGAGAGTTTGACGCTCCGGCCCGAGGGGACCGCCGCCGTCCTGCGGTCGTACATCCAGGAAAGCCTCGGCGAGCAACAGCCCCTCGTCAAGGTCTATTATATCGGGCCGATGTTCCGGCAGGAGCGGCCACAGGCAGGGCGCTTGCGCCAATTCCACCAGTTCGGAGCCGAGGCCCTGGGTGCCACTTCCCCCGCCCTCGACGTCGAGATGATCGCGCTCCCGTTGCGCGTGTATCAGGAGCTGGGGCTGACTCAATTCTCCGTGAAAGTGAATTCCGTCGGCTGTCAGAATTGCCGTCCTCGATATAAGGAATTACTGCGAACGGAGCTCCTTCAGGTGCGCGATCAACTTTCCGAGGACAGCCGGAAGCGGATCGACCAGAATCCCTTGCGCGTGCTGGATTCGAAGGAAGAGCGCGACCGGCGCGCGACGGCGCATGTGCCGCTGCTGAAAGACCATCTGTGTGACGAGTGCCGTGCCCATTCCGCCTCGGTCGCGTCGCACCTGAGCCTGCTTGGCATTGCGTTCGAAGAAGATCCCCGGCTCGTCCGCGGTCTGGATTACTACACCAAGACCGCATTTGAGATCACGAGTACGGCGCTCGGTTCACAGGACGCGCTGGCCGGCGGCGGTCGGTACGATCTGCTGGTCGAGGAATTGGGGGGCAAACCGACGCCCGGCGTCGGGTTCGCCGCCGGCATGGAACGCCTTCTCATGGTGCTGGAAAAGAACGGAACGGCATTCTCCGACCCTGGACCGGTGCTGTACATCGTCGCCATGGACGACGCCTCGCGACAATGGGCCTTCAAGACGGCGTATGCGCTCCGCTCCCGCGGCATCGCCGTCGAACTCGACTACCTGCAACGAAGCGTCAAGGCGCAGATGCGCGACGCCAACCGGCTCCGGGCTCAGCAGGTCATCGTTGTCGGAGAGCGCGAGTTGAGCTCCGGGACGGGACGGTTGAAGAACATGTCGACCGGCGACGAGAAGGACGTTCCGCTCGATCGGATGTTCGAAGGTTGATCGCATGGCGACCGCCAAAGATCCCGACTACACGATCAATATCTTTCCGTTTCAGGATCCTTCCACCGGAAAACGATCGACGGCCTTCCTCGTCCAAACGACGAAGGTGTTCGTAAGCTTTCGGTACGAGATCCTCCTGCAGGCGGAGCTTGAAGAGCGGACTCTCCGGATCAAGATCCAGGGACTGCATGCCCCCGAACTGCTGATGCCCGGCAGCGGTCCCGCACGCGGCTGGAAGCTGTTCGACGGCCTCGTCGGCCATTACCAGGTCGTCATCGTCAAACAGGACAAGTCGGTCAATACGTTCGACATCGACGTGGCCGACGGAGCCGTCACGCTCCTCAAGTCCCCCGAGCATCCGTTCATCCTGCCGTCGACGGATCCGGCTGAACTGGCGTAGCGCCGGTTGCGGCACATTTCGACCCCAGCGCACTGCGGGCGCTATTGGATCCACGGATCAGCGCCAGCATTCACGCTCACGCCTTCACCTGATGAGCGATCATAAGATACTGACCTCTGATCTCTGACCTCTGACTTCTGATCACTGATCACGGATCACTGATTACTGATTACCGATCACTGATTTCTGATAACTGACCCCTCGACTCCCACTCGATCACTCGACTCAGGCCTACGGCCTTCGCTCGTGACTCGGGGTCGCTCGGGGCAAGTCTGTGGCTTCTGATCACTGATACCTGACAACCGTCTTCCGCCTCCGCTCCGCCCATGTGTCCCAAACTATTCCAGATCGGTCCCTTTCCCATCTATAGCTTCGGCCTGATGCTGGCGATTGCCTTCCTCGTCGCCAGCTATCTGCTGACGGAGGAGTTCAAGCGACGCAAGTTCAATCCGGATTTCGCCGGCACGATCACGTTCCTGGCTCTCGTGCTGGGCATCGTCGGTTCAAAGGCGCTGCATCTGATCGAGAACTTCGGCGCGTTCATGGCCGACCCGCTCCGGATGGCCTTTTCTCCGGGCGGGCTGACATTCCACGGTGGATTGATCCTCGCCACCATCGGTATCTACATCTATGTGCGTCGGAAGGGGATCCCGTTCCTCGTCGTGGCCGACGCGACAGCACCGGGACTCTTGCTGGCCTACGGCATCGGTCGCATCGGTTGCCATCTGGCCGGCGATGGAGACTACGGATTCCCCACGACCCTCCCTTGGGGGACGGACTACTCAAAGGGGACCTATCCGCCCTCTATGGCGTTCCGCGACTTCCCGGAGATCACGAGCCAGTATCCCGGAGGCATCGTCCCCGACAATATTTTGTGCCACCCGACGCCGATCTATGAATTTATCGCATGTGCAATCGGGTTCTGGATTCTCTGGCGCCTCCGGACGAAGCTACAGCCACCAGGAAAGTTGTTCTCAGTCTACTTGGTCTTGGCCGGCATTGAAAGATTCGCCGTAGAGTTCCTTCGGATCAATCCTCGGCTTTGGCTGGACCTCAGCCAGGCGCAATGGATCTCCGTCGGCTTGATGGCCGTCGGCATCCTCGGCTGGTTCTATCTCTCGCACGCGCTCAAAGCGGACGTTGCCACACGAACCTAACCTCTGACCTCTGATCTCTGACTTCCGACTTCTTACATCCAACGGCCTCTCCATGAACAACCGACCTCCCCGCCGCCCTTTCCGCCGCCCCGAAGGCCCCCCACATTCATCGCCGAACTTTTCATCCGGACCCGGGCGGCGTCCCGGACCGGGTGGCGGCCGTCCACCCGGCGGCTCAGGATTCAATTCCAAGGGCCCGCGGCGGCCGCACCACCCTGGGGGCAGCTTCTTCGGCAAAGGTCCTCGTCGTCCTGGAGGACCGCATTCCGGAGGGATGCACGGCAGCGGACCGGGTGCGCATGCATCCGGAGGTTTCGGGTCGAAGCGTCCACGCCGGCCGGGACACTCCGGCGGCAGGCCCGGAGGAGGACATCCGGGAGGCGGACGTCTGCGCGGAGCAGGACATGGCGGACCTCAGCCGTTCTGGAAGGGTGTTCGATCGACTCGCAAGTACGAGCGGCCCGAGGCACGGATCCATCCGCCCGAAGAACATGAGGAGTTCAGACTTCGCCAGCAGCGTGAGGCGGCCGAGGAGCGGGAGCAACCGATGCCGAAGGTCGATGAAACGCCGCCGATAGACGGCAGCGGCGAAGTGATCATCGGGCGAAATCCCATTCTTGAGGCGCTCGACTCCGGGCGGGCCGTCGAAAAGGTCTTCATCCAGTTCGGGCTCCGCGGTCCGGCAGTGAACAGCATCTTCAAAGCTGCCAAGCGTCGGGGTATTCCGATCCAGCAAGCTCCACGGGAGAAGATCGAGCACCTCGGCGGCCCGGATACGCAAGGCGTCGTTGCCGTCGTTTCGGCCACGACCTATCTCGAGCTGGAGGAGCTGCTGGAAGGCTTGCCGAAAGATACGACCCCCTTTCTGCTGTTGCTCGACGAGATCGAAGACCCGCACAATCTGGGGGCGCTTGTCCGGTCGGCGCTGTGTTTCGGTATCCATGGGACAGTGATACCCAAGCACCACGCCGCGACCGTGAACGCCACGACGGTCAAGACGTCGGCGGGAGCGGCGTTGTCGATGCCGATCGCGCGCGTGGCGAACCTCGTCCAATCGATCACGACGTTGAAGGAGCGCGGCTACCGGGTGATCGGCGCCGATGCGGCTGGAGAAGTGATGCTGGCCGACGCTGACTTCAGCGGCGCAGTGGCAGTCGTGATCGGGAATGAGGGGAAGGGACTGCGACGTCTCGTGCGCGAGCACTGCGACGTGCTGGTCAAGATCCCGATGGTGGGTTCGTTCGATTCGCTGAATGCTTCCGTGGCGGGAGCGATCGTGATGTATGAGGGGGCGAGGAGGAGAACATAGGAATTTCGAAATACGACATACGAATCGTTTTCGAAACAACAATTCAACAGATTCCAAGGGCGCGGGAGGTCTTGTTGACCCACCCGCGCCCTTGGCGTGTGCCTCAGCATTT
>CAZOMY010000059.1:0-9860 GCA_964581115.1 uncultured Ignavibacteriaceae bacterium | reverse complement strand
CCTCTGTGGACCTCTGTGCATCCTCTGTGGAACTCTGTGAAACGCTTTACTTCATCTTCTCCAGCAGCTCTTCCAGGAACTGCTTCACCTCTGCCAATTCCACCTTGATCTCTTCATCCTGGATCTTCTTTTTTTGCTCGAACGGCAGCAACGGGAGCTGGCCGTCTTCCGGCTCGGGTTCGTAACTCTCGAGGACCTTCTTGGCTCCCTCGATCGTGTACTTCTCGTCCCGGAGGAGCGTCTTGATGTGAAGGATGAGTTTGATGTCCTTGTTGGTGTAGATGCGATTACCCGCCCGGTTCTTGGCCGGCTTCAGCTGGTCAAACTCCGTCTCCCAATACCGCAGGACGTACTGCTCCAACCCGGTGATCTTGCTCACCTCGCTGATGGAGTAGTAAAGCTTCTTGATCCCGGTCGATCGCATCGCGGTACCCTATCGGAAGAAGGGAACACAAAAGGCACAAACGACCACAAGAGGGACGAACGAGTCTTTGTGTCGATCGTGCAGTGACGGGCGGGGTCTGGCTCCAAGCCCGAAATTACACAGCAAATTAGCGAAATCCTGTTGGAGGGGCAAGAAACCGAAGCGTTGGACCGAAAAGAGAGCGCCACTCGCTATTGGCCCGGGATATTCATTAATTATTGGGTCCGGAGGGAGTCGCCTATGCGTCCTCAGAAACCTTCCACCCGCCGCTATCGCCTCACCTTCCTCCTCATCTTGTGCCTCGGTTTCCCGGCAGTGGGCCAAGAGCGCCAGGTTCCGCTCGACACCAAAGGAACGGTCCTCGAGATCAAGGGCAATTCTCCGCTAGCATCGATCTGGACGCCGGAGGTCGGAGCGTTCGACCGACTGCTGGCGTTCGCGTCGGACACAACGATCGTCGTGGAGGTATACCATACTGTTGCGGGCTCAGCCGTCCGGTCGAGGAAGTTGTACAATCGGGACCGCTTCGGCCAGTTGCAGCGTCAGGTTGACGACGCAATGATGGCCGTGATGCGCCAAGGGGGAGAGCTGTCCGACGAGGCCATCGAGGATCTGCGTTCGACCTTCACGTACGACCAGACGGGGTTCTCGTCGATCCATGGATTGACGGCCAGCCTGCTGACGGAATCGGGGGCGATGTTCTGGATCGTGACGGGAGGGAGCTATTTTGCACTGTCCATGATCTCGGACAAGATGAACGTGACGCCGGCCAACGTCGAGGCGGCGAAGTACGGGCACCTGACCGGCCTGACACAAGGATACCTTGCCGGGCTCTTTGTATTCTCAGGCGCGCGGGGATGGGATGAAGCAGAGACGGCCGCAAAGGGTACGATGGCGCTGACGAGCATCGGCGGCATCGCGCATGCAATCGCATCGTACCGCTCGATCAGCTCTCCGGACGTCGACCCGACGGTCGCGTATCTTCGCATGTCAGCAGAGCGGCACTCGTTGGTATGGGGAATGGGGGCCTCGCTGTTGGCGCTCGGAGAGGATCCGAGTACGAAGGCGGTGTCGGGCACGGCGCTGGCTTTCAGTCTCAGCTCATACCTGTGGTCGTCGCCGCTCTTCGGGTTCTCGCGGCGGCAAATGAGCTGGGCTGATGCGCTTCTGGCCGACGAGTTCATGACGCCGTGGTATCTGACGCTGCTTTCGCTCGGCGCATCGCTCGAGCTCGAAACGGCCGCTCAGTCGGGTCTGCTCATGTCGGTCGGAGGCGCCACGGGATTCCTGCTCGGTGTCAATCTTAACGAAGGGCGCATGCGCTCGTTGGGAACTGTCAAGCGCACGCGCTTGCTGATGTACGGAGGAGCGCTGTTAGGATTGGGGATCATCATTGGAGCTGAGCCGGAAGGGAAGGCCGCCTTGTGGATCGTGACCGGAACAACCTGGCTCGGCTACGTCATTGGCGGACGCTTCAGCGGCGATTCGCCCGCAACGTCGTCGTGGGACCTGCGGCTGATGCCCGAGAACCTGGCGCTGTGGCAGCTCGTCAAGCCAACCGCGGCGCGGCCATTCGTTCGGCCGGTACCGGTCGCGGAACTCAGTTTTCGATGGTGACGCTGATGTAGGACCAGAAGCAGGAGTAGAGGAGGAGAAGCGGAGTGAAGGAGTTCGTGTGAAGTACTGTTCCGTTCCCTGCAATGGCTGCACGCTCTGTTGCCAGCACGACGCGGTGCGGCTGATGCCTGAGGATGACTCGTCGCAGTATCGGACGGAGCCCCATCCGTACATCGCCGGAGCGCTGATGCTGGCACACGGGAGCGACGGAAACTGCATCTATCTCACGAAAGCCGGCTGCAGCATTCACGACCGCGCGCCGAGCCTCTGCCGATCGGCCGATTGCCGCGAACTGGCGCGGAGTATGTCGTTCGAGCGGGCGCTGGCGCTTCATCGGGCAGGTCGGCTGGATCTACGGATCTGGGATCGCGGGAGAAAGCTCTTGGAGGATGGTCGGCCGATGTAAAGCGGTACACGAAAGAAGCGGAACACAGACCTGCCTGCCGCTTGCTACGTACATCGACTTGACGCCGAACGTGGCAGGCAGGGATCCACAGAGCTTGCACAGACCTGCCGGCCGGTTCAATGCATCCGGAACGGCAGGCAGGGGTCCACAGAGAGAAATGGGATTGCCGCTAACGCGGCAGTTGCCATGGGCCTCCGGCTGTGGACCTTCTCTTTTCCTCTGTGGAACTCTGTGAAACGCTTTTCTACTTGAGCAGCAGCCCGAGCTGTGCATCCATCTTGGCTTCCATCTCTGCCCCGCCTCCGAATCCGACATCCTTGAAGCGGATGCGCCCCTTCATGTCGATGATGAACTTTGTCGGGATGCCTTCGACGCCATAGGCGGCCACGGTCGCGTTGTCCTGATCGAACAGAACGGGGAACGTGTACTTCTTGTCGGCGATGAACTTCCGGACGGCCTGATCGCGCTCCGCGCCGGAAACCCGTTCCCACGTATTGACCGCCAGGATGACGACGTTCGGGTTCTTCCGGTATTTGTCGTAGACCTTCTGCAGATGGGGGAACGACGAAATGCAGGGTCCGCACCAGGTCGCCCAGAAATCCACGACGACGACCTTCCCCTTCAGCTTGGAAAGGGTCACCTTCTTGCCATCCATGCCGACGAGCGTGAAATCGGGGGCCGGCTTGTCGATCATCCCGCTCTGTACTTTGGCGAGCGCATCCTGGCGGGCCTTCGCTTCGGAGCCACGGATGTGCTCATCGAATCCCTTGTCTGATCCCTTCACACCCGCGTAGGCCTTCTTGTACTGCGCCATGAGCTTGTCATCCGACTTCCCCTTCTTCACGCACACATCAGCGACCTTCATTGCTTCTTCGTAGCGCTTGGCTTCGACCAGCGCCGTGACATAACGAAGGTTGACATCGCCTTCCTGACCGTTGAGCATGGTGTACGCCTCAGCGTATGCGGCCAGCGCTTCATCCTTCTTGTTAAGCTGATCGAGCCCGAACCCATACGTATCGAGGATCATGCCGAGCCGATTGGACCACATCGACTCCCATTGCTTCTGCGTGTAGTAGGTGGGCTTCTCTGAAGGATCTTTCTTGCGTGCCAACTCAACGCCCGTTCTTGCCCAGTCTGTAGCTTCCTCCAAGCGCTCGCCGTGTTCGATGAAGCGCCACGCGAGCGTATTGTAGAGGTTTGGATCGGGCTTTTCCATCAAGCTCAGCCGCGTGACCGCCTTCGTCACTTCGTTGGCGGCGAGGGCGAAGTTCACGTACTGTTGGTCGCGCATCGACCGGTCGGTCGTTTTCGGAGGGAAGTCTGCCTCGGCCTTTTCGAACAGTTCGAAGCGCTTCACCGCATCACGCTCGCGGAACACGGACTGCCATCGGTCGTTCTCAGCGATCGCTCCCTTGGGATCCTTCGCCGTCCACTCGGCGCGGATAGCCGCGGCCCGTTCAGACTGCATCGTTTGTTCAAATGGGCGCAGGAGGGCGAGCACCTGCTTCTGATCATCCTTGACGCGCGCGTACACCTCGTCGAGCTCCTTTTTCACCCGCTCGCGGGTCTCAGAAGGGTTGGGAAGCCACTGCATCTCGGCTGCCCAGAGCATGACGTGCGAAACGACGTCGTCGGGATGCAGGCGCACTTCCTCGCGCAAATCGGCCAGCCCCTTCTGTGTGTCTTTCTCGAACTTCAGCATCAACGCGCGGCCGGAGAGGTACGATTGGCCCCGGGACCGAAGTCCGCCGGGGAATGGATCTCCTTTTGCGTCATGGACGAGCACTGTCCATGGCTTCTCTCCATTATTGTCCGTCAGCTCCCCGTCGGCCAGCTGAATGTAGTAGATGCTGGTCTTGTCACCGACGGTCGCCGTACCGATGAAAGATCCGCCCTGCGCCTTCATGGGGACCTCGACCATGGTCGGCATGCCTTCGCTTCCAACACCGAGCAGCTGGGCGCTTAGGTTTCTTGGAGTCTTGATGATCGCCGCCTTGGCGACAGGGTGGTACGTCAACGTGATCGTGCTCCCGGCCGAGGGTTTGGCGGGAGCGATCGTGAGGACCTCTTGGGCGATAAGCGAGGGAGTGAGGATGAGGGTGAAGATGAACATGAGAGCGCTGCGCATAAGACCTCCAAGGGAAAACGTTCCAGATGCCAGATTCCAGACTCCAAACAGACTGCCAAACCATCAGACGCCAAACTTCAATGAACAAGGTTCGCGCAGGTTCAGCGAATGGACATCCGCTCGATCTCCGCCACTCTCGCTTCCTTCCTCAGCGTTCGCAGCACGGCGACGTACTCGTTCTTCAAATCCGAATCGTGTCCTCCGAGCAACTCGAACGCTTCGTGATAGACCTTCTCCGCCAACGCAAGATATCCCAGCTTCACGAGCGACCGTGCGTAGGTGCGCAGCGCCAGCGGGACCTCCGATGCGCGCTGCTTGCGGAACTCGCGCAGCGACAGCAACGCCGGCTTGTGCGCCGGATCCCAGTTGCGCGCGGCGTTGAGCGATTCCTTGGCCAGCACCGAGGCTCGGTCGAGCGTCACGTTCGCGTTCATCAGTCCTTCTGACAGCGCGATGAGCCACAAGGGCTCCTTCCGCGGCTGGCGATGGATGAGTTCGTCGGCCGCGTCCCATTCCTGAGCGGCGATCGCCGACCGGATCAACACCTGCACCTTTGCTTCATCGGTCGAGCCGGGATATGCTTCAAGATATTCCGCGAGCGCGTCCCAGCGATCCTTCACATCCCGATGCGCCACGGCGACGCGCCAATCGAGCTCTGCGGATGTCTGTTCATCGTCACGCGTCGGCACGACATCAGGAGCCGCACCGTCGACCCGTGCGCGAAATCCATGCAGACCTCCTGGAGCGCCGGCCCGCGTCAGCCAGGACTTCGCCCGCGGCACCAGAGCGCCGTCGGCATCGGAGATGGGAGCCGCCCAGCCCTCGCCATCTCGATCGTCGACCCGCTCTCCAACCGCGACGCGGAAGAGCAATGCCTCCGCGCCCGACGGGATCATCCACGTTCCGGTGAAGGACCGCGATGAACGCTTCAACGTCAGGTCATACACGCGCGTCGAAGCGCCTGCCGACAGGATCTCGACGACCACGGACTCTCCCTGCGCCGGAGCGAACGCACGGGCGGGACGATACTGCAGCGTGATCGTATGTCCTTCGACGGGACGCGGAGGGACGAGACGAAGCTCCGAACGCTCCTGACCGGAAGCGAGAGAGCACGAGAGGAGAAGGAATGTGATGATCGGGCGCACTGAAACTCCTGCCGGATTCAAAGATGGCGAAAAGCCGGATGATTTCCATCACGTCGGCGGGTGCATTTCGATCCATCTCTGCCTATGTTCTGTGCATGCATGCCGCGATCCTGCTCCCTTCGTTGTCGCTCCAGGCCGATACGACCCGTTACATCTGGCCTGCGCCGCCGTTCGACCAGTCCCGCTTTATCAACGGGACGTTCGCCGAGTTCCGCAATACGCTGACGTCGAACCATTTTCACAACGCTGTCGACATCGGCGAACCGGACGGCAATCCGATCACTCCGGTCCTCGACGGCGTGGTGAACTCGTATTCACCATCGTCCGTCTCCGGAGCCAACGCCTATATCCGTGTCCGCACCCCTGTGCCCGGCGGCTGGAAGCACATCACCTACCTCCACGTCGAACCCAATCCGGCTCTCACGGTCGGCATGCCGGTCGTGGCCGGACAGACCGTGGTCGGCACCATCATCGCGGGGCAGGGTCACGTGCACCTGACGGAGCGTGAGATCGTAGCGACCGAGACCGACAACGGGGCCGAGATCAACAACCTTCGGGCCGGAGGCGGTCTGACGCCGTTCGAGGACCTCTGGTCGCCCGCCATCGATCTGTCGACGCTCCAAGTCCGCAGTGCGGTTACTGGCGCGGCGATGTCGACGAGCGCGCTCCAGGGCGCGATCGACATCCGCGTGAAGGTCGATGAGCGGAACAGCCCCGAAGCGCTGGGAGGAACGCGCACGAACAACGGCACGTACGCCGTCGGGTTTCGCGTTCTCTCGGCTGACACGCAGACGACCGCGCTGGAGCCGGCAGGGGGCGCGCTGCGCTACAGGTTCGACCGCATGCCCGTTAACGCCGATGTGGGCAATGCGTTCGACGAAGCGCAGTCCAATACCGGACGTCACGTTTACATACTTACAAACGGCGGCGGCGCACAAACGGTGAACGACACTCGCCGCGTCATTCCGTCGTCGCTCAACGTCGACGTTCTGCCCGAAGCTTGGTATCTTCTGCACCTCTTCTCGTACGACACGCGCAGCAACCGGCATGATGCTTACGTTCCGATCTTCGTCACGAAGAGCGACCTGACACCCCCTTCACCGCCCACGCTTCGATGGGTGATGCCCGCGGGCGACAGCATCGACATTGCGTGGAACGGAAGTTCCGACCTCGACGTGCTCGGCTATCGGGTCTGGTTTCAGTACGGTGGAGTGTGGAGTCTCGCCGCCGGCGAGTCATTGCTGACGGCGAACGAGCGGCGGTTCCGCTTCGGCGTGCCGCCGGGCTTGAGCGTTCCAGCCGGCGACCTGCCTCGGTTCGCGTTCCGCATCACGGCGGTCGACACGTCAGCGGCGCGGAACGAAAGCGCTCCAAGCGACACGTATGGAGGGACTCCGGCGATCCATGGCGCTCTCAACCCAGCCCGCACGGCGCTGATCGTGGACGGGTTTGACCGGTTTGGCGGCAGCGGCTCGTGGACGCAAGCGACGCATGCGCTGGCCGTATCGTCGATGCAGGCCATTCGCGGGCCGATCGCGATCGGGACGGCGGCCAACGAGACGGTGGGAGACGGAACAATCGCGCTCATCGGCCGACACTACGTGCACTGGCTGTTGGGTGACGAATCGACGGCGGACCACACCTTCACATCGGCCGAGCAACAGCGGGTGGCTCAGTATCTCGAAAGCGGCGGATCGCTGTTCGTAAGCGGGTCGGAGGTTGGATGGGACCTGGCTCGCACGCATGCCCTCACCGAACCGGGTGACCTGGCATTCTATACGAACTATCTGAAGGCGAGCTTCGTTTTCGACGGCAATACGGCGCAGACGAGCGCCAGCGGAATCGCCGGGACGCCGTTCCAGGGCTACACTTGGACGTTCGGGCAGGTCTTTCCGGAGGACTATCCGGACGACATCGAGCCGGCGGGGGGCTCGACGGCACTTCTGCAATATAACGTCCAGCGTGATGCGGCGAACTTTCGGAAGGCGGGTATCGGTTATGTCGGGACCTTTGGAGCGTCATCCATCACCGGACGGCTTGTCTATGTGGCATTCCCGGTCGAGAGCATGTCATCCACGCTTGTGCGGCAGACGATGATCGACAAGGCGCTCCAGTTCATGGGCATTACAACGGGAGTAGAAGAGGGAGTGGAGAAAGAAGAGGAAGGAGCTCTGCCGGAGGTCGCGGAGTTGATGCAGAACTATCCGAATCCGTTCAATGGCGAGACGGTGGTGAGGTATAGGGTAGCGGGAATCGGGGACGAGGGATCGGGGACCGGGTCCCAGGTCACGAGTCCCGTTTCCCTCCGTGTCTACGATCTTCTCGGGCGCGAAGTGTCGGTCCTTGTGGACGACCAGAAGGGGCCGGGCACGCACGCGGTCTCGTGGAACGCGGCAGGGTTCGCCAGCGGGCAGTACTTCGCTCGGCTGGTGACGGACGGGCGGGTGCAGGTGAAGCCAATGGTTCTCATTAAGTGAAGAAGGACGTTTCACGCAAAGACGCCACGGCCCAACGGACGCAAGGTGAAAGAGGTTATGAAAAGAACTGAAGTCACAATACGTGTCGTTTCATTGCGTTCTTTGCGGTCATTGCGCCATTGCGTGATGCCTCTTTTCCTCGGGATATCCTTTAGGGAAGAAGGACGTTTCACGCAAAGACGCCACGGCCCAACGGACGCAAGGTGAAAGAGGTTATGAAAAGAACTGAAGTCACAATACGTGTCGTTTCATTGCGTTCATTGCGGTCATTGCGCCATTGCGTGATACCTCTTTTCCTCGGGGCC
This sequence comes from uncultured Ignavibacteriaceae bacterium, assembly GCA_964581115.1. GTDB lineage: Bacteria > Bacteroidota > Ignavibacteria > UBA10030 > UBA10030 > 2-02-FULL-55-14. The sequence continues at coordinate 1,358 of CAZOMY010000059.1, read as the reverse complement.
TCAGTTCTTTTCTCGCAGGAATCCTACAGGACGACCTACCGCGTGACGATCGAGAAGCCCGCATAGCGAACGAAGAGCAAATCACGCAGAGACGCGGAGAACGCAGAGACCGCAGAGAGAGCATGAATATGAGACTCCATTCCGTTCCACAGTTTCCTCCGCGTTCTCTGCGGTCGCTGCGCCTCTGCGTGCACATCTTCTTTCTCGGTTCTACCACGCTTTTTGCGCAGACCTCGCACCGAGAAACCTACCATGTAACGATCGAGAAGCCCGCCCAGGCGGCTCGGCGGGCAGGGGAGTCCTCCACGTGGCGCTTCCGAGTGGTGGATCGGGAGGGAGCCGTCCGAACGGAGATCCTGCGTGAGTTGCCGTTCGACATCTCGGCCCCAGCGCCAGTGGTATTCGAGAACGGTACCGTGGCGCTCATCCACAGCTTCGACAACCTGGTGGAATTCTTCGGCACGGACGGAGGGCTGACTCGCCGCATCTCCCTGTCCCAGATCCCGAATCCTGTCTACGAACGAGTCATCCGGCATACGGCGCACGATTCACTGCTCGTCCTGCTCATTTCCGAGCCAGGCTCAAGCGCATGCAGGCTGATCGTGCTTGATGCCCGAGGAAACATCCTGCGAGAGAGATCACTCGAAGGACTTCAGGCCATCGGTGTGGCGATCTCACCAAACGGGCGAACCATTGCCGCCGGAATTCGCACATCGGGAGCAAGCGAAAGCGGAGAAGTCTGGTTGATCGATCGAGCGGCTGATGCGACAGCAGAAGGAAGGGAAGAGGAGAAATGGAGTGATGGAGTTCGTATAGAAGCCAGTTCCGGGAGCTTCAGCTACGGGACCTTCTCCCCAGATGGCTCCGTTTTCCTGGGGAGGACGAATGTGGCCGTGATCGCGGTTGACGTTGCCGCGGGAACGAAGCGATGGGACTTGCATGCTCCCGCGGGGCGGTTGGTGGTCGATGCTGTCTTGGGAGCGAACGGAGCGAGCGTGCTCCTCGCTGATGCGCCAACACTGGAGAAGGGTACCTGGATCTACCGGCGGCCGGTGATGCGGGTGGTGGCGCGGGATGGAACAGTGGTGAGCGAGCGGTCGGTCCCGTCGATGGGCTTTTCGAAGGCGAAACTGGTACCCAGAGCGGGGACGACGGTGGTGGAATTCGATGGAGTGGTCTATTAGACCAGTAAGCAGTAGGCAGGTGCCTTCAGGACCGGTCAGGCGGATATCCAAGAAAACAGATCACAGGTTCTTGTCATTGGACTTCAACCTGCCCATAGACTGAAGGATCCCGCCTACTGCCTACTCTCTACAACCTCAGCCTGACAGGACCTGATGATACGTGCTTACTGCTTA
>CAZOMY010000058.1:0-10137 GCA_964581115.1 uncultured Ignavibacteriaceae bacterium | reverse complement strand
GATCCCCGGCCTCGCCCTCGGCTCGGCCGAGGGCGGGCTTGGCGCGCTTGGCGGTACCTGTTCTGACCTCCAGCGGGTTTTTCAGCACCCTGCTAGTATCTTGACCATGGTAACGAAAGCGCCATTCCGTCTTCGTGGAGAAATCCTTGCCGTTTTGGAGCCACGACGCCGGGAATGGCTGATGTCTGATGTGATTGTCCGTCCTGAAGGAAGGGGTCAGGAGTATCCGAAGAGGACTGGAAAGAGTACCACAACCACCCCCGCCCAAAGCGCATAAAGCGGCAAATATTTCGTCTGCCAGCGCTCGAGGTCGCCGAACGACCCCCGGTCGCGAAGGAAACGGATGTACAGGAAGGCCGACCAAGCCAGGTTGACAAGAAGAAGGATATTCACGCCCAACGCAGCCACTCGGTTGGGCGTAAAACCGAATTCCGTGATGCGTGCGGAGATCGCCCACAGTGCCACAGCATCGGCCAGCAACGCGCTGACCACCAACACGACCTGCATGGCGTCGAACGGCGCTGGCGGCGCTCCGGAATCGCGCGCGGAGATCGAATATAGCAGAAGGCCCAGCACGACCAGCAATAGCAGGTCGAAGGCGATGAGCACTTCACGCTCGATGTTGATGCCTCGACCGGTCACGACGAGCGTCGCCAAGAACGTAACGAGCAGGACCGTGAAGAACGGCGTGAACAGCCGTGTCAGCACGGGAGCCATGTTCTCGATCACGCTCTGCTTCGCCTCGACGAGCCACGAGCCGATGATGACGGCTCCGATCGCTCCGCACGGGATGAGCCACTGTTGGATGATCCACTCGGCGTTGATCCCGATGCTCTGGAACAGCATGACCAGGAATGCGGTGAAAACTCCTCCGCCCAGCGCGATCAGGACATAGTAGATAAACAACTCGCCCGAGAATCGGATGAAATCCATTCGGCCAGCCACCTCACTCCAACGGCGGCCGGCATACGCCACGCCGACAACGATCCAGAGCGCGATCGGCAAGTGTATCACTTGCAACATTTGGGTATCGCTGTCCGGTCCGAACGGGAAGACATTGGCAACGATCACCGCCAAGACATATGCTGCAACCGTCCAGCTGATCAGAGCGGATCCGAGCCCTCGCTTCCAGGCGAAATACCCTGTCAGAAGCGGCAGGACGAACAGGCTCACGTTTCGTGCATAGAAGAACTCATGCTCGTCCATGTGCATGCCAAACAGCACCGGAAGCTTGAAAAGAGTGGCTGCGGCGACCGCCAGCGCGAATGCGACGAACGCATCCGCCCGGTTCCCGAGTCCGCGATCCCCGGATTCTGGAGGTAGAACGACCAGCTGTTTCCAGAGCCGCTCCGAGTGCTCACGGGCGAACTCCCGCGAAAGGGCGTCGAGCGACCCCAAGCGTTTGACGGCCACAAGAAACGCCTCATCAGATGTCAGTCCGGCCTTCATGAATCCGGCGATCTGCTCCCGCAAATGGTCCTCAAGTTCCGCGACGTCGACAGCATGGATGGCTTGACGGCGCTGAAGGTAGCTGCGCCATTGAGAGATCTGTTCTTCGGGCGGACCCGGACGCTCTTGGGTCGACATGGTTCAGACTCCTTGGAGAGATGGTGCTTCTGGCAAAGCACTGAGTAAGAAATGAACCGCAACGGCGCGGAGACGCACAGGAAGGGACTGATCGTTACCATATCTTGGCGTCTTGGCGACGTGGCGGTGATCATCTTCGATCATGGCCGATTTCCAAAGACTCTTTAGTGTCGCGTCGACCGCCTGCCATTGGCGGCGCTCCTCGGCGAGTTGGGCTTTCCCTTGCGTCGTGATCCGGTAGTACTTCCGCTTGCGGCCAGTCTCCGCCTCTTCCCATCTCGCCTTGATGAATCCCAGCCGCTCGAGGCGATGGAGGACGGGATAGAGCATGCCGTCGGTCCATTCCATCTGTCCGCCGGAAAGCTCCTGCACCCGCTTGATGATGGCATAGCCGTAGCTGTCTCCTTCCGACAAGATCGCCAGAACGATCGGCGTCGAAGAGGCGGCGATGAGGTCTTTGTTGAATTCCATGGTCGTTCGTCTTGATACCTAAAAGCATTATACATAATACTTCTATGTATGTCACGCTTATTCGACGATCTGACGAAGAGAATGTTCCGTGACGGGCCCGCCAAAGCTAAGCCCCCTTGATAATCTGCTGCCAACTGATAATATGAGTTGTCCAACCACTTACGGGAGCACACATGGGCAAGACGAACCGCAACGATATGGGATCCACAACGAACGACCGTGAGGCGCTCCTTGCCGCCCTGAAGGATCGTTTCGAGAAGAATGTCTCTCGGCACAAGGGCTTGCGATGGTCCGATACTGTTGCACGGCTCAACACAAGGCCCGAGAAACTCCGCTCACTTTTCGAGATGGAGAGGACGGGAGGCGAACCCGACGTAATCGGCCGCGACAAGAAGTCGGGCCAGTTCATCTTCGTCGATTGCTCCTCTGAGAGCCCTTCAGGCCGCCGCAGTCTTTGTTACGACCGCCAGGCACTGAACGCCCGAAAAGAACACAAGCCCAAGAACAGCGCTGTCGATCTGGCCGCAGCGATGGGAGTCGAGATCCTGACAGAAGAGCAATACCGAGAGCTGCAGAGACTCGGCGAGTTTGATACGAAAACATCAAGCTGGATCTGGACGCCTGCCGCGATCAGGGATCTCGGAGGCGCCCTCTTCTGCGATCGTCGTTACAATGCCGTCTTCGTCTATCACAATGGGGCGGATTCCTACTATGCGGCCAGGGGGTTCCGTAGCATGCTGCGGGTGTGACACCTTCGCTTGCAGGCTCTCCGCTCTTCAAGGACGCATCTCGATAATGCCCGGTCCTCTACGCCCTTTGTGGCGAACCGAAAAGCGAACCTGACGGCTGTCATCTCCAGTCTGCCTTTGGCGCGGAAAAAGCTGATGAAACCTGCTTGTGCACGGGTCGTACACGGAACTCGGGGCCTCGGGGCATTCAGAAGAACAAGAAGTCGCTCATCGGCAGGGTCGGGTTGATCGAGGGACTCGGTCGGCGAAGGAACGGGCCGACGAAACGCCGTCACGCTGTTCCAACACCCACTATTCTCCATCCAACAATCTCAGCCCTTCGACGGCCGCGTTCCGGATGATGTTTCGGGGTGAGCGCACGTCGGCGGCCATGAGGAAGAATTCCCGAAGCTCTTTCATACGTAGCCTTCCCATCGCACGAACGATCTCGGCTTGCACCGCGTAGCTGTCGTCCTTCCGGTATTGGTCCTTGAACATCGGGACCAGCGATGCGTCATTCAATGCCCCCAGGCCGCGGACCGCAGTTGCTCGTACCTTCGAGCTCTTGTCCGCAAGCATCTCGCTGAAGAAGTCTTTGCCGGTCCCCGAAACGGCGCCGATGAGACCCGCCGTCGCCGCCCGTCTTACAGCCCAAAAAGCGTCGTTTCGCGCCGCCGTCATCAGCGCCCCGACAGCGACAGGATCGCCCACGAAGGCAGACAACTGGTTCGCCGCCAGAACCCTCGACAAGGCATTCCCCTTCTCCAGCTGGACGATCAGTTCGGAGGCGGGCCGCTGAAAGGTCACTTCAGCCAGCAGATCGTGCGGCTCGTCGAATTCGATCAGGTCGGGCTTGGACGCGCACGGAACCACGAACTCATCGACCTTCTGCTGTACGAGGATACGTTCCGTCCGATGTATTCCTGCCGACCTGATGCCGACGATGGCCGGGAATGTGTAGATCGGAATACTTCCGGAGGTATCTTGCACCTGATCCACGCGAATACGGGCTGCTGACGCCACTGCATCCCACCGCCACGAGACGTTCATCACGGGATGACCCGGCTTCATCAGCCACTGATCGAAGAACCGACGGAGGTCCCTGCCTGAGGTCGCCTCCGCAGCCGACCGAATGTCGTCGGTCAGCGCGTTGCTGAAGGCATGTTCGGTCAGGACCTTTCGGTGAAAGGCGAAAAAGGCCGAGTCGCCGATCTCCGCGCGCAGCATGTGCAGGACGTTCGCTCCCTTCGGGTAGGTATGCGAATCAAAGTTGTCGTTCGGAAACTTCCACCGGTCCATCACGATGGGCCGGCGGTACTTCGTCCGCGCCTCGCGAAAGTATTGTTCCCGCTTGTCGTTGAGGTTGATCATCCCTTCGTCGTCGCCGAGACTCCATCGCGAGTAAAGATACTCTCCGTAGGTCGCGAACGACTCGTTGATCCAGGTGTGCCCCCAATCCTTGAACGTGACCAGATCGCCCCACCACTGGTGCGCTGCTTCATGGGCCACGAGCCAATGGCTCGGAAAGTCCTGCTCGGCTCGTTCGTCGTGAATGGTGCTCTGCCCCAGAACGGTGGCGGTGGTGCTTTCAGCTCCCCCGCCGATCCCGGGAATGAGGATCTGGTCATATTTCGTCCACGGATACTTGACGCCGTACGTGCGCTCGAAGAAAGCCATGATCTGCGGGGTCTGGCTGAACGTTCGATGCGCGTCGGTGACGTGCTGCGGATAGACCCAATACTTGAGCGACAGCGGACCGAGCGAATCGCTCAGAACCACGTACGGACCGGCCGCGATCACGGATAGATAGGTGGAATGTGGCTCTCGGAGGGACCAATGCCAGACCGACGTTCCGTGCGACGTGGCTCGGACATCGACCAACGAACCATTCGACGCCGCCTTCCAGTCCTTGGGGACCTCCAGGATCATCTCCTGCGAGGCTTTGTCGGACGGATGGTCATTGCACGGGAAGAAATGGCGTGCTCCTTCCGCAAACGACAGGGACGAGATGAGCGCCGGGTGCGCATCGGTGGAGTCGAAGAACTCGAGGCCGAGGTGATAGTTGTTGCCGACGCCCCACCGATCCGGGTCGATCTCGATCTGGCGACCGTCATAGACGAACGTCAGGCGGAGCGTGTCGCTGCGCTCGACCTTGTCGTCCAGGCTGACGATGACCTCGCCCGGACGCTGGGTGAACATCACAGCGTGGCCGGGCTCCCGCGTGACGGACCGTATGGTAAAGACCTCGGCGTCAAACGTCAGCGACGTCGCGTCGTCGACCAGCGGACGAAGGGTGACCGTCGTCCGGCCGAAGAACTGCCTGTTCGGATGGTCAAATCGCAGCTCAATGCGGTAGTGCAGAACGTCGTAGTTGCGCGGAGCATAGCTTCTCACCGGCCACGATCGCCAATCGACCTGCTGGCCGAACGCGTGGGAGGCGAACAGCTGAAGGCCAAGGACCAGCCATGTCACCTTCACAGCACAGCTTATGATGACCAAGTGAACTTTGCGCCATTGCACCATGGTGTGATCTGCTCCTACTTCTTGTCGTTGACTGGTGGCCGGATCTGCAGCACCCCTTCTTCCCCCATGATCTTCTCGATCTCATCCGGGGTCGAAGGGACAAAATCGGTGAACAGCTCCACTCCTGTCTCGGTCACGACGACAACGTCCTCCATCCGGATGTAGAGCCTTTCCTCCGGGATCCAGATCATCGGGTCGACGGAGAAAACGTGTCCTTTCTTGAGCGGACCCGGACGGTACGGACCGACGTCATGGACCGCCATTCCAACCGGGTGCGAAAGATGACCGCGGAACGTGAGCCCGGCCTCGGCCCCTTTCTTGTAGATCTCCTTCTCGAACGTCACCTTGGAAAGCCAGGCCTTCATCTCGTCAGCCGCTCCGTTCATGATGGAATCCGGTGTGATGCCGGGAGCGATGCGCTTGATGAGTGCGTTCCGATAGGCGAGGATGTACTCAGCGAGGAGTCGCTGGCTCTTCGTGTATCTGCCGCTCACCGGCCACATCCGCGTGATGTCCGACGTGTAGTAGCGATACTCGGGGGCATAGTCCATCAGGACCATATCGCCCGACCGAAGCGTATCCAGGTTCCTGAAGTAGTGGCCCATGAAGGCGTTCGTCCCGGACGCCGTGATCGAATTGTAGCCCTCACGACGTGCGCCGTTGCTCTGGAAGACGTAGCGGGCGACGGCGTCGAGTTGGTATTCGGTGGCGCCGGGTTTTGTGCTCCGCATCGCTTCCATCAGTGCATGGCCTGCGATCTGCGACGCGCGCCGGATCAGCGCGATCTCGCGATCGCTTTTCACGCTGCGCATCTGGTCGATCGTAGGCGAGAGGTCCTTGATCTCGAACTGCGGGAAGCGGGACCTGAGCAAGGAGACGAAGTGCCCTTCGCGGGAGGGTCGCCCATCCCACGGGTCGGAGGAGACGCCGGCCTGATAGCCGATCAGTTCATCGCGGCTATCCGTGCCTCGTTCGGCCGGACTGAAGGGGGTGAAGATGGTCGGACCGGGAGAAGGAACCAGGACGTATTTCATGTCGCGGGCGAACGACTCGACGTCCTTCACTGCTTCGACGCCAGTGAGCGATCGCACCAGCTCGACGTCCTCCGACGAAAGGGTCTTCCCCTCGTTCGCATCCCGGGCTGCATCCCGATGAGGCAGATAGAGCGTCGAGCGCTTCGTACGGCCATCCATCAAGAGAAGCGCGTGCGGAACTTCGAGTCCGGTGAAGTAGTAGAACTCGTTGGTCTGGCGGAAGGGTCTGAACCCGTCGACGTTCGGCGCTCCTTGGATGACCGCCATGGCTCTATTACCGATGGCCTCGCACACCCGGGCCCGGCGATGGATGAACTCTTCCTTGGGGAAGTCGGTCTGGACGGTCACCTTGTCCTGGCCCCACGCGATACCACACGTGATCAGGAGCAGCAAGATGTTTGCGACGCGCATACGTTCTCCAGCGTTGATCGTGGATGAGCAAGGAAGCATATCCCGAATATATCCATATTCAGATTGAATTTGCCCATGCGATGGCATACATTTGTTCGAGCCATGGATCCCAAACCGCGACCGAATCAGCAGGTCTATCTTCAGGTCCTGCGTGCCATGACACCCGACGAGCGACTGCGGAAGGCGCTTGAATTGACGGAGGTCGGTAGGATCCTGCTCGCCGACGGACTGCGACAACTTCATCCGGGTCTGTCGGATGCTGAGTTTCGACAGCTCTTTCTCAAGCACCTCGACCGATGTCGCTCCAGAAGCTTCTGACGGATGTCGTCGTTGCGTTGGAGCGTTCCTCCTGCCCCTACATGCTTTCGGGTTCGTTCGCATCGAGCATGCAGGGAGAACCGCGACTGACGCACGGCATCGACCTCGTTGTTGCGCTCACAGAGTCGGGCATCGACCCTCTCGTCTCGAGTTTCCGCCCTCCCCGCTATCACCTGGACGTTGAGAGCGTGCGATCCGCCGTACGAACCAGGACCATGTTCAACCTCTTGGAGTTGACAGAGGGTGACAAGGTTGACTTCTGGCTTCTCACGGATGAGCCATTCGATGTTTCCCGATTCTCTCGTCGAAGGCGGGTGAAAACTCTCGACATAGACCTGTTTGTATCTTCGCCGGAGGACACCATTTTTGGCGAAATTGAGGTGGTCAAAGCTCTCGGGAGGAAGCGAAAAGCAGTATTTGGACGCGCTACGTGTCTACGAGGTGCAGGGAGAACATCTCGACCTGGACTACTTGACCGAATGGGCGAGAAGAATCGAGGTTGAACCTCAGTTGGCACGGATCAGGCGCGAAGCGCAAGGATAGGACGGATCTGCAGCCAGGACCAGGTCGTCATTGCCCCTTGCAAGCCTGACTCATTTGGCAGGATTCTCCTGATGGTCCAAAGCAAAAGGAGACGCCCGAGGATAGATCCCCGGGCGTTTCGGTTTGATGCGGAGATGTCGTTACTTCGTAAGAAGCATCTTCCGCGTTTCGAAATTCTTCCCTGTTTGCAGACGGTAGATATATATTCCCGTCGGCATCCCCGAAGCATCCCAGTTGACCGTATACGATCCCGGCCCCTTCTCCTCATTTACCAACATCGCCACCTCCCGCCCGAGGAGATCCATCACCGCTACCTTCACCCATCCTCCCTCCTTCATCCTAAATCCTATTTGTGTTGCAGGATTGAACGGATTGGGATAGTTCTGAAATAGCTCGACCCCCAAAGGCGTTGCGGTTTCATCTTCCACACCCGTCAGCGGAGAAATGAACCTTCCGTACACGTCGCCGTCGGTGAAGTTCGCATCCACCCACGTGCCGATCGCAAGGTACAGCCCGCCGCCGTATCCGACCCCTCCTATGGGCATTTTGGACCCGATGGGGCTGAAGATGACGAATGGAGAGCCGATCGTTGTACCGGCGGTGGTGTAGAACTGTCCCATCACGGTCGAGTCGATCCGTTGCAACCATGTCACCAGATAGTTCGTGCCGTCGAACGCCGCGGACGCGAATCCAGGGATCTTGGAGGTATCGCAGATCACGACGGTCTCACCGATCGTTCCCGACGTGCTGATGAAACGACCCGTCATGGTCCATCGGTCTCCCCCTGGTTTCTGCTCATGAAAGGCCAGAAAATACCTCGAACCATCGCATGCCAGTGAAGTCGGATTGTCGCTGTAGTTCGGTCCGTTGTCGATGACAAAGTTGCCGCCGACCAACGTGCCTGACTTGCTGACAAATTGGCCAAAAATATCCTTGTCCGTGTCGGGGATCGTCTCGACCCACACGACGAGGAAGTTCGTGCCGTCGAAGGCGATCGAGTGGTCTCGGGCGAAGTTGCCGGTGATCTGCAGGGGCGCGCCGATCAGGTTGCCATATCTTCCCACCTGCTGACCCCAGACGTAGTTGTCATTCTTCAAATAGACCACGAGTGAGGTCGTATCACCCATTGCAATGCCATACGGCGCCGTGCGTGTCGTGTTGATGCCGGTGGCAATGGGGAACGAAGACCCGATGAGGCTGCCGGCCGTGCTCATGCGTTGTCCGCGCAAGGTCCCGTCGAGTCCGACCCAGATGAGCAGGTAGTTGGTGCCGTCGAACACCGGCATGGCGCCCGGAAAGATGCCTGTGGCACCGATGGAGATGCGGGGTCCGACCAATGTTCCACCCGTCCCGATGATCTGGGCCGTGATGCTGTATTGACTGTTGGTGTCGCCGATGATCGTCACGAGTCCATTCGCACCGCCGAAGACGGCACCGCCGGAGAAGGTGGAATCATTGCCGACCGCAATGGGGAACGGTTGTGCGGAGACGACCTGCGAAGCGACGAGCATCGCAAACGCGAACGCGAGATACGGTATTATCGTTTTCATGAGCATGATCTTTCGTGATGGAGTAGCGCCTTCCGACCATGCGTTGTGCGATCGACACTGAATGTCGACGACAACGTTCGTCTGATCGCATAGTGCCATGTTAGCGAACAGAACAGAGCACTGCAAGGAGATGGGGTGATGCGGGGTACTTCATCCGTGAGAATCGGCGGAAGAGACCATGCTAGGGAAGCAGCGATAGATGCACCCGGGGGATTGTAACCTAGCCCCCTGAACCGAGTCCAAGTTGTATATTGGAATCGGGAGTAACAAGGAAGCTTGAGATGGCGAGGAAGAATTACACGGCGGAGCAGACCTGCCTGCCGGCAGGCAGGTGCCTGAACCTCGGAAACTAACATACCTATTGGCACCCACAATGGGGGCAGGTCACCTTGAAGAGAGTCGGAAGTCGAAAGTAATAAGTAGACAGATGAAGAGAGTAGCTTGCTCAGCCTGTGTTTGTGAATTGATGCTTGGTGATTGGCACGTGTTTCGAATTGCCGCGAAGCGGCGGGCAGGCTTTGCGGCGCATTTGGGACTTCGTATTTCAACACAAAACCCGTCTCAGGTCATCCCTGGACGGGTTTTGTGTTGTTGGTAGCGGGGGCCCCGCTCCAACAACGAGCGAGGTAAACAGGACCCCTCGGCCGCTTGACGCCTCGTTCCACTCGGCGCTCGCGGCTCAGGGCACGAAAAACGTGCTTGAAGGGGATCAGCTCCGACGACTCCTTACAAAACAAAAACCCTCCCGCAACGAGTGTTCTCGTACGAAGGAGGGTTTTTGTTTTGTAGCGGGGGCAGGACCCCTCGGCAAGCTCGGGGCACGAAAAACGTGCTTGAAGGGGATCAGCTCCGACGACTCCTTACAAAACAAAAACCCTCCCGCAACGAGTGTTCTCGTACGAAGGAGGGTTTTTGTTTTGTAGCGGGGGCAGGACTTGAACCTGCAACCTTCGGGTTATGAGCCCGACGAGC
>CAZOMY010000057.1:0-10199 GCA_964581115.1 uncultured Ignavibacteriaceae bacterium | reverse complement strand
TGTAATGACGAAACCCTTCGGGTTTCTTCTTTGTCTGCCGCAGGATTCATCCTGCGGCAAGGATCCAAAGCGTCGCTCGAACTGACTTAAGGACATTAGATCCACAGTCCACTCCTCCTCATCGAATCCTCCCATGCACACTCGCACCTTTGGCAACACCGACCTGAAGGTCAGTATGGTCGGATTTGGCGCTTGGGCCATTGGCGGAGCCGCCATGGCCGGCGACACTCCCATCGGCTGGGGGCCTGCAGATGACGACACTTCACGCGCCGCTCTGAGGGCAGCGCTGGACCATGGCATATCATTCTTCGACACAGCGGATTTCTACGGACTCGGCCACTCCGAGTCATTGATCGGCGAGGTCATCGGCAACTCCCCCCATGCGGTCGTTGCAACGAAGGTCGGTCATCGACTCAATGACGATGGCTCCATTGCCCTGGATTATTCCGGCCGATACATTCGTGCGGCATGCGAGCGCAGCCTGCGACGACTCCGGAGGGACGCGATCGACCTCTACCAGTTGCATTCGGCCAAAGTTGCTCACCTCGAGCAAGGCGACTGCATCATTGAATTGGAAAAACTGCGTCAAGAGGGGAAGATCAGGCACTGGGGCGCCTCCTTGCATACCTTCGCTCCGGAGCCGGAAGCAGAATACCTTCTGTCGCGGGGATCGGCGTCGGGCCTTCAGGTCGTGCTCAACATCCTCAATCGTCGCGCACTTCCGGTCATCGAACGGGCGCGACAGGCCGGCGTGGGCATCATCGCCCGGATGCCCTTGCAATTCGGCCTGCTGACAGGGCGCATGAAAGCCGACCGGAGGTTTGCACGCGAAGACCATCGCTCCTTCCGCCTCACGCCCGAGATCATCGAGCGTACCCGGGTGTTGCTTGAGCCGGCGTGGCGCGCTGCTGCCGATGCGGGCGTGACTCCATCGCAGCTGGCGATGAGCTACGTTGCCTCAGTGCCAGGCGTGTCGACGGTGATCCCGGGTATTCGCACAGCCGAGCAAGCCGCCGAAAATGCGAACGCGATCGCCGTGGATGGCGACCGCGTTCAGGAATGGATGCAGTTGATATCGGAGTCAGAGGCGTGGGAGATCGTCGCGCTGATGCAGTCTCGCGGCTGACCGTTCAGCGTCCGTGCGTCGTCGTCATGGTCGAGTAGTCGAGCTCGCTGCCGAAGGCGCTGTGCGGGATCATGTAGACGACGAGCATCAGCAGGGCGGCCCCGATGACCCACGGCCCCGGTCGCTTCGAGCGCCGCACGGCGATGGCCGCCGCCACCCACCCCAGGAAGGCCACCAACGTCTTGTTATCCGTCATGTCGTCGTCGAACGGCCAGCCGGTCCACCAATGGTCGAAGGCGAACCACTGCATTGTCGGCCCGAGGATGAATCCTCCGATGGCGAGGATGAAGAGCGTCCAGGTGATGAACGTGTGATAACGCGGCTGGGCCATAAACGCTTCGAAGCCGGTCCTCGTCGCCAGCAACATCGCCGTGAACATGGCCATGACGTGCGGGATCAGCACCCAAGCCGGAACATCGCCCTTGAAGCGGATCGTGATCGGGCCGGAGGGAGGAATGCGGACCGTCTCGGTTCCGTGCGTCGCCTCGATGTAGTATTTGATCTTCCCCGCTTTGGGCTGGCGGGGGAGGGTGGAGGCCAAAACACCTTCCGTGAAAACCATCGTGTCGATCGTGAACGGGTCGTCGGTCGGGTAGCGCTTCCACACCGTCACGGCCTGGACCGATGGATCGTTGGTCGTTAGTCGGACCGGCGCATCCTCGTCGATGATATGACTACGCAGGAGCCGGTAATTCACCTGCGCTTCGCCGACCGAGACCGAACTGGAGACCGGATACGTCGGACCCGTGAGGCGTTGGTAGATGGCGGAAGAGACCGTGATCAACACGGCCAGGACCCAAAATACGACGGAACGCTTCATTCTCTCTGACGTGAAAAGGTGTAGGGATGACACTGACGTCCTAATATCGCGAACTGTTGTGTCGAACTCCAGAGGAAGATGGTCGATGCGAATCACCGAAGTTCCCCGTATGTTCTCTTGGTTGGCGTACATCGAAGACCGTGACTGAACCGATCCTCCATACGCAACGACTCGGCAAACGCTTCGGCAAGCGTTGGGCCGTCAAGAACGTCGACCTCTCCGTTCACCGTGGCGATGTGTTCGGATTCCTCGGTCCGAACGGGGCGGGAAAGAGCACCACGATCCGCATGGTGCTTTCGCTGATCCGCCCGACCGAAGGGGAGGTCCGGCTCTTCGGTCATTCGCTCCAGCGAGAACGTCGCTCATCGCTGGCTCGCGTAGGGGGCATCGTCGAGAAACCTGACTTCTACTTGTACCTCTCGGCCGTGAAGAATCTCGAGATCGTCGGCGCCCTGACGGGCGGAGTGACCCGCCGCCGGATCGATGAGGTGCTCGACATGGTCGGCCTGCTCGATCGTGGTCGCGACCGTGTGAAGACCTACTCACACGGCATGAAGCAGCGACTGGGGATCGCTCAGGCACTTCTGACCGACCCCGAACTCGTGGTGCTCGACGAGCCGACGAACGGCCTCGACCCGCAGGGCATGAAGGAAGTGCGCGACCTCATCCTCTCGCTGGCGAGAGAGCGGCAGAAGACCATCATCCTGTCGTCGCATCTTCTGCATGAGGTCGAGTTGGTGGCGAACCGCATGGCCATCATCCACCAGGGTGAACTCGCGGTACAGGGCGAGGTCCGCGAGCTTCTGGAGAAGAGCGGGTCGGTTGTGATGATCCGTTCGACGCCGCTTCGTACCGCCGCCGCATGTTGTCGCCGGCATCGCGCGGTGACGTCGGTCGACACGCAGGACGATCTTCTCCGTGTCTCCATCGACGTGAAGGCGGTGCCCGATCTGATCTCGTCGCTCGTCCGGGGCGGCGTGCGCGTCTCGATGGTGCGGCCCGTACGTTCGCTGGAGGAGTATTTCCTGTCCATCACCGAACAATCGACGGGGAGCTGACGCATGGCGCGATTGTTCTGGGCCGAGATGGTCAAGACGTTCCTGAAGAAGCGGACGGCCATCGGCTTCCTGCTGGCGATGATCGTCGTTCCGCTGATCGAAGTGGCGCTCGCCTCGGAGGGCGACCGGTTCGTCCGCGCGGCCATGAGAAACCTTGCCAACGACTTCTTGATCTTCGGCAACCTCTTCAACGGCTGGCTCGTAGCCTACCAGGTGATGAACGCCTTCTGGATCCACGTGCCGTTGCTCATCACCTTCGTTGCGGGCGACATGCTTTCGGGTGAGGCGACGGCGGGGACGTATCGCCTGATCCTCATCAGACCGGTGTCGCGCACGCGGATTCTGGTGGCCAAGGCCATGACGACCTTCGTCTACGTTGTCCTGTTCGTCGCCCTGCTGGCGGTCCTGAGCGTCGGGCTTGCGCTTGCGTTGCTCGGTTCGGGCGACCTGCTCGTGTTCCAGCAGGGTATCCTGATTCTTCCCGAGGCGGACGTTGCCTGGCGGTTCTTTGTCGCCTATCTTCTGGCGATCGCACCCATGCTGACGGTCGCCTCGATCGCGTTCTGTTTCTCCTCGTTCGTCGAGAACACCATCGGACCCATCGTCGCGACAATGGGATTGATCATCGTGCTGACGATCGTAACGGTCATGCCGATCGAGACGTTCGAAGGGGTGCGGCCGTACCTGTTCACGTACCACATGATCGTCTGGCAGAAGCCGTTCGAAGACCCGGTGAACTGGCACGCCATCGGGGCGTCTCTGATGAACCTGGCATTCTACACGGGCGCTGCGCTCGTCGGCGCCTGGGTCGTCTTCACGCGCAAGGACATCCTGTCCTAGGCGCTCACGCTCACGTACTCCTGGAGGTCCCTCGTGTCGTTTCGAGCCACCATCACACAGATGCGTTCCGGTTTCCATCCGACGTTCTGGGTGGCGAACGGGATGGAGTTGTTCGAACGGCTGGCCTATTACGGCCAGCAGATCGTGTTCATGGTGTATGTCAGGAACAAACTGGGCTTCACCGAATCGGAGGCTGGGACGCTGTCGGGCATCTTCGGCGGCCTCATCTATCTTCTGCCGATCCTTGGCGGTACCCTGGCCGACAAGTGGGGATTCCGGCAGGCCTTCAACGTGGCGTTCTCGATCTTGGGGCTCGGCTATTTCCTCATCGGTTCGCTCGGCATGGACGCGTTCGCCGGCGTCTACGGGGGCATGGACCTCTACTGGCTGTTGATGATCTTCCTCGTCTTCACCGCTTTCGGCGGTTCGTTCATCAAGCCGTCGGTGCTTGGCACCGTGGCGGTCACGACGAACGAGCAGACGAAGTCCATGGGCTTCGCCATCTACTACTGGCTCGTGAATGCCGGCGCGATGATCGGACCGACGATCGCCTATTTCGTCCGCGACAGCTTCGGCAATGAGTTCGTGTATCTGGTCTCGTCGGTCAGCTGCTTCGCGATGCTCCTCGTCAATCTCCTGATGTACAAGGAGGTCAGGGACGAACGGACGGAAGTGCACGAAACGCTGGCCAAGAAGATCGCCAACCTGTTCGTCGTTCTGGCCAACGTCAAGTTCATGATCTTCCTGCTCATCTATTCGCTGTACTGGATCATTTTCTGGCAGGAGTTCATCATCGTACCGTACTACATCACCGACTTCATCGGTCCCGATGAACCGTATGAGATCGTACAGTCATGGTCGGGGGCCGGTGCGATCATTCTCCTGCAGATCCCGATCAACTGGATGACACGCCATTGGAAGACGCGGAGCGCCATTCTTATCGGGTTTGCCGTGTCGTCGCTCATCTGGGTCATTATCGCCGTTTCTCCGAGCATTCCGACGATCGCCGCCGGCATCGTCGCGTTCGCGATCGGAGAGATGATCCAGGCGCCGCGATACTATGAGTACATCTCCACCATTGCGCCCCCGGGTCAACAGGGACTCTTTCAGGGATACGCCTTCCTGCCGATCGCCATCGCGCGCTTCGTCGGCGATCCCATCGGCGGATGGCTCTACCAGAACGCCCGGGCGTCGGGCGACCCGTCGCTCGTCTGGTATTCGATGATCGGCATCGGCGTCGGGGCCACGATCCTGATGGCGATCTACAACGCCGTCGTTCAGCGGATGGAGGCGAAATCGGCATGAGGCGGCTGGCGTTCATGGGACTCGCGCTGCTCGCGACGTCGGCCCCGGCCCAGAGAGCAAAGGATCCCACGGCCGTTGAGGTCCTCAGAAACCTGGAACAAACGTTCCGGGAGGTTGAGGATTTTTCTGTGACGGTCGTCGGCGATGTGAACATGGAAAACTTGCGTGTGCCCCGCATGATAGCCACCATGCATTTCAAGAGGCCGGACAAGGTGCAATTCGTGTCCCCTTCATTCTCGATCATGCCGCGCGAAGGCATGTCGCCCAATCCTGAGCGGTGGCAGACCGACTACGATGCGACGCTCGTCGGCCGCGACACGGTGCATGGACGAACGGTCTGGCGTCTGCAACTGGCGGCGAAGGACCCGAAGGCGCGTCTGCGGCAAGCCTACCTCTGGGTCGATCCGGCACACTGGACGTTGGCGCGGCTCGCGTCGATGCCGTATGGGGGCAGGACGATCACGTTCGATTTCGAGTACACGCGCGTCGAGGGGCGCTATTGGCTTCCGTCAAAGCTGACGGCGCACTTCGGGTCGGTGGAGGAGGCGTCGGAGCCGCTCTTCAAGGTCCCCGAGGGAGCGCCGAATCCGGCTCCGCAGGTGGAAGAGATGCAGCGGCGCATGCGGTCGGGTTCGGTGACCCTGACCTATCAGGACTACCGCGTGAATACGGGGCTTCCCGATTCCTTGTTCGTGATCCCCGAGCGGCGCTGAGGACAGAGACAGAATTTCCACGGTCAAGCCCCTCCGGGGGCTTGACTTTTTTGTTGGCCGAACTTATATTTAGGCGAACCTAAATTCAAACTTCTTATGCCCAAATACTCCATTCCACCTCCAAGCGCGCTCCATGTCCGGCTTGCCGCGCTGGCAGTCTTGTGCGGTCTGCTGTTTGTCTCATGATGAACCGCGAATGGTTGCGGAGGCGCGCGAAGAACGGTGACCCTCTGCGCCTGAGCGCGATGCCGGTCAGTTCCTTTCCACAACCTGCCTGAAGGAATTCGATGGCACGCGAGAACATCGAAAACTACCTCAAGAACATCTACAAGATCCAGGAAGACGAAGGACGTGTCGCGACGTCGACCCTGTCGCAACGCCTCCAGATCTCTGCAGCCTCCGTCTCGGAGATGGTTCGCCGGCTTGGTGAGGATGGCCTGGTCCGCTATACGCCCTATAAGGGCGTTGAGTTGACGGACCGCGGCCGGTCGCTCGCTCTTCGCATCATCCGTCGCCACCGGCTTTGGGAGGTCTTTCTGTTCAAGGTGTTGAAGTACGACTGGGACGAGGTCGACGCCGAGGCCGAGCGGCTGGAGCACATGACCTCCGATCTGCTCGAAGAACGACTCGACGCCGCGCTCGGACATCCGACGCACGACCCGCACGGTCACGCGATCCCGACGCGCGAGGGACGCATCGTCCGCGACCGACATCGCCTGCTGGCTGACGCGGAGGTGGGAGAAGTGGTCGAAGTACGACGCGTGAGCGACGACAGTCCGGACCTGCTGAAGTACGCCGCGCGCCTTGGCATGTCGCTCGGCAGCAAGGTGCGCGTGCTCGAGCGCCAGTCGTTCGACGGCAGCCTGCGCATCCGGATCTCCGGCGAGGAGATCGTCATCACCGATCAACTGGCTTCACACGTACACGTCGACAGCGCCGATAGCCGAAAGAAGGCATCATGAACACCTGGCTGGTCATCATACTTGCGCTTGCGCTGGTGTGGGGCGCCGTCGCCGCCCTCCGGCGCTGGTCTCGCCGGAATCAGTTGATGGCGAACGCACGCACGGAGGATGCAGTCAAGCATCTGTTCCACGAAGACGAGCGTTCGGGCGCCGCCACGCTTCACAGTCTCTCGGGGGCCATGAGCGTGACACCCGACAGGGCCGCTGAGATCGCGTCCGACCTCGTCAACGATGGTCTGGCAGTGCAGGAGGAGGGACGCATCCGACTCACAACCCTCGGTCGCGACCGAGCACTGAGCGTCATCCGTCGCCATCGACTGTACGAACGATTCCTGGCCGACGAGACGGGCGTGGTGCCGACCGCATGGCACGACCGGGCGGAACGCGAAGAGCACCGGCTGACCGCGTCGGAGGCCGAGCACCTGGCGCGCCGTCTGGGCGACCCGTTGTTCGACCCGCACGGCGATCCCATTCCTTCGGCAGCCGGTTCGCTTCCATCGCCACGAGGCGGTCCTCTGCACGCGTCGACGCCCGGCGCGACCGTCATGGTCGTCCACATCGAGGATGAACCGACATCGGTTTTTCAGGAGCTGCAGGCGCTGGGCCTGCAACCCGGCATCCGACTCCGCATCGTAGAAAAGTCGGAGCGCCAGGTCGTCGTCGAACGTCGAGGACTGACCTTGACACTTTCGACGGTTGCCGCTGCGAACGTGACGGTCGTCCCCTCATCGCCCGAGGCACGAGCGGTCTCGACGCTGGAGCGGACGCCGGTCGGCCGCACCGTGACGGTGGCTGCCATTGACGACGCCTGCTTCGGCGTTCAACGACGCCGTCTGCTCGACCTTGGATTCGTGCCCGGGACGTCGGTGACCCCAGAACTGCCGAGCCCCGGCGGCGACCCGGTGGCCTATCGCGTCCGCGGTGCTCTCGTCGCGCTCCGAAAGGCGCAGGCCGCCCTGATTCTCGTCGAATCCTCCAAGGTGCCCTCATGATCGCTGAACGACCCAACGCGTGCGAGACGTGTCCGGCAAATCCCAACGCCACGCTCATCCGTCACGGAGATGCCGTCGAAGGAGCGACGTTCGTCGTCGCGCTGGCTGGAAACCCGAACGTCGGCAAGAGTACGGTATTCAACCAGTTGACCGGATTGCGTCAGCACACCGGCAATTGGCCGGGGAAGACGGTCGTTCGGGCCGAGGGCTCATTCACGTACCGTTCCAATCGCTACAAGGTGGTCGATCTGCCGGGGACCTATTCGCTCCTCTCGACGAGCACGGACGAAGAAGTGGCCCGTGATTTCATCCTGTTCGGCCGTCCGGATGTGACCGTCATCGTGGCCGACGCGACGCGACTTGAGCGGAATCTGAACCTCGTCCTCCAGGTCCTCGAGATCACCGATCGTGCCGTGCTGTGCGTGAACCTCATCGACGAGGCGAGGGAGCACGGCATCTCCATTGACGCCCGGAGCCTGTCGCGCGACCTGGGGATCCCCGTCGTAACGTCGGCGGCGCGGACGGGGGCTGGAATGTCCGATCTTCTGCACGCGCTGCACGAGGTGGCCACCGGCGCCTTCATCTGTTCGCCCCGCCGTTTTCCTCTCAGTTCGGCGAAGCTCCAAGCGGTCGCTTCCCTGACGGCGCAGGTCGAGCAGGCATTTCCCGGACTGCCGAACGCGCGCTGGGTCGCGTTGCGATTGCTGGAAGGAGACTCGAGGATCGTCGATGCGGTGCGCAACGGTGAGCTCGGACAATTGACATCTGATCGACGACCCAGGACGGAAGGGAAGACACATGAAACCGCAGCATGACCTGTTGGAATCGGCTTCGGCGATGCGTTGGGAGGTCGGAGAGCGTCTGCATGACCACACGCTGGAGGCCATCTACGATGAAGCGGCCCGGATCGCCGGAAGGGCCGTCGTCACTGACGGGTCCACGCGGCGGCGTAATCTCGAACGGACGCTCGATCGTTTGTTGACGAGCCGGTGGACCGGCTTTCCGCTCATGTTCGTCATGCTCGCCGCGGTGTTCTGGGTGACGATCGAAGGGGCCAATGTGCCTTCGGGACTGTTGTCGGATCTGCTCGTCGACCAAGGTCACCCTTGGTTGCGTGACCTGGCCGGGTCGGCGGGACTTCCGGCGTGGATCACCGGGCTGACGGTCGACGGCATCTACCTGGCTGTGGCGTGGGTCGTCAGCGTCATGTTTCCGCCGATGGCCATCTTCTTCCCGATCTTCACGCTGCTCGAGGACTTCGGCTATCTTCCGCGCGTAGCTTTCAATCTTGATGGGCTCTTCCGCCGGGCCGGGGCGCATGGCAAGCAGGCACTGACCATGGCCATGGGGTACGGCTGCAACGCGGCAGCCATCGTCTCGACCCGGATCATCGACAGCCCGCGAGAGCGGCTCATCGCCATTCTAACAAACAACTTCTCGATCTGTAACGGACGCTGGCCGACGCAGATCCTGATGGCCACCATCTTCATCGGCTCGCTGGTGCCGGCTTCGCTCGCCGGGGTGGTCTCGGCGTTGTCGGTCGTCGGTGTGGTGCTGATCGGCGTGGGGTTCACGTTCGTCGTGTCATGGGGACTCTCGCGGACGGTCCTGAAGGGTGAGGCATCCTCGTTCAGCCTCGAGCTTCCGCCATACCGTCCTCCGCGCCTGCTCCAGACGCTGTACACGTCGCTGATCGACCGGACGTTGATCGTCCTCTGGCGGGCGGTGATGTGGGCGGCGCCGGCGGGGGCGGCGATCTGGTTGGTTGGGAACGTGCACATCGGCGACCTGACGCTCGCAGAGCATTTCATTCACAACGTCGACCCCGTCGCCGTCTTCTTCGGCCTCAATGGAGTGATCCTGCTTGCGTACATCATTGCGATCCCGGCCAACGAGATCGTCATACCGACGGTGCTGATGCTGACGGCGCTCACCTCCGGACTGACGGGCGTGGGGAGCGGGGCGGGGGTGATGTTCGAGGCCGATTCGGTCTCGGCGACTGCGGAGATCCTGTTCGCCGGCGGATGGACACTGCTGACCGGGATCAACCTGATGCTGTTCAGCTTGCTCCACAATCCCTGCTCAACGACGATCTACACGATGTACAAGGAAACCGGAAGCGCCAAGTGGACTCTGGTGGGTTCCCTCATGCCCCTCGTGATCGCCTTCGTGGTCTGCGCAGCGGTGGCGGGACTCTGGAGGGCCATCGCCTGATCGAACCATCAGTGCGAGTGTGTTCGGCGCCCTTGGACCTCGACGGTTTCCCGGCATGTTTGTCAAGTAGGTTGCGGAAAAACGATTACCGCCCCGCCTGACCGGCGGGCAGGTATGACGCCAAGTCAGAGATGATCATATGCGAGCCATGTTCGCCAAGAAGACGCGT
>CAZOMY010000056.1:0-10980 GCA_964581115.1 uncultured Ignavibacteriaceae bacterium | reverse complement strand
TCCTCCTCTGTGAAGGTAACACATGGCTCAATGACACAAAAATCCTGACACTACCAATTGATCTGTTACCCCGGTTCTCCGCCTGATTGGACCCGACTGTACCTGCATACTGCTTACTTTCTTTGATCTTGCCCCACGCTCTCAACCTGACCGTACCTGAGTGTACCTGCATACTGCCTACTCTCATTGAGTACTCTCTATGATCTCTGCTGTCATCTTCGACCTCGACAATACTCTGGTCGATTTCATGAGAATGAAAGCCGAGGCGGTGAACGCCGCGGTGAATGCTATGGTCGACGCCGGCATGCCGCTCAAGCCCGACGAGATCCGGAAGCGCATCGACGCCATCTACAAGGAGCGAGGCATCGAATTTCAGAGCGTCTTCGACCAGCTGATCTACGATCATTTCAAGAAGATCGACCACAAGATCCTGGCGGCCGGCGTAGTGGCCTACCGGCGAGCGCGCGAGGCAGCGCTGGTGACGTATCCGCACGTGACGATGACGCTGATCGAGCTGGCAAAGATGGACATCAAGTTGGGGGTCGTTTCCGACGCACCGTCGAAGGAGGCCTGGCTGCGGCTGACGTATCTCAACCTGCACCATATGTTCGACGTCGTCGTCACCTTCGACGACACGGGCAAGCGCAAGCCGAGCGCGGAGCCGTTCAAGCGGGCGCTGTCGCTGTTGAGGGTGAAGCCGCAGAATGCGCTGATGGTGGGCGACTGGCCGGAGCGGGACGTGGTGGGGGCGAAAAAGCTGGGGATGATGACCGCCTTCGCGCGCTACGGCGATACGTTCGGGACAGTCGTGTCGGATGCGGACCATGATCTGGAGGACATCTCGGAGGTGCTGGCGATCGTGCGGAAGGAAAATCGCGAGTGAGAAAGAGGTATCACGCAGAGACGCAGAGCGCGCAAAGAGCGCAGAGAAAGATTTAGAAACAGTACCTTATTCAATATCCTTTCCTCTGCGAACGCTGCGGTCTTTGCGCCTCTGCGGCAGTCTTTATTCAAAGGGTTTCCGGATGATCCTCGGTATTGGTGTTGACGCCGTTTACCACGTTTCGAGGCTCTCGGTCAAATAGGGAATCACAGAGATGATCCTGGGAATCGGTGTGGACGTGGTCGATGTTCAGCGCATAAAGGAACGCCTCATAAACCGAGTTGAACCCCGATCGGAAGCTTTCACCGCCAAGGACGCAGAGAACCTGCCTGCCGGCAGACCCTATGTTAAACACGTAAGCCTCGCGCGCGGTGTGTATCTTTGGGTGCGACCCACAAATACACACACCAGGGACAGCGAGGCCTACGATGACACTGCAACGTACGATATTGGACTACACGGGTCAACACGTCTATGTTGGCCTGGATGTGCATAAGAAGTCTTGGACCGTCTCTCTTTGTACGGAACAGGCCGCGTTCAAAACCTTTACGCAGCCTCCGGAAGTGGAGACCTTGATGGCCTACGTGCGGCGGACGTTCCCGCACGCGAAGTATCATTGTGTGTATGAAGCAGGCTTCTGCGGTTACTGGATCGTTGCACAACTCCGGTCGTCAGGCATCGAGTGCCTCGTGATCAATCCGGCCGACGTCCCGACCAGCGATAAAGAGAAGCAGTACAAGACGAACCGCGTGGATGCCCGAAAACTGGTCCGAAGCCTCCGCAACGGCGAACTGGCCGGGATCTATGTTCCATCGCGGACCGCACAGGAGGACCGCGCGCTCGTCCGCTCGCGTCACACGTTGGTCGGCAAACAGACCCGATGCAAGAACCTGATCAAGAGCACCTTGTGCTTCTACGGCATTGCGCTCCCTGAGGACATCGTCGACCGCTACTGGTCGGCCCGCTTCACCCGTTGGCTGGAAAGCCTGGAGCTGGCCACCACCTCTGGCACGACGACGCTCAAGATGCTTCTGGAGGAGTTGGCGTTCCTCCGGCAGTTGATCCTTCGGACGACACGAGCCATCCGCTCGCTGGCATGCAGCGAGCGCTATGTACCCTCGGTCGAGCATCTGACCTCGATCCCGGGGGTGAGCATCTTGGTCGCCATGATCTTCTTGACCGAGATCGTCGACATCGAGCGCTTCCGCACCCTGGACCACTTGGCAAGCTTCGTCGGGCTGGTCCCCGGGGAGCGCTCGTCCGGCGAGGAGAAGACCGACCCGGGCATCACCCACCGCAAGAACCCCCACCTGAGGTGGGTCCTGATGGAAAGTGCGTGGGTGGCGATCCGACACGATCCATCGCTGGCCTTGGCCTTCACGAAGCTCGCCGCGAGGATGCCCAAGACCCAAGCGATCGTCCGAATCGCCCGGAAGCTCCTCAACCGCATCCGGTTCACACTGAAACAGCAACAAGACTACATGATGCCACAAGCGGCCTAGGGACCGTGTCACGGAAGAACATCGACTCGACCGTCTGACAACCGTGGGAGTGCGCTCTTCGCCTGCATGCAGTGCCGGCTACGGTCGTGTATCTGCTCGCGGCAGACTGCGCCCCACACTTCTATCTTAACAAGGGAAATGTGGCTCTCCGACGAGATGTCCACTGATAAAAGGCTACAACGTGAGTCAACCAGTTCCTCCAGCAGATCATCTGATCAAGAACACCGCGCGCGAGGCTTGACTGTTTACATAAAAGGCAGGAGCCAAGCACGCCAAGTTATACATGATTTCGTAATACATTCTTCGTTCCAATTCGTCTTGGCGTCCTTGGTGTCCTTGGCGCTCTTGGCGGCACAATCATAGGAATTCTCTCGGATGATCCTCGGCATAGGAGTTGACGTCGTCGATGTTCAGCGCATGAAGGAGCTCCTCGTCGACCAGGGGGAGCCCTTCATTCACAAGGTCTTCACGGAGGCCGAGCGGGACTACTGCGAGCGCAAGCCGCGTCCCTACGAGCACTTCGCGGCCCGATTTGCGGCCAAGGAGGCGGTGAGCAAGGCCATCCAGACCGGCTGGACCGGCGCCTTCCGCTGGCGCGATGTGGAGGTCTCCAATGATCCCAACGGGGCACCGCGGGTGTCCGTGAAAAATGATATGGCCGCTCTCCTGGATGGACACAAGATCCATTTGACGTTGAGTCACTCAGAGAACACGGTGGTGGCGTTTGTGGTCATAGAGAAGATTGGGGAATAGCTTGGTAGGTGAATAGAGAATGGTGTGAACTTGCCCGCCGTACGAACAATCTTGAGGCAGGCGGGTGGTCGATAGGAAGGCGCTGTCGGCGGAGGTCGGCGTAGGAGATTTCTACTGTAGGAGAACGACCGCTGCCAACCGCCATCTCCACCCTGCACGTGTCCATGCCTTGGACATGTTCTGACAACGTGTCCAATTTGATTGATTATTTGGACACGTTTTTCTACTGTGTTCACATCATGGACATGTGGAAACGAACATGCCGGGTATGACTTCTCAACGCGTCGATCGAAGGTTCGATCCGTCTCGACCGCACAACGAGCTTCCCCTGCTTCCACCCAAGGCCGAGTTGGAGACTACCCGGGTCCTCAAGAAGGCCCTCTCCGCCGGACGCGCGTTGGCCGAACTCAAAGGCTTCGGAGCCACGCTCCCCGACCCTTCGATCCTGGTCAACTCGATCGTTCTTCAGGAGGCCAAGGCCAGCTCCGAGATCGAGAACATTGTCACTACGCACGATGCGCTGTATCGTGCGCTCAGCGTGAGCCTGCAACCGGACCCGGCCACGAAAGAGGTTCTGCGGTATCGCGAGGCGCTCAGAGCTGGAATTCGCAGATTGCTGAAGCGCGGGCTTCTCACGACGAACCTCTTCATCGAGCTCGCGCAGACGATCCGTCAGACGGATGAGGGGATCCGGAAGAATCCCGGCACGAAGATCACGAACCAACGAACCGGCGCGGTGATCTATACACCCCCCCAAGGCGAGGAACGACTCCGGGGATTGCTTGGCGATCTCGAGCAGTACATCCATCGCCACGATGCCACGGACCCGCTGATCAAGATGGCCGTCACCCACTACCAATTCGAGGCCATCCATCCGTTCAATGACGGCAACGGCCGGGTCGGACGAATTCTCAACATCCTTTTTCTGGTTCAACAGGGGCTTCTCGACCAGCCGATCCTGTATTTGAGCCGGTTCATCATCGAACGCAAAGCGGACTACTATCGTCTCCTGAAGGATGTCACGGCCCGGGGGGAGTGGGAGCCGTGGGTCATGTACATGCTCGACGCGGTTGAGGCCACGTCGAAGGATTCGAAGCGTCAGATCGACCGGATCCGCGAGCTCATGGCGCGAACGGCCGAGAAAGCCCGCGCATCTCTTCCCCCCAGAATGTATTCCAAGGACCTGTTGGAAGTGATATTTCGTCAGCCCTACACGAAGGTCCTGCACCTCGTGGAACTCGGGATCGCCGAGCGAAAGACCGCTGCCGTGTATTTGCGGGCCCTGGAATCGGCCGGCATTCTGAAGAGCGTTAAAGTGGGGAGAGAAGTGTTGTATCTGAACCAAGGCTTGTATCGGCTCTTGTCCGATTGAATATCTGACGACTGACGGCTTTCTACTTCCTACTCTCCCCCATGCACCGCAAAGCCTTTGCCCTCGACTTCCTCAAGCTGGCCTCCACGGGTCACGTTCAAGAGGCGTATACCAAGTACGTCCATCCCGACTTCGTGCATCACAATCCGTACTTCGCCGGCGACCGGGCCTCATTGATGAAGGGCATGGAGGAGAATCACGCGCAGTTTCCCGAGCCCGAGGCCCACAACAACTGTCGCGCAGCGACAAACAAGTTTTCTGCGTGGTTCATCTGACTCCGGGCGGCCCGGAGATTGCGTTGATACATCTTTTTCGATTCAACGGCGAGAAGATCGCCGAAGAATGGGAGTGCTCGCAGGCGCCCACTGATAACTCGCCGAATAGGGGCGGGCTTTTCTGACGAGTGTCGTTTCGCTTGGTTCTTGTGGCTTGCATCTTGTCGTTTTCCCGTCGAAGCCGGGCGGAATGGGAGTGCTCACAGATGCCCGTGGAGGACTCTCCCAACAGCGCTGGCCTCTTCTGAGGCAGATCTTGTCGGCTGAAGCGCCGAGACGTCGGCCGCCACGCATCTTGCCTTCTGAAGCCGATGGGCTTGCGCTTAGGTTCTGGGAGTGAAGGAGGCTGCATCAATTTCCTGATCTCCCCGAGGAGATGAACGAAGGCCTTCTCATGCACATCGAGCCGGCCTGTGATCTTCATCTCCAGTTCGACCAGCTTGTCGGTAAAGGTTCTGCTCGCGCTGAGCGTTTCTCGCATCTTGATGAAGGTGCCGAACAACAAAGATGCTCATTTGGACGGCGCGATCGCTCTTCAGGAGATTTGCCGCCATGACCGCACCGTGTTCGGTGAAAGCGTATGGCATCGTTCGTCTGCCTGCGCGGCCCCGGTTTGATATCGCAGAATGCGATGTCAAAACCTCACGCTCCTGCTCGGTCAGTTGAAAGAGAAAGTCGTCCGGAAATCGGTCCCGATTGCGCTTGACCGCCTCATTGAGCCTGAAAGTTGGAACTCCGTAGATCTGTGCGAGATCGGAATCGAGAATGACGCGCCGGTCTCGAACAACGTAGATCGTAGAATCAATGTGGAGGGTTTTTGACTTCTTCTTTCGGTTATTAATAATCATGGTCCAACGAGAAACGATTTCGGATTATGCTCGTTCTCGGCCTCCCTTTTTCTTTCCAAGATAGTACTATGCTCATTGAAGACTCAAGCAGAAGATTAGGGTTAATGCAACTGTGGGATCAGGTGGAACTCCGAATGCGAGCGAGACAGGTACGGGCTGAGGTGATCGCGACTCTCAGTCCCCTGTCAGGCGGTCGAGATCGCGGTGAATTTTGGGTGCAACGGGGAGAAGATTGCGGAGGGGTGAGAGTGTGCTCTCAGGCGCCTGTTGAAAACTCGCCGAATAGGGGCAGGGGCTCTTCTGACGAGTTGCGTTTCCCTTCGTTCTTGTGGCTTGCTCCTTGTTGTTTCCCGCCGAATTCGGGCGGACTAAGAGGACTCGTAGGTGTCGTTGGTGTATGGGTCAAGTGTGTTCCGAATGAGCCGCATTGCTCACGCAGTTATCTTGTGCATACCTCATCTATTAGCCTAGAGAATGCCTTCCTCGTTGCTGATGCATGAATGCGCCGGTAAAGGTATTCATAGTTGGATCCTCGTTTGAGTGACCTCGACGCAATAACAATGTCTAATTTACCTGTCGACAGCGCCATTCGGATGGGCGCATTTCGGTGGCTGGAGCGCCAAATCGCCATTCATGGAGAGGTGCTTGACTACCGACTCCTCCAAAAGGGATTTCAGATCTCAGGCCATAAAGTCTCACTCGTTTCGATGCAGGGGATTTTCAGACCTGCGATGATGGAGACACCTCTTTCCATCAGGACTGCATTCGCAGGACCGTACAATGACTCTTTCGGCAAAGATGGACTCCTCAGATATAGGTATCGAGGGACAGACTGGGCACATCCTGAAAACGTGGGCCTACGAACAGCTTGGAAGCAGCGTATCCCCCTCATCTACTTCCATGGCGTATTGAAAGGTAAATACCTGGCGGCTTGGCCCGTTTACATTGTCGATGATGATCGAAGGAATCTAACCTTCACGATTGCGGTAGATGATGTAGCCACGATTAAGCTGCAACCTGGCGAGGAACCGCAACAAGAATTGCGTAACGATGACAATAGTTTCGCCCGAAGGGTATACAAAACGCAAGAAGTCCGGCGCCGGCTTCATCAACAGGGATTCAGAATGCGGGTACTCGAGGCGTACAGAAACTCATGTGCCTTTTGTCGGCTGCGTCACCAAGAGCTTCTCGATGCAGCACACATCGTCCCGGACGCTGACCCTGAGGGGCATCCACGCGTCAAGAATGGTCTTTCACTTTGCAAGATCCATCATGCCGCCTTCGATCGTCTTATCTTAGGAGTGACGCCTGACTACCTAATACGTGTGCGGCGCGATATCCTGGAAGAATCAGACGGACCAATGCTTTTCCACGGTTTACAGCAGCTTGAGGGTAGTAAGATCTTGGTGCCATTAAAGGTTGCACTTCGACCAGATCCAGAGTTGCTTGAACATCGCTTTCAGCTATTCCGGAATGCCTCGTAGGAGGGATCAATGGCAACGGCTGTCTGACTCAATTCGATCCACATTCAACACATTCCCCGCCGACTTCACGGGAGATCCACGACCAATGGGCCGGCTTCGTCGCGCTTCACTCTGCTCACGAAAGTATTGGTCGGGGAGTTCATACCTCCGATATTCCGCAATTCGTAATCTCTCTTGATCTCCATAGTCATCACCGCAGTCTCCGCAATGGTCGTCGAAGACATCCTCCTCCCCCACTGAAGAAAAGCGGAACACAGAGTCCTACAGCGAAAGAAAGAGTTCCACAGAGAGATCTGATCGCTTCCTCTTTGCTCTGTGGACCCCTGCCTGCCGTGCCGGGTGCGTTGGACCGGCAGGCAGGTCTGTGTGAACTCTGTGGACCTCGGTGTCATGCTCTTTCCGCGACGCGTCGACTTTCCACCCCACTCCATCCCTCCTGACTCGCCTCAGCACCCGGACCTCCATCTCAGGCGTTGAATGGCAGAGGCGTGGCCACATCGTGGCAATTGGCGATCCAAAATCCGACATTCCTTTGGAACCTTATCGATCAGGAGCCTCCCATGCGCCGCGTGTCATTGTCCCCCTCCTTCCTCCTTTATCCTCCATCCTTTATCCTCATCCTGTGCCTCATCGTGGTACCGGTGTTCCCACAGTCATTCTCCGTCTCCATCGCACCCTCCCTGCACACGCAGGCGTTCGACGGTCGCCTGCTGGTGATGCTCTCCACCGACTCCACGGCCGAGCCGCGGTTCCAGATCAGCGAAGGACTTAAGACACAACTGGTGTTCGGAGTAGATGTTCTGGGATGGGAAAAGGGACAGAAGAGATCTCTTGAGGGTGAGTGGAGAATCGTCAATGGACAATCGGAAAGCGGGAACAGACTGCGCACGGCACGAAAATCGACAATCGACACTCGGCACTCGCCGATCTCATCGGAACCAGGGTCAGCCCATGGTCCCGCATATGGCTATCCGATCCGCGATCTGGGTCGGGTGCCCGCTGGGCGCTACCGCGTCCAGGCGCTGCTGCACAAGTACGAGACATTCAAGCGGTCCGACGGACACACGGTGAAGCTTCCCATGGACCGCGGGGAAGGCCAGCAGTGGAACCGCGCGCCCGGGAATCTGCTCTCCAAACCCGCTTGGATCGACTTCGACCCGAAGGCGAAAGAGCCCGTGTCGCTCATGCTCGATACCGAGATCCCTCCGATCCCGCCTCCGGTCGACACAAAGTACATCAAGCACATACGCATCCGAAGTGAGAAGCTGTCCAAGTTCTGGGGACGCGACTTCTACCTGGGAGCCAACGTACTGCTGCCGCAGGGTTGGGACACGCATCCCGATTCCCGCTACCCGCTGATGGTCTTCCACGGCCACTTCCCCTACACCTTCGGCGGCTTCCGCGAAACGCCCCCCGACCCCGACCTGAAGCCCGACTACAGCGAGCGCTTCAAGATCCACGGCTACAACCGCATCCAGCAAGAATACGCCTACAAGTTCTACCAAGAATGGACGGGGCCCGACTTCCCGCGCTTCATCATCATCGAGATCCAGCACGCCAACCCATATTACGACGATTCGTACGCCGTCAACTCGCAGAACCTGGGTCCGTACGGCGACGCGATCATGTACGAATTGATCCCCGAGGTCGAAAAGCGGTTCCGGGGCATCGGCCAGGGTTGGGCCCGCTTCACGTACGGCGGCTCCACAGGGGGCTGGGAAGCGCTCGCGGTGCAGGTGTTCTATCCCGACGAATTCAACGGCTGTTTTGTCGCCTGCCCCGACCCGGTCGACTTCCGCGCTTACACGCTTGTCAATATCTACCAGCATTCCAACGCTTACTACGCCGAAAGCCAATGGAAGAAGACACCCCGCCCCGCCACGCGCAACTGGCTGGGCGAAGTGAGTGCCATGCTTGAAGAGGCGAACCACTACGAGCTCGCCCTCGGCACGAAAAGTCGTTCAGGACAGCAGTGGGACATCTGGGAGGCGGTGTACTCCCCGGTAGGTCAGGATGGGTATCCCGTGAGGATCTGGGACAAGGTGTCGGGGACAATCAATAAGGAGGTCGCGGGGTATTGGAGGGAGAACTACGACCTTTCCTACATCCTTCAGCGGGATTGGACGACGCTGGGGCCGAAGCTGGAAGGAAAGATCCACGTCTACTGCGGCGACATGGACAATTACTACCTCAACAACGCGGTCTATCTGCTCGAAGAATTCCTTAAGCAGACGAAGAATCCGTTCTACAACGGGGAGGTGGACTACGGCGACCGGGCGGAACACTGCTGGAACGGCGACCACAACTTGCCTAACGCTCTTTCACGGCTTCGATACAATCAGATGTACGTTCCAAAGATCCTGGCGAGGATCGCGAAGAGCGCTCCGGCCGGCGCTGATATAACGAGCTGGCGGTACTGAGCGAAGAGGATCGTGATGAGTGAATCGACCATCACAAAGCGGCTGGCAGTCCATGCCGGTTGGATCCACGGATCATTCCTGGAGGTTTTCATGCGGCCCTCTGCCTATCTCTTGACTCCCATCTCTTTGCTCCTTCTTCTGGCGACCGGCGCCTTCTCCCAGAACCTCACCGCTATCAAATGCGGGCGTCTCATTGACGGAAAAGCTGATAGGGCCGCCGAGAACGCCGTCATCCTCATCGACGGTAAGAAGATCACCGCCGTCGGAACGAACGTGACGATCCCCGACGGTGCAACGGTCATCGACCTTTCGGGCTCAACTGTTCTTCCGGGTCTCATCGATGCCCACACGCACGTTCTTCTGCAGGGAGACATCACCACTGAAGACTATGACCTGCAGGTCCTCAAGGAATCCATACCGTATCGTACGCTCCGCGCCGCGAAGGCGATGCAACGCTCGCTGCACAACGGCTTCACGACCCTCCGCGATCTGGGGACCGAAGGGGCCGGCTACGCCGACGTAGACCTGAAGAAGGCGGTGCAGAACGGCGTCATTGAAGGACCGCGATTGTTCGTCGGCGGGCTTGCGCTGAACGCCACCGGGCGCTACGGCCTGAGCAACAAGGAATACGCTTGGGAGCGGCACATGCCCAAGGGAGTGCAGGAGATCACCGGCGCAGACGAAGCGCGAAAGGCCACGCGCGAACAGATCTCGTACGGCATCGATTGGGTGAAGGTCTATGCCGACCAGTCTTACTGGCGCGAAAAAGATGGCTCTTTCCGCTCCATTCAGAATTTCACGAGGGACGAGCTGAACGCGATCGGAGACCAGGCGCGCATGCTGAAGAAGAAGATGGCGGCGCATGCGGTCACGCGCGACGGTGTCCTCTATGCCATCGAAGCCGGGGCATCCACCATCGAACACGGTTTCGCCCTCGACGACGAGTGCATCCGCGTGATGGTCCTGAAGGGGATCTACTGGTGCCCGACGATCTACGTGGCGGTCTACGTCGCCGAGGGACGGGCGCAGGCGGGTAATCCCATCAACAAACAGATGCTCGAGGAACTGCCCAAGGTCTTCAACAAGGCGCTCAAGGCGGGCGTGAAGATCGCGTTCGGCACCGACGCGGGCGGGTTTGCCTGGACCGAGAACCAGGCGAAGGAATTCAGCTACATGGTAAAGTGGGGCATGACGCCGATGCAGGCTATCAAGTCAGCCACGACCGTGGCGGCGGAACTGCTCGGGCAGTCGGGCACGCTTGGCGAGATCTCTACGGGCGCCACGGCCGACATCGTGGCGGTGAAAGAAGATCCGCTGAAGGATATCAGTGCGCTCGAGCGCGTATCGTTCGTGATGAAAGAAGGTGTACTGGTAAAGGACACTATCAGTAAGCAGTAAGCACGTATCATCAGGTCCTGTCAGGCTGAGGTTGTAGAGAGTAGG
>CAZOMY010000055.1:0-11673 GCA_964581115.1 uncultured Ignavibacteriaceae bacterium | reverse complement strand
CTAGGTACGTATCAGTCGATCGACGACCGCCGACGGATCAATGCCTCAACGGTTTCCTCCCCCGCAACACCCGATTCCAATGTACCACCTGCTTCTTCACCTCATGCGGCGCGGTGCTGCCGGCGGATCGTTTCTGCTGAACGCTGGTGGTCGGCAGGATGTGTTCGAAGATGTCCTCGTCGAAAGCGGTTGAGAATGCCGTCAGCGTGTCGAGGTCGAGGTTGCCGAAGTACATCTTATGGGTCACGCAGTAATGCACGACCTTGCCCGTCACCTCGTGTGCCTGGCGGAACGGAAGACCCTTGCGCACCAGATAGTCGGCCATGTCGGTTGCCGTTGTAAAATCGGTGCGGAGCTCCTCGGCCATTCGGGCGGTATCGAAGGTCGTATGGACGAGCATCTGGCCGAACACGTCAACCGTTGCAAGCGTGGTCTTCACAGCGTCGAACAACGGCGGCTTGTCCTCCTGCATATCGCGGTTGTAGGCAAGCGGAAGGCCCTTCATCTGCGTCAGCAGGCTGACCAGCGCCCCGTAGACCCGTCCGGTCTTGCCGCGCACCAGTTCGGCCATGTCGGGGTTCTTCTTCTGCGGCATGATGCTGCTGCCCGTTGTGTAGGCATCGCTCGTGTGGACGAACCCGAATTCCTTTGAGGACCAGACGACGATCTCCTCCGCGAAACGGCTCAGGTGCATCATGAGCGTGGAAGCGGCGGAGAGGAACTCGATCAGGTAATCGCGGTCGCTGACGGCGTCAATGCTGTTCTCGACGATGCCGTCGAAATGCAGTTTGCGGGCGACCATGGCGCGGTCGACGGGAAAGGTCGTTCCGGCAAAGGCCGCGGCTCCGAGGGGCGAGCGGTTCAGGCGCTTACGGCAGTCGAGCAAACGCTCGTAGTCGCGTTCCAGCATGCTGACGTAAGCGAGAAGATGGTGCGAGAGCAGCACGGGCTGCGCACGCTGGAGGTGCGTGTAGCCGGGCATGACCGCTCCGAAATACTTCTCCGCCTTGTACACCAGAACACGCTGAAGGTTGGTGATCTGTTTCGTCAGGTCGCGGATGGCGCTGCGGAGGTACAGCCGCTCGTCGAGCGCGACCTGGTCGTTGCGGCTGCGTCCCGTGTGCAGCTTGCCGCCGAGGGCGCCGAGCTTCTGAATGAGGCGCTGCTCGACCGCCATATGAATGTCTTCCACTCCGCTGACGTCGAACTTGCCCGTCTCGATCTCGCGCTGGATCTGCCGAAGGGCGGTGCGAATGCGGCGGGCTTCCTGCGACTTGAGCACCTTCACCGCTGCCAGCATTTCAACGTGGGCAATACTGCCGGCGATATCCTCTCGATAAAGGGTCTTGTCGATGTCAATGGACGAAGAGAACTTGAATGCACTGGCGGACAAGGGTTCGCGGAACCGGCCGGCCCACAGGGCGTGATGTGCCATGGTGGATGTTGACGAGAGTGATGAATGGTGAATGATGCGATAAGGTACGAAAATGAGAGACGGGGAGAAAGCGAGAGTAGTAAGCAGTAGGCAGGTACCTTCAGGTACATTCAGGTGGATATCCCAGGGAACAGATCACATGTTCTTATCAAAGGACCTCAGCCTGCGAACAGCCTGTATGGTTCTGCCTGCTCTGTTTGTTCTCTCCTAGCGCCGTTCTCTTACAAATCGCTCCACGCCGTCGGCCACCTGCTCCGCCAGACGACGGCGGAAGTCCGGGTCCAGAAGCAGCATCTCATCCTCCGGGTTCGACAGAAATGCCGTCTCGACGAGCACATTGGGCAGCTGCGTCGGTCCGTTCAAGGAGAAGTTGAACGAGCCGACAACGCCCCACGGCTTCAATCCGATCGTGAGCAAACGGTCGTAGACAATGTCGGCCAACGGCTTGAATCCGTCGTAACGATAGTAGGTCGACGTGCCGGCTACGGTCGTCGGGTCTGATGTCTCTCCGGTGGAATTGCAGTGAATGCTGACGAGAATGTGCGCCCCGCTCGCGACGACGGTGTCGGCACGGTCGAGCATGCCCGGGCCGTCGTCATTCCTCCGCGTCATGACGGTCCGCACGCCACGTGCGGTAAGGATGGAGTCGAGCTGCAGCGCCATGGCCAGCGTGAGGTCGGCTTCCTGGATGCCGGTGGACCCAAGGGCGCCCCGGTTCGACCCGCCGTGTCCGGCATCGATCGCGATCGACGATCCGAGCAACGGCCTGGCCGGATCGGCCGCCGGGGGAGGACGCCGGATGCGGATGCGCAGCGACGTGCCGAGATACTCGATGTCGTGTCCCCAATGCTGACGGTGTTTGAGTCCGATGGTCAGTCGGTACCGGTCGGCTTCGACCTGATTCCACTTGATGCTGGCAATACCCTGTGCGCTCAAGTGATGCGTGATCCAATTCGTGTTTGAGGTCGCGCCGAAGACGTCGACGATGATCGCGTTCGGATCGGTGAGCTGATCGCTGGTGTACGGCAGACGGGTGGAGAGACCGACGATGACCACATCTTCGGCATCGGTTCCTGTGACCGAGATCGAACCCGTCAACGACGAAGGTGCAGGAACATGGACCGGCAGAAGGCGCACGAAACTGTCCGGGATCCACGCCTGCATGGACTCAGAGAGGCGAACGCGGAATTGATCGCCCACCCGGCCCGTGATGCGGATGAGGGCTCCCGGTTGCAGGTAGCCCAGCTTGGCGCCTCCCAGACGGTCGGATCCGAGGCCGACATTGAGAAAAGGTTTGCGACCGACTACTTCGGCTGTACGGGGAAGAGAGTCGCTTGAGATCCAGACCTTCGCCCGCGATTCGGCCGACACGCGGCTGAAGAAGGACCGCTTCAGCTTGAATTCGATCGGCGCGCCGCTGACCTCATCGCCAGGCTTGACGACATATCGCCCGACATAGATGCCGCTCAGACCACCTGCTTCGCCTGGCGAAAGCTCGCGCATTGGAATTCCCGACTCAACGTCGGGGATGCTGAACGTCGCCTTCCATCCGGGACTTCCCTTGAACCGCGTCTCGATCACGTCGCCGACGGTCAGCCACAGGTCTTCGCTTGGCCGCATCATCTGGTCCTCGATGACGAGCGTATCGCGCGGAGAGGTTCTGGGCCGTTCCGGCCGTATGAAGACGAAATCTCGGGTCAGGGAATCACCCGCGGGTCCTATGGCGAGAATGCGCTGAACCGATGTATCTCCAGATAGCGTAAAGGCGCCGCCGAACGCACCGGTCCGGACGACGGCCGCTTCTTTGTTCTGAATGAGGACGCGAGCTCCCGGAAGCGTGCTGCCGCTGACCCGGTAGCGCGGCGTGCCGGTACGCACGGTGTCGCGTCCTGGCACAATGATGCGGAGAAACAGCGAGTCTTGTGCCGTTGCCGAGGTCAGTAGCAGAAATGAGAAGACAAGAAGTCGCTTCACGATATCTCCCTTCGGTTGCGGATGTGACATGAACGCCCTCAATCAATCAAGATTTGCCGACACCTGCAACAATTGTCATGGAAACTTAGAGACTTCTTGTGTACACTTTTTCGACCGTACGGATTCGCGAAAGGGATCTTGTACACAAGCTCGCTACGCCACTCTCTTGAGGAACACCATGCGATCAATCATCTCGTTGTTCTCAGCACTCTTCCTTCTTGCTCCGTGTCTGTTGGCTCAGGACCGATCGACCGAGGCCGAACCCAAGCAAGCCGCCGGTACAGAGTTCTTCGACCGCAAGTACGACCCGACTGCCAATCCCTTCCGTCAGCTCGACGCAGCCAAGGAGCAAGCTTCCAAGGAAGGCAAGCGCATCCTGCTGGACATCGGAGGTGAATGGTGCATCTGGTGCCATCGGCTCGATGACCTGTTCCGCGCCAACAGGGACCTGACGGACTTGGTGAAGAAGAACTACGTGGTCGTGAAGGTCAATGTCAGCATCGACAACAAGAATGAGATCTTCATGGCGCAATTCCCGAAGGTGGCCGGTTATCCGCACCTCTTCGTGCTTGACGCCGACGGCAAGTTGATCCACTCCCAGGATTCAGGACAGTTGGAGGAAGGAAAGGGGCACAGCAAGGAGAAGGTTGCGGAGTTTCTGAAGAAGTGGGTGAAGAAGGGATGAGTAAGGAGGAGGAGAAAGGTTGCAGGTGGAAGGAGGAATGCAGGTGTCAATGAAAGATGCGTTGCTGCGAAAATCCGTCAAGGCGGTCGTACTGCTGGCGGTGTCGGGGATCGTCGGTTGCGGGCCGTCCATCCTGCGCCCGGAGCGGCCGGAGGGAAAGGTCATCGTGGTGTATCAGCCGTCGCACCAGACCGATACCGGACGGGATTTCAGCGAGGCCGCGGTCTGCAACGCCATCGCCGAGGCGGCCCTGGCGGCCAACACCGGGGCCGTCATCACACAGAAGGTCTGGAGCCATGACGTTCCGGGTCTGCGCTATGCGCGTCGCGGCAGCAACACGATGATCGAGCATACGTCGCGCATCGTTGGAGATACGCTCACCGGATATGCATGGGAGCTGAAGCGATCCAACAAGATCGGTCCGCATGTCTTCGTGTCCATCCACAACAACGGCGGCACGAACCGTCATGCGGTCTGGGGCTACATCCATGAGGGAGACCGGTACGAAGCGGCCAATCGTGAATTGGCGGCAAGACTCATCGAGGCCGTCGCTGAGGTCACGGGGCTCGAGAACCTCGGCGTGTGGCTTGACAGTTCGACAGGGCGCAACGACTATCGTTGCCGAACGACCGGAAGGCTCGCCTTTTTCAGCCTCGATGAGAACGTCAACACCGCTCCGTACCGGGTACTCCTGGAGATCGGAGACAACCAGGTGAGTCGTTCGTTGTTGGAGGACCCGGTCAAACAGAAAGCGATGGGCGAAGCGATCCAGCGCGTCGTCGAGGAAATCTTCAGTGATTGACGCCGCAATTCGCGAAGCTGTCTCCGCAACAACGGAGCGACTCTCCGAGGTGGTCGTCCGTGGCAGGCGTGTCCTGTGCGTGGACCTGGCAGGCATGCAGCTTCGGCAGAAAGCAGAATTCTACGAAGTGATCGAGGCGTTGCGCAAGCGGGTGGCGGCCGGCGCGCCACGATCATTGCTCATCGCTACGAATGTCACCAACAGCGCCTTCGATGCCGACGTCAGTCGGACGATGGCGTCATGCGCGAGACATAACGGACCGTACGTCAAGGCGAGCGCGCTCGTAGGTGTCTCAGGGATCCAGACCGTGGTCCTGGCCGCCATCAAAGCGCAGACCGGACGGGAGTTCTATCTGGCCCGGTCGATGCCCGAAGCGTTGGCATGGCTCGCGGCACAATGACGCGGACGACCGTTCGACGGCATGTCGCCGCGCAGCATCGACTACCGATCGGAGGAGACGCATGATGAGATCGCTGCTGTCGATGTTGTTGCTCACGAGTATGGCGCTTGGACAGACCACCCTCGATGATCTGAAGATGAAGGCGGGCGAAATGGGGGGATGCGGTAGGGAATGGACGATCGCCGGTCGAACTCCTGAGAGCGGCGTGTTGCTCGAGATCTCCGCCGCGGCCAACCCAATCGCACCGAATGTCACCAACGACCTCAAACCATCGCCCGACTGGTTCCTCGGCTTTCTCGTCGAAGTGTTAAACGAGCGGACCGGCACGGTCGTCTTCTCAAAGAGGTACGAGTTCACGCCGCGCGGCGGCTTGCTCAAAGCGATCGATACGCTGAACCTGACCGGCAAAGGCGGGACGTATCGGACGGTGTTCCGCTTCGAGACCGACAAGATCGCGGCCAATACCCGCGCACAGGTCATCCGCATTCAGGAAGGGGCGATCAGGACCACGGTCGTCGACCTCGTGCCGAAGGGAAGCGACGCGCAAGCCCCGGCGTCGAAGAGGCGGTTCAGGGTGGATTGAAAGACGGCTCAGCAACACAGATGGATCGACTGCCCCGGGCTCCCGGGGTTTGTCGTTTGCGCGCCCCCCGAGCACAAATTGTCGGGACGCTCTTTGTGTTTGACGGGGCTTCCCTCTACCTTCACCCATCCACGAAGGGAGATGCGCCCGATGAAAGTATTGATCATTGGCGCGACGGGTGGAACCGGGAGACAGTTGGTCTCTCAGGCGATCGAGCGAGATCTCACTGTCACAGCGTTCGTTCGCGACCCCGGGAAGCTCCCCCTCGCGCATCCCCGACTCTCGGTCATCCGGGGAAACGTCCTCGACGCTTCCAGCGTCGATCGAGCCGTCGCCGGCCGTGATGCTGTTCTGTGCGCATTGGGTCACAAGCGTTGGTTCTATCCGAATCGCATCCTCTCCAGCGGAACCGAGCAGATCATCCAGGCCATGCAACGCCATGGCGTCCGCCGGCTGGTGTGCGAAACATCCCTGGGCGTCGGGTCTAGCTTCGGACGGCTCGGACTCTACTATACACTTTTCACGATTCCGTTCATTCTCCCCTTCTACTATTGGGACAAATCCCGCCAGGAAACGGTTATTCGCAACAGCCGTCTGGACTGGACCATTGTTCGACCTGGACTCCTGAATAACCGTCGAGCCAGAGGCGTCGTCCGGCATGGTGCCGCCGTCGGCAACTGGATCTGGACTGTTCGGATCTCCCGGGCGGACGTGGCGGCCTTCATGCTTGACCAGCTCACGGATGACGCTTATCTGCATCAGACGCCGGGAGTCTCATGGTGAATCCGCAGCATGGACGGTTGGTCGCCGTTTTGTTGCTGATACCTGCAACGACGGCAGTAGGACAGGTGTCTCCGAGACTGCCGGTGCCGTCTCCCCGACAGCTTGCCTGGCATGATCTCGAATACTCCGCGTTCATCCATTTCGGACTGAACACCTACACTGACCGCGAGTGGGGCTACGGCGACGAATCGCCGTCGCTGTTCAACCCCGTAGAGTTCGACGCCGACCGTGTCGTGCGAATTTTCCGCGACGCCGGTATGCGATCGATTATTCTCACCGCCAAGCATCACGATGGATTCTGTCTGTGGCCGACGAAGTTCACGGCGCATTCCGTGCGAAGCAGTCCGTGGAAGAACGGGCAAGGGGATGTGGTGCGCGCATTCTCCGATGCGTGTCAGAAGTACGGATTGAAGTTCGGCGTCTATCTCTCCCCGTGGGACAGGAATCGTGCGGACTACGGCCGTCAGGAGTACGTCGAGTATTACCGGACGCAATTGCGTGAATTGCTGACGAACTACGGCGAGATCTCCGAGGTCTGGTTCGACGGTGCCAATGGCGGCGACGGCTTCTACGGGGGAGCGCGCGAAACGCGCACGATCGACCGGCGCACCTATTACGACTGGCCGACGACCTGGGCGTTGGTGCGTCAATGGCAGCCGAACGCCGTGATGTTCAGCGACGTCGGTCCTGACGTCCGTTGGGTCGGCAACGAACAGGGGTTCGCCGGCGAAACGAACTGGGCTGCGTACTCACCGGTCGGGATCGACGGAGACGCTCCGGCCCCGGGCTACACGCGCTACCTGGAAGGGGTCGAGGGGCATGCGAACGGCGCCGCTTGGATCCCGGCAGAGTGCGATGTATCGATCCGGCCAGGTTGGTTCTACCACGCATCCGAGGATGCACTGGTCAAGTCTCCCCTCGACCTGATGAAGTTGTATCTTCGCTCGGTCGGACGGAACGCAGCATGGCTGCTGAACGTCCCCCTGGATCGCCGGGGACTCGTTGCCCCTGCCGACAGCGCCGCGCTGTTGGGCTTCCGATCCCTGCGGGAGCAGTGCTTCCAAGGAGCAGTCTCGGTACCTCTTCAGCAGGCCGAAGGGGTCGATTCGATTTGGAATGCCGTGTTCGATCGGCCAACGGAATTCAACGGGGTGGAGCTGGGCGAGGACATCACGCAGGGTCAGCGGATTGGAGGCTTCCGGATCGAGGCGTGGAAAGACGGAGGATGGACAACGATCGCTCAAGGGACAACGATCGGTCGCAAACGGATCATCCTCGCAGAGACGACGACGACGGAACGGATCCGCCTCATCGCCACGTCGTACTTGGCGGCTCCGCAGCTCGTTGCGGTCCGCGTCTATCGAGTGCCATCCGACGTACATGCGGCCCTCCGTGCCGCTTCATGAACCAACGACGCGGCAAAAGGAGATCGCATGAAACGACTTCCAGCGTGGTTCTGCGCTGTTGTCCTGATGACGACGATGGTCATGGCCCAAGCGCAAAAGACCCTCGCCGTTGAATCTCCCGCGCTGCACGATGCCCGAATGCAGTGGTGGCGCGAAGCCCGGTTCGGCATGTTCATCCACTGGGGTTTGTACGCCATACCGGCCGGCACGTGGAACGGCAAGTCCGGCTACGGCGAGTGGATCCGGAACAATGCCGAGATCCCGCTGGCCGTCTACGACACGCTCGTCCCTCATTTCAATCCAGTCCGTTTCAATGCCGATGCGTGGGCGCGCATGGCCAAGCAGGCCGGCATGCGCTACATCATCCTCACCTCGAAGCACCACGACGGCTTCGCACTCTTTGACTCGAAACTCAGCGAC
This sequence comes from uncultured Ignavibacteriaceae bacterium, assembly GCA_964581115.1. Taxonomy (GTDB): domain Bacteria; phylum Bacteroidota; class Ignavibacteria; order UBA10030; family UBA10030; genus 2-02-FULL-55-14. The sequence continues at coordinate 3,185 of CAZOMY010000055.1, read as the reverse complement.
TTCGATGTCATGAGTACGCCCTTCAGACGCGACATCGTGCGCGAACTGGCGGAGGCCTGTCGGCGACAGGGGATCGTCTTCGGCGTCTACCATTCGATCATGGACTGGCATCACCCCGATTATCTGCCGCGGCGGAGCTGGGAGTCCGACCGGCCGGATTCGACGGCGGACTTCGAACGATACGTCAATTACATGAAAGGACAGCTCCGTGAACTGCTGACGAACTACGGACCGCTCGGCGTGCTCTGGTTCGACGGCGAGTGGGAGTCGACCTGGAACGAATCCCGCGGACGGGACCTCTACCAGTTCGTGCGAACCCTGCAGCCTTCCATCATCATCAACAACCGGGTCGGGGCGGCGCGTGAAGGAATGACGGGGACAACGGCGCCCGGAGGATTTGGAGGGGACTTCGGCACCCCTGAACAAGAAGTGCCCGCGACCGGTCTGCCCGGCGTGGACTGGGAATCGTGCATGACGATGAACGATCATTGGGGCTACAGCGCGATCGACACAAACTATAAGTCGTCGGCTGAGCTCGTGCGCACGCTGGTGGATATCGCATCGAAAGGAGGGAATTATCTGCTGAACGTGGGCCCGACGGCGCTCGGCGAATTTCCGCGGCAAAGCATCGAACGCTTGAGGGATATCGGGATGTGGATGGAGGTGAACGGCAACTCGATCGTCGGAACGTCGGCGGGTCCGTTCGAAGCGCTTCCGTGGGGTCGCGCCACGCAGAGGGACGACGGCCCTCGCACGACGCTCTATCTCCACATGTTTGACTGGCCGAAGGACGGCCGTTTAATCGTCCCGGGCCTCCTGACCCGACCAGCCATAGCCACGGTGCTGGGCGATGTTCGGAAACGCCGACTCAAGGTAAGCCAGGAACGAACGTCCCTGGTCGTCCATCTGCCGAAGATGCCGCCGTCGACGATGCCACGCGTGCTTCAGCTGTCCTTCAAGGGAAAGCCGGACGTCAACCATCCTCCGCGGATCGCCGCTGAGGCAGCCATTTTCGTGGATACGATCTCTGTGTCGATCACCAGCGACCGTCGCAATGTGCAGATCCGATATTCGACGAACGGCAGACCTCCGACCAACCGTTCACCACTCGTGACGGGTCCCGTACCGTTGACGGGCTCGTGCACGATCATCGCGCGCTGTTTCCGCGGAGACCGTCCCGTGAGCGAGCCGACGTCAGCCACCTTCAGTAAGGTCGCGCCCCGTTCTTCCGTGGCGCTGCCGTCGGTCGAACCCGGATGGCGCTATTCGTACTACGAAGGGACTTGGGACGCTCTGCCCAGTTTTGGTGCGCTGGTACCGAAAAAGGCGGGCGTGGTTGACGACATCACGTTCGCCCCGAGAGACGAACAGGAGCGGTTCGGATTCGTCTATGAAGGCTTCGTCAACGTGCCGAACGCCGGTGTGTACACGCTCGCGACGTCTTCAGACGACGGAAGCCGTCTGTGGGTTGGAGACACGTCGGTGGTGAACAATGACGGACTGCATGCGGCCATCGAGCGTCGCGGCGTGATCGCACTTGGAGCGGGCTGGCATCCGATGCGGGTCGAGTTCTTCGAGAAGACCGGCGGAGATGCGCTGACGGTGTCGATCCAGGGACCTGGCGTGCCAAAGCAGCCGATACCGAAAGCATGGGTCGTCCATTCGACGGAGGAACAATGATGGCGATCAGGTTCACAACAGGTCTCTCGGTCGTTGCGCTGGCGCTTGTGCTGCCGGGGAGCGTCCTCGCGCAAAGGGTCACTGGATACATCCCGGTGACCGATCCGGCCGTCCGTGCCAACCTTGAGCAGTTCCAAGACTGGAAATTCGGACTGATGCTTCATTGGGGAACATACAGCCAGTGGGGGATCGTCGAGAGTTGGAGTCTGTGTCCGGAGGATGAGCCGTGGTGCGAGCGCAAAGGACCGCACGCCAACGACTATGCAGCCTACGTCAAGGCCTATGAAGCGTTGCAGACGACCTTCAACCCCGTACGATTCGAGCCCGACCGGTGGGCCGCTGCGGCTCACGACGCCGGCATGAGGTACGTCGTCTTCACGACCAAGCACCACGACGGCTTCAGCATGTTCGACACGAAGCAGACCGAATACCGCATCACTGGTCCCGAATGTCCCTTCAGGACGAACGCGCGCGCGAACATCACGAACGAGGTCTTCAAAGCGTTCCGCGCACGGGGCATGGGGATCGGAGCCTACTTCTCCAAGCCCGACTGGCATTCTGACGACTATTGGTGGAGGAGGTTCCCCCCGTTCGACCGGAACCCGAACTACGACATCACGAAGTACCCCGAGCGATGGGAGCGATTCAAGCGCTTCACCCACAACCAGATCCGGGAGCTGATGACGGAATATGGATCGATCGATATCCTGTGGCTTGATGGCGGGTGGGTCCAGCCGATGACGGCAACCTCGCCGCGGTGGGGCAAGGTCCCTTCACACCAGGATATCGACATGCCGGCCATCGCGGCGATGGCGCGATCGCACCAGCCGGGATTGATCATCGTCGATCGTGCCGTGGAAGGTCCGTACCAGAACTATATCACACCAGAACATCAAGTGCCCGATCATGCGCATGGCGTGCCTTGGGAGACCTGCATGCCGATGGCGACGTCATGGAGTTACGTGCCGAACGACGTTTACCGGCCTTCACGTGCGATCGTCCATCTGCTCGTCGATATTGCGGCGAAAGGGGGGAATCTCCTGCTGAATATCGGTCCCAGTCCTGACGGCACTCTGGACGACACAGCGTACGCGCGGCTTCGCGATCTGGGGGGATGGATGAAGGTGAACGGCGGGGCGATCTACGGGACCCGAGCCGTGGCTCCCTACAAGGACGATCAGGTCGCTTACACGAGAGGTCCGGACGGGATCATCAATGCCATCTATCTGGCGCGCGAGGACGAACGAATGCCGCCGGCGTCGATCGAGGTCCCGTCGTTCGTGCCTTCACCCGGGAGCGTCGTTCAAATGCTCGGCGTGAAAGAGCCACTGCACTGGGAGAAAGAGGGGAAGGGATGTGTGGTGTTCATCCCGCCGAACATTCGCGAGAACCCTCCGGCGAAATGGGCATGGGTGGTCAGGATAAGCGTCGAGCACTAGCAGGTTGTGGAAAAAACGATTACCGCCCCGCCTGACCGGCGGGCAGGCATGACGCCAAGTCAGAGA
>CAZOMY010000054.1:3012-11997 GCA_964581115.1 uncultured Ignavibacteriaceae bacterium | reverse complement strand
TGAGTTGGACAAGGATCGCTGGCCGCAAGGAACCCAAAGGGACGAGTTGTTGATGCGTCGTTGGCATTGTTCCTGCTCTGTGGAGCTCTGTGTCCGCTCTGTGTGACTCTGTGTCATGATTTTGCAAACGCATTCAACAAAGAACGGCACGTGAAGCGAATACTGATCGTCGGCGGCGCCGGGTATGTCGGCGGGGCGGTGACGGACCTGCTGAAGGACTCCGGGTTCGAGGTCCGGGTCTATGACAGCCTGGTCTACGAAGACTCGTTCCGCAAGCCGGTCGATTTCGTCAACGGCGACATCCGGGACGAAGCACGGCTCCTTCCTCAGCTTCGCTGGGCCGACGCCGTGGTGTGGCTCGCCGCCCTCGTCGGCGACGGCGCGTGTGCGATCGACCCGGAGCTGACGGAGACGATCAACCACCGCACCGTGCAGTGGCTGTCGCGCAATTTCGACGGCCGCATCGTGTTCATGTCGACCTGTTCGGTCTATGGGGCGCAGGACAAGGAGCTCACCGAGGATTCTCCGACCAACCCGCTGTCGCTGTACGCAGCGACGAAGCTGAAGGCCGAAGGGGCCCTGGCGTCGAAGAACGCGGCGATCTTCCGGCTTGGCACGCTCTTCGGCGTGGGAGACCTCTTTTCACGGATCCGTCTGGACCTGGTCGTGAACATCCTGACGGTGAAGGCCCACACGGCCGGCCACATCTCGGTCTTCGGCGGAGACCAGTTCAGGCCTCTGCTCCATGTGAAGGACGTTGCGCGCGCGGTGGAGATGGCCCTGCGGAGTCGGCAGACCGGCGTCTTCAACCTGCACCGGCAGAATGTGCGCATCATCGACCTGGCGTATCAGGTGCGGAACCATTTCCCCGACTGCACGATCCAGACGACCGACATGCCGTTCCAGGACACGCGCAACTACCGCGTCAGCAGTAAGAAGGCGGCCGAGACGTTCGGGTTTTCGGCGATCCATTCGATCGACGAAGGGATCGAGGAAGTGAAGCATCTGGTCGAGACCGGGCGCATCAAGGACTTGGACCATGTGCGGTATTCGAATCAGAGGTACTTGCAGGAGACGTTCGGCACCACCTCGAAAAAGGTATAGCGCAGCCCCCGCGGCGGCCTGATAAGAACGAAGGCGCTGCATTCGCGGCGTGAAATGTTATCGGACAGAGTAGAAGGCGTCGTGCAGGCAGCCGCTTCCGCCGCGTCCGCCCCGTTTGCCGCGCAAAAAGTTTCGGGTCGTAATTCACACGCTGTGTTCGTCGCTTCCGCTGAGTTCGCTGCGCGAAACATCTTCTGGACAATACCTGAGAAGGTTGTACCATGTCTGAACCAAGACTGATCAAAGGCGGCATCGCCGTCGACGACCGGGGCATTGTCACGTTCGTCAACGACTTCGACCTGGCGGGCACACGCCGGTGCTACACGATCCGGAACCACCGGAAGGGATACGTACGAGCGTGGCACGGACACAAGGTCGAAGCGAAATACTTCACCGTTGTGCGCGGGGCCATGCTGATCTGCGGCGTACGCATCGACAACTGGGAGCATCCTTCCAAAGACCTCCCGGTCCATCGGTTCGTTCTCTCCGAGCAGTCTCCGGCGGTGCTGCACTTTCCGGCGGGCTTTGCGAACGGCATGATGTCGCTGACGGATGACGCTCAGCTGTTGGTCTTCTCCACGACCACCCTCCAGGAATCGCTCAACGACGACTTCCGGTTCCACGCGCGGCATTGGGACCCGTGGAGTGTGGAAGAGCGATGAGCGCGCAGAACCCCACGATTCTGGTCGTCGGCGCCGGCGGAATGCTCGGCTTTGCGCTGACCGAGTACTATCGCCGCAAGGGATACGGCGTGCGTCCAGTGACGCGCGCGGAATACGACATTACCGTCGGACCGTTGACGAGATTCGAAGCCCTGCTCGAGGGGGTCGACGTCATTGTCAACGCAGCCGGCGTGATCAAGCCCTTGATCGCCAGGACCCCCATCGAAGCAGTGCTGGCCGTCAACGCCGTCTTTCCCAGGAATGTGGCGCGCATCGCAGCGGAACGGGGGATCCAATCGTATCATGTGACGACCGACTGCGTCTTCTCCGGTCGGACGGGTCGGTACGACGAGCATGCTCGTTTCGACGCCGAGGATGTCTACGGCATGTCGAAGAACGGGGGTGAAACGCCCGAGCACATGGTCATTCGCACGTCGATCATCGGAGAAGAGCGCGGGCAGTCGCGGTCGTTGCTCGAGTGGGCCATCAGCCAGCGCGGCAAAGCGGTGAACGGGTTCACGAACCATCGCTGGAACGGTGTGACGACGGTCTACCTGGCCGAGATCATCGAGCGGATCATCCAGGAGGGACGCTACGCACAAGGGATCTTCCACGTCCATTCGCCCGACACGGTGAACAAGTATGAGCTTTTGTCGATCCTGAACGAGGTGTACGATCTTCGGCTGACGATCTCAGCGGTTGAAGCCCCCGACGCGATCCACCGAGACCTGGCGAGCGTTCATGCGCTGACCCGCGAGGTAGCCACGAAGCCGATCCGTCAGCAGGTGGAGGAGATGCGGGCGTTTTTCGGGCGCGGCCTATGAAGAAAATGCGGAGGGTCCTGACGAAAAAGTATCACGCAACGACCTGCCTGCCGAGTACCTCGACCTGCCCGCCGCAAGCGTCGCGCAGGCGGGCACGCAGGCAGGCGCAACGACGCAATGGTCGCAGAGAAAAAGATGTAGTTGGTGGGTGTTCAATAGTTCCCAAGATCCTTGGCGTCCTTTGCGTTCTTTGCGGTTCACGTTTCTTCTGTTCACTCGCATTCTCTCGTCTCATTCGGCAATGAAATTCCTCATCACAGGAGGCGCCGGCTTCATCGGCTCGAACATCGTCGAACAGCTCATTCGGTCGGGCGAGACGGTGCGGGTGTTCGATAATTTTGCCACGGGCAAGCGCGACAACCTCGACCCCTTCCTGCAATCCATCGAGCTGATCGAGGGGGACCTGCGGAGCTTGCACGCCGTGCGTGAGGCGGTCGACGGCATGGAGGTGGTCATCCATTTGGGTGCCTTGCCGTCGGTGCCGAGGTCGGTGAAGGATCCGCTGACGACGAACGAGGTCAACGTCGTCGGCACGCTGAATGTCCTCGACGCGGCGCGAGACGCCCGCATCAAGCGGGTCGTGTTCGCCTCGTCCTCGTCGGTCTACGGCGAGAACCACGAGCTGCCGAAGCACGAAGGCATGGCGCCCGATCCGCTGTCGCCGTATGCCGTGGCGAAGCTCGCGGGTGAAAAGTACTGCTCCGTGTTTTCGCGCGTCTATGGTCTGTCGACCGTGAGCCTGCGCTACTTCAACGTATTCGGACCCCGGCAGGATCCCGCCTCGCAGTATTCGGCGGTCATCCCCAAGTTCATCACGGCCATCCACCGCGGAGGGTCGCCCACGGTCTACGGCGACGGCAGACAAACGCGCGATTTCACCTATGTCGCCAATGTCGTCGACGCCAATATCAAGGCCGCAACGGCCGATTGCCCGAGTGGGACCGTGGTGAACATCGCCTGCCAGGAGCGCACGACGCTTCTCGACCTGATCCAGAAGATCAACGCTGTTCTGGGTCGCTCCGCCAGGCCTGAGTTCGCCCCGCCTCGCATCGGGGAGGTCCGTGATTCATTCGCCTCGATCGACGCGGCACGGCGTCTGATCGGCTACGAGCCGACGGTGCTCTTCGACGAGGGGCTCCGTCGCACCATTGAGTGGTTCACGCGCCGCTCAGCCATGCACTGATGCGCCGGTCCCAGTGAAGTTCGTCAAAAACCTCGCCGCGCTCATGCTGTCCGACGCGGCTTCGAAGCTCATCAGCTTCGCCGTCGTGGCCTACCTGGCCCGTGTGCTGGGTCCGGTGGGCCTCGGCGCTTTCGCGTGGGCGCAATCGGCCGCCATGATGCTCGCCACGATCCCGAACTTCGGGTTCACGGAATACGGCATTCTTCAGATCGCCCCGGACCGCGGGCGTGAGCACGTGGCGTCGGTTGTCGGGCGGATCGTCGGTTTTCGCGCGGCGCTGGGGATCCTGACGGTCGGTCTCTTCGCCGCGGCGGCGACCTGGTTCGTCGAGGACCCCCTGCAACGGGAGCTGCTGCTTTGGTCGGCCCCCTTCGTCGTCAGCGTCGTCCTCGGCTTTGAGTGGTTTTATACGGCGGTTGAACAACAGGCGGTGCCGGGGATCGTGCGCGTCGTTTCGCGCTCGGCGTATCTGGCGGGCTGTGTTCTGCTGGTGCAGGGGCCGTCGGACGTCGTGCCGGCAATGATCGTGTTTGTGGGCTCCGAGATCCTTCTGCAACTGCTGCTCATGGCGTACGCCCGCCTTCGTCTCGATCTCGTCCTGCGTCCGACCCTTGCGGAATGGAGGGAGACTTTCCACCGAGTGGGTCCGCTTGCCGTCTACGCTGTCAGCTCGGCCGTCTTCGCGCAGGCCGATGTCGTCATCCTCGGCCTCTTTCTGCCTGCCGGAGACGTGGGCCACTACGCCGGGGCGCTTCGGATCCTCTGGCTTGTCGTGAGCATCAAGTACCTCGTCGCGCAGATGTTGTACCCCAAGATCGTACAGCGGCTGGCCGAGTCGCCCGGGTCGCTCGGCGCCTTCCTGACATCGCTCCATACGTTCACGTCCGTGGCTGCGGCCGTCATCTTCGGCATCCTTGCCGCCTTCGCTTTGCCGATCGTGACGCTTGTACTCGGGCCGGCGTTCGTCGAAAGCCGGTGGATCTTCTTCTGGCTGGCGATCGGTCTGTTCGGCGAGTGGTGTTGGATCGCCTACCCGTACGCGGTGATCGCCGCAAACCAACGGTCGTACAGCGTCCTGATGATCCTCGTCGGGGCCGGCAAGGTGGCGGCAGTCGCGGCCCTGGCGGCGGGCGGTGGTGTCGTTGGCGCGGCCTTAGGCGCGGGTGCCGTCAATGTGATGCTGTTCGTCCTTTGCGTACTCTATGTGCACCGTCGGGTGGTCCGGGTCGATATCGTGCGCGCGCTCCTTGCGCCTCTCGGTGCTCTCGCTGTGGGTGGCGCGACCGTGCTGACGGTGTCGGCGGGCCCTGCCATGATCCTCGCAGCGGTCCTCGCGGGTTCCCTCATCGTCTTGACCGTCGCGGAACGACGTCGCTGGCATCGCGGGACGCTCCAATCGGACCTCCGGACGATCATACGGTGATCCCATGAAGCGACCGTCACGCACGCGCAGCTCCGTTTTCCGTCCAAAGGTCCTGCTGCTCCACGATTACCGGGGGCACTTCTACAGCTCCGTCGTTCACCGCTTCCATACGATGCGGGTGGACCGCATCGCCGGCTTCCTGCGCGACGCCGGATGCACGGTGACCGTGATGGGGTTCTCGGACCTGGACCTGCGCTCGGCCGATGTCGAGGGCGTGTGGACGGTCTATGCGTCGCAAGAGGACGACACGCTCTTGTACAAGAGCTATATCGAGGATGTCGTCCTGGCGCTCGAGCGCAAAGGGGCGCGTCTCGTTCCTCGATTCGATCTATTCCGGGCGCACCACAATAAGGTCTACATGGAGATGCTCCGCGATGTGGCGCTTCCGGAGGAGTATCAGACGATCGCCACGCGGACCTTCGGCACCCTCGAAGAGGCCGAGCGCGCCAGCGGCTCCCTCCGGTATCCGGTCGTTGTGAAGCCGGCCGAAGGGGCGATGTCGACCGGGGTCGCCCTGGTAGAGAACGCACAGGACTTTCTGGCCCATGCCGCCCGCATCAGCCGGAGTGGGGGTTGGATCGATATGATCAAGCAACGCGTGAAGCACATCGTCCGCGACCCGGAGTCGATCACCTCCATTCATCGACGCAAATTCATCGCTCAGTCGTTCGTATCCGGACTGCGGGGCGACCACAAAGTGCTCGTTTACGGCGACCGGCTGTATCCTTTCCGGCGTGAGAATCGCGACGGCGACTTTCGCGCAAGCGGAAGCGGTCGGTTCCACTTCGACGAGCCGGCGTCGCCCGATCTGCTCGATTACTGCGAGCGCCTGTACCGCTTGCTCGACTGTCCCTACGTATCGCTCGACGTCGGGTTCGACGGAGGTCGGTATCATCTGCTCGAGATGCAATTTATGATGTTCGGCAACATCGGGCTGGAGAGGTCCGTTCGGTACTATCGTCGGAAAGGACGCGCCTGGGAGGAGGTTCGCGGCTCCTCCGACCTGGAGCAGGTTGTGGCCTCCAGTCTTCTGCAGTACTTCCGCCGGTCCCGACGGGGCGGAAAGGCCTGACCATGCCGTTGCGCGTTGCCTGGGTCTCTCCCCCGGATGTTCATTCCGTCGCTCAGCGGCTCGAAGGGATCGACGCGTCGGCCTTTCACGCGGCGACGTGGATCCGGAACGCCACGCGTGCACTGGCCAGGCACACCGACATCGAGCTCCACATCGTGTCGCACGAGAAACGCTTTCCGAAGGACTACCGATTCGAAGAAGGGGGGGTGCACTATCATTATCTGCACGCGCCCCTGCCGCAGGTACCGCGACCGGTGGCCCTGTACCAGTTGGACCGTTGGAAGTACTACCGGGAGTTGGATGCGATCAAGCCCGACCTCGTACACGGCCAGGGGACGGAGAACTTGTTCTCTTACATCGCGGTCACGAGCGGCTATCCCGCCGTCATTTCCGTCCAGGCGATCATCAGCCATCTCTTCCGACAGTACCGCCGCGTCTCGAGGCGCTACTTCGAGCATGCCATCGTCCAGTTCATCGAACGCTACACGATACGGCGGGCCCGGCACCTGATCATCAAGGCGCCGTTCGTCGAGTCGTTCGTCCGATCGTTGAATCCTGATGCCCGACTGTACCTCCTCGAAAACATCATCCACGAGGCCTTCTTTGCGGTCAGACGGGAGCTTGGCCGGCAACGGAACCGGGTGGTCTTCGTCGGCACGCTCATCAATACGAAGGGGGTCGAGGAGCTTGTCGGCGCTTTCCAGCGTGTGGCATCGGAGTTCCCATCGCTCGAGCTTCACCTCGTCGGTACAGGCACGCATGCCTACGTCGACGGCGTCCTGAAGCCGCTGATCGCATCCGGTCCCGCGGCCGGCCGCGTGACGCTGCACGGCCAGCTTTCATCCGAACGCATCGCCGCGTTGTTCGGCCAGGCTTCCATGCTCGTCCTGCCATCCTACTCTGATACGAGCCCCAACGTGATCGCCGAAGCGCTCGTCGCGGGGGTGCCGGTCATCGGCACCGATGTCGGAGGGATCCCGTACATGATCGAGCACGACCGGACGGGTTTGCTCGTGCCCGTGCGCGACGTGGATTCGCTGGCCGCGGCCATGCGGCGATACCTGCAGAATGAAGCGCTGGCCGAAGAGCACGCCCGTAGGGGATCCGATCGGGCCAGAGCGAGGTATGGCGAAGAGCGCTTCGTGCGTTCGCTGATGGAGATCTATGCCGAGGTGCTGAATTCCGCGTCGCGGGGGGGCGCTCGCAGGTCATGAAGCGCACATTCATTTTCGGCGTCATCCTGATCGGCGTCTTGTGGTCAAACGCGCGCATGCTCGACCATGTGGCCGATTACGACTGGACGCACGTCGTCGACCTGCCGCGGGAGTTCCGGTTCGTCGAGGTCGGATTCATCGGCCTGTTCTTCGCCCTGGCGTTCAAGCGCGAATGGAGACAAGGCTGGCGCCGCCGTCTTGAACATGTGCGGTTCCCACTGATCCTGGTGCTGCTGGCCGTTCTCGCCGGCGCGTTGAACGGCAGTGCCGCCGTCGACATCTTCCAGGGCATGTTCCTGTTCCTCTCGCCCCCCATGATCTACCAGACGGCCCGGTGGCTCGACCTCCGGGGTCAAGACCTGAGGACGATCGTGAGAACCATGGCCCTGCTGCTGGTCCTGAGCCTGCCGCTGTGGCTCCACCAGGTATTGACGTATTTTGTGGAGGATGGGAACGGCGACAATGTCCATGCCTTCTTCCGTGATGCGCATCTCTACGCCAATCTGCTCTATTGTGGCGTGCTGGTGGCAACGGCGTCGTTCGCCGTCAGAAGGCGCTATCTTGACCTGCTGGCGGCCGGTGCCCTCTTCTTTGTCGCGTTCATGCCGCTCAACGAAAAATCGATGATCTTCATGGTGTTCCTCCTGCTGGCCGTGCTCCTGTTCCGCCGGGGGGAACGAAGGGCGCGCCGTCGGCTCATGCCGGCGTTCGTTCTCACCGCCGTGCTCGTCATCGGCTTTCTGATCGGCCGCGACTTGCTGAGCTCGACGGGTGGGGAAGGGCTCCGTGCGAACATCTTGACGGAGAATCGACTCGAAGAACTCGGGACGGTGCTGGCCTACCTCCAGCTTCCTTTCGTCTTCGAGGAGGTCCCCCATGCCCTCGTCTACGGCGTCGGACCGGGCAACTACGGCTCATCGATGGCGATCCGCCGCAGCGTCGAAGGGAGCGCCACCGAGCTGTCGACGCGGTACGTGGGGGATATCGAGGTCTCGGGCGTGATCGGCGCATTCTCATGGAGAACGAACTACTTCATCGGCATGCTCGTCGAGTATGGAGCGATCTTCACGGCCATCGTGGGCCTGTTCTATCTTTCGCTCGTCCGGCGGCTGCATCGCCTTGCCAAGGCCTCGACGTCGGAGACGATCGTGATCTGGTCGCTGGCGCTGGGGGGCTCGCTGATGCTCTTGCTCCTGACCGGCCTGGTGAGCAATATCTCTGGGCTCGACGAGGGCATTCTAGCATACCCGATCCTGATGGGTATTGCGGCGTTGGAGAACGAGGCGACTCAGGGTGGCCAGAAGTCGTTGGTTGGCGTCGATACATAGCAGGGTGTCGAAAAGCTCGGAGAATTGGGTCCTCTCGTCAGGTTGACCGATGTCGAAACCTGCATCGTGACTCATTACGCACGCTTCGACTCCCCTTCGCTTTGCCTCGACTTCGCTCGGCGTACACTGCTCAGGGCAAAGCGCTCGGCGTAGACTGCTCGGGGCAAAGCGCTCG
>CAZOMY010000054.1:0-2912 GCA_964581115.1 uncultured Ignavibacteriaceae bacterium | reverse complement strand
CGTACACTGCTCAGGGCAAAGCGCTCGGCGTAGACTGCTCGGGGCAAAGCGCTCGGCGTAGACTGCTCAGGGCGGAGCGCTCAGCGTGACGTCCTTTGAGTCTTTCCGCACCCTGCTAGAGGACGGCTGAATAGTCCCATTTGGTGGAGTTACACGCCCTTCGACGTGGTGTGGTGACAAAGCATCATCCCGCATGAACGGGACGGGCAATGACGAAAAGATCACTATGGATGCAAAAGATTGATTCCGTTTCAGATTGCGCCGTGTTCGCCGCGCGGTATGCTTGTCTCCCGATGCACTCGGAGTTCTGACAGGCCCTTTTTTCACATCTCTCATCTGTCTTGGCGTCCTTTGTGTTCTTTGCGTTCTTGGCGGCTACTGTTCCGGATTCCTGTGAATTCTTCCGCACCCCGCTAGTTCCATGAAGGTCTGGTTCATCGCCATCGCCGATTTCCCCGAAGGCCGCGGCATCACTCCGCGATTGCGTAATCTCACGTCGGGATTGGCGGAGAGAGGCGTCGATGTTGCTCTCAAGATCCCGTACGCCTACGGCTACGTGGGCGCGGGACAGAACACTGCCGCGAGCGGCTCGGCGAACGGCGTTCCGTTCGAGTTCATCAGCCGAAGCGTCGCCCGGCCGACAACGGAAGTTGGTGTCATTGCGGCCAAGCTCAAGGCGAACATCGTGCTGGCTGCACGTCTGTTGTTTGGCCCCACGCCCCATGCCGTTGTACTGTATAACACGTCGTTCATTGATACCGGTCTCGTCATCCTGGCGGCCAAGGTCCGGGGCGTGCGTGTGATCTTCGACGTGTGCGATGAGCGGTTCGACGAACATGCGATGGGTTGGCAGCGAAGCAGTTTCCGTCGGATCAACGCTTGGCAGACACGGGTGTCGGACCGAGCGCTCTTCCGATGGGCCGACGGTTTTGTCTGTGTGTCGAATCATCTGCGGGAGAAAGTGCTCGAGCGTGGCGGACGGGCTCCGCTGATCATGGTGCCGCTGGCGTCGATCCTGCGGGCTGACGATGCTCCCACGCTCGTCGAGCGGCGTCCCGATTCGGTCGCGTACCTGGGCTCGCTCATCGCCGACGAAGGCATCGAGGTCCTGTTCGAGGCGGTGGCGTTGTTGGCCAGCGAGCGGCCTTCGCTGTCGCTGACCATTATCGGCGACGCGAACGCGCCGGAGTATCGCCAACGTCTGCAGACGCTCGTCGACGGGCTGCGGATCGGTGAGCGCGTCCGGTTCCTCGGACCGAGGCCGGCATCGGAAGCGATCGAAGAACTCCGCCGGCATGAGGTGCTGGTTCTCCCCCGGCCTGACAGCGTGATCTCGCGCGCCGGCTTTCCCGGCAAGATCTCGGAGTATTGCGCATCGCGACGCCCGATCGCCTCGACAAGGTTCGGTGATATGCCGCAGTACTTCAAAGACGGCCGGGACATCTATTTCGCCCGCGGCTACGGCGTCGCCGACGTGGCCGAGGTGATCCGCCGCGCCTTGAGCGAACCCGATCGGTCGGAGGCGGTGGGTCGTGAGGGCTTCCGCACCTGCCTCGATCGATTCGGGTTCGATGCCGTGAGCGCTCAGGTGCACCGTTTCATCGAAGAGATCGTTCTCGGCCGGACCACCGTCCGGACAGGTTCCATCAGGCCATGAGACACCTGATCATTGTCCTCGAATCGACGCTGGGTGGAACGCGCAAGTATTGCGCCGACCTCCTGCAACGGATCGACCTTGCGTCGTATCGGGTGACGTACATCTACGCCACGGCGAGGGCCGACCGCCAGTTCTACGGCGACCTTCCGTGGATGCGCGAACGGGGCATCACGCTCGTCGAGATCCCGATGGTGCGCGAGGTGCGATTGTTGGACGATCTTCGGTCGTTTGTGGCGCTCGTTCGGTATTTCCGGAAGCATCCATACGATATCGTCCATGCCCACAGTTCCAAGGCCGGATTCCTGGCCCGTTTGGCCTCGAAATTGGCACGGCCGTCAGCAAAGACGGTCTACCAGCCGCATATGATGGCTTTCCAGATCTCCCGCTGGTATCTTCATCTGGAGCGCTTCGCCACGCTGTTCACGGACCTTGTGATCGCCGATTCGGAATCGGAGCGGCGCACGATCCTTGAACACGGCATCATCCGCGCCGACAGGGTGCGGACCGTCAACGCCGGCATCGACCTTCTCCCGGCGGAGGCAGGACCCGCGGAGCCGCGAGACGGCAGGTTCACTGTCGGCGCCGTGGCCCGACTGACCTATCCCAAGGATCCCGACACCTTCATCGATGCGGCCGCGATCCTGGCACGGCGCGGGCACAAGGTGCGATTTGTGTGGGTGGGGGACGGCGACCTGCTGGAGGCGTGTCGTCGTCGCGTCCGAGCTTTGAAGCTGGACCACGTCGTCGAATTCCTCGGCTGGGTGCCCGACGCCCTGCGCTGGGTCCGGTCATTCGACGTCCTGGCGCATTCGTCGCGCTATGAGTCGTTCGGCTATTCGCTGGCCGAAGCGATGTGCCTTCGGAAACCGATCGTAGCGTCGGACGTCACGGGGGTGTCGGACCTGGTCGAGCCCGGGGTCACTGGCTACCTGTTTCCGGCGGGCGACGCGTCGGCCATGGCTGGGTGCGTCGAGCGCCTCCTGCTCGACCCACAACAGGCGCGCTCCATGGGGGCAGCCGGACGGAAGCGCGTGGAGCGGATGTTCACCGTAGAGCGGATGGTGGCCGAGCTGCAGGCGGTCTATGATGATGTCATGAAGGTAGAACGATAAGAGGACCACATGGATTGGAATGGGAGGAAGGTCGTCGTCACGGGGGCCGGCGGTTTCATCGGCAGTCACCTGACGGAAGAGTTGTTGCGCCGGGGGGCGGATGTGCTGGCGATCGTGCGCTACAATTCGAAGGGGAGCATCGG
>CAZOMY010000053.1:0-12569 GCA_964581115.1 uncultured Ignavibacteriaceae bacterium | reverse complement strand
GTTTCTGTGACATCTCACATCTCACATCTCACATCTTCCATCTTCCATCTTCCATCTTCCATCTTCCATCTTCCATCTCACATCTTACATCTCACCTCTTGCTTCCCTTCTAGAATTCCGACTGCACCCTCACATGCAGTTTGGCATCACCAAAGCCATCCCCTTCGCCGAGCGCGATGCTGACACCGAGAAGGCCGACCGGCGCGTCAACACGCAGCGTCAGGCCGTATCCGAACCGGACGACCTCGGATGCGGCGAGCCCGATCGACGCCAACGACGGACGGCTGATGAAAGCGCCATCCACGAACGCGCCAAGGAACGACCGCGATGTAAAGAAGAAGCGGTGTTCAAGAGTGGCCCAGGCCAGTTGTGAACCGAGGAACTCACCCTCGCGATAACCGCGCACGCTGGTGGCCCCGCCGAGGCGTACCAGGTCGGCAGGGTCGAGTGTTCCGCTGCGGACGTCGATGCCATGCGCCTCGACGATGAACGTCTGCGCACGGAACGGGGAGACGGCGAAGGCCACGTCGGCCCTCAGACGCTGCATCGATGTGCTCGTCGAGACCCCGACGCCCGACGACCGTTTGCGCCCTGCTTGCAGGTCGGCTGCGTAGAAGGCTCCCACCCTCGGCGTTACAGCGTCGTCGCGGGTGTCAACCTCGAATCGAAGCCCGAACAGCCGCTGATCGCTCGACGACAGTACGGAGGCGCCGTAGCCTTCGATCGGCGTTGTGCTCAACTGCGTGTAGCTCCCTCCGACCGAGATCGATCCGTCCAGCCGGCCGAACGCCCCCAAACCGACCTGCTGTCGTACAAACAAGGAATCCTGCTTGCGCTGGTGGAATGTCAGGTCGGCATCGATCTCGGAATCCAGCACCCACGGCTCACGATAGGCCACGTCGATCTCTTGCGTCGCCTGTCGCTCCTGGAACCAGCGCAACGAGAGTCTCCTGGCTGTTCCGAGGAGATTGCCCAGGCGAACGTCGACGAGACCGGTGATCGTTCCCGCGCCGCCGTCGGCGGTCGGGGGCAGATAGCCGACCATTCCGTCGAATGAGCTATGACGTCCTTCGGTCACCGGCAATGTGATGATGAGCCGTTGCTGCTCATTCAATTCGACGAGCGGCTCTCCGACATTGGTGAAGAGGCGCGTGCGATGCAGCCGTCGGACGGCTGCGGCTGCCGAGCGAGAGGTCCAGAGGTCTCCTTCGCGGAGTCCCGAGGCGCGTCGCACTGTCGCTGCTGTCGTGGCGCTGTTGCCCGCCACACGTACGGCACCGATGGTCAGCGCAGGTCCGGGAGTGACGCGGATGATGATGTCGACGCGACAGGTTGACCCGTCGTCGACGTCATCGAAGCCCTCGATCGAGGCCGAAGCCAGCGGACGGCCGGAGCGCTCGACGCGGTCCAGCATGGTTGCGATGTCGCGCTCGAGCCGTTCGGGATGGAACCGCTCGCCGGGCTTGAGCGTGAGCGATTCGCGCAGTTCGTCGATCTCGGCCGGCCCGAGTCCCTCGATGCGAAGCTCGCCGACGGTCGCCGGCGGTCCTTCCACCACCCGCACAGACCATTCGCCGGCCTCCATCCGTTCGACCGCTGCCTCGGCATGCAGAAAGCCCTGCTCCGCGTACCATCTCCGCACCAACGCCACCAGGGAATCCCGTCCGACCGTCGTGTCGCGCGCCACGACCGCCTGAAGGTCGGAAGCGAATTCACGCGCGACCCCCGACAGCGTGACGCGGACCTGTCCGGGCGACGGGTCGATCTGTGCCTTCAAAAGAACACTGGCGGCCCCAAGAGCCGCCAGCAAAAAGGAAGTTCGCAGCAAGGTCGACATGATGTCGAAGGCCGGTCAGCGGATGGGGCGCTCCCGGCCGAGCAGGTCGGTCGTGGGATAGCGCAGCCGGTAGTCGCCGAAGCCCGTTTCGTCGACGAACACGAACTCATAATTGAGGTTGTAGTAGTGCCACACTTCGTACGGCCGCGAGTTCGTCTCGAACGGATGACGCTCAATGTTCTCGGGGGCGCCGAAGCGGATGTAGACCATGCCGCGGTCGGTGCGCCAGCCCTCGAGGTAATGCGTGAAATTGCGGTTGGCGTACTCGATCCGATGATAGTACTCCTCCATCAGTTCGTTCCGCGTCGTTTGCGGGTCGGGGTCGCGCTTGTTCCAGAACTCCAGGAACCGAAGGCGTCTGTCCTCAGCGGTCTCGCCGGCCCGGATCTGGTCGATGTCGGTCTGGCGGGCCACGTACCGCATCTGCTCGATGGCCAGGTCGAGGTCGACGATCGAGAACGGCAGGTCGGACCATCGCATGGTGAAGGTGCGCGACGTCGCCGCAAGGCGGTTCGCATCGGTGGCCGGCGCGTCGACAGGATACGCTCCCACCCGGATGATGTAGGGACCGATCGGCAGCTGAAGGTCGCCGAATTTCATGAACACCTGGTGGGTCGAGCCCGAAGGTGTTTCAATCTGCTCAAGTCCACCGACGGAGTCGCGGTTGGAGTTCTGGATCGTCGCCACCAGTCGGACCGGCGTCGGGACCTCGTGGGAGTACATTTCGTAGAAGATGAAGAAGCCCTCGGACTGGTCTCCGACAAAGCCCGAGATGTTGGGGGTGATGTTGCGCCGGTCGCCGGTGCTCGTCAGACGATTCACGAGCATGACGTCGCTCAAGGCGAGGCGTCCCTGATGAAAGTCGCTGACAAGGATCTTGCGACGCAGCGTCGTCGTTTTGCGAGACTCCTGGTCGCGCACCTCGACGCGCAGGTCGAACGGTCCCGGTTCCATCTCGAAGCTCAATTGCCGGAGGGAGGACAGGCGGTTCGACGTCGTCTGCGAGAAATCCTTCGTCTTCACTTCGACCGTTTGAAGTCGGTTCCACACCGGCTCGCCGTCAGCCGTGGAAATGCTCGCCGAGATGTCGAACGCCCCGACAAATTCATCCCCCTTCCGCACGAAGGTGATCTCCTCATACGGCACCTGCAGGTAGAGTTCCACCTTCGACCTGCCGGAATCGGCCGAAGCGTACGACAGGACGTCCATGAAGATGCTCGAAGGTCGTGCCGGACGACGGTCGGTCATCTCCACCTGGGCCCAACCGACGATCGACGGGACCAGGCCCAAGAACACGAGTCGGATGATCGTTCGCTTGTTTGTCATATCTGTCACCTCGGCCTCCGTCAGCGGATCGGCTTTCCCGTGAGGTCGAATTCCTCTGCGGCCGTGATCCGCACCTCGTAGAAATTGCCCACCTGCAGCGGGGTGTGATGCTCGACGCGAACCTCTTGGTCGATCTCAGGAGCATCCCAGGCGGTTCTGCCGATCGACCAAGGTCCCTCGTGCCGGTCGACGAGCACGCGTTGCGTCGATCCCACGATCGAAGCGTTACGCTCGGCCGCGATCTCCATCTGAGCTTGCATGATCGCTTCCTGGCGCTCCTCCTTTACATCCGGCGGCACCGGATCTCCCAGCTCGTACGCCGGCGTCCCTTCTTCCTGAGAATACGTAAAGACTCCCAGCCGATGGAACCGTACCGACCGCACGAAGTCCAGCAGGTCGGCGAAAGCCTCCTCCGTCTCCGCCGGATAGCCGACAATCAGCGTCGTCCGCAGGGCGATGCCCGGCACCCGTTCCTGCATCGTCGCGATCAGCTCGCGCAGGGCTCGACTCGAGATCCCCCGCCGCATCGACTTCAGCACGCGGTCGGAGCTGTGCTGGACCGGCATATCAATGTAGGGAACCAACGCGGGAAAATCCCGGAATGCATCGAGAAGGCGCATCGGGAATTTCGCCGGATAAGCGTACATCAGCCGGATCCACTCGATACCCTCCACATCGTTCAGACGACCGATGAGGTCGTAGAGGTTCCGTTCTCCCGTCGTGTCGAGCCCGTAGTACGTCGTGTCCTGACCGATCAGGATCAACTCTTTGACGCCCTTCCGGGCCAGTTGACGGGCCTCCGCCAGAACCTGGTCCATGGGCTTCGTGCGATGGCCGCCGCGCATCAGCGGAATGGCGCAGAACGAGCACGGATTGTCGCAACCCTCCGATATCTTCAGATACGCGAAATGCGACGGCGTTGTCAGCAGTCGCTCGCCCAGCAGTTCCTTCTTGTAGTCGATCCCCAGGTCGGCCAGCACCGCCGGCATCTCATTGGACCCGTAGTAGGAATCGACGTCGGGGATCTCCGCCTGGAGTTCCTTGCGAAAGCGTTCGGAGAGACAACCCATCACCACAACTTTTCGGATCTCTCCTCGCTTCTTTCGCTCAACCGCTTCGAGAATGGCATTGATCGACTCCTGCTTGGCCGCTTCGATGAATCCGCAGGTGTTGATCACGACCGTGTCTGCCTGGTCGACGTCATCCGTCAGCGGCGCCCGGCTCAGCTTCAGTTGACCGAGGAGCGCTTCGCTGTCGACGAGGTTCTTCGAACAGCCGAGCGTGACGACGTGGATCCTATCCGTGGAGGTCTGAGACAAGGGAGATCACTGTAAAGTGGAAGGTTGGAGGAGGGAGGTTGAGGGAAGGGGTCATTGAACGGGGCATCGCATCTCCGTTGGTCCCTTGACCTTCCGCGAACATGCTTCTTGATCTCGACCTGCCTTACTCTTCTTTGTGCGCTTTGTGCTCTTTGTGGCTATGCTTTCTCAGGGAGACAAGACCACGAAGTCGATGTACAAATAGATGATGGGTGACAGGAACACGAGGCTGTCGAATCGGTCGTAGACCCCGCCATGGCCCGGAAGGAGCGACGATGAATCCTTGACCCCGGAGTCGCGCTTGAACCGAGACTCCACGAGGTCCCCGATCTGGCCGAAGACCCCCACGAGCATGCCCAGCACAAGGGCGTGCGTCAGGGAAAGGTAGGCGAGCGCCAGCCACCGGGCCGCCAGCCACGTGGCGACGGCCCCAATGAACCCGAAGACCGCACCTTCCCAGGACTTCTTCGGGCTTACGCGCTCGAACAGCCGATGCTTTCCCCAGGTCAGTCCGCCAAAATAGGCCGCAGTATCGCAGATCCATATCGACGCGAGCAGGGTCACGACCGTCCATCCACCCCATGCATTGATCTGCGCCAGCTCGACGTCCCCCGCAATGCCGACCGGAAAGAACCTCGGCACAGGGAAGCCATACGGGAACAACTCCCGCAGACCTATGAGCGTCCCGAAGAAGAACGGAATGAGCAACACGCCGAGCACCGTCGCCCCTGCATTGACAAGTGCCGAGCCGTCAGTACGAAAGAGCTCCACGAGCCCCACCACGAGCGCAAAGACCAGCAGGATCACCAGGATGAACTGATGCATCGAGAACATGCTCAATGCGATGCCCATCGAAGCGAACGCCGTGTAGGTCTCGACCTGCACTCGCTCGTAGACGAATGCAAGATTCAGAAACAGGCCGAACGCCAGACCGACCCGACGCTGCGGCTTCGCACCTTTGGCGACCGTGAGTCCGTAGAATTCATGAAGGGCGAGGAACGAAATGACCGTCACCAGGCCGAAGAACCAGTAGCCTCCCTGCAGCGTGACCCACACGATCGCCGGAATGGCCACGGCGGCCACCGCCACCCGCTGCGGCAGGGTTGAGAACGGACTCGTGGCGCTCATACGATCACAGGTGATGGGTCAGATCGGTCAAATCGGCCAGCAGGGTGCGTGCCGCTTCCACGTTCGATGATGGGATGAAGACCCGCACGCCTCCCGCCAGCGGAAACCACCATGACGACACATGCTCGCGGAACGCGAAGGTCGTTGCCGGGATCCCGGCACGGCGGAGGAGCACCGTCAGCCAATCGGCGTCGAACTCGCTCTCGAAGGTCGCGACAAGCGTGTGGTCGGCCATGAAGGCCGGGTGGGCCGGATCGTCGCAGAAGAGCCGGCCATTCTCGCGTCGCGCACAGTCTCCACACAACGGCCGCGCGCAAACCACGCAGAGGCCGATGGACGGCGTTGTCGAATGCGTCTCGCACATCGGCATGTGGCCGTTCTGCCAGCGGCCGCACCACGCGCAGGCGTCTTCGACCGACCGAATCTCGTGAGAACAATGAACGCAGTCGCTCATGCCGTCTCCGCCACCTCTCGTGTGACGCGATGGTAGAGCCACATGGTCCATGCGAACAGCAGTCCGAACGCCATCCCCTGCATCAGCATCGTCTGCAGGTCGGCCGCGGTACCCATCGATTCCACCAACATCTCGTCGTTGGAGAGACCCATACGCACGGCCACAACCGCCAGGAAATTGTTCACGAAGTGGAGCAGGATCGGCGGCACGAGGCTTGCCGACCGGTACCGCGTGTAGCCGAAGAAGACGCCCAAGGCCATCAATCCGATCGCATCGAACGGATTGAGATGGAACAGACCGAACAGGACGCCCGAGACGATCGCGCCGCCCAACGGCGTCCATGCTTTGCGGAACAGCGTCTGGACCAGTCCGCGAAAGTAGAATTCCTCCACAAACGACGGAACCACCGCCACCACGAGGCCGACGAATAGGAACTCCGGGACCGAGTCGGATGCCAGCAGCAGCTCGATCATCGAGCGCAACATCTCTTTGAACGGACCGATGATCGACTCGACGATCGGCGGCAAGGGGATCATGCGTTGCAGGAAGATCATCGTCTCGAGGACCCGCTGAAGCGAGAGCAGCGCCACGAGGAGTACGGCGAACTCCCGTCCGGTCGGAACGCGCAGCGGGAACACCTCGAGCGGGTCGCGACTGACAAGACGGGCCAGGATCACGGTCGGCGCCAGGATAAAGAGCAACTGCGACAGGAGCGTCACCAACCGGACGGTCCCGACGTTCGAGGCCGTGACGTTGAGCTCCCCCATGGCCAGGAACGTCATGATGCCGCCGCCGATCTGGTAGAGCAGGAAGACCCCCACAAGTACCAGCAGGCCGAACAGGGCCGGATGGATGTTCCGGTCCTGGAGGAACGTATGCGGGCCGCCTTGCGGCGGAATGACCGGCTCGGTCATCGGCCGAAGCGGACCATCGCCGCCAGCAACGGCACCATGATCTCGTGGTGTCCGATGAACTGATACCCGCGTCCGCCTCCCTGGGTGGGCCGTTCGACGACATTCATCGTCGGTCGGTAGTGACGGATCATGTCGAAGTTTGCCGTGGTGAACCCCCCGGCTCGGTGGCCGAGATTCCGCGCGACCGTCAGGGCCTTCAAGAAGACCTCGGGAAGGATGACCGCCGAGCCGATGTTCAGCACGACGCCGCCATGGATGAGGTCCTTCACCGAGTTGATCAACACCTTGAAATCCCGGAATGTCATCTCACCTGTCGCAGCGCCATCCATCGACGGTTGCTGATGGATGATGTCGGTGCCGATCGCCGCATGGACCGTCACGGGAACCTTCAGGTCGTAGCATCGGGCAAGAAGTGAGACCTTGCGGTTGCGGGCTTTCACGGCGATGAGTTTCTTCGCCAGCGCTTCGGCGTAGCCCTCGGCCCCGTCGGTCATGCCCTTGACCAGCGCCTTGTTGATGAATTCGCCCGTTTCACGCGACATGCCAAACGTGCCGTCCATCAGATTCACGGCCACGTCTTCTGACGTGTGTCCCCACATGGCCGTCTCGACATCGTGGATCGCGGCGGCGCTGTTCATCGCCACGTGCGTGATGAAGCCCCGCTCGAGCAGGTCGATGAGCACCGGCGCAAGACCCACCTTGATCACGTGCGCTCCCATCATCAGGATCACCGGTTTTCGACGTGCTCGCGCCCGGCGGATGTCTCGGGCCACGGCTCGCAGGTCGGCCGCAACAAGGATGTTCGGCAGCGACGCCAGGAATGACCCCACCGAGCCCCCCTTGGCGGGGAGCACTTTGGCGAAGTCCTTCGGCCGCACCTTGCTCTTGCGCGTTCCGATGGAGATCGTCTTGACTCCGGAGAGATCGATTTGAGAATAACGTGCCATGGTGATCAGATGTCCGCTTCTAAGAGATTAGCCGCAAAGAACGCAAAGAACTCAAAGACCTGTTGATTTGTTTGTTTTGCGTTCTCTGCGCTCTTTGCGGCTATTTTATCCGTCCTTTCAACGGCCCGCGGAGGCCCTTGTATTCCCGCAGCTCCGCGTCGATCGACCCGACAGCCACCTTCGTGCTGACCTTCACCGGAATGCGACGGTCGTCGTTCGTGAGCCAGATCAGGATGCGCCCTTCGCTCTTGAACAGTCCGCCTTCCTTGATCAGCGGCTCGACGAGGAAGCAATCGAACGTGCCGGCGTCGACCGAGACCTTCTGAAAGCCGAGGAATCGGACGGCCAGCGTGTAGGCCGAATCCTTGTAGAAATTCTGAAGCTCGGTCCTCTGGCCCGGACGCATGGAACCAAAATCGAACGTCCGGGCGAGATACAACGCCGAAACGACGTCTTGCACATTCGGAGGAATAGGGTACTCCCCGTCCTTGGTCTTCGCGACGCCCTTGAAATGGTCGAACTCCGCCTCGAAGTCGCGCGAGTATCCGCCTTCGCGGATTCTCTGCGTGAAGCGCCACGGGAAGAGCCCGGATTCGTCGACGACGGTGCGATACAGGTCGTCCACCTTGTAGATCCACGAGAACGACGGCGTGGATTGCACGCTGAACTCGATACGATAGGCCGGTCGTCCGTTGACCGTATCCATCGCCGGGATCGAGAAGACGGCTTCACCGGCCGTGATGAAGGAATAGCCCACGTCGTAGACCAGACGCTCTCCGAGACCAAAGGCGGTCTGCTCGACGCGCCGGAACTCGACCGACGACGAATCGGAGCCTGTGTGGGCGAACCCGGACGACACGAGAATCAATATGAGGGGGATGATCGACTGCATGAATGGCGCTGTCGAACTCTGCCAGTTTCCGTCTTGACGCTTGATACTTGGAACCTGAAACTCCAAACCTGACACTTGAACCTCGAAACCTGAAACCCGACACTTGATCCTATCTACTTCCCACTTTCTACCTCTTACCTTTTACCTTATACTTTTTTACTTTTCATTTTTTCCACCGCCTCCACCACCTCTTCCACCCCGATCTGCTCCATGCACAGGCTTCCGACACACATGTCGCCGGTACAATGCGGACATCTCGCCGGGTCCGGGGTGAAGGTCACGGACCGGTCGCTGAGCGGTCCCCATCGAGTCGCGCTCGCAGCGGCGATGGGGGGATAGAAACCGACGACCGGAGTGCCAACCGCGGCCGCGATGTGCAACGGTCCGGTCGAATTTGCAACGAAGACCGAACCACGCTGGATGAACGCGGCCAACTCCATCAGCGACATCCGCCCTATGCAGGCGCGTGCTGCGCCGCCGGACCGCTCGACCACCGCTTCCACGAGGGTCGACTCATTGGCGCTCCCCGTGACCACCACGGGACCTCGGACTGCCATCGTCTTCGCAAGATCGCCGAACCGATGAGCGGGCCAGTCACGCGACGATCCGCCACTGCCCGGATGGAGGATCACCGGACGCTCGTCCGGCTTGAGTCCGAGTTCCGTCCGAACCCGTTCCGCCGCCTCGACGTGAGCCGCCGTGGGACTGAGCCGCGGCCGGACCGTCTCCGGAACATCCACCCCCAGCGGAATCAACAGCCGGGCATTGAAGACCGCCTCATGTCGGAGTCCGTGCTTGCGATGGTCCCGTGCGCGCCGGTTGAAGAAGAACGAATACCAGCGATACACCGTTCCGACCCGAACCGGAATGCCGGCCCGCCAGATTAACCAAGCCCACCGCGCTCTGGGGAAAACGTGCACGGCGACGTCGAATTGACCCTCTCGGATGTCGTTCAGAAGCTCCCGATCGGAGCGTGAGCGACTCTCACGGTCTGCCAGGATGACGGAATCGACGCCGGAGACGTTTCGTACAAGCTCTTGCGTGTATTCCCGGACGAGGAACGTCACGCGTGCATCCGGCCACTGCTTCCGAATGAGATCGACGACCGGCAACGTCAGTACGACATCGCCAATGCGGTCGGTGCGGATCAGTAGGATGCGTCGGACGGTCAATCGGAATTCTGGGAATATCAATTAATATACCCAGAAGAGCGGAGAAAGAGTAGGCGGGTAAATATGCTGAGAGGATGGATATTGGG
Organism: uncultured Ignavibacteriaceae bacterium; assembly: GCA_964581115.1. Classification (GTDB taxonomy): domain Bacteria; phylum Bacteroidota; class Ignavibacteria; order UBA10030; family UBA10030; genus 2-02-FULL-55-14. The sequence goes on along the minus strand of CAZOMY010000053.1, from coordinate 2,494 downwards.
AAGTGGGGATTGGGTAGCGGGCGGCGGGGGACCGCGTGTTGAACTCAGGTCAACGCGAAGGGGCTTCAGCTGAAACCTCCCTTCAACCTTACTCCTCCCTCCTTCCTCCTCGCTTCGGGCTTCACCCCTTCAGCACAAACCCCCCATCGAAGGTTTCGAAGATCATCTTCTGCTTCTGTCCGCCGTCGAGGGCAGAACGAAGGTAGCCCATGTAGACGTCGATGACGTTCGTATCTTTGTAGTTCTCGTGGCCCCAGATCTCTTTGGCGATCTCAGCGCGCGTGACGGCCTGGTTCCTATTGCGGGCCAGAAATTCGAGGAGGCGGAACTCGATGTTGCTCATCTCGAGCGGCAGTCCGGCGCGGACGGCTTTCTGTTCTTCCGTGTAGATCGTCACGTCGCCGACCTTCACCTGTTGGGGTCGTGAGGCGGCCGAACGTCGCAGGATGGCTTCGATGCGTGCCATCAGTTCGTCGAAGTCGAACGGCTTGACGAGGTAGTCGTCGGCTCCGAGCCGGAGGCCTTTGACGCGGTCGTCGACGAACCGGTCGGCGGAGACGATAAAGACCGGGGTGCGACGCCCTTCTTTGCGGAGCATCTCGAGGACCTCAAAGCCGCTCATGCCGGGGAGATGGATGTCGAGCAGGATGAGGTCGTAGTTCGTCGCACGGGCCTTCTTCAATCCGTCTTCTCCGCTGGGGGCCCAATCAGACCGGTAGCCCGACTTTGCCAACCGATGGGCGACCACGGTAGCGACAGATTCTTCGTCTTCGACGATCAGGATGGAGGCGTGGGTGTCTGCGCTCATGGCGAGCGTAAAACTAGGAATTTCGGGGGCGGGAAGCAATGGCGGGAGCAATACCGGGGCGCTGGCGATGAGACGCCAGATGCCAGACCGACAGACTCCAGACAGACGGCAAATGAAATATCGTCAAACTCCAAACGGCCGGAGCTAAGCTGCGCCGTTGCGTTGTAGGACAAGATGAACGTTGGAGTTGCGGTTGCGTTGTTGCTGGCCTGAACACCTTCCTTTAATCCGGACACATCCACAAAAGCCCCGCGAAGCAACGAGCGCAGCTTGAGCGACGGGTTAGGTGGGCGGGTTCACGTTCGTACTGCGACGGACGTCTGCTCGCCTCGTCGGAACGAGTTATTGAGTACTGCACTTGCGTTGGACGAAGACGAATCTCGCGCCCCGTACTTCCCGACTTGCCCCCCCAACCGCAGTTCGTAGAATCGACTTCGCTCTCGCCACAGATACCTGGCAACCCAACAAGATCTCAGGCCCGCGCACGAACCTTGAATGAGACGCCCACCTAATACGCATTCGACTGACACCAGGTTCTGGTCCGAGGTTTGTTGCTATGGCGTCTGGTGTCTGTTTGGAGTTTGTGATCCTGGCGTCTGGAATCTCTTGAAGCACGTATTGCATCTCGTTACCGGTACACCACCACATCAAAGTCGTACAGCCCTACAAAACTACCGTCGTCGAAGGCCTTGGGCTGCCAGGAACGTACATGGATCACGGGCTCGGCGCGGTTGCGGAAGTCCATCATCAGGAACAGATAGCCCTCGTCGGAATAGGTGGCCGAGCGCCACGACTGCCGGCATGTGACGCCGTAGATGAAGTCGTGCTTCTCGTGCTGGAGGACGACGATGCTATCGAAGCGGACCGACAAGAACGACCCGGACCGGAAGGCATATTTGCGAAGGTTGTCGAGATACTCACGCTTGGTGAGCTGGACCAGACGGACCTTGTCTCGCGACAGCAAAGAGAGGCGAGAAAAGTCATCCTGGCGTTTCTGTTCCTTTTCTTTCACGACGGAACCGACGATGATCAGCGCGTCGTCGGAATAGACCTTCTCGAGGTAGTCTGCATCTTTAGTATTGTACGCCATCCGGAACCGCTCCAGAAAATCGAGGATCGTTCCCCGCACGAGCGAATCGAGTTGCGAACGGCCTGATGCGATCATTGATTGATAGTCTTGGTTGGGGATGACCGCCCTGACGGCAATGACCATGCCTTTGCGAGAGAAGCTGAACACCAGACTCTGCAGATCGCTCCCGGCGGTCTCGCCCATTTTGACGCGCACCCCGATACTGCGGATATCAAACGCTTCTCCGTTTCGACGCGAGACCATTTGGGGCGAATACTCTTTGCGCGCCGTGTAGGCCTTGTTCCGGAGAACGAATTGCTCGAACGTTGCAAAGGCATCGGGAGCAAATAGAGGCCGGATGAGGTCGAGGTTTCCCCGGTCGCGGCTGAGGCGGTTCATTTCGAGAAGAACAACTTCCAAGTTCTGCTTGATCTGCTCTTTAATAGCCGGCACATCGTCCCCTCCGACGAGAGAGATCGCCGGACGAACCTGGCCAAACAACAGACCAACCGAGACGCTGGAAAGCAGAATCGCTTTTATCAACCTCCTTGTCATACTATCTCCGAATTTGTCAGTTCCAATGCCCATTTCCCATCTCCCATTCACCATTCACCATT
>CAZOMY010000052.1:1231-13184 GCA_964581115.1 uncultured Ignavibacteriaceae bacterium | reverse complement strand
GGCGACGAGGGGATCCGATTCCTGCTCGTTTCAGGCGCTCCGATCAAGGAACCGGTGGCGTGGTACGGTCCGATCGTGATGAACACGCAGGCAGAGCTGAGGAAGGCGCTGCAGGATCTGCACGACGGGACGTTCATACAGGCGGTATGATGCAACAGAGCCTGTGTCAAGCACCACAGTGTGGTCTCCATCAGCGCGTACCGACCGGGGCCATTGCTTCTCTGACATGAGCGTCGAGCTGCACATCAATGACCACCGGACCGCCGCGGCGAAAGGCGCATCGATCTTTGATTGCGCCGAATCGCTCGGCGTGTACATCCCGACCTCCTGTCAGAAACAAGGCCGTTGCAAGGAATGTATCGTCGAAGTGGAGGAAGGACATCATCGTCTGTCCCCTCCAACGCCGCACGAAGCACATCTTCGTGACCGCTTCCGCCTCTCGTGCCGCGCAACCGTCGTTTCGGAGGATGGGGTCGTCCGATGTCACACGATGCGGCGGGGCGCACTCTCGATCTCCACGCGGGCATTCCATCTCCCGACATCGAAGCGACCGTTCACGCACGATCCCTGCGTGACGCGACGGGGCGACGAAGTCCTCATTGATGGCGTGTGTGTCGATCGGCACAACGGTCCCGTGTACGGTATCGCAATGGACCTGGGCACGACCACGGTGGTGATGAGGCTGTTCGACCTTGAGCGAGGCAACGTCGTTGCGGAAAGCTCGTTTGAGAATCCTCAACGCTTCGGCGGGTCCGACGTGATGTCGCGTATCCAGTTCGACTGCCAGCACCCCAGCCGCGTTCTGCAACGGACGCTGGCCGGCTATGTGACGCACGCCATCGAACAGTTCAACGTTGAGCCCGATGCGATCTATGAGATGGTTGTGGCGGGCAACTCAACGATGCGCGACCTCTTCTTCCGGCTGGACGTCCATTCGATTGGACAGAATCCATACCGATCCCTTACGGAGATCGACGTGCTTGCTGGCAGGCGATCATCGACCGCTCTCTCCTCCCCGCCGCGCCGATTGCGTATTCCGATCAACCCGCGTGGACGCATCGTCGGACTTCCGATCATCAGCGGTCACGTCGGCGCCGACGCCGCCGCGTGCCTGCTTGCCGTGAACATGGCTCATGAAGACCGCGTCATTGCAGTGATGGATATCGGCACGAATACGGAGCTCATCCTCGGAAACCGTCACCGGATCCTGGCAGCCTCGTGTCCGGCCGGACCCGCCTTTGAAGGGGGACGCATCTCGTGCGGCATGCCGGGGCTTCCGGGAGCCATCGAATCGGTGCGGATCGACAACGACGGTTCGTTCCACGTTGACGTGATCGGAGGGATGCCGCCTTCCGGACTCTGCGGCTCGGGCCTGATCGAACTGCTTGCGGAGCTGCTGCGCACCGGCCGAATGAATGAACTGGGCCGGCTGGAAGATGGCCACGAGAGCGTCACAGTGGCAACGTCGGACGAGGGACCGATTGTCTTCCATGAACGCGACATCAACGAACTTGCCCAGGCCAAAGGGGCGAATGTCGCCGGGCTTCACGTTGTCTTCGGAGCATACGGCATTCCGTTCGATGATGTCGACGTCTTCTATCTTGCCGGGGGCTTCGGACAGCATATCAACGTGGCCGCCGCGAAGCGGATCGGGCTTATACCCGATATCGACGACCGCAAGATCGTTCAGGTCGGCAACGCAGCCATCGAGGGGGCTTCGATGGCATTGCTGTCGCGCCCGCGGCGTGATGAATTGGATCGGATCGTCAAGACCGTCGAGCATTCCCGGCTTGAATCGGACCCATCGTTCTTTGACCACTTTGTGAATGGTTGCCAGTTCGTGCCGGTTCGATCGTCATCGACGGAGCATCGAAAGCATGCGTGAGTGGATCGAAGACCGGCCCGACGTGCAGGTGCAGGGATCTGAATACCGGCGATTGCTCGGCTATCCTCCGCATGTCGAGCTCGAGGGCCGCGCGCGTGACTTGGCCGATCAGACCCGTGCTTGGTTCGAACAGCATGGTCGGCCATGGATCGCCCTGCGTGTTGCCGCCAATGTGGCCTCTGTCGACGGCCGCGTCTCCGTGGACGGTTGCGAACTTACCTCGGCCGAACTGGCGGAGCGATTCAGCGTCTCGAAGGTTACCGGCGCCTTCTTCGCGCTCGTGAGTGCCGGCCCCGAATGCGAAGCGCGGGCGCGTGCCCTATGGGAAGACGGCAAGCCCGACGAATACTTCTTTCTCGAAGTATACGGCTCGGCGGTCGTGGAGCATCTGATCGCGCAGGCGGCCTATCAGCTCTGCGCATGGGCCGACCGCGAGCGTCTGGCGGTTCTGCCGCACTACAGTCCAGGGTATCCGGGCTGGGAGATCTGCGACCAACGGCCCCTCCTGGAAGCTGCGCAGCGTGCCGGAAGCCGTTCATGGCCCGGCCGAGTGAGTGTACTCGACAGCGGAATGCTCGTTCCGCGAAAGTCGCTTCTCGCCTTGTTCGGCATCGCCCCCGCTTCGGCACTTTTGGGGAGGCAGGCCCTCGAGGTGCCATGCGAGCGTTGTTCACTGCCAAGGTGTCAATACCGGCGACTGCCATACCGACACCCTCTGCGGCAGACCGAAGACGTACGCCGCATGAGCCGGGGCAACGAAGAGCATGCATCAACCGAGTCCGAGCTCCCGGCTTATTCCCTCGCGCACCTCACCTTGGAAAAATGGTCCCGCGAGCGGCTCCGGTTGGACCGCCTCGACGATGGCACGATCCAGGGACGCTTTCGGTACGATGGGTCGACCTGCTCGAATATGGGCCGTCCTCTGCAGTTCGAATACCGGGTTACGCTGAGACCGACCTCGACCGGATTCACCATTGCCGCAGCCGACTGCGCCCCCACCCCGGATGATTCCGGGCATACGTTCATGTGTCGATATCGGGACCACGGACCGGCCTTCATTGAGGCCATCCGGAATGAGCAACCGCTCCTCGGGCGATCGCTCGACGATGTGTTACGACAGCAGCGCACGTTTGCCCCCGCCGGATGCTACTGCGAACCATCAGCCCGTCATCACAAGTGGGGGTTGGTCTTCGAGGTCCTGCATTATGCACTCATGCGCCGGCAGAAGATGGAGGGATCATGATCAAGGTGTGCGACATTGCCATGGTGGCCTTCGAGAAGCTACCGCCGTCCGTTCCCGACAAGTCGGGCATCGGAGTCCACTACGTCGATGCCTTTCTGAAGCCGATGAATACCACGCTGGTCGACGGAACGCTCATCACCTGCAAGCGGCGGGGCCTCAAGATCTCGCTCACCGTGGGATCGAAGACGGGGGAAGGACTGATGCGCCGGCTGGAAGTGAGTCGCGATCCGAAGGTGATGCTGCGGGCGGCGCTTCAAGAGGCCGCGAAGGCGGCGGGAGTCGGACTCGAGGTGACCGACACGGGGATCTTCGTCGATCCTTGAAACATGTCGTACGTTGGAACTTCCATCCCTTGGATCAATTACAACGGCAGCGTTCTCTCGGCGCATCGGCCTGCGGCGCCCCGCTCATCGTGCGGCAAGACCAGAGCGACCCCGGCGAAGGACTGTTCAGCGTGCCCGCATGACCTCGTCGACTGCTCTGCGTATTGCGCGGGTGTGTTCCGGGGTCGATCCGCAGCAAGATCCGATGATGGTGGCGCCGGCGGCGATCATGGCAGGAACGCCTGCGGCCATCGATTCTGGCGTCTGCTTATATACGGCTTTCCCCCCTTCCAGCACGGGGAGTCCGGCATTCGGCTGACCCATCACCGGTAGTGCCGATACACCTCTGTAGTCGCTGACGACATGCGGACCGGCCGCCATGTCGAGTCCGGTACCACAATTGAACGCTACGATATGCGCGCCCCGCTCCTCGACGAATGCGGCGGCGGCCTTCGGACGCACTCCCATCATGGTAACAAAGAAGGTCCCGTCGGCCGAACGGTCGTAAGCCAGTGATGCGACGATCGAACGGGCTCCGGCGGACTTCGCGGCATCGATGGCCAGGCCAAGCTCGTCCAGCCCGGTCTGCGTTTCGATGATGATCGCGTCGGCCCCCGCCTCGACGAGCGCCATGGCCTGGTCGCGGTACGCTTGCGAAGCGTCGCCTTCGGAGAGGTCGCCGTACGGCTCGAGGATCGCGCCGAGCGGACCGATGTCGCCGAGAACGTAGCCCTCGCGATCTCCGAAGGCCTCCCGGGCGATCCGTACGCCCGCCGCGTTGATGGCGCCCATCTCACCTCGGTGCCCATGCCGTTCGAGCATGATCGGACTTGCGCCGAACGTGTTCGTGATGAGACATTCGGCACCCGCCTCTACGTACCGACGCTGGATCGCCAAGATCCGGTCGGGATGCGTGAGGTTCCACATCTCGCCACAGCCCCCCGGTTCCAGGCCGGCCAGCATCAGTTGGGTGCCCATCGCGCCGTCGCAGACGAGGGTACGCATGCAGGCGGCTTCATGAAGGAGAGGTCGATTCATTCGGTGAAAGTGGATCCCAATGTAACTCGTGGACTATCGTGAGGTCTCGTGAGCGGCATGCAACATGCAGCAGCCCGCGGGTAGGGGTCAGCACGAGATCCGGAGGCAAACACCCCGGTCGATGGTCTTTGTCCCGAGGCCTCTTCCCGACCTTGTCCGATGGTACCTACCCACTGCCTACTCCTGCTCGTGCTTCATCATTGTGGCGACTATTTCTTCTCCATCAGCTTCAGAAATAGATCCACCGCCGACGATGCATCTGCACCGTAGCCATCCGCGCCGATCTCGTCGGCGAACATCTGGCTGATGGGTGCACCACCCACCGCCATCTTAATATGTCCCAGTCCCCGTTCCTTGAATCCGTCGATGACGACCTTCATGTAGGTCATTGTCGTCGTCAGCAGCGCGCTCATTCCAATGATGTCCGGCTTGTGTTGTTCAGCGGCAGCCAAGAATCGCTCGATCCCCTGATCGACGCCAAGGTCAATGACCTTGAAGCCGGCCCCCTCTGCCATCATGCAGACGAGATTCTTGCCGATGTCGTGCAGGTCGCCCTTGACGGTTCCCATGACGAGCACGCCCTTCGGTTCGACCACGTCGGCGTCACCGGTCAGCAAAGGCTTGAGCACCGCCATTCCGGCCTTCATGGCCCGTGCCGCAATAAGCACCTCGGGCACATAAAGGATGTTGTGCTTGAAGTCCTCGCCAACGACGCTCATTCCGGCAATTAGCCCTTCCGTCAGCACCTCTTGCGCGCTCCGCCCTTCGGCGAGAGCGTCCTTCGTCATCTGCTCGACCTCCTTGGCCTTGCCTTCATAGAGGGACTGGTTCATTCGTGCGTAGTCTGGCATCGTCGGACCTTATTGAACTCGAATACCCGGCCACAGAGGGCTTGACAGGGTTTACGCTCCTGCTCACCAAGCTCAGAGTACGAAGAAATTGTTATCGAAGGAAATTCCCACACGGACCGCTGATCATGGCGAAGGGAACCCTCGCAACCGGATCAATCGCAATGGCGTCAGACGTATGACATTGCTGACTTTGTCTTCGACAGGTGTCACCCTCGACGCGATCCTGCGGACGTCCAAGGTCGCCTGTTGCTTGCCGTCGACGTTCACCCGGCCTCTTTCAGTCGAGGCCGCCTCGCATCGGCACGACCCCTCCCGATGCGTCGATGGGTTGTCCGTCGTCTGAGCACTCCCCTGCCGTCGGGAGGCTCGGAAGACGTGAGAAGCCATATGCATCATTGTGTGCGTCGGGATTTCCGACTCGCTTGTCGGCGTTCCCGACACAACTGCGGCTTATTGTTCGAAGCATCTCGCACGATCCAATGAATCCCGGGCAATTCGGCCACGGCGGCCGACAATCGTGACTCTTACACGAGAGGCACGACGTTTGCACTGATGTGTGGCGTTCTTCCTCTCCTGAGGAAGAATCCCACACTGAACACTGGAGAACGACCGTGAACTTCATGGATCCGGAAACCCTGTGGCTCAACCTCACCAATGCTGCGCTCGGCCTTGTGACGGTCATCTGCATCGTCGCCGTGGTCCGCGTCGCACTGCAGGAGTGGTTGTGGCGCACGACGGAGCACGCGAAGGAAGTGTTGCCCGACGATACGCACGCGTTCGACATCGCAGGCCTCGGTATCACGATGGCCGACGGCGGCGAGCGGCTCGACGAATCGAAGCGCATCGCCCGCCGTAGCGACGCTGCGGATGATGATCCTCCAAACATCATTCGCTCGAGCAACTGAGAACTGACCGGAGGCCGCCATGCGCTGCCCATTTCTCAGGGAGGCCCAGGTCAAGTTCTGCCGCGGCTCCGTATCGTCCAAGATGATCATGCGATCATCGACCGAAGACGCTCACGAGCGTTGCACGTCGGAGACCTGGCCCGACTGCCCGGCTGCCCGTCAGCATCATCAAGATCACGCCCCGGCGAACCGCTGTCCGTTCCTGCACGAGTCTCTCGTGCAGTATTGCGCAGCGGCGCCGGTGGCGAAGTTCGTGCCATACAGCGACGACCCGTCGGCCCGTTGCCTTGACGACCGCCACCAGTACTGCGACGTGCTGCTGTCGATCGAAGGGGGACGGATACCCCGCTCGAACGGAGACCCGGCGACCTGGGTGCCCGACCAGCGGTTCTTCGCTCCGAATCATCTCTGGCTCGACGTCGCGCCCGACGGCCACTGGCACATCGGCGTCGACGCGTTCTTCGGCCACGTCGCCGGCCGGGTCGATGCCGTCTCGTTCATCCATCAACACGGCTCCTCACAGGACCATCCGACGGCCGTGCTGACCGTCGGCGAGACCGACCTGCAACTCGTCTTCCCTGCCGCCCTGACGGTCACGGCCACCAACAATCGACTCCGGTCGCAGAGCGATCGTGTCGTCACCGAGCCGTACACCGGCGGTTGGCTGTTCGAAGGCTCCAGCCGGCCGGGTTCGCTCGAAGTCAACGGCCTGCGGTCGGGCGACGCCGTCAAGCAGTGGATGGCCGCCGACCTGCAGCGTCTGAATACCGTTGTGCAGCGACAGCATGCGAGCCTGACAGGCCTTTGGAATGACGGCGGCGCGCCCGTACCGGGTGTGCTGCGGCTGCTCGACCGACCTTCCGTCTTGTCGGTCTATGCCGAGTTCTTCTCACCGTTCGTCGCTTGGAGGAATGCGTTGTGAATCGATCGCGGTTTCTGTTTCCCGTGGCCGGACTGCTCGTCGGACTGACTGCTGGCTGGGTGTTCTTCCCGGCCGTGCTGTATCGGTCCGAAGAGCAGCCACTGCAGTTCAGTCACGCCGTCCACACCGACACGGGCGGTATGGCCTGCGCCGACTGCCATGCCTTCGACGCTGACGGACGCTTCGTCGGCATTCCGACCACAGCGCAGTGCGCATCGTGCCATGCCGAGGTGATTGGTGAGACCGAGAACGAGAAGCGATTCGTCGAGGAGTACGTAAAGACGAACCGCGAAGTGCCCTGGAAGGTCTACGCCCGCCAGCCGGACAACGCTTACTTTCCCCATGCGGCACACGTCACGCGCGGCGTCATCGCTTGTGAGCGTTGCCACGGCCCGCACGGTTCGAGCGCTGCGCTCAGACCCTATCAAGAGAACCGGATCAGCGGCTATAGCCGCGACGTCTGGGGTTCGTCTATCGCCCGGATCGGCATGGAGCCCTGGGAAGGGATGAAGATGGACAAGTGCATCGGCTGCCACCGCGAGACCGAACGCGCTCGCGCCTGTCTCGATTGCCACAAGTAGGGAAAGAATTGTGCGCAGAGACGCAGAGAGAGCGGAGAACGCAGAGGAAGATTGATAATGGTGCCGAGGATCCCATGGAAGTAATGCCACAAACGTTTTTCTCTGCGAACTCAGCGTCCTCTGCGTCTCTGCGCGATACCTCTTTTCATGCGAACTCACGAACAACACCATGCCGTTGACCCGACGTGATATCCTCCGCTTCGCCGGTGCCGCCACCGCCGGGATCGTCTTCTCACCCCTGCCGTGGAAGATGCTCGACGACGTGGCGATCTGGACCCAGACTGGCCCGTGGATCCCGAAAGTCCCGCGAGGCCCGATCAGCCATGTGCCGACGCTGTGCTCGCTCTGCCCGGCCGGATGCCCGGTGACTGCCCGGTGTGTGGCTGGCGCTCCATCCGCCCTTCGCGCCGCCTCCGGAAGCGGACAACCACTCTGCCCGATCGGCCTCACAAGCCATCATTTGGCCTACCACCCGTTGCGCCTCGAGGGTCCGTGCCTCGTGGAACACCGAGGCGAAAAGGTGCTGACCACGGACATCTCGCTGGACGGAGCACTCCGGCGGCTTCCTTCTGTCGACGCAAATCGCTCGGTCATGTTCGTCGACCAGCGCCCAGGCCGGGCGATCTCGGACCGCTATCGCGCCTTCGTGCGACAACATCCCGGCAGTCTCTACGCCGTCCCCGATGACGACGCTTCGTTGCGGACCGTTGGATTCGATCTCGACCGCGCTCGGACGATCCTGTCGGTCAGCACGCCGTTGCTCGACGGATGGACGACTCCCGCCCGGACAGCACGGCTGATGCTGCGTCGTTCGCAGAACGACGGACTTCGCATCATCGCTGCCGATGCCGCGCGCACTCGCACGGCGTCGCTGGCTGACCGATGGATGCCCATTCGTCCCGGAAGCGAAGCGGCCCTGCTCGTCGCCCTGCTCCATCTGGCACACGCCCATCGCCGAGCTGACATGACCCCGTCGATGCGCGCCATCGTCGAACGCTCAACGCCGGAGCGTATGGCCGCAGCCATCGGCATCGTGCCCGCGCAGCTGCGACATGTCTATGCAAAGCTGACCGAGCACGGACCTTCGCTTGTCGTCGTGGGCGGAGATGGCTGCAATTCCGTCGACGCCGAGACCGAGCACCTTGCGTTCCACCTCAATCACGTCCTCGGAGCCCTCTCCTCTGGCGCCATCCGCCGGCGGCCGGCGATCCCGGTCTCAGAAGGATTGCACGAACGCGACCTGGCCGTGGCAACCCCGCTCTCGTCAGTACCGGAAGCAAGCGTCGATCTCGTGATCCTCGACGGCGACGAAGGCACGTGTCATCTCTCGTGGGAGTCGATCGCGCGAACGCTCAGGCCCGGTTCCCCGCTCGTCGTCAGTCTCTCGCCGGTCCTGACCTCGCTCGCGTCGCACGCCGATCTCATCATCCCGTCACCGGCCCCGTTCGAATCGTTCGGAGAGGCAACGGGAGACGGCACCGATGTCTCGTGCAAGTACGGACTGAGCCGTCCACTGCATCCTCGGCGTCCGGGCAGTGTAGATCCTGAGGTCGTCCTGGGGCATTTGAGCGGTCAGCCAATCGAACGAGAGGCCACACTCCGCGCCAAGGTCGACGGCATCTGGTCGTCACGTCGCGGCCAGATCTGCATGGCGGATGGTTCCACGAACGACCTCACGTCTCTTGATGGCGCTGAGTCTTTGTGGACGTTGTTGACCGAAGGGGCTGTGTGGAGGCTCGAAGGAGGTCCAGCGCCCTCGTCGGTCCGGGCACTGGCTACAGATGGTGCGGCATCCGAGCGGCTCGCCGCCCGGCTCACCGAACTTGAGGCCTTCGCCGCGACCCCGACCATCGCGGTCATCCCGACGTGGTGGGCCCCCGTCACAAGTTGCAGTCGTTTGTCTCCGCTGATGACGAAACTCTACCAAGAATCCGGACTGCGTCCGACCTCCGAGGTAGCGGCGGTCGCTCCGGCCACGGCTCACGCGTGCGGCGTCGAAGACGGCTCCGTCGCAGAGTTGCGCGCCGGCGAACGGTCCAGCGCGGTCAAAGTGCGCGTCAGCGACAGTCTCGCCCCGGGTACGGTCCAGCTTTCCGTCGGACCCGACCCGGTCGGCTTCCGTTCCCCAGAACCACCCTCCGTCGCGAACGCCGTTCCCCGCGGTCGCGCCGCCGAACTACGAAAGAGTTGACATGCCTGCACGTTATGGAATGGTGATCGATCTCGACCGCTGCACAGGCTGCGGCAATTGCACCGTCGCCTGCGCCGTCGAGAACAACATCCCGCCCGGTCCCACGGGCGTCACGGACCGGACCGGCATCACGTGGCTCCGCGTCTACGAAGCCGACAACGGCGAGAGTTTCCCCGAGACGCAGTCCGCCTTCGTCCCCGTCATGTGCATGCAATGCGGAGAGCGCACGCCGTGCGTGTCGGTGTGCCCGCAGAATGCGGTTGAGCTCGACCCCGAAACGGGCATCGTCGCGCAGGTGCCGGCGCGGTGCCTCGGATGCCGCTATTGCATGGCCGCCTGCCCGTATCATGCGCGCTACTTCAATTGGTGGGACCCGAAGTGGCCCGAGGGGATGGAAAAGACGTTGAACCCCGACGTAGCGCCCCGGATGCGGGGCGTCGTGGAGAAGTGCAACTTTTGCCATGGGCGTCTGCAGGCGGCTCGCGAGAAAGCGGCGGCCGCCGGAGCCACGGCGATCGACATGGCCGATTACGTTCCGGCGTGCGTCGAGTCGTGCCCGACCCAGGCCATCGTGTTCGGCGATCTGAACGATCCTTCCTCCGAGGTTGCGAAGCTCAGCCGCGACGACCGGGCGTTCCGGTTCTTGTCGCGTCTGGGCACGGAACCCAAGATCTTTTATCTCTCGTCCCGTGCGTGGGTTCGGTCGCTGGCCGACCGTGTGCTCGCCCTGACCGGAAAGGAGGAAGTCCATGGATAGCCAATGGATCCCGCGCGGACTGCAACGCACGTCGTTCCCCCGCTTCATGGCCTGGATGCTCCCGTGGGCGGGCCTGTTCGCCTGGGGACTGTTCGGGGCAGCGTTGTGCCTTATCGAGGGACTGAATCAGACGAACATGGACAACCGGTTCGCGTTCGGCCTGTGGATCTACCTCGACCTCACGATCATCGCCTTCGGCGCAGGGGCGTTCTTCACCGGATTCCTGCTGTATCTGTTGCGTCGTGAAGCGCTCCGTCCTGTCATTAATAGCGCCGTCGTGCTCGGACTCATCTGCTATAGCGGCGCGATCATCGTACTGATGGTTGACGTCGGGCAGCCGCTGCGGGCCTGGTTCACGTTCTGGCATCCCAACACGCATTCGATGCTCACCGAGGTCACGTTTTGCCTCACGTGCTACCTGACGGTCCTCCTCATCGAGTACGTGCCCGTGCTGCTCAGGAACCGGCAGTTCCGCCGTATCCCGAGGATGCTTGTATTCGAATTCGAGCTGCACAAGCTCATGCCAATCCTGGCGGGTGTCGGGGCGTTCCTGTCGTTCTTCCACCAGGGCTCGCTCGGCGGGCTCTATGGCGTGATGCAGGGACGGCCGTTCGCGTTCCGCGAGGCGATCGGAATCTGGCCGACCACTTTCTTCCTCTTCATTCTGTCAGCCATAGCGGCGGGCCCGAGTTTCCTGATTGTGACGACTCGACTCGTCGAGAGCCTGACCCGCAAGCGACTGGTTGACGACCGGGCGTTGCGAACGCTCGGACGGATCTCGGGATTCATGCTGGCATCGTACCTGGCACTCAAGGCGATCGACACGCTCGTGTGGATCAACGCCACCTCGCCCGCAGCCGGGTTCCCGGCATTCGAGTATTACGAGCAGGCATCGTTCGGCACCTGGATCTTGTTCCTGGAACTTGGCGTCTTCGGAGTCATTCCAGCCTTGTTGCTCCTGAATCGACCCACGCGTGAGCATCGGGGATGGCTGCTCGCATCGGCGGGACTCGTTCTAGCCGGCGTGGCGTTGAACCGTTTTGTGTTGACGATCCAAACGCTAGCCTTGCCGACACTCACGTTCGACCCGTTCCTCAGCTACGTACCGAGTTGGCAGGAGGTTGCCACTTTCGCCGCAGTCGTGGCGTACGGCGTTCTGCTGTATTCGCTTTCGTATCGCTATCTCCCGCTCTTCCCTCAGGAGCGCGAGCTGGCGACAATGAAGTGACGAATCGTATTTCGGCTCTTGGCGTCATG
>CAZOMY010000052.1:0-1131 GCA_964581115.1 uncultured Ignavibacteriaceae bacterium | reverse complement strand
GGCGGTCATCGCATAGCTGGTTATCATTGTCGTAACGGAGGCACATCATGTTTCCCTTTGTCCATGAATTCCAGTGGAATGCACTCCACATCACGTTCCTCCTGATCTTCTTCACGGTCGCCGTGGTGGTCGCGACGACGGTGGTCCGGGCCATGATGCGCTCACGGCGGCGCCTGGCGCGTGAAGGCCACGCGCGTGTGTCGTGGCATTCCGCCTTTGAAGAGCTACCCTCAACGACGCGCGTATGCCGTCACCAGATGAACGGCGAAGTACGGCACCGCACGTGCGAAAACGAGTTCGCATGCGCCAACTGCCCGGAGCATCAGCGCTATCTGGCCTCGGGTCAGTCGCCCAGCGCGGCACGGCCGCTTCCCTTCACGCCCGCCGTAGCGGTATCGGGTATTGAGTTGCCCACCGACCGCTACTACGATCGCGGACACACGTGGGCGCGCATCGAACCGGATGGATCGTTCTCTGTTGGCGTGGATGAATTCGGCCGACGACTGCTTGGACGGGTGGAATCGGTCGAACTGCCGCCGGTCGGCACAAAGGTCGCGACGCATGCCCCGGCCATTCAAGTGCGGACGAAGCACGGGATGGCGATGCTCCGATCGCCCATCGATGGCGAAGTGACCTACGCATACGCCGAAGGGGATCGTTGGAAGATGAAGGTGAAGATGGACCCGACGTCAAGCGTGGCGCATCTCCTCCGCGGTCCGGAGATCGGTCCATGGCTGACGCGCGAGCTCGAACGGCTGCAGATGACGCTGTCCGATCAGAAAGTGGGCTTCAGCCTGGCGGACGGAGGCGTTCCGGTCGAATCCATGCCCGACGCAGCCCCAAAGAAAGACTGGGAGGCTGTCTGGGGAGAGATGTTCCTCGAAGCCTGAGGAGATCCAAAGTGAGGTGGGAGGTGAGGGGTGGGAGCAGCAAGAACGGTGTCGGCCTCGACTCGCCTGAATTCTCTCATTGCGCTCGGACCGTCAACGATATGCGTTCTTCCTTGGCGGATCTGTCTCGCGGGAGGGCAAGAATTACGAGAGACCTTCCCTAACCTTTCACCTACCTTCGTCCCTCGTGTGATTCACCGGGGTATCCCGTATTTCTTTATCCTGTCGTACAACGTCGACC
>CAZOMY010000051.1:0-15512 GCA_964581115.1 uncultured Ignavibacteriaceae bacterium | reverse complement strand
TGCCTCTACGGCGTGGACATCCAGCCCATCGCCTGCCAGATCGCCAAACTCCGCTTCTTCATTTCCTTGATCGTCGACCAGGCGATCGATCCCACGCAGCCCAATTACGGCATTCTTGCACTCCCAAATCTCGAGACCAAGATCGTCGCGGCCAATTCGTTGTTGGGGCTTCAGCGAGGACAACTGTCTCTGGAGTCGCAGAAGGTCAAGGAGTTGGAGGGCAAACTGCGCCGGGTGCGGCACGACTACTTCACCGCTCGCAGTTACGCCCGGAAGAAAGAACTACGGCAGTCGGATCGCGCGCTTTCGATGGAGCTGGCGGAGGCCCTCAAGGATTCCGGGGAAGCAACGCCGGCCGATTCGAAGCGTCTGGCCGGATGGAACCCGTACGACCTGAACGCCAGCGCCGACTTCTTCGACCCCGCCTGGATGTTCGCCATCGAGCCGGACGAAGGATCACCCGGGGCCTTCCACATCGTCATCGGCAATCCGCCGTACGTGCGACAGGAAGAGCTCAAGTCGGTTCTGGTGAGGGGGAGCGACGGCAAAGAGCATCCGCTCAAGGAGGTGCTGAAGCAGCAGTATGAATGCTACACCGGCACCGCCGACCTGTATGTGTACTTCTTCGAGCGGTCATTCCAGCTCATGAAGAAGGACGGGGTGCTCAGCTTCGTCACGAGCAACAAGTATTTCCGGGCCAATTACGGCGAGCGCCTGCGCATGTATCTGTATTATGCCACGCGGCCGCTCGTGGTGATCGATTTTGGCGACGCGCCGGTGTTTACCTCCATTGCGTATCCGTGCATCATCGTGGCGGAGAAGCGGCGGACGATCGAGAAGGGGGAATTGCCGCGGCCGTCGGAGGAGCGTAAGCTTGAAGAGGAAGGCTGGTACAAGAAGATCGAGACGGAGAAGTGGTTCCAGGACTGGCAGGCGCGGGTGATGACGTGGGAGCCGGGACCGCCGATCGATGAGTTCCCGCGGATCTTCGACGAGCGGGCGCACACGATGGCTCACAAAGAATTGAAGCCCGACGGGTGGCGTTTGGAGAGTCCGGCCAATCTGCGGTTGCTGGAGCGCATCCGCTCCGCCGGGACGCCGTTGGGGGAATATGTGAAGGGGAGATTCTACTACGGCATCAAGACGGGCCTCAACGAAGCCTTTGTCGTGGACCGCTCCACGCGCGACCGGTTGATCAAGGAACATGCGTCGTCCAAGGAAGTTTTGAAGCCGTTCCTGCGGGGGAGGGATGTGAAGAGGTGGAGGGTGGAGTTTGCGGACCAGTATCTGATCAAGATCGAGTCGTCGGAGAACGTTCAACATCCATGGTCTGGCAAATCCGAAGCAGATGCGGAAAAGCTGTTCGCAAGGAGTTTTCCAGCGATTCATCAACATTTTCGATCTCTGCGAGAAATCAAGTTAGAAAAACCCGACGCTCGCGGATGCAAGAATGTCTTCGAACAACTGCAGCGTCGCGACGACCAAGGCAAGTATTTCTGGGAATTGCGTTCGTGCAAATATTGGAACGCTTTTGAGAAGGATAAAATCATTTACCCGAACATCTGCTCCAGAAACGAGTTTGCCTGGGATTCTAACAAGTACTATGCGAATCAGAAGACATTCATCATCCCGGGAGCCTCGCCATACCTGCTGGCAGTGTTGAATTCGTCCGTCACGGAATGGCTCTTCCCAAAGGTCTTGTCTCCGTTGCAGAATGGATACTTTGAGCCCAGTTCCATATTCATGGAGACGTTCCCAATTCCGTGCGCAACAACGGACCATATGGAAGTGATTGGCCGGCTTGCGTTCATGCTGGTGGATGTATCTGAGAACGAGAAATTAGAGCCTGGTGTAGTATCACGAATGATCCAACAACTCGAGTCATGGCTCAACGGACTCGTCTACGAGCTATTCTTCGACGAAGAACTGCATGCGAAGAAGCTCTTTCTCCTGAAGGCGACAGGCAACATCAATTTGCCCGACCTGAAGAAGATGAAAGGCGAAGAGCGCCAAGATGCGATTAAAGAACTTGTCGAGAATGTGTTCAACGCAAAATCAGCAATAAGATCGATGCTGGAGGATTTAAAGAATGTAGAGATGGTGAGGAGGGTGGAGGAGGGGGTTGGGTAGACACTTCAATCGTTGCTGGCGCCTCAGACGGTCCGTGCAAGTATTCGCTCCGGGCCGCACTCTCTCCCAAGCCGACCGCTTGAACAGCTATCAACAGGATGTGATGTTGGGACGGCAATAAGTCAATGAAGGAGACCTCACATGCTTTTACCAGAATACTCTAAGCTAACGAGAATCGCGATGTTCATTGATGGAGGCTACTTCGACGAAGTCAGCCGCTACTATCGATACCAGCATCCGCGTAAGGCTCGCATCTCAATCGACGGCCTGCGCCACTTCATTGCTCACAAGACTTCGGAAGTTGAGAAGACGGAACCTACGTTTTGCGAGGTTGTCGAATCTCATTACTTTCGCGGTCGTTTCTCAGCCGAGGCGGCGGCAGCTGCCGGAAAGCTTGAGGACCAAGCGGCGTTCGACGACGTCCTGATCCGCGCCGGTATCACACAGCACTACATGCCATTGCGAAGCTTCAAAGGAAAGCCGCAGGAGATGGGAATTGACGTCTGGCTGTCCTTGGAAGCGTTTGATCTGGCTGTGCACAAACGTTTCGATGTGCTAGCCTTGGTGGGCTGTGATCCTGACTATGTGCCACTCATAAGAAAACTCGCCGGGATAGGCACACGAACACTGTTGCTGGCGTGGGATTTCCAGTATGAGTTCGTTGATCGGTCGGGGGAGACCAAGCGGAAGGAGACTCGAGTTGGGCAGGCTCTGATCGACGTCGCCACCTACCCGATCATGATGACGACTTTGATCGACGATCGTTCCATGAAAGATGACAAATACATCAACGGTCTGTTCTTGGAAAACGCCTGAGCTCAATCCTCATGATCCATCAACCACCGTCAGATCCCCAGCCAGTCTTATGGTCATGTCGCCCACTCAGACGAAGCCGAAGCGAACGTCGCCACAACAGCATAAAGTCATGTCTGATCAGACCCTATCTAAGCCATCATCAAGTCATCTCCAATGGCATCGCCGCCTCATCAATTGGTTGTTCAGTCTTTATCCGATAGAGACCAAACCAATCGATCCCGTGGAGACCCTGTATCGATCGATACACATCACGTCAAAGTGCCGCTTCAATGCGTCCATCAGACTGAAGCGTCTCGGTTCGTTTTCTTTCACCACAGGAACCGTGCTGTCCTTGGGCCTGATTCTATTACCGATGCTGCAATTGTCCGACCTGAATCTCCTCTATCCCAAATCGGTCATCAACATTCTTCAAGTATTCCTCGCTGTCGCGGCGCTCGTCTACTCCGTGATCAATGCCACAGCCCACTATGAGACACGATCATTCGAGCTTAACCAGTGTGGAGACAACATCAAGGAACTCAGCCGCGAGTTGCGGAGTACCTCCGATGCCCACGCGGTTATCGACACATTCAACAAGAGATACACAGAGATCAGCACGAGGTCTGAGAACCATACTCGGCGTGACTATTGGCTTACCATGCTTCAAGCAACGGAAGTGTACCGCATCACTGGATTCCCGAGGTTGTTGCTGTACGTGAAGACTCAATCGGCCCACTTACTTCCGTATGCAATTCCTGCGCTACTCATCATGATCGAATTCATCATCATTTGCGATAACATCGGAGTCACGAGCATTCTCACCGGAGCCTTCAATGGACTGATGGCGCGTCAACCCTGACTGAGCCGTCGAGTCACGAAGATCAATCGACCCGGTCCAGTCTCAGCACGATCTCCGGCATCCATCTGAACGTTGTCTGCTCCAGTGTGATGTGGCGATTTAAGAATAGACTTGGCCTTGTTTGTCGTTCTGAATCTTGCTGTCGGTGAATGCGAACACAAAGGATTGCGTCACCATTGTCTGTGTGGAGTTGAATCATGTCCAAGATCAACAAAGAACGCATTTCCGTCTACCTCAAGACGGCACTTCAAGTCCTCCAGGCCAACAGTGGCCAGCTCCCTTCAAGAGAAGTGATGCGCGAGGTGGAGAAGCGACTGAAGCTCTCTGAGTATGAACTAGCCCGACACGAAAAGACCGGCTACGTCCGCTGGGAATCGATCATGCACTTCTGCTCCATGGATTGGAGCGACGGGCAGCGGCTGATGAAGTATCAGGCTCGACATTAGTTCAAGTCGAACACTGCAACACTTCACGTTGCTCGATCTTGCCTCACGCACATCATGCAATTTGTCCCTGCTGCCCTCTTCGTCGTCGCGCTCGGCGTTGCTCTTTGGCGACCACAAACGTACGGAGCTTTCGATAAGTCTACCGCTGTGGCGCAAATGTACGGCGTTCTATATACCTCCGTCGCCATGGCTCTTTACTTCTCTCTACGCGCTATCATTCGTTCTTTGGAACCTTCGGCCGCCCAAGGTCAATTCGTCTCTCAGATTCAATATCTTGCCCTGGCCGTCACGGTTGGCTTGGTCCTACAGCTGATGGCGTATGTCGCCAAATGGTCGATCTTCAATCGCATGATCTGGACTGCAGCCGTCACGCTTCTCACGGCCGTCGCTGCAATGGTGTTCGTTGGGTTCGGGATCATCAACATCACATGGAGCCTGATCTTCTGCGGGACGTCGGCGGGCCTTGTTCTTGCCGCATTCTTTGTCCACGACGTCAAGAGCAAGGTCAAGAATGTGTCGCGCCTGCCGAACCTCGAAAAGCGCCTTGAACTGCTGCAAGAGGTTCGCAAGGAACTTGACCTCTATTTAAAGCTGGTGGTGCAGGCGTTCTTTGCGCTTGCTGCTTCGATCGGCGTGAGTATGACCATCTTGTTCGACGGTGGGAGTGCGGCCTGGAGTCAGCTCGAATACCAGGTGTCCGCTTCCGCGATGGTCTTGGGGCTCGGATTGGTCACGTTGGGCGTACTCCTGGTATTCGCACGTCCCTACCTCGAGATCGTCGCTGAGATCTCCGTCGAGATCGGAAAGACGGTTGTCGCCTTCACACCCTCGGACGACATCCCAGCCACGAGGAGCGCACGCCCCAAGAGGGGTGGTGGATCACGCAAATGACTCCGCCACGATTCAGGAATTTACGACCTCTGACTACTTCACACTGAGAATTAAGGCACGACCATGAAATATGTACGGCCCGAACGTATCTCCCTGAAGGACAATCCCGATCTCAACGAAAAATGGGTTCAGGAGCGTATCGCAGATGATCCCTCCATCCTTGGTTTGGGTGAATTGGTTCTGAAAGACAAGGAACGTCAGCAGCCCAAGGCGGGGAGGCTTGATCTGCTCTTGCAGGATCCGGAGTCCGATCGTCGGTATGAAGTTGAGATCCAACTGGGTCAAACGGACGAATCACATATCATCAGGACCATAGAATACTGGGATCTTGAGCGAAAGCGCTATCCGCAGTACGACCACGCCGCCGTCTTGGTAGCTGAGGACATCACCAGCCGATTCCTAAACGTTGTCAATCTATTTAACGGGAACATACCACTCATTGCCATACAGATGTCCGCCGTGAAAGTGGGCGATTCGGTGTCATTGATATTCACGACGGTCTTGGACGAACTCACGCGTGGTATGATCGAAGACGATGAAGATGTTCATGAGTTGACGGATCGCAGTTATTGGGAACAGAGAGCCACGAAGGAGACTGTGGCGATGTCTGATGCGCTTCTCGAGATGATTAAGGCGTTTGATCCGAACCTGAAGTTCAAATTCAACAAGTTCGACATCGGCCTTGCGAAGAACGACCAGCCCAACAATTTCGTCATCTTCCGTCCGCAGAAGAGCGGCATGCGTATCGAAGTGCGCCTACCCCGGTCGGCCGAAATGGAATCCAGCATCGAACAGATCGGGTTGGTCCTCATGGACTACGACAAACGCTGGGGCAGATACCGCATCCGGCTGGAAAAGGAGGATCTCAAGAAGCACGGCGACTTCCTCTCAGAACTCCTGAGGAAATCCTTCGAGGCGAACTGATAGTAGGGAGACTGCACACCTGTCAGGGAAATGATTGACAGGATGCATAAGGGAGATCAGGCGCGACTGCCGCTCAGGCGGATCGCGTTCTTGGCGCCGCAAGAGTGATGAATGTTGGTCGTGGTGAAACAATCTCACGCAACGACGCAAAGGCGCAATGACGTAGGGAGAGAATAGGCGGAAGCGCTGGAAGGTTGGAATAACAAACGGAGTATGACCTCGGCAAGAAACGATGAGTCAATCGTGTTTGACCGGTGGCTCGTCCGTTCGATCGAAGGGGGCCGTCACGAGAAGCGATTCCAACGCAAGCTCGAGCACTTGGGGATCAACAAACCTGTGGCGTAGGTGATACAGGAAGTTCTCCAGAAGTTTCCCCATGGGGCCCGCCTCACCTCGGAGCGAAGCGCGATCGTAGAGAAACGATAGCATGATGCTGATCGCGAAGTATTCGTTCGCGAGCAGGATCCTCGACTCTGAATATGCATCAAGTTTCACGATCTGGATCGGTCGCAGTCGCATCCACCACGAAGCGGTGTAGGCCGCGATCTTGAGCGTGTTCACCCTCTCGAGTCCGTGGAAATGCTTCAAACGATCGATATCCGCAAAGTAGTTGATCGCCACATCGTGAACGATCTCGGGCATCACGAGCAGGGCACGCGGCGGATAGCGGAACCCTTTCACCCATTCATTGAAAAAGCCCACGAGGAATTCTGCGCGGGCTTGGACGGGGTACCGCTGGACGAGGTCTTGGTACTTCCTAGGATCCATAGACCCCTTGCATCTTCTTCATGAGTCGGCGCACGTGTCCGGCCTTCACAACCTTTTTCAGGTTCTGAAGCGCTCTTTCCTCGCTGAATTCCTCGGAGCTGTTGGGCGACAGCCACGGTCGGAGTTTACCCGACAGCACAGCTTTGTGCCGCGCGTCGATACGCCTCTTCTGGTCCTTCGTGAGAAGCTTTCGGATCGCATTCTTTTTCATATCGTGGCTCCCTTCTTCTGGCAGGTCGTTCATCGCCGAACTGACGCTCGTCCGCTCAACGTTGGACGGCAAAGGCGTGACATGAGGAGCTCAGTTGTAAGGTACACAATAACGGTCGGAGGGATGCGTGAGCCAAGTCAACGCACGATCAGAGCCCTGGGAGGCCGTTTGAAACAAGTACGTGAACGAGTTGCTCTAAATTACTACTTTGAGCGGTAAAATCAACCCCTCGAACGTGGTAATCTCCACGGTTTCTCCCTGATTCTTGCCCATGGCCGAACACGATATCATCGACAATCGCACCGTAAAGCTGGTCGACCATCTGCAGAGCATGCTCTCGACGTCCGAGCAAGCTCGGTTTGCGGTCGGCTACCTCTTCGTGTCAGGGCTCGCACCACTGGCGAAAAAGCTCCTGGCACTCAAGGACCTGCGGCTTCTGATCGGCAATACCACCAATCGAGATACGGTCGAGATGATGGCGGAGGGATATAAGCGTATCGACCTTGCCGCGAAGGAGGTGGAACGTCAATCGCTTCCGAAACGGGTCGAATCGGCCAAGATCGCCGATGATACAGCCGGCAACCTGCGCAATGCGATGGAACTGATGGACCAGACCGATGAGGCCGAGGAGGTGGTGGGGGCGCTCATCCGCATGATCCAGGAAGGTCGGATGAAGGTGCGTATCTACACGCAAGGGCGTCTACACGCCAAAGCCTACATCTGTTCGTACGGAGGGGTCTTTGATGCCTCCGGCAATCCGCAGGACCGCCCGGAAAAGGGGATCGCCGTCGTAGGCTCATCCAATCTGTCCCTGGCCGGCATCAGTCATAACACCGAACTCAACGTTGTTGTGCAGGGGAACGCGAATCACGCGGCCCTCGTGAAGTGGTTCGACGACCTGTGGAACGAAGCTCAGGAGTTCGACGCGGCGTTGATGAACGAACTTCGCTCCTCGTGGGCCGCGGCTTCGGTGAGGCCGTACGATATCTATTTGAAGGCCCTCTACGCCCTCGTTCGTGACCGGCTGGAGCTGGACGAAGAACAGGATGTGCTGTGGGATGACCTGATCTTCCGGAAACTTGCCACATTCCAAAAAGTCGCCGTCCGGCAAGCAGCTCAGATCATACGTGATCATGGCGGGGCATTCGTGTCCGACGTCGTCGGTCTCGGGAAAAGCTTCATCGGAGCCGCCATCGTCAAGCACTTCGAGCGAAGCGATCATGCGCGGGCGCTCATCGTCTGTCCGGCGCCGCTCACGGAGATGTGGGAACGGTACAACGAAACGTATGAGCTCAATGCGCAGGTCCTTTCGATGGGATTCCTTCGGGAGGATGATGACGTCGGCGTCTCACGGCTCTTGAAAGACCCCAAGTATAAGGACCGGGACTTCGTCCTGCTTGATGAGAGCCACAATCTGCGCCATTCCGACACGCAGCGATACAAGGTCCTTCAGACCTTCATGTCCACCGGACGAAGGACCTGTTTCCTTACGGCGACCCCCCGCAACAAGAGTGCGTGGGACATCTACCACCAGATCAAGCTTTTTCATCAGGAAGACCCGACCGCGCTTCCGATCGACCCTCCCGACCTGCGGGCCTATTTCAAATTGGTCGAAAAGGGTGAGCGGCAGCTTCCGGTGCTCTTGAGTCACATTCTCATCCGAAGAACTCGTAACCACATCGTGAAATGGTATGGGTTCGACGCCGAAACGCACGAGCCGGTCAATCCCGACCGGTTCGACGAGTACCTCTCCGGTCAGCGCCGGGCGTACGTCCTCGTGGCCGGAAAGCATCAGTTCTTCCCGAAGCGGGAGCTCGAAACCGTCAGTTACAGCATCGAAGAGACCTATCAGGGACTCTACCAACGCCTGCGAAAGCATCTGGGCGCGCCGAACAATCACGCCCGCACGGAAGAGATGTTGACGTATGCGAGGTATGGATTGTGGAATTACGTCAAGCCGGAGAAACAGAAGAAAGAACCCTATGTGAGCCTCCAAAGCGTGGGCTCGAACCTTCGCGGGCTCATGCGCGTGCTGATGTTCAAGCGGTTCGAGTCGAGCGTCTATGCATTCCAGCAGACCGTCGGGCGCCTCATTCGGATGCATCGCACGTTCCTTGAAGCGCTCGACAAGGGGTTCGTTCCGGCAGGTGAAGATGCCCAGGCACTCTTATATGAGAGTGATCGGTTAGATCAGACCGAGCTCTTCGATGCGTTGAGGAATGTTTCGAAGCGTTACGATGCGGCAGACTTCAACGTGAAGGATCTTCGTCAGGACATCGGGCACGATCTGAAGATCCTCGAGTCGATGTCCAGGGCCGTCGAGAAGATCACGCCGGACAAGGATGCGAAACTCGCCAAACTCTCAGAGATCCTGGCTAAGAAACCCCTCAAAGGAGTAAAGCAACTGATCTTTACACAGTTCGCCGACACGGCTCAATACCTGTATGACAACCTGAATCCGGGAGGGAAGCGGGATGATGTCGACGTTATCTACAGCGGCGACAAGAGCAAGGAGTACATTGTCGGCCGATTTGCGCCCAAGGCGAACCCGGAGTCGCGGGGGGCTAAGCAAGGTCCGCCCCTCATGACGCTGGTCGCAACAGACGTGCTGGCGGAAGGTCTGAACCTCCAGGATTGCGACAACATCATCAACTACGACCTCCATTGGAATCCGGTCCGCCTCATCCAACGCTTCGGCCGCATCGACCGAGTCGGGTCGGACCACGAGAAAGTCTATGCGTTCAACTTCCTGCCCGAACTGGGAATCGAGCAGAACCTGGGCCTTCACCAGATCCTGCACAACCGTATTCAGGAGATCCACGACACGATCGGAGAGGATTCGAAGATCCTGGACGAGACGGAGCGTCTGAATCCGGAAGCGATGTATGCGATCTATGAGCCGAAGTCGGGTCCTCAACTGTCGCTCTGGGGGGAGGAGAAGGAGGAACTGCTCGATCTTGGCGAGGCGGAGGAGATGATGCGGCAATTGCGAAAGGATGATCCGGTCGAGTACCAGCACATCGTGGACCTTCGGGACGGCATCCGGACGGCGAGGGCCGGATCAAGCCAAAAGGGAATGATCGCTCTTTGCCAGGCCGGCCGCTATCAGCAGCTCATGCTGATCGATCAACAGGGCGCCGTGATCTCTAAAGAAATTCCGAGAGTCCTTTCAGCCTTGATGTGTGCGCCGGAGACGCCAAGCGTGCCTTTGCCGGCGGGTTACAACGCTGCCCTGATGAAGGTGCTGGCCTCCTTTGCCGACGACGTGCGACACCGGGAAGCGGGGCAGAGCCATCGGTTCCATCTCAGTCACGGGCAGTTGTATGTCTTGCGTGAACTGCGCATTCTGTTCGACAACTCCGACGACGAAGAGATGAGGTCGAACATTGCCATTCTAGAACAGGCATTTCGAGGCACGTTGACGGGCGCGCTCAAGAGGGAGCTCGGATATCTGAGGAAGAACGGCTCGAATGGGTCGAATCTGTACACGTCGCTGGCCAAGCTCTACAATCAGCATGGATTGCGCGATGCCGCGTCGAGGATCCAGATGAGTCGGGAGGAGTCGGCTGTGCCGCGGGTGGTGTGCAGTGAAGGGCTGGTGTGAAGCGCCCACGCAGAAGCATTAGCGCAATGACGCCAAGGCGCAACCAGAGCTGAATCTAATGACCGGCACCGTCGCCATTACGGATCACGGCTGGTACGAGTTCCTGCTTTCGAAGTCAGGAATTGACGAGGTCAATTTCTGGACTCCGTCGGCACACTTTGGCTTCAGGGGTGAACCCGGTGCCCCTTTCTTCTTCAAGCTTAAGGCGAAGTACGGGAATGCTATCTGTGGCTTCGCTCATTTCGCCCACTTCACGCGCATTCCCGACTACCTTGCATGGGAGTTGTTCGGTGAGAAGAACGGCTATCCTACGTTCCATGCCATGCAATCCAAGATCTTTGAGATCCGCAAGAGCATCGCTTACCGGTCTGAAGGGCCTGTGGAGCAAATCGGATGTATCCTGCTCGTGCAACCCGTATTTTTTGCGCCCGATAAGTTCGTTCGAACACCCTCCGACTGGCCGCCGGCGAATCTACGCCATAAGCGATACGACCTCACGAGCGGTGAAGGGGCGCGATTGTGGAACGAGTGCCTCACGCGTCTTGACTCGACACCGACGGTGGGTTCCGTCCTGACGACCAAACCCCAAGCGACGCCACGCTACGGGGAGGCGGCCATCGTGCGTCCTCGATTGGGGCAGGGAACCTTTCGGGCCTCAGTTCTCGACGCTTATGGTCGAGCGTGCGCAGCCACCCATGAACACTCACTCCCCGCACTCGAGGCCGCCCACATTCGGCCGTACGAAGAAGAGGGGCCGCACGATGTGCGGAACGGCATCCTGTTGCGTGCCGACGTGCACAAGCTTTTCGACCGCGGCTATCTTACGGTGTCGGAGGACTACAAGATCGAAGTGAGTCCGCGGCTGAAGCAGGACTTCGACAACGGGAAGTCCTACTATCCGCTGCACGGATCCAGGATACACTTGCCGACTTCAAGTGCCGACTCGCCGGCGAGAGAATTCCTGGTTTGGCATCAGGAGAACAGATACAAAGCGGCGTGATACAGGCAATTATCAGAGATGGTGTTGCGGAAATGTGCAACTAATCTCCAGATCTCCACGCGCTGCGTGGAGGATTGACAGGCAGGAACTGTCTGGTTTATTGGAGGCAATAATGGCTAAGATCACTCGGAGAAAAGAGGCCGGTCCTGCAACTCCGATTGCAGCTCAAGTTCAGCCGACCTGGCAGCTCGAATACTCCGCCGGTCTGCAGCAGTATCGTCACTATTCCGACCGCCGACGCCAGGACATGGCCTTCGTTACGACGCTTCAGATCGCGATCCTCGGTCTGCTCGGTGCGCGCTTGGGAGACTTGGACACACTCGCGAGTGTTCTCTCGGTTTTTGCCGGATTCGTCGCCCTGATGGGGATGAACAATGAATCCCGCCTGAGTTCACACATGAAGGGGTATATGCGGCGAGTCGAAGAGATCGAGCGAGAACAGGGAATGTCGTTGCTCGACTCGGATCGCCGATCCGTCGCAGAAGCGAAGTGGGTTCTGAGGAATACGTTTCTCTTCCGACTCTACTATGCGGTGATCTTGATCATGTGGTCTTGCGTCTGGATCATCAATGTCTATTCATATCTACAATCTCAATGAGCGTCTATGAGCAACGACGAAAAGCAGCCCGCAGAACCCGAAATCACTGAATTCAAAGAGCCGGAGGCCCACGACAACGTCACGAAGTGACGAACTACATCCTTGTCGACAACTCCAGCCACTTTCTAATCGATGTTCAACCATTAGATCTCAAATGGACGGTGAGAAGACGCCTGCACAACCAGAGATCACAGAGTCTAAAGGCAAACCCGTCCTCCGCATTCCCATGTTGGACGAGCCGAGCCCTGATGTCACGTGGCGGGAATAGACTCCAGACTGCAAATCGCCAGACTCCAAACAAACGTCCAAAGTCAGGTGAAGCAAAACCGCCAAACTGCGATCTGAAATCGAGAAACGCTCATGGAAGAAGAGAAGAAGCCAGCTCAACCTGAAATCGCAGAATTCAAGGGCAAACCCGTCCTCCGTATTCCAATTGTGGACGATCCGGACCCCAATGTAACGTGGCACTGGATGTCCTTTGGCAAACAGAAGGCCAAAGCGATCCTGGAGCACATTGAAGCCATAAAGAAGTTCGCTGGAGACTGACGAGGCGGGAGGCGGAAACAGAAAAGAGCAAGAAGCAAAAGGCAAGAAAACAGAAAAAAGAAAAGAGAGAACTGAAAGACGCATGAGAAAGCGGCAAGCGGAGGACTTGCTGAAGACTTAGGCAGATGTCTAAAGATTGAGTGATGGAGAAATGGAATTGTGGAGGAATGTAGCTCGAACGGAATTCGCATTGGAGATCTGCTGACGGCGGGATAGGCTGAAGAAGGACGCTTGCCAAAGGGGGGAGATGTTGTAGGTTGTCTGCGCCATTCTTGAAGGGTGAGTATGACTCAGATCTCTCTCGTGACAGACCGCCAGCTTCCGCGCTTGAAATTCGCCCTTTCTTATTATAAGTTCGTGGAGTAACTTGAAATAAGAAAGTTCATAATTCAAGTGCCACCCTGATGGACCTGAAGGATTTCACAGCCGGAGAGCTTCGCCAGCAGGCCGATTTCAAGGCGTTCGTCCCGTCCTCGATCAACACGACGTGGACCTGGACCGACCCGGCCATTAATACGCTCTTGGCGGACGCGAACCGGAAATTGGGCGAGCTGAACGCCTTCTCGCTCCAGGTTCCGGATGTGGATTACTTCATCCACATGCACGTCCTGAAGGAGGCCACGACCTCGAGCAAGATCGAGGGGACCGCGACGGCCATCGAAGAGGCAGTGCTGAGGAAGCAGGAGGTCGTCCCTGAACGCCGCGACGACTGGCAGGAGGTCCAGAACTACACCCAAGCCATGAATGAGGCGGTCAGGTCGCTCAAACGCCTCCCCGTTTCCACACGGTTGATCAAACAAACCCACAAGACCCTACTCGGCAAGGGCCGTGGAGTCACCAAAACACCTGGAGAATTCCGTCGGAGTCAGAATTGGATCGGAGGGAACTCCCCCAAGGATGCCGTCTTCGTTCCGCCTCCGCACGCTGAAGTGCATAGCCTGATGGCCGACCTGGAGAAGTTCCTGCACAATGCGGATGCGCAGGTCCCCGACCTGGTCCGCATTGCCATCGCCCACTACCAGTTTGAGACGATCCATCCGTTCCTCGACGGCAACGGCAGAGTCGGACGGCTCCTGATCACGCTGTTCCTGGTCAGCCAAGGGCTCCTTGTACGCCCAACACTCTATCTCTCGGACTACTTCGACAAACACCGAGCTGAATACTACGACGAACTTACCTCCGTCAGACTCAAGCATGACCTTTCAAGATGGGTCGCGTTCTTTCTGACCGCCGTCCTCCGGACCTCTGACAAGGGGATCGAGACGTTCCGCAAGATCGTGTCGTTGCGATCGAAGATCGACGATAGGCTGCTTCCGCAACTTGGCCGGCGGGCGGCGAAGGGGGCCGAATTGATGAAGCTGCTCTATCACCAACCGTATGTCGCGGTGGCCGATGTGCAGACCAAACTCCGCGTCGCACCCGCGACGGCGAACATGCTGGTGAAAGAATTCGTGCGACTCAAGATCCTCGAAGAGGTCACCGGCTGGAGGCGCAATCGTCGGTTCATCTTCCGAGAATATGTGCGGCTGTTTGCCGGATGAGAGGGGAAACGATCCAGACGCCAGATCTCCACGCCTGACCGGGATTGAACAATCCCAGTCGGGCAGGCAAACAAACCTCCAAATCGCCAAACGCTCCAAACTGCGCGGGAAATCTGCTGACGGCGGGATAGGCTGAAGAGAGGAGTTGCCTGAAAGCAGTGCAGATGGTAGCTTGCAACATCCTTTCCTGAGGGGGAAACATGCCGCTACGATCCGAAGAGGTGATCCGCTCTGTTGAATCCCTGATATTCCTCATCCGAGGGCAAAGGGTCATGCTGAGCGTCCATCTGGCCACGCTCTACGGGGTCCAAACCCGGGCGCTCAACCAAGCCGTGCGAGGGAATCTTCAGCGATTTCCCGCAGACTTCATGTTTCAGCTTTCAGAAGTGGAAGCTCAGGCGTTGGTATGACAAAATGTGATACCAGACATTCGCGCACTGGGAGGAGCGTCTCCGTACGCTTCTACTGAGCACAGAGTCGCAATGTTGTCAAGCGTTCTCAGGAGTCGACGAGCCGTTGAGATCAACATCGAGATCGTTCGGGCATTTGTTCGATTGCGCCAATTGATCTTATCACACCACGACCTCTCCAAGCGGATCGAGGAACTCGAAAAGAAGTACGACGCACGATTTGGTGTCGTCTTTGAAGCTATTCGGCGCCTCATGGAACCGCCGGAGAGGCCACGGAGGAAGATCGGGTACTGAGGAGGCGGAAAAAGAAAGTGGGAAAGAGCAAAAGACAAGAAAACGGGAAAGCCCAAGAAGAAGACTGAAAACCGCATGCTCGGTAAGTCCCGAAGGGACTTCTTTCCTTATTGCCCCTGAATTCAATCCTGACACGTTTTCGATGGCGACCAATCGCACGTGTCTGGGGCAAGGAACAGCCGGAGGTGAATTCCTCCACCAGGTTCTTCGACCACCCCCACCCCTCCTCGATGAGGAGGGGATCGCTGTTGCTCTGGGGGAGAGCTGGTGTGTTCCAACAGCGCGTTGGAAGGAAGATCAGGCAGCTGCATTCATCTGAAAGTCCCGCAGGGACTTCTTCTTTTATTGCCTCTGACTTCAGTCAGAGGCAAAGAACCCAAAGGGACGTAAGCTCTCCAGGTCCCTCGACATCCCCATCCCAGAGAACTTCGGCGGTAAGCTCAGCGTTTGCAGAAGTTTCCAGCCCTCTTCTTGCTATCTTGTTCCATGCACATC
>CAZOMY010000050.1:0-16988 GCA_964581115.1 uncultured Ignavibacteriaceae bacterium | reverse complement strand
GCGTGCTTCACGATACCGGTCGCGACGGTGCGGGGTTTCAGGCCTTCCACCGTGAGCCGGTGCTCGGTGAACGGTTCGCCGCCGTAGATGGTGTAGATCGACGTAGCATTGATACGCTCCTCACCGACCTTCCAGCCATGGTAGTCCACCCTCACGACGGCGCGGACCGGTCCGCGTGCGATGATGCGCGTCCTTCGACGTTCGAGCACGATGGGCTTCACCACGCTGTCGCCGTGCCAGAATCCGAAGCCACCGACGCCCAAGGCCGGACCGACATGCAGAACGTCCATGCCCCATTCGGCGTCGGCCTGATAGTCGACTCCCGATGAGCCGATGAAATTCCAGTACAGCCCCGGTATCCGCTTTCCCTGAATGTCGATGGCGTTCCGTTCATCCAGATACAAGCGGTACCCGGTCAACTCTGATTCCCATCCGATCCCGTCAAAGACGTACGTGCTTTGAGATCTTAACAAGCCCGGACCATCATCGTCATCCACCGAGACCGGACCTCCAGGCGACTTCTTCCAATTGCCGGCATCAGACCTGACCGGCGGCGAGGCAATGTGGGTCGGCTTCGGGCCCTGTCGTACCATGAAGGATCGCTCTTCTCCCGCCTTGAAGTCGGCGACGAAGACCAGCTCGTCTGGAGTACCGTCGGCATCGAGGTCGTCCACCTGCGTCAGCAACGCGCGGCCATTCTCTCCCGTTACCACGACGGATGGCGAGGTCAGCTTGGACAATCCTCGGACCACTTCAGGCCATGCCACAACCACCGGCTCCTGCGGACGATCGATGTTGGAAGGATTGCGCACGCTGAGCCGCAAGGATGGTTCTTGGGCAGCCGCCAGCGATATGAAGAAGAACAAACCGACCCCAAGGCGATGGGTTCGACGTTCGAAGAGCGCGTTGTTCATCGTCACATTCTCTATGGGATGTATGTTCCCGTCCTATCCTGTTCATCCTGTTCATCGATGTCCTGATCTCCTACGGAGCCGCCGTCCGGAACTGCCACACCGTGCCCTTCACCGTGTCTGTCGGCGTCACAGTATCGATTGCCCAGTAGTACGTGCTGTTCGGCTCGAGTGGACCCGTGACGAACCGCGCAACGTCGGACTGCCCGGCAACGGGCGGAGCACCTTTGAGCCCCAGACGAACGACATGACTCACGGCATCCCTTCCACCGATCCACCGCAGTTCGAGTCCCGTCGACGGAACTGACGCCGACTGATCCTCTGGGGTGGGCACGACCGCTCGTGTCGTGACGGACGGGAGCGTCGACACCGGATCCCAAGCGCCACCGAATGTCCACGCCGCCGTCACCGTCTGCGGCAGCGGCGATCCCGGCGCTTCCGCGAGATTGTCCGCAAACCATGCAAAGTCATCACCTTCCCGCTCGCATCCGTGATAGTAATGGCGGTCGCCCCAGATCCAGGGCTGGGAGTTCGGCGAGTAGGTCGGATTATGGATCGGCCGGTCGGCCATGTTCCGCGAGAACCAGCAATCGATCAGAAAGAACTGCCCGTCACGATGGTGACGTCCAAGTGGGAATCCGGGAACGCCGTCAAACCGCGACCTGGTGATGACGAACTTCTGGTCTTGTGCGGCGCTCCCGTCGTGCCACAATGCGGCAGAAAGGTTGTATCCGAAGAATTCGCTGTCGGTGATGTAGCACCATCCGCGCGGACAGACGAAATCCACCCACCCGACGAACCGGCAGCCGTTGAAATAGTACCGACCGTCCACCGAGTTCCATGGACTGACGGTGTCGCCACCATCGGCCATGACGGTGCACTCGATGAGGGCCAGGTTCGTGGCACGCTCGGTCAGGAAGATCGCAAACTGATGATCGTGGTCCCCCGTCAGCGCCCCGTAGTTGTTGTAGATGGTGAGATGGGCGAGCGTGACGTCGGTGGCCGTGCCGCCGATGTTGACCACGGCGCAACCCCAGTCGCTGTCGGCATGCGCGGCGCGCCAGTTCCGGCGCAGTTCAGGATAGATGATGCGGGTGGAATCGCGGTCCTCGCCCACGATGGAAATGCGACTCTTGGTGATGAAGACCTTCTCGCGATAGATGCCGTTCCGGACGATGATGAGCGCCGTCTCTCGACTCCCGTCAGGGACCGCATCGATCGCGGCCTGGATGGTCCGGTGCGTGCCGCGGCCATCCTGGGCCACAACGAACCTGATCGGCTCGCCGGCAAGGGCCGTCAGTGAGGATACGACCATTGCGAACACGACCAGGCTGACCGACCAGAGGCGGAGGAGCTTCATCGAGCAGAGTTCAAGAGGTCAACGAATGATAACGGCCGACGCCTTCGCCCCATCCGTCGTTTCCAAGTTCGTCGTCGCACGGACCGAACCTGCGAGCTGAATGTCGATGGTCGAAGTCCGTTCCCCCGATACGCGGGCCAGGATTTCGGTTGGAGCCAGGAGCTGCAGCGATGACATTCGCACGTTGCGGGCTTGCGTGAGTTCCAGGACCGGTCCCTTTGTCACCGCGAGCGCGACTCTGGTGAAGCTCACGCCATCTGTCTCAGTCAGCTTGATCCCTTCCGTCGTGCGCGCCGTGAACGAGTCGACGACGAGGTTCCGCACCGGCGTATGGTCCAAGCCTGAGGTCACCAGCGCATACGAAGCGCCGTCCACCGTGATCCGCCGCATCGTGAAGTCCCGGAAGTCTGGAATGCGCGTTGGATCGCTCACGTCGATCGTCGTGTCACCTCCGTAGTTCATGTCGAACGCGATCGCCTCATCGGCGATCAGTTGCATGCGGATGTCCTCCAGGTGGACCTTCTCGATCAGACCGCCCCGTCCCGGCACCGACTTGAATCGCAAGCCGACATCCGTGCCGATGAACGTGAGATTGCGACCGAACAAGTTGCGCGCTCCTCCGTACGATTCGCTGCCGATGACAAAACCGCCGTGCCCACGGTAGACCGTGCAGCCGGTGACGATGATGTTCTCACACGAGGGTTTGTCGCGACGGTCCTTCGGGGCCGTGCCGGGCTTGATGCAAATGGCATCATCCCCCGTGTCGATGGTGCAGTCGCTCACGAGCGCGTTGCGCACGGCATTCAGGTCGATCCCGTCGGCGTTCTGGGCCCACCAGGGATTCGTGATCGTGACGCGATGGATAATGACGTTCTCGCACTGCACCAGACCGATCGTCCATGCCGGAGCGTTGGTGAACGTTACGCCCTCGACGAACACTCCCTCACAGTCAAAGAATTCCACCATGATCGGCCGCAGGAATTCACGCGCACCTGCCACCTCGGCCGCCGTCGGCTTTGGGTTGCGTTTGCGCAGGTCCCTTAAATATTGGTCTCCGTCGCGAGCCGCTTTCGACGGGAACCAGACCTTCCCGTCCTCGCTCACAGCTCCTCCGGACCGCAGCAAGGTTTTCCAGTCCTTCTCCGGCAACTTCTCCTTCTTGACCGGACGCCAGGCTTGGCCGTTCCCGTCGAAGGTCCCTTCTCCTGTGACGGCCACGTTCTTCGCGTTCACGGCCCAGATGGGCGGATGCGCCCTGAACGTAGAACTCCCCGGACGGGTCACGACCGGATAGTCATCGAACCTCGGACTGAAGACCACCAGAGCACCACGTTCCGTGTGCAGTGCGACGTTGCTCTGAAGCCGGATCGGTCCCGTCAGCCAATGACCTGCGGGCACGAAGACCGTTCCTCCCCCCTTGGAACTCACTGCCTCGATCGCATCGGCGAACGCCTTCGTGTTCATCGTCACGCCGTCGGGCACGGCGCCGTACTCTTTGATCGACACGGACCGGTCGGCGATGATCGGAAGTGTCAGCGTGGGGGTGGGGAACGGGACTCCCTGCAGTCTTCGGTCCACGTCGGCCTGCGTGAGGCGCTGGGCGAAGATCGTGGATGCGGGCAACAAAAGACAGAGCGCCCATGACCAATTCCGTGTGGCCATCAGTTGAGGGTTCATTCGCGTCCATTCGCGGTCAGACGTTTCGACGGACCCCCGATCACGGAGCCGAAAGCACGCCGTTGATCGTCACGTCATCGAAATGGATGTCCGCGACATGCTCCAGTACGTTCGGTTTAGCCATTCCCTCGAACCGACAACGGGAGAAATGCAATCCGGTGATCTTTGACCGTTCGTAGCCTTTGATCCAGAAGGCGAACTCTCCCTTCTGGGCGGTCAGGTCCTCGACCCGGAGATTGCGCATCACCGGCGTATGCGAACCGGCGTCGCCCTCTTCATAGAAAAAGTCCACCTTGACGACCGCCTCGGCCACCTGGCCGACGGTGATCCGGCGCGCAAAGATGTTCTCGATGGTGCCGCCCCGCACGGAGTTCGTCTTGAACCGCAGGGCGCGATCAAGCCGGGGACTGTCCATGACGCAGTCTTCGACGAAGACGTTTCGCACGCCGCCGCTTACTTCGCTCCCGACCACCACGCCGCCATGACCTTCCTTCATCCGGCAGTTCCGAATGACGATGTTCTCCGACGGCACGTTCACGCGACGGCCGTCGGCGTTCCGGCCCGACTTGATGGCGATGCAGTCGTCGCCGGTGTCGAACGTGCAACCTTGAATGACTACGTCGCGGCACGATTCCGGATTGCAGCCGTCGTTGTTCGGTCCGAGCCCTTCGACCGTGACGTTCTCGACGAGAACGCGCTCCGACAGGACGGGATGCAGGAACCACATCGGCGAGTCCTTGAATGTTACGCCGGACACATGTACGTCGGTGCAGCGATAGGGCTGGAAGAAGTTCGGCCGGAGATACGACCCATCGCCCATGATCCGCTGTTCGACAGGAACTCCGGCGTCGGCCATTTCCCACAGTTTCGCCCTCGCCTCGTGCTGGCGCGGCATCCCTGGTTTCCATCCGTATTCCTTGTTTCCCTTCCAGGACCACCATGACTCGCCCTGCCCATCCAGCACGCCCTCGCCGGTGATGGCGATGTTCTTCTCGCCATAAGCATAAATGAGCGAGGAATAGCTCATCGCCTCAACCCCCTCCCATCGGGTGTAGACCGGAGGGAGATAGCCTGACGGGTCATCGGAGAACTGAAGCGTCGCCCCTTTCAAGACCACCAGGTTCACGTTGCTCTTCAAATAGATGCGGCCGACGATGTAGGTTCCTGGCGGCACGACAACCCGTCCTCCACCTGCCGACGAGCATGAATCGATCGCCATGCGGAAGGCATCTGTATTATCCGTCGTCCCATCTGCGAAGGCGCCGAAAGCCGTCACGCGGAAGTCGCGGTCGGGGAAGACGGGGGCTTGAACGCGGGCTACGATCTCGTCGGCCGTCTTCCAGGAGACCTCAGACGCCGGACCTGGCTGACCTTGACAACCGAGGACGAACAGAAAAGCGAAGACGCAAAAGAGAGAACCGAGGAGGGTCTTCATGTGAGGTCTCGTTGACAGCGGTGGATTCAGGAGCGTGGCCACAAAGAGCACATAGAACGCAAAGAGCCCATGTACGTCACTTCGCCAACAGCATCCGTCTGGTTTGCGAGTGACCGACACCGATCAGTCGCGCAAGATACGTACCCGTGGCCAGGCCGGTGCCGTTGAACGTGATGCGGTAGAGCCTGCCTGCAAGCGCCTCGCCGTCGAACAGCGTGGCCGCCGGCTGGCCCAGGATGGTGTACACCTGGAGCGTGACGCGCCCCGACACGGGGACCGTGAAGCGGATCGACGTGGTGGGGTTGAATGGATTCGGATAGTTCTGCTCCAACTCAAACCCGGACGGCGTCAGACCTTCGGCGACGATTCCCGTGGTGCCGTCGTCGGCCATCTGATTCAGATACTCCTCGAGCCGTGTGTAGCCCGAAGGACCGACCAGATTCCGGTCGTCCGCGTTCGAAGGATTCAATCCTCGTGTCGTCTCCCAGTCGTCGGGCATGCCGTCGTGATCAGTATCGGTCGGGGCCGGCAGACTGTTCAGAACCGGCCATCCGCCGACGTCCGACGGCACGTCGATGATGCCGGTGGGGACCGCCGGGTTGAGGCCCTGCGTCGTGGGCCACGTCGGTCCGCCAAAGAGCGCCGTCCCGTTGGCCGCTTCGTACGCGATCCGGGCATCGAGGGTGTCGCGCTTTGGGAGCGTTGCACCGGCGTGTGCCAGCACACGCGCGTACGCATCCTCGGCAGACTCGGTCGTCACCGCCTCGAATGCGAACGGCGTCAACGCCCGCAACGTCTGCACGTTGGCGGGCGCCACCTGCGGCACAACCCCGCCGGCCCAGTTGTCGGCAGAGACCGTCGGATTGCCGTGAACGACGTTCCCCTCGACGTACCACCGTCCGAGCGTGTCGTAGGGATTCCAGATGCGCGACCGTACGCCCGACTTCGTGGCCGGCCCGTAGCGATAGTAGTTGTTGACAAAGTTGCCGGTGCTCTGTTCGCCGCCGTAGGAGCTGTTCGATCCCCAGTTGTAGAAGACGTTGTTGCGGATGTCGACGTTGTACGCCCCGACCGTCGTCCCGACTCCCGAGATACGCGGCACCCGACTCGAATGGTGGGCGACAAGGTTATGGTGAAACGTGGTCCGGTCCGCCCCGCCCCAGATGCCGCCGTATCCGTGATAGCCCTTGGGGTGGTTCGAATTGTAGAGACTCTCGCTGATGAGACACCACTGCACGGTCACGTCGAAGTTTCCGTAGAACGAGAGCGCTTCGTCGACGCTCCAACTGACCGAGCAATGGTCGATGATGATCCTGCGCTTCTGGCCCGTGGTCGCGTTCGTGAATCCGCTCATCGCATCGCTCTCGCCCCCCGATTCGTTCCCCAGTCGTACACGCAGATAGCGCACGATCACCTCGTTGGCACTCACGATCAGCGGATATCTCTTCAGGCAGATCCCGTCGCCGGGCGCGGTCTGTCCGGCAATGGTGATGGAATCTCGCTGGATCTTGAGGTCAGCGACCAGGTCGATCGTGCCCGACACGCGAAAGACCACGGTGCGCGCTCCGGTCTGATTCACCGCCCACCGCAGCGTGCCGACCACATTCGTGGCCGTCGTGTCGAAGAGCGTCGTCACTTCCAGGACCTTCCCCCCTCGTCCGCCTTGCGTGTACACGCCGCCCCCCTCCGCACCGGGGAAGGCGGGCAACTGGGCCTCCGCGTGAGCAACAACGATCAAGAGACCTGCCGATATCAAACGCGCGACACGAGAGAGCGATACCACGATCGAGCACCTTGTTGTGAACGCCCCTCCGCCGATCACCGCCCCACGGACGGCGAGCGGCGGGGGCCATGTACGACCTCAGCGCGCGCTACCTCACGAGCACCATGCGCTTTGTTTGGACCATGCTGCCGGCCTGCACACGGCAAAGATACACACCCGAGGCCAACTGTGACGCATCAAAGACCACGCTGTGGTGTCCTGCCGACTTACGACCGGCATACACAACGTCAACGATCGTTCCCAACACATTATAGACCTTGACGGTCACGTCTGATTCCGCGGGCAGGGCATAGCGGATCGTCGTCGTTGGATTGAAGGGGTTCGGGAAATTCTGTGCGACTTCAAATGCCGCGGGAACGACGGGTCGGTCGGTCACCGAGGTCCATCCCGGAATGCTCACTTTGGCCGTCCCCGCCGTGATCTGAACGCTTCCGCCAGGAGCGATCGCGACGGCATGAACGCTGTTGTCGAGCTCTCCGGCCTGAAGATGCAAGACGCCGGTCACCACCGTCGGGCGGGTCAATGCAAATCCGGCCGTGTTGTTCACCGTGAGATCCTTCACGGTATCCGGCATGAGCGAATCCACCTGGGCCACCACTCCCCGGTACGCGTAACTGGCTGCTTTGCTCAGCGACCGCACGACCGACGACGTGATGTTGCCCTGCAGACCGAGCGGGTGTCCGGAGAGAATGGTCGCCCCGGGCTGAAGGACGAACGAAGCCGACGATGTGAACCCGATGCGACTCGTATCGAGATCGAGTTGTGAACCGCCGCGCACGGCGAACTTCACGTTCGAGTTCGAAAGACCGGCGCCATTGGAATAGTGCTGCACTGCGGTTCCCGCAAAGATGAGCGAATCGGGCACGGTCGTCGATGAGTGTGCCGTCAACGTACCTCCCGGGAGGATCGTCAGATCGCCATGCAGAAACCACGTCGCCTGCGCGCCGCTGCCGGCGGCGAGGTTGAATGTCCCCCGCGACGTCAGATTTCCGTGGACGTGCACGGCGATCGAGTCGCTTCCGCTGGATCCCGTCGACGTCAGGTAAGCGTTGGAGCTGTCGATCCTGACATTGCCCAGGATCGTGATCGGATTGACCGGCAAGGTGCCGGCCGTGTTGTTCGTCAACCGCAGCTGAATCGTGTTCGACCCTGTGTGGACCGCGACAACATCCCCGCGGATCGTATCGGCCGCCAGACCCAGGTTCACGCCGGTTGACTGATTGGGACAATCCCACACCAGATGATAAAGCCGCTGCCGGATATTGCCCGGCGCTGAGGTCGTTGTCCCGGTGATCTTGCAGGTCGATCCGTCGGCCCACGTGGCCGTGGGCACCGTCCCGCCGTTCACATCATGCTGGTAAGTCCCGGTCGTCCCGATCGTGAGCGATCCGCCCACACCGACCGAATCACGTTTGAGGCTGCGCTTGATGAGCGTTCCGCTGATCGTCACGGGTACGTTGAAGAAGAGCGAATCGTTGGCGACAAGAACGATGGTCTCGCTGCCGCTCGGCACGACGCCTCCTGCCCATGTCGTCGTGGCATTCCACGGTCCGCCGCCGGTGCCGTTGGTGAGGACCTGCGCCGCGGCGACCTCAGTCGCGACCACGAGGCCAATACCGAGGAAGAAGAAGTGGCGGATGCTCATGATACCCTCCTGGAATATGGATATGGACGGTCCGATCTGAAGTGAACATCTCAAAGGCGGCCGCCCGTCATGGCCCGGGGACCAGGTACGAGACCGAGACCGCCAGCGTGTGTGCAAACTGCCGGTTGATGCTCGCAGCGTTCGCCCATGCGTCGATGAACTTCCGGTCGGAATACTCGTAGGCCAGGTCGAGCGTCGCTCCGAACAGACGCA
The DNA here is from genome assembly GCA_964581115.1 of uncultured Ignavibacteriaceae bacterium. Taxonomy (GTDB): domain Bacteria; phylum Bacteroidota; class Ignavibacteria; order UBA10030; family UBA10030; genus 2-02-FULL-55-14. The sequence continues at coordinate 7,964 of CAZOMY010000050.1, read as the reverse complement.
CGCCACAGCCGAGGGAGTAGATCGGGTAGTTCACCGGCTCGCCGCGCAATGGAGGCGTGACGCCGGAGAAATTCTCGTCGTAACTGGTGACGCCGGCCCGCATGATCAGCCAGTCGGCCGCACGGAAATCGGCGCCCACCCGTACGATCGAGGAGGCCAGCCATGGTCGAGAGACACTCCCGGAAGCATCGGTGTACTCTGCCGTTCGGTATGGTCGCATCTCGTACGAGAGTCCCAGTCGCCAATCCTCTCTGATAACGATCGAGAGACCGACCGATGCACGCCAAGGCAGGTCGATGCGGTCCTCGCCCGCGTACGTCCCCGAGCCGGTGACGTGGATGGAATCGACCCGATGGCTCAGCTGGCTGACGGCGGCAACCGAGTCCCAGACCATCGTTCCGCGGTAGGCACGGGCGATCGTCGACGGGGGCGTCACGGAGGCGGCAAACAGCACTGATCTTGCAGCGTACGACGTGCTCAGGGTGAACTCCGTTCCGCTGAACGACGAGGTCCCGGTCTTGGCGTAACTCGTCATTCCCTCTTTGCTGATGCGGAGCGAGTTGGTGAAGAAGGCCAGCCGTCCCCGTCCGACCCGTACTTCCTGGTCGTCCGTCGCTCCGTCGAGCCGGGCGCCGCTCACGCCGACCGACCAACGATCCGTAAGCTTCACCGCCACGCCGACTCCGTAGGCATTGATCGAACCTTCGCGCTCATGGCGATATTGGAACCACTGAACGAGATACGGGTTCGTGTTCAGGCCGGTCGTGGAGATCGTTCCGTCGAGGACCGACAAGACCGCCGGCGACATCGAGTTGTTATTCTGGTAGAACCGGTCGAGGTTGACGTATTCCTGCATCCCCGCTCCGATGACGAGTGTGATGCCGCCGACGTCGACCGGCATGGCAGCAAAGAGTTGGATGGGAAGTCGGTTCGTGGTCGAGCGGTTCCAGTTCGGTCCGATCGTGTCGAACGGCCGCTGGACGGAATCGCGTTGATCGGCGAGCAGCGAATCGGGAGGGTCGGGCAGGGATCCCGTCGTACCCATCATGAGCGGCGTGAAAGAGGTGTAGCTCTGCAACCCTCCGAAGCGCTGGTCTTGACGGTCGATCAGGCTCCGGCGCTCCGTCGTGAATGACACCTGAAGACCTTCGATGCGGGTCAAGCCGGCAGGGTCGGCGAACAGCAGACTGACGTCCCCGCCGCGTCCAAAGATCACGCCTCCGGAGCCGCGAGCGGCCGCCGACGCGATGCCGGTGCGGTGCAGTCCCTGCATGGTTAACGGCGTATCATAGCCCTGACCAAAGGCACCCGCCGCGCATCCCGTCAGCAGAAGCGCGAGGATCATTCGACGTTTCATTGGATGTCCACTCCCATGCTGAGCCGGTGAACGCTCCCAAGCTGAAACCGCAGCGATGCGAAGCTATAGTCGAACGAGAACCCGACCCCAGCCACCGGCTGACGGACGCCGAGCCCCATCGTGAATCCGTCGGCATCGTAGCCGAATTTGTTGCCAAGCCGGAGTGCCAGTGCGCCTCCGTACTCAAGTTCAACGCCGGCGTGCGCCTGCTGGGCGTAGTCGTTCGGCTGGAACAGATCGAACGCCACCCCGACCCTCAGGTCATCATCGTACGACAGGAGCGCATCACGTCCGATGAGGTCCGCCGCAACGCCGACGCGGAGCGAGAGAGGGACCGGATTCGACTCAAGCGCGTAACGGACGTCGGCCCCAAAGTTCTGCATCGACGCCGCGATCTTGACCGAACGGAAACCGGTGTTGTAGTGGAGGCCGAAGTCGAAGAGAAAGCCGTTCGCCCATGTCTTGACCGAAACGGTGTCGCTGTCATCCCCGCGCCGGTTGATGGCCGTGACCGAACCGGAACCGTATAACGATTCGAAAGCATGCTTGACGGAGACACCCGTCGAGAATCTGTCCGTGATGCGAGCTCCGTAGCTTAGTCCGACGAGATATGCATACGGCCTGAAGGTCGCCCCGGTCAGCCCCGGATACTCGATGTCGTCTTTGTACGGCGACTCCCACAGCGCTTCCTCGATCGGACCGAAATCGACGAACTGCAGTTGCGCTCCCAGCGCCCCGATCCCTTTCAGGTCGACCGCATACGCCAGGGCTCCCTGCTGTGTGTCGAAGATCCAGCGGACATACGTCAGGGACGCCTGCTGGCCCGTCATGAGAGGAACGCCGGCGGGATTCCAGAAGACCGCCTCAGCCCCGCTCGCCCAGACTGCGTAGGCATCGCCCAAGGCAGTGGCACGGGCCGAAGGCATCACCTTCAGGAACTGCATCGACGTGCTGCCGACCTTCTGAGCCTGCACCGGTGAAGCCACCGACAGGAGGACCGCCAGCGGCAGGAGGAGATGTTGAACTCGCTTCATGGCCGTGTCCCCGAGATCAGTGGATGATGACGAACTTGCCATGAGCCAGCGTTCCGTCGCTCAGGTCCTCGACGGTGAAGAAGTAGACGCCGGCGGCGATGCGCTGGTTGTTGCGCGAGATCTGGAACCACTCGTGCGAGTAGACGTTCGAGTCGTGATCGATCGTCGCGATGAGCTGTCCGCTATACGAGAAGACCCGGATCCGCGACCGTTGCGGTAGTCCGTAGAATCCGATCCGATCGTTCTTGTCGCCCAAGAGGGTCCCGCCGCCAAATCCGCTCGAGAGGATCAACGGATTGGGGGCCACGTACAGCTTCCCGCCGAGTCTGGTCACCGCCCCCTTCTGCGTCGAGTGATACGTGATGTTCGTGTAGCCGCTCCGCCCTCCGAGCGAGTCGACCGACAACACGGCGTAGTAGTAGTTCTCGCTCAACAGACTACCGGGATCCTTGACGGCGTACCGGCCCGGATACGCCGGGTCGATGTTGAAGTACCTCGGGTCGCGAATGCCGACGCTGTCGAGTAGGCTCCACGGACCGAGCGCCTCCGGCGCCTTGAGCAACAGGTAGTGGCTCAGTCCTACCTTGATGCGGCCGAGCAACCTCGCCGACTGAACGTTCGGCGCCTCGAGGAAATCCTCGACCTGCGGCCCCCAGACGATCCGGTTCTTCACGTCGGCGGCGTCGAACACTTGGATGACGGGGGCCGGGATCGGAATGTTGATGGTCCGGTACGAGCCGGCGGCGCCCGTGCTCTCGGGTTTGAACTGTCGTCCGTCGTATTTGACCAGCGGACGGCCGGTATAGGCCTGAATGGCCCGGTCGGCCACGTCGCGCACCGAGATCACGGGAACCGTATCGGCCCGCGAGATGCCGCGGGCGCCCGTGACATACCACGGCACTTCCCGCGTTTGCAGATAGGTGCTTCCCATCGTCGTCACGCCGGCGATCGATGATAGGTTCGGATACGAGACCTCCCGTCCCCACGACGGCACGGGCGAGAACCAGCTGTTGTTCGTCCCGGCGGTCGCGCGGCCGCCGGCGTCGTTCCAGATCGAGTCTCGCGGCGTGCCAGGACCGTAGCCGACCACCTGAGCCACGGCGAAGCGGAGTGTCTGTCCCTTCGTGAAGACGTACGGGCCGAACGATGTGTAGCGGAAGAAGGCTTGCGTATACCCGCTCCCCGAGTAGGCCCGCGGCCGCATCCGGCCATGCCAGTAGTCGATGAACGACTGCAACGTCGCAGGGTCGAGCGTGCCCGGCATAGCCAGATCATTGTACCAGTTCGTCGAATCGGTCGACGGCGTCGCGCTCGACGACCGCATGCTGTATCCCAGCTGATTGTGGACCGTGAGCGTCATCCCGAGGTTGATCGTCCGGCTGAGGTCCTGATTCCGGTTGCCGCTCGCCTCGGTGGTGTACGGCTGCCGGAACTTGCCGTTCTCGTCCCACACACGCGCCGAGTCCGACACGATGTAGACCACCTCCGAACGATGCTGCAAGTTCTCGTAATCATAATGAAGCGGCAGCATGCCCACGGCTTGCGGGGCGGTCAATCCGCCGCGATCCCCCGCCATCGACCACGTGTTGAAGTACGACGTCCCGGTGACGCTGTTGATGTCGGGGAAGCCGTCCCGGGAGTGGACGTAGTTGAGGAACCGGGAGAAATTGTAGCGGGAGTACTCCTCACGGCTTCGGCTCGTGGTCGACGATTCGTTCCAGACGCCGTACTTGCGCATCAAGCCGAACGCCGATGGGGAGAAAGCGTTCTGAAAGAGGACGAACCCTTCCGTATAGTCGACGGTGTCGGTGTTGGTGATCTCATACTCGATGATGATGAACGAATCATAGCCCGGGAAGCTCCACGCACGGCTCGTCTGCGTGATGCTCAAGCGCATCGGCGGTATCGTGCTGTACTTCGCCACGATGATCTCTTCCGCTTCGTCGGGATTGTACATCGGGTTCAGGTCGCCGTTGCCCAGGAGCGGAAAGTTCTCCGTGCGCGTCACCAGCCCGGGCTCGACATAGACGCCGGCGATCGGCACCTGATTGCCCGATCCGTCGGTGATGCCACCGCACGCCCGGGCTTCGTAGATGCCGTTCACGAGTGCGCGGAGCACCAAGCCGGCCCCCTGGCTGTTCTGGTGTCCGAAGTAGATGACACCGTCGATCGTCTGACGACCATACGGCGGCCATTCGAGGGCCGATGTACCGTCGGCGATGCCGACCGTCGACGAATTGGACCCTTCAAGCGCGCGCCCCAACTCGCCCGTATTGTACACCGTCTGCCGCAGCATGCTGCGTGTGTGCGTCCGGTGATCGCGTTGGGCGGGGGCAACGGAGACGAGCAGGAACGCAGCGGCAACAATCAAGCAGGATCGTGTCATGGTACTGTCCACGGTCAGAGGTCGTCAGAACTCGAACGAGAACCCAACGTAGAACGATCGGGGCTGATTCTGGTACAGCAGGAATGTGTGGTCGACCGGATACGCGCTCCGGTCCTCGTTCTGGTCGTCGTACCACAGGACGCCGTAGTCGGGGTCGTCCCACGCGTACTGCTCGTAGCGTTCGAGCGCAGGATTCTGGTCGATCTTGTTCGCCGTCGCGAACAGATAGTTGTAATTGTAGATCTTCTCGTTGAGCAGATTGAGGACCTCGACATAGAATGTTGCGGTCGTTCCGAAGAACTTGCGCACCTGCTTGGAGATCCTCAGGTTGACGGTCTGCTCCATCGGAGTCCGCCGGCCGTTGATGTCGAGCAGATTCGACGACGATGTATACGGCCGGCCGCTGTTCAGCCGGTAGGTCGCCGCCACGACGATGTCGTCCAGCGGGTGCACGCCGAACACTTCCACGCCCGTCTCGTTTCCGGTCCGGTACCCAAGGTTCGCCACCAGGTTATGGGTTCGGTCGAAGTTCAACAGAACGTCGCGGATCGGCACTTGCGAAACCGCGTCGGTCGATACCACTCCGGAGGCGTCGCGCTTGATGACCACCGGGGCATTCGCCGTCGACGAACTCTTGCCCGTCGCCACGCTGAACTGATAGTTCAGTATGGCGGTCAGGTCTCCCCGACGCTTCGACAGCGAGATGCGGAAGCCGCGCACGTCGGCGTAGTCACGGTTGAAGTACGAGGTGTAGCTCGTACTCGTCTTCTCATCCGTGAAGAGCGCCTGCTCGACCTGATTCTTGATGTCTTTATAGTACCCACTCACGTCGAGCGTAAAACCCTCCCCCAACCCTTGCATGATGCCGACGTCGTAGCTGTTCGTGACCTCCGGTTCGAGGCGCGGATTGCCCAGCGTCGCCACGGTCGGAACCGACGGCGTCGGGATCATGCGTTGCCCGTCGCCGATCACGTATTGAAACGAAGGCCGCTGCATGAACGTACCGTAGTTCAGATGAAAGACCGTGGTCGGCGTGACGGGGAACGAGACACCGAACCTCGGCTGCAGGCGTCCAACGGGCTCAGGGTCGGTCTTCGGTGCCCGCTCGGGATCGCGCACCGACGTGGGGTTGCCGTTCGCATCCAATACAACGAATGGATCGAATTGGTCGGTATAGAACTGATAGTTCGAGCTCCACAGGTCCCACCGCAGGCCCAGGTTGGCGATCATACCCTCAAATTCCATCTTGTCCTGCGCATACAGCCCAAGCTCGAACGGCGATCCCTCATACCGCTGGCTGATGATATTGCCCCGCGACTTGATGTTGCTGACGTTGTCGACGTCGATGCGGTAGACGTTGGCTTGCAGGCCCGCGTTGATGAGGTGCGAAGCGGTCACCTGGCTCGTGTACGAGGCTTCGAGCGAAGCGGTGAAGGTATGTTCATTGACGAAGCTTGAGCGGGAATTCCCGAGGTACATGAAGGTCTTTCCGGGCATCGACGTGTATGCCAGAAAATTCATCTCTCGGGTGATGACCGCGCTTCCCGTCTCCATGTTCCGCACCGCATCGGTCACGGTGTCGTACCACGGAGACGCTCCCTCGCGCCGGCTCGTGCCGAGCGCGTTGAGCTTCACTTCGTAGAAGGTGGAAGGGTCGACCGTCTGGGTGAACCGCATTCCGACCTGACGGTTGAGCCGCTCCCGCTGCGAGATGCCCAGGATCCGGTCCCACATCCACGCGTAGAATCCGGTCCCGCCGCTCAGGAGATTGTCGAACTCGAACTGCGTTCCGCCGCTCACACGCAGCGTCGCCCCGCCTCCCATGTCGAACACGAGATTGCCCATCACCTGGCGCTCCTGGTTCGGCTCTTCGGTCGGAACGATCGCGTGCTGCACCTCGGACCGCAGCGCCAGAAACATCGTCACGCCTTCGTCGATCGGGCCTCCGGTCGAGCCCTCGACAGAGTAATCGATGGTGTTCCAGTAGGTGCGGTTCTTATCATACTGCGAGGCCGTCTCCCACATCAGTCGGGCGGCCTGAACCATGATCGCCGTATCGCCACCGAACCGTTGTGAATTGAAGAAGGCAAAGACGGGCGTGTTGGCCGTCGAGGCGTCGCCATAGCGCCAGAAGTTCCAATCGGCCAGTTTCTGCATGTACGGCTGGGCACTTTCGTCGTACACGCTGGGGCCGAAGTACTTGAGCCCCGGCATGCGCAGACGCGCCTCGAAACGACTGCGCCAGGCGTCTCGCAACCCCTCCTTCATCGTGATGTTCACCACCCCCGACTGTGCGTTGCCGTATTGAGCCCCGAACCCGCTCGTCACCACCTCCACCTCTTCCACGGCACTCATGATCGGACGAAAGGCCGCCGTGGCGTCGAGCGGATTGACGATGCCGAGCCCCTGCAGTGTGTAGTACTCTTCGTTCTCGCGTCCGCCCCGGAAATGTCCGTCGGTCACGTCGGCGGCAAGACCGATGACGTCATCGACGTCGCGGATGCCCGCGATCTCCGAAACCTCGTCAAACCGGACGATCGCGCTTGTCGAGGTCTTCTCGCGCTCAACGTCGGGCCTGACCGCCTGCACCACCACTTCCTGCTGCTCGATCGCCTCCGACGTCATCTCAAAGCCGGCGTCGGTCGTCCGGCCGCTGTTCACGATGATCCCCTTGAGCGTGACCCTTCGAAAGCCCAGCATGCTTGCCTGAAGGTCATACCGTCCCGGCATGACGTTGAGAATGAAGTACGTGCCATCCACCTGTGTCGAAGCCCCCTGCGTCGTCCCGACGACGAGAATGTTGGCCCCGATCAACGGTTCTCCGGTCTGCGCATCACGCACGAGGCCCGAGATCTTGCCGGGCGTCTGACCATATAACGCCATCGACTGCCCCGCCATCAGCATGAGGCCGGCGGCGAAAGCCCTGAGGGCGGTCATCTTCGAAGCCCAAAGGAATCCGACTGTGCACCCAAGCAGGGCCTGACGGACATTCAACGGTGCGATCATCGGGCATTCTCCGTTGCTCGAACGGTTAATTCAAATCGGTAACTTTAACGATAACCTAACTTAGGCCATTTTGGCCCCCGTGTCAACCAAAAAGGGCCCTACTATGATGCTTTTAAGAATCAGGGTTTCTAGCAGGTTGCGGAAAAACGATTACCGCCCCGCCTGACCGGCGGGCAGGCAT
>CAZOMY010000049.1:0-18839 GCA_964581115.1 uncultured Ignavibacteriaceae bacterium | reverse complement strand
GAAGGCGTGTGTGGCGATCTTCAAGTACCTGGGGGAAGACCATGAGGTGACGGTGAGGTATCGGAGGGAGTTCGGAAGCGCCCTCTATGTCTGAAGCATGAAGCCCGAAATACGAAACTCGAAACAGTATCAAAGCACGAAGTCCCAACCACGAACGTTGTTGAGGGTCTGCGCGCAGAGTCTGGCTGCTCCGTCTTCGCCCTTCAACCGCGAGCCAATGGGATTTGCATCGGAATTCCACAAAGTGGCCACCTGCCGTCAGGCAGGCTTCGTGGCGTATTTCGGATTTGCCCTCAAGGCCACTGTGCTGATCAGAACTCCACTTCCACGCCCCCTACTGGGAAGAACGCGAACTGGTAAACCGTCTGCACCGTTCCGTCGCTGCGCAGGCTCTCGAAGAATACGTTGCGTGTGTTGAAGAGGTTGAAGATCGACACGAAGATGTTGACGTTCCATCCCTTGCCGTAGAACCGGCTGAGCCACTGAATGTCGAACCGGCTGTAGTCGGGGTAGCGCTCTCCGTTGACCCGGTTCGAATTCACCCAGACGCCGTTCGACCACCGTAGCCCGGCTTCGTTCCTCTGTTGCCACGTGACGTATTCCGACGGCGTGTACGGCCTTCCCGTCTGATACCGATACTTGAAGCTCAGTTCCATCTCGTTCGACAGCGGGAGGACGTACGACGGATACTTGATGAAGAACGGCGTGCCGTCCAGCCAGTCGCGCACCCCTTTCACCACCTTCCCTCCCATCACCGAGAGCACCACGGGATAGTCATAGTCCGAATCGTACCACGTCTTCAGCGGAGGGATGCGGGGATCGTGGTCCTGCGTCTTCGACCATGAAAGACTGATCGTCCCGTACCAATCCTCCACCTGTTTTTGCTGGATGAAGAGTTCCAACCCGTGCGAGCGCCGCTGTCCGGTTGTCAGAAGGCGATCGGAATAGAACGTATCGACCGCACTGTAGATAAAGTCCTCCTCCACAGCCACATTCCGGTACCCCTTGATGTACGCTTCCAGGCTCATCTTCAGCCCTTCACCTGCGATGTGCTCCACACCCAACACCAAATGTCGGGCCCGCAAATGATCCAGCGTTCGGTTGACGCCTGTGTTACGAATGTCGCCGTAGAAGACGAAGGGCTGGGCTTGGGTGAATTCGCCAGCTGCCAGAGTAAGCACGGTCGTCGGCGGCAGCACCTGCCACGCAAGGCTGAAGCGCGGCGACAGCGTCGACCGTCCGGAGTACGTGAAGCGGTCATACCGAAGTCCCACAGTCATGTGAAGGTCGTTGAAAAGACGGATGCGGTCGCTGGCATACGCGTACAATTTCGAGGCGTGGCCGAATGCCAGCGTGTCCTGGTAATGGCCTCCGTAGCGAACGACAGGGCCCGTCTCGAACTGCCCGTTGCGGTCCAAGTCAAACCGGAGCGTATCGGGCGCGAGCCGGACATCATTCGACCAGTGTGTCGTCGTGCCCGCCGCCGCACCCAGTGACAGTTCATGCCGGGGATGCGGCTGGGTGAACCACTCTGCTTTTAGGGCCGCGAATTGCTCGCTCGAACCATTGCGGAAGAAGCTGTGAGTTGCCAGTCGGTCATATGCGGCCACTCGGCCACGGGCATCGTAGACCCGGCGATAGGTGTCGTTGAAGACCTCGACGTCGCTCATGACGCCGTTGGCGAAGAGCGTGATGGTGCTGTAACCACTCTTGCCGTGCAGGGTGCGAAGCGTGAGGCCGGCAGCGTACTGCCGCGTGACCGGGTCGAGCCGGTCGACCGCCGAGGTGTCGATGCGCCCGGCTCGGAGTTCGTCCACCTCCTCCGGGGAGCCGTCGAACGTGATGCGGCTGTCGCCGAACAAGCCGTTCAGGCTGAGCGATTGCGTCGAGGAAAGATCGTAGACCACTTTGGCCTGTGCGTCCCAGTAGCGTGGAATGGCCGTCAGCGAGATCGTGCCCAAGCCGAGGATCTTGTCGACCGCTTCGAGCAGGCTGTTGCGCAGGGAGATGATGTACGACCCGCGGTCGCCGAGCCGTCCTTCGAATAGTCCGCCGATGCCGGCCATCGAGAAACCGCTCTTCGAGGCGAAGTCGACACTGCGGTCCCCCTGGCGCACGGTGATGTTCATGACCGACGAGGCCTTGTCTCCAAACCGGGCCGGGAATCCGCCCGTGAGAAACTGCACGTCTTCGATCATGTCGGCATTGACCATGTTGATCGGTCCGGCCGAGTTGACCTGATTGGAATAGTGATTGATGGACGGGATCTCCATGCCGTCCATGATCGTCAGGTTCTCGAACGGAGCGCCGCCGCGCACGATAAGCTCGTTGATGTTGTCGGTCGATGACGCAACGCCCGGAAGGCTCTGCACGACACGTTGCACATCCTGCGCCGACCCCGGCAGCCGGAGGATCTCCGACCGCACGACCTGGTTGGCGCTGATCGGCGACAGCTGTTGTCCGCGGCCGAAGTAGGTGGCCTGCACGGTCACCGCACTCATCGCGACGGCAGATTCGTCAAGAAGTACCAGTACCGGAGTCGCGCGGCCGGTGGTCACGACGACGTTCGTGACGATCTGTGCCGTGTAGCCGACGGCCGTCACGCGGAGATTGTAGGTGCCGACGGGCACTTTCGAGATGCGAAAGACGCCCGCCGTGTCGCTGGCTGCGCCGAGGGTGGGCTGCTCAACAACGACGACATTGACACCGAAAAGGGACTCCTGCGTTCGTGCATCGCGCACGCGGCCGGCGATGTCGCCGGTGAAGGAGGATTGGGCGGAAAGGTCGGGGATGAGAAGTGCAACGAGCAGCAGTCGGGCAGCGGTGCGCATGCGGTCCTCGGAGAGCGGATGCGCGCAATGTACGCGAAGATCCCTCCAAAGGTTGCGGCGACACATGATGCTTCTGTGAAGTGTGCTCCTCTCAACATTGCGAAGCCACTCATCCGCAGCGTGTCCGCTGTGAGATTCACCTTCGCACGGCCAACTCTCTCGAGTCGACAGCAAAGTGTTGGAACTCACATCGCCGGCCGCATCCGCCTCAGGAATTCCTCAGCATCGACGAATCCCGTGATCCGTTCGACCTCTCTGCCCTGCGCGTCGATGATCAGCACCGTCGGCACGCCGACGACCCGGAACTGCTCCGTGCGCCGTTTCGTCTCTTCCGATCCCGCCTGCGTCACGTCGACCTTGTAAGCCGTGAACCGATTGAACGCGTCGACGACGCGCGGGTCGGAGAACGTCCGCGCATCCAGTTCTTTGCAGGGGATGCACCATTCGGCGTAGATGTCGATGATCATCCGCTCGCCATTGCGGGTGGAAGCGTCGAAGCGCTCTTCCGTAAAGGCCTGCCACTCGGGCTCGGTGCGCTGCGACGGGACCATCGCGTAGGCGGACACAGCCAGCACCACGACCGAAAAGGCCACTTTGAACCAGTGGAAGGCACGAACGCTGTTGCCCTTCGTGTCAAAGAACAGCAGGATCGCCGCCGCCAGCAGGCCGAAGACCGGAAGCGCATGTGTCCGGAACGCGTTCGGCAGTACGGGGCCGATGAAGTATACGGCCATCCCGAGAAGAAGGAATCCAAACACGTGCTTCACTCCCTCCATCCATTCACCCGACCGGGGAAGGCTTTTGATCTTGCCCGAGAAGAGTACCAGGAAGAGATACGGGAGGCCGAGACCCAGCGCCAGGACGAAGAACATCAGGAATCCCAGCATCGGGTCCCCTTTTGCCGCGACATACGTGACGAGCCCGAGTACGAACGGACCAATGCACGGCGCCGCGACGATGCCCATCGTCAGGCCCATGAAGAAGGCCCCGTAGAGTCCGGTGCGAGCCCCACCCGCGGCTGCCGTCCAGGAATCTGGCAGCTTGAATTCATATACGCCGAACTGGCTGAGCGCGAGCACGACGAACAACGCTGCGATGCCGATGATGACGTAGACGTTCTGGAGCAGGGTGCCGAACATGGCGCCACTGAGAGCCGTCACCACGCCCACCACGGAATACGTGAGCGCCATTCCGAGCATGTAGAGAAGGCCGAGAAGGAACAGGCGTCCCGTGCTCCCTTCGCTCTGTCCGCCGAAGTATCCGATCGTGATCGGAATAAGAGGATACACGCACGGCGTCAGATTCAGAGCGAGGCCTCCAAGAAAGATGACCATGAGACTGACCAGCAGCCCCTGCCCGTCGAACAAGGATGCTTCGGCGTCGCTGGTCGTGACGGTCGCCGGAGGCTCGGACGCGACGACGGAACTGACCGTATCGGCAGGTGAGACGTCGGTCGTGTCACTGGGTGTCGTCTGCGGAGCGGCAGTTCTTGGTTTCTCCGGTGCGGGCGGAACGGAAGCCGGCACCTCTTTCTTCACCGGTTCCACGGTCACGTCGAGCGAGACCGTGAGCGCGTCCGGCGCCAGACAGCTGACGTCGTTGCAGGCCTGGAAATCGAACGTGATGTCGAACGACTGAGCGCCCGCGGGTGCCGACGGTGCGACCTGGAACGTGAGCTTGAAGTCCGCGCTTTCCTCAAAGACCGAGACCGGCTTTTCTGAGAACGCCAGCTTGACGTCGTGAGCCTTGGGGAAGGCCACGGCCGCGAGCGTGACCCCCGTGCCCTCTGCCGAGAGGGTGGTGGGGATGAGCATCTCGTCATGCGGCCGGTCGGAGTTGATATGCCATGGCTTCTTGATGACCGCCGTCAGAACCACCTGGAACTTCTCACCGGCCCCCACCTTCACCGCGGTGGGTTTGACGTAGATTGCCACCGGTGTCGGGGCCTGCGCTAGGAGTGTTCCCGCCGCGACCGTCAGCATCGTGATCAATGTCAGCGTTTGTCTCTTCATACTCATTCTGTTTGCGTTCGATGGCTTTCGGTCTGCCCGAACATCAACGCACGAGGGTCATCTTCTTCGTCAGTCTGCGGCCATGGCTTTGCAGCTGGGCGAAGTAGACGCCGCTTTTCATCGACGGTGCGTCCCACCGGGCCGTGTGGGTCCCCGCCGGCCGCTCGTCATCAAGCAGAACGGCGACCTCCCGACCCAGGAGATCGAACACCGACAAGCGCACCCTGCCGGCCTCCGGGATCTTGAACACAAGTTGAGTCGCCGGGTTGAACGGGTTCGGATAGTTCTGCTCGAGCGATATTGAATGCGGGATCGACGATCCGCCGTTCTCGACGCCCGTCGGCACAAAGGCCCCCATGTACCGGACGACGGCGAAGTCATTCGTCAGGTTTGCGCCCTGCACCTGTGCATATCCGGCAAGCACAACCTTTCCGTCGGGTTGCATTCCGAGTGCGTAAGCCCACCCGGCGCCATTGCCCATGGGCGTGATGACGCTTCCGTTCGTGCCGAAGGAGGCATCGAGGACGCCCAAGGGCGTGTAGAGTGCGAGGAGGAACTGCCCCGTGCTGGAGGTTGAGACCTGCCCGCCAACTAGGATACCCTGAGGTCCGAGATCGACGGCAGCCCAAGCAACCGATTTTTCCGTCCCGATGCCCGACACCACCTTCCCGCCCGTGCCGAAGGTCTCGTCAAGCGTGCCGTTCGCATTGAATCGGACCAACGCCACATTATCAAATGATCCGACCCGAGAGGAACCGGCCACGACGATCTTGTCGTCGGGCTGGATGAACATGGCATAGCCAAAGTCGTTCAACGTGCCGATCGGCGTCGTCGCGCGTCCTGTCGAATTGAACCCGGTGAACGGAGCGCCGGTGCTGTCGAATACCGCCACGGCAATGTCCTGGTCGGCTCCATTGTTCGCATTGCCGGCGACGACGATCTTGCCATCGCTCCGCAATGCGATCGCACGAGCCGTCGATGAGGCACCAAAGTTCACCGTCGCCATCCCTCTCGTGGCGAACGTCGTGTCGATCCTCCCGTCCGACCCGTAGCGGATCAGCGTGAAATTTGCCTGCGTGCCGTCGTTCGCGCTCCCGGCCACGAGGATCTTGCCGTCGGGGCGCAGGGCCATCGCGTAGAGGTAGTCGATCGTGGTGGAGAGAAACGTGATCGTCACACCGTTCGTGCCGAACGTGCTGTCGATGCGGCCGTCGGGATGGTATCGCACGAGGGCATAGTCGCGCTGAGAGCCGGTCTGAATGCTGACGCCCGCCGCAATGATCTTGCCGTCGGGCTGTAGCGCAAGGGCGTAGATGGTCTCGGTTGAGGTCCCGATCGCCGTTGTCACCCTGCCGGCGGTGCCGAAAGTGGAGTCGATCGATCCGTTGGAGTTGTATCGTACCAGGGCAAAGTCGTCGTTCCCGCCGATATTTGCCGCGCCGCCTGCGACGATCTTTCCGTCGGGTTGGACGACGACCGCGTACGCCAGGTCCCCGGCCGCTCCAAAAGGCGTCGTGACCGTGCCGCCCGCGCCAAACGTCGAGTCGAGTGCCGCGCTTAGCTGTGCCCGCGCAACGATCGGAAGCGCCAACAGGACCGCCGCCAGGGCGAGGCTCCAGGATACTGGTGAGGATCTCATGGACATTCCATCCCTTACGAAGCTTCTTTCAGAAGCTCGATGACAGCGGCGATCTCGTCCACCAGCCGATCCGGGCTCCCCGAATAGCCGACGGTGCGGAGCCGAATCCTTCCCTTCTGATCGATGAAGAACTTGTGCGGAATGCTTCGGGCCTCGTACGCGTCGCGCACGTTGTAGTCGCCGTCGAGCAGGACCCGGAAGGAGTATTTCTTCGACGCGACAAAGCTGGCGACCCGTTTATCGATGTCCTTCCCCTTTTCCGACGTGTTGATGAACAAGAACACGACGTTGGTGTCGCCCGCGAACCGGTCGACGGCCTTCTGCATGCCGGGGAACGACGCCAGGCACGGCGCGCACCAGGTCGCCCAGAAGTCGAGGATCACGATCTTGCCTTGGAGTGACGACAACGAGACCGCCCGGCCATCCAGGTCTTTGAGGGTGAACGGGAATGACGGCTTGTCGACGAATTTTGGCTTCACCTCCGCCTTCAGGCGGTCCATCAGCTTCTTTTCGAACCCCGCGACGACCTGGAGGTATCGCTCGTCATTGCCATAGCGTTGCAGGTACACGGTCCGTAGCGTCCCCTTCATGGCTGAGGTGACGCGTTCGGTGCGGATCGCATGCTCGATGATCCGTTCGGCGTCGTCATACCGCTTGCCTGAGACGAGGGCGCGAGCGTAGTTCTCCATCATCTCCTCATTCTTGAAGGTCTCCAGCGGCGTCAGCGCCGCCATCCGGTCGAAGGTCTCCAGGGCCTCGGCGTCGCGGTTTCGCCCGACGAGGAGGTTGCCGAGGCCGATGTAGGCCCAGATGAGCGAAGTGCGCCGCTGTCGTTTCCAGGTCAGGTCTGACGTGAATTCCGGCTTGGGTGTTGTGGGAGATTGCAATTCCGCCTCGGCCCGGGTGACGGCGAGCCGCGCCATGTCCTCGGCAAAGTCGACGAGCTCCGGGAACTCGTCCGCATTCCTGGTGTCTTTGGAAATGGTCATTAGCAGCTCTGGAGTGAGCCGGTCGCTGAACCGGCTGACAATCTCGCGGATCTTCGCCTCGTCCTTGGCCTTCAAGACGTTGTGCACGATGAGGGAGAGGCTTCGAGTCACCAATTGGCCCGGTGCCCCCTGACGTGCCGCATCTTCGAGGAGCGACAGTTGCTTCGCAACATCCTTCTCCTGCAGGATGAGGCGCTGGCGTTCGTTCTGGTCAAAATACCCTCCGGGAAACTTTGTGCGCGCCTCGACGACGAGGGCCGCCATCTTCGACGCTTTGCTGAGCAGGTTGTAGCCATACGCCAGATTGATGTAGTCCGCTTCGGTGACGGCATATTTCGACTTGTATTCGTCGACGAGCGCTTCCGCCGCCGCGTTCTCGCCTCGGTCCCGATTCCGCACCGCAAGCCGCATGAAGGTATTGATCATCCGCGGTCGGTATTCGGGATGCGCCTCCAGGATCGACGCAAGCTCCTTGAGCGCCTCAGGGTCCTTGCCACCCGAAAAGCCGATGTAGCGCCCCCATTCGGTCCGGGCCGTCAAGAGACCCAGCGTTGCGCGAAGCGTGCGTGTTCCCGCGGCGTCGTGCATCGGCACGAAGTATCCGCTGATGTTGTTGACGACCTCGGCTTCTTCGTTCTCGAACTTCAAGCCCAGGAGGCTTACGTCGGCGGGGACCGGCAGTGAAGCCGTCCAGTGCTCTCCCTGTCGGACCATCGGAATGGAACGGACGTCGGCGACGGAGTCTGCGTAGAAGACGGTCGTCATGAACAGGTCCGACGCTTTCTCCAGTATCGTTCGGCGCGGGTCGAACAGAACCTGCAGGCTGTCTCCGGCGACGGGTTTGGCCGGCCGGACCGTGAGGAGCGTGTTGAGGTCGAAAGCGTATGCCGACCGGTCGGAGGTGATCACCGACTGCCCGGGAAGCGTTCCCGCAAGCAACAGAAGCGAAAGTGACACACTGGCGGCGCCGCGCATGGGTCGATTCGAGGAAGTGTGGATAAAGGTCGGGGATCGCATGGTCATCGCCGTCGGAGATCGCCGTGCGTTCAGAACTCTAAGGCGACGCCGGCCGTAATCTCCCGGCCGACGAGCGGATAGAGCAAACCGCGCACCACTTGAGTGTTGGCGATGTTGCGTAGCTCGAAGAGCACGCGCGCAACGTCGGTCACCCAGTACGTCATGCTCGCATTCAGGAGGGTGTAGGACCCGGCGTCGATGATGGGTGTTGGCGAGGGAGCGACCGGATGATCGGGTCGGAACTGCTCGTCATAGTAGTAGAGCAGCTGCTCCGTCGTCCGCATCGTGCCGCGGTGGTGCACCTGCACGCTCAACGACGACGGTTTGGAGGTCAGCGAGAAGACATCGGGCAGCATGTACGCTACCGACGCGTTGGCGATGATCCTCGGAGAATTGAGCACCCGTTCGCCTTCGTTGTATCCGACATAGCCGGCTCCATAGCGATTGTCAAGGGCCGTATATGTGAATCGCACCTGAAATGGCGTGAGCGCGATCGAGCCGGTCACTTCGAAGCCTTTGTTCGTGACCCGGCCGATGTTGATGTACTGCTGCTGAGCCGGCTGCCCCGGCGTCGTGGGAAGGGTCTCGAGGAAGATCAGGTCGCTGGCCACCTGGCTGTAATATGTCAGCTCCATCGTCGCGAGGTCGGCGTAGAAGAGATCGGCGCCCACTTCGTATCCGGCGTTCTTCTCCGCCCGGAGGGAGTTGTTCGGCAGGACCGTCACGGACGAGGAGACCACCCCGACCACCTGTTCCCATCGTGGCGGCGTGACCGTGCTTCCGATGGAGAAGCGAGGTTTGACGGTGACCTCGTCGAATTGCTGGACGTACGAGAGTCCGGCCCGTGGGGCCAGCGTCTTTCCGCCGTTGGCGGTGATGTTGCTGCTCCGCTCCATCCGCCCACCCGCCGTCAAGAACGCCCGCCCCGCGTACCCTATGACGGTCTCGGCAAAATAGCCCCAGTTCTCGTCGCGCCGGTACGTGCGCGTCGACCCCGGCACATTGAGAATCGTCTGTCCGGCCAGCTGTCCGTCGTAGGGCTTGGCGGTATAAAGGGTCGCGTTGTCGTAATTCGACCTCCAGTATTCAAACCCCGCGGTGACGTCGAACTTGAGGTCATCGAACAAGGGCGTGAAGTAGTTGGAAAAGTACCGCACCGAGTTCTTCGCCATCGTCGTCGTCGACACGCGCCAGCGGTTCGCGGACGAGGGAGCCGCGAAGTCATACTGGTCCTGCTGATACGAGTTATAGCCGAACAATACGGAATGGAACCAGTTCGGCATGATCATGTGCTTCAGGATCATGCTGGCGTTGAAGGTCTTGTTATCCATCTTCCAATTTGCCGCCGAAGGAGACGGCACGCTGTCCCAGCCGCGCTCTTCGGCATACTTCTGCCACATCTTCGAGACCGATTGAGCACCGCTCGTCGTAGCCATGTAATCAAACCGAGTGTCGACGAGCACCGCCTCCAGGTTCAGCTTGGTGCCGGCGTTGCCCGACCACGACACGTACGCCGGAATGGCCGTCGGTTGATAGGTGTAATCGCGCGTCAGCCGCGAGAGCCCCAGGTTGTAGCCCACTTGCCCCGAACCACCCGCCAGCGTCAGTACCTGGTTGCTTTTGGTCGGGTCGCCGTCGGAGTAGATGTCCGAAACGCTCGATCGTGTGAGCAGGAGCGACGCGCGGGTCCGGTTCACCGACGACTTTTTCGTAATGATATTGATCACCCCGTTGCCGGCCCCCGACCCGTACAGCGTTGACGCCATCGGCCCGCGCAAGACCTCGATCCGTTCGACGTCGTTAAGGTTGACGAGCTTGTTGATGTCCTGCTGCTGGCTCACCGGCGGCGTGCCGTTGATCGCGACGGCCGTGTAGGGCGATGATTGCTTGTAGGATTCGTTCGAAACCGGGATCCCGTCGATATAGATCACCAATTGCTTGCCGGAGGAACTCGAAGACCCACGGATGATCGGATTGGTCGTCGAAGCGAAGTTGAATCCGCTCGTGGCATCATCGAAATAGCCCGGAACATTCGTCGAGAGGATGTCGGTCAAGTTCGTGACCGCCGGCATCGCCTGGCGGATCGTGGACATTGGCAAGACCGTGATAGGATTTGCCATCTCCTTCTTTTCGCGCTGGCTGAACGTGCCGGTCTGAACAACCTCGTCGACCGTGATCATCGACTGGTCGAGCCCGATGGAGATCTCGGTCACCTCCCCTCCGGTCACCGTCGCCACCTCGCTTCGGGAGAGATAGCCGACGTATCGAGCCAGAAGCGTGTACTCTCCCGAATTGACGTTCGTGATGCTGAAGCGTCCGTTCTCGTCGGCCGAGGCACCCCGGCTCGTTCCTTGCAGGAGCACGTTTGCTCCGACCAGCGGCGATCCCGACGTCCGGTCGATGACCCTGCCTCGGATCGTGCCCGACTCCCGTACGGACTCACCTGGATCTCCGGCCGACCTGCGGACGACGAGTTGGTTGTCTATTTGTGTGAAGACCAGACTGAATTCCCGGGCGAGTCCACGCAGAACCTGGAGCAGATTGCCGCTGGGCGTCCCGCCCGACAGCGTGGCGGACAGCGGCACTTCGGCCACATCATACGTGAACCGGAACGAGGTCTGCCGCTCAATCTCCCGAAAGATCTCCTCCAGCGTCTTTCCGGGTCCAAGGGAAGGCAAGGTTGTCTCGCGAAGACTCTGGGCCGATCCGATGGCCGGTAGGAGAACGACGACGAGCACAATGCCGAAAGCCCTCATCAGTCGTGAGCAACGACCTGGATACCGGGAGGCGGGGCCGAGGAGGGAGTTCATAGGTCTGGCTCGATCATATCAGCGGAGAGAAGACCGGGACGGCGGACGGACGGTCAGCGATGGAAGACGATCTTCTTCAGTTCGCCGTTCTCGCGCACGTGACGGACATTCAGACCGGTCAATTTGCGGAGCACCTCCGTGACGGCCCAGAGCGATGCTTTGTTGAAGTTGGCCGAGTAGCGCCGGGAGTGGTAGGACGTATCGGCAAGCTCGAACCTGACGCCATAGGTCCTTTCCAACGTGGTCAGGATCTTCGACAGCGGCTGATGGTCGAACCGAAGTTGGTCATCCTTCCAGCCGACGGCCTGTTGAACGTTCGCGACGGCGACTGTGACCGTCTGGTCCGCTCGATCGTAGACCAGTTGTTGTGAAGGACGAAGCATCACCGATCGCGGACCCTCTGTTGTCTCGGCCCCGGAGACACAGACCTGTCCCTCCAGCAGCGAAACGATGATCTGTCCTTCCTCCGGAAATGCATTCACGTTGAACGACGTGCCCAGTACCGTCGTTCGCAGCTCACCCGACCTGACGCTGAAAGGGCGGGCCGTATCTCGGGCGACCTCGAAGTATGCCTCTCCGGTCAGGATGACCTCACGGGAGCGCTCGGCGAACGCTCGCGGAAAGCGCAGCGAGGAACCGGCATTGAGGGTCACGCGACTGCCATCGACGAATGTGACCATCCAGCGTTCGCCGGGCAAGGTGCTCTTTTCGGTCCAATCAGAAGCGGGGGTCGGACCCCACATGGCTTCGAACACCGTCACGCCGGCCCAAGGAACAAGTGCGACGAACGCCAGCACGGCGGCGATGCGCCAGACAAGCGGGGTCGGGCGCAGGCGCGTGGATGATGATCCCATTCGTCGGCGCAGGTCGTTGTACATCTGTTGCTTGACGGATTCCAACGTCTCACCCTGAACCGAGCCGACCTCTGCGTCGGCCCCGTCGTCGGCCGATGCATACCAGGCTTCGAGTTCGATGCGCTCGTGCGGGCTCAGTCTCCCTTGAAAGAATCGGCGGATCAGTCGGTATGGTGGTATCGGTGTCATGGTCGTAGGGTCGGGCGCAACTTGTGAACGATGCACCCTCACTGTTCAGTGCGCTGCGCAGGCCATCACTACTATGCGGCGGGGCCTCATCGCGTTAGTCTCCGCAGGTGCTCCTGGATCAACTTCTTCGCCTTGGTGATCTGATTGTGGACCGTGCTGGCGGACAGCCCCAGGTCCTTTGCGATCTCATCGGCCGACTTCTCATCCTCACGGCTCATCCGAAAGATGAGTCGACACCGATCCGGCAGTGCCTGAATACTTTCCTCCAGCTGCTGCTGCAACTCTTCAAATGAAAGGTCCCGCTCAACCGTCTCTTCCGCCGGAACATCCTCCTCGCCCAGCTGTTGAACATGCCGCTGCGTCATGGCCTTGAGATCGTAGTGACGATAGATCTTGTATTTCAGGGCAGCGAAGAGATAGACACCGATGGAGGTGCGGATCTCGAGTCGCTCACGCATCTTCCACACTTCAAGGAAAAGCGCCTGGATGATGTCTTCGGTCTCCTCGCGTGAACCGATCCGCTTGAAGCATGCGTAGTACAGCTTCTCCCAATATCGGTCGTAGAGCGTGGCAAAGGCCCGCTCGTTCCCTTTTCGCAGCTCGCTGAGGAGGAAGTGGTCGTTCTCGTTCATGACCTGCACCTGCGGCGCGAGGCCGCCATGCACAAGGTCGTGATTTCCCCGCTGAGGCGGCAGGGGTGTAACTGCTGTTGACCCGTCGGGAACGTTCGACGGCTTGGGCACGGGGCGGATCTGCAGGATCACGTGCCGCTGAGGACGACGCTCCGGAGAGCTTCCATCAATGCGTTGCGGGTGCGCCATTCGCATCCAGAAGAATGGGATGACCAAGACCTAGGTCGGAAAGTCTGTCGAACTGGCTGGCTTTGTCCCCGACCACAACATAGATCATGCGATCGGGTCGAAGGTACCTCCGCGCCAGCCCGCGATGCTCGCTGACGGTCATCGCGCGCACATCCGCTTCCCGCTTTGCGAGATAGTCGCCGGACAGTCCGTAAAGAACGACGGGCGCCACCATCAGGCCCAACCTCGGCAGGGTTTCGAATCGTCCGGCACTGCTGCGCAGCAACGTCGACTGGACCTGCTGAAGCTCTTCGGCGGAGATCCCGTCCCGATACGAAGCGATAGCGTCCCGGATGATCTGCAGACTCTCATACGTCGCGTTCGCTTGAACGGACGTGTTCACCACGAACACACCCGTGAGGTCGGTGCCAGTGAAGGATGAGCGGACGCTGTAGGTGTACGACTTGGTCTCGCGTAGGATTGAGTTCAGAATGCTGTTGAAGTCCCCGCCGAGACGGTGGTTCATCGCCACGGCCTTGAAATAGTCCGGATCAGTGTAGACGGGCCCCAGGTGACCGGCCAGGATCACGGATTGGCGCGCCTTTGGAACGTCTA
Organism: uncultured Ignavibacteriaceae bacterium; assembly: GCA_964581115.1. Taxonomy (GTDB): domain Bacteria; phylum Bacteroidota; class Ignavibacteria; order UBA10030; family UBA10030; genus 2-02-FULL-55-14. Next base: position 5,083 of record CAZOMY010000049.1, on the reverse strand, counting down.
CAAAGTACAGACCCGGAGCAGCCCCCGACGGCTCAGCGATGGCCGGCATGGCAACGCCCGTGCTCTTCCACATCCCCAGATGGCGGAATGCTGCCAGCGATGCTTCGCGATCGATGTCCCCAAGGACTACGACGCGAGCGGTGGAAGGCGATACATTCCGGGCATACCAGCTCTTTAGATCTTCGAGTGTCATCGACGCGACGGTGGCTGAGGTTCCCGTCGCCGGTCGCGCAAGAATATGGCCTTCACCGTAGAGCAGACGGTCGAAGACGCGACTGGCGATCATCGTGGGGGATGCTTCGGAACGTTTGATGGCGTCGAGAGTCTGCGTCTTGAGCAACCCGAACATGTTCTCATCCCAGCGAGGCTCCAACAGCATTTCGAGCGCCAAGGCCACCGTCGCATCCAGCCGCTGCGTCAGGCAGAATCCGTTGATCACCACAGCCCCTTCGGACCCGGTGACGGTAAGCGTTGCGCCGAGGTCTTCGATGGCCTCTCGAAGCTCCACGGGTGTCTTCGACCGCGTTCCTTCGTTCAACATCCGGGCCACCATCATGCCGGTTCCCGTCTTCAACGGCTCGTCGAGCATCATTCCGCCCCGCATCGTCACAGAGAACTGGACCACGGGCAGTTCCCGCTGCGTGACCCCGAAGACCGGGACCCCGTTCGACAGCGCGCCGGTCCAAATGGCCGGCATGGTGCTGACGGGGTCGGGACCCAAAGACGGTTCCTTGCTGCGATCGAATGAGGATGGGATAGGGGCCGGAGCAGGTGTATCGGCCAGCCGCTTTCGTACGCCTTGCTGATCGATCGATTCCTCCGGCAGCGTGATGGGCTCGGAATTGGCCGCCGCCAGTTCGGTCTTGCCTCGAGGCACGGTGCTGAGGATGACGCGCGGCCGTCCCCTGAGATACCGGTCGTAGGCCCGATGGACGTCTGCCGCCGTGACCGCCAGCGACGCCTTGAGGTCAGCGTCGAGCATGTCCGGCCTTCCGCGGAACATGTTGTCGTCCGCCAGACGCATCGCCTTTCCGAGGACGCTGCTGACGGAGTTGATGGTGCGGAACTCCACTCCGGCCTTTTGCCGCTCAACATCGACGTCGCTGAATCCCTCGCGCTCAAAGTGTGTCAGGGCCTCATCAACGGCGGCCTCGACGTCGGCCAGCTTGGTGCCCGGGAATGCCCTGATATTGATCAGAAACTTGCCGGCCAATTCACCCGTTTCGGGTCGCGCCGAGACCGATGCGGCAAGCTTTCGCTCTTCCACGATGATCCGATACAGCGGCGACTTCCTGGATCCCCCCAGGACCCGCGATAGAAAACTCAGCGCAGGGGCATCGGAGTGGCTGTCTTCGACGGCTGGAAACGCGATCGTCAATTGCGGCGCGGAAGCGAAGGGGTCTTCGAAAACGGCCCGCTTGGTGGCAGCCATCCGCACCGGCATCTTGGGCAACGGAGCGGGTTTGTTCGAAGAGGGGATCTCGCCAAAGTATTTCTCGATCCAAGCCTTGGTCTGAGTGACGTCGATGTCTCCCGAGACCACGAGCGTAGCGTTGCTGGGACCATAATACGCATTATGGAATTCTACGACATCCTTCAACGATGCCGTTGCCAGGTCTTCCAGAGAGCCGATGACCGGCCAATGGTACGGATGATCCTCCGGATACAAGAGTCGGTCTATGATCGTGCCTGTCTGGGAGTACGGCGCATTGTCGTTCTGCCGCTTCTCATTCTGAACGACGTTCTGTTGCGTGACGAACGCATCAACGGTGAGCTTGCTGAGCAGATAGCCCATCCGGTCCGATTCCATCCAGAGGGCGAGTTCGACCGCGTTCCGTGGAACCACCTGAAAGTAGTTCGTCCGGTCGTTGTTCGTCGTCCCGTTGACGCTCGTGGCACCGGCCGTTTGAAGCTTCTTGAACCATTGACCCTGCGGAATGTGCTGCGATTCGTTGAACCGGAGATGCTCGAACAGATGCGCAAACCCGGTACGTCCGGGCTTTTCACGGGCCGACCCCACATGGAAGCTCACGTAAACGGCAGCGATCGGGTCGGACCGGTCCACATGCAAGATGACATTCAGCCCGTTGGCAAGGACGTAGTGTTCGTTCGGTATGCGTGTCTCGGCCCCCGATGCCGCGAGAGCGGCCAGGGCGACCACGGGAAGAAAGACGAACGTGACAACAGCTCTCATGGGTCGGTTCCGGAAGAAGGACGGCATGCCTGCAGCTTCGTCAATGGCGCCGGCGCCCGAAACGATCACGCGTCTCGGGCACCGACGTAGGATCGGTCACTGAATGAGCATCATTCGCCGTGTGACCACTTGTCGGTCGGATTGCAGGCGATAGAAATAGATGCCGGAGGTGAGGTTTGTCCCATCGAAGATCGTACGGTTGACGATACCGGCTTTCGCCACACCGTTGAAGAGTGTCGCTACTTCCTCACCCAGCACGTTGAAGACCTTCAGCGACACGAATTCGTCTTCGGAGAGTGTGAACTCCAGTGTGGTAGACGGGTTGAAGGGGTTTGGATACGGCTCGCTCAGGGCAAAGACGTTAGGAGCCGCGCCAAACAGTACTTCGGCTTCGCCGACATACGCCGAACGGCCGCTGCGATCCACTTGCTTCAACCGATAGGCATACCGTCCCGGCGGCGGAGCGTCGGTGAAGCTGTATTCGCGTGGACTGGTGCCTGTCCCCGCGCCGGCGACAAAGCCGACCTTCACCCAGCCACTGACCCCCCAGCCGTGATTAGTGCCCATGGACCGTTGATCGCTGTTCACCGCTCTTCGCTCCACCTCGAATCCCACATTGTCAGTTTCTGTTGCCGTGGTCCACGTGATGGCAACGCCCGAGTGGAACGCCGCCGCGGCAAAGGAGGTCACTGCCACGGGAAGAACGCCCGCTTCGCCGGCCGTGAAGTCGGAGAAGCTCGACTCACCGGTGAACGTTACCGTGTTCGTGCCGGCATTCACCAGTCCGGTGGCCGACCAAGAGCCTGAGTACTTCCCCCCCGTCAAAACGCTTTCCGTACCATGGATATCTCCGTCGGCATACGTGAACAGGGCATCGTACGACGCGCTTGAGACACCCGACGAACTGAGCGTCCAGTAGCGATCGATGAAATCGGTGGCGCTGGAATTGTTCGGATGCTTGGCATTCACCGTCCGCACGCCGACCTGGGCCGTCGAAAGAACCGAGCCGGCATTCAGTGCGACGGTCGCCGGCGAATACTCCGACGTTCCGTCATGGTCACCCACCGGGAACGTGAACGACACCGGCGTGCTGACCGTCTGGTCGGCGTAGCGCTTGATCATCTGTCCCGTACCGTTGGTCACCACCATGGCCGATGCTGAGGGAGATCCGCCGATCGTGGCAGCAGGTCCAAGGATCAGGTCGTTGGCGCCCAGCGTCAGTATGCCATTCGTCAGCGTGAGCGGGCATGGCAATGTGAGAGATCGCTGCAAGGCGACGCCGGAGGCGTTGTTGATGACGACCGCCGCCAGACTGTCGCCGAGCGTGATCGTGCCCGCGCCGGAGATCGCCTGTGGGGTCGTCCCGGTAAGATTGATCGTGTATTTGATCGCCGACCCCGTGCCAAAGAAGAGCGTGCCGTCGACGATGAGGTTTCCCTTAATATTCAGGTTCGCGGACCCCGTTCCGCTGGCCGATGCCATTTGAAGCGTGCTTCCCGACTTGATCTCAACTTGGTCTACGGTCCAGGGCTGGGTGAAATTCGTGCCGACATTGGCCGTGACATTCCCGTCCAGCTCGAAATTGGCATAGGTCCGGTTTGAAAGCGCCGGCGCCGTCGTCTGTTGCTGAGAATAGAGACTGCCGGTCTGGAAGACCACCTTTGAGCTCGGCGCCGTCAGACCGAACGGATTCGACCCGGCCAGCGACACGAACTTTGAGCCGCTCGCAAATGACATGACGCCGGCCGTGCCGTTGGCCGTCAGCACGTTGCCCGTACAACCGGTCCCTTGTGTCACGACTCCGCCGCTGTTGACCGTGATCGCGCTTGAATCAGCGGCATCGATCTTGTGCGTCGTGCCGGTGAAGGTGAGACTTCCATTGATGGAGGCGGTCGCGCCGGACTTCATGAAGAGGATCATCGGTCGGGTCGTCGCGGCAGCCGAGACTGTCAGACTTGAGCCGGACTCAACTTCGAAGGCAGGGCTTGCACCACCCATGTAGAGTCCGGCCGCTTTTCGATAGGCCACATTCGTCAGGGTCCCCGATTCGGCCGTGGTCAGTGAACCGTCGCTCGTGACCGTCACAACACGGTGCATGGTACTTGTCGACGTGACGATAAAATCGTTTGGAGAGAAAAAGGAGAGGAACGAGGTTCCGGTTCCGGTCACGTTGGTCGCTGAGCGTGAGATCGTGCCCGCGCCAACCACGGAATCGCTCGAAGCGAATGTGACGGACGCTCCATTGATGATCCGGAGGCGGCCGATCGCTTCGTACGGAATATCGGTGACGACGGGCGCCGCGATCGACGTACCATCAAAGACCAGAACATCATCCGTCGCTGGACTGGTGCGCGCCGGGGACCAACTGCCGCTGGCGGTCCACGCCCCCGAGGAGACGTTCCATGTATAGGTCGTTTGGCCCCAGGCCGCGGCCACGACGAAAAGCAGGAAGCAACTGAGCGCAAGCCGTTTCATTGCGGCTCCTTTCGGTGAGATGGGATGACGGTGAGGTCGCACTCCCTAGATAGTGCGGAGCCGACCGGACCACTACTACTGCACCGTAGGAGTGATCCGAACGAACCGTCAGAAATGCCGCAATTTGGAGGGAAATTCGAGATCGTGCCCAGATGGGGCTGATAGAAGGGAACAACCCAAACACGTCGAAGCCCCTCACTCGCCCGCGGATTCGACATGCTCTGAGAAGCCGCGGTTCAGAACGGTTTCATCCCAACCGTCCACCCTGTTCCGCAGATCCCGTTGAACGGACACCGCGGACATTGCGTTTCAAGCTCATCCGTCGGCACGAATGGAACGGAGGAGTCCAGGATCTCACACACCAGTCCCCCCACGACCGTTCTCACCTTCGCGATCCCCTCCACCGGCTCGACC
>CAZOMY010000048.1:0-19489 GCA_964581115.1 uncultured Ignavibacteriaceae bacterium | reverse complement strand
CGCGCTTGGCGGTTACTGTTCTGACCTCCAGCGGGTTTTTCAGCACCCTGCTAGAGGGAGGTTCGCGTGTGCTCCATCGCGTCGCGCAGTCTCTGCGCTTCGGCGCGCGCCGCCTTGGCGAAGTCCCGTCCAGGCGACGCGTAGAGGATCGACCGACTCGCATTGATCACCGCCAGGTCGCGATGTTTCGTAATGCCGTTGCGCACAGAAGCCTCGAGGTCGCCCCCCTGCGAACCAACGCCCGGGATCAACAAAGGAGCATTCGGAGCGAGCTTGCGGACCTGCTTCAGTTCGCTGGGATGGGTCGCACCAACCACGTATCCGATCCCGGCGGACCATGAATTGGCGGTCTTGACCACCCGCTCATAAAGAGGCCGGCCGGCGACCTTGAGGCGCTGAAAGTCGGCCGAGCCCTTATTCGAAGTCAACGCCAGAAGGAACACTCCTTTGTCCGGACGTGTCAGGAACGGCTCTACCGAATCCCGGCCCATGTAAGGGCTCACGGTCACGGCGTCGAACCGAAGATCATCAAACAGCGCCGACGCATAGCGCTCCCCGGTGTTACCGATATCTCCCCTTTTGCCGTCGCCGATGGTGATGATGTTCTTGGGGATGAGGCACACGGTGCGGCGCAGAAGGTCCCAACCCTCGGATCCCATGGCCTCGAAGAATGCCAGGTTGGGCTTGTACGCGCAAACGAGGTCATACGTCGATTCGACAATGGCCGAGATGAAGTCATAAACGCCCGTTCGTGATCGGCGCAGCGGAGCGGGGATCTTGTCGCGGTCAACATCCAGGCCGATGCAAAGGAGCGAGCCCTTGCGTTCCTGGATGATGCGGAGACGGTCGGGGAAGTTCATGCAGAGTTCCGAAAGAGGTGATGCGGGAAGTGGCCTGGATGAGATGAGGGGTGTGAGGTGAGGTGGAGGTGACGATGACGTCGGCGAAGAGGGGTCTGCTCGTCTGTAAGAGTCCTTCCACTCACCTTCCACCTCACACCTCCCACCTGCTCTCAAAAGTTCTTCCACATCATCGACTCGACCGGTTTGGTCGTTCGTTTGTTGTACTTGGCATTCTTCTTCTTGTTGTACGGAACATTCAGTTCGCCGCTCACTTCGAAGTAGATCAGCTGTCCGATCGGCATGCCAGCGTAGATGCGCACGGGGTGTCGGACCGAGATCTCGAGGGTCCACGTGTTGCAGAACCCGATGTCCCCCTTGCCGGCCGTCGCGTGAATGTCGATCCCCAGCCGCCCGATACTGCTCTTTCCTTCCAGGAACGGCACGTGCCGATGCGTCTCCGTGTACTCCTTCGTCACGCCCAGATACAGCTTGCTGGGAACGAGAACGATGCCTTCCTTCGGGATCCGTAAGTAGTGGACCCGATTGTGCTTCTTCGCGTCGAGGATCTCGTCATTGTACACCGCGAGCCATCGGCCAAGGTGCACATCGTACGAGTTCGAGCCAAGGTACTTGCGATGAAACGGCCGGACGACGATGTTGCCGGCCTTCATCTCGGAGAGGATCTGTTGGTCAGTCAGGATCACGGGAGGATTTTGAAATGCGACATGCTAAATACGAAACAAATTCGAATGAGGAAACCAGAAACACCAAGGACGCAGAAGGTTAACGCGGCCCCTGCGCCCTCGGCTTGGAATGTCAGCATTTCGAGCGTGGATTCCCGCCATTCGTGCCGGTTCCACATTTCGCTTTTTGACTTCTTCCTCAGGTCTTCTCCGCCCGGTATCTCACAGGCTCTCCTCTTCTCAGTTCAAACAGTGCGATCTCGGGCCTTACAAGCCGAATAGGCGCCCCCACCATCCCAACACCGACGTTGACGTAGAGCTGCTTCCCTTCTTCGATGAAATGTCCCATCGGATGGTCGTAGACCCATCGTACCGGGTACAATTGCATTCCCAGCATCTCCATGCCGATCTGCCCACCGTGCGTATGGCCGACAAGCGTCAGGTCCATGCCCACCCGTTTTGCCTCCCCCCAGAGTCGGGGCTGATGGACGAGCATGACCTTGAAGGACTCGGGATCCAGACCGTCGATCGCCTTTGGAACATCGGCGAAATTGCGCCGCGGGCTCGGGTCGTCCACCCCGACGAGCGAAAGCTTCGCACCGTCGACGGTGATCGTTTCGTGCGCGTTTCGAAGGACCCTCAGCCCCGACTGCCGCACGGCTTCAGCCACGCGGTCGCCTGTCGCAAAATGATCGTGGTTTCCAAGCACGGCATACGCGCCTCGGTCGGCTTTGAGCGTCTTGAGCGCCTCATGCAGCGGAGGGATCTCAGTGTCATTCGTATCCACGAGGTCGCCCGTCAACACGGCAAGGTTCGGGTGAAGCCGATTCACGATCTCGAAGATGTGCTCCATGTCCAATCGCGACATGTAGATGCCGGAATGGATGTCGCTGACATGGGCGATGGTGAAGCCCTCGAGTTCCGCGGGCAGGTTGGGGAAGGTGAGCGGGATCCGGCGGACCTGATAGTCGCGGGCCGTAGCCAACGAAGCAGCGACCGGTGTCGCAGCGATCAGCCCGATCGTCGCTGTGCCGGCGGAGGTCAGGAAATGGCGCCGTCCCGGATCGATCGCAGCAGGCGACGCCGGGATGGTCGCAGAGCTCGAACTGCGGAAGCGTCGTGCGCTCGTCAACATCGTTCGGGCGAGGCCGATCAGCAGTCGAAGACCGTCCTTGATAAAGAGAAGGACGAAGCCGAGAATGATCGACCCGAACCACATGCCGGCGGGGTAGACAACCATGAGGCGGAGGGTCGGTTGTTCGAAGATCCCCAGACCGCGGCCGAAGAGAGAAAGCAAGAAGACCAGATTGCCCGCCAGCAGAACGACCCGTGCCCGTCGGAGCCAGGCGTTCGACCGCTCGGGGGCGACCTGAAGGATCCAGCGCCGGTAGGAGACATATAGATACCACTGCATCAATCCGACGAGCGTCAGGACCGTGCTGAAGAAAAGGAAGAATTGAAGCGTGCGGGACAAGGGGGCCTCGTAGATTTCTGACGATACCGATTGAAAACGCGACGGGGGCGGAGGGGGTTCCGGGAAGCAGACTCCAGACGCCAAATGGCCAGACTCCAAACAAACGCCAGACCGTCAGACGTCAGAACATGCTATTTGCGCAGGCGATGCGTCGATCCCCTGCTGAGCAAGCGAATCTCAGTTTGGACTCCGCGCCTTTGGCATCTCGACTCTGTTTGGAGTCTGCCATCCGGCAGCTGGAATCTCCACCTAGCAGGTTGCGGAAAAACGATTACCGCCCCGCCTGACCGGCGGGCAGGCATGACGCCAAGTCAGAGATGATCATATGCGAGCCATGTTCGCCAAGAAGACGCGTTCATTTCAAATCATTTTCCCCAATCGACTTGGCGCGCTTGGCGGTTTCTGTTCTGACCTCCAGCGGGTTTTTCAGCACCCTGCTAATATTCCTTCCGATGCGCATACACGTTCATCAAAAGTCCCACCATCATCAGATTCGCCACCAGCGCGGAGCCGCCATACGAGAGGAACGGAAGGGGAATGCCGACGACCGGCAGGATCGCCATCGCCATGCCGATGTTGATCACCACGTGAACGGCCAGGATGCTTGCGATGCCGATGGCCACGATGCTGCCAAAATGATTCCGCGACGCGCCTGCCACGCGAAGGGCGTTGAAGAGCAGAACGGCGAACAGCACGAGGACCACGGTTCCACCGATGAAGCCGAACTCTTCGCCGGGAACGCAGAAAATAAAGTCGGTCCATTGCTCGGGGATGTAGTTCAGCTGCGTCTGGGAGCCCCGCAAGAACCCTTTGCCGAACCATCCACCTGAACCGATCGCGATCTTCGACTGCAGGACATTGTAACCCGCCCCCAACGGATCGGCATCGGGGTTCAAGAACGTCGCGATTCGCTTCTGTTGGTACGGCGCGAGCGAATCATACACGATCTGTACCGACAGACCGATCGCCAACGTCACGCCGAACGCAATGGCTACCGCAAAGTTGTTCCGGCGGAGCAGATACAACACGAGCGCGCTGATCGCGGCCGCCACGAGAAACTCCGCCGTGCCGAACAATGCACCGAGTGCCACAAGGATCGGCATGAGCACCGCGACCAGGATGAAGTTGGACGCTCCGATCCAGTAGAGCACGGGAAGCATCGCGCCAAAGAAGACGATCGTCGTGCCAAGGTCGGGCTGGGCAAGGATCAGCCCCATCGGCACAAAGAAGATGGCGATGCCGATCAGAAAGTCCTTGAGTCGTGCGATCGTGACCTCGGGGCGCGAGAACCAGGCAGCGGCGGCCAGGACGGTAGCCACTTTTGCGAATTCAGAAGGTTGTCCACCGAGGCCGGCGACGGCGAACCACGCCCGCGCCCCCTTGATCGTGCTACCCACGACGAGCACCGCCACGAGGAAGAGCAGCATGAAGACGTAGAACGGGAGCGCGAAGCGCTGGAAGGTCTTGAGCGGTACGATGAGGCAGACGAGCATCGCCACGACGCCGACCCCGGCAAAGGTCAATTGACGCCAGAAGTTCGCGGCGTTGTTGACGTCATAGGTGGCGGAATAGATCGACATCAGCCCGATCACTACGAGCGCGAGGGCCGAGAGGAACGTGGTGATGTCGAAGTATTCTTTGAAGGTATTCATGAGAAGAAGATATCACCGCAAAGGCGCGAAGACACAAAGCTGGACGTATTCAGTTTCTCCCCTCGCGTCTCAGCGGCTCTGCGGTACACCCATTCAACGCGGCTGGTTGTCGGTCATCGTCCTCACCGTGTCCTGCTTCGCCTTCGGTTTTGGCAGCCACACGGGCCGATCGACACGTCCTTTCAGATACCGCTCCATCACATACCCCGCGATCGGTGCCGCAATCGTGCCGCCGAACCCGGCGTTCTCCACCAGGACAGCCACCGCCACTTTGGGCGTGTCGGCCGGGGCGTAGCCGACGAACCATGCGTGATCCTCGCCATGAGGATTCTGCGCCGTGCCTGTCTTGCCGGCTGCGCTGAGCCCAGGGATACGCGCCAGGCTTGCCGTCCCGCCCGGATCCATGACGGCCTGCCGCATTCCTTCGCGGATCAACGCGAAGGCTGCCGGATCCACGCCGGTCGGAGTGTTCTTCGCTTCGATCTCGCTCAAGCGTTGAAGTCGCTTGTTCCTGATGGCATGCACGGCATGGGGCTGGTGCAACGTTCCTCCGTTGGCGATGGCGGCAACATACCGCGCCATCTGAATGGGCGACACGCCGATCTCGCCTTGACCGATACCGAGGTTCACGACGTTTCCCTGCGTCCACTTCCCCTTGCCGTAGACGCGGTCGTAGTACGCCTCGGAAGGAACAAGTCCCGCCGTCTCCTCGCCGACGTCGAACCCCGTCGGCCGTCCGAACCCAAACCGCTGTGCGTACTCTGTGAGCTTCGGCAGACCCAGCTTCAACACCAGGGAGTAGTAGAAAACGTTGCACGATTGCTGAATGGACTTGACGACGTCGGTCTTGCCATGAACATGGAGGTCTTTGAAGACACGATTACCGAACCGGTAGCCGCCGGTGCACATGATCGTGTAGTGCTCGTCGATGATCCCTTCCTGTAACGCCGCGAGCGCGACGAGCATCTTGAACGTGGAGCCGGGAGGATAGCGTGTCATCGTCGCGCGATTGAACAGCGGCTTCGAAGCGTCGGTGTTGAGCGCGATCCAGATGTCCGACGGTGTCACGCCGCTGAAATGTGACGGCTCGAAGTCCGGCTTGCTGACGAGCGCCAGGATGCCGCCGTTCGTGGCGTCGAGCGCGACGATCGCCCCCTGCTTGTCGGTCATCAATGATTCTGCGAAGGCCTGCAGTCCGAAGTCAGCTTCGAGCAACAGGTCGAACCCTTCTTCTGGGAGAATATCGCGTGAACCGCCCTCGAGTGGTCCGATGACCTGACCCTTGGAATTGACGGAGATGAATTGATAGCCCTTGGATCCGCGTAGGAATGTCTCGTACGCGAGTTCAATTCCTGTGGAGCCGATGATGTCACCCTGGCTGTAGAGGGGACCGGCCTTTGCCAACTGCGCGTCGGTGATCTCCTTGCAGTAGCCAAGAAGATGAGCGGCGTTCACCCGCTTGTCGTACACGCGCTTCGACTCGACGTCGTACGTGACGCCCGGAAGCTGAAAAACGCGCTCTTCGACCGCCGCGAGTACGGTGAACGGAACGTCGCGGGCGATGCGCGTTGGCGAGAATGATGAGTACCGGCGCCCCTTGCGCAAGCGCTCCCGAAGGACCTCGGGCTCGACCTGCAGAAGTCCCGCCAACAACGAGGTGGTGGAGGTGTCGAATTCTGCCGGCGTGACGAACACCGAGAATGACGGGCCGACGTCGACGACGAGCTGGCCGTTCCGGTCGTACATGTACCCCCGCACCGGCTCACGGACGACCGTTCGTACGCGATTCTCCTCCGACTTCCGGCCAAGTTCCTCGTGATAATAGACCTGCAGTTGAATAAGACGGAAGAAGAGCACGGCAAAGGCAACGCCGAGTGCGATGGCCAAAGCCATCCGGCGCGAGCCCGATCCGAATTCTTCAAACCCGATCATTGTGCCCACTCCGTGCGGAAGCGACGGGAGAACCAGAACATGGGAAGAACGGCGATGACGCCGGAGTACAATGACGTGCCGATCGTCGACACGAGTGTGGCGACGATGATGGACCGCTCCACGCCCTGATAAAGGATAGAGTAGTACAGAATGTTGTGGAGAACGCTCAGCATGAGGGTCGTCAGGACGAAGCGGTACGAACCCAGCGTCTGTTCAGCCGTGTTCTCGTTGTAGAACGAGCCGGCGGCGTAGCCCGTGACCGACTTGGCCAGGGCGGCGAGGCCGAGAAACTGCGTGGTGGTCGCATCATGCAGAAGTCCAACGAGAAACCCTCCGATGGTCGCTTCGAGCCGTCCGCGGCGCACGCCGACGGCGACCAGCCAGAGGATCAACAGGTCGGGCGTGAAGCCCGCGACCGGGATGAGCGGCACGAAGGTCATCTGCGCCAGGAACAATGCCAGCGCGACGACGGCAAAACGTACGCGGGGGGTCATCGCAACCCTCCGCGCTCCAATGCCCCCCGCTCGGCCGAAGGCTCTGCGTCCATCACAAACACTTCTTCCAGCCGGACAAAGTCGACGCCCGGTGTGAGCGTCACGGACCTGAAGAGCGACCCGGGCCGTTCGTCGACCGACGACACCACGCCGATGCGGATATCGGGTGGGAACGTGTTGCTGTACTCCGAGGTCAGGACAACGTCGCCCACCCGGACGTCCATCGTGCGGGCGACGTTCCGAAGCATCACGGCGTGGCCGTCCCATTCCACGATGCCGTCGACGCGCGTGCGCTGGACCTTTGCCGTGGCCCGGAACTCGGTATTCAGCAGGATGTTGACGACGGCGTACCGGTCGGTGACGCTCGTGACAACTCCGACAAGCCCCTGATCGTTGATGACCGGCATGAGCGGCTCGACACCGTCAAGACGACCGACGTTCAGGATGAGCGTGTTCCGTAGGAGCGTGATCGACTTGCCGACGACTTCGGCGGCGATCAGGCGGTAGGGCGTGCGCTGCTGCAGTCCCATCATCCGGCGCAGCCGGACGTTCTCAAGACGGGCCTCGCGCAGCTGCGTGACCTCGTCCGCCAGCTCCACGTTGATGCGGCGGAGGATCTCGTTCTGCGACCGGAGGTCGAGGTAGGCAGTGACGAAACGGAACGGTTCCTGTACCGTTCCGAGCAGAACGGCCGCGACGCCCCGGATCCGCTTCACCTGCGGATTGTCGTTCGCCGCAAGGAGGAGGACCGAAACAACGATGCACGCGCCGAGGACCACCAGATCCCGAAACGCGTGCAGGAGATCGAGGAGACGCTGGAGCATGAAGAAGGAATTTCGGAATGCGGATTGTGGATTGCGGAATATCCCTGGAGTCTTCCAGTCAGATAATCCGCAATCTTAGTACCGCCGTCCCTTCAGTAGAACCTTCGCATAATGCTCGAGATTCTCCAGCACTTTCCCCGTGCCGCGGACGACGGCGGTCAATGGATCTTCAGCCACATGGACGGGCAGGTTGGTCTCGAGGCGCAAACGCTCATCGAGGCCCTTCAAGAGCGCGCCGCCGCCCGACAGCATAATGCCGCGGTCAAGGATGTCGGCCGAGAGCTCGGGGGGGGTGCGTTCGAGCGTCAGCTTGACGCCCTCGACGATCTGCGAGATCGGCTCGTTGAGCGCTTCACGGATCTCGACGGACGAGACCTCCGTCGTCTTCGGTACGCCGTTGACGAGATCGCGGCCCTTCACCTGAATAGTGATCTCTTCCTTCAGCGGCATGGCCGAGCCGACCTCGCACTTGATCGCCTCCGCCGTCCGCTCGCCGATCAGGATGTTGTGATTCCGCTTGAAGAACTGGATGATGGCGTTGTTCATCTCGTCGCCCGCAACGCGGCGCGACTCTTCATTGACGATACCGCTCAGCGCAATGACGGCGATCTCGGTCGTGCCGCCGCCGATGTCGACGATCATGTTGCCCACCGGCGCGTCGACGTCAAGGTTGACACCGATCGCCGCGGCCATCGGTTCGGCCAACAGGTGCACCTCCTTGGCCCCGGCGTGCTCGGCCGAATCGCGCACGGCGCGCTTCTCGACCTCGGTGATGCCCGACGGCACAGAGACGACAATGCGGCGTGCCGGCACCCAGCTGACGCTGATCTTCTTGATGAACTCCCGGAGCATTCCCTCGGCGATCTCAAAGTCGGCAATGACCCCGTCCTTCATCGGCCGGATGGTCCGGACGTCGCGGTGTGTACGGCCGAGCATCTCTTTCGCCTCATTGCCGATGGCGATGATGCGCTTGGTGTTCCGGTCGAACGCAACGATCGACGGCTCGTTCAGAATGATGCCCTTGCCGCGCATCCAGATGACCGTGTTGGCGGTCCCAAGGTCGATCGCAAGGTCCGCGGAGAAGAAGTTGAAAATGCCCATGGGGGAAGAGAGATGTCAGTAGTCAGAGATCAGAAGTCAGAGGTCAGAAGTCAGAAGTGAGAGGTCAGTAGCATGCCCTGAACGAGCGAAGCGAGTCGAGGGGTCGTTGATCACTGATAATGATCGGACGTCAGTCACTTGACGCGCGCGGTGGAGGTAAATGGCGCCCGCATCGCACCATTGCCCAATATACAAAACCTCCTCCTGCTCTTTGAGTTCTTTGTGCTCTTTGTGGCAAAAATCTCCGGTTGGAGATCAATGGCGGAAGTGCCGGATGCCCGTGAACACCATCGCCACCCCATTGGCATCCGCGGCCTCGATGACCTCCCCATCCCGCACCGACCCTCCGGGCTGAATGACGGCGGACGCCCCCACCTTGACCGCCTCCAGAAGCCCGTCCGGGAAGGGAAAGAAGGCATCCGAAGCCACAACGCAGCCCCCCAGGTCAAAACCCGCCGCCGCGGCCTTCTGGGCGGCGATCCGCGAAGAATCAACGCGCGACATCTGGCCGGCGCCCACGCCCAGAGTCCGGGTGCCGCGGGCGTAGACGATGGCGTTCGACTTCACATGCTTCGAAACATTCCAGGCGAACAGCAACCCCTCCATCTCTTCATCGGTCGGCCGGCGCTTCGTCACCACGCGAAGATCCTCGGTATGGATCCGGTGCTGGTCTGGATCTTGCACGAGAAACCCGCCCGCGACGCTCCGGATGTCCTGTTCGCGGATCTTCCGCAGGTTCACCGCCTGCCGGATCAGACGCCGGTCCTTCTTGCGGGTGAGCAACTCCAGTACCCCCGGAGCAAAGTCGGGGGCGATGACGACCTCCGTGAAGATCTCGTTGATGGCCTCGGCCGTTGCTCGGTCGAGCGTCCGGTTCACGCACACGATGCCGCCGAAGGCCGAGGTCGTATCGGTCGCCAGCGCATGCTGATACGCTTCGCTGAGCGACGGAGCCGATGCCACCCCGCACGGATTGTTGTGTTTGACGATCACGACGGTCGGATCGTTGAACTCGGCGCTGCAGTGCGCCGCGGCGTTGATGTCGAGAATGTTGTTGAACGACAGTTCCTTGCCGTGCAGCTTTATGAAGTATTCGCTAAAGCGCCCGTACAGCGCCGCCGACTGATGTGGATTCTCGCCGTAGCGCAGTTTTTGCGATTTACGCGCCGAGATTGCCAGCGCATCCGGCATCTCGCTCTGCGACGTCTGACTGCCGAGATACGCTCCGATGGCCGCGTCGTACTGTGCCGTGTGTTGAAAGGCCCGCACCGCCAGCAGATATCGCGTCTGTGCCGTTACGGCGCCGTCGCGCTCCTTCATCTCTTCAAGCAGGATGCCATACAGATCGGGATTCACGACCACGGCGGTATGACGGAAGTTTTTCGCAGCCGCACGCACCATCGCCGGGCCGCCGATGTCGATCTGTTCAACGGCATCGTCTAGTCGCACGTTCTCCTTCGCGATCGTTTCCTCGAACGGATACAGATTCACGACGACAAGGTCGATCGGCTCGATGCCGTGTTCCTGCAGCTGCGAGCGATGGTGATGATCGTCGAGCACAGCCAGAATGCCCCCATGGATCTTCGGGTGGAGCGTCTTCACGCGGCCGTCGAGGATCTCCGGGAATCCGGTCACCTGCGACACATTCGTCACCGGGATCCCGGCGTTGCTGATCGCTTTGAAGGTGCCGCCCGTCGAAATGATCTCGACGCCGAAGTCGTGCAGTGCGGTTGCCAGGTCGATGAGCCCGCGCTTGTCGGACACACTCAGAAGCGCGCGGCGAATGCGAAGATCGGCGGCGGGAACGTTGGGGGTGCTTCCGTTGGAAGGTTGACCGGTCACGGGTTGATCCAGGCACGGCGGCCGTCGACGCACACGCGTCCACGCGCAAAGGCCGCCAGGGTTTCGGGATACAGGGAATGCTCCACCGTCAGCACGCGATCGGCCAGCGTGTCGGGCGTGTCGTCGGGCAGCACGGGAACGCACCGCTGGGCGATGATCGGTCCGCGGTCGTATTCTTCATCCACGAGATGCACGGTGGCGCCGCTCACCTTCGCACCAGCCGCCAGCACCGCCTCGTGCACACGGTGGCCGTACATTCCATGCCCGCCGAACGACGGCAAGAGCGCTGGATGGATATTCACGATGCGCTCACGGAATGCCGCCACCACCGGCGTCGGAACTCGCTTCACATAGCCCGCCAAAGCGATCAATTCGGCCCCGTGCGTGCGAAGCATCGTCAGCAAACCTGCGGCGAATGCGTCGTCGGTGGCATACTGGAGGCGGCTGCAATGGATCGCGGGGATCCCCTCTGGTCGCGCGCGTTCGAGGGCGCCGGCATCGGATCGATTACTGATGAGGCAACAAACGCGGGCAGGAAGCGTGCCGTGGCGGATAGCTTCGAGGATCGCGGCGAAGTTCGAGCCCCGGCCCGAGGCAAAGACGGCGATCTTCATCAAGGAGAGATCTGATGATGAACCGCCAAGAACGCCAAGAACGCAGAGAACGCAAAGGGGTGTTGAGAGATTGAATTGAATCCCCCCAAAACCTTTCTTTGCGTGCTTGGCGTGCTTGGCGTTCTTTGCGGCAAACGATTCTGTCGTTTCGTTCGAGATACAAGTTAGCCAGAACTGCCCGTATTTTCAATGAATTCAAAGAGTCTCTATATTGAAAAGATGCTCCGCAGATCCACAGACAACCTCAGTTCATGTCGCCTCGTCTTCATCGTGGCCGTGGCGTGTTGCCCGACCGGGGCGGCGAGCGCGCAGTCGCCGGTCTCGTTCCCCGACACCGCAGCGATCAGACGCCACGTAAATGTGTTGGCGCATGACTCGCTCGAAGGCCGGGGCACGGGAACTCGCGGAGGAGCGAAGGCCGCCGACTACTTGGAACGAGCATTGTCGACCATGGGACTCGTCGGCGGTGCGCCCGACGGCTCATTCCGTCAGCCGGTCCCCGTCCATGCGGCCACGCCCCTCAGCGCTGTCATGACCATTGTGTCGAGTGGCGACACCGCCCGACCGCGCCTCTGGGAGGACGTCCTTCTGCTCTCTTCGGGGATCCAGGCCAACCTTCCGGTTGCCACCCCACTCATCTTTGCCGGCTATGGGATCATCGCTCCGGAGTTCGACTACAACGACTATCGGTCGATCGATGTCCGCGGCAGTGTCGTCGTGATGCTGGCGGGCGAACCCCCTTCGGACGATCCCGGGTACTTCGATGGCCACCGGTTGACCATCCATGCGGCATTGCATCGCAAGGTCGAAGTGGCCCTTTCTCGCGGCGCTCGGGGCACGATCCTTATTCCCACGCCGCGCGATCCCATCTTTCGCGATTGGGAACACTGGCGGCGGGAGCTGCGACTGGAGGATGTGCGGTTGGCATACGGCATCCCCGAGCAATTCCACGCATTGCTCCGGGCCCAGGCGGCGCCATTGATCTTCAACGGCGCGTCGTTGACATTGGAGGAGATCCTGGACCGAGACGCTGCAGGCGGCATGCGAAGCATGAAGCTGGAGTCGACGATCACGCTTGAAGCGACATTTGTCGAGCGCGACGCGTTGGCCCACAATATTGCCGCCATCATTCCCGGTTCCGACCCGACACTGGCCGCTTCGACCGTCATCGTCGGGGCACACTATGACCATCTTGGGATCGGCGACCCGGTGAACGGCGACTCGATCTACAACGGCCTGTTCGACAATGCGCTTGGCTGTGCGGTTGCGCTCGATATGGCCCGGTATCTTAGTGAACGTCAGCGGCGACCCCGCCGGAGCGTGATGTTCCTTTTCTTCACGGGCGAAGAAAAGGGTCTGCTGGGATCGAAGGTCTACGTTGCCGATCCCTTTCGTCCGTTGGCCACGACCAGCGCCATGATCAACATCGACGGCGTCGCTGGCTTCGAACAGTTCCGGTCCATCATACCGGTCGGCGGCGGGCTGTCGACGCTCGATGTTGCTGTCTCAGCGGTGGCCGAACGCCATGGATTGACCGTCGACACGATCCCCAGCGTCTTTCTGGAAGGTGACCCGTTGTCGAGTTCAGACCATTGGCCTTTCATTGAGGCGGGGGTGCCCTCATTGCTCGTCTTGGAAGGATTGCAGTATGCATCGACGCCGTATGAGGAAGGGCTACAACGCTTCATCGAATGGGGGATCCGCGCATACCATCAGCCGCAAGACGACCTGCGTCAGCCGGTGTGCTATGCGGCGGTCGGACAACATGCCGCCGTCATGCTCGATCTGATCCTGGAAGTCGCCGATTCCGATGCGGTCCCGGAGTGGTATTCCGGCAGCCCGTATGCGACGGCACGCCTGCGTGCACAAGCAGGAGCAAAGCGATGACCGTCGGTCGCATTCGGCATGATATCGCACGGTGCGGCTCGATGCCGCTTCTGATGTTGATGATGGCCGCCGGTTGCGGTCCGTCCCGTGCTACGGAAACGGAAGGAGACACCGTTGTTCGGATCTCGGGCTCCGACACAATGTTGCGGTTGGCGCAGCGTTGGGCGGAAGAGTTCATGCGGTCTCATCCGGGCATCTCGATCCTCGTCGAAGGTGGCGGCACAGAGGCGGGCTTGAGGGCACTCCTCAATGGCACCGCCGACCTCACGACGGCTTCGCATCCGATCACGCCCGAGGCGGTCACCGTGCTGGCGCGAGAGCACCACACGCTGGGATTCTCTGTCCTGACAGCACGCGATGCCCTGTGCTTCTACACGCACATGGACAATCCGGTCGTCTCGCTGACGACCGAGCAGCTTGCCGACATCTTCTCAGGCCGCATTACGGATTGGAGCGAGGTTGGCGGTGATCCCGGGCCGATACGCGTACTGAGCCGCGACCCGAATTCCGGAACGCATGCGTATCTCGAAGAACATGTGCTCAAGGGCGGGACCGTGACGGATCGGGCCACCGTGCTTCCTGGTACGGCGGCGATTGTGCGCGAAGTGTCGAGAGATGTCTATGCCATCGGCTACGGCGGGCT
Source organism: uncultured Ignavibacteriaceae bacterium (assembly GCA_964581115.1). GTDB lineage: Bacteria > Bacteroidota > Ignavibacteria > UBA10030 > UBA10030 > 2-02-FULL-55-14. The sequence goes on along the minus strand of CAZOMY010000048.1, from coordinate 5,501 downwards.
TGCGTACGGAGAGAATGTCTATGACCTCGACGTAGACGGGGTGCCCCCATTTCCGGAGAATGTGCGGAACGGCCGCTATCCGGTGTCGCGCTATCTGTATCTGTATGCCGCTCGTCCTCCCGAAGGGATTCGGAAGAGGTTCATCGATTGGGTGCTCGGCCGTGAGGGTCAGAGGATTGTGCAAGAGGTCGGCTATGTGCCGCTCTATGAGATCGGTCCGGAGCGATAGTGGTCACACACCTCATTTTCGATGTTGACGGAACGCTCATCGATTCTAAAATCGACATCGCCGATGCACAGCTGTGGGTGTTGCGGCAGTTGGGGGTCGACCAGTGGAAACGGGAGGACATCTATCCCCGCATCGGACGTCCGCTGACTGAGACGTTCAAAGAACTCTTGCCGCCGGAGATGCACGACCGCATTACGGAAGCAAAGAGAATGTACATTGCCCACTATCGTCCGCGTGCGCTCGACACGACGACGTTGTTTCCCGGAGTGGAGGAGACGCTCGCGACGCTCCACGCCCATCGCATCCCGATGGCAGTTGCGACGACCAAGTCGAGCGTGACGGCCAACCGTGTGTTGGAGCACTTCGGCATCCGGAAGTACTTCGTGCAGGTGCAGGGGACGGACGACTCGCCGGCAAAGCCCGATCCCTACGTCGTCAATCAGATCCTGCTTAAGCAAGGATGGAAGGCGAACGAGACGGCATTGGTCGGGGACAGCGAGGTCGATATCCAGTGCGCGCACAACGCGGGCGTCCAGGCCTGGGCGGTGACGTGGGGGTCGTTGCCGGAACAACGAGCCATCGAACTCGGTGCCGATCGTATCGTGAAGAACATCGCAGAACTTCTTGAGGAAAAGTGAGAACGCAGATGACGCTGAAGAAATGGATGATCACAGATCAGGATGCTTCAATCAGCGATCATCCCCTTTTTCTGCGTCATCAGCGTTCCTCCTTCTAACACCCCCCATGAACCGACGCCATTTTCTCGCCACCAGCATCGCCCTCTCCGCCACTGCCGCCTGGACGCCGCGGCTGAACGCCATGTCTGCTGCATCCGTCGTCAGGTCCGCGTCCATGTGGACCTACCTCTGGGACATCGTCGACGAAGGCTACGACACGCCGCTCCAGCTGATGAAGCAGAATGGGCTGACGCATGTCAGTCTGGCCTCGGCGTATCATGCGGGACGTTTCCTATTGCCGCATAATCCCCGGCGGAAGATCTACTTCCTCGAAGACGGTACCGTCTACTTCCAGCCGACGCCGTCTCGCTACGCAACCGTCAAGCCCATCCTCAATTCGTACGTGAAAGAGGGACACCACGTCGTGTCCGTACGGAAAGAGGCCGAGCGTGAGGGCCTCGGTCTCAATGCCTGGGTCGTCGCCTGTCACAACACGCCGCTCGGCACGGCATATCCGTCGATCGCCTGCGTCAACGCGTTCGGCGATCCGATGCCGCACAACCTGTGTCCGTCAAGCGCCGACCTTCGCCACTACCTGAAAGCCGTCGTCCGCGATCTGTCAGACCAAGGCGTCCAGCGGATCGAGGTGGAGGCGATGCAATTCCAGGGATTCACCCACGGCGTTCATCATGAACGCGAAGGGATCGCTCTGTCGCCGGCGTACAAATTTCTGCTCGGGCTCTGCTTCTGCCGGTCGTGCTTCGAACGATCGAAAGGCATCGTGGACCTCGTTCCGGTCCAGCGCTACACACGCAAGTCGCTCGAAGACCTGTTCGCCGACCCGCCGAGTGCTCCGGCGCTGAACACACTGGCCGACCTGCCGCAGGACCTGTTCGCGCCTCTCATGCAATGGAGGAAGGACGTCGTCGTGTCGCTGGCGGAGGAGCTTCAGGCTGCGGTGGCGGTATCGTCCACCGTCCTGCGTCCGCTCGTGTCGTTCGATCCGACCGCGCGCGAAATGGTCGGAATGGATGTGGCTCGCGTTGCGGCGATCACGGGCGGCGTGCTCATGCCGGGATACCTCAAGGACGGCCCCACGCTCCGCGCCCCGCTCGGAGAGGTCCAGAAACTGGCGGCTGGCAAGCAAGTGATCGTCGGCTTCCAGGTGGGGCTCCCCGAGAGCGGCGGCAAAGCAGAATTCCTGAGCCGTCTAAGCACGGCGAGGGAGATGGGGATCCGGGACTTCAACTTCTACAACTATGGTTTCATTCCCTTGGAGAACCTTCAGTGGATATCTGAGGGTGTAAGAGGATAGAGGAGAGAGGATAAAGGTTGGGGGAAGGATACCGCGAAGATCTCCCAAGACACCTCCTCACATCCTTTCTCCTTCCTCCTACATCCTATCATGTGTACACAGTTGATCCAAGAGTCGTCATATGAAATTCCGCGCAACCATCTCGCTCTTCTTCGTCATCGTTGTCACATGGGGCACACTGTGTTCTCAGGAGAACAAGGTCGCCTCCGGCCGCACCATCATGGTGGCCGCGCATCCGCTGGCGGCTCAGGCCGGAGTGGATGTCTTCAAGAAGGGAGGGAACGTCGTCGATGCCGCGGTCGCGACGGCGTACGTGCTCGGTGTGGTCGAACCGCACGGCTCGGGGATCGGCGGCGAAGGGATGCTGCTCTATTATGACGCGAAGACCGGCCGCAGCACCGTCATCGACTTCAAAGCCATCGCACCGGCAGCAGCCACCTACCAGAAACTCGATTTCACGAAGACCTCCACTTTTGCGCGCACGATCAGAGGTGCGTCGGTTCCGGGCGCCGTTGCCGGACTCGAACTCGCACGCGAGAAGTACGGCAAGCTCGACCGCACGACCGTTCTGCAGCCGGCTGTCGACTATGCGCTGAACGGATTCGCGGTCGACAGCTCGCTGGCGTCGAACCTGGAGTATTACAAGAATACACTCCAGAAAGACCCGCACGCGAAGGCCACATACTATCGGGAAGGCCGGATTCCGGGAGCCGGGACTCGTATCACGAATCCCGATTATGGCCGAACACTTCAGCAGATCCAAGAGAATGGCCCCGATGCGTTTTACACCGGTCGCATCGCGGATCTCATCGTTGCCGACGCCAGCAAGAACGGCGGCTTCATCACCAAGGAAGACCTGGCGGCCTACAAGGCCATCGAGCGCGAATCGATTCGCGGTACGTATCGTGGCTGGGAGGTTCTGACGACCCCGCCTCCCTGCGGCGGCATGCACATGCTCGAGGTCTTCAACATGCTCCGGTTCTTCGACCTGCGCGAGGCGCGTGCACAGAACGGATATGATGCGCACCTGCTGGCGGAGACATTCCGACTCATGTTCAAGGACGAGATCACGCACAACGGCGACCCGGAATTCTCGAAGATCCCGGCTGGGACGATCGCGTCGAAGAATTACGGCTTCGACCGATTCAGGAGCATCAGCTTGGCGAAGACGGGGGATGCGTCAGCGACAGTCGCGGGTCAGCCGGCAGGACAGAGCACGACGCAGCTCTGTGTGATGGATGGGGAGGGGAATGCGGTAGCGCTGACGATCACGCTCAGCAGCCTGTTCGGGACGGCCCACACGGTCGAAGGAGCGGGGTTCCTGCTGAACAACGAGATGCAGAACTACAACGCCGACCCGAAGCATCCCAACGCGCTCGCGCCGCACAAGCGGGTGGTGACGAGTCTCGTGCCGACGGTGTTGCTGAAGGACGGCAAGCCGGTGATGGCGGTGGGGACTCCTGGCGGGGACCTCATCATCTCGACCGTGGCGCAGGTCATTATTAACGTCGTCGACCACGGTATGTCGGTCCGCGATGCCGTCTTCGCTCCGCGGCTCTTCGCGACGTTCTACCAGCAGAAGGTCGAAATCGAGCCAGGCTTTTCGCCGACGACGTACGACCAGCTCCGCGCGCTGGGCCATACGCTGGAAATCTCACCGCGACAGCGCGCCTACTTCGGCGCCGTGCAGGCGATCTGGCGGGATCCGTCTACGGGAATGCTGACGGGCGTGAGCGATCCGAGAAGGAGCGGGGAACCGAGAGGAGAGTAAAAAGTAGAAAGTATCAAGTCGACAGACTGAAGCGTCGTCGGTCGACGGATATTGTAACCGGAGATAATTCGCAATTGGCAATCTTGCCCCGAGCGAAGTCGCCGAAGGCGACGAAGTCGAGGGGTCGCAATCCGAAATCTTCGCGTGGCTCATTCACGGCCCCTCAAATCGTCTCCCGCCTCCGCCGTCGCCAAGGCCGTCCCACGTGAATGACCGGATTCCCGACGTGACGTTGCTTGGAAGCATGAAGGGCCGCGCCTATCACGGCGGTCCCTCTTTACGCAGGCATGGTTGCGTTCATTCTACTTCCCTCGGATGATGTATGTCCGGGGAAACAGAGTCCCATGGGTGCTTGATTCGATACCGGAAAAGAAAGAAGAAGTCGAACTTGACCAAACGTACCAGACCTCTGACTCTGGCTCACGAAGTGCGTTGATGCGACCCCATCGTGCGCCATCATGGAAATAGGCTGCTTCGCTACCATCTCGCATCCGTCCGAAGGCGAACGCATAGCCTCCTGATGAGGCCACAGAGAACAGATTTGTGGCCGGATCCTGATAGAGCGCCGTCCAAGCGCCCTGCGCCACTCTCCGGCTGATATATGAACCCGTGGCGCTATAGAGACTGCCGTCGCCCAATACGTCGAAGGAAATTCCTGCTTCCGGCCCCAACCCGCCGTTCATGCTCATCCGTTCTTCGATTTTTTCCCATTGTGTACCGCTCCATCTGAAGTACTGCACCTCAATGCCGCTTCCCACTTTGCCCCAGCCGGACGCATAGACGGTTCCATCGGGTCCAGTCCGTATGTACACGATCATGGCGGAATCGGCGATCCGACGCTCTACCCATGAGGAACCGTCATAGTGAAATGTCTGTCCAAACAAGCCGCCAACCCAGAGATCGCTGGAGGAATTGCCGCCGATTGCAAAGAGGCTAAGTGCGCCCGGGATACGAAATCCTTCCCATTGGCCATTAGGTTTTCTGTGCTGTACATATCCCCGATACGCCTCGCCCCAGATCTCGGTTGAATCATAGCGGCCCGCGATCCACACATCTCCGCTTGAGAACCCCGTCAATGCCAGGGGAACGTGCCAATACCACGGTGGGCCGGGAAAGACCTCGAAATAAACAGATGTCAAGTCGTTCCATTTAGCGCCGTTGAAGTGCCACGTCTTCCACCGGCCAAAGTCGCTGGAATGGCCAATCAAGAACACATCCGTCTCCGAAGCCCCCCAGATATCATTTGCGCTGAACTGATAAGAGCCGTCCCCGATCGTGTCTCGCGTCCAACTAAAGTCGTGTGGCGTGCGAACGTGATCGGGTGGGGAGACGGGGTCACACCCGCCCCCCACCCAAACGACGATCAAGATGCAAACGAGAACCGAGACCATTACAACGGATCTCATTTTCCTCACTTTGACAGCAGAAGTCTCGTCGACGCCGAGTAGGCCGCAGACCCATCGCTCGGGTATACAGCCGTCTGTAGAATATAGAATCCGCTGGCGACCC
>CAZOMY010000047.1:0-20812 GCA_964581115.1 uncultured Ignavibacteriaceae bacterium | reverse complement strand
CATGACGCATGAGATCAAGGAATACTGGCGGGCGATCGAGACGCAGGACCATTTTGCCGAGTTGCAGCAGGATGGGATGATGGACGATGGCGTCTGAGCGGCTCGTAGGGATCGTGAGGTCGAAGGAGACGCCGGTCTACCCCTCCGCGTCGCCCTATCACCCTGGTGAACGCTACCCCGAAGCGCCGTTCGACGACGTCGCCCCGCAGCCCAATACCGTTTACGCCATGGTGCGCGACCTGTGGCGCTGCATGGGTCTGGACCTTGCTCATTACGGCGCTCCGCAGTGGAATCCGTTGGGCGAATGGATCGCCCCGGGATCAACGGTCGTCTTGAAGCCCAATCTGGTGTCGCACGTCAATGCCGCCTTCAAGGTTGGCGTGACCGACACGGATTGTCTGGTGACCCACGGTTCGGTCCTGCGGGCGGTTGCCGACTACGTCATCATCGCCCTGCAAGGAAGAGGGTCGATCGTCGTGGGCGATTGTCCGATCCAAGCCACCGAATGGCCCGCGGCTCTGCGCGTTGCCGGCATCGACGGCGTGGGGCAGTTCTACCGCTCGAGGGGCGTCGATCTTCGTGCCCGCGACTACCGGCTCGTGGTGGCGCAGATGGACGGCGGCTATCTCGAAGGCCGAAGCGATCAGAACACGGCCGACGACTATGTCGAGATCGACCTGGCGGACCGGAGTCTGCTGATGCCGATCATCCATCACTCCGACCGGTTTGCCGTCTCGGACCACGACATCGTCCGCATGCGGCGCGTGCACAACGCGAAGGTGAACAAGTACCTGATCCCAAAGGATGTCCTCAACGCCGAATGCGTGATCAACCTGCCGAAAATGAAAAGCCACGTCAAGGCGGGAGTGACGCTGTCGCTCAAGAATCTGGTGGGTATCATTGGGCACAAGGACTACCTGCCGCACTTCCGTTTGGGCTCGCCTCGCAACGGTTCTGACGAGTATCCTCATCGCCATGCCTTCGAGCCGCTGTATTACGCTCTGCACCATCGACTGTGGAGGATGGACAGCGGCCTTGTGAAGCGGTTGCTGTACCACGCCTCGAGGGGATTTCACCTGTTCTATCCATGGGAGGAACGCTGGGAGGGCTCGGGGGGATGGTACGGCAACGACACGCTCTGGAGGACCATTCTGGACATCAACCGGGCCTTCTTCTACGGCGACCCATCCACCGGCCGGCCGACCCGCGGCACCAAACGCCGCTATCTGACGGTGGTCGACGGCATCATCGGCGGCGACCATGAGGGACCGCTGGCTCCTCGCCCCGTTCCGAGCGGCATGCTGCTGGCGGGCGCCAATCCGGCCGCGGTCGATTACGTCTCAACCTGGATGATGGGCTACGACCCCGAGAAGGTCCCCGCGGTCCGGAATGCCTTTCAGCCGATGGACTTTCCTATCGCCGACTTTGAGCCGGCCGATGTGCAGGTTGCGTCCGAGCACGGGACGACCCCATTCACCACCTTCAAACAGCACGCGACGCCGGTCCGATTCATTCCCTCCAGCGGTTGGCGCGGCCGGGTCGAGCAAGCCGGCCCGGCACTTTCCGACTGAGACCTTCCACGATCCTTCATGACCCGTTTTCTGGCCAAGCTCCACTTCCTGCTCACCATTCCGGCGAGCATCGTCCTGATCCTCCATTCCGCGAAGATCCATCCGGCCTATCGGATGACGTGGCTTCGGAAGCTCCGGCTTGGACTGACGATGTTCCTGAACACCCGTCGCATTCCGACGGGGACGACATACCGCACGCATCTGGCGATCGCGCTGAAGATCCTCGAAACGCCCCCCGAGGTCCCGGGTGTCGTCGTCGAGTGTGGCAGCTGGAAGGGGGGATCGAGCGCCAACCTGTCGCTCGTGTGTCGCATCGTCGGCCGAAAGTTGGTGGTCTGCGATTCATTCCGGGGGCTCCCTCCGTCCGCGCCCGGCGATCGCGAGGCGCGATTCTACCAGGCGGGGGACTACGTTGGGACTCTCGACGAAGTGAGGACTGCGATCCGTCGCTACGGCGCGATCGAGTGCTGCGAGTTCGTCGAAGGCTGGTTCGAAGAGACACTGCCGAAGCAGGAAGGTCCCGTGCTGGTCGCATTTGTCGACGTCGACCTCGAGGCCAGCCTGCACACCTGTGTGAGGCATCTCTGGCCGCGGCTTGTGCCTGAAGGATACCTCTTCGTTGACGAGAGTGTCGGCACCGACTACTGTGCGCTGTTCTATTCCGAGACCTGGTGGCGTCGGTACTTCAACGCTACTCCTCCCGGGCTGATCGGAGCCGGGACCGGCCTGCCGCTGGGAGACTTCTACATCGGCCCATGGTCCGAGCGGAACGATCACCCCGGCCAGCGGGCCAGCTCGGGGGCCTACACGGGCAAGTCGTTGTCGGGGCACTGGACATACTATCCGGAGGAGTGACGGTGCCGCTCGAGGATGACGAGGCGGGTGGTGGGTGCTTTCAGAGTAACGAGTGGAGAAGACAACCTTCGTCATTACGAACGTCGCGTTCTGCTCAGGTTCTTGGATGGAAAGCGACGATTCGGAATCTCGCTTTGAGCCCTGCAAGGCTCGGCCAAGATCGAGATTCCCCGCCCGCCTTGCGGCAGTCGGGCAGGCGAATCCCTTTCATCAGAAGTCGTGAACAAAACGGGTTCGGAAAGACGAATGGGGCCGCCCACCTTCGTCATTCTGAACGACCGTCTTGCCTTGGATCTCATACGAAAGGTTCGACCTGCCCGCCGAAGAGGGGTTCCCCGATGGCAGGCGGGTTCAGAATCTCGCTTTGAGGCGACCCGCGCATTCTGGACCCCTCTCTGCGCAGCTCATCAAGAAATTCCGGTCAGCCAAGGCGAATGCCTGGGTCCGACCCTCGTGATAAAGCCGCGCCGCTCAGCCAGTTCGAGTTGTGAGCATCGTCACAAGAGGGGCATCTTTACGGACGTTTTTGTACACTCTACAGCTTGTAGTCATTCCAAGTTTCCGACCAGGCCCTTGAGAAACCCCAACGTTTTCGGCCTATCCGCTTGGTTGCGCTCGTCCATTCGACGCAACTGGCGTTCGATCTTCATCGTTCTGACGGTCTTCACCGACACGCTGGCGATCCTGAGTGCCTCCTTGTCGGCGGGGTGGCTGCATACCGTCGTCCCCAACGGCGAGCGATTCTCGACCGAGCTGCTGGTCGGCTTCTCGGTATATTTCGGCAGCGTCATGGTCGGCTTCGGCCTGCTCATCGGCCTGTATCGAGGGGCGTTCCACCTTAGCCACCGCAAGCAGTACCTGCTCGCCTCACGCGCGTACATCGTTGCTCTCCTTGTCGTCCTGGCTTCGTTCTTCTTGTTCCAGGTCTCGGAGTTCCCCAGGCGGTTCGCCCTTCTGTTTTTCATGACGTTGCCCGGTTTCTTCGTCGTCGGGCGCTCCGTGTTGAACGCTGCGCACAAGCAGTTGCAGCGCCGAGGGCTTGGTCGAAGGCCCGTACTTCTGGCGGGCTATGATGGAAAGATCGAGGAACTGCTCGACCGTTTCGAGGGCGTGCCCGAACTGGGCTACGACGTTTGCGGGATCGTCACGAAGACCAGGACCTCGGTCAGCAAGGCGGACGCGTCGAAGCTTCGGGGACTGCGGCACTACAGTCTCAAGGAGCTCGAATCTGCCGTCGTTGAGCAGCGCATCGAACGCATCTTCGTTCCGACGCCATCAGTTCTGACGAACGGGTTCGCCCCGGTTCTCAAGGTCTGTCGCGAGAAGGAAGTGAAACTGAAGGTCCTGTCTCTTGAGCATGATGTGCTCCTGCGCCTTGCGCGCGTATATGACATCGCCGGCATCACGCTCTATGCTCCGCCGCGCACCCGCGTTGAGGCGGTCCGGCGCTTCGGCAAGCGCGCGTTCGACATCTTCGGCTCAGCCCTGATCCTGCTGATACTATCGCCGGTGTTCATCCTCACGGCGCTGTTGATCCTGCTCGATTCGGGCCGGCCGATCTTCTTCTCACAGACGCGAACGGCCCTCCGCGGAGGGAAGACCTTCGGCTTCTTGAAGTTCCGAAGCATGGTCAAGAACGCCGATGCACTGAAGGCGGACCTTCGACAGCATAATGAGTCGGACGGCGCGCTTTTCAAGATGCGCAAAGACCCGCGGATCACCCGCGTGGGGCGGTTCATTCGACGCTACAGCATCGATGAGTTGCCGCAGCTCATCAATGTCCTCAAGGGCGACATGAGTCTGGTCGGCCCGCGGCCTCTTCCGGTGGAGGACTTCGATCTGGTGAATGAGGGGGAGGAATTCTGGCTGTCGATCAAGGACCGCGAGAAGATCAAGCCGGGTATGACCGGACTGTGGCAGATCTCCGGCCGGAGCAACATCGGGTTCAAGGAGATGGTCTTGCTCGACCTGTATTACGTTGAGAATCATTCGCTGTTGTTCGACCTGGAGATCCTGTTCGCCACCATCCCGGTGGTGCTGTTCGGGAAGGGAGCGTATTAAGAAGTAAAAAGTATGAAGGATGAAGCGGGAAGTATGCAGTAGGAAGTGAGGCGATGGGAAGATGGGGGACGGGAAGATGAGAGATGGCAGTCGGGAAGAGGGGACGGAGGCCCATTACAAGGGCGGCGGAGCCGCGAACATACTGCCTTATGTGAAACCTGTTCCTTGGGAATCGTAGCTCGCAACTGATAACTCGAAACCTCACCCCGAGCCACGAGCAAGGGGCCGCAACGCTTTCATTCATTCGAACATGAAGATCTCGATCATCGGTACCGGCTATGTTGGGCTCGTCCAGGGCGCTGTCTTCGCCGACACGGGCAATCAGGTCGTCTGCATGGACATCGACGAAAGGAAGATCGCGTCCCTGCGCAAAGGGCAGATCCCCATCTACGAGCCGGGTCTTGAAGAGATGGTCTTGAGGAATGTCGAGGACAAGCGGCTGGAGTTCACGACCAACCTCAAGACGGCCGTCGAACGCTCCGAGGTGATCTTCCTTTGCCTCCCGACGCCCCAGTCCGAGGACGGCTCGGCCGACCTCTCGCATGTCCTGAAGGTGGCCGAAGACATCGCCGATCTGATCACGGGCGAGAAGATCGTCGTTTCGAAGAGCACGGTTCCGGTCGGTACGGTTGACAAGGTCCGTTCCATCATGCGCAAGAAGGGGAAGACCGGCGTCGACGTCGTCTCCAACCCCGAATTCCTGAAGGAAGGCGCCGCCGTGCAAGACTCGCTCAAGCCGGACCGCATCGTCATCGGCACACGGAGCAAGCGGGCGGCGCAGGTCATGACGGAGCTCTACGCGCCTTTTGTCCGTACCGGCAATCCAGTGCTGGTAATGGACGAGCGGAGCGCCGAAATGACGAAGTACGCAGCCAATGCCTTTCTGGCCACGAAGATCTCGTTCATGAACGAGCTGGCCAATCTCTGCGAAAAGACGGGAGCTGATATCGACTCCGTCCGCCGGGGGATCGGAAGCGATCCGCGCGTGGGTCAGCTCTTCCTGTTCTCCGGGGTGGGGTACGGCGGCTCGTGCTTCCCGAAAGACGTCAAGGCGCTCGTCAAGACGGCCCACGAACACGAGATCGAGTTCAAGATCCTGCGCGCCGTCGACGACGTCAACGAGCGTCAGAAGCGGGTCCTGCTGTGGAAGGTGGCGAAGCACTTCGGCAAGTCGCTTGCAGGTAAGACCTTTGCCGTCTGGGGGTTGGCGTTCAAGCCCCAGACCGACGACATGCGCGAGGCACCGTCGATCCCCATCGTCAATGGCTTGCTCGAGATGGGTGCCAAGGTGCGCGCACACGACCCCATCGCCATGTCGCGGGCCCGTTCGATCTTTCATCATCGCATCGAGTACGTCGAGAAAGCCATGGAAGCCCTCAAAGGCGCCGACGCCCTCGTCATCGTTACTGAGTGGAATGAGTTCCGGACGCCCGACTTCAAGACCATGAAGGCGCTTCTCAAGAAGCCGGTGATCTTCGACGGTCGCAACATCTACGACCCGAAAGAGATGAAGGGACTGGGATTCACGTACTATGGGATCGGGAGGAGTTCGGAATAGAACGTGAGGAGGCCGTAAGCAGGCTTCACGCAGGTGCGGGCAGTCTGAGGTCCTGGTTCAATACCATGGAGCGTTTTTCCTCGGCATCAACTTGACCTGGACCTGCAGGTGCGTGTATACTGCCTACATCCCACGGATATTGCCCCATGATCTCATCCTGACCGGACCAGACGGTACCCTGCATACTGCCTACTAACCATGACCTCTCCCGTCTCCGTCGTCACCGGTGGCGCCGGCTTCCTTGGCTCGAATCTCTGCGATCGCCTTCTGGCCGAGGGACATCGGGTCGTCTGCATTGACAACCTCATCACCGGTAGTGCCGACAACATTGTGCATCTGCTCGGGAATCAGCGCTTCACATTCGTCCAGTATGATGTGACGAACTACGTGACGGTCGAAGGGCACGTCGACTTCGTTTGGCATTTTGCGTCTCCAGCCAGCCCGCTCGATTACCTCAAGTATCCCATCCAGACCCTCAAGGTCGGCAGCTTGGGCACCCATAAGACGCTCGGCCTTGCGAAGGCCAAGAACGCGCGCTATCTGCTCGCTTCGACATCAGAGACGTACGGCGATCCGCTGGTCCATCCGCAGCCGGAGTCGTACTGGGGCAATGTCAACCCCGTCGGTCCGCGGGGCGTTTACGACGAGGCCAAGCGGTTCGCCGAGGCGATGACGATGGCGTATCATCGTTACCATCACGTCGAGACGCGCATCGTCCGCATCTTCAACACCTACGGCGAACGCATGCGGCTCGTCGACGGCCGTGCGATTCCGGCGTTCATGACGCAGGCCCTGCGCAACGAAGACGTCACGGTCTTCGGCGACGGCAGCCAGACCCGCTCGGTCTGCTATGTCTCCGATCTCATCGACGGCATCTATCGCCTCATGATGTCGAACGAGGTTCAGCCCGTCAATATCGGCAACCCGGACGAAGTGACGATGAAGCAGCTGGCCGAAGAGATCGTCGAGCTGACGAAGAGCAAGAGCAAGATCGTCTACCGCCCGCTCCCGCAGGATGATCCCAAGGTGCGCCAGCCCGACATCACGCGGGCGAAAGCCATCCTCGGCTGGGAACCGAAGGTGAGCCGGGCCGAGGGGTTGAAGAAGACGGAGCAGTATTTCAGAGGAAAACTGAAGCTGTAAGGAGTGGGCACGCGCCGTTCGGGTCCGGGGCAGGAGACGAACCACGTTCAAGACTGACGTGGTCGGTGACATGGGTCTCGTCGCGATCCTGCCTGACAGAACCTGCATACTGCCTACTGGACCTCAAACCCTCCAGGACAGACGGACCTCGTTCACGCACTCCGCTTTCTAAGATCTCCCCACGTGTTGCCGACGCGCGACAGATCACCCGTCCACTCGCTCGCCCTGAACGCTTCCGCCGTTGTCGTCGGTGAAGCGATCTCTCGCATTGCGGCAGCGACCGCCTTCGTTCTTCTATCGCGCGTCTTTACACCCGATGTCTATGGTCTGCTCGCTTTCGCCGCCAGCCTGACCGCCCTTGCCATGCCTGTCGTCGATTTCGGTCTGGTCACCGTGGCCGGGGCGGAGGTTGCGCGCGAACGCCACACGGCGGGTGACGTGCTCGGACGCGTCTGGCGGATACGGCTTGCACTCGCCGCAGCGTCGGCCGCCGTGATCACGGCCTTCTCTGCCGTCGCCGGGCTACAACATCTCTTCCTCGTGTCGGTCATCTATGCTGCGGGGCTCTTCCCGACAGCCCTGAGCTCAACGTGGCTGGCTCAGACACTCGGCCATCCAATGTTGTTTGCCCTGGAAAAAGCGATCCAATCGTTTGCCCTGCTCGCGCTCGTGTTGTTCGCCATGTCCGCAGGGGCGACTCCGTGGATGATCGCTGCCGCGGTGCTCGTCTCAACCGTCGTCGCCGTCGGCGTCGCAACGTGCCTGTCCCTCCGCACGACCGGCGTTAAGCCCATTTGGCAGCCGGGAGGGGAGCGCGAATTGGCACGCCAAGCCGTTCCCGTCTTCCTTGCCATCCTGCCGTTGAGCCTGTTGATTCCGGCGGCAGGGCTCGCTGTCGGTTGGCTGCAGGGCATGGAGGATCTTGGCCACTTCTGGCTCGCCGCCCGCCTTCTCATTGGGGGCGCGCTGATCGGAAATGCCGTCTGGTCTTCGGCGTTCCCGCTCGTGTCCGCCGGCCACCATGACCGCGCTTGGCAACTCGACACCGTCGGCGATCTGTTGTGGCGAACGCTGGCCATCGGCATGGCCGGCTCGTGGCTGACGATCGTGGCCTCACCTGTCCTGACCTCCTGGATCTTCGGTCCCCTTTACGCCGGGGCCGCGCCGCTGGTGCGATGGACCGGCCCGATCATCACGGCGGAGGCGGCAGCGCTCGTCCTCGTGAGGCTCATGCCGGTCTTTGGGAATGCACGAAGCCTTCCGCGTACTATGTCGTTGGGGGTCGTGGCCGGTCTCGGCGTGTTCGCCGTTGCATGGCGTCTTATGGGCCTCGAAGCATTCATGGCCGCCATCCTTGCTGTTCATGTCACGGTCCTTGCGGCGACGCTCATCGCGTGGCCGTCCAGCGAACGTCGCAGGCTGGCGTCTCCGCCAGTGTGGCTCTTGTCGGCGCTGGCGGCAGCGCTTGTCATCGAATCGGTCGTTCGCGGATGGCCCATGGACCTCGACGTCGCGACATGGGTCCGCATGATCATCGTTCTTATGTTCTCCGCGGTGCTCATCTGGACCCGGCTTCGGAGGCCGCTTCGACCGGGTGGGGGCTCCATGTCATGATGGCCCGTGCGACTCGAACGCTCAAGCGAACGGCGGGTCGGGCGTGGTTCGAGCTTTTCGAGCGCATGCATCCGCCACCCTCACGATCGTTGCGGCCGGAGGTCGCCCTCATCCGTGCCGACGGCGTCGGCGATCTGCTGTTCTCCCTGCCTCTGCTGGAATCCATCCGGGCGCGCGTTGCACCGCTGAAGACGGTCCTGGTCTGTTCCGAGGCTGCCCGTCCGTTGGCAGAGGCCGTCGGCGTAGCAGACGAGGTCCTGGCCTACGACGCCCCGCGCTACCGGACCGATCCGACATATCGGTGGAAGATCTGGACCTCGCTGCGTGTGAGGGCTCCGCAACGGGCGCTGTCGCTCGGATTTCACCGATCGCCGACGAGTGAAGAACTGACATTGGCCACCGGGGCTCCTGAAACCGCGAGCTTGAGTGGCAATGACGAGATGATCGACGGCCCCGAGCGTTTGCGCTTCAACCGCCGCCACACGACCGTGATTGACGTTCCCGACCACATCCCGGAGCGGTTGAAATACGACCGATGGGCTGCGATCGAAGGGTGGGGATCCGTGAACTGGGACCGTCAATACACGCTCGATGGACGTACGGTTCGACCGGCCCGGGCCTCCAGACAGCGGATGCGTCGCGTTGTGCTCCTAGCCCCAGGCGGTTCGGCGAGCATCCGACAGTGGCCTTCGGAACGCTGGGTCGACACGGCCGACCGGTGGTCAGGCGATACCGCCTTCGAGGTTCGGCTGGTCGGAGGACCCGGAGACGCGCCGCTTCTTCGGTGGATCGCCGCGCGTACAAAGCGGACAGTCTTCGTCGACGTCGCATCGACGACGCTTGAGCTGGCTCGGTCGATCATGAACGGGGATGTGCTGGTCGGCATCGATTCAGCACCCAGTCACATCGCCGCCCGTTGGGGCGTTCCTGCCGTCGTGGTGTTGGGGGGCGGACATTTTTCGCGATACTTTCCGTACGGCTCCGCCGTCGTCTGCAATGCGCCTCAGGTCTGCTACGAATGCAACTGGCGCTGTCATCGAGACCGGGTCTATTGTCTCACGGATATCACGGTCGACCAAGTCGATCGTGCGGTGCGTGAAAGGCTGGCGGCCACATGAGAGACGTTCGGCTCGCAGAGGTCCGGGTGGCGATCGTGACGTGGAACTCGGCCGACGTGATCGAGCCGTGCCTCGATTCACTGCGGGCGAACGGCATCGACGGAACGCAGGTCACCGTCGTCGATCACGGCAGTGGCGATGACACGCTCCTTCGCGTTGAGCGGCAGATGCCTGGTGCGCGCCGCATCGTTAGACCCGAGAACCGCTCGTACGGCGCCGCTATCAATGGCGCATTCGCCGACGCCGGGGGACGTTGGCTGCTTATCCTCAATCCCGATACGGCGCTGAGATCCGGGTCACTCCAACGCATGGTGGAGACGCTGTCCGACCATCCTGAAGCGGCGGCGATCGTTCCCAGCGTTTTTGACCTTGAGGGAGTGAACAGGACCCGCATCCGCCGGACCTCGATGCTGAGAGCGTTGGTCTTCCTGGCCCGGCATCGTTGGTCTGGCGGCGACGCTCCGGGTCCGTTCGAAACCTGGATCGCCGGTCGTCATCAGCAATGGACGATCCGCAGCGTGCCCGCAGCTGGTCTGGTTCGCATCCCCTTCGCCGAGGGATGCTGTCTGCTCATCAGCCGTGAGGCGTTCGATCTCGTGGGGGGATTCGACGAGGACTACACCTTCTTTTATGAAGACGCCGACCTGAGCCTGCGGTTTCGCACGCACGGTTACCTGCTTCTGTGGGATCCGTCCTCCTCGGTGGTCCATGTCGGCGGACACGCGTTCTCCCGGATGCCCGACGAGCGGCTCTCCCGGATGCTTCAAGGCATGTTGCTGTTCTATTCCAAACACGCTTATCGCCGGTATGTCTGGTGGCGGCGAGTTCTGCGCACGCTTGCCAGGTGCGGTGCGGCATCGTCCCATCCAAGAGGCCGCGAATGGTGGCGCGCGCTCGATCGCGATCTGCGTGAGGAAGCATACCTGCCTGACGGACGACGCAGCCCCCGGCCGGTCGAGGCGGGGCTCGTGTCGATCATCATACCGACACATCGACGACCACAACTTCTGCGGCGTCTGCTCGAAGCGCTGGCCCGGCAAACGTACCGGGCGTGTGAGGTCATCATCGTCGATCAGTCGCCCGTCGTCTTCGAC
The DNA here is from genome assembly GCA_964581115.1 of uncultured Ignavibacteriaceae bacterium. Lineage (GTDB taxonomy): Bacteria > Bacteroidota > Ignavibacteria > UBA10030 > UBA10030 > 2-02-FULL-55-14. Next base: position 9,798 of record CAZOMY010000047.1, on the reverse strand, counting down.
GACGTCCCGCCCGAGTTGAAATTCCCGGCGACGATCCTTCACGTCGGCGTAGCCAATCGTTCGCTGGCCAAGAATGTCGGCGCGCGCGTTGCACGCGGGGAGTGGCTGCTGTTCGTGGACGACGATATCCTGCCGTCCGACGACCTGGTCGCGGCGCATGTTGAAGCGTTCCGGCAGCGGCCGGTCGCCGGCGTCTCGTGTCGGGTCGTTGAGGGAGCAACGGACAAGGGTGTGCGCCGCCGAAAGCAGCGGATCACGTCTTACGGACGCATCGTGACCGGATTCGACGCCCGTGGAAGCGAACACATCGGCATGCTGGTCGGAGGCAATATGTCGCTTCGCGCAGAGCGTTTCCGTCAGACGACAGGATTTGACGGCTCGCTCGTCGGGACGTCGATCCTCGAAGAGCCCGAGATCTGCGAACAGATCGCCCATCGGGGAGGCGTCTTCTGGTTCTCCGATGCCAGCGTCGCGAGGCATGACCCTCAGCCCGGGGGGAACGAAGACCTGCGGCGTCTCGACGGCAGCCGATACTATTGGTCGGTGCACCGGAATCTAACGCTGCTCTTCCTGCGTCACCGGTCCCGTTGGCAGCTCCCAGGACTCGTCGTCTGGTGTGTTCTCCGCAGCGTACGCCAGAGCCTTCTGCTCGGCACTGGCGTGAAGGGGGCGCTCCGCATGTTGGAGGGGGTGTGGGGGGGAGCGCTTCGCTACTACCGTGCATTGGAATAGCCGCAGGCCTTTCTCAACGGAATCTTCCGTATACTTCCAACCATCCAACGGACCCGGCCACGTGCGGTCCGTTGCGACGACCTCACCACACAGAACGCCGGAATGCCGGAGTCGCACCAACGCACTGATCGACATCAGCGACTGGAACGGTCGCGCTTCTTTGGGCTGGACGTCTCCGACCATCCCATGGAGATCGTGGCGGCGCATGTGGCCGACGCGATCGAAGACGGCATGCCGTTGACGATCGTGCCGCTGAATCCGCACGTCTTTCTGACCGCTCTTGAGCAGCCGACCGTCGCCTCGATCCTCAAGCGCTCACTCGTTCCACTCGATGGCGTCGGCGTGATCCTGGTGTCCCGGGTCAAGAAGGTCCCTTTGCACCATCGGTTCACCGGCACCGACCTCATGGAGTCGATCGTCATGAGGCTGGCAGAGCGGCGTAAAAGCGTCTTCCTGCTCGGCGGCCGTCATGGCGTCGCCGCCGCATCGTCCGAGGTGCTCGTACGACGTCATGCGGGCCTCCGGATCGCCGGCGTCTTCGAGCCCGATTTCGTGGATGACGCGACGCGCCTACCCGAGGCCGACATCGTCGAGATGATCAATCGTTCGGGTGCCGATGCCCTCTTCGTTGCGCTTGGCGCTCCGAAGCAGGAGGTGTTCTTGGAGCGCAATCGCGACCGATTGCGCGTTCCGTTTGCTATGTCCGTCGGAGCGTCGTTCGACTTCATCTCCGGCCGCAAGCGGCGTGCCCCGCTGTGGATGCGAGAACGAGGCATGGAATGGATCTTCCGCGTGATCCAGGAACCCATTCGCCTCGGTCCCCGCTACGCTTTCGGCATCCCTCGTTTCTTCTGGTCCACCCTCGTTCAGGGGCGCTCGATTCAGTGAGACGGTCGGCTTCTTTGCTCCGGCTATCGGTGCTGGCGCCTCCACTGGTGTGCCTCACACTCCCATGCGTTGCCGCGGCGGACGTCCCCGCATTGCCCGACTCGATCGCCACCCTTCCACACGTCGGTCGCGCTTCCGTCAAGCTCCCTTCCACCCGCTGGACGATCGCCCAAGCGCCCGACCGGTTGCCCGGGACGGGCGCCACGTACGCCCTCTACCGCGATGGCCGGCGCCTGAACGCGGCCCTGGATGATTCTGTGTACTTCGTCCTGCCGCCGGCGCTCGGGCCCGGCGGCGAACCCGATGAGTATACCGACACAGCATGGACGTGGCTCGTTTCGGACCTCGGCTCGCCGTCGTTCATCCGGCCCGATACGACGGCATTGTTCCCCGATACCGTCGTCCTGGCGCCGGGACGCGCCATCCGCGCCGAGCGCGATAGTCTCTACTACTACGGCGATCGAGGGTTGCCGTTCAACAACTCAACTGAAGCCACCTTCGGAGAGGGGTGGTATTGGAAGCGGCTTCGGGGAGGAACGTCCGCCACGATCACGATCGACCTTCCGGATCTGACGGTGACGAGCGAAGGGTCCGTCCTGCGACTGCAGGTCCACAGCTCGACGGCCGCCACCGCCACGCCGACCCATCGTCTGGCAGTCGACGTCAACGGCCAGCCAATCGACACGGTAGAGCTGAACGGCTATGAATCACTGCTGGCGACGCTGCAGATCTCGAGCGCTCTTCTCGTACGAGGCGTGAATTCGATCACGATCGCGTCGCTGCCCACGGGGGCAGCAGTGAATGAGGTCTACCTCGACTGGTGCGAGTTGACAGCTCCGCAAGATCTGCATCCTTCGCAAGGCGCCTTGCTCTACACGCCCAGGCACTCGCTGGTCGGGCGTGTCGTTCGATTTGCCATCGCGAGCTCGTTCTCGGAGCCTGTCATGGTGCTGCGACTCGCACCCGATGGCTCCATCGAGCGCTGGCCGCCGGCCTCGTGGAACGGAATCCATTGGCAATTCGACGATACAGTCCATTCGGGGCGCTCCTATCTGGTGGCTCGACGCGCCGACCTTGTACGCGTCAACGCCGCGCGGCTTACGACGTCCCCCGACCCCCTTGACCGTCCGGCGGGAGCCGACCATGTGATCATTGTCCCCCGCGAACTGCTTTCGGCTGCGGAGCGACTGGGCGCCTACCGTGCCTCGTCGCAGGGCCTTCGCGTGGCCGTGGTAACGGTCGAAGACATCATCGACGCGATCGGAGCCGGACGGTGGGGACCCGATCCATTGCGTCGCTTCTTGTTGACGATCGACACGGCCTGGGCGCCGCCGGCGTATGGATCGGTACTCCTGTTCGGGGACGGAACGTGGGACCCGAAAGATCACTTCGGCACGGGACGCCGCGGTTTGATCCCAACGCTGGGGAATCCCGTATCGGACATGCTGTTCATCGTCGATACGGTCGACCGATTCAAGGCACGGAAGGCGGTCGGACGTATCCCGGTGCGGACCATGGCTGAAGCCGACTCATTGGTCGACGCCTTGATCGCGTATGAGGCGCAGCCGATCAGCGACTGGAACCGGCGATTCTTGTTCTTCGCTGCCGGATTCGATACCAACGAAACGAAGAGGTTCCAGCAGTTCTCCGACCTGATGTTCTCGTCGTATCTTCAGTCACCCCCACTGGCCGCTACGCAGGCGCGTATCTACCGGACCGTCGACCAGGTCGTCGATCTGGAGCAGACTGAGGAGGTCCGCCGCCTTCTTGATTCCGGAGCGGTCTGGATCAACTTCTACGGACACGCCGGGACGGATGTGTGGGCCAACGGCGTCAGCCGCCCTGATCAGTTGGCCAATGCCGAGCAGAAGGCGCACCTCATTACCGATATCAGCTGCAGCACGGCGCGGTTCGCTGAACCGTTCGTCGAGTCGTTCAGCGAACTTGTTGTGCGATCAACGTCCGCCCGGGCCGTGGCATACATCGGAAGCAGCGGCTTTGGATACGAGTCGCCGCTTCGCATCCTGGCGAACGGGATCTTCAGATCCTTCTCGCAAGGTGAGCGCCGGCTGGGAGCGCTCCACCTCGCGGCGAAGGAGGACCTTTGGAATGGGGGGACCGCCTCCCTAACGACGCAACAGGCCCTCCATCAATGGACCCTCATCGGCGACCCGCTTACACGTCTCCGCATTGCGCGCTGGCCCGAATGGGAGGTCGATGATCGTGGACTGACTGTCACACCCGCGGAGCCATCCGAGCAGGATTCCGTTGTGCGCGTCGAATGCGTCGTCCGCAATATCGGACTGCTGACGGGCGACACGGTCGCATTCCGTCTGACCGTGCATACGGAGTCCGGTGGCTCCGTGATCGAGACGACCTTCACGGCAGACCGTCGGGAGACTGTGCTGGCGTTCGAACATGCCGCGCTCCGGACGTCGGGATTTCTGACAGTGACTGTCGCCGTCAACCCCGATTCGGCCCTGGCGGAGGAGACCGTCTCCAACAATTCAGCCGAGATCCGCTACGTTGTGTCTTCCTCCCAGTTCCAGGTGATCGCCCCCTCAGCCATGGAGCGTCGGCATCCGGATTCGGTGCAGGTCGTCGTTCTCCCGCCCGTGTCCGCGCCGACGGGTTCCATGCTCGAGATCGAGCTCGATACGGTCGCGTCTTTCTCGAGCGGGGCACTCCGTCGTTGGACGGGGATCCGGGCAGATCCGCTCGGAGTGACATTCTCCATACCGAGCGGCATCCTTCAGGCAGGCCGTCGGTATCACGCTCGCACGCGGATCGTCGCGGGAGCTTCGACGACGGCATGGACCGAGAGGACATTCACGACGGGACCGGCGAGGTCGTGGGTGCAGGATGACATCTCAGGTTGGAGCGGGACGGAAGGGACTGGTACAATGGAAGCGGATGGATGGCGTCTGGAAGAACGGCGCGTACCCATGCGAGTCTATTCTGCCGGGTTCAACGACGGCGTCGACGCGGCCATCTGGCTCGACAACTCCGACGTCTCGCAGGGATTCGTCAATCGGGGTTACAACGTTGCGGTCGTGGATGAGACGAGCGGCCGTCTGCTGTCATTCGGCTCATTCAGCATCTACTCCGACGACCTCGACACTCTGAAAGCGGAGCCGCTCATTCAATACCTTCGATCGATCGGCGCCGGCCGGCGCGTGCTGGTGGCGGTCTCTGACGAAGGAAGCGTCAACAAGACGGATCGTCTCAATGCCGAGTTTGAAGCCATCGGCAGCGCTCTCATCCGGTCGCTCGGCTTTCGCGGCTCGTGGGCCATCAGCGGCCGGAAAGGTGCGCCCGTCGGTTCGGTTCCCGAAGCACGATCGAACGCGGGCGAAGGACCCGTCACTGTGGATGACACGCTCGAGATCATATCCGATACCGGGGTCGTCGTTTCACCGTGGATCGGACCGGCGGGACGCTGGCACGAGGTCGCCTGGACAGTCGCCGACACCGGAGCCGACTCCGAACTTGCGATGCGAGCGGTCAGATCGTACGCCTCCGGAGTGACGGATACCATCCAGATCGATCAAGGTCCGGTCGCATGGCCGACGTCCATTCGATCGATCCGATTGGCCGCATCCCTGCGCCGTCAGAGCGGAATTCCCTCGCCCCGCCTATCGTCGTGGAGCGTCCGGCACGGCGGCCTGGCCGAAGCGGCCATGGCGCCTTCAGCGGTACGATTCGAGCGAGACACCGTCGGTGCCGGTGAGCCGTTGCGAGTGCAGGTCCCAATCAGGAATGCAGGCACGGCCCCGATCGACTCACTGCCGTATCGGGTACGATGGCGTTGGACACCGGCCGAGTTCGTGTCGGACGGATCAGTTGCAGACCTGCCGGTCGGAGGGATCGACACGATCGTTGCCGAACTGACGACGTCAACGGCGCGGGGACGCGTTGACGTTGAAGTGGCGCTCGACCCGGGCTTCACCGTCCCTCAGTGGGAGCGTGGAAATGACATCGTGCGGCGCCAGGCTTACGTAGCGCCCGACACACTCAGGCCACGCTTCACCGTTACCGTCGACGGCCGGTCGGTCGTCAACGGCGACTACGTGAGCCCCCGGCCCGAGATCCGCGTCGACATCGGCGACGACGGAGAGATACCCATCGCTTCGCCGACGCTCGTTGACCTGCGACTCGACGGTCGCCGTGTGTCGCTTTCGACCTCCACCCCCGACAGTTCCTTCGAATCGAGATGGGCGGAGAAGAAGGCGACCGCCTTTCTCCGCCCGCAGTTCGAACGCGGTACGCACCAGCTTTCCGTGCAGGTCACGGATGGCTCCGGCAATCCCGCCGATACGACAGCGTTCCTCCTCACCTTCCGGGTTGAAACAACCTCGAGTATCCGAGACGTGGCCCCGTATCCCAATCCATTTGCGGATGCGACGGACCTCACCTTCAACTTCACGGGACCATCAGCGCCGGATGAAGGGAGTATAAGGATCTATACCATTGCTGGCCGGCTGATCCGGGAGATTACGATCGGAGCGGGACAAGTTCGCACAGGGTTCAATACCATCCATTGGGATGGCCGAGATGGAGACGGCGATACTGTAGCCAACGGCGTCTATTTGGCGGTCTTGAAGCTGAATACGGGCGGAACATGGCTGCAGGAAACGGCGAAGCTGGCGAAGGTGCGGTGATCGAGTGTGAATCCCCTCCGTTCCTCATTCCGAACACGCTTTTCAGCTCGCCGTACTGATGCAAGTGGTTCGGAATCTCGTTTCTGGATCCGCGGCTCAACAAGATATTCCGTGTCGTCCCAGTGGTGGAATGCAGTATCAAGGCGGGATGTTCGGAATGGGGGGGATTGTCGCTCTCCGTCTTCATGCCAAACCAGGCTATCCAGTGTGTTCTCACTCAGTCAGGCCGGGCATCTCCCTCTGTAGAGAGGCAACCTTGGGACTTAAACCCCAAAACCCCTTCCGTGTCCAATATTGTGGACACTCTGCGAACTCATGAGCGCCCTCTCCGATTCCGATCTTGTTGAGCAATACCGTCAGGGTCGCGAGGCTGCATTCAATGAGATCGTTCTTCGTTACCAAGAGAAGATCTATTGGGTCGTCAGACGATTCCTCTCTGATCATGACGACGCCGACGACGTTGTTCAGGAGGTCTTCATCAAAGCGGCACGCAGTCTCTCCGACTTTCGCGGCGAGTCATCGCTCTACACATGGCTGTACCGGATCGCCGTCAACCTCTCTCTCAACGCGATCCGGAACAAGCGGGTGGCTGACTTCTTTCGCTTGGATGATGTCGGCGACCTTGCGGACCATAGCGGCTCCGGACCTGATCGCGACGTCGATACGGAAGAACAGCATCGACTTATCGAATCAGCGGTGCGAGCGCTTCCGCCAAAACAGCGAACGGTCTTCGTGCTGCGGTACTACGAAGAACTACCGTATGAAGAGATCGCATCGATCATGCAGACCAGTATCGGTGGCCTGAAGGCCAACTACTTCCACGCGGTCAAAAAGGTGGCCGAATCTGTCAAGAGGCATTATGGAACACGTTGAATACGATATCCCGGATCTACTTCGCGACGATCTGCCGGAGGCTGAGCGGGAGCGCATCCTGAGGCACATGGCTGCGTGCCCGTCGTGCCGCTCGGCTTGGGAATCGATCCAGATCCTCCAAGCGGCCGACCGCAAGGTCATGCCCAGCGCGCCGGAGGGGTACTTCGCCACGCTTCCCGCCCGCATCTTGGAGCGTCGAACGCGACCGAAACCGAAAGGATGGCCGATGTCGTTGGTTGCGGCGGCTCGACCGTTGCTTCCCGTCGTTGCCGGCGCGCTTGTGATCTATGCCCTCATCGATTTCTCAGCAACCGATGGGGCCGACGCGCGACGACTTCCCGTCGGCATCTCCGATGCAGCGGAGTATCTGACCTCGGACCCGCTGATCATGACATCCGACCTCGCACCGGTTGCGGAGCAGCTTCTGACAGATCGATCTCTGGTGCTTCTTGATCCACGGCCGCGCGACTCCGGTCTGGAAGACCTGGAACCCCAGACGACGGCCGATCTCGTCGAAGGGCTCGATGATGAGGAAGTGGACCGGCTGATCTCGAAACTGGCTGAAAGGACACTGCTATGAACCGACTTCAGATGTTCGTGACGTTCGCATTGCTGGCCTCCCTCAGCGTACCCATGTTGTCGCAAGACGAGCGTCCCATGCGAGGTCCTGCCGGCGAGCGCGTGGAGCAACTGAAGAAGCTACGGATGCAGGAGGCGTTGGCACTGAATGAAGAGACCTCGATCCGCTTCTTCGCACGATACAACGACCATCAGGAAGAGCTTCGGTCCGCCGGGAAAAAGCGGGCGGAAGCGATCGACGACCTGCAGGTGCTCCTTAAGAAGAACGCCTCGGACTCTGAGATCGACGCGAAGCTGAAAGCCGTGGTGACGGCCGAGCGGGAGGTGATCGACCTGCGACAGAAGTTCGTCGAGCGACTAGGCGATATTCTGACGAAGCATCAGATTGCCCGATATGTCGTGTTCGAACGCAATTTCAATCAGGACCTCCGGGACTTCATGCGCGAGTCGGCACAGCAACGCTGGAGAAACAGGAACTGAACCAGGACCTCTACAAGTCGTAAAAGCCTTTCTCGTTGAGTCGTTTGGGCCTGTCAGCCGAAGTGGTAGTGCATGCGGGTTCTTTGCGACTGATCACCGAACTTCTGGATCCCCGAGTTGGCTTCGACGCACTGAATAGTCGCCGATCGATTGAAAGGAAAAGGTCGCAGGTTGAGCCTCCGGCAGGATACTCCGGGGGCTTCGTGTTTTGTCGTTTCCTTTTTGTCGTTTTCTTGTAGTTTGTCTCTTGAGTGTTATCGGTACGATCTTTCACCCATATGAGATCTGTCTACCTCGATCATTCCGCCACGACTCCTCCGGCGCCGGAGGTTGTCGACGCCGTGGCAGCGGCCATGCGCGATGTGCACGGGAATGCGTCATCGGTTCACGCGTTCGGCCGCCGGGCCCGCATGTTACTCGAAGAGTCTCGCGAAACGATCGCCACAGCACTGGGCGTCGGGCACGAAGAGCTGTACTTCACAAGTGGAGGCACCGAATCGGACAACACGGCGCTTCGCGGTGTGATGGCCGCAATGCAAGAGAAGGGGAGAGACCATCTCCTCGTCAGCGCCGTCGAGCACCACGCCGTGCTGGCGCCGGCGGAGTGGCTGGAGGCCGGCGGCGCGCACCTGACCGTCGTGCCCGTCGATGAACAGGGCATGGTCTCGCCCGACGACGTCAGGAAGGCGCTGACCCCCCGGACCGCGCTCGTCTCCGTCATGCATGCCAATAACGAGGTCGGGACGGTCCAGCCGGTGCGCGAGATTGCGCAACTCGTCCATGAATTCGGGGCTGTGTTCCACACCGACGCCGTCCAGTCCTTCGGAAAGCTGCCGTTCGATCTGCGAGAGATTCCTGCCGACCTCGTGTCCGTCACCGCCCACAAGTTGTACGGACCCAAGGGGATCGGAGCGATGGTCATTCGAAAGGGTGTGCCGTTCCGGCCGCAGGTGGTGGGCGGAGCGCAGGAGATGAATCGAAGAGCGGGGACCGAAAATGTGCCGTTGGCGGCTGGTTTTGCGCGAGCTGTCTCCATTGCCGCAACACGTCGGATGTCTGACGCCACCGCACAGGAGTCGCTTCGCGAGAAGCTACGTGAGCTCATCGTACAGCGGCATCCCGAGGCTCTGGTGAACGGACATCCCACCACGCGGCTGCACCACATTCTGAGTGTTTCATTCCCGTGGGAGATCTATCAGATCGACGGAGAGGCCCTGATCGCTGGAATGGATCTGCGCGGAGTGGCGGTCACGAGTGGTTCGGCCTGTACGTCTGGCACGCTTGAGGCGTCGCACGTACTGCAGGCGATGGGGCGCGAGGAGCGGACGGCGCGGGCGACAGTGCGCTTCTCCTTGGGCCGCTCGACGACGGAGGAGGATGTCCGATACGCCGCTGAGGCGCTGGAAGAAGTGGTGAGAGTGGCGAGAGGCAGAAAATCCTGAATCGTTAATCGTCATTCGGACGGCGGAGTCAGGGAAGATCAGCAGAGAGAACTCCTATCGCATCCGCCTTTCGATTGCCCATCTACCATCTACGATTTACGAATTCTGGGTCTCTTGAGATCCGCTTCTCCATTCACCATCCA
>CAZOMY010000046.1:0-21432 GCA_964581115.1 uncultured Ignavibacteriaceae bacterium | reverse complement strand
ACCTCGAAGATGATCGAGCGGCGCGCTGCCAGGGATTCGAAAGAAGCGGCGATGGACCGGATCGCTTCGGCAATGTCCCCCTTTTTCGGATGCAGCCGACGCTGCCCGGCATCCAGACGTGAGAGATCCAGCAACTGGTTGACCAGCCGGAGTAGTCGGTCGGTATTCCGGCCGACCATGTCATAGATCTCCGACCGATCCCCCTTGAAAGTGCCCGACCTGAGTTGTTCGATCGGCCCACGGATCAGCGTGAGGGGTGTCCTAAATTCATGCGAGATGTTGGCGAAGAACTGCGACTTGGTGCGGTCGAGATCCTTGAGTTTTTCGGCTTGGACGTGTTCCAGCTCGGCCTGGTGTTTCAGACGTTGGCGGTTGAGCTCATATCGGCGGAGTCCGAGAATCGTACCGAAGATAAAGAATAGATACACTCCATAAGCCCAGATCGTCCGCCACCATGGAGGGGTGATGATCACAATAAGCGACGACCCCTTCTCGTTCCACACACCGTCGTTGTTCGATGCCTTTACGCGAAGCACATACTGCCCTGGGGAAAGATTTGTAAAATAAGCCCGATTGACCCCACCGTTGTGTATCCACTGAGATTGCATCGGTTCAAGTCTGTAGGCGTATTGGTTGGCCTCCGGAGCAGTGAAATCAAGTGCTGCGAATGATAACGAGATGTCGTTCTGGTCATGGTGAAGCAGGACGGTATCTGTTCTTTCAATCGCACGTACCAGGACCGAACTGCTGTCCAAACGGACTTTCTCACCATTGACCCACAGTCCCGTAAAGACTACGTCGGGCGGATTCGAGTTCAATCGGATCTCGTCGGGATGAAAATGAACGAGACCGTTCGAGCCAAGTCCGAACACCATGCTGCCGTCCTGCAATTTCACGTGCGCATCGTTCCCATACCCATAATCCATCGTGACTGCCGGAGGACTGATCCTATCCGAAAGTCCAAACTGTTTGATGGCGAGGGAGCGGGTATCTACACGAACGATACCACCTTCCGTCACAGCCCAAATATTCTTGCGACTGTCTTCGTGGATTCCGTATACTCGTCTTCCACCGACATCGGATCTCCCGAAGAACTGCAGGAGCGTATCGCGTGAGGGATCGTATTTGCCCAGTCCGACGTCCATCGCAAGCCAGAATCCTCCATCGGAATCTTCAATAATATCATTGACTGCCCGATGCACATTCAGCAAAAAGAGTCCATTGACGCCGACAAATCTCCCGCTGGCAGGGTTGAAACGATGCAGACTCGGAGAGCTTACCCAGACTGTTCCACTTCTATCTCGATAAAGGTGGCGTACGTTGATAGCGCGCAGGCCGGTCAATTCCCCCGTTGTCCTCCACTCCGTCCTTTCTCCGTTCCTGGTAACGCGAAGAATCCCTCCATTGAAGCCATACCAGCGAGTTCCGTCCGGTTCTCTGAGGTATGCACTCGGAGGATAGATATTCATTTTAGGGACTTCGTGAGCGTCGACGAAGATGTCCCGGCGTGTGTCATAGCGACGCGGACGAAAGGCTGACACTACGAGCCTTTCACGTTCATCCAGGTACAGCGAGCGCATATGTGGTTGAGGAAACGCTTCTAGCCCCAAGTAATGGCGAAAAACCTGTCTCGTTGGGTCAAAGCGATCAATGCCAACCAACGGAATTGCGATCCACACCCGCCCGGTCTTGTCCTGTTCGATCGCCACCACTTGGCCGTCTGAGATGCTGGACGGATCCTCCGTGTTATGCTTGTACGTCTTGAATCGATTTCGACCCACGGATAGCCGCGAGACGCCGCGCATGGTTCCGAACCAGATATTCCCTTTTCTGTCAATGAACGAGGTCAATACACTGTTGCTAACAATACTCCCTGGGTCTGAAGTCCTGTGTTGAAATACATTGAGAATTCTACCGTTTTCGTTACACTTGATCACACCTTGTGTGCGAGTGCCAATCCAACCGTTCCCAGAATCGTCGAATCGTATTGTGCTGGCGTAGAAGAAACTGTCGACACCTACGATGAAGCGATATTGTTTCTGATGCCAGTCAAAAACGTACGCACCTCTGTAGGATGATACCCAGATTCTACCATGGCGATCGAATGTGACGTCATTTAAGTCCGCCGGAGGGAGGCCTGCTCCCTTCTGAGCGACTGGACTCCTTCGGGTATATCGAAAAGTGTCGACCTTGCCACTCGCAATCGCATATCGATTGAAGCCGTATTCCGCGGTCCCTCCAAACCAAACATTCCCCTGATTATCGAGTTCAAGAATGTCTGGATTCTTGCTCATGCCATTCAGGTCAATGAAGGAGAATTCCATTGATCGAACGTCAAGCCGTTCGAGCGCATTGTGGGAGGCCAACCAGAGGATCCCTGATGAGTCTGCTGAGATCCTGAGCGGAGTTCGATGAGGTACATTCCTGCCATTCGGATTCGATCGATATCTGACAAACTCATCCCGATCGCGATCGTATCGATGCAGACCCCCTGCGACGACCCAGAGGTTCCCAAGTGCGTCTTGTTCTATGTCAGCGATGGTACTGGTTACGAGTGAGGTACTGTCCGTGCCACGATTTCGGTAGACAACGAATGCCTCTCCGTCGTACCGATTCAGGCCGTCCTCGGTAGCAAACCAAATGAACCCGTACCGGTCCTCGATTATCTTACGGACAACGTTGTTTGACAACCCGTCTTCAACAGTCAGTCGATCGAACCACGGCGAGCGACTTGGTGAGTACTGGAAGCTCTGGGAAACGAGATCTGGTCCCGATGGAAGAGCCAGCGTGAGTCCGAGGAAAAGGCACCGAATTGATGCCGAGACTGGATGGTAAGTCCCGTGGGCTGGAGGGATTATTCGCATTTGTGCGAATGTACTTCCGAAGACGAGCGATAATCAAGGGGAGTCATTTGCCGAGTAGCAAATAAAAAACCCCGCATTTCTGCGGGGTTTCTGTTCTCTTGCCGGAAATGGCCCTGCTAAAGAACTCCTCATCTCCTCTTTCCCTCCATCCCTCCTTATTCTGGACGCTTTCTCTATTCGATGCTGGGCTTTTTCCCGAGGACCTCCTCGACTGTCAGGAACTTCACCGGCCCCAGGTTCAGCGCCGTCACGTCCTTTTCGATGACGGACCGGTCACCTACTACGACAATCACCAGTTTCTCAGGGTCGATCGTACTGCGGCCCGCTCGAGTCACATCCGAGGCGGTCACGCCTAACACGCGGTCGATGTAGGTGTTGAAGTAGTTCGCCGGCAGGTCGTACACCACCATCTCCGCCAGCTTTGCCGCGATCTGTTGGACCGTCTGGAAGTCGCCAGGATATCCGAGCGCAACGTAGTTCTTTGCCCGCGTCAGTTCCTCGGCCGGCACTGGGTCGAGAATGCCCTTGAGCTCCTTCATGAACTCCGCCAGCGATTCGTCCGTCACATCGGTCTTGACGGCAGACGCCGCCATGAACGGCCCCGGCGAAGGACGGAAATCGAACGACGAGCCCGCACCATACGTGTAGCCGTGCGTTTCGCGCAGGTTCTGGTTGAGCCGCGACGTGAACGAACCGCCCAGGACCGTATTCATGACCGTTGCCGGGAAGTACTCGTTCGTCTTGCGGGGCAGGCCGACCCGCCCGATCCGGATCTCCGACTGGGGGGCTTCGGGCTTGTCGATGAGATACACTGTCCTCGGTCCGACCTGCGGCGCAGGAGGCACGACCGTCGTGGGAACACGACCCGGATCCCAACCGCCGAACCATTCGTCAAGCATCGTTCGCACTCGTTCCCGGTTGACATTTCCCACCACGATCGCCGTGGCGTTGTTCGGGCGGTAGTACGTCTCGTGGAAGCTTTTCAGGTCCTTCACCGACATCGCCTTCAGCGATGCCTCTGTTCCCGTCGGCGTCCGGCCATAGGGGTGGTCGTTACCGTATACCAGTTGCCGGAACGCCACGCTGGCGATCGTCCGCGGTTGGTCGTGCGCCTGCAACAACGACGTGAGTCGCTCTTTGCGAAGCCGGTTCAGCTCGTTCTCGGGGAATGTCGGACGCATCACCACGTCGGCCATGATCGGCAGGACGTTGTCAAGCTTCGACGTCGGGGTGAACAGCGACACGGTCGAGGTGTGCAGATCGGCACCGACGCCAAGGCTCGCGCCGTAGAATTCGATCTCTTCCGCGATCTGCAGCGACGTCCTCGTACCGGCTCCTTCGTCCATCATCGCCGCCGTCATCGATGCCACGCCGAGCTTATCGGGCTTGTCATTCACCGAACCGGCGTTGAAGACGAGCGTGATCTGCACCAGCGGCAGGGTGTTCTTCTCCAACAGCACGACCTTCAGGCCGTTGGGGAGCTCGAAACGCTGAATCGCCGGCAGCTTCAGCGAAGGGGGCGGACCAAGCTTGGGGGGCGCGGAGCGGTCCGGGCTCTGAGAAGAAGCAGGGACCGCCAAGAACGCCAAGACGAGAAGAGAAGTGAGAAGGTATTGGTGAACGGGTGAGCGGGGGCAAATCCTCGTTCCCCATACCCGATGCCCGATACCTGATCCCCTCTCCGCGCGTTCGAGAGACCTCTCATGGTTCCTCATACTATTTCCCCTCCGTAGAGACCAGCGTTCCGGGTGCCGCGAGGTCCTGCTTGCCTTTGGGCACGACGCTCAGGACGACCCGTGCACCGTTGCGGAGATGCTTGACGACCATCGCCCGCACATCGCCTGGCTCAAGGCTCATGTAGCGAGACAGGTCCTCCTGAAAGTAGTCGGGATTTCCTGTTGCGTAGTAGTAGCGGTTGAGCTGATCCGCTTTTCCTCCAAAGCTTCCCACTCCCTCGAGGCGCGACAGGAACGACGACTCATACTTGTTCTTCGTCCGCTGGACCTCGCGGTCCGTCGGCGGTTCGGACTTCAACCGGTCGATCTCCTCCTGAATGACCTTCTCCACCTCGGCCAGTGTGTGCCCGACCCTTGCCGTGGCGACGATCGTGAACTGCGAGCACAGTCGCATCGAACCTTGGTAGGCCATGACGTCCTGGGCGATCTGCAGGTCATACACGAGGCGTTTGTAGAGCCGGGAGTTCTTCCCGCCGGCCAGGACATCGGCCACCATGTCCAACTCGGCATCGCCCGGCGTGTACTGTGCCGGCGTGATCCACTGCAGGTAGAGGCGCGGCAGTTGGACCCGGTCTTCAATGATCAGGCGCCGCTCTTCTCGAAGTACCGGCGGCGGAGTCAGCTGCGGCGGGATCGGCTCGCCTCGCGGGATCTCGCTGAACCACTTCGTCACGAGCGCCTTCGTCTTTGCTACGTCGAGATCGCCAGCAATGACCAGACTGGCGTTGTTGGGCGCGTAGTAGCGGCGAAAGAAGTTCTTGACGTCGTCAAGGCTCGCCGCCGAAAGATCGGCCATCGAACCGATCACCGGCCAGGAGTACGGGTGCTGATCCGGAAAGAGGTAGTGATTGAGGATAATGTCGGCCATGCCATACGGCCGATTTTCGTAGCTTTGACGGCGCTCGTTCTTGACGACGTCACGCTGACCGTCGAGTTTCTCCTGCGTCATCGCATCGAGCAGATAGCCCATCCGGTCGCTGTCGAGGAAGAGGGCCAGTTCCAGAGCGTTGGTGGGAATATCCTCAAAATAGTTCGTCCGGTCTTCAGTGGTCGAGCCGTTGTTGTTGCCGCCGGCCGCTTCGAGCCATTCGTCGAACTTCCCCTCGGGGACGTTCTTCGAGCCCTCGAACATCAGGTGTTCGAAGAGATGGGCAAAACCGGTGCGCCCGGGCTCTTCATATCCAGAACCAACGTAAAACCACGTGTTGACTGAAACGGTCGGGGTGGTGCGGTCGACGTGCAGGATGAGGTTGAGGCCATTGGGGAGTTGGAACTGCTCGTAGGGAACGGAGACCTTCGCGGTCTGTGCCGCAAGTCCCGTTGCCGCCACGAACAGCAGGATGGCGATCTTTAGCATGGGGCGTCCTGGGTGTGAATGAAAAAGGTGACACAAGAAGCACAAAAACCGTAAAAAGCACAAAACTGCATCGGCAGTTCTTGAATGGTACATAAAGATGCGGAGGTGGGTACTCTCCCAACCTCCGCTCGTTCGTGCTCCTGAGCCTCTGTCCTCTGGCCTTCGATCTCAACGACGCCGTTCTGCCATCGGCCCTCGAACGGCCTTTGCCGCCCACCGAAGTCCCAGCCGGACCCACGCCGGTCCGTGCTCGACGATCGCCCGCACGGCGTCAGCCGCCAGGCTCGCCGCGTCTACCCGATTACCGTACTCGATCATGTGGCGGTTGGCGGGAACAGTGCACGTGCACTCCTTCGCCAGACACGGTTTGGCCTCTTTGAGCCACTGAATACTTCCGTCGACGACGTTGCCCATGGCAAAACGGGGCTGGAGGTTGTAGCATCGGAGCGCATCCCCGTCGAGCGTGATGCGGACGAACTGCGCGCCGGTATGGCAGACGGTGCCAAGCATGCGCGCCCCCTTGATCTCGTCCACATGCCTCAACGGCCGCGACTCCATGAAGCGGACGAACGCAGGATCATGATATGTGACGAACTGTGCCCCATCCTTCATCGGTGCGACCTCGAACGGGATCGCCAGCGTATCGAACTGTCGGGCAAGCACCTGCAAACGCAGAAGGTCAGATTCCACGCCGACCGTGGTCACAATGAAGCGACTGGATACGGGTTTTGACGACTGGAACCATCTCGCCTTCTCAATGAATCCGTCGAGGTCCCGCACTTGCGAGGGATGGAGACTGGCGGTGACAAGGTCCAGCCGGTCGCCGCAGACGGCCAAGAAGCGTTCGAGCACTCGTTGCGGAACGGAGAAGTTCGTCGTGGTGCTGATACGGTGCCCCATTCCCGCGACGGACCCGGCGATCTCGAGGAACCGGGGATGGAGGAACGGCTCGCCCCCGCTGAGCTTCACAAGCCACGAGCCGGGTCTGGACCGAAGCAGATTCAGCACGGCATCGACGACATCATCCCTGCAATCGCCCCACGACAGCGCGGCGTACTGCCGCTGGGTGCAGTACGAGCAGTCGTAATTGCAACGCGATGTGAGTTCCCACTCGATGGAAGAGATAGGAAGTGGATGCCGAGTCACGACGGCCATGAGAGAAGATGCGGATCGTTGGTCACTTCTGCCACCGTCTTGAAACGATCATGCCGGAGAACACCGGGCATGATCTGCTGCTGCGGAACCTTCGTCAGTTCCGCGGCGGCCGCATTCCGCGCTGAGGCCGGTTCTTGATCATCTCGTCATATTTCTTCTTCTGCGTTTCGTTCAGCAGTGCCTTGATCTTTTCGTCGGTCCTCTTTGTAATCTCCTGCATCGTCCCGCGCATAGCTTCTCGGTCCCCGGAAGCACTTTGAAAAGCGTTCATGATGGCATCTTGCGATTCTTTGTAGATCGCCGTGACCTTTTCGGTCTGAGACTTGTCGAGCGCGAGTGAATCCTTGAGCATCTTTGCACGATCCTCGGGCGAGATCCGCATGCCTTGGGCAGATAATCCCGCAACGATCACGAGGGACGTTAGTGCGAGAGCGATACTACGACGCTGACTGCGGCTAACGGGCTTCTTCATGTTACAGCCTCCACAATGATGGTATGAGTTGGCGAGATGACACGTTCCTACAACGCGTCAGACATCAGGATGTTGCGTGTGATACCCGCAACGTTACTCGCTTGCGATGCGGCCGGAAAATGTCTATGTTCTTTCGAGTGTTCTCACAATTGAGAATGTTGTCCATCTTGTGGAAGGACTGGTCCATGCGTCCCGTGGCTCTCGCCCTGCTCCTCCTGACGACCCTCAGCATAGCGGTCGATGCTCAACAACAGACGGTGCTCACGGCCGTCAGGGACAATACGCTCTATCAGACCGTGGACGGATCGACCAGCAACGGCGCGGGTTCGTATCTCTTCGTCGGTCGCGTCGGAGCGTCGGGGGGCGGGGCGGTCCGCCGGGCCCTCATGAAGTTCGACCTCTCATCGATCCCGGCGGGTGCGACGATCACCTCGGCCTCTCTGCGCCTGAACATGTCGAAGACGACCAGCGGAACCCAGGTCGTTATTCTCAAGCGGCTCACGGCCGATTGGGGTGAGGGAACCTCGAATGCAGATGCGAACGAGGGCCAAGGAGCGCCGTCAACGACGGGAGACGCTACATGGCTTCATCGTTTCTTCAACACGTCGGCATGGTCCAGTCCGGGTGCCAACAGCGATGTTGCGGCGCCAACAAGCGCCTCGGTGAATGTAAACTCCGTCGGAGTCTATACCTGGGGCAGCACGGCCCAGATGGTCGCGGATGTCCAAGGCTGGCTGAACGATCCCTCAACCAATTTTGGTTGGGCGATCGCCGGCAATGAAGAGGCGAGCGGAACCTCGAAACGATTCGACTCACGCGAGAATCCTGTGGCCGGCAACCGTCCGCAACTGACCGTACAATACACGACCAGCACATCCGTCTCGGACGCACCGGCAGTCCCCGATCGGCTCGTGCTCGAAGGGAACCATCCAAATCCGTTCAATCCTTCAACGCAGATCGTGTTCTCCCTTCCGAACGAAGCGGACGCGCGGCTGACCGTTTACAATCTTCTTGGCGTAACCGTCGCCACGCTCGCCGAGGGGCCCTTGTCGTCGGGGCGACACACGATCACGTGGAATGCTGCAGGAATGCCGAGCGGGCTCTACTTCGCACGCTTGGAAGCGGGTGGCGCCTCAGCGATGAAGCGAATGGTTCTGGCAAAGTAGCCCCCACGCCCCCACGGGAGCTCAGAATACGAAGAAAGACATACGAAACAATCTCGAAATCCGAATCATCAAGACTCGATACAGAGGTTGCGGCAAAACGTAAGCCCGGCGAGAACACTTGTCGGGCTTCATTGTGTCTCTTGGTACTTGGTGCTTGAGCATTAGTCCTGGAACTTGGCACTTTTCCAGCGTGAAGTGCCAAGCGCCAATCTTCAACGTCAAGTGCCAAGAGCCAATCCTCAACGTCAAGAACCAAGCGCCAAGAGTCCTGGGAAGCCTTCGGCTACCCGAACGGCTCCTCGATCGACTTGGGGGGCTTCGTGAAGAACTTCGGACCATCCGGAGTCATATACAGACAGTCCTCGTGCCGCACGCCGAACTCGCCGGGGATCGACACCGTCGGTTCGTCGCTGAAGCACATGCCGACCTGCAAGGGGGTCTTGTTACCGAGTACGAAGTTGGTCCATTCGTGGCCATCGAGCCCGATCCCGTGACCCGTGCGATGCGGAAGACCGGGCACCTTGTAGCCAGGGCCGAATCCCGCGTCGACGATCACCTTTCTCGCGGCTTTGTCGACCTCTTCACACGGAACGCCGAGCTGAGCCGCTGCGAAGGCTGCGTCTTGTGCTCGCCTGGCCAGATCCCAGATGTCCCGTTGACGTTGCGTTGGCTTGCCAAGAACGACGGTGCGGGTGATGTCGGACTGATATCCGTCGACGGCGCATCCACCGTCCATCATGATCACATCTCCCTCCCTGAGCCTCTGCGGCTTTGAACTCCCATGGGCATACGCGGACGCCTCACCAATGTTCGCACTCGCTCCACCAGAGGCGCCCAGCGCGCGGTGGGCATCCCGCGTGAGGCCGCTGATCTCGGCCGGCGTCATCCCCTCCTTCAGAGATTCGACCGTGGCCTTGTATGCGGCGAGCGTGATATCGTTGGCCCTCTGCATCAGCGCGATCTCGGCGGGAGACTTGAACATGCGGCAACCGGCGGTGATGGGGTCGGCGGAGACATAGTCGATGCCGGTCGTCTCCTTCCGCAGGCCATCGAAGAGAAAGAACCGGACCCGTTCTTCGATCCCCACACTCCGAGTCCCAACTCCCCTGTCCCGAAACACACCCGCGGCCACTTGGTACGGACTCTCGTCCTCCTCCCACGTCCGGATGTCTGTGCCGAACCTGATGATCTCGCGCATCCGGTCCTCCTCGAACTTCGGACAGATCCACGCAATCTCTCCCTTTGCCGGAATGATCAATGCGATCATCCGTTCGCTGATCCAGGTGCGGAAGCCCGTATAATAGAAGGAGGAGGTTCCGGGCTCGAGAAAGATGGCGCCGATACCGCTCTCCTGCATCAACCGTTGGGCTTTGGCAATGCGTTGCCAGCGCTCTTCGTCCGTGATCGGTACGATGCCCTCCGTCATCGGCTTGAGCTGTTTGATCGCATCGGGAACCGTCTGAGGGACCGGCTCGGGGCGGGTCGGAACGGTGGCGGCTCCGGCCAAAACGGCAGAGTTCTTGAGAAATGTGCGGCGATCGGACATTTTGAGATCCTAACAGTGCTGGAACGATCGGATTGAGAAGGTGGAAGATTCCTGGTCCAAGTGCAAGCGAACTCAGAAGACAGGAGGAAACCGAATGAACAGGACCATCAGCGGACCGGCGTGCCCAATGCCCGTATCGGCCTCCCGGCCCGAACCTTGCGATGAAGCTTGCCGGCGTCCATGACGGCCTTTCCGCTGACCAGGACGTGCTGCATGCCGATCGAGGCATATTCCGGATGCTCCACCGTCGACCGGTCGCGGAAGCTGTCGGGATCGAACACGACAATATCCGCATCGGCGCCAACGGACAGTCGCCCTTTCTTCTTGAACGCGGGCGCTCCGCGCTCCAGGCGCCGTGCAGGCTGGAGGGACATCTTCGAGATCGCGTCCATTAGTGAGATGACCTTCTGTTCCCTGACGTACACGGCGATCGTCCGGCTGAAGGTGCCCGAGGCCCGTGGATGGTTGTTGTAGCCCCGCTCCAAGATCGCATCACTGCCGATCATGACCCACGGAGATTTCAAAGCAGCAACGACATCCTCGTTCGGAATAGCGTAGGCGATCGCAAGCTTTCCCTGCGCTCGATACTTCTTGTATGATGCCTCCGTGAGGCGTTCAGACGAGCCACCCAATTGCAGGCTGTCATACGAGATGCGGAATCGTTGCTGCCAACCCTTGTCGAAGCGCGCGGAGTTCAGATACGTCCCCCAGAACGTGTACGGATAGACGCAGGCCGTGATGTCGAGTCCGCGCCGCTGAGCAGCCTCGATACGCTCGATGGACTGCGGCATTGAGAATGTTCCGCCGGTGCTGTTGATGTGGTCGATGTGCACCGCCGCGCCTGTCGAGTCGGCATACGCGATCAGCTCTTCGATCGCCTCCAGGTTGGTACCGGGAGGCTCCATGTCGGAGTACCGGGCGTGGAAGAAGACCGGAACGTCGTACCGCTTCGCCAGCCGCATCATCGGCAGGATCTCCTCCGCCGAGATCCCGGGCACGTATTCAAGGCTGAACGACATGCCGAGCGCGCCGGCCTTGAGAGCGGAATCGGCGATGGCATGGATGGCGGCAGAGTGCTTCTTTGGAAGCTTCGCATAGCGATCGCCCATCAATCGGTTGCGCGCTTCCGTATAGAAGAATGACGCCCCGTAGTGGAGCGGGGGCTTCTGGTCGGCCATTGAGCGATACCATGATCGCGGATTGGACGTCCCGCCATGCATGGCCAGATTGGTTGTGACGCCATCGGCCAGTTTGTTCCAGTTCCCGGCCTCGTTTGGCGCGTACGAGAGAATGTCGATGAACCCCGGAGCCACCACAAGCCCGCGCGCATCGATGATCTTCTTCGCCCACAGCGTGTCCGGCGTGATCGCCGCGATCGAATCTCCCCGGATTCCGACCGTCAGCACCGCGTCGGTCCCCGACTCCGGGTCCATCACACGCCCGTTTCGGATCGCGATGTCGAAAGGTCCGGAGTCTTGGGCACACAGCACAGAGGCCCATAAGCAAACCAGTACGATCGTTCTTCTCATACCCGACAATTTGGGAACAATTCCAAGGATTCCCGCCAGAAGACACGTAGCACGCTCGGCATCACCGGGTCCTGACTTCCCATTCTTGGTACTTGGTGCTTGAGAATTAGCCCTGGAGCTTGACGCTGCTCTAACGTCAAGTGCCAAGGTCCAATTCTCAACTTCAAATCCCAAGCGCCATGATCAATGCGGGATCACTTCAGTCCCCACCAGAACTCCAGGATCTCCGCCGTCCGCTCCCGCCAGTTTGCCCACGCATGTCCGTCGTTGAACTCCCGATACCGATGCACGACGTGTCGACGTCTCAGTTCTTCACGGTACAAGCGGTTTGTATTCAGAAAACTGAAGGTCGGGTCTCCTTGCCCCGCCAGATCATACACGCCGACATCCGTATAGACGCGAAGGCCCTTCGGGATCCCTTTCCCGAGCCCCGCGTCGGTCGCCTCGAGCAATTGTGGGGTGATCGTGGAGGACTGCCCGGCGACGTTCAGGAACAGATCGGTCCTTCGCATCACCGTCACGAGCGAGATGTGTCCACCGTTGGAGATCCCCATCATCCCCCGCCTCTTCGGATCCTTCGCTGTTCGGTACTGCCGGTCGATGAGCGGCACGAGGTCGTCGCAGACGGCCGACCGGTACTGGCGGTATTTTGACCAGACATACTCGTCCTGACGCTCGACGGGAGGAATGAGAATGGCCAGTACTGGAGGGATCCTCTTCGCTGCGACAAGATTGTCGAGTACCACCGACATGCGGCCAAAGTCGTTCGCTTCGGGACCATCATGGACGTAGACCGATGTGAGTTTGGAGAGTTTCTCGTATCCCGCCGGTCGATACACGACGACGTTGCGCGGTCGAATGGTCGTGTCGCTGGGTATCCAACGAAGCGTGTCGAAGGACCCCCGAGCGACGTCGGGTCGTTCTGCCAGCCATTTGGACGAGCGGAATCCGGGCATGGCCAATTCAGAGTGCGGTCCGTAGCCGCTGGGCGTGACCCGGGGATTGCGGGGATCGGTGATGGTCTGACCGTCGACGATGAATTGATAGTCCGCCCGCGTATCGCGCGGAACAGTTGCCGACCAATGGAAGAAGGCCGTCTCGCCGCACGGAATGGACGTCATCGTGTCAGGCCGGGACCAGCCATTCTGCAGATCGCCGTTGATGAGGACCGTCGACGCCATGCCGAAATGAACAAAGTGCGCGACCGTATCGGATTCGATGAGGGGTGTCATCTTGCCGTCGAGATACACGCGCGCGATCGCCGCCCTTTCGTGGACGGGCGTCTGGCGTAGTCGGGCAAGGAATTGCGTGAAGGACTCCGGCGACTGAACCTGTACGAGCAACGCGAGAAGGGCGATCATGACTTCATTCCTTTTGCCGCGGCGGCGTATCCGCCGCCTGAGGCGTCCACAAAGTGAACATGTTCATGTTGACGTCGAAAGACAAGACAGGTGAGGATCGCCGAAGGGGCGGCATGGAGACCGAATCGCAGCGCACCGGCTTCGACCCGTTCGCGCAGGAACGATTCCAACCGCTCTCGTTGAACTCGCCGGCCCGAGAGCACGATCCGCAGTTGTCCGTCCATTTTACGGTGGTCGGTATGAGCAACGAGGTCCGGTTTGTACTGCGACCAATCGGTCTCCGACGTGCGGCGGCCGGTGCGAAAGAACCACCATCCGATCGCGACGGCGATCCGCTGCCAGAGAGCATACTTGAGCCGCTGCCAGCGAGTCCTTCCCCATGTGCGCACCCGCTCTTCGTTCCGTAGGATGAATGACGAAAACGACACGCGAAGGTTCTTTTCGCGCACCGGATGCGACTCCTGCTCGTTGCCGTAGATCTCGTTGATCCGTTCCATGACACGCCGATACTCCGAGAGCATCGCCTCCACGCCGCCCGATCCCTGAACGATCAGCGCCACCGTTTCTTCCGACGGGCTCGGCACTTCAGACCAGCGACACTCGAGGCCCGAGTAGTCGGCCGAGGCGGCCCGATCGGGCTCGATGAGCATGGCAGGCACAAGCCGACCCTCCTTCAGCAGTCGTTCGGCGGCGGCGATCCCATCCCCCGAGAACGCCGCCTGTGAGACATGCGGCGAGACTCGATATCGTCCGACCAGGACCGTGTGCCCGAGCGAGCGCAGGAATGAGACCGGCACGACAGCCGCTCGCAGATCCAGCCCGAATCGATCCCTCGACATCGCAGCACTCGCGGCGAGCGCCGCGCGAACATCCTGATCTCGTGATGACGGATAGGCCACCACCGCCCCATCGCCCCCGAACACATACGGAAGTTCCAGGGGCCGCAACGCATTAAGGGTCGCCGCTATGACCGAGACGCCAACGGTATTGACGCTCTTGTACTCTCCGCGGTCAATGGCCGCAGACGAGTTCACCACGTCGGCCACTGCCAGCGACCAGTCGTCCGGCACCGGGTGGTGGTTCGCCGGATCGGTGAGGGCCTCGAACGAGGAGAGCGGCTTTAAACGATCAAAGAACGAGTCGTCAGACATTCGCTACCTGGAGCTTGGCACTTGATCATCGTCAACCGTCAAGTTCCGTGATTCAACTTCAAATTCCAAGTGCCGAGGCCGCCGGAAAGGCCTGCCTACCCAACGCGGGTCCGATTCTTTCGCTACCTTCCCGCATACGCCCGCGCCGAGATCTCCGATGAACGTCGCCCTGCTGTGGCTCCCATTGTTGTTCACCAGCCCGGCCGATTCGCTCGACCGACCCCGGTTCCGTGATCCATCCCTTCCGCTTCCGATACGGGTCGACGATCTCCTCTCGCGCATGTCGATCGAGGAGAAGATCTCACAACTCCTTTACAACGCCCCGGCCATCGAACACCTCGGGATCCCATCGTACAACTGGTGGAGCGAAGCTCTGCACGGAGTGGCGAGGGCTGGGCGGGCCACGGTCTTCCCCCAGTCCATCGGACTTGCCGCCACCTTCGACGCCCATCTGATGCATCGGGTGGCGACGGCCATCTCCGATGAAGCTCGAGCCAAGTACCATGCAGCCCTCCGGAGCGGCGGAACAGGCATCTACGAAGGGCTTACCTTCTTCTCTCCCAACATCAACATCTTCCGCGATCCCAGATGGGGACGAGGAATGGAGACGTACGGCGAGGACCCCTTTCTGACCTCGCGGATGGCCGTGGCGTTCATTCGAGGCATGCAGGGGGATGATCGCCGCTACCTCAAGACCGCGGCCACAGCAAAGCACTTCGCCGTCCACAGCGGACCCGAGCCGGATCGCCATCGGTTCGACGCACGCGTGAGCGAACGCGACTTGAGGGAGACCTACCTACCGGCATTCCGCGCATCCATCATCGAGGCACAGGTGGCCTCGGTGATGTGCGCCTACAATCGCTACGTTGGAGAACCCTGCTGCGGCAGCCCTGCCCTTCTCCAGCGCATCCTGCGAGACGAATGGAAGTTCGGCGGCTACGTGGTCTCCGACTGCTGGGCGATCTCGGACTTTTGGCAGTTTCACCGAACGTCACGCGACCAGGCCGATGCGGCCGCAGCCGCCCTCATGGCCGGCACCGATGTGGAGTGCGGCGTCTCGTTCGACAGTCTGCGGACTGCGCTTCGGATGGGTCTGGTGCACGAGGCCGACGTGGATCGAGCCCTACGACGGGCGCTGGAGGTCCGATTCCGGCTCGGCATGTTTGACCCTCCGACGCAGGTTCCATATGCCTCGACCGGCATGGAGGTTGTCGACTGCAACGATCACCGCCTGCTCGCACTCGAAGCCGCGCGCAAGTCCATCGTGCTGCTGCGGAATGAAGACAACGTCCTGCCGCTCCGCAAAGATCTGAAGCGGATCGCCGTCATCGGACCGGCCATCGACGACGTCGATGTGCTGCTTGGGAACTACAACGGGACACCCTCCGATCCGGTCACTGTGCTTCAGGGTATCTGGAATGCCGTCGACGCGTCGACCGAGGTCGTCGTCGCGACGGGATGCGAGGTGTCAGCTCGGACACCGATCGTGGTGCCAGTGGCTGAAGGTGCGCTGTTGACGACGTCCGGCCCTTCGCGACGTCATGGGCTCCAAGCCGAGTATGGCGCACTCTCCGCTCCCGATCGTCCGTTGCATCGTCGGATCGACAGCATGGTCGATTTCAACTGGTGGGAGTCGGCGCCCGCTCCCGGAGTTCCGGCCGACAGCTTCTTCGCCCGATGGACCGGCGTGCTCGTCCCTTCGGTCAGCGGCCGGTATGACCTTGGCGCCCGCGTGTTCGGGTCGTTTCGTCTCTGGTTAGAGGACACCCTCTTCACCGAGTATTCCGACCGGCATGTCGTTTTCACACAGACGCGTCCGGTCGAGCTCGAAGCTGGACGCAGCTATCGCATTCGACTCGAATTCTCCGACCGTCGGCGCGACGCGTTGATCCAACTGGTCTGGGCGATCCCCCATCCACGACAACACGAGAAGGCACTCGTGGCTGCCACTGGGGCCGATGTGGCCATCGTGGTGCTCGGATTGACACCTCGGTTGGAGGGCGAGGAGATGCCGGTGCAGGTCGAGGGATTTTCCGGAGGGGACCGCACGTCACTCGACCTTCCGCGTGAACAGGAGGATCTCCTGAAAGCCGTCGTGGCGACGGGAACGCCGGTCGTACTTGTCCTCATGAATGGAAGCGCAGTATCGATCAACTGGGCGTCAGAGCACGTTCCAGCCATCGTTGAAGCGTGGTATCCGGGTCAGGCGGCCGGGACGGCCCTGGCCGAAGTGTTGTTCGGAGACGTCAACCCGGCAGGGCGACTTCCGGTAACGTTCTACCGCTCGGTCGATCAGCTCCCGCCGTTTGACGATTACGCGATGACCAACCGCACCTATCGCTACTTCACCGGCGAACCGCTCTATCCTTTCGGATACGGCCTGAGCTGCACGTCGTTTTCGTATGATGCGCTGTTGCTACCGGTGCGGGCGGGTACTGGGGACACGATCACGGCGTCCGTGACAGTCCGTAACTCCGGCCGTCGAGCCGGCGATGAAGTGGTGCAATGGTACGTGTCGTTGGAAGGAGGGTCCAATCCGGCGCCGATCCGGTCGCTCGTGGGATTTGAGCGGATCACGCTGTCACCTGGAGAATCAAGACGCATCACACGCGAATTCACTCCGCGCGAGCTGGCCTCGGTGGATCGGGGCGGTCGTTTGATCCACTCTCCGGGACGCCTTCACCTGAGCGTCGGTGGCGAACAACCGGGGATGCGAGGACGGCTTCACGCTCCGACGACCGGTACGGTGTCGGGGCGGGTGACGATCACAGGTGAGGCGCGCGTGATGGAGCCGTGAGGAAGGATCGAGTTGGGATGCAAGGAAGTGACAACTTCGTCAATCCGAACGTCGCGACATGCACCTGAACTCTGATTGTGAGCGACGATTCGGAATCTCGCTTCGGCTCCAGCAAGTACGCCCAGAATCAAGATGCTCTGCCTGCTGAGTTCTACTTCAGTCAGGCAGGCGAATCCCCTTCAGGGGGGAACGGAGGAAAAGCGGGCCTGCATGCCGTCCTGCCGACGGCAGGGCAGGCAGGTTCGGCATGACAGCCGAAGGCCCAAGACAACGTCGCGAAGCGACGATCACATTCGCACAGCGCACACCTTCGTCATTCCGATTGGGCGTTTGTCACCCCCTCTCCCTCAGCGGCAACCCGGCTTCGCGCGCAACCGACGCTGCAAGGCCTCTTCCCTCACTGCTGAAAGACCACACGTAGAGTGCCTCGATGGGATGAGCCTTCCGGATCGCCCGGATTGCAACGAGCGCCAGTCGCTTGGCGTATCCTCTACCGCGATGTTCGGGCAAGACCAATGCTGAACAGAGATAGATCGCCGTCGCGCGAACACCCGATGGCGTTCGTTCCAGGATTTGGCGTTCGGTGATTCGCGCCGCCAGAAACTCCTCCATCACTTCCATCGTGGTCGGGATCACCAACATCCAGGCAACCGGTCCGTTCTCGTCGGCCACTTCCCCCATCGTTGCCGGATGGATCGCCTCAAGCCGGGCCATGACCTCCTGATCGACGGAGATCTGATCGGAGTCGTTCCGCATGTCGAAGGCCTCGTCGGCGAGGGCGGTCATGCGGGCAAATTTGGGTCTCGTGTCCGGATCTTCTGCCATCCTGGGGCTTTTCGCTGAAGCAACGTATGCAACGAGACGGCCGTACATAACAAAGCCCGCGGGACCTATCGGGCTGTCGTATCCAGTTCTGCCATCAGGGCTACTTTGTCAGAAGCACCTTCTGCACAGCCGTCTGCGTGCCAGTTATCAGGCGTACCAGGTACATGCCGGTTGGGAGGTTGGAGCCATCGAACGTCGCTCGGTGCACCACACCCGCGGGGAGCACATCGTCCACTAGCCGCATGATCTCGCGTCCCAAGAGGTCATAGACAACCAGGGTCGCCCGGGCCGTTTGTTCCAGCGTGAACGAGATCGTCGTGGCGGGATTGAACGGATTGGGGTAGTTATGATGCAGCTCGAACACGTGCGGCACGAACCCCGGCAAGGTCGCCCCCGTGCTCACATCGATCGTGATCGGCGCCGTCGTTTCCTGCCCGCCGTCGTTCGTGATCTGCCGCACCCGGTACTGATACACGGCGGCGGCCGGAACATCGACGAACTCGTAGTGCTTCGTCGTGTCGGTGTTGCCGATCGCATCCACCGAACCCACTTCAGCGAAAACGCCACCGCTCCCCCGCTCAACGACGTAGCGACTCACGCTGATCTCCGAATTGACGCTCCAGAAGACCTGCACGTTGGGGCCGTTCCGGTTCACGTTGAACGCGATGAATCCGGTCGGTACGGTCAGCGCGCTCGTCACCATCTTGTCGATGTATACGATCCGCGTCTGTCCGTCGAGCTCCGCATTGCTCCCCATAACACGAAAGCCGTTGAACTTGTTGGCCTGGTCGGTCAGGTTGCCATCCCCCGTCAGCCAGCCGTCATACAATGCGTCGTCGAGTTTGCCGCCGATCAATTTCCAGCCGTGGTGCGCGATGCGGAACGGCGGCCCCTGCTCGATCTTGCTCTCGCCGTCGCGTATGACCGTGCGGACCGTCAGGTTCGATTCGCCGTCACCCCAGATCCACGCGCCGATGTAGCTCCCTTTGAGCATCGATCCCAATTCCGTCGTCGGTCCGGAGCGGGCGATGCGGATGCTCCAATCGGTCGTGAGCGCCGGATCGTCGTAGAAGGTCCATTTACCGACGCCGTCACCTTCGTACGGATGGTCCTGCGACCATGACAGATTCGATGCCGTCGTGATCCCGACGGTCTGTCCGCTTCCGACGCCCCAAGGCTGGAGCCAACCTGTGATCTTGACGGCTGTGTTGAAGTCAAAAAGCACTTGCGCGCTGACGGCCCGCAACGGATAGTGCGCCGTCAGGTCGTCGATCGTGACATGGCCGATACTGTGACCACCGGACGCATTCAGTTGACCGATCGTCACCATGACCTGCGTGATGGTGATGGGATAATCGATCGTGCCGCCGGTCACCGGCATTGCCAGCGCCGTGCGGAAATTGACCGTCTTCCAGATGCCGTTCCAATTGACGTTGCCTGGCGCCTGAATGGTGAAGACCTCGCCGTCCTTGTCCTTCAGATACATTCGGAAAATGTGTCCGCCTCCGTCACCCAGGACTCGCAGATAGAGACTGTCCACCCGCCCGGCGACCGGCAGGTCGGTCTTGAGCTGAACCTGACCGTTCGGCGCCGTGACATCGTACGTGAAGCGAAGGGCGGGCGAAGGAACGACATTCGTGCCGGTAACGATGCCGAACACGAAGTTGTCGGCATCGGCGTTCACCACATCCCAATCCCACAGGAATCGGTCGTCGAATCGATCGACGATGACCGTCGTATCGTGCCCCGACGTATTGACGGGCAGGACGTTATGGAGCGTGTCGAGGTGGACCGACACCGATCCCTCGCCGAACCCGATCGCCGTGACCACCCCGACCGCGTCAACGTGGACGACTCCTCCCATGGGGGCATACGATGCCTGCGCGTTGTGCAGGACCGCCCGGTTTCCTCGTGAGTCCTCGCCGCGCACCGAAAGCGTCAGCCGTTCACCGGGCACCATTACCAGTGATGACGGGTAGACGCGGAGTGACGAGAGCATCCGGACCACGACCATGGCGGAATCGGCCGCGTCACCG
Source organism: uncultured Ignavibacteriaceae bacterium (assembly GCA_964581115.1). Classification (GTDB taxonomy): domain Bacteria; phylum Bacteroidota; class Ignavibacteria; order UBA10030; family UBA10030; genus 2-02-FULL-55-14. The sequence goes on along the minus strand of CAZOMY010000046.1, from coordinate 1,437 downwards.
GAGCGAAGATAGACCCATCCGGTCGCGTCCGTTTCGTGTGCCGAGAAAAGTCCGGTGCTGTCGATCGTACCAATCGCCGAATCGCAGCTCCATACCGCCGTCACCGGCAGGTCGATCGGGTTGTGGAAAGCGTCAGCGCCGGTGGCGTGGAATTGGAAAGAGCCTCCTTGAAAGATATCGACGTGGTTTTCCAGGACATTCAACAACACCAGTGGACCCGGCGGAGCCAGGCTGATCACCTGGAGGCTGTTGGCCACGGAGCGCTCGCCACCGGGATCAGACGGCGAGTTCACGACGGCACCGCGAACGACCATCGTGCTCGATCCACCGCCGTCGAAGTTCATGGCATGGAAGGCCCTCAGAACGCCTTGCATGAAGTCCTGACATTCCCACAGGGTCATCCCGGCGCTGTAGCCCGATTGCCGTCCGTCGACGACCACGAGGTAGAGCCGCGTCGTGTCCGTGTTGACGCCGATCAGCGTGCGCGGATTGCGCGTTGTGACCAATCCGTCAGCGGAGGATAACGTGTTCTTGACGCCGTTCGTCACCAGCAAAGGATGACCGCTGATGAGTTCCCGGTACGGCGGAAGTTCGTTGAAGGCCCGCTGTACGATCACCAGCGTGTCGCCGGCGGCCACGTTTGACGTCAGCCACGTTGCAGCGACGCCGACGCCCGAGAGCACAGCGGACCCTGCTCGATGGACCATGGACCCCGCCCCGCTGACGACCGTGTCCACCACACAGCGGAGCGAATCGTTCATCCGCCAGCCTCCGATTGGAGTCACGCGAACTTCGACTCCCGTCGCGTCCGTTCCTGTTGTCAGACCGCCGGTGGCGTTGAACAGGATGAGCTCATTGGCGTCGCGAGACTCATTGACTCCGTTGATGGCGCGGGCAACGCCGCGGGCGACAACGCTGCCGGAAAAGACAGGTTTGCCGATGACAAAGCGGTTGTTGGGAAGGAACGCCGCTCCCGGATAGTCGGTCCGTTCCCGGCGGAGAACTTCCCCCCCGGCCACCTGCATGGAATTCGGATTGCTGGTCTCGAAGGAGAAAAAGTCTGCGTTCACCGCCGCCACGACATAATGCGACGGCCGGTCGCGACGCGCTGCCATCGACGTCGTCCGTTCGAGCCCTGCGCCCAGGCGGTCGTGCGATTTGACGGTCTCGAACGTGATCCATGGATTGGTAAGGTCCACTTCGAGCACTTCGATGCGCCAAGGAACGCTCAGGACGGCCATCTTCATGTGCACAACGCCAGGACCGACGGGGTTGCGTGAGAGGGTGTCGTATCGCAACTGCGCTAAGGCGTTGAGACTGACGATGATTGACAGCAGGGTGAACAAAACACGACGAGGCATGATCAAGCTCAGACTTTCCAGAGAAAATCGCCGTGTTTAAGGAAATGCCTCACCTGCGTGACGGTGAACGCGGCTT
>CAZOMY010000045.1:0-21606 GCA_964581115.1 uncultured Ignavibacteriaceae bacterium | reverse complement strand
AACATGACACAGAGGCCCACAGAGTTGTCACAGAGATCCACAGAGGGAAACATATTTACCTCTGTGGAACTTCTCTTTTTCTCTGTGGATCTCTGTGAACCGCTTTTCTCAATCTCCAAAACACACCCCAAGATCTCTCCCGGTCAGAATGGTGTCGCAATCCAGCGGGACCACTTTCATCCGGTGTGTCGCTGCAGCGAGGGGGACATATTTCACCGTCGGCGGGTCGAGGGCCACCATGACGCCGGTCTGACCTTGCTCCAGTGCACGGACGGCGGCGGCTCCGAACCTGAGCGACACCAACCGGTCGAACGCCGTCGGCGTGCCGCCACGCAACAGATGACCCAGCACGACACAACGGCTTTCTTTGCCCGTCGCCGCCTGAAGGTCCTTGGCGACCCGTTCACCCGCACCTCCAAGCCGCTCCGCCCGTCCGACCTCGGTACCGATGACCGACCGCGTACCCCCCTTGGGCATGGCTCCTTCGGCAACGACGACAATCGAGAAGACCGCGCCGCTCCGTTCCCGTTGGTGGATCTTTTCCGCCACCTTGTCGATGTCGTATGGGACCTCCGGTATCAGGATGACGTCTGCGGTGCCGGCGACCCCCGCATTGAGCGCGATCCATCCGGCGTAGCGGCCCATCACCTCGACGACCATGACCCGGCGGTGCGATTCGGCCGTCGAGTGCAGTCGGTCGATGCATTCGGTTGCGAAGGATACCGCCGTGTCGAACCCGAAGGTGATGACGGTCTGATCCAGGTCGTTGTCGATCGTCTTCGGCACGCCGACGACGCGCATTCCCTTCTGGGCGAGAGCGTTGGCAATCGTAAGAGAGCCGTCGCCACCGATGCTGATAAGCGCGTCGATGCCCTGCTGCTGCATTCCCTCGACCACCTCGGCCGTCCGGTCGGTCTCGACGAACGAGCCGTCGGGCTGTTTAACAGGGAACTTCATCGGATTCCCCTTGTTCGTTGTGCCCAAGATCGTGCCGCCAAGGTGGGTAATGCCCCGGACCTCGCGGCGTGTCAAGGGAAAGACGCCACCCTGGGGGTATTGGTCGGGGAAGAGGATGCCGTTATAGCCGTCGCGGATGCCGACGACCTCCCACCCCCGGTTGATGGCGGCAATGACCGCCGCACGGATGACAGCGTTCAACCCCGGCGCATCTCCGCCGCCGGTGCTCAGGGCGATCTTCTTGATGGTGGACACGTTTATTCTCCAGATCGTCGAATGAAAAGCATGACACAGAGTTCCACAGAGCGGGCCCAGAGATCCACAGAGTTAGAGAATGAGCCGTTTGAGGCCCTGACGAAGCGAGAGGACGTTGAAATTGAAGATCAGGCCGATGTGCTTGTTGGCGAAGCGAAGGTATGTCAGCAATTGAGCTTCATGAATCGGGAGGAGCGATTCGACAGATTTGATCTCAACGATGACTCGACCCTCGACCAAAAGATCAAGGCGGTAGCCGGCCTCCAACACGATGTCTTTGTAACGGACCGGGATTGAAAGTTGCCGTTCAACGAGGAGGCCACGGCCCCTCAGTTCATGGATCAGGCACGTCTCATATGAAGACTCGAGCAACCCGGGTCCGAGATGCTTGTGCACTTCGATCGCACATCCGATGATGCCGTGTGTCAGCGGATCTCGTTGAGCCGTCATTTCCCCCTCCCATCATGACGCTCGTAAAGTAACAAACTTCAGAACAACTCCCACCCTTCGTGCAACTCTCTCACATCTCTGTGGACCTCTGTGATCCTCTGTGGATCTCTGTGACACGTTTCGTTCTATGAGTATTCCACGCCTCTCCCCACCAGCTTGAACTGCACCCACGTCGCCGCCAGGATTAGCACGAACAACACCCACGCCATCGCCGACGCGTACCCCATCCGAAGCTGCTCCCACGCCGCCTGGTAGATGTGGTAGACGATCACGTCGGTGCTTCCCACGGGCCCTCCCGCCGTCATGACGTAGATCGACGTGAAGGCCTGGAACGACGAGATCAGCGACGTGATCAGCAGGAAGAACGTCGTCGGCATCAGCAGAGGGAACGTCACGCGCCGGAACCGTTGCCAGCCGCTGGCACCGTCCATGCGGGCTGCCTCGTAATACTCCTCGGGGATTCCCTGCAATCCGGCAAGGAAGACCACCGTCTGGTAGCCCATCCCCAGCCAGATCGTGAAGATCACTACACTTAGCATGGCCGTCTTCGTCGAGTTCAGCCAAGGCATCGGCGGCAACCCGACAAACGACAACAGGTAGTTGGCTGCGCCGAATGTGGGGTGGTAGATCCACATCCACACCAGCGCGATCGCTACGAACGAGGTCACACTCGGCAGGAAGTACACGGTGCGCAGGACGGCGACCCCGGTGAACCGGCGATGAAGAAGGAGGGCCACGCCCAACGCGACCGCCAGTCCGATCGGGACGTTCAGTGAGAATAGTAGTGTGTTCCGGAGCGCATTCTGAAAACCCTCATCGGCGAACATCGTGGCGAAATTGTCGAGGCCGACGAACGGCGTATCGGGCACCACGAGGTCCCACCGATGGAGGCTGAGATAGGCCGAAAACGCCATCGGCGTCGCAAGAAAGACGGTCAGATGAATGAGCGAAGGCGCGAGGAATCCGATCGACCGAAGGGCTGCCGCCCGATCCTTCTGCCTCGCTCTTCTATAGAGGAAGAACATAGCGATCGCGACCACCACGGCCACGCCGGCCAGCGTCTGCAGGATCTCCGAATGCTCTCCGATCGGCGCGAATGTGAAAGCGGCGTGTGAACGGATCTCCTCCAGTTGGCGGTCGACCTTGGCCGCCGCCTTCTTCAGCGCTTCTCCGACGGGAACCCGGTTCAGTAGCACGTCGTCGACGGCGTCCTGCAGCGTCCATTCGACCTCGCTGAAGCGCTCGAGTACCGAGCCCCACGGTTGACGGCAATACGGGACCTCCTCCACGAACGGCCGCTCCCAGCCGTAAGGGTCTCTCGCGACGATCTCTTCGGCAACGGTCCGGACCGCCGGAATCTCCAGATGCTGCGACGATCGGATGCGCGCGGCCTCCGGTCCCGCCATGAACGCCGCCAGCATCGCCGCTTCACGCGGATGCGGCGTTCCGACGGGGACGCACCAGCCGCTCTGGTACATCACGTTCACTTTGCTTCCGCTCGGATGCAGCGGCAGAGGAGCCACGCCGAGGTCCAGCCTTCCTTCCCGCACGTACTGCGCATACGTCGGCAATCGCCAGTGACCGTCGATGCTCATCGCCACGCGCCCGTTGGCGAAGAGTTGTGCATTCGTCCCCGTTCGCTCCGACTGCACCCAGCTCCCGACGTCGGGCGCAACCTGATCGCGAAGGCGCAGATCGGTCAGGAACCGGATCGCCTCCACCGTGGCCGCCGACGTCAATGCACCGGTGGCGCGCATGCCGTCGTCGGTCACGACATCGCCGCCCGCGCTCCAGACCCAGACGATCCAGAAGTAGTAGTAATTGGTGAACGAGGTCCCGAACTGCTCCGGCGTGCCGTCGCCGTTCCGATCGAGCGTGAGCGCGAGTGCCATGCGCCTGTAGTCGTCCCACGTCCATGACGGCGTCGGTTCAGCGATGCCGGCCTCGCGGAACAGCGCTCGGTTGTAGTAGATCATGAGCGGCGTGAAGCCCTTCGGGAACGCGTGGAGTCCGTCGTCACGCCGGCCGATCGCAAGCACGTTGGGGAACCACTGTGTCGTGTCGATGCCGAGCGGCGCGATGTACGGCCTCAGGTCGAGCAGGACCTTCTTGTTGGTGAACGTGGGGATGAGCTTCGAGTCGAGCAGAAAGACGTCGGGGGGAGCTCCAGCCGCCAGCGACGTGAGGATCTTCTCTTCGTATTGACGGCCGGGATTCGGCTCGTAGAGCACACGGATGCCGGGGTGGCGTTCTTCGAAGAGGGCGATGGCCTTCCGGTCGAGATCCATCTCCTCCGGAGAGGCCCAGTTCACCAACCGCAGCGTCACCGGTTGCGCGGTGGCGACCGTCGCGGCGCAGAGCACGAGAAGGAGGCGGGCGAGCGGAGACATGATCGAAGCAAGAGGTCGGCCGATCATCCGACGCGCACGGCTCTTGCGCCGTCGCCCACCGTGCAGGTCACGACAGTGGGAGTGCGTCCGGTACGCCGTGGATATCGGCTCATGATGGCCTCCGTCAAGGGAGCGACGGCTTCGGGATCGGCCAAAGCGAGCGCACAACCGCCGAATCCGGCCCCGGTCATGCGGGCGCCGCATACGCCCGGCACCGACTGGCAAATGTCGACCATGGCGTCGAGTTCTGAGCAACTCACCTGGTAGTCATCACGCAGACTGGCGTGCGATGCATTCAAGAGCGTACCCAGCGTCCGGTGGTCGCGTAGCCACAGCGCATCCACGGCGTGACGGACGCGTTCGTTCTCGGTGACGACGTGCCGCGCGCGACGGAGCGGCGTCTCGGCCAACCTTCCCCCATGCGCCGACAAGATCTCCTCCGTGACGTCACGGAGCGATGAGAGACCTGAAGCGGTGCGCCCCAACTCCCGGACAGCCTCCTCGCATTCATTCCTTCGCTTGTTGTACTCCGACGCCGCCAGGGAGCGTGGCACGCCGGTCTCGCACACGATCAGTTGGAGATGCGGATCGAGCGGGACCGCCTCGGTCTCCAGCGAGCGGCAATCGATCAGCAGCGCAGCCCGGGATCGGCCCGAGACGGCGATCGTCTGATCCATGATGCCGCACTGAACGCCGGCCCAGTCCCATTCCGCACGTTGGCAGACCCGCGCGAGCTCTCGCGATGGAAGCGACCGGCCCGCCATGGCCAGCACGCCCGAGGCCATCGAGACCTCCAATGCCGCCGAAGAGCTCAAGCCGGAAGCGACGGGGACCGTACTGGTGAACAACGCGTCGAGGCCGCGCACCGGCACGCCCTGCGACCGCAGGATCGACACGATCCCGGCGACGTACGACGACCAGCCGCGTTGCCGATGGTCGTCCACATCGCCAAGGCCGATTTCGACATCGTCGTCGGTCGTCTCTGAGCGGAAATGCAGCCGGTCATCGGTCCGGCCCGCCAGCGCCACCCACGTTCGGCGGTCGATGGCCACTGGCAGGACGAATCCCTCATTATAGTCCGTGTGCTCGCCGATGAGATTCACCCGGCCGGGGGCCGAGGCAATGATCTCGGGGAACCGCCCGTAGCAGGCGGCGAACCGATCGGGAAGGTCGTGGGGGAAGAGGGAGGAGGAGTCGTCCATGGAACGCAGGTCGGTCCCGAAACTACGCGAAAAATCGAGGAAGACTCAAGGTGGGCACCCTGTGGAACCCTGCGTCAGGCGAGTTCGTCTACAACCTGGCTGGCGTTCCCCACCGCGCCATCTTCATCCTCACATCATCATCTACAGGAGGTCTGCATGTCACATCGCTACGCATGGTTGTTGCTGGCGGCTCTGATCCTCGTGCCGTCCGGACTAGTCCAAGCGGGAGGGGACGAAAAGCCGAAGCAGAAGAAAGGATGGCTGGGCGTGTCGATCCAGAGTGTCACCGAGCGCATCCAGAAACGAGAAAAGCTACCCAGCGATGAAGGGGCGTATGTCTCCGACGTCGTGGACGACAGTCCGGCAGATTCGGCCGGCTTGAAGCGTGGTGATGTCATCGTCTCGTTCGGCGGCAAAGCCATCTATGGTCCTGACGACCTGTCGCGGTTCGTTTCGCGCACGGCTCCCGGAACCAGGAGCGAGGTGATCTATTACCGCGACGGCGCCAAAAAGACGGCGTCAGTCAAGGTCGGAAGCGATGAGGATCGCTACGAGGGTCATTTTGCCATCTCGATCCCGAGGGTCCCGCGCATTGAGGTCTTCATGGGCGGTGCCATGCTCGGCGCGACCGTCAAGACGTTGAACAAGCAACTGGCGGAGTATTTCGGCGCGCCGAACGGCGAAGGAGTACTCGTCGAGGAGGTAGAGAAGGACAAGGCGGGAGCCAAAGCCGGTTTGATGGCGGGAGACGTCATCGTTCGGATCGGTAAGCGGACGGTCGACAACGTCGACGACATCACGCGAGAGCTTCGCAAGGCCGAGGAAGGGGACAAGCTGGAGCTGGAGGTGTGGCGGAAGGGAGCGCGCAAGACGCTGACGATCGAAGTGACGGAGAGCGAGGAATTTCCGCACGGCAGAATGGAGCGGCAATTCTTCCGTATGCACCCCGGCTCTGCGGCGTTTGAGTGGAATGAGGACGAAGCCGCTGAGCACGTGATCAAGTTGCGGAAGGAGCTGGACCGCGTGCGCGAACTTGCCCCAAAGGTCGGGCCCATCGCGATCCCGCGCATCTCGGGCTCCGTGACCATCTGACGTCTTGACGAGGGACTGCGGAGGCAGCCAAGTACGAATCATCAATCGACAATCGTCAATTTCAGGCCGAGCAAACTAGTCGCGAGCGAAGTCGAGCGCGTCGAGGCCCGTCAATCCTCAATCGTCAATCCTAAGGTCCCGCCGTTCCTCCCGACGGCGGGCCTCTGAACGCCGGTTCGAACTCCCTCCGAATGACGACCGGCGTTCCTGTTGTCTGCCCCCTCGAATGCATGTCAGGGTCAAGTCTCCCTCGAATCTGAGAACAGCGAGACAATCTGGACTTGACATTCTTCACCACGGATCCCAGGTTGCCTGTGCCCTTCAACCAGATCACAGCGACTTGAGCAACCATCGGGGGGAGCCGGGTCGAAGGGTTGTACTATGGCTACCCTCGAACTTCATGAGGCCCATTTCGACGATCGATGACCGCCGGAATGGGCTTTTTGTTTTGTCGGAAGCAAGGTGTACCCATGAAACGAATACCATTCATCGCTCAGATCTTGCTCGGCCTGTTTCTCCCGTGGGTTTCATGCTCCGACTCAACTGGCCCCTCGTTCAAGGATCCTCGGACGTACGAATGGACGATCGATACGCTAAAGGCGCCCGAGCCAAGCTACATGACGTGGTTGCGTAGGATCTATGCCGCACATGCGCGAGACGTCTACGCGGCAGGTTTCAACGACTACTACGGACGAGGCGCACTGTGGCATTTCGACGGATCGCGCTGGTCGTCGGTTCAATGGTGGAAGCCCGGGCCTGAACGGCAGGCAGACTTTTCCGACGTGATGGGTTTTAGTTCTTCGCTCGTGTATGCGGTGGGGGGAGAATCAGGTGGACCGGGACAACTGAACCGGTCTCTGATCGCCCGGTATGACGGACAGGCTTGGAATCTGATCGAGTTGCCCGGCTACTCGCTCGAGACCATTGGTGGGAGTGGCCCCAACGATATCTGGGTGGCTGGAATTCTTAACTCGGTCTTTCACTTTGATGGGATCGCCTGAACCAAAGTGCCTGTCGACGAGCGGCTTTGGTTCAACCATATCATTTCGTTCAATGGAAGGACGTTTGCGTCAGCATACAAGGTTGACGACCCTCCGCTGGATACCACTTGTTTCTATTCTCTCGTATGGAACGGAACAGACTGGGATACGCTTGCCTCGGACTTCGAAGTAACGGGACGGCCCTTTGACCCATCCTTTGGAGTCCATCGCCTGAGTATCATTGGTGGTGAACTCTATTCGAGCTCTGGTCCTTCAGGCACGAGCAATTTTCGACTGGATAATGGCCGATGGGTGAGATTTGCCGCGGTCGCAGACTATATCTTTGGCACATCTCAACACAGTATGTTCAATATCAACGGCTTTGGCGGAGTCCGCCATTTCAACGGCACCGATTGGTATTCGTATTCGCTATTCGAAACATTCCCGTTTCGACTGCTTCACGGATGGACGGATGGGAAGGAGGTGTTCATCGTAGGGAACGACGACATCAGATCTGTCATACTGCACGGCAAATAAACAACGGAGGCAACAGCTGAAACAAAAAAGGTGAAGCTACGTTGCAGCGCCGCTTCACCCACTTCGGGAAGCAAGAGGTTGCGAATACGTTGCTTTGAATGCCCCAGGCCGATCCCCTCGGGCGTTTCTGTTTCTTGCCCGTGCGACGATGTTTCGGTATCTTGACAACAATGCCGGCATATCTGAGCACATACGGTCGGGTGATGGACCTGATGCCCGAGATCATTCTCATCCTTGAGAAGTCCGGGCGCATCATCGACTGGAATCGCCAAGCCGGCGAGATGTTCGGCTTGCGCAGGGGGGACAAGATGGCCACGATCGACCGGCTGACCGCGCCCGGTCAATCGGAAGAAACCCTCCGAAACCTCTCCTCGTCACAAGTGGTGCCGGCCGAAGAGGTGCGCGTTGTACGGAGCGACGGGGCCGTGATCGACCTGCGCTACGAGATCAAGCCGCTCCACGGACCCAAAGGGGACGTCCGGGTGCTGATCGGTCGCGACGTGACGCTCGAGAAGCAGAAGGACCTGGACCTTCTGCGGTTCTCGAACGTTATCCAGCACACGATCAATCCGATCCAGATCACGGACGCTTCCGGCCGGATGGTGTACGTGAATCCGGCCTTCGAGCGCGCCAGCGGATATTCGCACGAAGAGCTCATCGGCCAGAATCCGCGCATGCTGTCGAGCGGCAAGCACTCGCGCGATTTCTGGGGGTCGGTCTGGAGGCACATCAACAGCGGAAAGCTCTGGACCGGCCGGGTCGAGAACCGCCGGAAGGATGGTACGCCGTTCCACACCGAACTCGTGATCTCACCGATCATGGACGCCGCCGGAAAGGTGGTCGGTTTCCTCGGCGCTCATCGCGACATCACCGAACAGATCATCCTCGAGCAGCAGCTCGTCCGGTCGCAGCGGATGGAGAGCATCGGCACGTTGGCGGCAGGAATTGCGCACGAGGTCGGCAATCCGCTCACGGCCATCTCGTCGCTTGTGCAGGTGCTGCAGCGTACGGTGCAGGACCCGTTCGCGACGGAGAAGCTGGGGCTCATCAATAGTCAGATCAGCCGCATCGCCAAGATCATCCGCGACCTCGTCGATTTCTCGCGGCCGAGCACGCACGTCTCGAAGCCGACCGACCTGAACCAGACGCTCAACGATGCCCTCAACATCGTCAAGTACGGCAAGAAGGTGAAGGATGTTACCTTCTCGCTCGACCTCGACAGCCAGTTGCCGACGATCCGGATCGTGCCCGACCAGATCGTGCAGGTCTTCATCAACGTGTTGATGAATGCCGTCGACGCGCTCGACGGAAAGCCGGGCACCATCACTGTGTCAAGCCGGAGCACCGATAGCATTATCGACGTCGCCGTCAGCGACACGGGCAAAGGCATCCCACCGGGCGAGGTGGAGAAGATCTTCGAGCCGTTCTACACCACGAAAGGGGTCGGCCGGGGGACCGGTCTTGGCCTTTGGGTCAGCTACGGCATCGTCAAGTCGTTCAACGGCGACATCCTTGTGGAGAGCATCCCCGGAGAGGGGAGTCTGTTCACGATCCGCCTTCCGCGCAACAGTTGATGCCGGCGGGGGATGTTTCGCGCGGCGTCCGCAGCGAAACGCAGCGCCCGCAGCTACAGATCAACAAGCCGGCATGATTCACCATTTCCTCTTTTCGCCGCGAACGCCGCACGCGCCGCGTTCGCTGCGAGCAACTTCTTGAGTGACCATGTCCCAACGCATTCTCATCGTCGACGACGAACAGATCATCCGCGAGTCGGTCTCGTTCGTTCTCCAGAAAGAAGGCTTCGCCGTGGCCGAGGCCGGCAACGGCCGTATCGCGCTCGACCTGCATCGCGAACGCCCCTTCGACATCGTCATCACGGATATCGAGATGCCCGAGATGCGGGGGACGGAGCTGCTCCGGCACATCCGCCAGGAATCGCCCGAGACGTTCGTTATCATCGTCACCGCCTTCGGTTCAGTGGAAACGGCCGTCATGGCGCTTCGCGAAGGTGCGTCGGACTACGTGCTGAAGCCGATCAACTTCGACGACATGCTCCTCCGTATCCGCAAGCTGCTCGACTATCGCGCGCTGGCCCTCGAGAACGCAATGCTCCGCCAGGAACTGCAGCGCACGTACGACTTCGACGAGATCATCGGCCAGAGCACGGCCATGAAGAAGGTGTTCGGCATCATCGAGAAGGTGGCACGGAGCGAAGGGACGGTGCTCATCACCGGCAAGAGCGGAACCGGCAAAGAACTCGTTGCGCGGGCCATCCATTTCAACAGCCCGAGGGCGTCGAAGCGATTCGTCCCCGTGAATTGCGGAGCGATCGTCGACACGCTCTTCGAGAGCGAGCTGTTCGGACACAAGAAGGGCTCATTCACCGGCGCCACGACCGATAAGGACGGCATGTTCAAGGTGGCGCATGAAGGGACCATCTTTCTCGACGAGGTCAGCGAGATCCCGCTCAACCTTCAGGTGAAGCTCCTGCGGGCGCTCGAGCAAAAGGAGATCACGCCGGTGGGTACGACCGATCTTCTCAAGGTCGACGTGCGGATCATCGCGGCAACGAACAAGGACCTGCGCAAGGAGGTGGAGGCGGGCAAGTTTCGCGAAGACCTGTTCTATCGATTGAACGTGGTCGAGGTGAACCTTCCGCCGCTGTCATCGCGTCCCGATGATATTCCGTTGCTCGCCAGTTTCTTCCTCGAGGTTTATGCGAAGCAGACCGGAAAGGTGATCCGCGGCTTTACGAATGAGGCAATGCGCGTGCTGCTCCGCCACCAGTGGAAGGGGGAGGTGCGAGAACTGCAGAATGCCGTTGAACGAGCCGCAATTTTCTGCGAATCGGAATTCATCGGTCCGGAGCACTTGCCCGAATCGATGTGGGCGGAGGGGAGTGCCCCGTCGCCGGCCGCCGCGGTAGCGTACGGCGACCAGCCCCTCAAAGAAGCGGTCAAAGATTTCGAGCGCATGTTCATTCAGCAGGCGCTGACCCGTCATCATCAGAACAAGGATGAAACGGCACGCGCACTGGGAATGAGTCTGTCGTCACTTTACCGCAAGATCGAAGAGCTCCAGATCACGGCGGGTTCCTAGGGCCTTCGGGTGATTGAATAAGCTCTTTGGCACTTAAGATGAACCGCGAAGAGTCGCGAATGTCTTTGTCTGTAATTCATATTCGCGTTGATGAGCGCCTGCCTGCCGACTATTTGACACAAGGTGGCAGGCAGGTCAATTAGCGGTTTCTCAACAGCCTCTGAATGGAGATTCAATAGGCGCCCGTTCCGACGTTCCGACTCCTGGGAATCGTCGGAAGCCGTTTCTCAGAATTTCGAATACTCTCCGAAGGCCCTGCCTGCAGGCCTTCCCTTCCATCGCGAATTCCCAATCCTCCCTTCGTCGATGTGGTGGCACACTCCTTGTCCAAGCGCGGCTGCCCGGTTCGGTAGAACCGCTCCGGCCCGATCAAAGCTCTTTCGGAGGGAATCCATCATGTCCGATGACTATATGACCACGGCGATGCCGAACCTGGTTGGTTCTGGAACGCTGAAGGAGGCTGTCCGTTCGTACGAGCGTGCTCTCATTCTTGAGTCGCTCCGCGCCAACAACAACGACAAGCGGAAGGTTGCGAAGCTGCTGGGGATCAGCATTTCGTCGCTCTACCGCAAACTCGCCGAGTTGTCGATCGAAGACCACACGGTCGAAGAGCGGGCGTAAGGATCCCGTTTCCGGCGTCCGGTCCCGGCATCGTCGGTGGCGATGTCGGGATGGCGTGTGTACGGCGCCGGAGGATGGACGAATGACGACAGCGTCTCACACGACGGCCTCAACGGTCCCGCCGGCAGCAGGCAACGCGGGGTCGAAGAATGTCCTCATTTTCAGTCCGGACGCCGATCTGGCGCGCACGCTGGTGCTGATTCTTGAAGATCGGTACCACATCACGCGGGAGACGACGATCTCCGCATTGGCGGAGTCGCTCCACACCGCGCGGCCGGACCTGGTGCTTGTGGACCTCTTTACGTTCTCGGAGGATGTACGGCGCGTGCTCGAAGTGTTGCGCGCCCGGCCGTCGCACGTTCCGCTCATTCTGCTTCGCGGCTACATGCCGCTTCGGCAGGATGTCACGGCCGAGATCGAGGCGATGGGGTCGCTCGTGTTCTACAAGCCGGTCGACGTCGAGAAGGTCTCGCAAGCCATCGAGGACCTGCTGACGAGCGGCCGTGCGGCCTGACGCGCCGGCCTCGACCATCCTCCATCTGCCGTGCCGGAGACGCCGGCGCGGTCCTGTCAGCGTTTCTGCTCCGACCAACACTCCGCGCCGGCAACCGTCCGCGGCCCGGCCACGAAGTTTCCGCAGGGATCACACATGAATTGGCTACCCCATTACATGGTCAAGGTTGTCTCGCCGGATGAGGCCGTCACGACGGTCAAGTCGGGCGACCGCATCTTCATTTCCGGCAATGCCGCGACCCCGCTTCTGCTGACGCATGCGCTGGCGCGTCGTGCCGGTGAGCTGCGCGGCGTTGAGGTGAATCATGTGCTGTTGCTCGGAGAGGATCCGCTCGCCAAGCCCGGCATGGAGGCGAGCTTCCGCCACAATTCGCTGTTCGTCGGCCCGGCCGACCGCGAAGCGATCGCCGACGGCCGGTCGGAGTATGTGCCGGTACATCTGTCCGACATCCCGGCGCTGTTCACCGAGCAGGTCATTCCTCTCGACGTCGCGTTCATCCACGTGTCGCCCCCGGACGAGCATGGCTTCATGAGCTTCGGCGTGGAGTGCGCGGCGACGAAGGCGGCCGCCGAGAGCGCCCGGATCGTCGTGGCCCAGGTCAACGAGCGCATGCCGCGAACGTTGGGGGACGACTTCATCCACGTTTCACGCGTCCACAAGATCGTCGAGTGTTCCGAGCCGTTGCTGACCCTGTCGCCCAAGCCGGCGACGGACCTGGAGATGAAGATCGCCGGCCATATCGCGACCCTCATCACCGACGGAGCCACGATGCAGCTGGGCATCGGCGGCATTCCCGACGCCGTGTTGAAGCTTCTTGACGGCCGGCAGCATCTCGGCATTCATACCGAGATGGTCTCCGACGGCGTTGTCGAGGCGATCGAGAAGGGGATCGTGACGAATGCGAAGAAGTCGATCCACCGGGGCAAGGTCATCGCCACGTTCATTCTCGGCTCGAGCGAGCTCTACGGCTACGTCGACAACAATCCGCTGTTCGAGCTGCACCCCTGCAACTACACGAACAACCCGTTCGTCATCTCGCAGAACGATAACCAGGTGGCCATCAATTCGGCCATCGAGGTGGACATCACGGGCCAGGTCTGTTCTGATTCGATCGGCCCGAAGATCTACAGCGGGTTCGGCGGACAGGTGGACTTCATCCGCGGCGCGTCGTATTCGAAGGGGGGCAAGCCGATCATCGCCCTGCCGTCGACGACGAAGAACGGCACGATCTCGCGCATCGTGGCGCGCTTGACCCCCGGGGCGGGGGTCGTGACCAGCCGCGCCGACGTTCATTACGTCGTGACCGAATACGGCGTCGCGGCGTTGCATGGCAAGAATCTGCGCCAGCGGGCCGATGCACTCTTGGCCATCGCACACCCGTCGCATCAGGCCGAACTCGAACGGGCGTTGCGGACGGGACGCACCGAGAAGGCGGGAGCGATGGCCTGACCTCCACAGGAGGCGGTCATGGACCAGCTCTGGCAGGAGACACGACGGCAGGTCTGCACGAACTGCATTGACGGCGACCCCCACGGGCGGTGTCATCTCCCCGTCGATGAAGCGTGCGCCCTGCGCGACCACCTCGCGGTCGTACGCGAAGCGGTCGCGGCCGCGGAGGGACGGCCCAACCGCGCCGAAAGCGTTCGCGAGTCGGTGTGCCGCGTGTGCGGAATGCGGGACGCCGAAGGAGCCTGTTGGCGGGCGAACCGGCTGGAGTGCGCCTTCGACCGGATGTTGCCCGCGATCATCGAACACATGGAAACCCAACTGGCCCGTCCGGCCTGAGGGCGGAGGATCGACCATGGACGCACAGACCCGAATGGACCGGAGCATCGAGGCCGTGGTGCATGACCTCGAGGTCTCCCTGAATCGCGTCGCCGAGTTGCGCAAGGAGATCGGCATGCTCGATTCCGGGCGGCATGGTGACGTGCGCGTGATGCGACTGAACGAGCTCATTGCCGACGTACAGGCGCGGATCGAGGGCATCGAGGCCTTCGTCCAGTCGTGCCAGCGACGCGCACATCGCGAAGAGCTGCCGCCCGAAGAGATCGACATCTGGATGTGATCGTGCGAACGGTCTTCGGTCCGGTACCATCGCGTCGCTTCGGCCGCTCGCTCGGCGTCGACGTCATTCCGCGCAAGCTCTGCACGCTCGACTGTGTGTACTGCGAAGTGGGTCGTACGGACAAGCGCGGCCTCGCCCGACGGGAATACATCCCCACCGACCTGATCCTGAACGACATTCGCGAAGCGCTCGCTGCGCATCCCGACATCGACTGCGTTACCTTCTCCGGTTCCGGCGAACCGACCTTGCATGCCGGGCTTGGAGACCTCCTTCGAGGCACGCGTCGCGTGACCTCCGTACCGCTCGTCGTCCTCACGAACGGCACGCTTCTGTGGAAGCCGGATGTTCGCGACGACCTCATGGCGGCCGACATCGTTTGTCCGTCGCTCGACGCCGTCTCGGAAGATGTGTTCCGCCGCATCGACCGGCCACATCCCCGTCTGACAGCCGTTCAGGTGATCGAAGGGCTCGTGGAATTCCGGCGTCAGTTCCCGGGCAAGATCTGGCTCGAGGTGTTATTCGTACAGGGGATGAACGACGACGACGAGGAGGTGTGGCTGTTGCGGCAGGCCATCGACCGCATCGCACCCGACAAGGTGCAGATCAACACGGTCGTGCGGCCGCCCGCCGAGCCGTGGGCGCGTCCGGTGCCGCACGAGCGTCTCGAACAGATCAGGACCATGCTGGGTCCGCGTGCCGAGATCATCAGCCCCACTCGCGAGCGCTCCTGCGCCCCGGCCCCGCTCCCCAGCGACCAGGAGATTATCAACGTCATTGCACGCCGGCCGATGTCGGCCGCTGACGTTGCGTCGGGCCTCGGTATCGAAACCGGTCCGATCGCCACTGCGCTCGATGCCCTCGTCTCGACGGGTCGATTGCGTGTGGTAGAGTTCGACGGGCAGAGGTTCTATGCGGTGCCCGAGACGGGTTTTTCGGTGAACTGAAGATCCGGAAGGAAAGAGTAACCACAAAGGGACACAGCCGGAGGCCCAGAATAAATGCCACGTTAGCGGCAATCTGTTTTGACCGGCGGGCTTCGTGGTTCCATTTTATCCCCAGAAGAGCCTTCGATTTCCAAGATTTGCGAATCGGCGGTCCTCATCGGGTCCCGAAAGGGTTTGATTTTGCCTGTTTCTCCCCGCGGTCTCTGGCCCGCATTTTGCCCTTGGTGCACCGGTTTTGAATCACATTCCACTCTGAAAGACAACCATGTCCAGCAATCAAGAGGGCCCGCATCCGTCGGCGGCAGCCCAGGTGATGATCGACGGCAACGAAGCGGCGGCATATGTCGCCCACAAGCTGAACGAGGTGATCGCCATCTACCCCATCACCCCCTCGTCCAACATGGGCGAATGGGCGGATGAATGGTCGGCGTACGGAAGGAAGAACATCTGGGGGACTGTACCGCTTGTTGTCGAGATGCAGAGCGAAGGGGGCGCGGCGGGCGCCATCCATGGTGCGCTTCAGGCCGGGTCGCTGGCGACCACGTTCACGGCGTCGCAGGGGCTGTTGCTGATGGTCCCGAACATGTTCAAGATCGCCGGCGAGTTGACGCCGACCGTCTTCCATATTGCCGCCCGCACGGTCGCCACTCATGCGCTTTCGATCTTCGGCGACCATTCGGATGTCATGTCGACCCGCTCGACCGGTTGGTCGATGCTGTCGTCATGCTCCGTGCAGGAGGTGATGGACTTTGCCTGCATCGCGCAGGCCGCGACGCTCGAAGCCCGCATTCCCTTCCTCCACTTCTTCGACGGCTTCCGCACATCGCATGAGGTGATGAAGATCGAGCAGCTGAGCGACGAGCAGCTTCGCGCGATGATCGACGAAGACCTCATTGTCGCCCACCGTAAGCGTGCCCTCACGCCCGACGCCCCGGTCATCCGCGGCACGGCACAGAATCCCGACGTGTTCTTCCAGTCGCGTGAGCGTTGCAACACGTACTACGCCGCCTGCCCGGCCATCGTCGAGAAGGCGATGAAGAAGTTCGCCGCCGTCACCGGACGATCGTACGAGTTGTTCCAGTTTGTCGGCGCCCCTGACGCCGAGCGCGTGATCGTCGTCATGGGCTCGGGAGCCGAAACGGTGCATGACACCGTCGACTACCTGAACCGGCAGGGGGAGAAGGTGGGCGTGCTCAAGGTCCGCCTGTACCGTCCCTTCTCGATCGAGCACTTCCTCGCTGCACTGCCGAAGTCGGTCAAGACCATCGGCGTGCTCGACCGCTGCAAAGAGCCGGGAGCAGCGGGTGAGCCGATGTACATGGATGTCATCACGGCGCTCGGTACCGCTCAACAGAACGGCAAGTTCCCGTTCGCGTCGGTGCCCAAAGTTGTCGGCGGCCGGTATGGACTCTCGTCGAAAGAGTTCACGCCGGCGATGGTAAAGGCTGTCTTCGATGAGCTCAAGAAGCCCGCTCCGAAGAACGGATTCACGATCGGCATCAACGACGATGTGACCCACACGTCGCTCGACTTCGACCCGTCGTTCTCGATCGAGCCCGACGACGTCGTGCGGGCCCTGTTCTTCGGCCTTGGAGCCGACGGCACCGTGGGCGCCAACAAGAACTCCATCAAGATCATTGGCGAGGAGACGCCGAACTACGCGCAGGGCTATTTCGTCTATGACTCCAAGAAGTCTGGTTCGACGACGACCTCGCACCTGCGGTTCGGTCCACGCCAGCTGAAGACCCCGTACCTCATCGACCGGGCCAACTTCATCGCTTGTCACCAGTGGTTCTTCCTCGAGAAGTACAACGTGCTCGAGGCGGCCGCGCCGGGAAGCATCTTCCTGCTCAACAGTCTTTACGGGCCCGAAACGGTCTGGGACCATCTGCCGCGCGTGGTGCAGGAGACGATCATCGAGAGAAAGATCAAGCTGTACACGATCGATGCGTACAAGGTTGCGACGGCGACCGGCATGGGCGGACGCATCAATACGATCATGCAGACCTGCTTCTTTGCCATCTCGGGCGTTCTGCCGAGGGATGAGGCGATCGCGGCGATCAAGAACTCCATCAAGAAGACCTACGGCAAGAAGGGCGAACACGTCGTCCAGAAGAATTACGAGGCGGTCGACCAGACGCTGGCCAATCTGTTCGAAGTGAAGGTGCCCGAGAAGGTGACGAGCTCCATCGAGCTTCCGCCGGTGGTATCGCCGAAAGCCCCGGCGTTCGTCCAGCGAACGACGGCTCCGATCATCGCCGGCAAGGGCGATACGATGCCGGTCAGCCTGCTGCCGGAGGATGGCACGTATCCCGTTGGGACGACCCAGTGGGAGAAGCGGAACATCGCCCTCGAGATCCCGGTATGGGAGCCGGAGATCTGCATCCAGTGCAACAAGTGCGCACTCGTCTGCCCACACGCCGCGATCCGCGTCAAGGTCTACGACGGCGCGCTGCTGGCCGGCGCGCCCGAGACGTTCAAATCCATGGAGTACAAAGGGGTCGAGTACAAGGGTCTGAAGTATACGGTCCAGACCGCCCCTGAAGACTGCACGGGGTGCGGTTTGTGCGTTGAGGTTTGCCCGGCCAAGAGCAAGCGCGAAGTGAAGGTGAAGGCGATCAACATGAAGCCGCAAGAACCTCTGCGACTGCCCGAGCGCCTCAACTACGATTTCTTCCTCAGGCTGCCCGAGATCGACCGGCGCACGGTCCGCACCGATACGGTCAAGGGGACGCAGTTCTTCCAGCCATTGTTCGAATACTCGGGTGCCTGCTCGGGCTGCGGCGAGACGCCGTACGTCAAGCTGGCGTCGCAGCTGTTCGGCGACCGGATGATCGTGGCCAACGCCACGGGCTGCTCGTCCATCTATGGAGCCAACCTTCCGACGACGCCGTGGACGGCCAACGCCGACGGCCGCGGTCCGGCGTGGGCCAATTCGCTCTTCGAAGACAACGCCGAGTTCGGCCTAGGCATGCGACTGACGATCGACAAGAATCTCGAGATGGCCCAGGAGCTCGTCCGGCATCTCGCACCGTCGATCGGTCATGACCTGGCGGCCCAGATCCTCGAAGCGAAGCAGGACGACGAAGCCGGCATCCATGAGCAGCGCGAGCGGGTTGAGGTCTTGAAGACGAAGCTCAACGGAATGCAAGACGCCGAGGCGAAGCGCCTCCTGAGTCTTGCTGATTACCTCGTAAAGAAGAGCGTGTGGATCATGGGGGGCGATGGATGGGCGTATGACATCGGCTTCGGCGGGCTGGACCACGTGCTTGCGTCGGGCCGGAATGTCAACATTCTCGTCCTCGACACCGAGGTCTACTCGAACACGGGCGGCCAGATGTCGAAGGCCACGCCGCGCTCGGCCGTGGCGAAATTTGCCGCCTCGGGCAAGCCGACGGGCAAGAAGGACCTGGCCATGATCGCCATGTCGTACGGCAACGTCTACGTGGCCAAGGTCGCGATGGGCTCGAACGACGCCCAGACGATCCGCGCCTTCCTCGAGGCCGAGGCGTATGACGGTCCGTCGATCATCATCGCATACAGCCACTGCATCGCCCACGGCATCGACATGGCGCGCGGCATGACCAATCAGAAGCTGGCGGTCGAGACGGGTTACTGGCAATTGTTCCGTTATAACCCGCTCCTCGCGCGCGAGGGCAAGAATCCGTTCAAGCTCGACTCGAAGCCGCCGTCAAAGCCGCTGAAGGAGTTCACGTCGCTCGAGACCCGGTTCCGCATGCTCGAGAAGAGCCACCCCGAGCGGGCAAAGGAGCTTGGTGTGTTGGCGCAGGCCGACGTCAAGGAGCGCTGGGCGCTGTATGAGCAATATGCCCATGATGGCGGAGACGGCGTGAAGAAGACCGAGGAAAGCCAATAGAGAACGAGGATCAGTGGGCAGTAGGCAGGAGCTGTCAGGTCTTGATCAGGCTGATGTCTGATGTCAAGGAACATTGGATCATTCCTCCTGCATCTCCAGCTGCAAGGACCTGAGTGTACCTGCTTACTGCTTACTCTCAATAACATCTGACCAGGACCCAGACAGGCACATTATGGATCTCTCTACGTACTACCTCGGCAAGCGTCTCAAGAACCCGCTGGTCCCTTCGGCCAGTCCACTTTCACGCAACATCGATTCGATGAAGCGGCTGGAGGATGCCGGCGCGGCGGCGATCGTCATGTATTCGCTGTTCGAAGAGCAGATCGAGCACGAGTCGTTCGAGATCGACCACTACCTCTCGTACGGCACACAATCGTACGCCGAGGCGCTCACGTACTTTCCCGAAGCAAAGGAGTATAACCTCGAGCCCGATCAGTACCTCGAGCTGCTTCGAAAGGCCGGGGAATCGCTTGAGATCCCGGTGATCGGGAGCCTGAACGGCATCTCGACCGGCGGCTGGGTGAAGTATGCCAAACATATGGAAGAGGCCGGGGCCGACGCGATCGAGCTGAACGTCTACTACATTCCCACCGACCCGGCGCTGGCGGGTGACGACGTTGAAGCGCGGTACCTCGACGTCCTGCATGCGGTGAAGAGCACGGTCGCGATCCCCGTGGCGGTGAAGCTCAGTCCGTATTTCACGGCGCTGGCCAACATGGCCCAACGGCTGGTCAACGCCGGAGCGGACGGCCTCGTGCTGTTCAACCGGTTCTACCAGCCCGACATCAACATCAACGAGCTTGATGTGACGCCGCACGTGCATCTCAGCGATTCGTCGGCCATCACGCTGCCGATGCGCTGGATCGCCATCCTCCACCACCGCATCAAGGCGAGCTTGGCGGCCACGAGCGGCGTCCATACGTCTGACGACGTGATCAAACTGTTGATGGCGGGTGCCGATGTGACGATGATGTGCTCGGCCTTGTTGAAACGCGGACCCGAGCACCTCAAGGAGGTCCTGGAGGGAGTGGAGAAGTGGATGTTCGAGCACGAGTACGTGTCGGTCGAGCAGATGAAGGGAAGCATGAGCCACAAGTCGGTCCACGACCCATCGGCCTTCGAGCGCGCGAACTATATGAAGGCGCTCAATCGATACAAGCTCCTCTTGTAGTGCCCGCAAAGGCGAGTGGAGGAGGGGAGTCCAGTAAAGGAGGAGAGGAGTTCTGTGCGGAGAGCCAGAATCAGCGGAGGTATCGTGGGGTGATACCCGCCGTAGCTTGCGGAGCGCAGTCGGGGAGCCATGGAGTTCGATATGAGATCCGGAAGGGATTCCAGAAGCAACTCTGGAACAACTTCCGGATCTTTCGTTTATTCATGGTATCACGCAAAGGCGCTATGACGCAAAGTCCGCAATGTGAAACGGGCCCGGCGATTTGCTTCTGGGTGAAATATCCCATCCGATGTTTCTCTGCGTCCATTGCGCCTTTGCGTCATTGCGTGCAATCTTTCCTCACATGACCTCCCGCGAACGCCTCCACGCCGCCATGAACGGCTTGCCCCACGACCGGGTGCCGTTCATGTGCCAGATGAGCATCGGCCATATGCTCCTGCAGTTGCAGGTCGATCCGGCCGAGTTCTGGCACGATCCCGAGATCTTCGCGCGCGGTCTGGTGGAACTCCGCGGGCGATACGGCTTCGACGGCATCCTGGTCAGCCTCCACGGTCACGATCCGGAGTGGAGGAAGAGAATCGGGACTCGAGATCCGGGACCCGATGGAGAAATCATCACCTGGAAGGACGGCAGCAAGACCCTCTTCTATCGAGATGATCTTCCCCGCATGTACCCGGCTCCCGGAGCCCCGTCTCGGGACCCCGAACAGATCCCTGTCCCGCTTTCGTACATCCCCGTCAGCGGCGGACTACGCTTCGCCATCCATCCCGATCATCGGTTCGACATCCTGAGAAGGGTCAGGCAGCTCGCCGGCCCCGACATCTCCGTCCATGGCGAGGTCACGTCGCCATTCGACTACCTCCTCGATTCGTTCGGCTACGAGAACGGCCTGATGCTGTTGCTGGACGATCCGGACCGCGTGGACCGTCTGATGCAGCGATACACCGAAGGCGTGGTGGAATTGGCGACGGAAATGTGCAAGGAGGACATCGACGCCGTGAAGATCTCGTCGCCGTTCGCGGGTGGCGGGTTCCTCTCGCGTGACCACTACAACCGGATCGTCGTGCCGTACGAGCGACAGATCGTCGAAGCGATACAGCGCTCAGGCCGGTCGGCGTACATTCACACGTGTGGAGCGATCGGCGACCGGCTGGACCTGATGGCGCAAACGGGCGTTCACGGCATCGAGTGCCTGGACCCGCCCCCGCTCGGCAACGTCGATCTCGAGGAGGCGCTCAGATTGATCGGAGGTGCGATGTTCGTGAAAGGGAATATTGACTCGGTGAACGCGATGCTGCTTGGCACGGAAGAGGCCATGGTGGCCGACGTGCGCGACCGGCTCCGGACCGGTAAGTCGTATTCGAAGTTCATCCTCTCGACCGCCTGCTCTATCGCGCCGCACGTTCGATCAGAGCGGATCGTGCGATTGCGGAGACTGGTGGAGGATGAGGG
>CAZOMY010000044.1:0-22139 GCA_964581115.1 uncultured Ignavibacteriaceae bacterium | reverse complement strand
TCGTAGACATCCATGTCGGGCACCAAGCCTTCGTGGAGCGCTCGAATAAGGCGGAAGTCTTCGATGAAGTCCATCCCTCCGTGTCCTGCTCCTTTGCTCTGCTCCTCCAGCTGCGTCCATATGGGGTGTTGATACTTCTTCATCCACTCGTCCACCGCATCCCACTTGTGTGCGGGGCTGGTCCCTTCGATGTGCACCTTCGGCTCGGGATACTTGCGCACCAAGCCGTTCGTCCCCTGTACGAGGATATCGCGACTGTACGGCCGCGGCGAACTCGTGTCGTGCTTGACGACGATCGTCTCGCCACGAGTGGTCCGGAGCATCGTGGTGACGATGTCGCTCAGGACGAACTTTTCCTTTGCCTGCGCACTGTCGGCTCCGAAGCGGTTGAGCGCGTAGCGCCGAAGGCCCCGTGACTTGGTGCCGAATGAAACGAGCGATTCGATCCGATTGCCACGGTTGATGTCGAAGCACTGCGCTACCGGTCCGAGTCCGTGCGTCGGATACAGATCGCCGTTCCGCTTCATGGAATGTGCGCGCCGCCAGACCCCTTCCCCATCCATGTCGTGCTTCACCTCCCGCAGGTCGTGCAGGTAGCCGCATTCTGCATAGAGTAACTCGCCGAGCACTCCTTCCTTGACCATCCGAAGGATCATCATCTCCGCCCGGTCGTAATTGCAGTTCTCCATCATGATGCAATGGCGGCGGGTGCGCTCAGAGGTGTCGACGAGCGACCAGCATTCTTTGATCGTGAGGGCGGCCGGTACTTCGACGGCAGCGTGCTTGCCGCGGTTCATCGCTTCGAGACACATCGGCACATGCCATTCCCACGGCGTGGCGATGTAGACGAGATCCAGGTCGTCGCGACGGCAGAGACGCTTGTAGTCGTTCGGGCCCTCGGTGTATCCCTCCGGCTTTGTCTTCCCGGCGTCGACGCACATCTTCTGCGCACGTTCAACCCGGTCGGGCACGATGTCACAGACGGCGAGGATCTCGCAGTTGGGGATCTTGAGCAGGTTCTCGACGTGCGCAGTACCCATGCCGCCCACTCCGACGAACCCGATGCGCACATTCGGGATCGGGGGCGCGGCATAGCCGAACATCGATCGCTGCTTATCAGGACGATATTGCGGTTCGGCGTCGGCGAAGCGGGGCGCCAGAACGGTACCGACGCCGACAGCGCCGATGCGGAGAAAATCGCGACGGTCGAGGGACATGGGGCCTCCGAGCCTGATCAGGACCAAAGATGATGAAAGAGCACCGCCATGGCGCCATGAGGTAAAGGGGTAACCGGCGCGGTACGGGCGGTGACGCGTGACAGGAATGTAGAGGTTTCTTCCGATGTGACCAAGCGGGGCGGAGTTCGCCGCTCGAGTATCACAAGCTCGCCTTTCGATACCTTCCGGAATTCGTTTCGCGTTGTGGACGCTGGGCCACATCGTGGCCTCGTGACGGAATTGCCGATCGGATCTTCACGAAGCCTGCCATGGACACCACCCCCAAGAAAATGGGGATTGATAGGCCGGAATTCTTGTTGAAGACTACCAAGAGCGTTCGTCTGCCAGAACGCTCCACCACATCGCAGGGAGGATCATATGATCACTCGTCTCACCATCGCTTGCCTGGCAATATTCGTGATCTGGAATCATGCTCCTGGACAATGCCAGTATCCACCGGGCTTCAACTTTACCAGTGGTTCGATCTGTTGGGGATATGCACAGGCCCGCGCGTTCGGGTGCGATCCGGATGATGCCGACAACGTTTACCCCGATCCACCCAAGATCTTCACTCAGTTCTTCACACAGCATGGATCGGGAAGATATCTAGTCGGCGACATCATTGTATTTGGAAAAGAGTCCGCTCGAATCGAAGACCTCGGCGGAACGGTCGGACACGCATCATACGTTGCGGAAATCCGTGAAGTCAATACTAAACCTGACGGTGAATTGTTGCGCTCAACAAGCCGAGGGAGATACAAAGTCCGCGATGATGATCCCGTCGTGGACAATACTCAGATCATCATGCACGAGGTGAGCGGAGCAGGGGGCACACACAATGAACAGACGCTCGCACAGGTGATCGCGACCCGGGCCAACGTCAATGAGGTCATCAAAGGTGTCTACCGCCTCAAAGAGAACTATATGGGTCACCAAGTTACCTTCAGGAACAGCTTCGAGGGTGGTCGGATCGGCGTTGGCGTCTTCGACAACGGGATTGGAGAGCATGTTGGACGCGGTTCACCATTCACACGTTGGTACCGGCACCATGATACGGTCTCCGTGAGGGCTTACACTCCTCAGAAGGATGTCCTAGGCAACTGGTTCACATTCGACAATGCATGGAAGAATGGCAACAATACCGTCGTCGCCTCATCGGCGATCGCGGACATCATTGTCTATAGCAGCGACATCTTTACGGCGAGATTCAATCAGTCGACTCCGTCGAATTCAGTCTTCTTTGACCTACGATCAGACGGTCAACCGATCGGCGGTATTCTGAAAGTCAACGGAGAAACACATACGGCCCCAACTCCTCCCTTCGCACCTGGGGCCGTCTGCTCGTTGCATCAATACCTCTACCGCAATCGCGTCACGTATCAGTTTCAATCGTGGAACGACGGCAATACGAGTCTTTCACGTCAATTTCCATCAGCGGGCACCTACATCGCGAACTATAACTTCGTCGAAGTCTTGCCGCCCGCTGACATCTACCCGTTCAACAATCCGGTGGGCGAACCGATCAAGATCACGTGGACAGCCCATCCGAGCCCGTTCGTGACACAGTACGAGGTTTGGCGCAAGGTCAAGGACGTTCAGGGTCCGACGCTGCTGGCCACATTGCCGAACACGACGACGATGTATGAAGACGGCGACTATGCCCTCACCTCAAGCTACACTCACAACCTCGTCGAATACGACATCCGCGCTCGATACGTAACGACGTCCCGCAATGTCACGTCGAATCCCTCGTGGTTCAGCGTCTTTGCCATGGGTGCACAGTATATTCCGGAAGCTCGTCGCGACGATGAAGCATTCGGCGCTGAAGCATCGACGGAGGTTGCTTTCTCCGTCGCGGCGCATCCCAATCCCTTCAACCCGGCGACGAAGATCACAGCGACGCTCCCTTCGGTTGCGCATGTGGAGATCGCGGTGTATGATGTGGCAGGTCGCCTGGTCGCACGGCTGGCCGACCGGATCCTCGACGCTGGCACGCATACGTTCGACTGGAGCGCGCAGGCAACCGGAACGGGCAGTCTCATGAGCGGCGTGTACATTGCCCGAGTCGTTTCCCGTCCATTGGACGGTAATTCGGCAATGCGCCAATCGCTCAAACTCATTCTTACGAAATAGCCCCTCGCCAGGAACGTCGGAGGCGGATCATTGCCTCCGACCTGTCCTTTGTATGAAATCGACCTTCATTCTGGCGGCCATTGCGGCCTCCCTCCTCCTCCTCGGCTGTCCGACGGATCCTCCAGAACCGCCGGACGGACTGAACCCGCGTGATTTCACCTGGGTGCGCGATTCGATCGGGGATGGCATTGCTACATTCTCCCCCGTCAGCCTCTACGGTAGTTCCCCCACAAATGTTTATCTCGTCAACACGTCGGGCTCTACGTGGGGAGAGTACAAACTGTGGCGCTTCAACGGACAGACTTGGACCGACATCTCGCAGGTGTACTTCGATGCCTACAATTCGATGGGTCAGCTCGGTTTTCCGTGGGCACCTCAAGCGATACATGGGTTCGGCCCTAATGACATATGGGTCGTCGGCGGACGCGACACCTCCCTGGAGGGGAGCGGCCCCTACAAGCAAGGATTTGTTCTCCGGTATCTCAACGGCACGTGGGGCGTCACGGAGATCCCCAACAGCCATCTGCTGGTCTCTATTTGGGGAAATTCCCCCACAAATGTGCTGGTGGGAGAATTCGAAGGGGGGCTGTATCACTACAACGGACAGAACTGGACGAATGTCTCGAACGACGATTCAGTGAGCAAGGCATCCATTCTAGGGGTGTCTCCGACTGAGGCGTATGTTGGAGGCGTGACCCTGCGCCAAGGTCGTCTTTACATTTTCTTGTACCAGTGGGACGGAACAAGCCTGGCGCAACTCGACATGACGGAGACTACCTTCGCCACTGAGACATTTACTGAGTACTTCTCATGGTACAAGGGGGCTCTGGTGAGCGCCGCCCGCGGCAAAGTGGTGCGTAGAACTCCTGCCGGGACGTGGGAGACATTATATTCCACATCTCCAAGTACGTTCACCGTCACCGCGGTCTATGGTCAGAATGATCTGATCTCGATCGGCAGTTTCAACACTGGTGAGTTAGTCATGCACTACAACGGCAAAGACTGGTACCGGATACCGTCGTTGAACCGTACAGACTTGTACTATATTCGCGCCTATCAGGTAGGAGACCAGGTCTTCATGACGGGCACTCCCCGAGGTTTCGCTCAGAAAGCCTTCATTACACGCGGGATCCCGAAGTGAGGATGGAGGCGATGTGACACGCAGGCTGTCAAGATGCAGGATGTGACGCTATCTCCATTCTCCCTGTGGATCGTCGACGACGACGCGACGCTGGTTGATTTGCTCGGGGACAGTCTGAGCTCCGATCGAAGGCTGGGGCACGTCCGGACGTTCACCTGCCCGAAGGCATTCCTCGACGGCTTCAGATCGTGCACTTCGCCACCCGACGTCGCCGTACTCGATATTCGCATGGCTCAGATAAATGGCCTGACCCTCCTGCGGAAGGTGCGGTCGTTGTGCGACCACACTCGCATCGTCATGTGCTCGGCGTTGAACGATACGAATACGCTCCTCGATGCATTGGCAGAGGGAGCATCGGGTTTCCTCGTCAAGCCGGCGACGGCAGAAGAGCTTGTCAACGCTGCTGTACATGCTCTCGCCGGACTGCGGCCGCTCAACGTGACCGCATCAACGACCTTGGTTGGATATCTCACCACCCCCCCCCCGCTTGGTACGATGCGAGGATCAGGCCGCCTCACACCCCGACAAGAGCAGATCACCCAGCTTCTCCTTGAGGGGCTCGATACGAAATCCATCGCGGACCGGATGGGCTTGAGTTACCACACCGTGATCGATCACTTCAAGGCACTCTTCGAGGCATTCGGCGTCCATTCGCGTGTAGAACTTCTGGCACGATTGCACAGGAGGATGGATCGGTAGCGTTGGCCATCACGGTGGGGCCTCAAGATGGTCATGTTTCGCACGGACCATGTCGCACGCAACAGATGACAGTCGTCGAAGGACGGGCAAGAGTATGAGAGCTGGAGCAACAACAGAACGGCGAGACCCTCTTTGGAAAGAAGACCTCGCCGTCGGACGATCTGGTTGTGCAGGGATTACTTCATGAGCACCATTCGTCGGGAGGCGACCACGCGGGCGCCGCCGGACGAGGCCGCGTCCATCCGAGCGATGTAGATCCCCGAAGGCATCGAGGCCGCGTTCCATGTGGTCTCATGTCGCCCTGCCGGCATCTCGCTATTGATGAGCACGGCGACTTCCCTTCCCAGAAGGTCGAACACGGATACCTTCACCCATCCTCTCTCCTCCATCCTCCAACCGATCCGCGTTTCCGGATTGAACGGGTTCGGGTAGTTCGGTTCGAGCATCGTCGTCGTCGGGACATCCGGCTCAGAGGCCTCGACGTCGGTCGTCCGCGTACCGACGGTGTAGCTTACGGGATAGATGCCTCCTGTTACCAGAGAGAGATCGTTCCCCAGACCGGTGACGCCGTCGTTCGCCAGGTCGACGACCCAGATGCTGGAGGTCGGCGCGCCGCCGTTCAATGAGATGTAATGGTAGTAGACCTTGCTGTCATCGTTCGAGAACGATGGGCTTCCGAGCGAGAAGACGTTGTTCGTCACCTGACCCACAATACCGGCATTGAGATCGACCGCCAGCACTCGCACCGAATCGCCCGCCGCGACATAGTCGAAAGCGATAATGTTGTCGGTGTTCGATGCAAATACTGCATTCCCGATGCTGACGCCGTCGGGCTGCGGCGGGAACAGGCGCGTCACATTACCGTCGGCGAGCCGAACGAAGTTGATGTCCCAGTACTCCACAGTGCCGCCCGACGCCAGCGCGCCAGCATTGAGTGCGTCATACATGATCGTGGCGTTGTCCGACGCCCAATCGATCCGGTCCGGATACCGGATCGTTCCGGCATTCACACCCTGGCTGTAGGTCGGCGTATAGAGCTGGAGCACTTTGTTCCCGGACGAGTTCTGCAGGTCGAACACGTAGATGACGGGCTCTTCGAACGTCGTCGTGGCGGCGAGGTAGCGGCCGTTCGGCGAGATCGAGACGTTGTTGAATCCGCCGGACGTTGAGAGCGTCTGGTCTCCGGTACCGTTGGACCCGACCAGATGTAGATTGTGGGAGGCGTCAACATAGAACACATGCTGACCGTCGTCGGTCACGGTCGGACGGGTCGCCAACGAGTTGCCCGAAACGAGCGTCGGCGATTCTCCGTTGGCGCCCATACGATAGAGGGCTCCGTCGGAGAGACCCACGACGGCAACATACGACGTCCCCGAGACCGGATTCTGCGTCGGCGGCGGGGGCGTGGCGGAACCTCCCGTGATACCGACCGCATCGAAGGCCGCAGCGGCGGCGAGCGCCTTGGGATTCCCCGCTCCGCCGAACAGGTCTTCGGCCGCCTGAATGACGGCCAACCGGCAATCGACGAATTGCGAGTTGCGGGTCAGGTATTGCGTCAATGCCCGATAGTAGACCCGGCCCGCCTCGTCAAGCGTCACGCCCGACGACGTGGCGAAGAGGTAGAAAGCCTTGTTTGGAATGCCGCTGTTGATGTGGACGCCGCCGTGATCGCCCTGCGACGTGTTCGGCAGGTTCTGGTATTGGCTCATGTGGGCCGGCTGTTGGCCGCTGAAGGCGACGTTCGATGCCGCAGGGTCCTGCATGTTCCGCAGCGCGTCCCCGGCAATGCCGGGCGTCGTCACGTCCTCTCCGATGAGCCAGTTCCCGCCTCCGCCTCGGACGTAGAATTCATAAAGGACCCCGAAGACGTCGGCGAACGATTCGTTCAAAGCGCCCGGCTGATTCTCGTAGATGAGGTTCGCAGAATTCTCGACGACGCCGTGCGTCATCTCGTGCGCCATCACATCGATGCCGCCGGCAAGGTCGCTGAAGGCCGTGCCGTCGCCGTTGCCGAAGACCATCAACTGACCGTTCCAGAAGGCGTTGTTGTAGTTCTGGTTGAAGTTGACCACCATCGTGATCGTCGAACCCTTGCCGTCGATCGCGTCGCGATTGTGGGCCGTCTTGAAGTAGTCATAGACCTTGCTGCCGTAGTAAGCGGCGGAGACGGCTCCCTTCACCGTCGTGAAGCCCGTCGGCGATGGAGCCGTGATATAATAGAGCAAGCTGTCGTCGTTCTTCGCGTCGAGCGTGTAAAGGACGCCGCGACCGTCATTCGGGAAGGACGACTGCGACGGCTTGAACATCGCCTTGGACGCGTCGATCAGGTAGTAACTCGACCCGATCTGGTAAACGTTTAACGCGCGGGTGGTGTTGGAAAGGTCGGTGCCGCTGCCAGCCACAGGCCCATCATGCAGCACGTGGTTGTAGCGCTTGATCACCTCACCGCTCTGTGCGTCGACAAAGCAATACCAGTTTTGATCGAGACGACCGCGTACCTGGACCAACCACGTCAAGTGCGGGGCTCCTTCGTGTTCCAAGATCATCGGAGTGCTCCGCTCCACGCCGGACGTTCGGCCAAGGGCTTCCAGCGCCTTGGCGCGCGCGGTCATTTCGTCGACGCGAACGTCAGCCGGATCGATCGAACGCGGGCTGGGCATCCATCGCCCGTTGAAGCCCCGGACATGACCATCACTGCCGACATGGACGACGACGTCCCGTCCCCACACTTCGACGCCTCGCCACATCTGGCGGTAGCGCACGTGCACCATGCCCAGCGCGTCGCGTTCGACGGCGGTCGAGGTGAATTCCTCGTCGGGCGATTGGATGCGGAGAAGATCTGCGTGCTCGCGCAGGAACGACCGCGACTGCAACTCTGCGGTACCGACCGTGCGTGCCGCCGGCGCCTCGGTCGATTGCAGACGCCGGCCCGAGATGAAGATCGGGAGCGTTCCATCTTCGCTCCAGACGACGCGCGGCTCGGAGCCGTTGATGGCCGACAACCGGCGCATCGCCGCTGTTCGATCGGAGATCGGTCCCGGGACCTTGCGTCGTGCTTCTGCAATGCGGGACGTCAGTCCTTGCACGTCCCTGTCGAACGCGGCACGGCGGTCCGCTGAGGCGACGATCCGGCCCAGCTTCTTGACCGCGAATGGGTCCCCTACCGGGTCGCCATGGGGCTTCTGTCCGATCGCCGGCGCAGACAGGGCGACCAGCATGACGAGCAGGCCGTTGATTCTATTCTTTTCCATCGAGCACTCCCAGAATGAGATCGTGAAAGAGGATTCGCGTCAGGGTTTGAGGGCGGCCACGGCCGTGCGACATCGCTCATAGAGGGCCGCATACGGTAGTCTTCGGGCATCTGGCGTGGTGCCATACGACCAACGGACCTCGACGGTCCTACCCCCGCTCGAAATGATGATGGTGCGGGTCATGTTGCCTGGCTCACCGCCGCCCGAAGCTTCGAGGAGCCGTTCTTCATCAATGCTTCGCCAGATCGCTTCCATCGTCGGCCCAGGTATCTTCCCGATCATCGTAGAGGTCGAATCGTTGCTCGCAGGCGACCAAGTGCGGACGCTTCCGTCACCGGAGATCACGGCTCCCGACCACCGACCGGTAAAGCCACCGCCTTCGGCGTAGCGAATGATGAGGTCGCTCGGAACCCGCTGTGCCGTCGTGGCGGACGACGAGCACCCGACGAGCCAAACCGTCGCCAGAAAAAAAAGCCATTGGATCATGTCCTGCTCCTGAGATGGAGAACGATTGAGATATACGAGATTTCAGGACGATTCTCAATGATGGGAATGTCATATGTGATGCACGTCGCCTCGCCGGTTCAAGCGATCACCGCGGTCAAAAACAGTTGCCGGAAAACGAGAAGTCCGTTATATTTCAGAGTGTTTCATCTGAATTATCCTTTTACACTTCTTCGCATCCGGTGTTGCCATGAAACAACTCCTGCGTTTACTCCTGCTCGGTCTCTTCGTAAGTCCTATGGCCTTCGCGCAATCGGTTCCGCTCACGTGGTCGGGCGAGTTGCGCTTGCGATCGGAACTTGACGCACGCGATATGCGCAATTCCACCCCTCCCAATCTCTACACGCTATCGCGCGCCCGCATCGGCATGCTTGCCCGGCCGTCGGAAGATGTCTCGGTGTTCCTCCAGGTCCAGGACGCACGCGCCTTTGGCGAAGCGGCGACGCCGATGAGCAGTCTCAATTCGGCGGAGGTGCATCAGGCCTGGCTCGAGGTGAAGGACCTCCTTCCAGGCCTGCGTGTGAAGGCCGGAAAGATGGAGCTCTCCGTCGGCAACGGCCGACTGATCAGCAACAACGTCTGGGTCAACGTACCGCGCACACTGACCGGCCTCGTGACCTCGCTCGACCTTGGAAAGCACACCGTGACCGCACTGCTCTTCAACACGCGAGAGACTTCAGCGCTGCCTTCGGCAGCCACGAAGTTTGCCTGGACGCGCGACAACGGAGACCTGCTGACCGGCGGCACCTTCCGCACGACCGCGCTCGAGCGTCACAATCTGGAGATCATCGCTCTCTACCATCGCATCGGCAAGGCCGACGCGCTCGGTCGCGACAGTCTCTCGGTCGCTTCGCTCGGCGGGTTCTTTGCCGGAAAGACCGGAGCCTGGTCGTACGAAGCTGACGCCGCTTACCAGACCGGTTCGATGTTCGGCACCGACGTCGCATCCTATCAGGCGGGCGCGCTGATCACTTACGTCGTGGGCCATCAAACGGTCAGGTCCGTCACGGCCGCTCTCGACCTGTATTCAGGCGAGACGATCTCGGCAACCGCTGTCGGCGTCTTCGACCCCCGGTATGGAGCCGGCCATAAGAATCTGGGATTCATGGACTATTTCACCTCGATCCCGGCCCATACCAACCGACGGGGCATCATCGATGCTTACGGCCGTGCCGACCTGTCGTGGTCGGACGCCGTTGAAACGCAATTGACCGTTCACCATTTTCAACTGCATCGGACGCTGAGCGTTGCGGTGCCCTCGACCGAGATCGGCCAAGAGGTGGACGTCATCACGCGTTGGAAGCACTCATCCGCGCTCAGTGTCGAGTTCGGCGCGGGCATCTTCCTTCCGGGCCGGGCGATGCAGTCCATCATCGGCGGGTCGGACCCGGGCGTGTGGTTCTACCTGTCGCCGCAGATCTCGTTCTAGCCAACGACGGAAAGCACCTTCGGGCATCAGAAGAGTGACCACCAAGGACGCAAAGACAGGTATAGAAGCAAGAATCATGCAAAGACTCATTCTTTCACTTGAATGACGATCATGGTGCGAATCCAAATTGAACGCCTGCGTCGATTGATCGATCTCCTGTTGCCACCGGTCGGCTGGCGCGTGCCCGTGATCGTAGCGTTGGGCGTGCTCGCCGGACTGGGCGCTGTGATCTTTCACGTATCAAGAGCCTCATCGTACCTGTCCGACGATCCTGCGACGTGCGTGAACTGCCACGTGATGTTCCCCGAATTCGCCTCGTGGCAGCGCGGATCACATGGACGCGTGGCCACCTGCAACGACTGCCACGTGCCGCATGACAACTTCGTGCGTCACTATGCCTTCAAGGCCAGGGACGGCTCGCGGCATGCCTATATGTTCACCTTCCGGCTCGAGCCGCAGGTGATCATCATGCACGAAGCCGGGCGCGAGGTCGTGCAGGAGAACTGCATCCGATGCCACGAGCATCTCGTCGGCGGCGTAAGCGCCATCGACGCCGCCGGGTCGTCAGGCCGGCACGGCGGAGACAAACTTTGCTGGGACTGTCACCGCAACACGCCGCACGGGCGGGTGCACAGTCTGGCGTCGACCCCGAATGCCCGGGTCCCGCTCTTCTCCCCCGTGCTCTCGTCGCTAGCCGACAGCCTGCGGATCGACCAGTGAATGTTTCACCGCGAAGACGCAGAGACGCAAGCAACAGGAGACTGAGTCCAATGACGTCCTCGCGTCTTGGCATCGTTGCAGGGGAAAGACATTACCTCAAAGTCGCAACGACGCAAAGAATATTGAAATGATCCAAGTCCCTTCGTTGCGCCTTTGCGTCTTTGCGGTACATCTTTATTGAACAAACGGAGTCCTTCATGAAACCCATTCGTCAACTCATTCAAGAACGCCCTTGGCTGGGCTGGGCGCTGTTTGCGGCAACGGTCGTCGTCGTGTTCCTCGTCGGCCTCTTTGGCGCTTCCATCATGGAACGCCGGGGCGAGGCGCGCATCGCCTACCAAATGACCAAGCCGCTTCCCGATTGGGAACCGCGCAACGAGGTCTGGGGCGAGAACTTCCCGCGTGAATTCGAGACGTACAAGGCCACCCTCGACACGACGTTCCGGAGCAAGTACGCCGGCTCGTCGTGGCGCGACCTCCTGGCCGACGACCCTCGGAACGTGATCCTGTGGGCCGGCTACGCTTTCTCGCGCGACTACGCCCAGGCCCGCGGCCATTACCACGCCATCCGCGACATCCGGAATACCCTGCGGACGGGAGTTCCGCAGCCCGCCACCTGCTGGACCTGCAAGAGCACCGATGTTCCGCGCGTCATGGCCAAGGTGGGGATCACGGAGTACTACAAGGCGACCTGGGAACAACTCGGGTCCGAGATCGTGAACCCGATCGGATGCCAGGACTGTCATGACCCGAAGACGATGAACTTGCGCATCACCCGGCCGGCGCTCGCCGAGGCCCTTGAGCGACAGGGGAAGGACATCACGAAAGCCACCCACCAGGAGATGCGATCGCTGGTGTGCGCGCAATGTCACGTCGAATACTACTTCAAGGGTCCCGGCAAGTATCTGACGTTCCCTTGGGATGATGGCTTCTCGCCCGATGAGATGGAGGCCTACTACGACAGGGTCGAGCATGTCGACTTCGTGCACGCCCTCAGCAAGGCGCCCATCGTGAAGGCGCAGCACCCCGACTATGAACTGTACATGACAGGGACCCATGCCGAACGGGGCGTGTCATGCGCCGATTGCCATATGCCCTACAAGAGCGAGGGGGGCGTAAAGTTCACGAACCACAAGATCGCCAGCCCGCTCGAGAACATCGCCGGCTCGTGCCAGGTCTGTCATCGCGAGAGCGAAGCGACCTTGACGAAGAACGTGAACGACCGTCAGGACCGTGTGAAGGAAATCCTTCTCCTGTCGGAAGATGCGCTGGCTCGCACTCACATCGAAGCCAAGTTCGCTTGGGAGAAAGGAGCGACGGAATCGGAGATGAAGCCGATCCTCCAGCTCATTCGACATGCGCAGTGGCGCTGGGACTGGGTCTCGGCGGCGAACGGCGTTGGGTTCCATTCTCCCAACGTCGCACTCAGAACGCTCGGCACGTCGATCCAGAAATCGCAGGAGGCGCACGCGGAGATCGTACGTCTGCTCGCCAAGAAGGGCTACACCGACCGGATCCCGCTTCCCGATATCTCAACCAAAGAGAAGGCCCAGAAGTATATCGGCCTGGACATGAAGAAGCTGGAGGCGCAGAAGAAGGAATGGGCCGCGAAGACGTTGCCCGGTTGGGATGAGGCGGCGAAGAAACGGCAGGGAACTCTCGAGGCTTACTGAGAACGGGAATAGGTGGAAGGTGTGAGGATGAAGGAGTGGGGCAGGTTTCATTGATTGCCGCGGAATAGGACGAAAGCGCCGTCGACGTTCACTGTCTTCGGCGCTTTCGCATTTATGATCCAGACATCTGCCTATGGAAGTTGAAGAGTCTGCTCGTATATTGGCCTCACGGTAATAACACTCAGGAGCCAGCATATGCGCACGTCCATGCTTCGCCTACTTCTGATCCTCTTCGTCCTGATGTCGTTCGCGACGGCTCAGGACGTCAAGCCGCCGTTGAACCGCGAAGCATCCAGCGACGCGACACTCTTCCAGTCATTTTCGGTCGCGCGCACCTGGTGGCTGAGCGACAATACTGCCCTTGTTCTCGACCCCGCAAAGCCGGCGTCAGAGCGACAGATCGAGCGGCTCGACCCCGCGACGGGCACGCGCACGCCGTTCATGGACATGGCCAAGGCGAAAGCGGCTTACGATCAGCTGTTCGGTGATGGAGCGCCTCACCTGCTCCCCTCCGTCCCAAGTCAGTTCTCCGCCGACGGAAAGCGTGCGCTGTACATCGACAAGGGGGACCTCTTCGTCCTCGACGTTCCCTCTCTTTCATTTACTCGCGTGACGAACACACCGGAAGCCGAGAAGAATGTGAATTTCTCCCCCGACGGTCGGCGTGTCGCCTACGTGCGCGAGAAAAACCTTTACGCGTACGACCTCACCGCCAAGAAAGAACAGGCCATCACCTCTGACGGCGGCGGGACGATCCTGAACGCCACGCTCTCTTGGGTCTACTGGGAGGAGATCTTCGGCCGCGTCGATATCGGCTACTGGTGGTCGAAAGACTCCAAGGCGCTCGCCTTCCTCCGGACCGACGAATCGAAGGTGACGCTGCAGCGATACGTCGATATTGCTCCCTGGTCGCCGACGGTCACCGAACAGCGATACCCCAAGGTGGGCGAACCGAACCCCGAGGTAAAGGTGGGCATCGCCGAGGTCGGCACCGGCTCCGTCGTGTGGGCCGACATCGATCCGTCGTCGTACGAGTACATCGTCCGCGTCGACTGGGTGCCGGATAACAAGCGAGTGATGGTCCGAACACTCAACCGGCTGCAGACCAAGCTCGATTTCGTGATGGTTGACCGTGCGTCGGGCAAGGCCAATGTGCTCCTGACCGACACGAACGAGGGCTGGATCAACATGTCGGATGACCTGTTCTTCCTAAAAGACGGGAAGCACATGATCCTTTCGTCGGAGCGGGACGGGAACGAGCATCTGTATCGGTATACGATGCAGGGAACGCTCGTCAATCAGATCACCAAGGGACCGTGGTCGGTCCGAACTTCCGGCGGCGGCGCGTTCTGGGTTCGGCAGGCGGCGACCGGTATCGATGAAGTGAACGGGTGGATCTATTTTACGGCCCTGGAGCGATCATCGGTCGAGCGGCACTTCTACCGGATCAGGATGGATGGCTCGAAGATGACGCGGCTCTCGGAGACGGAGGGGACGCACGCCATCACGATGAGCCCGAACGCCCGATACTATTTCGACCGCCACTCGAACATCACGACGCCTCCTTCGCTGACGCTCGTCGATGCCGCGACGAACAAGCGCTCGGTCATCAGTGCACCGACCCTCGGCGGCTTCGCCAAGTACGATGTCGCCTATCCGGAGCTGCTTTGGATCCCGATGCGCGACGGTTTCAAGGTGCCCGCCTCCATCGTGAGGCCGAAGAACGCCGACCCGGACAAGAAGTACCCCGTGATCGTGCAGGTCTATGGGGGACCTTCGGCCCCGACGGTCGCGAATTCCTGGGGCTTCGATGTTGTCGAGGCGAACGCCATGCTGCACGAAGGTTATATCACGTTCAAGGTCGACAACCGGGCGGCGACGGGCATCAGCAAGACACTCGAGAATCTCCTGCACAAGCGGACGCCCGGCGAGGTCGAGCTCAATGACCTGGTGGATGCCGTTCGGTGGCTCAAGAAGCAGCCGGGCATCGATCCCGACCGGTTCGGCATCACCGGCTGGAGCGGAGGAGGCACGAACACGCTCCTGGCGATGACGCAGTCGAAGGAATTCAAGGCGGGTATTGCCGGCGGCGCCGTGACCGACTTCCGGTTCTACGACACGAAGTGGGGCGAAGCGCTGATGCAGACGGAGACCGAGAACAAGGAGGGCTACGATCGCGTCTCATTGCTGAACCATGCCAAGGACCTCCACGGGAAGCTCCTGCTCATTCACGGTCTGCACGACGACAACGTCCATATCCAGAACATTTGGCGGTTCATCGACGAGTTGATCAAGGCGAACAAGTTGTTCGAGTTGATGGTGTATCCGATGCGCGGACACGGCGTAGGCGATCCGGCCGGACGGCGACACATGCAGACACTCACGCTTGATTTCTGGAAGCGGAACCTTTAGCAGGATGCTGAAAGCGCTTTGGATATCAAAGCATGAATCGCCAAGAGCGCCAAGCACTCAACGCACGCCAAGTCGGATAGAGTTTGTCCGCATGAGTCGGACAAAATGCCCAGAGAGGATGTCAGTATGATTCAGAGACTGTTGCTGTTGGTCTTGTCCACCCTGCTCGTGGTTGTCGAACCTGCCGTCGGACAAACTCGGACGGTGACGATCGGCGTCATTGGGAAGATCGAGTCCAACCCCGTGTTTCAAGCGGCCTATGCTGGCGCGCGCCTGGCAGCAAAAGAGATCGGCCAGAAGTTCGGCGTTCAAGTCGCCATCGAGTGGAAGACACCCGTGGTCGAGAGCGCAGCCGAGCAGGCCGCCACGATTCGTCGGTTCATCAGAGACCGAATTGACGGGATCGCCGTAGCGGCCACCGACGCCGCGTCGCTCTCGCCAGCCATTGACGAGGCGGTGGAGGCCGGCATCCCCGTCGTGTGCTATGATTCTGACGCACCGAAGAGCAAGCGGATGGCGTATGTAGGCGTGGACGATGTCGAATTCGGGAGGGCGATCATGAGACAGTTGGCGGGTGAGATGCCTGCGGGGGGAACGGTCGCGATCCTGGCCGGTAATCAGCATTCCCTCAACCTCAAGCTTCGCCTCCAGGGCATTCGCGAAGAAGCCCAGCGTCATCCCGGACTGAAGCTGAGTCCGGACCTCATCTTCGAGCACGAGCAACTGCCCGACCCGGCGATCGAAGTGATCAACCGAACGATGCGTTCACGCAAGGACGTTGACGGTTGGGCGATCATCGGCTCATGGCCGCTGCAGAAGAAGAACAGCCTCCCGTGGACTGCCGGGACGATCAAGGCCGTGGCTGGCAATGCCGTACCGGAGGAGCTGGCCTACGTCAAGTCCGGCCACGTGCAATCGCTGGTCGGCGTCAATGCTTTTCAACTCGGCTATTCAGCCGTGACGTTGCTGATCGACAAGACCGTGAACGGAACGAATCCGCAGAAGACGGTCCTGCAGGCGCCGCTCGTGAAGGTCGACAAGACGAATGTCGAGGAGTGGGAGATCAACTGGAAGAAGTGGCTCCTGCGGGAGGCGCTGAACCGCTAGTCGTTCTCTCTGGACCACTCCTATCTGGCAAGAGCTCTGCTATGAACCGAAAACCCTTTCTCGTACGGCCGGGACATCGCGTCCGTCTCAAGGACTTCGATCCCTCCTTCACCGGTCCTTACAAGGACAAGGAACGGGCCGAAGCACGGCTGGCTCGCGACATCGAAGAGGTCGCCCGGTGGCAGGATGTCCTCTATGCCCAGGACTCGAATGCTATTCTGATGATCTTCCAAGCGATGGATGCCGCCGGAAAGGACGGCGCGATCAAGCACGTCATGAGCGGCGTCAACCCGCAGGGTTGCCAGGTTTTCAGCTTCAAGGCCCCTTCCGCAGAAGAGCTCGACCATGACTATCTGTGGCGGTCGATGAAGAGCCTTCCGGAACGTGGACGCATCGGCATCTTCAATCGCTCATACTATGAGGAGGTCCTCGTCGTGCGCGTCCATCCGGAGATCCTCCGCGGGCAGAAACTCCCGGCGGGTGCCGACGGCGACGAGCTTTGGAAGGACCGGTTCCGGCAGATCAACGCTTTCGAGCGCTACCTTGTCCAGAACGGCATACACGTCCTCAAGTTCTTCCTCAATGTTTCCAAGGAGGAGCAGCAGCGCCGGTTCTTGAAGCGCATCGACACGCCGGAAAAGAACTGGAAGTTCTCGACGAGCGACGTCAGGGAGCGACAATACTGGGACGATTACATGAGGGCCTATGAGGAGGTCTTCCGGCATACCAGCACCCGGTGGGCACCATGGTATGTCATTCCCGCCGATCACAAGTGGTTCACGCGTGCCGCCGTCGCCATGATACTCTTGTGGAAGCTCCGTTCTCTCAAGATGTCGTATCCCACGGTGAGCAAGGACCATCTGGCCGAGTTGAAGCGGGCCAAGGCGATGCTCCTTGCCGAGAAGGGTTGACGTCATGGCTCTCCGGATCCCGGCATTCATCGACCGATTCCTGTCGGCCGGTACGCGCGGTCTCCTCAACGAAGCGCGGACGACACCCGCTTACTCGCTTCGCGACCTCATCCACGGGTACCTCTACCTTCGGTTCCCATATCTCTACATCAGCGTAGGCACCGGTCAGCACCGGCTGAGCCGCTGGCTGGAACCGATCGGAGGTCTCTTCATCTCCCGTCCAAAGAACGGAGGCGACCCTGCCGCCCCGTTCTCCCCGGCCCGACGCGCCTTTGCCGATTCATACCACGGTAAGGTCATACCCCTCGACACGGCCACCCGGCTTGTCAGCGTCGAACGCGATGTGCCCCGACATGACTTGGAGCGCGTCATTCCCTACGCACGAGCCCGCGACATCGTTCTGAAGAATCCGGACCACATCGTCGTTCTCGACTGTCCGTGTCGCATGGCCCGGAAGGACCCTTGCCTCCCGCTCGACGTCTGTCTCATCATCGGCGAGCCCTTCGCCAGCTTCACCCTCGAGCATCACCCCGGCCACGCGCGTCGCATCACGTCTGCCGAGGCCGTTGACATTCTGCGGGCCGAGGACGAGCGAGGACATGCGCATCACGCGTTCTTCAAGGACGCGGTCCTCAACCGCTTCTACGCCATCTGCAATTGTTGTTCCTGCTGTTGCGGCGCGATGCAGGCGCACCGCCATGGAACGCCCATGCTGGCCTCGTCGGGTTACGTGTGCGAGATCGATCGAGAACGGTGCAGCGCCTGCGGCGACTGTGTGCACCGATGTCCGTTCCATGCGCTCAAGACCCGGAACGGCTCGACGACCGTGGACGAGGAGGTCTGCATGGGGTGCGGCGTCTGCGTCGAGAATTGCGCGTTCGAAGCGGCCACGCTGAGACGCAACGAACACCGGGGGGTGCCGTTGGAGGTCTCCGACGTGCTGAAGGATGAGGTGTCTTGATACGATGTTTCCGTCTGATAGCAGTCGACCGAGAGCTTCTGACCTTTATTGTGATCAGTACGGAAACGTTCCCCCGATCTTTTCTTTTCCCAACTGCACCACAAAGTCCGCCAGCCGTTCGACCACCAGCTTTACGTAGGCTTCTCCCTTCTCCTTGGTCGCCTTCCTCGGATCGCCGTGCGTCGAGTCCTTCGTGACGAGATGCCAGGGGCGGGCGATCGACACCCAGCCCTTCTCGATCGCCTCGAACCGCGATCGATGGACCTCGCCGTCACCGGCTTCGGGTAGATGGACCAGGTCGCCGAACAGCGCGAGCCCAACGCTCGTTTCCATCTCATCGGCGTGTTCGCCCGGAAGCTCGAAGATCTCCTTCGCTTTGTCGGCCCCCACCTTCCACCAATCG
The DNA here is from genome assembly GCA_964581115.1 of uncultured Ignavibacteriaceae bacterium. Classification (GTDB taxonomy): domain Bacteria; phylum Bacteroidota; class Ignavibacteria; order UBA10030; family UBA10030; genus 2-02-FULL-55-14. The sequence goes on along the minus strand of CAZOMY010000044.1, from coordinate 3,578 downwards.
ACGAGACAGACGAAGACCGACGTTTTCGAATACAGCGCTCGCAGGAGCGGCTTGAAGTCGTTGCCGCCGTGCCCGTTGATGAGGACGAGCTTGGTTACGCCCTGACGTTCGAGCGAAGCGACGATCTCGGCGATCATCCGGTCCAGCGTCGTCTGCTCTACGCCGATCGTCATCGGAAAGCCCATCGTATTCCCTTGCACCCCGTAGGGTAAGGTGGGAAGCAATACGACCGACGCTCCGCGGGCGGTGGCCGCTTCGCAAACGCGGTCGGCGATGGCCGTGCTGTGAAAGCTGTCCGAACCGTACGGCACGTGCGGGCCGTGCGCTTCGGTCGAGCCGATCGGCAGCAGCGCAACGTCGGGCGTGCGGGAGAGGGTCTGTGTGAGTGTCAGATCTTGAAGGCGCCAAGGCTTCATAAGCAGACTCCAGACTCCACATGTCCGGATGCCAAACAAACGAACAGGCCGTCAGATCGCCAAATGTCCAGACTGACTGGTGAGACCAACAGCCTTCTACGACATCCCCCATCGTGCTCTCGACCCGATGCTCCTTGCCCCATGTTCCCCGCTCCACGCAAGCTGTCAAAGAAAATTGAACGCGAACGCGCCCAGGAATCCTGCGATCGTGGCCAGTCCCACGGCCGGACCGCCGTCCTCGTACGCTTCAGGCATCATGACGGACGAGACCATCGCAAGAATGCCTCCACCCGCAACGGCGCCGACGAAGGTGAGGAGCACGGGCGGAGCTCCGGCCAGATAGATGTTCCCAAAGGCCGCTGCAATGCCGCCGGCCACCACCAGCACCGACCACAGACCGAAAACCTTGAGGTTGCTGAAGCCGGCCTGCTTCATTCCCACCGCGCTGGCGATCGCCTCGGGCAGATTGGACAGAAACACGGCCGCCAGAAACGTGAAGCGAAACGTCTCGAACGACAGGAAGCTCGAGCCGATGACGACCGACTCTGGAATGCCGTCCATCATCGCGCCCAGGAAGATCGCAAGCGGCGCCCCGGCAGCGGCATGCTTCCGCATCAGGGCCATCTCCTCAAGCCGGGTCAATCGCTGAATGTTCTTCACGGCCACCTCACGCCAGAGGTCCGCATCCATGGTGCCTCGCGAGGTGGCGACATTCTGCGCGAGCCGCTGGGAATTCAGGTCCTCCACAGCCTGTCGGAGTCGCGCCGAACGCTCCAGCAATTCATCGAAATGCTCTTTGTCGATCCGAAGCAGCTTGACGGCCGACGCCGCGCGGGCCGTGGCCGTCCGCGGTTCACCGGTCAGAAGGGCCATCTCACCGAACGACTGACCGGCTTCGAGCGTGGCGAGCACCTGCTCCTGTCCTCGCTCGTTCAGGAGGATCGATACCGTGCCGGATTCGATCAGGTACAGCGCGTCGCCGGCGTCGCCGCGGTGAAAGATGGTCTCGCCTGCGGCCATCTCCCGCGGCGAGACGCAGACGAGTACATCTTCGATCTCCTCCGGCGGGAGCGACCGGAGCAACTCGACCTTCGACAGTCGCTCGAGCAAGGCCGCGGATTCCTGCTGCTTCTTTTTGAGGACGTACTGCTTGGCGAGGGCGGGATGCCGTAGTGCGGCGCCCCGCTCGTCGAGGATGCGGTTGACGAGATAGTAGATGAGTCCACCGGCGATGAACCCCGAAGCGACCCACAGCCACGGAATCAGGTCGTTGGCGTGACCGTGCTCGACGAGCCGCTCGGCCCCTTCGTAGGCGAGTTCGAGCGCCAGCGCCTGGATGAGTGCGCCGGTACCGAAGGCCATGATGATGGCGTTCGTCCGCTGCGAAGGCTTCAGATACAATCCGACCGCGACGCCCACGATGAGCGATGCCATCGCGAGGATGGCGAGAAGGACGGCGCCGAGGACGGTGGAATCCATGAGAGGTCAGTGGCTAAACGTTCCAAACGCCAAACATCCCAAAATCCAAGCAGACCACCAAATGATCAAACCTCCAAACCACTCTGGACAACGTCAGTGAAGCTCTCCCGCCGGTTTCCTATTGCAACCTTCACACCACCTCCCTCCTCACACCTCTTTTCCGGCCTCACCTCGCGCGCTTCGGTTCCTGTTGCGTCAGGCAGTGGAGCGTCCCCAATCCCCACACAAGATCGACGGCGTGAATGCCGATCACGGGCCGGTCGGTGATCAGCTCTGACAAAATCCCAAGCGCCTTGCGATCGTTGGGGTCGTTGAATGTCGGTACAAGGACCGCAGCGTTGGCGATGTAGAAGTTGGCATAGCTCGCCGGCAACCTCTGGCCGTCGAAGATCACCGGCGCAGGCATCGGCAACTCCACAACCGTAGGTCGGGTGCCGTCTTCGAGCGTCGACGACTGCAGACGTTCCTTGTTCTCGTGCAACGGGCGGTAATTGGCATCGTCCGGACGATGCTCCATGGCCAGTACGATCGTCGTTCGGTTGACGAACCGGCAAAGATCGTCCACATGGCCGTGCGTGTCGTCCCCTGCGATCCCCTTGCCCAGCCAGATCGTGTTGCGCGCGCCGAGGTGCTGCGCGAACACCGACTCGTAGTCCTTGGCGGCAAAGCCCGGATTCCTCACCTGGACCTTCGGGTCGAGGAGACACTCTTCCGTCGTCAGGATCGTTCCTGAGCCGTTGACGTCGATCGAGCCGCCTTCGAGGACGACGGGATGTCCTGCGTGCTTGACATGCAGGAGTCTCTTCCTGAGCGCTTTCGCGGCTCGTTCGGGCACTCTGGCATCGCGTTTCCAGTTGGGATACTTGGCCCACGCGTTGAAGCGGAAGTGAATGATCGCCGTCTCGTCGCCGGACTGCGACCGGACGAACATCGGTCCCGAGTCGCGCGTCCAGCCGCGGTCCGTCGGAATGCGATGGAACTCCACTCGGGAAAGGTCGACTCCGACGCGTGTCAGAATGCGCCGGGCGCTCTTCTCGTGCGCAGCGTTTTGCACGAGCAGGCGCACGGTCTCGCCGGCGGTCAGGTGGCGGACGATCTCTGAGAAGACCCAGGGTATCGGTCCAAAGCGGCCGGGCCAGTCGGAGGTGTTATGCGGCCAGCCAAGCCAGGTGGCGGCGTGGGGGGACCATTCGGCGGGGAACAGCCAATCTGATGTCGAGTGCGATCTCATCGGTTCGGATCGGGGTTCGCAAAGAACACGAAGAACGCAAAGCACGCAAAGGAAAGATGATCACCCTGCTTGTCGCTTCCAGAAGACTCATCGGTCAAGGATCACGTGAGTCCCCAGCGAAAGTCATGCGCTAGGATCTGACGATCCGTTTGATCCCATCCTTGAGGAGCCTCTCGTTGAAATTGATGAGCAACGCGAGATTCAGTCTTAGTGCTTTGAGGTACGATATCACCTGAGATGTGTACAACGGGGGAAGGCCTTCGGAAGCGTTCGTATCGACCACGAGGCGACCGTCGACAAGGAAATCCAACCTACCAAATCCGGCAGAGATCTCTTTGTAAGGAATTGGGACTCTCAACTGCCGTTGGAACGGGATTCCCCGTAAGCGGAATTCGTGGGCCAAGGCCTCTTCGTAGACCGATTCTCGGAATCCCGGCCCCAAAATACTATGG
>CAZOMY010000043.1:0-22951 GCA_964581115.1 uncultured Ignavibacteriaceae bacterium | reverse complement strand
ATAGAGCTCGATCTTTGCAAGTCGGTCGATGTTGATGATCGTCGACCGGTGGATCCGGACGAACCGCTTCGGGTCCAGTTGCGCTTCCATCTCGCCCATCGTCTGCTGTTTCAGATACTTCTTCCCTCCGGCCCGAACCTCAACGTAGTCGTCCTGCGCCGCAATGACGTCGACGGCGTCGGTCGGGACGACGTGCACATTGCCGCCGTCGCGAATGAGGATGCGATCGGTCCGCTTTTCGCCCAGCGCGCCGAGCGCCTTGGGCGGTGGAGTCGACCGACGCTGCACCGCGGAGGCCGCCTTCTCCCATGCCTGTCGAAACCTCGCGGCATCGACCGGCTTCAACAGATAATCGACTGCATTGACTTCGAACGCTCTCACCGCATGTTCATCATGAGCCGTGATGAAGATGACGGCGAAGGAACCTTCTACGAGTTCAAGGACCTCGAACCCGTTCAGCTTGGGCATCTGGACGTCGATGAGGACGATGTCGGGGGCCAATTCCTGGATGGCCTTGACGGCTTCAAAGCCGTTGCCGCACTCTGCGACGATGACGGCGTCGGAGACGGCGGCAACATGTTCCCGAGCCAGACGGCGGGCCAGCGGCTCATCGTCGACAATGATGGTGCGGAGGGGCATGCTCAGAGATCGCTGGGGAGGATCAGGTCAACGACGAACAAGCCGGCTTCATGGCGGGCATCCAGACCGGCCTCACCGGGAGCCGTTGCGCGCAGGCGCGACCGGACGGCCTCCAGCCCAAACGACGTACCGCCGGAATGATGCCTTTCGGCGTCGACCGGGTTGGTTACACGGATGTGCATCTGCGAGCCACGCAAACGAGCATCGATGCGAACGCAGCCCCCGTCGATCGTGCCGGCAATCCCATGCTTCACCGCGTTTTCGACGATCGGCTGCAGAAGGAGCGAAGGGATGCGTCGGTTGCGGAGCTCGGGGTCGACATCCATGGCAACGGCGAGGCGTGCACCGAACCGGACCTGTTCGATCTCGAGGTACTGCCGGGCAAGGCCGAGTTCTGCCTCCAACGTCGCGAGAGGCTGACGTCCGGCCGCCACGCTTGCCCGAAAAAAGCCAGCGAGCCTTTCCGTCATCGTGCGCGCCGCACCGGGATCGACCGCAGTCAGGGCGCTGATCGAATTGAGACTGTTGAAAAGGAAATGCGGGTCGATCTGGGCTCGGAGCGCCTTCAACTCCGAATCGCGCGCCAGCAACTGCGCCTCGAACGACCTCCTTTCAGCCTCAAGCGACGTCTCGAACGCAGCCAGAAGGTAGTGGGTTGCGGCCGCCAGCAGATAGAGCAGGACCCCGCCTCCGAACAGCAACCTCAGGTCGGCGGCATTGATCGCGACGCTCCATCGAAAAAAACCGCGCAGCAGGAAGGCCCATCCCTGCAGAACCAGAACAAGGGCCATGCTCGAGACGAGCGCTCCGACGAGATGCACGCCGACGAGCCGGAGGACAGGGACCGTGGTCAACGGCATGGCGCGGACGAGGTACCAGACCGACAGGGAGAACGAGGCGTACGCGAGCGTGACCGGCATGATCAGTGCTGAAGCTTCGAACCATGTCCAGCGGCCTGGCGCGATCAGGAAGGCCAGCAATGCGGCGACAAACACCCAGCCGGCGAGATAGATCGCCAATCGTTCTCGACGCGCGAGGAGGGGATGCATGGGTCAAAGGTATGAAGAATTGATCCACGAAGGTACATGAAGTGACACGAAGAATAGGACTCAGTGGACACGCTTCCAGCAGGATGCTGAAAAACTCATTTCGAGCCCAATACTTGACCGCCAAGGTCGCCAAGGACGCAGAGCACGCCAAGTTCGATAATGATCTTGGATTGAAACCGCCGATTCCGCACAGGGATCGTAGACCTCCCAATGAACATTGAGTCTTGGCGTCTTGGCAGTAATCGTTTTTCCGCGACCTGCTAGTTCTTGATCTCCACGCCTCCCATGACCACGCTGCCGCGGATGATGAGACGCTTTGTCGCCCCGGCGATGGGGCGGGTTTCGTCCGAGAATCCTCCCATGATCGGCATGCCCTCGAGCCGCACCGACCAGGCCTCGGGGACCTTGAGGCTGATACCGCCCCAGAAGGCGAAGACCTCGATCGTCGCCATCTCGCGAATATCGGCCTGCCGAAGGTCGAGCTCACACCCACCCATGATCGTTGTGATCTTTCCGCCGCGGAAGTCGCGGCTATTGTTCCGGCGTTCGAACCCACCCATCACGGCCGTGAGGTTGATGGTGGAGTCGTCGGACGATCCTTCATTGCCCGTGAGAATTGCGGTCTGGCCGGGGGTCCTCCGCAATGAGCCCCAGAGTACCGCTCCACCGATGGCGATCAGGACGATCGGCCACCAGTCGCTCATGGTGAACTCAATGACGTCAAGCCGGTCGAGGAGCAGTACGCCTCCCGCAGCGATCCAAAAGAGGGACCAGAAGCGGTTTGCTTGGGGGTCAGTCAGACGTGCGGCGCCATAGAACATGACGAGGGCCGGCCACCACCGCAGATAGTCCTCGGCGTACAACAGATCCATGTTGTCGAGCAACAGGATGACGCCGACGCACAAGACGATGAGACCGAAGACCAATTGAGCTGAGATCCGGAACCTGTTCATGATGCGACTCCTTCCTGTTGCTGTCCCTTGGTGCGTCGGGGGAGCAGCGATTTCCAGATAACACTGACCCCCCATGCGATGATGAGGAACGGCCACGAGTCAGAGAATCCGAGTCCCCACACGTGATTCAACGAAACGTACAGCCAGAGGCCGATGAAGATGAGCCAGACGCCCCCGCCGATACCATCACGATCAGCCGCATTGAACAGACTCTGAATGCCAAGCAGGACGAGAAGGAAGGGCCAGTACCGCCAAATCGGACCGATATCGAGGTTGTAGAGATTGTCCGCGAGGAACAGCAGGCCCATGCCGATGAGCAACAGGCCGAGAAAAAGCTGACCTCCGGATCGTGATTGGGATCGTTCAGCCATGATCGCCTCCGATGGTGCGTGATGGATGGCTCAAGATACTCCGCGGATCGGGCGAAGTTGCGGGCAAATCGGTGAGTGGAGGAAGAGGGTCGGTCAGTGGGGAACTTGGATGATTGCGGATTGTGGAATGTGGATTTCGGAATAGCCGAGAAGAAGTCGTACTGATGATCCGCAATCCTCAATCCGAAATCCTCAATTTCACAGATCTTCCACCGTCCTCGGCCAGTCCTCCTTCAGAAGTCTCGACAGCGACCGGTCGGCCAGGATGCGGCCTCCGGTCTGACAACGCGGGCAGTAGTTGCATTCATTGTCGGCGTACGCGATCCGCTGGACGATCGTTCCGCAGTTCGGACACGGTTTCCCGAACTTGCCGTGAACGGTCATCGCATCACGAAATGCGGTCACCTTTGCCGGGAATGTTCCCCGGGCCTCGTTGCGCAGCCGTTCCGTCCATTCCTTCAAGACCCCACGGCAGGCATCGAAGAGGCGTCGCGCCTCAGCATCATCCAGATTCTGAGACCGGGCCATCGGCGAAAGGCGCGCCCGATGCAAGATCTCATCGCTGTATGCATTGCCGATGCCGCTGAGAAGATGCGGATTGGTCAGCGCCCGCTTCAGCGTGTGTTGCTCGGAACGAAGACGGTCGAGGAACTGCTCGAACGTCGCGTCCTCGACCTCCAATCCTCCCCGATCGAATGCGCGGAGCGCGGAGTCTCCGGATACGAGGTGAAGCGATGCCCGTTTCTTTGTTGAGGCCTCGGTGAAGAGCAGCGTTCCGGTCTCAACGTCGAAGGCTGCCAGTCCGATCTTGGCCGGGGGCTTTGCACCCTGCTTTGCCCATTGCAGGCGTCCAGACACCATCAGGTGCAGGACCAGATGCAGGTCCTGGTCGAGGTCGATGACGATCTGCTTGCCGAGTCGGCGGACAGACAGGATCGACCGGCCGAAGGCCGCGCCGATCGGAGGATCGGCGGAGCGAAGAACGAAGGGGCTGAGAAAGCGGATGCGCTGAAGCGCTAGACCACGCAGACGTGCGTTCAATGCGTCGACATACAGCGCGATGTCGGGCAGTTCAGGCATCACGCGGACATTGGTTCGGGCGCCGTCGTGTGGTGGAGGACCTCGTCGAGCAGGCGTTGCCAGCCGGCTTCATCCGATGGCGTCGAGATGCCGCGCAGGAGGTACCAATGCTCCGTCAAGCCGGTCGAACCTCCGGGTTCGAGGTCCACGAGCCCTCCGAGACTCTCGACCTCGAGCATACGATGGTTGGTGAACAGTTCAGCATTCACGCCGAAATCGGGATAGGCCGCGGCCGGATCGAACGGAAAGCGCTTGACGAACAGCCGGTCTCCGTTGTGATAGGCCGCCCATCCGTCGGAGACGAGAGCACCGACCTTCTGGGGCTTCGTGGACGTCGCATCCTGCCGGAGAAAGATCAGCCTCTCTCCCCAAGTCCAGCGTGGATCGGTCATGTCGGTGTAGTGCCACAATGCCATGGGACGTGCCGGCAAGACCTTCTGCGGATGCGGAATGTGACGCTCGTGCGGCAGGATCGCGGTTCCACCGGCCGCCATAACGCTCAATGCCCACGGGGCAAGCCGAACCGGAGCCGTGCCGACATTCGCAACGATATGCTCGATCCGAACAGCGGTGGACGAAGGGAGGAACGAGACGCGAAGCTGCTTCTGAAGTCCGGTGCCGGCCTCGGCGCGGGGCGTGAACACGGCAACGTCGTTCGCCGCGGCGACCTCGACAGGACCGTTGTCCGGGTGGTCGGTCCAGCCCTTCGTTTCGGGCGCGACCCAAAGACGATGTCCTCCGTACGAGCGGTACATCGGTCCGCCGACCTTACCCATTTGATCCGGATACTCGACGAATTCGTTCGGCCCGTCGATGAATCCGAAGCGGATGATCCGCGGACCGACCTCGAGCGTTACGAGCAGGTCGACCGTGCCGTTCGTGAGGCGTGCGAGCCGGGACCAGCCCTTGTAGGGGACGATGGAGAGCATAGGAGATTGCTGAAGCAGAGGTCAGAGTTCAGAGATCAGAGTTCAGAGATCAGAGGTCGGAGATCAGAGGTCAGATCCTCAGTTGAGACATTGTTTGACGCTAACGCGTCCGCGATCGTGGCCTCCGGCGGTCAGAGGTCAGACGTCAGAGATCAGAGGACAGAGTTCAGAGGTCAGATGCAGCGGGACGATCCACTGTCCTCGGAGTTCGCGACCAATGCGCGGATCTTCTGAGAGTCTGACCTCTGGCCTCGGACGTCTGATGTTTGATCTTCAGACGCCCTTCAATCGCACCGCTGTTCCTGAGGCGCTCACCATCAGCATGCTCTGGCCGACGGTCTCGTAGTCAAGGTCGATGCCGATGATGGCATCGGCGCCGAGGCGGGCTGCCTGCTCCGACATCTCCTGCAGAGCGATCTCCTTGGCTTTGCGCAGCTCGTTCTCATACGCCGCCGAACGTCCTCCGACGATATCACGAATGCCGGCGAACAGGTCGCGAAAGATGTTGGCGCCAAGGATGGCCTCGCCGGTCACGAGTCCCAGGTAGCTTTCGACCGGCTTTCCTTCGATGGTAGCTGTGGTGGTGAGGAGCATGGGTGTTCCTTTCGATGATCGTTGAAGGTTCAAGAGGGATAGTCGTAGATCGTAAATCGTAAATGGTGAATCGTAGATCGTGAATCGCGAATCGTGAATCACTCTCCGCTCATCTCTCATTCATCCGCTTCCAATCTTCCTCGGTGTCGATATCAAACTCGCCTCCGGGGAGGTCGACGTACGCGACGTCGTCGACGCGGAGAAGGAGGACCGTCTTGGCGCCGGCATCGCCGCGCAGGTTGGCAAGGTCGCCGAAGTATCGTTTGGAGAAGAGCGCCGGAGCGCCTGGCATCTGCTGGTAGCGGCTGGCGACGAGACCCTTCTTCGTGTCGTGCTGTCGCTCGATGAGAGCGTTCAGGTGGTCGCTCGTAACGCGAGGTTGATCCCCGAGCATGAGGATCACGCTGTCGACGTCATTCGGAAGCGACGCCAATCCCGCTTGGATCGACGTGCTGAGTCCGCCGCTCCAGTGCTGGTGTTCGATGACCGTGACGATGAGGTCCGCGACCTGGTCACGAATGAGCTCGTGGTGTGCACCGATGACGACGCGAACGTGGTTGGCATTGGAAGCGATGGCTTGTTCGGCCAGGTGTCGGAGAAGCGTCGTGCCGCGAAACGGCAGGAGTTGCTTCGGTCGGCCAAGCCGTGAGGAGGCTCCCGCGGCGAGCAGGATCACGTCGGTGACCTGAACGGGTTCGGTCGGCATCAGCGTCCCATGCGGTTGAGCAGCGTCTCGATCTCGTCCATGATCCGGTTCATCCGGCGCATCGTCGCGGCGAGCGGCTCGTCGGAGGTCATGTCCACGCCGGTCGTCCGGAGCTGTTCGATCGGGTAGTCGGAGCCGCCGGACGCAAGGAGGTCGAGATACCGCCGCGTGGTATCGCGATCGCCGCTCAGCACGCGTTCAGCCAGAAGGGACGACGCGGTGTACGAGGTTGCGTACTGATAGACGTAGAAGTTGTAGTAGAAATGGGGGATGTAGGCCCACTCGGCCTGGACCTCGTCGTCGACGATGCAGATACCCTCGTCATGGCCGTAGGCCGAACGAACGATCCCCCGGTACATCGAGCTGAAGTCGTCGCCGGTGAGCGCCTCGCCCCGTTCGGTGCGCTCGTGCATCCGCCATTCGAACTCCGCAAACTGCGTCTGCCGGAAGACCGTCCCCTTGATCCCCTCCAACTCGTGCCCAAGGAGCGACAGCCGTACGGCGTCGTCGTCGATCGTCTTGAGCATTTGGTCGATCAAGAGTGCTTCATTGAAGGTCGATGCCACCTCTGCCACAAAGATCGTGTAGTGCGACCGGATCCAGGGCTGTGCGGCATTCGAGAGATACGAATGCATCGTGTGCCCCAGCTCGTGCGTCAACGTGCTGACGTCGTCGTACTTGCCGTTGTAGTTCATCAGAATGTACGGATGCACGTCGTACGCCGAGCCGTTCGAATAGGCGCCCGAGCGCTTGCCCGGTGTCGGATACATGTCCATCCAACGCTCGCTGAAGGCACGACCGGCCACGCGGCGGTAGTCGTCGCCCAAAGGCGCCAGTGAGGCCAGGATGCGCTCCTGCGCCTCCTCCACGCTGAAGGTCAGCGGAACGTCGGCGAGCAGGGGAGCGTAGAGGTCGTAGTAGTGGAGCTGGGGGACATTCAGGATGCGGCGGCGGAGCTGGAGATAGCGGTGGAATGTCGAACGGTGGTTCCGAACGCCCTCGATGAGCCGCCGATAGACCTCCACGGGGATGCGGTTGGCATCGAGGGCCGACTCGAGGCAGGAGCCGTATCGTCTCGAACGCTGGTAGAACATGTTCTTCTTGATCTCGGCGCTCAGCTGTACGCCGAACGTGCGGCGATAGTCATGGAGTCGCTCGAAGAACTGCTTCATTACCAACTGCCGGTCGGAGCGTACGGCGCTGGCTCGATGGAGCGAATAGGCGGCAGGCGTGAGCCGGACAGTCTGGCCGGTCGACAGGACGACGTCGGGATACGGAAAGTCGGCGTTCGTGAAGATGCTGTTGATATCCTGCGGAGCCGACGACATCAAGGCCGCATCGGCGATGATCTTCTCCTCAGCGGCCGTGCCCGTGTGCTCGCGCCGTCGAAGGATGTCCTGCACGTAGAATCGATAGGGATCGAGCTTCGGTTCGGCGGCGAACATGGCTTCGACCGAGGCCGAGTCGAATGAGAGGATCTCGGGTTCGAGAAACGCCACATGCGACCCGAAGTCGGCGTACGTCTGCTGGATCTCCTGCTGGAGTCCGAGCATCGCCGGATCGCGGGTATCCTCGTCGGAGGCCATGCCGGCATAGGCCGCCAGGCGGGCCAGTCGCCGGCCGATCGCGCTGTAGAGATCAAGGCAAGCCAGCAGTTCGGCCGGTCCGTTCGCAAGCCTACCCTGAAAGCGCGACAGCTCCGAAATCCCGGCCACGACCTGTTGCTTCTCGTCGCGCCAGGCGTCGAGCGTCTTGAACAGATGGCTCAGGTCCCACCGGTAGCGCTCGGGGACCTGTGTGCGCTCGGTAAAGGTTGGGGATTGGGAACGGTCTTCGTCGAAAAGGGGGGAACGCATACGGTCAGTTCGGGGATCACAGATCAGCGAACGTAAGATACGCGGGCCTGCGGGAAATTACAACGCGACGTCATCACGCCGGACCCACGCCTCGGCGTCGGATGCGTTCCGAAAGACTCGTACCTCGAACGGACCTCCGCTCCTTAGTGTCTCGTACATGCGGGCCACGCCGAATAACGCGTCATCGGGCGCGACCACCGCCCATCGCGTATTGCGGAAGAGCTCCTCCATCTGCGACACGCGGTCGGAGATCCTCCGGATGCTGTCGAAGTTCATCTGCGTGTCGGTCGCGTGTGTGGCGTCGACGATGCCGTTCTTGCCGCGGATCTGAGGTGCCGCGGCGGCGAGGTCATCGAGCAATCGAAGCACCTCCTCCAGATCGAGCGTGCCGGTGCTCCGAACCAGGATGGAGTCGCGTCGTGGATCGAGATGAAAAGAGATGGGCATGATCCGGCGCACGGGTGATGGGATGTAATGACAAAGCCCCGACTATCGTTTGAACGGCCGGGGCCTCCGGGCAGAACTGTACTGCAAGACCTCCCCAGGGATCAGCATACGACCCCCGGAAACTACAACCCCTCGAGACGGTTGTCAAGCGGTCCCGATCGGGGGATCGGAGGAGGTCGTGCAGCCTTATCGGACCCGGATCTCGTCGACGAAGAGCCAAGACTCGTTGCCCGCGCCGGGCTCGCCCTTGGGTATGACACCATGGCGGCGCACGATGGCGCGCACGAACCGCGCCTCTGTGTGCCCGACCGTCAAGTCCACCGGCACCACTTTCGCGATCGTACCATGCTCGACGCGGCTCCACATTCCCACCGTGCGATAGGATGAACCGTCCTCCGACACCTGCACCTCAACCGACCGTGGAGGCCAGATCCATTGGCCGACGCCGCTGAAGAAGCGGAACGACACGGTCGAGATCGTTTTCGGGTCCAAAAGATCGATCGTTGCGTCGAGGTCGGCTCCATTCCACCCGAGCCATTCGCCATCCCCGTACCGCTCACTGCTCGCTGGTACGCCGTTCACGAGCGCTTGCCGTCCTCCAATGGCGTAGCTGCCGTGCGGAGGCGTCACGAGTCGAATGGGCTTGCCGGCGGCGGCATGCATCACCACCGGCGTGCGCGAAACCCGGGTGGAGCGGCGCCCGTCCCTGAACCCGGCGGCGCGTACGTCGAGGTCCGTCGTGACGTGGATCGGACCTTCCGCACGCATGGATGTCGGGGTCGGCTCTGAACCGTCCGTGGTGTAGCGTACCACCAGCCGCGGGTCGCGGCTCGAGAGCGAAAGCATGACGCCGTCCTCAGCCGGACCGATCACCGCGCTCACATCAAACAAATGATTGGCATACTTGACGCCGAGTCGGTCGAGACGAGCGGTATGTCTCGCCAGACGGTCCGCGAAATCATCGAAATCGCGCGCATCCGCCGGACTCCAGAGCACTTCGGCCAGAGCGATCGCACGCGGATACGTCATGTACTCGACGTGCTTCTCGTCAAGAATGTACTCCGTCCAGACATTTCCCTGCGCTCCGAGGATGTGCTGTGCCTCGTCGGCGGTCAGTTCGGAGGGCGTCGGCTCGAATGCATACACTTTTTCGAGCGGCGTGAATCCCCCGATCGCGATCGGCTCGTCGTCCGAGCGGGACTGATAGTGGTCGAAATAGCAGTGCGAACCCGGCGTCATGATCACGTCATGACGCAATCGTGCCGCGGCGATGCCTCCTTCCATCCCTCGCCATGACATCACGGTGGCGCCCGGCGCGAGTCCGCCTTCCAGGATCTCATCCCAGCCGATCAAGCGACGCCCCTGTGACGACAGAAAGCGCTCCATTCGCCGGACGAAGTAGCTCTGCAACTCATGGTCGTCCTTCAGTCCTTCCCGTGCTTTTGTTGCGGCGCAGTTCGGACAGACGGCCCACCGCGTCTTGGGAGCCTCGTCGCCCCCAATATGGATGTACGGTCCCGGAAACAGTTCCATCACCTCCGTCAGCACGCCTTCGAGGAACGTAAAGACGGTGTCGGTCGTGCAGAAGATGTCGTCGAACACCCCCCAGACCTTCTGCACCTCGAACGGCCCTCCCGTGCACGACAGTTCGGGATGGGCGGCAAGCGCGGCGAGCGCGTGTCCGGGCATCTCGATCTCCGGCACGATCGTCACGAACCGTTCCTGCGCGTATTGCACGACCTCGCGGATCTCCTCCTGCGTGTAGAAGCCGCCGTAGCGGACCGTATCGAAGCGATGAGGCTGATCGCTGTAGTGGCCGATGAGCGTACCCGTCCTCCAAGCTCCAACCTGGGTAAGTTTCGGAGCGCGCTTGATCTCGATCCGCCAGCCCTGGTCGTCGGTCAGATGCCAGTGGAACCGGTTCATCTTGTGCATCGCCAGCAGGTCGATGTAGCGTTTGACGAACTCGACCGGGAAGAAATGGCGGACGACGTCGAGATGCAGGCCGCGGTATCCGTAGCGCGGGGCGTCGTCGATCACGGCCGCCGGAACAGACCAGCCTGCGGGCACCCGCGCATCTCCCTCGATCTCGACGGGCAGAAGCTGACGAAGCGTTTGCATGCCGTAAAAGGCGCCCGAGCCCGTCTGCGCTTCGATCACGACCTGCTGTGCCGTCACGCGCAGTCGGTATCCCTCGGAATGCTCGACGCCGTCTGATTGTCGGAAGACGATCGCCCCGTCGCGGGGCGAACCGGCACGGACGGGAAACTTCCATCCGGAGCTCCTACGCAAGAGTCCTGCGAGCATATTGGCGACGTGGGTGAACGAGGTATCGTGTGCTTCGACGACGATCGAGGTTTCCGGTCCGATGCGGAAGGAACCAGATCCCGGTTCGACGCCGGCCGGACGCGGGATCACGGGTACGCTCGAGCGTTCGGCGCGGGGAGCCGGAGAGCACGTCAACAACACGAGAGACGCGAGAAGCGACAGAAGCGGTTTCATGAGAGTTCACGAGAAGGCATTGGAGGTAAGCAGCAGACCGAACGATTGGATGGAGTGACGTCGTCAGTCGATGGATCGAAGTTCCCGATGACCGATGACGGGATTCCCTTCTTACAGGGCTACAACGACGCCAGATCGATCGGCAGACGCCGTACGCGTTTACCCGTCAGCGCGAAGATCGCATTGCAGACGGCGGGTGTGGCCGGAGGAAGCCCCGGTTCTCCAATGCCGCCCATCGGAGCAGCACTCTCGAGGAGGTGGACCTCGACCTTCGGCATGTCGGGAAGCGTCATGATCGGGTAGTCGTCGAAGTTCTGTTGCTGAACCCGTCCGTTTTTGAGCGTGATCTCACCGTAGAGCGCCGCTGAGAGACCGTAGGCGATGGCCCCTTCGACTTGTGCCTCGATCGTGTCGGGATTAACGTACGGACCGCAGTCGACGACGGCGACGATGCGGTGGACCCTGACGCGTCCATTCTCGATCGACACTTCAGCCACCTCGGAGACCACGGTGCCGAAATCGATACCGACGGCGATGCCGCGCGCGCGCCCCTTGGGCAACGGCGTTCCCCAGCCGCTCTTCCGCGCCGCTTCACGCAGGCAACGCGCATAGCGCGGGTTCTCATCCAGGATCGCCAGGCGGTAGTCCACGGGGTCCTTCCCCGCGGCATGAGCCAGCTCGTCCATGAATGACTCGACCAGCCACATGTTGTGGGCGGCGCCGACAGCTCGCCAAGCTCCGACAGGAACCGCGGTGTTGAGAATGTGGAAATCGACCGTCGCGTTCGGAATGCTGTACTCTGGCCACGCGCTTCCTACGACCAAGCCGCGGCTGTTCGCCCCTGCGATGCGATGGATCCATGCCACCGGCTTTCCGTCGGGGTCCAAGCCCGCTTGCAGACGGCTGACCGATGCAGGGCGATAGAGATCGTGCGTCATGTCGTCTTCACGGGTCCAGACCACTTGCACGGGTCTGCCGATCGCTTTCGCCACGCGAACGGCTTCGACGCCGTAGTCGGCGTTCAAACGGCGGCCAAACCCGCCGCCTAGCCCCGTCACATGTACGATCACCTGCTCGGGTTTCAGACCAAGCGCTTTTGCGGCCTCCGACTGAACACGTTGCGGAGCCTGGGTCGGCGCCCAGATCTCGCATTCGTCACCCCGGACGTGTGCGGTGCAGTTCATGGGCTCCATCGTGGCGTGGGCTGCGAACGGCACAGTGTAGACTGCCTCGACCTTTTTCGTCGCTTCGTTGAACGCCGCAGGCGCGTTCCCGGTACTCCGCTCGACCGTCCCAGGCTTTGTCAACGCATCCTCGAAGTCCTTCCACAGCGTCGTGCTCGACAAGCCGACATTCGGTCCTTCGTCCCAGTCGATCGTCAGCAGGCCGCGCCCGCGGATCGCCGCCCACGTATGCCTGCCGACCACGGCGACGCCGTCCTCGGTCTGAACGACGTCGACAACTCCCGACACGGTGCGCGTCTTGGCGGCGTCGAATGAACGAACCTTGCCGCCGAAGACGGGAGATCGGGCGATCGTCGCGAACAGCATTCCGGGAAGGCGGACGTCGATGCCGTACACGAACGAGCCGTTCACCTTTGGCGGCGTGTCGAGTCGCTGGATCCGCTTGCGGATCAGCCTGAAGTCTTTTGGATCCTTGAGTACAGGCGACGAGGGGATCGGCTGTTTGGCCGCGTCTTCGGCGAGTTGGCCGTACGAGAGTTCGCGCTTGGACGCGGCGTGACGAACGGCCCCCGACGTGGCCACACACTCCCCAACAGGCACCTTCCATTGCTCGGCCGCGGCCGCAATAAGCATCATGCGCGCAGTCGCTCCGGCCTGTCGAAGTCTTTCGTATGACGTTCGCACGCTCGAACTGCCGCCGGTTCCTTGACTTCCGTATTTCGTCGGATGAGCGTCAGCTTGGACGGCGCGTACTTTCGACCAATCGGCCTCAAGTTCATCGGCCACGATCTGGGAAAGAGAGGTCAGCACTCCCTGACCCATCTCTTGTTTGGCAACCGTGATCGTCACCGTACCCGAGGGATCGATGCTCAGCCAGACGTTCGGTTCGAACGATCCGACGGCTGACAGCTCTTCCGGCGAGCCGATCGAGAAGCCCAGTGCGAGTCCGGTCGTCCCAACGGCCGTCAACTTGAGAAAATCGCGGCGGTACATCGCGGGCGTGTTCATCGAGAATCGCCTCCCACGGCATCGGCGATCCCGGCGGCGATGCGGTTGTAGGTTCCGCACCGGCAGAGATGGCCGGCTGCCGCCTCGGTGACCTCCGCCGTCGTTGCCCCCTTCGCCATCGCCGCCGCGGCGGTCATGATGATGCCTGGCTGGCAGTAGCCGCATTGCGGCACGTCCCGGTCCGTCCATGCCCTCTGGATCGGATGGTCATGCTGTGCGGCGAGTCCTTCGATGGTCGTGATGGACCTTCCCTCGCAGTCGCTGATGGCGAGCGTACATGACCGGTATGCCTCGCCGTCGATGTGCACGGTGCAAGATCCGCACTGGCCGATCCCGCAGCCATACTTGGTGCCCGTAAGGCCCAGCAGGTCTCGCAAAGCCCAAAGCACAGGCATGTCGGCGTCAGCATCGACGGTCGCCGGAGTTCCGTTGACGGAGAATCGGTAGGTGGGCATGGGGAAGAAGGGATGGGTATCGGTAATAAGGTATTGGGTAAAAGGTATCGGGAGCTGGGAGTAGGGTTTCTGGTGATCAGAAGAATATCCAAAGTTGAAGCATGCTAAGGGAAGATGCAAGGCGCAGAAACAAGAAGAGCCCGGGACTCCCCGAGCTCTGGCTTGTGCGGATCGATGTCGGTTCTCAGTTGACCATCACTTCCTGCAGAGCTTGGCCATTGACCGTCTTCGGTGCCTTCAATCCGAGCAGCTTCGCGATCGTCACCGCCACGTCGACCGTCCGGACGGGTCGCGTGACCCGATTCACAGGAAATCGAGGACCCCAGAAGAGCACGGGAACATGGTTGTCGTAGTTGTAGCACGAGCCGTGGCTCGTACCAGTCTCGCGCGACGACGGGAGCACATATTCGGGGAATCGTACCTGGAAGTCCTCGCCGCGTGGCGCGTAATAGCTGTTGCGGAAGCGGTCGAGATACGGTCGCATCGGCACCATGGTATCGATGAGTTCATACTTGAAATAGACGTCAGCGATCCCGTCGATGGCCCGCAAGCCCGAGCCGATCATGGCGTCAAGCGCGCGGGGCTTCATGTTCGGACCGGCCGCGCCATAGTTGATGAAACCGTTGGTCGTGAACAGCGGTTCGCTCGCACCGAGTTGCAGGCGCAGCGTTGAGTCGAACGCCGCCGCCTTCGGACGGACCTCGGTGGCGACATTCAAACGTCTGGCGAATCGGAATTCGACGTCCTGAAGATACTCCGGCAGCGGCATGCATGCATGGTCGGCGCTCAGCGCCACGAAGAGCCGGTCGCGGCCGATGACGCGCTCCAACTCTGCCAGGAACTGTCCCAGTGCCGCATCGACGCGCGCCAGATGGTCCTGCATCTCGTGGCTGTGAGTCCCGTATGCATGGCCCACGTAATCGGTGGACGACAATGAGATCATCAACAGGTCGGTGACATTCCGCTGACCCAACTTTTCGCCGTCCACGGCGGCCTTCGCCGCGTCGAGAATGAGCAGGTCACCCCACGGCGTTCCGGCCATCTGCTCCGACCGCGTCGCGAGGTTAAAGACCTTCGGCATCGTGCGCACACCGTTCCACAACTGCTCGCCCCTCTGGTCGTCCGGACCCAGGTAGAGACTGTCTGCGAGCAGTCTGTTCCAGACCGGCGGCACATGCCTGGACACCCAGTTCTGATCGTTGAACGACCTCATCCACGGGGCCGTCGTCTTGACGTACGCGGACGAGGTGACGAGCTTACCCGTCTTGCGATCGTACCAGTAGACCTGGTCGGGATTCTTGCCCCCCATCAGGATCGCCGCGCGATCCTTGACCGAGAGCGAGACGACCTTCGAGGCTTTCGATGAAGCTTTGAGCCAGTCTCCCAGCGCCGGAACAACGAGGTTCCGGTGCGACATCCCCCCTCCCAGACCGTCGACCGTCTTGGCCGTCGAATCTGCGACGCAATAGACCTCCTTCCGGGTCTTCGGGTCGGTCCATTCATTGCCGAGGATGCCGTGGGTCTTTGGGAAGGATCCGGTTGACAACGAAGCGTGTCCGGGCCCGGTTTCGCTCGCCGCGAAATCGAGCATCGCGTTCGTAAAGACGGCCCCTTCCTGATAGAGTCGCTTCAGGCCGCCGTTCCACTGATGGCCGAACCAGTCGATGTATTCCGCCTTCATCTGGTCGATGGAGATCACCACGACGAGGGAGGGTCTTTCCGAGACCTTCTTCGGACCGGAAGGCTGTGCAACGGCTTCGAGCGCAAGCGCCAGAAGAAGGGGGAGGATGAGAATGCGCTTCATTCGAATGACCTCAGGATGTTCTTGCGAAGCTCATGACGACGTTCCGGAGTAAGCCCCCGGCCGTACTGAAACACCGCCGATTCCCAATCGCCATACAGCGGATTGGGGATGACGATGAATCTTGAACCGAACTCTTGGTGTAGTTGATCCACGGCGGAGGTTCGGGCGTCGAGCGGCTTACGGTCGAACACGGCCGCGAAGTCGGCGAGATTGTCGCCGACCAGCAAAACGATCTCGTGTGTCTGCGCGATCCTTGCCCGGCGCACCTCTTTGCTCGACTCGCCCTCGCGCGTGAACACATGCGATTCATCGGCGTACGGAAACCCCAGTCTCCTCAGGTTCCGAAGCGTGGCGGCCCGTTCATCGGCCGAGCGGTTGGTCACATAGAAAACGCTCACCCCGTTCGATGAGGCCTGCTTCAGAAACTCGAACGCCCCGGGGATCGATCGGGCCTCGGCCCTGTCCACCCATTCCCTCCACCAGGCCGGGTACGCCGTGTCGGTGAGCATCACCTTTGCCTGGTGCGGACTGTTGTCGAGCACCGTCTCGTCGATGTCGACGATCACGGCCCTGGGCTTGGTGCGGACCGAGTCGCGCAGGTCGGCTTCGAGCCGCCATTCCGCCAGCTGATATGCCTGATAGCAGAGGGCCCGGTACTCACCGGAGGTCTGCAACCACACCGTAGCCGACAGCGCGTCGTACCGTCCGCGCTCCGCCGTCGGTTGGCCGGATAAGCAGGATGTTGCAGTCGTCAGCCCTACCACCACCAGGACGAGTCTGGATACCAGGTGCCTTCTGTTACCGTTGAGTCGTTGCGTCATTGTGCGATCGCCTTCACTTCAGCCCAGCAGCGCCCGGGCTCGGGCCACGACATTTGCCGAGGTGAACCCGAACTCCGCGAAGACCCGCTCCGCCGGTGCCGACGCGCCATAATGGTCGAACGCGATGACGTCGCCGTCGCTCCCGACCCACTGATGCCAGCCCATCGGCACGCCGGCTTCGACGGCCAGGCGTTTCCGCACGGAGGGCGGCAGAACGCTGTCGCGATACTCCCTGGATTGACGCTCGAACAGCTCCCACGAAGGCATGCTGACGACCCGTACCCGTACCTGCTCGCGCGCGAGCGCTTCATACGCCGCGACGACGTGCTGGACTTCCGAGCCGGTGGCCATGAGGATCAACTCGGGGGTTGGATGCGTCTCCGCCAGCACATACGCCCCCTTCAGCGTGTTTGACGCCGGGGCGAATCTCGACCGGTCGAGCGTCGGGAGCTTCTGGCGGGTCAGGATAAGCGCCACGGGACCGCTCGTGTGTTCGATGGCGATCTTCCACGATTCGGCCGTCTCGTTCGCGTCGGCAGGACGCAGGACGATCAGGTTGGGGATGGCTCGCAGCGATGCCAGCTGTTCCACGGGCTGGTGCGTCGGGCCGTCTTCGCCGACGCCGATGCTATCATGCGTGAATACGTAGATCGGCCGCACGCCCATCAAGGCGGCCAGTCGTATGGGAGGCCGCATGTACTCGGAGAAGATCAGGAAGGTTCCGCCGTACGGGATCAGCCCTTCCGTCAGGGCCAGGCCGTTCATGATCGAGCCCATCGCATGCTCGCGCACGCCGAACCGGATGTAGCGGCCTTCCGGGGTGGCGGGTTGCATGTCCATGGCGCCCTTGAGGGCTGTGTTGTTCGACGGCGTCAGGTCGGCCGAGCCGCCGATGAGCGTCGGCAAGTGTGGGGCAATGGCATTCAGCACTTTGCCCGATGCCTCACGCGTGGCCATCGCATCGGTGAACGTCGGCAGGGCCGACTTCCACGCATCGCCGTACGAGCCATTCCGCGTTTGTTCGAATTCTGCGGCCAGATCCGGGTAGGCCGTCCTGTAGCCGTCGAAGGTCTTCGACCAGACCGTTTCCCATTCGGCCCCTCGTTCCTGCGCCTTCCGGAAGTGCGCCAAAACGTCCTCGGGAACGCTGAACGTCGCATCGGGCTCGACGCCGTAGGCCTGCTTCGTCAGTCGCACTTCTTCTTCGCCGAGCGGCGAGCCGTGAGCGTCGTGGCTGTCGACCTTGTTCGGACTGCCGTAGCCGATGTGGGTCCGCACCATGATCAACGAAGGCCGCTCGGTCTGCGCCTTGGCTTCGACGATCGCCCGATGGATGACGTCAAGGTCGTTGCCGTCCTCGACCGTCCTCACTTGCCAGCCGTACGCCGTGAAGCGCCGGCCGACGTCCTCGGTGAAGGCCAGGTTCGTCGAGCCGTCGATGCTGATCTTGTTGTCGTCGTACAGGTAGATGAGCTTTCCAAGTCTCTGATGTCCGGCAAAGGAAGCGGCCTCAGAGGACACGCCTTCCATGAGGTCGCCGTCGCCGACGATGGAGAAGACATGATGGTCGATGATCGTGTGTCCAGGCCGGTTGTAGCGAGCGGCGAGCCAGCGTTCCGCGAGCGCCATGCCGACACCGTTGGCGAAGCCTTGACCCAGCGGTCCCGTCGTCGTTTCAACGCCGGGAGTATGACCGAACTCGGGATGTCCAGGCGTGCGGCTCCCCCATTGACGGAACTCCTTTAACTCATCCAGCTCCAATCCGTAGCCTGTAAGATAGAGGAGGGCGTAGAGGAGCATAGAGCCATGGCCGGCCGAAAGGATGAACCGATCGCGGTTGGCCCACCGCGGGTTTCCGGGGTGGTGCCGCAGATGGCGCGTCCAGAGCACGTAGGCCATCGCGGCGGCCCCCATCGGCATGCCGGGATGGCCTGATCGGGCCTTCTGCACGCCGTCGATGGCCAGCGTTCGGATCGTGTTGACGCAACGAAGATCGAGGGAGGGATTCACGTTCGGTTCCTTCGGACAGCGGGTCACAAGGAAGATAGTGAAGAAATCCGACGGGAAAAAAGAAGAACGCCGGAGAGATCTCCGGCGTCTCGACGACCACAGGCTTGTTCAGGTTTATGACTTTACGTTACGACGGAGTGACTCTTGTCTGAAGAGCCTTGCCTGAGGATGGACCCTCAGGCAGAGAGGCAAACGCTTCACGTTTGCGACGAGGTCAACCTCCGTGACAACCGACCTCTGATCTCGTACCTCCGACCACTTTCTTCCCCCTTACCTCGGCGCCTTCTCCGCCGGCTCGATCCGGTACGAGTGAGTCAACTTCGCGCTGGCGCTGATGATAGCGCTGACCGAGCAATACTTGGTCGTCGACAGTTCGATGGCGCGCTCGACGTCTTCTTTCTTGATGTTGTCGCCGTAGAAGACATACTCCACGTGCACGTCGGTAAAGCTGCGCGGATGCTCCTCGCGCTCATGGCCGACGATGTTCACCTCGTAGCCGGCCAAGGCGACCCGCTTCTTCTTGAGGATGGGGATCACGTCGCTCGAAGTGCATCCCGCCAGTCCGATCAGCACAAGCTCTTTCGGGGTCGATCCGGCCAGACTACCGCCGAACTGTGGGTCTCCGTCCATCACGACCCAGTGGTTCGAGGCTCCCTTGCCGACGAACGTGATGCCTTGGACGTGTCTGAGGGTGATCTCCTTCTTGCCTGCCATAAGAATAGTTCCGAGTGGATGATGCAAGATACAAAGCGTGACACAGAGTTACACAGAGCAAATACCGAGCTCCACAGAGGATCGTACCTTCACATCTCTCCGTGGAGCTCCGTTCTGTCTCTGTGGATCTCTGTGCTACGCTTTACCTTCAGCCTTCTTCGTCGACAGTTTGAACGGCGCATACAGCGGGCAGAAGCCCATGGCGCTCGTAGCGATGAAGATCACCGCGAAGAGCCCCAGCACCAGGGCAGCCGTCCCCGTGATCTGGTCGGTAAAATACAAGACCGCCACGATGGCGGCCAGAAGAATGCGGATGATGCGGTCGGCGGAACCCATGTTCTGTTTCATACGATGTCTCCAAAAGGCGGTGGTGGATGAGCCAGTGGGTGCGACACCACATAGGATGCTCAATCCCATCAAAGGATTCGCCTTTCGACATGTCTCAACTATCATTTCTGTTTGTTCTTTGCGTTCTTTATGGCATCACCCCCCTGTCGATACGATATGCACCAACGCTTGCGCCTCTGGCCGATCGCCATACCATGGTTCTCCATGCTGGCACAGTCCCTCTCGCCTGTCGACCTTGTCGATCCTTTCATCGGTACCGATGGTCACGGCCACACCTTCCCCGGTGCGACGGTACCGTTCGGCATGGTCCAGCTCAGCCCCGACACGCGGGTCGAAGGTTGGGATGCGTGCGGCGGCTATCATAGCTCGGATTCTTCGATCCTCGGCTTTAGCCACACTCATCTCAGCGGTACCGGCGTGGGAGACTACGGTGATGTCCTTCTTGCACCGACCGTGGGTCGGCTCCGATGGGAGCCCGGCTCGGCGTCATCGCCCGGGTATCGGTCTCGGTTTCGTCACTCCACCGAGTCGGCCGCTCCTGGCTATTATCGCGTGACGCTGGATGACCATCGAGTCCTCGCGGAACTCACGGCGGGCAGACGCGTCGGCGTGCATCGCTACACGTTCCCCGACCGCGATACGGCCAACATTCTCATCGATCTCGTGCATGGGATCGGACCTGACGTTGTACTCGATGCTTCTCTTCAAGTGACCTCCGACCGTGAGGTCGTGGGCATGCGTCGGTCGAGGGGATGGGCGAATGACCAGGTGATCTACTTCGTGGCGCAGTTCTCTCGTCCGTTTGACCGGGCGGTCGTCGAAGCGCCAAGCGAGGGAAACTCCCTGCCTTTCTCTCGTGGAACCAATGTCAAGGGGGCCGTGCGGTACGCTCCGGCCAAGGGCCGCGTCGTGACGGTCCGCGTCGGGATCTCGGCCGTGGACTTCGACGGCGCGCGGCGGAACCTCGCATCCGAGCCGGGGTGGTTCGACGACGTACGAGGCCGGGCACGCGAGGCGTGGTCGAGGGTCCTCGGTCGTGTCGAGGTCGAAGGGGGCACCAGCGCGCAGCGCCGCACGTTCTTTACCGCTCTGTATCATACGATGATCGCGCCGAACGTCTTCTCCGACGCTGACGGCCGGTACCGCGGCATGGACGGCGCGACTCGCACGGCAAAGGGCTTTGAACGCTACTCGGTCTTCTCACTCTGGGACACGTTCCGCGCGACACATCCGCTCTTCACGATCCTCGAGCCGGACCGTACGAACGACTTCATTCGCTCATTCCTGGCGATCTATGATGAAGGAGGGACCCTGCCCGTCTGGGAACTGGCGGCGAACGAGACGTGGTGTATGATCGGGTATCACGCCGTGCCGGTCATCGCCGACGCCTACGCGAAAGGCATCCGCGGGTACGACGCCGATCACGCGCTACGGGCGATGCAGGCGAGCGCCAACAAGGACCACTTCGGGCTGTCGCTCTGTCGGCGAAGCGGCTACGTGCCGGCCGAAAAGGAATCGGAATCAGTGTCGAAGACGCTCGAATATGCCTACGACGACTGGTGCATCGCCGAGATGGCGCGGCTCATGGGCAGGAAGGACGTGCAGGAGGAGTTCTTGCGACGGTCGCAGAACTATCGAAACCTCTTCGACCCGACCGCCGGATTCATGCGGCCGAAGCACAACGGCGGATGGTTGGAGCCGTTCCGACCCCTGGCGGTGACGAACGATTTCACCGAGGCCAACGCGTGGCAATATGCATTCTTCGCTCCGCATGACGCGGCAGGGCTTCAAGAACTCTACGGCGGGCCCGATGGGTTCGTGGCGAAGCTCGACGAGATGTTCTCCACGCGACCGGTGATCGAAGGTCGCCAACAAGCCGATATCACAGGACTGATCGGCCAGTACGCGCACGGCAACGAGCCGAGCCATCACATCGCGTATCTTTACGCCTATGCCGGCCGGCCGTGGAAGACGCAGTTTCGCGTGAGGCAGATCATGGAGGATTTCTACACTGAACGGCGCGACGGACTGATCGGTAACGAAGACTGCGGGCAGATGTCGGCGTGGTACGTGTTGAGTGCGTTGGGAGTCTACCCGGTCAACCCCGGCCAGCCGATCTACGTTCTCGGCTCACCCCTCTTTCCACGGGCGACGATCACGCTGCCGAATGGAAGAACATGGACCGTGCGTGCCCACGATGGAGGTACGGGGCGCCCCTACGTGCGAGAGGTCGCGCTCAACGGAAGTGCTGTTACGCGCTCCTGGATCTCGCATGACGAGATCATGAGCGGCGGAGATCTCCGTTTCGCGATGTCGCCCGAACCGGATCTGCAGCGGGGTACGGCAGCGAGCGACCTTCCCCCCGTTCCGCCGTCCGTTGCGATCACGACGACGCCGGTCGTCCATCCCGCGCGGCCGACGTTCACGGATTCGCTCTTGTTGACGCTGATCTGCGGCGTCCCCGGCTCAACGATCTACTATACGCTCGACGGTTCTGATCCCGGTCCGACGTCGACGCGCTACACGGGACCGTTCACGGCTCGTGAGTCTCTCACGCTTAAAGCGCGGGCCATCGCCGAGGGACGACTTCCCAGCGGCATCATGGAAGCGGCATTCACCAAGACCTTGCGCGTCGGGACGGTCGTTCAACCCGGAGCCTACAGCCCTCAATACACGGGGGGCGGACACGATGCCCTCATCGACGGCGTGCGGGGCGTCGATGATTTTCGGGTGGGTGGATGGCAGGGGTACGAAGGGAACGACCTTGAGACGATCGTTGACCTCGGCGCATCGAAGCCCGTGCGTCGTATTGCGGCGACGTTCCTGCAAGATAACAACGCCTGGATCTTCTTCCCGACATCAGTGCGATTCGAGATCTCCGCAGACGGGAAGGTCTACCGCACGGCGTTTGAAGGAGGGACGGGCGTTGAGCCGCAGAAGGAGGGGGCGATTCGCACGACAGTATCATCCGTCCTCGGAGAAGTCGAAGCTCGCTACGTTCGCATCCGGGCCACCAACATTGGACTCTGCCCTCCATGGCACAAAGGGAGCGGTCACAAGGCGTGGTTGTTTGTGGATGAGATCGAGGTGGAGTACTAACAGGTTGCGGAAAAACGATTACCGCCCCGCCTGACCGGCGGGCAGGCATGACGCCAAGTCAGAGATGATCATATGCGAGCCATGTTCGCCAAGAAGACGCGTTCATTTCAATTCATTTTCCCCAATCGACTTGGCGGACTTGGCGATCGTGGCGCGCTTGGCGGTTACTGTTCTGACCTCCAGCGGGTTTTTCAGCACCCTGCAAAGAGGAATTTTGGATTGCGAATTGCCGATTTCGGATTATGGCCAGACGTCTTTCTAGCAGGTTGCTGAAAAAAATGGGGATCGAGGTTCTTTCGTCAGGTTGAGCGAAGCCGAAATCTGCATTTTTGACACAAAGCGCACGCTTCGACTCCCCTTCGCCTCCGCTCAGGGCGAAGTG
>CAZOMY010000042.1:12437-23070 GCA_964581115.1 uncultured Ignavibacteriaceae bacterium | reverse complement strand
TAACTAAGATGTATACGCTTTCTATAAAGCGGTATTATCGGGTGAAGAATCTCGCGATTCAGGAATTAGGGCGAGTCTTTTCTGTCTTCTCGACATTATCTAAGGCCAATGCCTCAATCGGACTTCGGATATTTCTCACAACTCTCGCGGCAACGTGCGTATAAATCTCCGTGGTCTTCAAACTTGAATGCCCCAACAACTCCTGTATATACCTGATGTCAGTCCCTTGCTCCAACAAATGCGTCGCGAAGGCGTGCCGAAGGGAGTGCACAGTCGCCTTCTTCTTTATCCCCGACTTCGCTAACGCAGATTCAAAAACGTTCTGAACACTGCGAGTGCTGTACACTCCTCCAGGTCTGGAACCCTCGAACAGATACTTGATCGGCCGGGCAAATGCCAAGTATGCGTCCACTCGCTCGATCACGCTCGGAGCCAGGATCGTCCTCCTGTCTTTCGCTCCCTTCCCTTGGCGCACAAGGATCGTCCGCCTCTCCCGATCAAGATCTTCAGGCCTCAACCTTACCAACTCCCCCAACCGCAAGCCGGCTGAGTACAATAACCATAACATCAGCCGATGCTTCGGATTCGTAGGCGCATCCAACAACCTTCGCACTTCTTCAACCGATAACACCACCGGCAACCGCCGTTCCTTCTTGGGCCGTGGAAGATCCCGTATCACCATCGGCCGCTGATAGAGCTCCTCATACAGGAATCTTAGCGCGTTGTAAACCTGATTCACCGTCCCCGCCGGACTCTCTTTCTCGTCCAACAGATACAGCAGATATCCCCGAATGTGCTCCACGCTGGCATCCCGAGGCAAACGTGGCGCAATGTGCCTCGCGAACGCACGTACACAACTCAAGTATGCCTTGATCGTCCTCGGACTGTAATTCCGAAGCCGCAACTCCTCGCGCATGACCTGCAAAAGCCCGCGCGGCCCTGAAGAATTGTCCATACTCCCCCCCTCACAGTAGAATGAGTCCTCAAAACGAGATGACCCGCTCAAGAACTCGTGGGGGAATTCTCAATGCGGGTCATCAGTCAGGGGCGACTCCATGGACATACCTCTCCAATGGCATCCCCCCGTGGATGCGGCTAATTACAGAGTTTTTCGTGTCGATGTCAAGCGAGTCTGAGAAGGCGGTTCACAGAGATCGATAGAGTTGTCACAGAGTCCCAGAAATGACAATGGAATGCAGAGGAGGAAGATGGAGCCTTCATTGAAGATCCCTCTCCACGGTTCTGCTCCTCTCCTTGCCCTCTTAAGCCATTTTTGACCTTACCCCGCTCCGATCGAGAACATGCTGTCGAGGTCGTGTTTCGAGAAGACCCGGAATGAGATCAGGGTCTCGGAAGCCGTGATGCCGGCGACGGCGCGGATCCGCTCGGTCACAACCTCGGCTAATGCCTCGTTGGTCGGCACCCGAACGATCGCCGCCAGATCATACCGCCCGGCGACCGAATACACCTCGCTGATCCCCGGCATTCCGGCCAGAGCTTCCGCGACCCTATTGGTGGCGTCGCGTTCAGTTGAAAGCAAGACAATTGCATTCACCATGGTTCACCTTGGGTAGAAACATTGCACGAAGCGCCACGAAGCTTTCACGCAGGTCCACAAAGCGAAGAAGGATCGACAAACTGATCCATTCCACTCTTCGTGCAGCCTCGTGTGCCTTCGTGGACCTTCGTGTTCCACTTTTCCTACTTGCCAGCCGTCCGCTCGAACTTGATCCGGTCTCCTACCTTGATCCCATGCTCCTCACAATACCCTGCGTTCACCTCTACCACATACCGTCCCGGCTTCGTTGCCGGATAACTCTCGGTCGAGAACGGCTCCGTACGACTATGGATCGTTACGATTTCGTAACGGCCGTCCACGAAGATCATATCCAACGAGATCATCGTATTCATCATCCAGAAGGCCAGGTCCTGCTCCTCCTCAAAGATGAACAGCATCCCCTGGCGCTCGCCAAGTATCGGACGTCCCATCAAACCCGTCTCCCGCTTCTGAGGCGTGTCGGCGATCTCAATGCCGATCGTGGCCGCCTCCGTACCGTCAGACCGCACAAAGGTCAGTGTACCGTGCTTGGTGAACATATCACTCGGAATGGAGGACTGTTGACGGGCCGGACGGTCGCATCCGACGAGCAAGACAACGCCGGTCAGAACGGTCATCCACCCAACGTGAACAGGTCGTCGCAGGTCAATGGACATAGGAAAGCCGGGGGTCGTTGAACGTAAGAATATACCCACTCCTCATCACAATCGCAGACACAATGATCCGTGACACACAGGCAGACCTCCGCCGGGCTCACAGTGTCCACCGGACAACCGTGAACGTTGCCAGGGTGATGAGCACGGCGAATGTCAGATTCAGCCAGATACCTGTCCGCACCATGTTTCGAATGGAGATCCGTTCGGTGGCGAAGACGATCGTGTTCGGCGGAGTCGCCACCGGCAGCATGAATGCGCACGTAGCACTGATCACGACTGGCACAAATATCAATAGTGGCTCGATGCCGATCGAATGCACAAAAGAGGCCAGAACGGGGAGAAGAAGGATCACCGATGCCGAATTCGACATGATCTCCGTCAGAAAGGTGGTGAAGAAGCAAAGCGTGAGCACAACGAGCACGGGGGGCAGAGTGCCGACGATGCTCAGCCCGCCCGCTATCCATTGCGAGAGTCCCGACGACTCGAATGCCGAAGCAAGCGCAAAACCGCCGCCAAAAAGAAAGATGATGCCGACGGGCAGTCGCTGCACTTCGGCCCAACGGATCAGTCCGCCGGACTCGCGTCGCGCGGGAATGACATACAGTATTCCCGCCATCAGCATCGCAATAGTGCTCTCGCGGATGTGGTCGCTGTGTCCTGAGAACCATGCGAATGTGGTCCATCCCGGGATCGTCACGCTTCCGATCGCCAAGTCCTTCATGAAGAACCAAAGAACGACCGTTATCGCAAAGACGGACGATAGCCATCGCTCTTCATACGAAAGGGGACCGAGAAGACGGTACTCCCGCCGGCATCCCTCCACGTCGATCTGCTCCCGCCTGAACGCATCACGAAAGATCCACCGAAGGATCAGCCAGCAACAGACAAGTAAGACGGCACTCAACGGAAACCCGAACGCCAGCCAGTTTGCGAATGTGATCGGGTCGCCTGGAAAACGCTCATTATAGAAGGACATCAGGATGAGGTTCGGAGGCGTGCCCACGATCGTTGCCATGCCCCCGATGGATGCGGCGTACGCCAATCCCAACAGGTAGGGAGTGGACAGCGCCGACCGACCGCTCGGATGGCGCTCCTCCAACTGCCGCACGACAGCCAGAACGGCCGGCAGAAGCGTCGTAACAGTGGCGGTGTTCGAGATCCACATCGAGAGGCAAAAGGCGGCGAGCATGATCCCCGCAAGCATCCCGCCTGAGGTGGCTCCCGTCAACAGGATAAGCCGCAGGGCGATCCGACGATGGAGTCCCCATCGCTCAAGGCCGAAAGCGATGAGGAATCCGCCGATGAACAAGAAAATGACCTCGCGCGTGTATTCCGGCCCGACCGCCGTCATCGGGGCGATGCCCAGGAGGGGGAAGAGCATCAACGGAAGCAGGGCCGTGAAATACAGGCTGACGGCCTCCGTGATCCACCATACGGCCATCCAGACACCGACGCCGGCCACGCGGGCGATGGGTCCCGATTCTGGAAAAAGAAGGAACGCCATCAGCCCCAGGATCGGGCCCGCGGCGACCTTCAAAATGTCGTTGCGAGCCATGCTTGGCTGTGAGAGAATCAATGACGAAGTTCCGATGTGGGGCTGAGAATTGCAAGAGCGATGGAGAGATGGAAGGTGCAGATCTGCAAATCGACGATCGACGGTCGACGATCGCAAATCATACATGGGCTCTCTCCGTTCCCCCCAGCTGGCACACGTGATCGTCCTCGGCGGCGGCGCTGCCGGATTGTTTGCCGCCGGTCTCATCGGTCAACGCGGAAGGTCTGTCGTCGTGCTCGAGCGCAACCGCGACGTAGCCGCCAAGGTGCGCATCTCGGGCGGCGGACGCTGTAACTTCACCAACCGTAATGCCAGTCCCGCCAATTTCATCTCAGCCAATCCGGACTTCTGCCGGTCGGCCCTGGCTCGCTATAGCGCGGCCGACTTCATTGCGCTCGTCGAACGCCATCGCATTCCGTACCACGAGAAGACGCTCGGCCAGCTGTTCTGCGACGATTCGTCCCAGCGGATCATCGATCTGCTAATGGAAGAATGCCGGCGGGGAAAGGTCGAGATCAGGACGGGCGTCGAGGTCGAGCATGTCCGTCGCGGCACGCAGTTCGAGGTCGAGACCGATCGGGGAACGTTCGTCGCTCCCGCTCTGATCGTCGCCACCGGAGGGCTCTCCGTTCCCAAGCTCGGGGCCACGGACCTCGGCTATCGCATCGCTCGACAGTTCGATATTCGCATCGTCCCGCCTCGACCGGGACTCGTCCCGTTCAAGCTGCAGAAAGGTCCCGGCCGGTCCTTCTCCGAGCTAGCCGGCATCTCGCTCGAGGCGCGCATATCGTGCGGCGACGGGTCATTCCGTGAAAAGATCCTGTTCACGCATCGCGGCCTGAGCGGTCCCGCCGTACTTCAGGCGTCGTCGTATTGGGATGTCTCGACGCCCGTTACGATCGATCTGATCCCCGACCTCCCGCTCCGAAGGCTCCTCGAAGCACACCCCGACCGGACGCTTGGGAACGCGCTCGCAAGCGTCCTGCCGAAGCGGTTTGTGGATTGGTGGATGGAAGATGAGCGCCAGCGCTCGATCCCGGTGCGATCAATGAACGGCAAGCAGGTCGACGTCATTGAACGGTCGTTGCACGGCTGGTCCGTGACGCCGTCAGGGACAGAGGGATTCGCGAAAGCGGAAGTGACGGTGGGGGGAGTGGATACCCGCGAGCTGTCGTCGAAAACGATGGAAGCCCGGAACGTTCGGGGCCTCTTCTATATTGGAGAGGTGATGGACGTGACCGGCTGGCTGGGGGGCTACAACTTCCAGTGGGCTTGGTCGAGCGCCCGGGCGGCCGCGGAAGCCGTCACAGGATCGGCGCGCTGATGCTTGCGGGGACCTCGACGAGCGACTCCGTCCGTTGAACCGGCGCGGCGGTGGACAACCGATTCCGATCCAGGTAGCGCTCGCGTTTGTCGCGTGTCATCGTCTTCAGGTCGAGCATGATGAATCCGTCAACACAGCCCCCGAAGGATTCATCGATCGCAAACTCCAGAAAGCGCGCTCCCCCCACTTCGCATAACTCAACGTATTGGCGGAATAGCGTCGGCACCGCGAGGCCGCGCTCGCGCAGCCAGGACCTCAACAGTCGAAAATCCTCTCGATGGTCGCCGCCGACGAAGATGTCCTCATTCCGTTTCTGCGCTTCCCGCGTCAGCACGTACGGCGTCTTGGCCTTGACAAGTCCCCTTGGCGCCCCGAACCACTTCTGGTAATAGCCGACGATCTTCTCTTTGGCTTCGGACGGATACGAGTCGCTCAGGCTGACGGTTCCGAAGAGATAGCGGACCTCGGGATGGAAGCTGAGGTAGCTCCCGATGCTCTGCCATAGGTATTCAAGCGCATTCGTGTTCCAATACGACTGCTGCAGAAAGCTGCGTCCGAGTTCGAGCGATTCCGGGAGCAGTCGTCGGAACGACATCGACATGTGGAACGCTTCGGCGGTGTACAGTCGCTCCACAGACCACGGCGCAGTAAGCGATCGACAAGGAGCCAGACGATACGACCCTACGATCGACAGCCGGTCGTCATCCCACAGGACGAGATGATCGTACCATCGGTCGTACTCGTCCAAATCCACCCGCTTCCCGGTCCCTTCACGCACCGACCGGAAGGTCGCCTCGCGCAATCGTCCCACTTCCCGGAGCAGACCCGGCGTCCGTTCAGCGGTCGTCACGTACGCGTGCTTGCCGTCCGGAAGCAGCCCGAGCAGTTGCGCGCGGCCCAACTCTTCGCGGATGGCCTTGACGTCCATCGGGCGCGGCAACGGCTCATGCGTTGGCAGTTCGCTGGCCTTGCCCGACGGGATGGAGTAGACATGCTTCCGCAGTTGCTCCGTGGCCTCGGATGCGTTCAGGCGGTCGAAGGCATAGGCCGGGATCGGATTACCGATCTTGATGCGGAAATTGGCCCCCCTCTGGCGAAACAACTCCCGGGGGAGGAGCATTGTCCCCAGCGGCTTCCAGATCGCCGACGCAAGGTAGAACCATACCGAGTTACGCGCCTCGATGTGTACGGGAAGGACCGTCGCCCGGTGTTTCTGGGCCAGCCGGACGGCGCTGCGCTGCCAAGGCCCGTCCACAACGCCCGTGGGGCGCAATCGCGAGACCTCTCCGGCGGGGAAGAGAACGATCGCTTGGTGGTCGGCAAGAGCCGACGTGATGAACTCGACCGTACGGCGACTGCCCGAACCGGTCAGGTTGTTGACCGGAATAAGCAGCTCGCGGATCGGTTCGACGAGTTCGAGCACGTCGTTAGCAACGATCCGGGCTTCGGGACGCACGGTTCGGATGGTGCGAAGCAATGCCAGACTGTCAAGCGCGCCAAGCGGATGATTGGCCACCACGATCAACGAACCCTCGGCCGGAATGCGGTTCAGGTCGCGCTGCGTGACGGCGAAGGAGACGTCAACCAGCTCGAAGACCTCGTCGATGAACTCGTCGTTGCGGAAAGGGGACAGGTCGAACAGATACTGCTCCACCTGCGATATGGCAAGCAGCCGGCGAAGCACTGCAAGCGCCGGCGCACGGAGGAAGGAGGGTACGCGGGCAAGGAGCTTCGGAGCCCGTGCTTCAAGAATGGCAGCAAGGTTGATGGTTCCCATGGGCCCCAAAGATACAAACGGCCCGTAGGGAGGAGTTTACGCCATCGTTACGGATTTGTGAAGGAGGAGAGGAAGCGACGAACCAGGCCGGTCAACTCCTCCGGCTCATCCACATGGACCCAGTGCCCGGCCGCATGGATCGTCTCAACGGTCGCCCGGGGGAACAGCCGAAGGATGTCCGCGCGGTCCGCGTCAACGATGTAGTCCGCTTGCCCTCCTCTAATAAAGAGCGCAGGACCATCGTAGGGGGCGTCTGCATCGACCGCCCGGTTGATCTCACCGTAGGCGGAGCGGATCGCCGGGATGTTGGCTTTCCATCGAAATCTTCCGTCGTCATCTCTCGTCAGGTTCTTCAGCAGGAACAGCGCCGTCGAGTTTCTTGAAACGCGGGCCCGCATGGCAACCTCGGCCTCTTTTCGCGTTGAACATTGTTCGAGCGGGATCGATTCGAACGCCGCGAAGATCTCTTCGTGATGGGGAGGATAGCTTCGGGGGGCGATGTCGACCACCACGAGGGCCGCAACGTGCGCCGGATGGCGCAACGCAAGCTCCATCGCCACTTTGCCCCCCATCGAATGCCCCATGACAGCCGCCGCCGGGATCCCGCGAGCATCCATGAGATCCACGACGTCTCCCGCCATCGCCTCGTACGTCATCACCGGATCATGCGGACTTCGGCCGTGATTGCGGAGGTCAAGTGCAAGCACCTGATGGCGGTCTGACAGTGCTTTTGCCACGTGATGCAGGTTGTCGGACATGCCGAAGAGGCCGTGAAGAATCAGCAGGTGAGGGCCGTGGTCGCCATAGGAAGTTGAGTACAGATCCATGGAGGGATGATAGCAAGGATTCCCTTTGGATGAAATGCGCCCTTCTGATCGCAGTTCCCGAATCCGGCTTTCTTGAAGAGAACCAAGGCACGACGCCGGTTCGTAATGACGGGGAGGGGGTCAATCCTCAGCTTCTGAAGCATCACTTGGCCCTTCGCTCTCAGATCTCGGTTATGAACCTCAATGGACCAAGTGTGCCACTCCCTGCATTGGGTCCTTGGCAAGTATCTCTGATCTTCTCTGACGACTTTCGTGCTTGCTTCGTATTTCGCGAATAGCATTTCGTGCTTGACACTGCTACTCGTAGCGCAGTGATTCCACGGGGTCGACACTCGCCGCCTTCCTCGCCGGGAAATACCCTGCCGCCAGCCCGATCAGCCCCAGGATCCCGACCGTGAAGATCATCGTGAATCCCGACAGGACCGGGTGCCCGAGGAACTGCATGGCACCGTCGTCGGCCGGCAACATTTTCACGACGCTTACCACGCCCCACGAGAACGCAAGGCCGATGGAACCGCCCACGAATGCGAGGAGCAAGGCCTCGAAGATGATCTGCCATAGAATGTAGGAGCGCTTCGCTCCCAGCGCCATGCGGATGCCGATCTCCCGGGTGCGCTCCTTGACGACCACGTACATTACATTTGCCACCCCCACGCCCGCGATCAGCAGGGTCAGGAAGCCGATGGCGAACAGGAACATCGTCACGCCCAGACCGATTTTCCGCCCGATCTTCTCGGCTTCGATGAAATCCCAGATCCTCAATGCCCGCTCGTCGCTCGGGTCGAACTGGTATTTGCGTCCCATCGTTGCATACAGTTGTTCTTTGACCCACGCTTGCTGGTCCGGACTCGCCGGCCGGACCACGATGGTGTTCACATACCGGTCGCCGTAGGTCGTTCGAAAGGTCGAGTAGGGCATGATCGCCCGCTCGGTGTCGGGACCGTTGTTCATCGAGGTCTGGATCTTCCTCTGCATGACGCCGACCATCGTGAACGGGACTCCATCCACCAGCACGATCTTTCCGATCGGGTCCTCGTCGCCAAACACGGTCTTGGTGATGTCCGAGCCGAGAAACAGCACGCGGCGCTGCTGCAGTACATCCTGCGCGGTCAGAAACCGGCCGCCGGCGGCAGGGTACATGCGCCTCATGTCCTCGAACGTTGCATCGACCCCTTCGCACTCGGTCGTCGTTTCAACCTTGCCGTATTTGAGGGTGACGTTCTTCCGGTATTGCGGCGAGATCATATCGATCCCATGGACACCTTGCTCAAGGATGCGAACATCCTCTTCGACGAGCCGGACACGTCGGCCCTTCGGCAGCCCTTCGTACGTCAGTCCTGTCTCACCGCCCGAGACGATCATGATCCGGTCCCCGGCATTGGTGAGGCCGAGCTGCATTTGAGTGCCCAGGCCCTCGCCGAAGGCCAGCAGTAGGACGACGGCCACCGTTCCCCACGTGATCGCGACGAGCGTCAGCGTGGCGCGAAGCCGGTGTGCCTTGAGGTCGGCGATGAAGTCTTTAAGTAGTTCGAGCCACATGGTCTTGGAAGATAGAATTGCTCGCGGAGGCGCAGCGACCGCAGAGGTCGCAAAGAAGATACTTGATCATATCATTTCTTCCTCCGCGTTCTTTGCGTCCTCAGCGTCTCTGCGAGATCCTCTTTCATTCAGGCCCTCAAACAGTCCACGACATCCGCGTTCGCCGCACGCTTCGCCGGGAACAATCCCGCGGCAAGACCGATCACCGCCAGCACCGCCATCGTCACGCCGACGACAAGTGGCGACAACTCGGGGGTCCCGACGAATTCCTTGATCGGGACCTTCTGAAGCACCGCGATGATGCCGGCCGAGAACAGGAAGCCGATCCCGGCTCCCAGCGCCAGAATGAAGGCCGTCTCCAGAAAGAACTGCACCATGATGTC
This sequence comes from uncultured Ignavibacteriaceae bacterium, assembly GCA_964581115.1. GTDB lineage: Bacteria > Bacteroidota > Ignavibacteria > UBA10030 > UBA10030 > 2-02-FULL-55-14. Next base: position 13,451 of record CAZOMY010000042.1, on the reverse strand, counting down.
TCTCCGTGTCGCCCCGACGGCGCGCTTGACGCCGATCTCCTTGGTTCGCTCCTGCACGACGATGAACATGATGTTGGCCAGGCCGATGCCCGCCACGGCAAGCGTGAACGAGCCGATCAACCCGAGGAAGATGTTAAGCCCCAGGAAGAAATAGAAGAAGAACTTGTCCATCCGCGTCGTGTCCCAGATCCAGACGGCGTCCTCATCCGTCGGGTCGAACTTGTACCGCTTGGATAGCGCCGCGCGCACCTCGTCCGCCGTTTCCTCGCCCCGACGCGGGTCTCGCACCTGATAAATGATGTTGGTCAGGAACACCTGTCCGAAGAGCGATTGATAGGTCGTGGATGGAATGAACACACGGTCCTGGTCGCGGGAGTTGTAGGAGGAACTCTGCGTCTTCTTCTGCATGACCCCGATGACCGTGAACGGAGTCTCGCCCACCATGACGGTCCGGCCGATCGGGTCGGTGGCGCCGAACAGGAACTCGCTCACCTTGTCGCCGATGAAGATCACGCGCCGGCGATGCTCTACGTCGTTGGCGTTGATGAACCGCCCACCCGGCATTGGAAGGAGGTTGCGCATGTCCTCGTAGCCGGGCCGAATGCCGGTGACGAGAGGGTTCAGAATATTCTCGCCCACCCGGGCGACGGACCGGCGGGAATATTCGGGGCTGATCAGCCTGACCTCGTTCACCTGGGAAGTGATGAGGCTGAGGTCCTCCTCGATGAAGGACATCTGCCGCCCGGTGCCGAATCCCTGCCACGGCTTCGTCGTACGTCCCGGCCACATAATGCCGATGCTTTCGCCCAGTCCGTGCATGTTGACCGACATCTGCCGCTTGAAGCCCATCCCGAACGCCACGAGCACCGTGATCGCCACCGTGCCCCAGATGATGCCGAACATCGTCAGCATCGCGCGGAGCTTCTGCGCGCGGAGATCGAGAACAAATTCGGAGACAATGGAGAAGAGGCGATCCATGGAGAAATTCGGATTGCGGATTGCGGAATTCGGATT
>CAZOMY010000042.1:8658-12337 GCA_964581115.1 uncultured Ignavibacteriaceae bacterium | reverse complement strand
AATTCGGATTGCGGATTGCGGAATTCGGATTATCTGTGGATTCCCGCACGAGTGGTCCTGCCACTCGCCGTCAATATTGCCGTGAGTTCGTTTGCTTCCTTGATAAGTGGATCGGCGACCCTCATCTCGATCATCCCAGCATCTCTGAGAAGTTCGAGCCAATAGATCGTCTCATCTGCCTCTTCTTCAGCGATCGTGATCTTTGAAAGGAAATCAGGTTTTGATCTTGCCCGACATGCCGACCGATAATTCGCGCCGATCGAGGTGCCCGACTTCAACAACTGGCGGCCGAGGACATCCAACGACCTATCACGACGAAGTCTGCTGACTAATCGAATGACATCCAGCGCGAACGCACGAGTACGCGCCTTCATGGCTGCTGCATCCATGAGCCCCCCTCCGTAGTTGTATCATGCTTGAACCAGGCATCCAATCGCCCCGCCATACCGCTGATTCACATCTCGCTGAATAGACTCTGTTAATCCGCAATCACAAATTCGCAATCCGAAATCTTGTCTGACTCCTCATTCGATCTTCTTGACGGGTTTCTCGTATACTTCCTCGCCTTCCGTCAGGCCGGACACGATCTCGACCTTGATCGCATCGCTCAACCCTGTCTTGATGAGTCTCTCTTCCTTGTCGTTGACGGCCTTGGGGATCGACACGAACGCGCTGTCGTTCCGGAATGTCACGACCCGCTCGGGGATCGTCAGGACGTTCACTTTCTTGTCGATCATGATGTTCGCGTTGGCTGAGTAACCGGCACGCAGCACGGAGTTCTTGGCGCCGGGGATCAGGATCTCGATCGGGAAGACCGTCGCATTCTCCTTCTTCTCCGCCTTGAGCCAGATCTTTCGGAGTGTTCCTTTGACCGTATCATTGGGCAGAGCGCCGACCTTGATCTCGGCCTCCATCCCTTCTTTCATTTTGCCGACGTCGATCTCGTCCACCGTTCCTTTGAAGAGCAGTCGCTCCATGTTGGCCATCTTCATCAGCACCGTCCCTTCCTGGAACGACGTCAACGGCGTCACGGGATCGCCTACCTCGACCGCGCGGCTCAAGACGTATCCGTCGATCGGAGCTTTGATGATCGACTCGATCTGCGTGTTGCCGATCATCACCCGGCCGCTCTCCGTCAGCGCAAGCTTTTCGTTGGCGATCTTCAGCCGAAGGACCGCTTCGTCGTATTTCTTGGTGAAGTCTTCCCACTCTTTGTCGGAGATGAGTCCGCCGGTGTGCAGCTGCACCTGACGCACCTTCTCCTTGTTCAGGTTGTCGACGTCCACCTGCGCCAGTTCGGCCTGGCGCTTGGCGTCGGCCAGCTCGAGCGGCGTCGGGTCGGGCTTGACCTCGAGCAACGGCTGACCGGCCCGCACGTAAGCTCCAACGTCGGCATAGATGTGCTTGACGACGCCGGAGATCTTCGATTTCACCGAGATCTCGTTCTCAGGCTCGATCGTCCCGACGGCCAGGGCCTTGTCGATGATCGTCGCGCGCTCGACCTTGACCCGAGGGAGTGCCTCTTCTTCGCTTGAGGAATTGCCGAGGAAGAGATACCCGACGACGGCGACCACAACGACGGCAACAGAGGAGATGACCATACGCTTCTTCATGGAAAGACCAGGGGTTGTTGAGGTGCAAGGGTGTTCGACGGAAGACCGTCCGATGACATGCACTACGTCACGCCGAAGCGCAAAGTTGCGAAGGTTGCGCCCGAAGATACTGTGATTCAAGAGGTTGCGGCAGGTGTACGTGCGGCATCCCGCGGTCCCGAAAAGCGGGCCGCGGGCTTGAGCAGAGGGCCAATATTGAGTTAGACCTGAAGAGGCGTCGAAAGGTTGCCCTCAACCTGAGGCGGAACGCCTGGCGAAGTCGACAACGCGGCGGACATATTCGGCTCCACCGACGAAAAGCGTATTGTTATGGCCGGCTCCGGCGATCTCATACCACTCCTTCGGCCCTGGCGCTGCCTCGAACAAGCGGCGCCCCAGATCGATGTCGATGACCTCGTCCTGATCGCCGTGAACATGAAGCGTGGGGAGAGAAAGCGAACTGAGGGTTTCGATGCTGTTGAAGGACGTGCGCATGAGCCACCGCACGGGGAGGAACGGATACGCACGAGCCGCCACGTCGCGTGCGGATGTGAACGTGGATTCGAGAATGATCCCTGCCACCGGTCGTTGGGCGGCCAATTGAACGCTCACCGCGCCTCCGAGGCTGGTGCCCCACAGAATGATCTTCGTGGCCGGAATCTGTAACGAGTCGCGAAGATGGTCATACGCCGCCATGGCGTCGACAATGACGCCGGCCTCGGATGGAGAACCTTCGCTCTTGCCGTAGCCGCGGTAGTCGTATGCGAACAACGCGAGTCCCGCCCTCTGCATCCGCCGGATCCGCTCGATGTCGTAGGAGAGATTGCCTCCGTTGCCGTGTGCGTGGATGATCACCGCAATGGGGGAATCGACCGGCGCATACCAGGCGTGCAGGCGCAAACCATCCGGCGTCAAGACCTCGTGCTCCTGCAACCCGGGAATGAATCGGGCATCCTCGTACGGACCGTTGGGGTAAGAACGTGGAAAGAAGACGAAACGCTCTTCGAAGATCATGAGGAGAAGGGTCCAGAAAATGAGGGCCGCAATGACAGCGACAAGGATCTTTCGGGCGGCGTTCAGTAGTTTGCGCATGGAGTCGTAGAACGAGACGTGCGGGGCTTCGATGTCGCTTCCCCAACGTACGGGACTCTCGGGAACCGAGCAAGCCGGGCCTTCGGGAGATCCGCACCAACAATCTCTTGGTGCTCGGGATCTGAGATTGAGCATTGGTGCTTGGAGCTTGACCCGTGACGAAGCACCATGTTCCATGTCTCAACATCACGCACCAAGCACCAAGAGTCATCCGTCATGCGCTTCGTTCCACATCCCGTGCCGCGGGCTCCATGTCCCATGCTGCCCTCCGCTCACATGGCCATCTCCCACGGCCTCAGTACGGTGGAAGCGTCCACACGCGCCGCGTGCGCTTCGACCACCCCCGGCAGTTCGCACAACGGCCGCTCGCCCTGCGGCTTGCCCCGACGCGTAACGCAGCGACCGATGTAGACCTCCATGGCGAACTCGCCGACCATGAGGTCGACCATGAGGAATCCCGCCTGTTCAAGCATCGATTCGGGGACTTCACGTCCGCCCGAGTAGACAAGGTCGAGATGCAGCAGCTGGTCGCTCGGCTTCGACCTGAACCAGAGGTATTCGGCGTTCAGCTCGAAACCGGGACCGCTCAGGAACAATGCGTCGGGCTTGGGTTGCCGGAACGCGACGACCGTCCATCGCTGGAGTTCCGGCGCAAACGAAGTGGTCGCGAGAACGGCTGGAAACACCTCGAGGCACCCGTCGGCTGAGATGGCAAGCTCACGCCGTCCGTCGATCTCCGGACCGACTTCAACGACGAGCCCGGGATGAACCTTGCGCAGGTGTTCGATGATCGTTGCGAAGAACGATGGTGGATCGTCGACCCGTTCTGCCAGCCGATCCTCCTCCGATTGGAACCAGAGCCAGAACGCGCGAACGTTGTCTGAAAGGACGGAGACCATGGCAAAGTGAGAAGGTAGAAGTGAGAAGGTAGAAGTGAGAAGGTAGAAGTGAGAAGGTAGAAGGTAGAAGTGAGAAGGTAGAAGGTAGAAGTGAGA
>CAZOMY010000042.1:0-8558 GCA_964581115.1 uncultured Ignavibacteriaceae bacterium | reverse complement strand
GGTAGAAGTGAGAAGGTAGAAGGTAGAAGTGAGAAGGTAGAAGGTAGAAGTGAGATGGTAGAAGTGAGCCGTTGAGAGTGAAGCTGGGGGGACAGCGGGGGGAGGGCTGAAGAGAAGGATCGCCCGACCAATCTATGATCGTCCGATCACAAGGTCAAGGCGTGTTCCATCCGGCGTAAAAAAGGTGACCGAGTCCGATCGTGAACATCAGGTCGCCGTACAACGCATGCTCGAGGCAGGCAAGGCGCAGCGACCCCGACCTTCGGAAGGTGTCGGCAAAGAAAAGACCTCCGATGGTGCTGAGGATGATCGAAGCGGCGTGCCCGTAGCCGACGTGTGCCCAGCCAAAGAACACACTGCTCGCAACGGTCAAAGATATGGCCGATGGAAAGAGAGCCGCATACCTTCGCAAGAAGTAAGACCGGAACAGAAGCTCCTGCGGATAGACGGCAAGGACCGGATAGAAGACCATCACGGCGAGCCAGATCGTCGGCTCGCGCATTGGGAAATCCAGGAAACGGTCCGGTAGAAACCACCATGTCCCGACGGCGACGACACCGGCGCTGAAGGCGAACCGGAGAAGCATCCTGCGCGCCGACATACGCTCCAATGCCGCATGCGTCGGCGACCAGAGACCCGGTTCGGAGGAGCCCGAGGTTCTGCGCAACCAGAGAGCCGCGGGCACGGCGAGCACGTACAGCCAAACGAACCACGGCCGGGGGATCGCTCCGGTCAACGGCAAGATCGGCAGGAGTCCGTACAGCAGGAACAGCTCAACGAACCGCCAACCCCGGCCGTAGGGTTGGAGGGCGGACGTGCGGGTTTCATGCACCATCGGTCGAACCTTACGTTCCAGGGCTGAGAGAATCGACGATCGAGAATTGGAGCGCGAATGCCGCTGGCAGAGGGTGAGACTGCGGGAGGGAACAACATCTTCGATCAATCTAGCCGCTTCATCGTAGAAGGTCAAGAATATCCGTCCCCATGAAGCGGAATGAATCGGGCACAGACGATAGCGAAGAACACGAACGCCCCGGAATGCTGACGGGGCGTTCGAGAACCGCAAGGTTGCCGAAGGACGGTCACTTCATCAGAGACATCTTCGCCGTTGCGACAAAGGCGCCTGCTTGGATTCGGCTGAAGTAAATGCCCGACGAGACAGGCCGGCCAAGGTCGTCGGTGCCATTCCACTCCACCCGGTGCGTTCCTGCGCCGCGCTGTTCGCCCGAGACAAGGTGTTTCACCACGCGGCCGCTCAGGTCGTGGATCTCGAGCGTCACCGACTCCTGCCGGGGGAGCGAAAACTCGATGGTGGTCCTGGGATTGAACGGATTCGGGTAGTTCTGCTCGAGCGTGAATGTCGGGGCGGCAAGAAGTGGGCCGCCGACCGACGTGGCGATCGAATTGTGCATATTGCCGTGGCATTGCACGCATTCCATCTTGACCGCCGTATACGGCTTCACACCTGTCGAACCATGGCACGTGCCGCAAGTGGTGACCGACTGTGGCGACGTGAACACGGGAGTGAACTGACCTTGGAACTCGGCATTCAGCAATTCAGCCGTCTTCGCCGCCACGTCGCCGGTTACGCGGGCGCAACGTTCTTTGCGCTTCGTGTCGCCCACCGCGATGTTCGTCGCCTTACACCATTCAGTGACGGAGACATGGCACAGGATTGATCCGGATTTGTTCTGGGCAAGGGCTTCGTTCAGCCGATTGTCGGCATACGCGCCTGCGACCGCATACTGATTGCTGAGGTCGGAGGGGAACAGGGACTCCGAATACCATCCAAAGAGCTCATTGTTGATGACGTCGGCACGCGCTTTCGTGCAGACCAAGCTGACGAATGCCGCGGGCCCGTTGAGCGCTCCGCAGAGGCCTCCCCATCCGGCGCCCCCACCGTGGCCGTAGATCATGATCTCTGAAGGTATCGAATTGTATGGTTCCCCGACGAGCGTCCGCATCTCTCCCATGAGGGCTTGGAAGGCGCCATACGAGCAACCTTTGCCGCTCCAGTAGGCGTCGTGTCCGGCTTTGCGGACCTTTTCGACGTCGAGTTGTGCATACGGCAGGGGCCAAGAGACCACGGCGTTCTCTCCAGCCATCAGATCGTTGCCGAAGACGGTCGAGAGTGCAGCCACCCCTGCGGCGGCGCCGACGGTGTATTTCGCGGCGTCGGCAAGGAATTCTTTTCTGGTAAGTGAGTCGCTCATACGCGGTTCCTTCTGGATGGGTAAGAGAATTGGATACGGCTTCAAGCCGTCGGTCGGGTTGCTGAGATCAGATCGGTGATGAGATGTCCCAGGTGTGCCACTGGAGCAGGATGTTGGCAACTCTGCATGTGTGTCGAGATCTTCGAGTCGAGTTCCGATGTCAGATCATCCAGTCGTTCTCGAAGCGCCTGAACTTTCTTGACCCCTTCGGCCGTCAGGGCAATGCGTTCAAGCCGATGGTCCACGCGGTCCATGCTCCGGACCAGCAAACCGCGGCGTTCCAATCGGCTAAGGAGCTTGGATGTGGAGGTGGGGTGGATCCCGAGCAGCTCCGTGAGCTTTCGGACACAGCACGGACGCTCATCATGGATGTAGAAGAGCGTGCGGGCCAGCTGGGGCGTCAGGTCAAACTCTCGGCTGAAGAATCGTTCGACTCGGGCATACTCCGTGAAGAATTCGCACAGAGATATCGCCGGAGAAGGGGTAGAAGGGCATTCGGCGGTCATTGGGCACGGTCAATACTTGCACAAGGGCAAGTATCATGCCGACCCAAGAAATGCTCAAAGCGTCGCGAAATCCGGAGGTCGGTATCTCACAACTGTTGAAAGATTCAACGGAGATGTAGATGAATCCAACAAGGAGGCGGCCTTGGCTTCAGGACCTCGTGGGACGTGAGAGGTCCTCACGCCTCAAGGATTCGAGTCCCGAGATCCGGCTGAGTGGGAGTAAGGTCCCTTCGGAGGGGTGTGCATTGATCCCAAGCGTGGCAGTCAAGCGGGGCTCTTCAGGCGGTTACGCTTTTGGTGCCAACGTGCTCGGTTCAACGTCGAACCATCCCCGAGTCCGATTGCACACGGAGCATACTGAGAGCATCACTGGAACTTCGACCAACACGCCCACGACCGTCGCCAAGGCGGCCCCGGAGCCGGGTCCGAACAGGGCAATGGCGGTCGCGACGGCCAGCTCGAAGAAATTGCTCGCCCCGATGAGCGCCCCCGGTGAGGCGACATTGTGAGGGACGCGAAAGAGCTTCATCAATCCGTAGGTCAGGCCGGAATTGAAGTAGACCTGGATGAGGATGGGAACTGCGATCAGAATAACATGGAACCAGCGGTCGAGGATGTTGTCGGCCTGGAAGGCGAAGATGAAGACGAGGGTGGCGAGGAGAGCCAGGATCGTCACCGGATGGAACGCAGCCATGAATCGCTGTTCGAACCACTCGATGCCTTTCAAGCGGATCAGGACGATCCGGCTGACGCTTCCCAGCGCCAACGGAATGACGATGAAAACGATCACGCTGTACAGGAGCACCATGAACGGCACGCTAAGGGCGCTGGCCCCGCTCACCAACAGCGTCACGATCGGCGCAAAGAGGACAAGCATGATGAGGTCGTTGACCGCCACTTGTACGAGCGTATAGGCCGGGTCGCCGTCGGTCAGATACGACCAGACAAAGACCATGGCGGTGCACGGAGCCGCCGCCAGGATGATGACGCCGGCCGTGTATTGCTGAGCCAGGTCGAACCCGATCCACGGGAGGAACAGCCACTGGAAGAACACATAGCCGAGCAATGCCATCGAGAACGGCTTTACGAGCCAATTGACGGCGAGCGTGACGGCAAGACCCTTGGGTCGTTTGCGGACCTCGAGAATCCGGCCAAAGTCGATCTTGAGCATCATCGGGTAGATCATCAGCCAGATGAGGACGGCGATCGGAATGTTGATCTGACTTCCTTCGCCAAACTCCAACGATCGGAGCAGCTCCGTGGCGCCGGGGAACCAACGGCCGACGGCAATGCCGACGACCATGCAGACGGCCACCCAGATGGAGAGATAACGTTCGAAGAAGTTAAGACGTTTTGGGGTGGGCGCGGTCATACCATCTCCTTCCGGACAAACTCTCCGAATCGCGCCTCGATCTCATCCCGAATGCGCCGGAACTCCGACAGGACGTGCTCGTCCGTCCCGGTGACCTTCGCAGGGTCCTCGAAACCGATATGAAGCCGATGCTTGACGGTTCCGATGAACGCGGGGCAGTTCTCCTCCGCGTCGCCGCACACCGTGATCACATAATCAAACGGTTGCGAGAGGAACTGGTCCACCGACTTCGGGCGGTGGTCCGAGAGGTCGATGCCCTTTTCTTGCATGACCTTCACGGCGAGAGGATGGACCCGTTCGGCAGGCGCCGTGCCGGCGGAGTGGACCTGGGCCGTTGGAGCGAACCGCTTCACGAAGCCTTCCGCCATTTGACTGCGGCAAGAGTTGCCGGTGCAGAGGATGAGGATCTTCATGGACGATCAGTGTGGAAATGGTTGATCACGGACGTTTCAGTGCTGCCGGAACGTGATTCGAATCAAGTACGGTGGAGGTCGCACAGGCACCACGTTTGATGATCTTTGCCAGGGTGCGTGCATCTGCCTGAAGCGTCGCATTCTTCTTCATGACACCCCAAAAAGCCTTGAGCGCCAAACGAGACTCCTGTCCTTTCGGCCTGACCGCAGAATACAGGATCCACAGGCCTTTCCGGCGGTCTTGAACGAGTCCCGCTCTTCGCAGGACGGATAGATGCCGAGATACTTTGGTCTGTGAGAATCGCAGGGTGACCTCGATATCGCAGACACACAACTCGCCGGAGTTGACGATAAGCCCGTAGATCCTGAGCCGCGATTCGTCGGAGAGTGCTTTGAAGATCTCAGAAAGGGCGTTCACAGAGCTCAGCTCATATATGCGCGAATGCAAATATATGAATGCGCGCATTCATTCGCAATGCGGGGTGAGACACAAAGCGATCTGCAGGTAGTTGACGAGAGGTTAGAACAGGCTGCGGATATTGTACACACCGCCAAGAAGGACGAGGATCCCTGCAATGCGTTTTGTCCATACCAAGCTGGTGGAGCCGTCTGTCCAATGCAGGAAGCGTCGTCCTAGCCCTACGGTGCCCCCCGCTGTCGCGATGATCGCACAGTGCCCAAGACCGAATGAAGCGACAAGCAGAGCGGCTTGGGCTGTGTCTGATGTCCCCACGCTGAAGACGACAGCGAGGACGGGCGCCATGTAGGCGAACGTACAGGGTCCCAGGCCGATGCCGAAGATTAATCCAAGGACCAACGCTCCCTTCCATCCTCGCCAACGCGTGGTCAGCGGGATCAGCTCACCCCACGAGAGGGGAAGGAGGTCCAAGAGATACAGCCCGACGATAAAGAATACGACAGAGACCAGGAGATTGCCCCAGACCCCGAGATCGCCCAACATCCGTCCCAACAGAGCGGTGACAGCGCCGATGAGCGCGATCGTGGTCAGAATGCCGACGGCGAACACGAATGAGAGCGCATACGGCCGGTCACTGCCGTCGGTTCCTTGCGTGGTGAGGAATCCGATGACGAGCGGAATGCTGGCCAGGTGACACGGACTCAACAGAATGCTGGCCACTCCCCACCCAAACCCGGCGACGAGAGCGAGTTCCATGCTCCCGCTCATCGAAGCGCTCAGCCAGTTGAAGAGTCCTTCGATCATGGCCTACTTGGCGCTCCGTGCTTTGAGTCCGCGACCCTGTAGTACCAGGTCGATGGCCTCTTCAGGATAGAACCCCTCGTGCCGGTGGAATTCCTTCCCTTCGCCATCGAGGAAGACCTGCGTCGGGATCAGCCGGACATTGTATTCGCGGGATCGGTGCGCTTGTTCCTTCGTCCAGACATCGTAGAAGACGACGGTCACCTGTTCGCCGTATTTCTTTTCGATCGCCTTCATCACGGGTTGCATGGCCTTGCAGGGGATACAGTTGACCGACCCGAGTTCGATGAACGTCACGGCTGGCTGCGCTGCTGGGACTGCAGCTTTTGACTCTGATTTCGCTGCCTTTGATTGTGCGTGAATGGTCCCCGACACGCCGAGCAGCAACATGGCAATGAGGCTCAGACCGCTGAGTATTCGATTTGTCATTGTCCTATCCCTTGAGCCATTCCAGTAGTTGTGAATCCTTTGGCACCGTCCCGACGCTCTTTAATTGTCCGTCGATGACCAATCCTGGCGTCATCATGACACCGTACGAGACGATCTTCTCGAGATCGGTGACCTTGATAATCGTGATGTCAAGTGTGTGGGCTGACTTGAGGTCCTGCAAGTGTTGTTCGAGGACCTTGCATTTCGAACAGCCCGAGCCGAGGATGGTGACGCTTTTCATAGCGATCACTCAGATAAGTTCGCCGAAGAGCCATCCGGCGGACACCGAAAGCACCATGATGGTCAGGATGTATGCCGATGCTTGCTTCTTTCCCATGACCTTGAACAGCACGATCATGCTGGGCAAACTCAGGGCATTACCCGTTAGAAAGAGCGTCAGGGCCGGCCCACGGCCCATTCCAAGGCCCATGAGTTTCTGAATGATCGGAACCTCCGTGAGGGTTGCGAAATACATGAAAGCGCCGAACGTGGAGGCGATGGCGTTCGCCAACAGGGAATTCTGGCCCACGAGCGAGGTGACGACCTCCTGCGGAACCACCACTTCAATGATCCCCGCGACGAACACGCCAACGAAGAGATACGGCAGGATCTTCTTGGTAAGGTCCCAGGTCTCGTTCAGCCAAGCCAGGTTGTGCTCCTTCTGGAAATTGAAGAACACGATGACGAGCAGGACGGCGATCATGGAAATGATCAGCACAGCTTTCAAGAGCGGATCGATGGAAAGTCCGAACACCACGAGGATCGCAAGTTGCAGGAGAAAGAACAGGAGGATCAGCGTGTTGGAGTACTCGACGTCCCCTCCCAATCCGGTCGCAAATGATCCGTTGGCGTTGTTCCGATCGTGATCGCGGAACAGGAATGCCATGAACAATCCTGCGATCCCTGAAATGATGACGGCCGCGATCAGACGGCCGATCGCGAAATCCCATCCCAACACACTGCCTGTCAGAAGAATGGCCGTGATATTGATGGCCGGTCCTGTGAACAGAAAGGCAACCGCCGGACCAATACCGGCGCCGCGCTTGTAGATACCCGTGAAGAGGGGGAGGATGGTGCACGAACAAACGGCGAGGATCCCGCCCGAGACGCTGGCGACGGGGTAGGCGATGTACTTCTTCGTCGTCGGACCAAGCAGCTGCATGACGGCATCCTTCTTCACATAGACCGCGATCGTGCCGGCAATAAAGAAGGCCGGAACGAGGCACGTCAGAACGTGAAGGCGCGCATATTCGTGCAGGAGCGACAGGCCTGCGGATATCGATGCCAACACGATCGGTGCGTCGATCGGCGCGAAATAGAAGATGGCGAATGCGACGGCGAGCAGAGCGAATTTCATCCACTCTTTCATGTCAGCTCACCTTGCTCTGCGCGGAGATCAGGTCTTTGATCTTCTCGACAGTGGGTACGCCGCCCTGCCAGACCAATTTCTCGTCGACGACGAGGCCTGGCGTTCGCATGATGCCGTAGGCCATCATTCCGTCGAGGTCTTCAACTTTCTCGACCGTGGCCGAAACGTTCATCCGTTCGAGCGCTTCGCGGGTCCTGCGCTCGAGGGTCTTGCAATTGGTGCAACCGGGTCCGAGTACTTTGATGTTCATGACGGCTCCAAATGGATGGGCTCAGTTCATGCTTCTTCGAAGACTTCTGATCTTGACTCAACGCTGTGTTTGGCAACAGCCAACGCAAGGTCGATGATGCGATAGATGCGGTCGTCGGCCACTCTAAAATTCACCCGCAACCCTTCTTTCCACGAAAGAAGAATACCGGCCTGCACGAGGATCTTGAGATGCCGCGATAGGTTGGACTGCTCGAGCTCGAGTGCGGGAGCCAGTTCGCAGTTACAGCGAACGTCCTTACGAATAAATTCGAGGATCCGAATCCGATTCGGATGGGAAAGGGCGGCGAGGACCTCAGCCTTGAGGTCGGAAGAAGAACGTTGTCCGGTCATGTGCCTCGCTCATGAGAGAATGAGTATATGAGTGAATGCTCATATAGCGTGCCACGCGAGAATGACGATTCCTGCAGATTCTGCTGCTCCTACTCCTTTCGCTCTCTCACCGTTGGGAAATGGAATCGAAAATCGGAAACCTCCAATCCTGCCCCGAGCTTGGCATGTTCGATGATCCATCCTGGGATGCGCTGAGTCGAGGGGGGGCAATCGACAATCGTCCCTCGACTCGCTCGACTTCGCTCGCGACAAGTGTGCTTGGGGCGACCTCAAGCGAACGGAGTGAGTCGAGAGGTCGTCAATCGTCCATCGAAAATGCAAAAGGCCCCCGGTTTCCCAAGGGCCTTGTGCAGTCTGCTTCAGTCTGCCGACTTGCTACTGACTACTGGTTATGTGACAAATGAAAGTAGACGGATTCGCTGTTTCAGAGTCGGGTT
>CAZOMY010000041.1:9530-24612 GCA_964581115.1 uncultured Ignavibacteriaceae bacterium | reverse complement strand
CGGCCGTCAGCCGGATGACGCTCCACCGGAAGTTGAAGGCGATCACCGGCATGAGCACCGGGGAGATCATCCGCGACCTGCGTCTCCAACGGGCGCACAGCCTCATCCAACAGAAGGCCGGGACGGTCTCGGAGATCGCCTACGAGGTCGGGTTCCAGAACCTTTCTCATTTTGCAAAAGCCTTCCACGCGAAATACGGCTCAAATCCCTCAGAATTGAAGGATTCGGCCGCCCGCCTACGCATCACTCCCAATTAATTGCATTATGTTACGGTCGCGTTCTCGATTGTTACGAGAGCGTGAGCGAAGGACGTCGTCGACCTATTAGGTTGGGCTCCACAGAGCTCAACCGACAGGAGGTCACGGCCCTATGCGTAACAATGTTGGCCCTTCCAAACTGGTATTTGCGGTCGCAACAACCGCTGCGATAGTAACTCTTCTCCTTTCATGTGAAAAGAAGCCGGGTATTTCTGATCCGGATGATCCCGTCGATAGTACGGATATAATAGATCTCAGATCCGCGGTTGTAAAACAGCTTGACAGCCTTCTCTTTGAGCTCGTTGGATCCGATCCGTCCTTCCCTCAAACCGACTTGGCTGCATTGCAGTCCTTGGGAGCAGCACAGGTAGTCGGCATGGGCGAGGCTACACACGGGACGCGGGAGTTCTTCCTTATGAAGCATCGGATCTTCCGCTACCTGGTAGAACAGCACGGATTTCGTGTCTTTGCGATCGAAGCCGATATCGGAGAGTCGTATTTCATCGATCGGTACATACAGGGAGAGAACTTTGATCTCGATACGTTGATCCGAAAGACAATGCTTTATGCGACGTGGCGAGCGGCGGAAGTGCGGGATCTGATCCAATGGATGCGGAACACGAACGTTGGACGGCCCGCCTCAGAACGCCTGCGGTATGTTGGCATCGAGTGTCAGTACTACCCTTATCACGCCAGCATCCTGGAAAGCTATCTTGCGAAAGCCGCCCCCGAGCTTCTGGATCATGTTCGCGGAGTGATGGGTTTTGCACGATGGCTGAGCTCGCCGGTCGACGGCATGTATGCCAACTACCAGATCTTGAGTTCTGCGAATTACTCGGAGGTCAGGGACAGCGTCATGAAGATGCGGGATCTCTTCACGGCGAACCAAGGGGCCTTGATCGCCGGCTCTTCGGCCGAGGAATTCGCCTTCATGATGTATGTCATCCAGAATCTGCTGAGCTCACATGAGACGATGTACGCGCTCGTCAATACCTCACCAAGGCCGTACGGTCTGAGAGATGCTCAAATGGCTTTGAACGTCCAACGGGTCAGGGACCTGTTCGCTCCGGGCCTGAAGGTTGCCGTGTGGGCACACAACGTTCATGTCTCCAACAAGCTCGGCGGTTTCGCGAACTACGTCCCGGTGATGGGCTATCAGCTGCGTCAAGCTCTGGGGGTGTCATATCAGATCATCGGCTTCAGCTTCACCTACGGCAAGTTCATGGCTTTCACGAACGTGTCGGGGCCATGGGAGCCGCAGACCCTGTCGCTACCTCCGCCGCCAGGATCACTCAACGAGGTCTTCCATCAGGCGAGGGTTGCCAATTTCATCCTTCGAATGTCGGACATACCCCCCGCAACCCCCCTCGATACCGTGCTGACGGAGGGTAAGCCGATGATGATGTTCGGAGCCGGCTACGCCGGACCGACCGACGGATTCTACATTCCGTTCGCCCAACGAACAGCGTTTGACGTCATGATCCATTTTGATGCGACGTCCGCCTCAACATACCTTCAACGGATCGGGAGCAGTGTGGGCGTTGGAGAGCAGGCACCGGGTCTCAAGTTGGATCCGCCGTAGCGGAAAGAGCGCGGGACAGATGCTACGACAAGGAGATTCGCAAGAAAGGCGGGACGGTGTCGGAGCTATAGCCTTCCAAGTCGGATTTAACAAGCTCTCACATTTTGCCCGCCAATTTCGGGCCAAAATCGGCTCGAACCCCTCCTCGTTACATCAATATCAATCTCTGATACAAGCCGACTAGCGCTCTGGGCCCCGCCCAAGATACATTGCACCCCGACATTCACGACGGAGGTGCAAGATGCTCAACGGTCATACACGCCACACGTTCGCCACTGCCGTTCTCGCACACCTTTGTTTGTGGGGGCTTGTCGCCACTGCCCATGCACAATCCTGGGAACGAGTCGGGACGACCTGGGGAGGCAGTGTCAATGCCCTGCAGACCCTTTCCGACGGACGCGTTCTCGCCGCCACCGGGGCGGGTATCTATTACTCGCTTGACAGCGGTCGAAGTTGGACCCGGGCGGTCTCTCCCCGAACGAATGACGGCTTCAATGCATTCTCTGTCGCAACGGATGGATCGATCTATGCCGCCTGCAACGTCGAGGGAGGGGTGCATCGGTCGACGGACCAAGGATTGACATGGACATCGGTGAGCGGCGGTACCATCGTCACATCGGCTGCGGTCCTCGCGGAACCCTCAGGCAAAGTGATCGCCGGATCGACCAACGGGGTGTACACCTCCACAAACCAGGGCGCCTCGTGGACCTTTTCGAGCAGCGGAATGCCGTCGACGATCGTATGGCACCTGCTTCGAGACACCTCTGGATTTCTCTACGCCTCGACGTCCGTGGGTCTCTATCGCTCCACAAACGGCGGTTCTGGATGGAGTCAGGTGAAATCGGGAATCGATGTGCAACGATGTGCGCTCAGTCCGTCCGGCGCCATCCTGTGTGCCGCCTTTGGCTCGGGGATATACCGTTCGACCGACCAGGGAGTGACGTGGACCGTCAGTAGCTCCGGGATCGTCGATTCGTCGCTCGTCGAGATCTGGACCGGACCGAACGGTGTCGTGTACGCCGGCAGCGCACCTGGCGGATCGTATCGTTCGACGGATGACGGCCTCACATGGACCCGCAATAACCAAGGTCTGACGTACGCTTCCGTGCGCAGTCATGCGCAGGTCGGCGACGGCCTGCTCTTGTGCGGAACAGGGGGCGACGGTGTATTCAGATCGACCGACGCCGGCCTTTCGTGGGTGCGGTCAGATTCAGGCATGCTTGCAACGACCGGAAAGGACTTCGATTTCGATCAATCAGGCGCGATCTACTATGCGACGACAGGTGGGGTCTTCCGCTCAACGGACGGTGGAACGACATGGGCCGAGCGCGACCAGGGACTGACATTTCGTTCGACGCAGACCGTGCACGTGCTCTCGAATGGATCGCTGCTCGCCGGTCAGACTCCTGGGATCCATCGCTCCACGGATGAAGGGATGAGTTGGAGTCTCATTGCAAACAGCCCCCGTTCTGTGTGCCGCTTCGTCGAGACATCCACAGGAGTGATCCTCGCCGCCTCTTGGGGTTTCGGAGTCTTCCGATCGACGGATGGCGGCTCGACGTGGACGGCTTCCAATAGCGGTCTGACAAACCTTCAATCGATATGCCTCGCGCGATCTCAGAGCGGGATCCTGTATCTCGGTACGGCGGACAACGGTCAGGGCGTCTTCAGGTCGACCGACCATGGCGCGACTTGGACCCGTGTCACGGCTTCGATCCCCCACGCTAATGTCTATGCGCTCGAGGTTCATTGGTCCGGCGCCGTCCTTGCAGGATTCAGAGGACTGGGTGGACTCTGGATCTCAACGGACGAAGGATCGACATGGACTCAACAACTCGGCAATGTGCATGTCTGGTCGATCGCCACGCATGAGGCGGATGCGGACGGCGACTCGATCCTCGTGGGAGTGTATGGCGAAGGGGTGGCGCTTTCGACAGATCACGGGATGAGTTGGGGCGACCTCAGCAGCGGACTGGGACCCTTGAGCGGATTCGCGATGAAGGTGATTCCACGAGGTCCGTATCGAGGACATGCCCTGTACGGCACCTATGCGTGGGGTGTCTATCGATCGAAGAGGTTTGTCACCGAGGTCGACGACGACGATCATGCGGAGCAACCTGGCGCTTTCGCACTCGACCAGAACTACCCCAATCCGTTCAATCCATCGACGCAGATCTCGTTCTCCATGCCTCAAGCGTCGCATATTCGGCTCACGGTCCATGATCTCCTCGGGCGAACCGTCGCCGTACTCGCCGATGAAACCCGAGAAGCGGGACAACACAAATTGACGTGGAATGCTGAACGGATGCCGAGCGGGATCTATCTGGCACGATTGCATGCAGGTGCCGAGGTCAGAACGGTCCGAATGATGTTGGTCAGGTGACGCCGTGCATGCCGGCCGAATGTCCCCTTCGTGGGACATAAGATCCTCGATCTGGCCGATCACCTTCGTGCGCCTCATCGCCGTACTGGCTTCGGGCGTTCCATTCGTGGCTTGTGATGATGCCATTTCCACGCGCACGACCGCTCACTATCCGCCCTCGATCGTTGCGAGCCGGACGGTCGCCTTCGGGCAGAACCAGTACGTCGAATACCGTTCGGGACGGTCACCATTGATCATCGCGGTACCGCACGACGGGACGATCGTCCCGGTTTCGATCCCGACCAGGACATACGGAAATCTGCGGCGCGATATCTACGTCTCCGAGATCGCCGACGTGGTCGATTCACTTCTGACCCTTCGGTGGGGGATGGAGCCGCACGTGATCCTGTGTCATCTCCATCGCACGAAGCTCGACGCCGGTGTCGACTCAGTTTCCGGTGCCCAGGGCAATGCTGAGGCCCTTCGAGCATGGGTGGAATACCATGGTTTCATCGAGGCTGCGAAGAAGGCCGTTGAAGCATCTTTTGGCCGGGGCCTGTTTTTCGATCTCCATGGCCATTCTCATCCTGATATTCGCATGGAACTCGGCTATCTGCTCACGCGGGCGGAGCTTCAACAATCGGATGCTGGTTTGAACAGGCCGGAGTATCGAGACCGTAGTAGCATCCGAGCCCTGGCGACTCGGAGCTCCTTGAGTTTCGCTGAGATCGTTCGCGGTCCCAACAGCCTTGGTGGGATGCTCAACCGCGCAGGGTTTGCCGCAGTTCCTTCGCCGCAGATCTCTTCTCCCGGGACGGAAGAGTTCTTTTCTGGCGGTTATTCAGAGTATCGCCACGGATCGATCTGGGGTGGATCCGTCGATGCCATCCTTTTTGAAGTCTACCGAGAGGACCTGCGGGCATCGCAAGCGACTGCGCGAGAATTCGGTGTGGTGCTCGAACCCATTCTTGCTGACTTCATGATGCTTCACTATGCATTCCCCCACTCATCATCTCCTCCATCAGACGTCGGAGTGAATGAAGGCCCCGTGGACCAGGTGGCGTCATCTCGACCTGGAACTCACCCGCAACATAAAGCGAATGTCAAATGAAAGCTTTTTCGTTATGGAGCATATCGATCGGTGTCATCGCCGTGCTAACGGGATGTCGCTCGGAGACTCAAATGGACCTCGATCGCAAGGCGATCATTGCGATTCTCGAACAGAACGTCTCCGGACTTCTTGCCAGTGACGCGGCTGCAGCCTCGGGATGGGCGGGAGCTGATTCACTCTGGCTCGTCACCGACGGCGATCTCCATCGACGTTCGGCGCTCGAAGTCCGTTCAAGTTATGAGCGCCAATTCCTCAATGGACGATTTGTTCGTGCCGAGGTGTCCGATTCTCCCGAGATCCACTTCTCTCCGGACGGACAGTTGGCGTGGTATGTTCAATCGATGGAATTGACATACGAGTACGCAGATTCAGCTGGAATCTTACACCAACATCACTTTCGTGCATCGGAACTTGCCGTCCTGAGCAAGCGGGGGGGCAGCTGGGCCACCGTTGCCAGCGCGGAGACGTACAGAACACGACGTCGAAACTGACGACGCAATGCTCGCAATTTTCCGCAGCGAATGACATATTGCTCATCAGTCCCTGCAACGTCATCGCCGCGGAAAGGCCATCGTATGCTGACGACTCGACGCACCTTCCTTCGCAACGTCTCGTCCACCACCTTGCTGGGGCTTTTCGCCCCCTCGTTTCTCCGCTCCCAGCAGCAGGCTCCCGCCACGGCTTTCAAAGACCTCCGCAATGGGGTCGGCCTCTTCACGGGCCGTGGCGGCACGATCGGATGGTACATCGACCCTGACGCTCTCGTGGTCGTCGATACGCAATTTCCCGAGACGGCCACGACCTGCCTCGCCGGCCTGGCGGAACGGTCGCCGCGCAACGTCGACCTCCTCATCAATTCCCATCATCACTTCGACCACACGGGCGGAAACGGCGTCTTCAAGCCGAAGACGAAGCGTATCCTGGCGCACGCCAACGTTCCAGGGTTGCAGAAGGCGGCGGCCGAGAGGATGAACAGACTCGAAGGTCAGGTGTATGCGACCGAAACATTTGATAAGGAGTGGAAAGAAGACCTCGGTAAGGAAATGGTCCGCCTCCACTACTGGGGGCCGGCACACACGAGCGGCGACAGCGTCATCCACTTTCAGAAAGCCGACGTCGTCCATACGGGAGACCTCGTCTTCAATCGCGTCGCCCCGGTCATCGATACGCAGGGAGGATCGTCGGTCGAGAACTGGATCGTTCTCCTCGAACGCATGCACAAGGAATTCTCCGACGAGACGATTTTCATCTTCGGCCACGGAAGCGAGACACACGGCGTCACGGGTGCGCGCGCCGACGTGCTCGCCATGCGCGACTACCTGACGGCCCTGCTGAGCTTCGTGCGCGCGGGCGTCAAGTCGGGTCTGACGGCCGACTCACTCGCCGCTTCGACCGGACTGCCCGGATTCGAGCCCTACGCGGCAGGGAATCTGCTCGACCGATTCCGCGTCGGGATCCGGCAGACCTATCAGCAACTTGTTCCTCCGGCTCGGTAGATTGCGCGCGGTGACATGATGCAAGGGCGATGGTCGCTGCTGGCCGCGGGATGGGTATTGGGTGCGGCGGGGCTCGTCGGCTGCGTCGACGACGAGATCGACCTGGTCTACCTAGAGTTCAATTCGCCGGTCGTTCAGCCGGCCCTGTCTCTTCCTTCCGACCCCGAGCATTCGTCGCGCGTAAGTGTGTGGCTTTCGAAGCCGACCGTCACGTGCCGCGACGGATTCTTCGACCGGAACGACGACAGCAATGTCGCGTGGACCCATGACACGATCCCGGGACCCGGAGGCGTTGGCACGTACGTCATTCAACGTCGATCGCCGTTCATCACGGGCCGGATCTCGCGTTCGCCCGATACACACTGGGACCTGCCGTCGATCCAGGGGGGAGCCCAGTTCGAATTTGCCCTCACGAAAGATGCGGCCGTGGGACTAGGCGGTCAATGGGCCTCCGGACCGAAGGGGTCGACCTGGTTGGCCGAGGCTCGACTCTCCACCGACCTGCCAGCGCGCGCGCCGCAGGTGCAGTTCTCGCTCGGCGGGTTCATCGGTCAGCACACGGTGCGGGCCGCGTATCTTCGCCAGGTGGAAAATACCGCACCCCTTGTCTCGTGGGCCGACGGTCGGCAATCGACGGAAGGTGCATTCGGCGAGTTGGTCTTGGGGCCTTCGCCCCGCAACCACGATGTCGCCTTCTTCTTCGGGGTCACTGTCGCCTACCAACATCTGCTGACGCACGCCGTGCCTGCGCCCGACAACCGGGTCAGTACCTCGGTGACGGACGAGTACGCCACCGTGTGGTCGCTCACGCTTGGCCTCCGTGTGCCCGTCTCGACTTCGGCCGACCTGATCCTGGCACCGCGTCTTGTGATCGACCAGACGATCGATGTCACCACGCCGTCGACCTTTCTCATGCCGCACGTGCAGTTGAACGTGCGGCTTTGATCCATCCTCCCGAAGCAGGAACGACGATGCCCGGCCGAGACCGGGCATTCGTGTGTACCGTCGTGCATGGCGGGTTCAGCGTCGCCGCTGCAGGCTGTCGGGCGGGTATCGGTGTTCGAGCTCTCCTCGGGCGGCGTTGACCCAACCGACGAGAAGCGTACGATCCGCATCGGACAAACGCGCCTCGGCGTGCATCCAGAGATAGGAGGGCAGTGGCATCGCCTCCGACCGCACTTCGCTGGCGATCTGGTCGAGCTTCACGTATTGGCGCCTGACCCGGTAAAGGCCGAACGCATCGAAATTCAGTTCGCGCCTTCCTTCCTCGACATGCCCGGCGATCCATCCCTTCACCGGCTGAACCGCTCCGTACCAAGGCACCTCCGTACGGCTGCTGTGGCAATCGTAGCACGCTCGAAGCAACACAGCGTCGACCTCGCCCGGAACAGCGACGACCGCGTCGATCGGTGCACCGTTGGTGCCCGCCACGTTGAACGGGGGAGAAGGCACAAGCTGAGCCGTCAGGAGGGCGCTGAATGCGACGATCGCCAGATGCGTACGGGGAGAGCCCGAGGCCCGGGCCCCGCCGGATGGAACGGACGTTTGAACAGAGTTCATCGTGATCCGGTCGGTTGAGAACTGTGCGATGTCTGGTTGGCGTCGACGGTGAACGAGAAGGTGGCACCCTGTCCCTCGGCGGCGTTGACCGACACAGAGCCGCCATGACGCGTGATGATGCGGTGGACGATCGCCAGACCGACCCCGGTCCCTTCGAACTCGTCGATGGCGTGCAGACGTTGAAAGACGCCGAACAGTTTGTGGGCGTATTTCATATCGAAGCCGACCCCGTTGTCACTGACAATGAAGGTGGTGACACCGTTCTCGAGCGTGGACGCGACGGTCACGCGGGGAGTCGAAACTTTCGAGGAGTACTTGACCGCGTTGCCGATCAGGTTTGAAAAGACCTGACGCAGGAGCGACGGATCAGCCGAGACCTGCGGGAGCTGGCCGATGAGGACCTCGGTCTTCGCCGCGCGGATCGCCGGCTGCAACTCCTCGACGACCTGACGGACGACCTCTTCGGTCTTCACCATTTCGCGACGAACATCCTTCCGGCTGATGTGCGCAAAAGCCAGCAGGTCGTCGATCAGGGCCCCCATCCGCCGCGTTCCGTCGGCAATCCGCTGGACGTAGCCGCGTGCCTCGGCTGAAAGTTGTTCGCTGTGATCACGCTGGAGCAGTGCCGCAAATCCGCCGACACCCCTCAGAGGGGCGCGCAGGTCGTGCGAGATCGTGTAGACGAACGACTCCAACTCCTGATTGAGCGCCGTCAGCTCCGCCGTTCGTTCTCGTACGCGTCGTTCAAGGTCGGCGTTGAGCTCGCGAATGCGCGTCTCGCTCTGCTTGTGTTCGATGGCCCTGGCCACCTGCGACGAGACATACTCGAGCATCCTTAGCTCTCGTTCGCCGTAGACCCTGGCGTCGGTGTAGTGCTGAACGGCCATCACGCCGATGGTCTTGCGATCGACGTTAAGGGGAACGCCGAGCCACACGGGCGCGTCGACGCCCACCACCTCGGCCTCTCCCTTCCGCTGCAACTCGCTGCTCGTGGCAGCGTCGCAGAGAAGGGACCTCCCCGTCCGCAGGACATACTCCGTGAGACCCTTGCCCGGCTTGTGGGGCGGAGAGGGTTCGTCGCGCTCGTCGACAAAATAGGGAAAGCTGAGAAGGTCCCTCTGTTCATCATAGACTGCGATATAGAAGTTCTGAGCCGGCATGACGTCGCTGATGATCTCGTGCATCGTCCGATACAGCTCATCCAGGTCGGCGGCTCGCGTCGAAGACTCGGCGATGCGAAACACCGCCTCCCGCAGCCCCTCGCCGCGCTGGAATTCGGTGAGGTCTTCCACGATCGCCTGGACGGCGGCACGTCCGCCGAAGGTGGTGTGGCTCAGCGACAGCAGCGCATCATATGCCGATCCGTCCTTTCGCCGCAGGCGGACATTCGCGCCCCGAAGGACCCCGTTGCGTTCGAAGGCCGTCCAAGCCGCCGCCCACTCGCCCGCGTCGTAGCAGAGGTCGTTGAAGCTCGACAGCTGCTCGAGGTCCGACCGCTGGTATGCCCCTGGCTGCAGCAGCGCATTATTGAAGTCCAGCAAACGGCCGCCGGACTCCATGACGCCGATGCCGATGGGCGCATCCTTGAAAAGGGTCCGGAATTGCGCTTCGCTGGCCTTCAACTGCTCCTCGACGGTGCGTCGCCGGGACACGTCCCTTGCCACGGTCAGGACGGTGTCCTCCGTGCACGGGACGACGCGTGCTTCAAAAGGAACGATGCCCGACGGCATCGCCAGACTGTATTCCACGATGTGTTCGCCTCCTTCAGCCAGCGCGCCTTCGAACGCGGCCATGATCCGGCCGGCCAACTCGGGCTCGAAGATGTCGTGCGGAGTGCGCCCAAGGAAGGCCTCGGGGGGCATGAGCAGGCGCGATGCATCGCCCGTCTTGGCGTCGAGGAAGGTGCCGTTCCGATGGTTCAGGAAGATGAGGTCGGGTACGGCGTTGAGCAGCGCCCGTTGCCGGGCTTCGCTGTCGCGCACGGCCCGCAGATTAAACTCGAGACGCCCGAATGCATAATAGATGAGCGAAGTGGAGATCGCCACCGACACACCATACTCGGCCAGGGCGCTCTCCGGTGAGTCATTGAACAGCACCGGCAACGGGGTTCCGGCCGCCTGCGTCGCCACGTGCACTGCCATCGGAAGCAGGTTCAAGCCGAACATGACGAGCACCGAGGTGCGCCCGAGCATCAATCCGGCGAAGATGACGATGTTCGCGTAGTTGTACAACAAACTGCTCCGGATCCCCTCCGTAAAGAGAAACCGGGTCGTGATGCTGCACCACAAGAAGGCGATAAAGAAGATCGCGGCGGCGCGCACACGTCCCCTCCGCATTACCACCAGCGTCATCACCGGAACGAGCGTGACGGCGACCGTCGTGATGAGTCCGATCGGGCTGCGTGTAAAATAAGTCCCTTCCAACTGGATGAGGAGCCAGACCAACCCGACCACGAACACGATGAGGCTCAGGTAGTGCAGCAAGGCCGCCCGTTCGGTGCGAACGTCGTCTTCGAATCGAGGGGGCTTGAGCCAGTGGTTGGAGGGAAGGTTCATGGTCGTCGGGTGTGCGATCGATCAGGCCACCATGCCGCCTTTCATCCTTGCGTAGTGTTGGGGCAGATGCTGCTTGACGAGCTGTTCGAGCTCCTCATCCGTAATGGATGACATGCGCCCATGCACTTCGTACTGCTCCATCACCCACTTGAAGATGTTCACCATCTTCGAGACGCTCAAGCGCTGATCCCCCTTGAGGCCGAGGAATTCATTGACCCACAACGCGACCCCGTCGGAACCCGACTTGTCGGTGATGGCAACACGAGGTGGACGATTGAGCAGGGTCGTCGTATCGAAGATGTTGTAGATCTGCTCGAACTTTCGAAGCCCGCCGGCGTGGATGCCCGCCCGTGTCGTGTTGAAATCACGCCCGACGAATGGATAGTTGGACGCTAGATGCGTGCCGATGACACGCTCGTAGTACTCGGCCATTTCTGTGATGACCGGCAGTTGGACGCCGTTCAGCGAGCCCTTCAGCGCCACGTATTCGATGACCGCACCTTCGAGCGGTGGGTTCCCCGTCCGTTCTCCGAAGCCGAACAGCGTGGTGTTGAGCGCGTTGAGCCCGTACAGCCACGCCGTCGAGCCGTTGATGTGCACCTTGTGGAAGTCGTTGTGTCCGTGCCACTCGAGGCGGTCGGGAGAGATGCCGCATTCGTTGATCATCCTCCAGATCATTTTCGGGATCGAGCGCGGCTCGGCGGCTTGGGGATACGAAATGCCGAAGCCCATCGTATCGCACAACCTGATCTTCACGCTCAGCTCCGGAGAAACCTGCTCGCTGAGTCTCGACAGACGTTGGACGAACGGCAGGACGAAGCCTTTCAGGTCGGCCCGGGTCACATCCTCCAGATGACATCGAGGCCGTACGCCGGCCTCCCACGCCGCTTCAACCACCCCGACATATTGATCCATCGCCTGCTGGCGCGTCTGTCCTTGTTTGTGGAAGATGTGATAGTCCGACGACGACGTCAGCATGCCCGTCTCTTTCAGCCCCATATCGAGGACAAGCCGGAAGTCCCCTTTGTTGGCACGGATCCAGCCCGTGATCTCCGGGAAGCGCAGCCCCAGTGCCCGGCAGGCTTCGATCGTCTCGCGGTCGTTCTTGGTGTAGAGGAAGAACTCAGACTGTCGGATGACGCCGTTTGGGCCTCCAAGACGCGACAGCATCTCGAACAACTTCACCATGTGCTCTTTCTTGTACGGAGGACGGGCTTGTTGGCCGTCGCGGAAGGTCGTGTCCGTGATGTGGATGTCCCGGGTCCGCACGGTCGCGGGGTCGAACGTTACGTCGCGTCCGTCGATCGTTTCGTGGATGAGGCCTTCGAACTGGATGAGCGGCGGGAGAGAGTATGGGAATTGATCGGATAACAGGTTCGGCTCGTCGACCGGTTGAAGCACGTACGTCTTCATCGTGTCCTCCGAGGTTGGGTCCTCTGAGAGTACTGGAAAGACAAAAGAGACTCAAGATGAAGCGGGGAGCCGAGACATGACAGCATTGTCATGGAGCCCGACTTGGCTGGCGGCAAACTTCAGAATTGCCGTGAAACGTGCAGGAGAGTCTACGATTCGGACGCGGAGCGCTTTCGAAAGAGCGAAACGCCGCCAAAGCCCGAGATGATGGCCATGTAGAAGCCGAGGTCGTACCACCAGCCGGTATTCGTTGTCTCGTACACCCGCACGGTGCGATCGAAGATCCCGACGATCAATGAGATGGGCGCAATCCAGCCATGCCAAATGCCCATGAAGAAACCGGAACGGTTCTCAGCCGGGCGACCGCCTTCGACCGGAAAGCAGCCGGCCAGGACTGTGATGAGCAGCAAGGAAGAGGCGATGAAGAGCAGGGTCCATCGGTTCATCTTCATACCCGAAGTTGAGAATGGGAGGTTGCAAGGTGAAGGTGTCGAACGTTCGGCTGAATGACAAGCG
Source organism: uncultured Ignavibacteriaceae bacterium (assembly GCA_964581115.1). Lineage (GTDB taxonomy): Bacteria > Bacteroidota > Ignavibacteria > UBA10030 > UBA10030 > 2-02-FULL-55-14. The sequence continues at coordinate 11,760 of CAZOMY010000041.1, read as the reverse complement.
GGCCACTGCTTGATTCGGCGCTCCGCATTCTCGTTCTTATGGACACCGTCATCAACACGAATGCAGCGACGTCCATGACCTTCAGACCTGCAAGTAGCCTCGCGGCGGCAGCGATGATCCTCTTGAACATCCCTCGGGCGAGCGCGCAGGATCCCTCGCTCGACGCCAGGCTCCGATCCGTGCTGGAGCTTGCCGCAAGCAAATTGTCCGCGACCGTTGTCGAACTTGGCGACACGCTGAGGTTTCCCCGGAGCACCGATGCATCGGGGCGCTGGGCGACCGTGCATGCACAGGACTGGACCGCGGGGTTCTTCCCCGGCATGTTGTGGATGGTCGGCGGCGCATTGAATGACACGTCGCTGTTGCGGTCGGCAGAGCGATGGACCGCAGCGCTCGAACCGACGCAGACGCATGCCCGGTCGCATGACATCGGGTTCATCATGTTCTGCAGCTATGGCAACAAGCTACGCGTGCGGCCGGAAGATCAGGACCGCCGTATCTTGATCCGGTCGGCGCAGACGCTCACATCGCGGTATCACCCTGTCATCGGCTGCATCCGATCGTGGAATTTTGGACGATGGTCGTATCCGGTCATCATCGACAACTTGATGAACCTGGAGCTGCTCCTCTGGGCGGCGGAGAACGGCGGCACCTTGGCGATGCGCGATATTGCCATGCGACATGCGGAGCGGACCATGGAGAACCATATGCGCCCCGACGGCAGTACTTGGCACGTCGTTTCGTACGATACCCTCACCGGCGCTGTTCGGGAGCGTGTTACGCATCAGGGCTATGCCGACTCGTCGGCCTGGGCGCGCGGACAGGCGTGGGCGATCTACGGGTTCACGATGGCCCATCGTTTCACCACAGACACAAGATTCCTGGCCACGGCGCAACGTGCCGCGGATTTCTACCTTGAACACCTGCCGGAGGATCGCGTTCCGTACTGGGACTTCCGTGTCCCAGGTATCCCGAACGCACCTCGAGATGCCTCGGCCGCGGCAGTGGCAGCGTCGGCATTGATCGAACTTGGCAAGGCGACCGGAGGCCCGCGCGGACGAGCCTACCGCGAAAAGGCCGGCGAGATGCTTCGCTCACTCTCGACCGCATACCTTGATACGACTGCCACTTCGCGCGGCCTTCTCCGACATGCAACAGGCAACATGCCGGCCGGCACGGAGATCGACGTGTCGCTGATCTATGGAGACTATTATTATGTCGAGGCCGCGTTGCGGTGGCTGGAGGGCGACTGACATGACTGCACGATCGGTCGTTGTGTTGGCGGCGATCGTTTCCCTTGCGGCCACCCCGCACCTCCTCGCCCAACGAGGGCCGGTCCTGCGGGAGCGCGTGCGTTGGAACGACGGATGGAGCTATCTCGAGTCCGACCCTGGCGTTGAACGGTTGAGGTCGGCTACGGGCTGGGTGTCCATCGATCTCCCGCACACCTGGAACCTTGTCGACGTCCTCGACCCTGAACCGGGATATCGACGGGCGGCGAGTTGGTACCGCCGGTCGCTCGAACTCCCGAGCCCACCGACGGGGCAACGCCTCCTCCTGGAGTTTGAAGGGTCGAACATCACGACGGATGTCTATGTCAACGGCCGGCATTCAGGACGCCATGTCGGCGGGTATGTCGGATTCCGAGTAGACCTTACTCCGCATCTGAAAGCCGGCTCGAACGAGATCGCCGTCCGTGTCGACAACAGCTACGATCCCGACATCATCCCATCACAGAAGTCCGACTTCGCCATTTGCGGCGGCATCACACGCGATGTCTGGCTTGTCACCGTCCCTGAGGTGTCGCTCGATGCCGTGCGGATCTCGACGCCGAGCGTGAGCCAGAGGTCCGCCTCGACAGTCGTCGACGTGGTCATTGCCAATGCCCGGACGTTCGCGACCTCGGTCGATCTGGATGTGTCGGTCGTCGATCGTTCGGGGAAGAGGGTGTTGCGCGAGCGACGTGCCGTGTCGGCAGGTCCTGGTGGATCCACGCACCGGATCGAGATGCCGTTGCTGCGCTCGCCGATCCTCTGGTCTCCGCACGATCCTGCACTGTATACTGTGCGGGTGTCGATGGAGGCTCGCGGCGGCGTCGCAGATGCGATGGAAGACCGGATCGGGTACCGGTGGTTCGAATTCAAGGAGCACGGGCCGTTCTTCCTGAACGGCGAGCGGCTGTTGTTGCGTGGTACGCATCGCCACGAAGATCACGCCGGCTTCGGCCCCG
>CAZOMY010000041.1:0-9430 GCA_964581115.1 uncultured Ignavibacteriaceae bacterium | reverse complement strand
CGGCTGTTGTTGCGTGGTACGCATCGCCACGAAGATCACGCCGGCTTCGGCCCCGCCATGCCCGACAGCTTGCACCGGCGCGACATGCGCATGATCAAAGAGATGGGGGCCAACTTCGTCCGATTGGCCCACTATCCGCAGGACCCGGAAGTGTATCGTGCGTGCGACGAGCTTGGGTTGATCGTCTGGGATGAGCTTCCCTGGTGTCGGGGCGGGATGGGAGGCGACGCGTGGCGGGCCAATACGGTCAGGTTGCTGGAAGAACAGATCGCAGTGAACTACAATCATCCCTGCATCATTCTGCAATCCGTTGGCAACGAGATGTACTGGTTGCCCGACAGGCCGGGAGGAGACCATCCCGATTCGCTGCAGGCGATGGTAGCAATGCTTCATGCTGTGGCCAAGCGGGCGCATCCGGGCAGGGTCACGTCGCTTCGCAAGTTTGCCGATGAGGCACAGCTCGTCGATGTCGTATCGCCGTCACTCTGGCCGGGCTGGTACAGCGGCAACTACCATGGATATGAGAAGGCGCTCACAAACTCTCGCGAACGGATCCCGCGGTTCTTCCATGCGGAATACGGCGGCGACAGCCACGTCGGCCGGCACACGGAGACGCCGGTCTCGGGCGATGCGATGAACGTGCCCGAAGGATGGGAGGAGAGCATCAAGCCGCAGAAGGTAAAGAACGTTGCGCTCGACAGCGACTGGAGCGAGAGCTACATCGTCGACCTGTTCGACTGGTACCTATCGGTCTCCGAGCGTCTGCCCTGGCTGACCGGCAACGCCCAGTGGGCCTTCAAGGATTTTCCGACGCCTCTGCGGCCGGAGAATCCGATTCCCTACATGAATCAGAAAGGGCTCGTCGACCGGGCCGGCCGACCGAAGGACGCATACTATGTCTTCAAGAGTCACTGGACGACCTCTCCGGGGTTCTGCTACATCGAGTCGCACACCTGGCCCGAGCGGGTGGGCCCTCCGGGCGCCTTGCGCGAGGTCAATGTCTTCAGCAATTGTCCGGAGGTCGAGCTGTTTGTCAACGGTGCCGGTCAAGGGAGCCGGACGCGACGGCTCGGACAGGTTCCGGCTGCCGGACTGAGCTGGAAGGTGGCCTTTGTGGAAGGACGGAACGAATTGGTCGCCGTCGGCAGAAAGGAGGGGAGGGTGATGGCGCGCGACACGGTGACGCTCGAGTATCACACGTCTCGAAACGAGGCCGCCGATCATCTGGTGATCACGGGTGAACCGCAGGTTGACGGGACGGTCCTCATCCATGCCGTTGCCGTCGACCGCAATGGCAGGACATGCGTGGACTATCAGCGGCCCGTCTACTTTGCGCTCGACGGCGGCGGGAAACTGGCCGAGTATGACGGCACCCCCACGGGAAGCCGTATCATCCAGATGGCGAACGGTCGGGCCAGCATTCGATATACACCCGATCGTTCCATACGGGCGGTCATCGAAGTGCGGAATCAGGATTTCAAAGGGGAGTATCTGGTATTTCCGATGGGCCGATGAAGGATGTCGACCGGCCTTAGGTCTTGGTACTTGGGACTTGAATCTGAGACGTGGCGCTTGGTGCTTGATTGGAGACAAGTGCCCCGGCACGTTCTGGCGAATCACTTGAGGATGCACCAAGGTCCAATACTCAATCTCAAGTGCCAAGAACCAAAGTAAGGTGAGGTCAACCCGAAGGGCGCGGAGGTCATTACGACCATCCGCGCCCTTTGGCATTCAACTGATGTCCTCGGTGGCGGCTATGGATTGTTCTTCACGATCGTTTTGAAGCCGGTGCACGTCTCGCGCAAGACGAGCGAGGTTGGGACGGTGACTGCGCGGGGCTCTGACGGTTCGTTCTGGCCGATGATCTCGAGCATCAGGTCCATGGCGCCCTTGCTAATGGCGGCCGTGTTCTGGTCGATGCAGCTCAGCTGCGGCGACAGGAATTCCTGCATCTTGGCGTTGCCGAAGCAAAGCAGATCGACGTCCTCCGGGATGCGCGCGCCGACCTCGCGGGCAGCGGTGTAAACGCCGAGGGCGACCGGATACGTGACCGTGAAAAGAAGGTCGGGAAGATTCCGGGCCTGATGGAGACGCATGAAGGCGTCGTACCCGTAATCTTCACCGAAGCCGCCCTCAAGGACCCAGTCGGAGTTCACCGGGAGTTTGTAGGCTTCCATGGCGTCGAGAAAACCCTGCTTGCGGTCCCGGCCGATGTTGACGTTCGTGTATCCCGCCAAATGACCGATGCGGCGATAGCCGAGTTTGATCGCATGTTCGATCCCCATCCGGGCGCCGGCGCGATCGTCCACCGAGACACGATTAATGTTCTCCATGACCGGAATGCGGTCCATGAAGACGAGCGGTACGCCCCGCCGCTGCACGAGTCGAAAGATGTCGTCGTGTCGCGTCTCTTGTGTGATCGACACGATGATGCCGTCGACCTTCATCGCCAGCAGGGTCTGCACGTGTCGTTTCTCCCGTTCGGCGTTCTCTTGCGATACCGTCAGAATGATCTCGTAGTTGTTTGCGAACGCGAGATTGTAAATGTGCTCGATGATCGAGGAGAAGAAGAAGTGGGCGATCTTTGGCACGATGACGCCGATCGTACGCGACCGTCGGGCAGACAGATTGCGGGCCATGATGTTGGGCGTATAGCCCAACTCGTCGGCCGCTTGTCGGACCAGCTTTTTCGTGGCGACAGAAATATCGGGGTGGTCGCGCAGAGCCTTGGAGATCGTGACCGTTGAGAAGTTGAGTTTCTGAGCGATGTCGTTAAGGGTGACTGCCTTTTCGCGCATGTGATTGTCCGCGGTCCTGACTCGAGATGGTTTGGACTGCAAATTCGTCAGATTTACTTAAACCTTCAAGTTGATAAGTTATAATCAGAATACTGCATAGAGTCAACACATTCTAAGCTCTTGGAATCACATGGATTCGCCTGCAATGTTCGCAATTACACTAATCTTTATCGTTTACGAATTAACTTGACACTAAGGAATATTCATCTCAAACTATGGCAAACGTTAAAGTAAGCATTTACTCTTTCGCGCCTACTTTCGTCTAAGTTGAAACCACCACACTCGAAGTCATGACACTTCTGCCACGTTTGTCGCTCGCGATCCTCGTGCCCCTGGCGTCGGCTGTTGGACAAGGTATCATCCGGGGGTCGGTCGTAGACTCGGCCACAGCAGAACCCCTCGTCGGCGCAAGCGTCATGCTGGAAGGGACCGCGATCGGAGCGCCGACCGACATCGAAGGCCGCTTTCGGCTCTCCGGCGTCGCTCCCGGCGCCTACTCATTGAAAGTCTCCTACCTCGGTTATCATCCCACCAGCCGTAGCGTAACTCTCGGCTCGGATGAGCTCACACTCATCATCCGGCTTTCGCAGGCCCTCCTTGAGGGCGAAGAGGTTGTGGTGACCGGCCAGCTGAAGGGCCAGATCGCGGCGGTCAACCAACAGCTGGCATCGAACACGATCGTGAACGTCGTCTCAGAAGAGCGCATTCAGGAGCTCCCGGATGTGAATGCCGCCGAGGTCATCGGACGATTGCCCGGGGTGTCGTTGCTCCGGTCGGGGGGCGAGGCGAGCAAGGTGATCCTGCGCGGGATGAGCGACAAGTTCAGCACGATCACGATCGACGGTGTGAAGATCCCGCCGACCGACGCCGAGGCGCGGGGGGTCGACATGAGCATGATCTCGCAGGGTTCGTTGGCAGGCGTCGAACTCTTCAAGGCGCTCACATCCGACATGGACGCCGACGCGATCGCTGGCTCCGTCAATCTCGTCACGAAGAAGGCCCCTGCAGAGCGTCTGCTGCGGCTCGACCTGAAGGGGAACTATCACCACTTGACGAACGGGCTGGCCCACTACGACGTGACCGTCCGTTACGGCGAACGATTCTTCGACGACCTCTTCGGCGTGCAGATTTCGGGCAACCTGGAGCGACGCACGCGGAGCAGTGAGCGATACGACCTCGACTATGATCAGAGCGTGAGCGGTTCGACCTCATACTTCATCAACGACTTCACGCTGGAATACACCGACGAGATCCGAAAGCGCTCCGGCGCCGGTCTGTTCCTCGACGTCACGACCCCCGACGGCGGATCCGTCCGGCTCAACAACGTTTACAGCCGCACCGATCGCGACTACCTGACCTCCTCGCGCAATTATCCGGTGACCGATGACGTCTATTACTCGTTCCGCGACCGCGAGCAGAAGATCAGCACACTCAACAGTTCGTTGCAAGGGGAGAGCTTCCTCGGACCGCTGCTCGTGACCTGGGGGGCATCGTACGGCCAGTCGCTCTCGGAATTCCCCTATGACTATTATATGGACTTTCGGGAGTCGTCGAATGCCGCTCCAGACGGCACGCCGATCTCCGGCATGGGGTACACGCCGCTTATCAAGGACCGGCCGGAGCTGCTGATCGCCGCGGCGCTGAACAGCTTCGAATCGGCGATCCTCTATTCGGCCACGTATCGCACAGAAGAGAGCGCCGACCGGGAACGAACGGCCCATCTCAACTTCCAGACATCCTACCAGATGTTGAACGACCTGGCGGGCGTGTTCAAGGTCGGCGGGAAGTACCGGAGCAAGTTGAGGGGTCGAGACCGGGGTGAGCTATACTCTCCGTACTACCTGGGCTATTGGCAAGACCACCAATTCGCGGCTGACGGGTCGGTGCAGGTGAAAGACCTGCGCGGGACCCGGTTCGAGCCCTTCTATCTGCGCTTTCTCGCTGCGCCCACAAGCCGGTTCATCACGGCGGCTGAATTCCTCGACTCCCCGGCCGGCCATCGCGACCTGTTTGACGCGTACCGCATCGCTCCCTTGATCAATCGCGACGCGCTGCGTCAATGGTACGCGCTCAATCGTAACGGTGTCGACCTGAGCGGGATCCGCGAATACCACGATAATCCCGCCATCGACGCCGACTTCTACGGCGTCCATGAACGGGTCACGGCGGCCTACGCGATGAATACCCTCCACTGGGGAACCTTGGCGACACTCGTTGCCGGGGTCCGGGTCGAGCGGGAACTGAACGATTACGACTCGCGATGGTCTCCAGTTTCGATCGGCGGGTTCCCGGTGCCGATGGGCATCACGAAGGACACGAGCGCGACGTACGCGGAGACGGTCGTCCTCCCCAACGTGCAACTGACGCTCCGTCCGGTCGACTTCGCCCTCATTCGACTGTCGGCCTACCGCGCCCTGGCCAGGCCCGATTTCAACCTGCGTCTCGAGAAGTTCATCTCCTGGACCGGATTCAGCAACGCCAAGCGCCTCATCCTCGGCAATCCAAAGCTCAGGACGGCCAAAGCGTGGAATTACGAGGTGAACACCTCCTTGTTCGGTCCCGGCATCGGCCTCATCTCCATCTCCGGCTTCTACAAGGAGATCGCGGACATGTTCCACGTTCTGAGCGGCGCCTCGACAACGGGTAATGCTCTTTTGGACGAATTCGGCATCTCGTGGCGAACGATCCATTCGGGCGACTACGCGCTGACGGTGCCCTACAACTCGAAACAGCCGACACAGGTATGGGGGATGGAATTCGAGCACCAGATGAACTTCTCGTTCATGCCCGGGTTCCTGCAGCATGTCGTGCTCAACTACAACTTCTCGATCACGCGGTCACGCACGCATCTGCTCTCGACCACCATCGACACGAGTTACTACTTCCTGCCCGAGTTCCCCGGCATTCCGTTCCCGCTGTACAAGAGCGTGACGATCGACAACACGCAGAAGCTTGAAGGACAGCCGGAATTCTTCGGGAACATTGCGCTCGGCTACGACATCGGAGGGTTCTCAGCACGATTGTCGGTCTATCACCAGGCGGGCTACAATGACGCGTTCAGCGCCAGCGGCCGCAGCGACCTGGTGGTGAACCGGTTCACGCGACTCGACCTCTCGGTCAAACAGGAACTGGCTCCCGGGATCTCACTGCTGTTGAATCTGAACAACCTGACGGACATCCGGGAGGGATCGTCGATCACCAATCGCGTCATCGGATACACCATACCGAACATCGCCGAGCGGTACGGCACGACCGCCGACCTCGGGGTTAAAGTTGAGTTGTAGATCCATCAGTTTGTCATCCTGCTCCATTCACCATCACACTCACACCTTTTATCATTGCTGGAGGCGACCATGCACCTGCTGCGACCTCTTGGACGGCTCCTCCTGTTGATCGTCGGCATCGTCGGATTGATGTCGGCCCAGGAGAGTGTCCTTCGGCTGATCCCATACAACGGGCAGCCGACCTCGTATCTGAACGCTCAGATCGTGGCCGATACCACGGCGAACAACGGCATTCCGGCGAACCGTGTGTATGAGCTCGACCGGAACGGCGTCTATCTTGCCAACGCACTGTTCAACGTGGATGCGGGCAAGACGCTCCGTATGCGCGCGGCCCACGGGGCCGGCAAACGCCCCATCATCTATCTCTATCCGACGGGGACGGGATCGAACCCCGAGCGTCCTCCCGGATATCTGTTCCAGCTGCGCGGTGGAAAGCTGGACCTCCGGAATCTCTCGATCGTCGGCTATTTCGAGCCCGTCGACACGAACTTCAACAATGTCCAGGGAGGTATCATCAACACCTCGAGCGCGGGCTCGAGCATGACCATCGACAGCTGCGTGTTTGCACAGATCGCCGGCCAGCACCTTCGTACCGGCTCCGCCACCGTAACAGTCAAGGTGACGAACTCGATCTTCGCCGACATGGGTGCGCTCAGCACCTCGAATCTCGGGGCCGGTAAAGGCATCGACTTGCGCGATGTCTCGGTCGACACGCTGATCTGCGTGAACAACACCTGGGTTAATTTCCAGGACCGGGTCATCCGTCACTACAATTTCGGGAACCCAACGGCGGGGACGGGAGCGCTGCGATACTTCCTTTTCGACCATAACACGGTCGTGAACGGGATGTCGTTCCACGGCTTGCTGTCGCTCGGGTCGATGGGTCCGCGGGCGATCATCACGAACAATCTGTTCATCGACGCCTTCGCGTCGGGAGAGGATTCGGCGGATGCCACGCGCCAGGCGGAATGGGCCAATCATGGCGAGAAGTATCCGAACGGGTCGAACCGGATGGTGTGGATCTTCACAGCGCCCAACGATACGACCGTCTGGACCGTCAAGAACAATCACTACAGCATCTCCGATTCCGGTGCGGCATTCCTGGCGGGGCTAGCCGCCCAAGGCGTGCTCGGCGAGGGAAGGCCGCTGTCGTGGCACATCAACACCCGCCTTGGCGCCGACTCGACGACGGCGTTCACAAAATCCACCGCGCCCATCGCGCTGACGGCGGCGCCGAAGCTCATGCTGAACCTGATGCGCTGGTATCGTGCTCCAAACGGGGGGAACAAGACCAAAAATACCCCCTCGTCCTTGTGGCAGCGCTCGATGCATGACATGGACCGCCATCGGATCGCCTATTACACCGACACGCTCAACGCCGGCTATTCGACGTCGATCCCGGCCTACACAGCAGCGACCGGTGGATATCCCGTTGGCGACCTGAACTGGTTCCCGGCCCGGAAAACGGCCTGGTTGGCCGACCCCGTCTCGGGTGCCGAAGCGGTGGAGGCCGTCCCGACCGGATTTGCGCTCGCGCAGAACTATCCGAATCCCTTCAACCCGGCGACGCGGATCGCGTTCTCGCTTCCGTCGCAGCTCGACGTGACCCTCGAGGTCTTCGACGTCCTCGGTCGCAAGGTCGCGACGCTGGCGAAGGGGGTGCATCCGGCCGGAATGCACGAGGTCGAATTTGACGCCTCGCGCCTCACCTCCGGACTCTATTTGTATCGGCTCGCCGGCGGTTCGCTTTCGGTGAGCCGGAAGATGATGCTGGTCAGGTGATGGCATGATGTTGATCGCGAACGGGCGGCATGCTGGCAACGGTGTGCCGCCCGTTTTGTCTCCAGCGTCGCCGTGGCGGGAGCCGTCCGATGCACGGCCGCGACGCTGGCCGCGTGGCCTCCCGCTCACATCCGGCCGCGGGCCTTCGCAACGGCTTGAAATCTCCGGTTCCCCAAGTTACCATAGAGTGCTTCGGAACTCGGACGCCGCAATTCGAACGTTTCTTTGTGAGGCTCTATGATGTCTCTTTCCCTGCTACTCGCGAGTTGCATGCTCATTGGGGGGTGTTCATCCCTGGAACGCTCCCTGCGTTCTGAAACCCCCTGGTCGGTCCGCATCGCCGACAGCTTCATCCGCCTCCATCCCGATTCGATCGTCTACCAGGACGAAGCCAAGTCGCGCCGGTGGAATTACGAACAGGGGCTGATGCTCGAGGCATTCTACCAGATGTGGCGACACACTGGCGACACGGCCTACGTCCGCTATGTCAGGAAGAATCTCGACCACTATATCGCCCCGGACGGATCGATCCGAACGTATGAACTGGAGGAGTTCAACATCGACAACGTCACTCCGGGCAAAGCGGCCGTCCGAATGTTCGAACTGACCGGTGAAGTTCGGTATCGGCTGGCGGCCGACACGATCCGGAAACAACTGTCGCTCCATCCCCGCACGAAGGGCGGAGGATTCTGGCACAAGCAGATCTATCCGAATCAGATGTGGCTCGACGGACTGTACATGGGGAGCCCCTTCTACGCCCACTATGCGGCGGCATTCAATGAGCCGACGGCGTTCGACGACATCGTGCGTCAGTTCCGGCTGATCGAAGAGAACCTCCGCGATCCCACGACCGGCTTGTACTATCATGGTTGGGACGAATCCCGGGAGCAGCGATGGGCTGATCCGGCCACTGGGCGCTCGCCGAGTTTCTGGGGAAGGTCAGTCGGATGGTTCTGCATGGCGGTCGTGGACGTGCTGGATGATCTGCCGGCCGACCATCCGGACCGTCAGGATCTGACCAGGATCCTTCGCGACCTTGCACCGGCCGTGCTGGCTGTTCGCGATGGCAAGAGCAAGCTTTGGTATCAGGTGCTCGACAAGGGAGGCGCCCCGGGCAACTATTGGGAGGCATCGGCCAGCGCGATGTTCGCGTACGCCTTCGTCAAAGGGGCCAACCGCGGGTATCTGGACAAGGAGTATGCAACGTATGGATGTGAGAGCTTTGAGGGACTGCTCCGTCACTTGGTGACCGTGGGAGCCGACGGGACCCTCCTGTTACGTGAAGTGGTGAAGGTGTCGGGTCTCGGCGGCAAACCGTATCGTGACGGCAGCTATGAGTACTACGTCAGCGAACCGCGCCGCGTGAACGACTTCAAGGGCTACGGACCATTTCTGCTGGCTGCAATCGAGATTGAACGATCTCAGGTATTCAAGATGAACTGATCATGCCGAAGAGTTGTGTGGGATGAGATGAGGTCTCTGATCGATCCAGAGAACTCATTGAGTCTCTACTAGCAGGGTGCTGAAAAACCCGCTGGAGGTCAGAACAGTAACCGCCAAGCGCGC
>CAZOMY010000040.1:0-26232 GCA_964581115.1 uncultured Ignavibacteriaceae bacterium | reverse complement strand
CTTGATTCAATCCTTCCCTGAACGATTGAAGTATGCGGCAGTTGAGGTTACATTCTACTCATGAACGAGCAACGATTGATCAAGCAGCTTGCCGACTCGGATGATTTCAGGCGTCTCTCTTCCATCGGCAACGGCCTGCGGGAGGAGCAAAACTAAGTCGTTTGTCGTTTTCAGCGTGCCACCGAGACTTGGTATCAACCAATGAAGGCAACGCAACAGCCATTGCTTACCAGTTCTTCAGGGCCAAGATCCCATCGTGTTGGGACCAGATCGATCGGATGTATCGTGCCTAAATAATACACGATGGTCTGAATCGGTCTTCGTGCCGCTACTTTGAACTCAGACTGGATCCACCGGCGTTTGCTCAGAGGCTCTCTCAAAAACCCCCAGATGCTGGTTGGATAGCCGCAAAGGACGCAAAGAACTCAGAGAAACCGAATCATGACTCTTTGCGGTCTCTGCGCCTGCCTGCGGTCGAAAGACCTCGGCGTTTTGTGCCGGGCAGGCAGGTTCTATGCGGCTAGCGGGTTTTTGAGATGGGCTCTCGTGTTTTTCGAATCTTGCATACTTCGTAAAGCGCGCTTACCTTCGGAGGAGTCTCTTGCTCGAACATGGTCACCGTCCTCAAGGCCGACGCCGAGGATCGTAAGCAGCGGCGTCTCGTACTCGTCGTCCTGACCGTCGCCCTCATCGGCGGTGCATGGGTGGGCTATGACTACTACGACACGGTGTCGACGGAATTGCTTCCCGAGAATGTCGGCAAGATGGACGACCTTCTCACCCAATGGAAGGACGACGGCTTCGTCCGCGAACTGAACGTGCAAAAAGCCGTACTGATCGTCGACCCTGATCGTTGGAAACGCCGGAAGCGTGTCGAAAAAATGAACATCGTCACGCAACTGGCCCGGTACTGCGCCGAAAAGAACCGAACCCCCACCTTTCAGTTGCGCGTACTGCCTACGGCCGACGGACCTGTTCTCGCTGAAATGGGACCCCGGGGCCTGCGAGTTCCCTGACCGAGAACTGACATGGGACAGCAACAACTTCTCCTGATCGTACTCGGCGTCCTGATCGTGGGCATGGCAATGTATGCCGGTCTGCGGGTGATGGACAACATCAATGAATCGAATGACCGCGACCAGTTGATAAGCCAGATGCATTATGTGATCGCCGAGGCCCGCAAGTTCGCCGCCAAGCCGACCTACCTGGGAGGCGGCGAAGGGACGCTGACCCAGTTCTCAGCGCCGCAAAGCATGATCGTCACCAACCGCTTCCGGATCTATCCAAGTCCCTCCGAAGGTGCCCTCACGCTCGTCGGCTTTGGATCCGTTACGGGCAACGACCGGGAGAATCCCGTGAACGTGGTCATGACCTTCACGCTCAGCGACGGATCGATCGAGACCCAGACCCTCAACTGAGCCACGACGACCCATCGACAGCTGCGCCCGGGCCGTCGTAGCGTCCGGGCGCTCGTTTTTGAACGGGACCTCCGTACGCTTGTCCATCCGACGATGATTGCGTACGTTGCCTTACGAACGATGCGCCTCCATGACCGAGCCGACAGCGCGACGACGTATCATCCTTGTAGGCGACCGCATTCTGATCGCCCCCGACAAAGACGCCGAGAAGTCCGCCCATGGCCTGTATCTCCCACCCGGCGTGCGGGAGAAGGAGAAGGTGCAGAGTGGGATGGTGGTCCAGGTCGGACCCGGCTATGCCATTCCTAATCCGCAATACATCGACCAGGAGTCGTGGTCGACCACTCCGAGGGAACCCGTGAAGTATCTGCCGCTGCAGGCCGAGGAAGGCGACTATGCTCTTTTTCTCCGCGACTCGGCCATCGAGGTGGAATATGAGGGTCAGAAGTTCCTCATCGTGTCGCACAGCAACGTCCTGATGCTCATCCGGCCGAACGTCCTCGACGGGATCCGGCCGTGACCGACGCCACCGGCGATCTGCGTCTGTTCTCGGAGGAACATCTGCTCGAGCAGTTGGTGACGGCACCCTACCGGAACGGCTATTTTACGGTGGAATTCTACGCCGACGAACGCGGCCGTCCCAGCCGGAAACCTACGGAGAGGGTCGAGGTGTTCTACCTCTATCCGTCCGGCGGAACACTCCGCGACAAGGACTTCAACCTTCTTTGGTACGACGCCCAGTTTGATACCTACCGGGGGTTTCGTCCACCGGGCCGCCAGCTCTGAATGCTCATTCATTATTGATCCACAGAGGAGAGAGGCATGTACGACATTATGGTCAAGCAGATGCGCGACGAAGTGACACGGCTCGGGGCTCAGGAGCTCCGCACGCCGCAAGAGGTCGACGCCACCGTCCCGACGTCGAAGGGCACGATGCTCGTCGTGATCAATTCGACGTGCGGTTGCGCCGGCGGAACGGCCAGACCGGCGCTCGCTAGAGCGCTGCAGCATAGCGTGAAACCCCAGCACCTGACGACCGTCTTTGCCAGTACCGACCGTGATGCAACCGCCCGCCTGCGCCAGCTGATCGGTCCCGAGATCCCCCCTTCGTCGCCGTCCTTTGCGCTCTTCCGCGACGGCAAGCTGGTCGAAATGGTCCATCGGTATCAGATCGAAGGACATTCCGTCGACCAAGTGACGAAGACCCTGACCGACGCCTTCGACCGGCACTGTAAGAATTGACGGCGCTGAGGTCGTATTAAACCCCGCCCGGCCCGGCGGGGTTTTTTATTGCCCTGAGCAACCATTCTTGATATTGAGAATGGCGTATGCCACATTGCCTCAACAACGATCATCACGGTGAGGAGGAACGATGAAGCGCTGGCTTGTGATCATCTGCTGTGTACTGGTGTGGCACTTGGCTGCAGCTCAAGAGATCATCTTGACTGTGGCCCTCGACAGTACCGATACCGGGTCAGGTTCGCCAGGCAAGGGGACGGCGACGCTGATCCTGTCTTCGGACCGCACGACGGTCCGCTATCACATCGTCGTCAATCGGCTCTCGGGTCCGGTCACCGCTGCCCATATTCACCTTCTTCCCTCCACGAATGCCGTCCACCCGATCGTCTTTTCTGGTAACGAAGCGGCAGGCACGTGGATGATGCCCGATTCGATCTTCGACGATCTCTTCTCCGAGCGGGTCTACATCAACGTTCATACTTCCGCATTTCCAGCCGGAGAGATCCGTGGAATGCCGCGTCCGGGACAGTTCGGGTTCAGCGTTGCGCTGAACGGCGGGCAGGCTGGCACGGCCTCCACCGGCGGCGGGGCCGGCTATGTGGTGGTGAATAAGGGTGCAGGCACAACGTCCATCCGTTATCGCTTCACCTATGCCGGACTCAAGGGGACGTTCACGGCGGCGCACTTCCATGCCTTGCCGGGCGGCGGTGTGGTCCATCCTGTGACGTTCGTCGACAGCACGGCCGACGGCGAGTGGACCAGTCCGCCCGACAGTGTCTGGTGGAAACTCATGCGGGGAGAGATCTACCTGAATGTCCACACGACGTTCGCAAGCGGCGGAGAGATCCGCGGAAGTCTGCAGACGGTCGGCGAGGCACCGTTCATCGGACGGCTTGACGGCGCACAGGCGGGTACTGCCTCCTCCGGACAAGGTACGGTATGGACGGTCCTGCGGCCGGACCGCTCTCTGCGATATACCGCCACGTACAATCGTCTTCAGGGCTCGTACACCGCCTCGCATTTTCACGAGACCCGCACCGGAGGCGTGGTGCAGGGCATCATGTTCACCAACAACCATGTGAGCGGCACATGGTCGTCGCTGGGCGATCAAACGATTGCCGACCTGTTCCAAGGGCGGCTATACCTGAACGTGCACAGCTCGACAAATGCCGGAGGCGAGATCCGGGGCAACCTGCAGTACTACGACGGCGTCGTGACGGGTGAACTGACGGGGGCGGCGGCCGGAACGCCGTCAACGGCGAAGGGAACGATCTGGGGCCGCTTCCGCGAGGACAGCCTGGAATACTCCGTGACGATGGCAGGACTCTCAAGCGCCTTTACCGGTTCGCACTTCCATCTCTCGCCCGCCGGCACCCTGATCGCTCCGGCTCCCATGAGCGACAGCACCGCCAGCGGATATTGGGGCTACGGCGATCGCTTCTACGACCTGCTGCGGGGCGACGTCTACTTCAACGTCCACTCGTCCACGTACCCGGGGGGCGAGTTGCGCGCCAACCTCGCGATCGGCAGCGGCATCGCTACTTCCGTGCGGTCGGAGGATGACGCAACGCCTCAACGATTCGGCCTCTCACAGAACTATCCGAATCCGTTCAATCCCCTCACCACGATCGACTTGACAACAAAGGGGTCTGATCGTGTCACGCTCGAGGTCTACAACATCCTTGGTCAGAAGGTGGCCGTGTTGATGGATGGCGTGGTCGGCGACGGCATTCATCGCGTGAGGTTCGACGCATCGCACCTCCCCTCCGGGATCTATCTGGCGCGATTGACGGGCGAGCGCTCCGCCCCCCTCGTGCGGCGCATGTTGCTTCTGAAGTGACGCCGAATGGCGCGTGAACCAAAAAAGGGCTCCTGAGATCCGGAGCCCTTTTCTGTTTTGTCGCCTGCCGACAGTGATAGAAGCAAAACACAGATGACACAGAAAGCGAGGATTGACACTGATAAGAAACCTGATCTGTGACCATCCCTTTCTTCGGTATCACCTGTGATTACTTTGAGATCCAGATGCGGGCCTCAATTGTCTCGCGCCCCCTGCTTGATCCATCGCGCAACAAGCTCGATCTCAGCCTCGCTCAGGAACGGACCTCCCTGAGGCATCCGATTGCCGAATCCGGCTGTGCCGCGCAACTTTCGCACGATCACGCTCCCCTCACCATCGTACGGGGTCACCACGGGGCCATGAGAACTGGTGCCGGCCATGAGGCTTGCATACGGTGTAACAAAGAGGTTGTTTGTGCCGCCGTGACATCCGGTGCAGCCGTTGGCCGTGAAGAGTGGGACCAGCTGGCCGGCGTACGAGATGCGCGCTTCAGCGACAGGTTTGACACGGAAAGCCACAGATCCGCTCGATTGCCCGTTCACCGTTACGATCACCGACCCTCCCGACGCGCCCGATGGAACGCCCGCGATGAGGCGCGTATTCGACCATGACACGACGACGGTCGCCGTCGCTCCCCCGATGGAGAGCGTGCTCGTGCCCGCAACATCACCAAAGCCCGAACCGGCCACAAGGATGGTGTCTCCCACCGCCGCGGAATCGGGAAAGACCCCCGTAATCACTGGAGGAGAGCCAGGGCCGGGCGGCAGAACCGGCGGAACGTCGGATCCAAGATCACGACATGCAAAGATCGCCAGCAGGAGGATGATGGTCGGTACCGTGCGCATGCTTCATCGTGACATGAGTGTTACTCCAAAAGTAGTCGTTTGCGGCCATGGATGCAAAATTGTATTCCCCCGAGGTCATTCGTATATTTTCTTTCGTGGCGCAGTCCCCGACACAGGCCCGCGTACCAGCCGCCCCATCCATGCGGATCGACCTCAAACAACTGAATTCCACGCTGCAGCATGTTGCCCTGCCGCCCCGGACGCCCACACGATCCCGGCCGCCTCTTCTTGTGCTGCTCCACGGCCGCGGGGCGGATGAGCACGACCTGATCCCCATCACCCATTACCTCGATCCGCGGTTCTTCCTTATCACGGTGCGGGCGCCGCTCAAGTTCGCTTACGGGGGCCACACGTGGTTTGAGATCAACGATCAGGGGGGCGTCGACCTGAGCGAATTCCGGACGAGCTTCGATCTCCTGAGCACTTTCATCGACGACGCCCGCGGGCACTATCCGGTCGCTCCGGGTCGGGTCTATCTGTTCGGGTTCAGCATGGGTGCCATGATGGCGCTCGCCTACACGCTCGCCGCGCCGTTCAATGTCCGAGCCGTCGCCGCCCACAGCGGATACCTTCCAACGGAGGTGCATGTCCCGTACCGTTGGAATGACATCGGCGGCGTGGCCATCTGCCAGGCACACGGTGTCGATGACCCCGTGGTTCCCGTCGACCTCGCCCGGCGGTCCCGCGATCTGCTGTCGCGCTCGCCCGCAATGTATCGCTACACCGAGTACCCGATCCGTCATCAGGTCAGCGAGCAGTCGATCGCGGACATCAATACCTTCTATCAGGGACTCCTGGGACCGCTCCCCAGGTAGCTCATCGCTCGTCATCGATCCTTGGAGAATCTCATGGCCCGCTGGTGCTTGTTCTTTCTGATCTTCGGTCCGTCAGCGTTGGCGCAGGTCGCTCAGGATGATTCCGTCGGCGCACTGTTTCAGTCGGCGCTGCTCGATGCCCGCCGTCACTTTGCACCCGACCGTCGCATCGCCGTGTTCGACCTGACCTGGTCTCGAGCGGACGACACCGTCGTTCTTCGCGGAGAAGTGGACCGGGCGGCCGCAAGAGATTCGGCACTATCGCTCGCCAGGGCCTACTTCCGCGGCGAGCCGATCGACAGCATTGTGACGCTGCCGCATCCGTCGCTCGGCGACAAGGTCTACGGAATCGTCGTCCTGAGCGCAGGCAACGTCCGTTCGAAACCCGGCGAGCCCGAGGAACTGGCGACGCAGGTCACGATGGGACAGGTTGTGAGGCTTCTCAAGAAGGGGCCAGGATACTATTACGTGCAATCGCATGATGGCTATCTGGGCTGGCTGGACGGAGACGCCTTTCATATCGTCGACCGGGCGGGCGTCGACGCTTGGGCGGCGGCAAAGAAGTGCATTCTCACGTCATACTTCGAGGTGGTCCGTGAGCGCCCGACCGCATCAGCCGACCCGGTCTGCGATGCGATCATCGGCAATATCTTTCAGACAGGGCCGCGCAAGCGCGGTTGGACGGAAGTGATCTTGGCCGATGGGCGGCGTGGATATCTCCCCACGACAAGCGTGCAGGACTACGAGACCTGGAAGCAGACCCGGCATTTGACCGGAGCGAACGTCGAACGCACGGCCAGGATGTTTGTCGGGGTTCCGTATCTCTGGGGCGGTACCTCCTCGAAGGGAATGGATTGCTCGGGATTTACGAAGACGGTGTTTCGTCTCAACGGACTCGAACTCAACCGAGATGCAAGCCAGCAAGTCTTGAACGGTCAGGATATTGATGCCGGACCGCGGTTCCAGAATCTATCCAAGGGCGATCTGCTCTTCTTCGGGCGCAAGGCAGAAGGCGGGCGACCCGAACGCATCACCCATGTTGCGATCTATCTCGGGGAACTGAAGTTCATCCACAGCAGCGGCCGCATCCGCTTGGCCAGCTTTGACCCTGCCGCGCCCGATTATGACGAATACAATTTGAAACGGTTCGTCCGGGCCCGACGCGTCATTCCAACCACAACCGTACCGGAACGCTGAGCCCCTCGATCATGAAAACGTCCCTTCGCCTGAACATCACCCGCATCACGCTGGCCTACGCACTCCTTGTCGGCGGCCTCCCGGTCCTGCAAAGCGCAGCGTTCCTGACGGGAGGATGGACAGAAAGTCGGCTACTGCTCGCCCTGTTCGTCCTTTGTCCGCTGTTCGCCGCATGGCTGGTACACAGGAACATGGCCCGTCCCGGGGCGATCATTCTGCTGGGTTTCATGTCCTCCGGCGTCGTCATCAACGGGCTCCTTCTGGAGCAGATCCACCCCCCCGAGTTCGCCGTGATGCAATGGGTCGTCATTCTCCGGGTATGGATCCTGCTGTTGATGGTGGTCAATGTGGTCCTTGCTTGGATGGCGTTTCAGGTCCTTCGCGAGGTTCATCGCACACCGCCGGCATGAACGGCGCCTGTGCTCTCGAGGGCGCCCTGCTCGGAGTTCATTCGACGACGCTCCCCGCTGACGTCAACGTGGACCTGGCGTACGTTCTGCCGAGGAGGGGACTGTGAAGCAACGATCACGGTGCGCGTGGTGCGGTACCGACCCGTTGTATGTGGCCTACCATGACCGCGAATGGGGCCGTCCGGTGCGTGACGACCCGCGGCTGTTCGAGTTCCTGCTTCTTGAAGGCGCCCAAGCCGGCCTCAGCTGGATCACGATCCTGCGAAAGCGCGAAGCATACCGAAGGGCGTTCCATCAGTTCGACCCTGCACGGATCGCACGCTACACACCCGGCGACGTGCGACGACTCATGGCCAACGAGGGCATCGTGCGTAACCGGGCGAAGATCGTGTCGGCCGTGAGGAACGCACGCGCGTTCCTGCTCTTGCAGGACGAATTCGGGAGCGCTTCCGCCTTTCTATGGTCGTTTGTCGACGGGCGGCCGCGCGTCAACCGATTCCGCAGCATGAAGGAGGTCCCAGCTTTCACACCCGAAGCGGAACGGATGAGCCGCGAACTGAAGAAGCGGGGGTTCGGATTCGTCGGTCCGACCGTCTGTTACGCATTCATGCAGGCTACCGGCATGGTCAACGACCATCTCATCGGCTGTTATCGGCATCCTCATCGGCGACGACGAAGACCATGAAGAAGACTGACCGTCGAGCGGCGATACAACGGGAGCTGAGGAAGATACCCGGCGTCGGTCCCAGCATCGCCCGGGACCTCTTCGAGCTCGGCATTCGGTCGGTGGCCGATCTCCGCGGGCGTGACCCCGAGCGCCTTTACCGGCAGCGATGTGTCCAGCAGGGGCAACCGATCGACCGCTGTTTGCTGTACGTTCTCCGGTGTGCCGTCTACTATGCAGAGACCTTACGGCCCAAGCCGGAGTTGCTGCTTTGGTGGAACTGGAAAGATCGCAGGCCTCGCCGTCGACGCAATTGACCGAAGCGACCACGATGATCATCGCTCTTCTCAAAGGCATTGCCATCGGATTCTCGCTTGCCGCGCCGGTCGGACCGATCGGTGTACTCTGCATACGCCGGACGCTGGCGGAGGGGCGGCGTTCGGCACTTTCAACGATGCTCGGCGCTGCCACGGCCGACATGGTGTACGGTCTTGTGGCGGCTTTCGGCGTCACGCTCATCTCCGAGTTCGTCGCACAACACACGGCATGGTTCCGGTTGATCGGCGGGGCGATCATGCTTGTGATGGGGGCCAGAACGTACCGGGCCCACATTCCTCCAACACCTCCGCGGCTGACGTTGAACGAGCATGCAGGAAACTTCGTTACGACCTTGCTGCTGACCCTGACCAACCCGCTCACGCTCTTTGCGTTCGCCGCGGTCTTCGCCGGCGTCGGCACCGTACAGGAGCTGTCGACAACCGCCACCGCCGCGATGCTCGTCGGCGGCGTTTTTCTGGGTTCGTTGTTCTGGTTCGGCTTACTCTCCACGCTCACCTACGTCTTCCGCTCCTTCCTTCGCACCAAGGGGCTCGATCTCATCAATCGCATCACCGGCACGCTCATCGTTGTCTTTGGCGCCGTCGCGATCCTCAGCGGTCTGCTCTGATCTCCTCCCAGTATCCTGCTGTAGAAATTCTCCACGCTCCATCTCTGTTGAAATCATCAACACAAACCTTCCTTTTGGCGTACTATCTATTGCGTCATCGTCCGATGTCAGGAACTTGATACTGCACCGTCGGGAAGAATTCCGACGGCAGAACTTGAACTCTCCCAGACCTGCAAAGACCTCTTCGCTTATTGCGTCAAACCGCGGTCTCAGCACTGCCCATGGACGGCACGGAGGTTGAATCCGTGCCGGAAGCCGCGCCTCTCATGACGGCACGCAGACTTTCCCTGGGAGATGGACCGCATGGTCACGATCCAACACAGTGATCTCCTCACGTTGTTCGGTGCGCTCGAACGCCGCGGCTACCGGATCATCGGTCCGACGGTGCGCGACAATGCCATCATCCTCGACACGATCCACTCTCCGAACGAACTTCCGCGCGGCGCCGGCGATGATCAGTCACCCGCCCGGTATCGATTGCGGCGCCGCGACGATGGCGCGTCGTTCGGTTGGGCCGTCGGTCCGCACGCCTGGAAGCGATTCCTCCATCCACCCGTCCAGACCTTTGGACGAGTCCGGCGCGAGGAAACTTCGCGGGCCTCGGGCGAGCCGGGCTTCGCGTTGTTCTCACCCGACATTGACGCCGACGAACCTGCCATGGCGTTCTTCGGCGTCCGACCGTGCGACCTCTCCGCCATCCGCCGCCTCGACGCCGTGTTCCTTCACGGACCATACGTGGAGCCAGGATACGCGCGGCGGCGGCGCAAGGCCCTGATCATCGTCGCCCAGTGCACCGAGCCGTCGGGCACCTGCTTCTGTGCATCGATGAATACCGGGCCCGCAGCATTGGACGGCTTCGATGTCGCTCTGACCGAGGTCTTCATCGACGGCGTGCCCGTGTACTTGGCTGAAACAGGGTCGGATCGCGGCGCCGAGCTGTTCCGCGACGTTTCCTGCCGTACGTCCACACCCGCCGAAGAATCTGCCGCGCAGCGAGCGATCGAGGCCGCCGCCAAGCGGATGGGACGCCATCTCGAACTCGACGGCCTGTCGGACCTGATGCGCCGTTCCATCGAACATCCCCGCTGGCAGCAGACCGCTCAACGCTGCTTATCATGCACCAATTGCACGATGGTCTGTCCGACCTGCTTCTGCACGACCGTCGAAGACTCGACCGACCTGACCGGAACGAGCGCCGAGCGTCGACGCCGCTGGGATTCGTGCTTCACGCTCGACTTCTCGTACATCCATGGCGGCAGTGTCCGGCCCTCGGCAATGTCGCGCTACCGACAATGGATCATGCACAAGCTGTCGACGTGGGTCGATCAGTTCGGCACGTACGGCTGTACCGGCTGCGGCCGGTGCATCACCTGGTGTCCGGTCGGGATCGACATCACCCAAGAGGCCGCCGCCGTTCGCCAGCCGGTGGCCGCCGAACCCGCCACTTCTTCACGGGAGTACGTCCATGGATGACCTGAAACGGATTCTCAAGAGCCTCCCCTTCTTCGAGGGCTTTTCGGACGAACACTTGGCACTCATGGTCGGCTGCGCACGCAACGAGCGGGCGCCGGCAGGCACGTTCCTTTTCCGCGAAGGTCAGGACGCGACCACCTTTTACCTGATTCGCGAAGGGAGTATCTCACTCGACATCCACTCGCCGGGCCGCGGACCGCTGACCGTACAAACGGTCTCGGAGAATGAGCCCCTCGGCTGGTCGTGGCTGTTCCCTCCGTACTCCTGGCATTTCGATGCGCGTGTTCTCGAAGACGCACGAATGGTCGTGTTCGACGGACTCTGCCTGAGGACAAAGTGTGAGAATGACCCCGTGCTGGGCTACGAACTCCACAAGCGCTTCGCGCGGATCATGACCCAGCGGATCGAAGCACTCAGCTTTCAGTTGATGGACGTCTATGGCGAACAATCCTGAGCTCCTGGATGAATCGGAGGTCTTGGCCGGCCCCGACGACCCGATGCGGCCTCGGCTGTTCCGCATCGCCCGGTTCACCTCGAATACGCACGACACGTTCACGGTGGCGCTCGAGGATCTCGAAACCGGCGCGGGCATTGATTTCCAGCCCGGCCAGTTCAACATGATCTACGTGTACGGCGTAGGCGAGATCCCCATCTCGATCAGCGGCGACCCGCAGGACCGGACCGCGGTCATTCATACGACGCGTGCGGTCGGTACGGTGACGAAAGCCATGCGTTCGATGCGAAAAGGGGATACGCTGGGCCTTCGCGGTCCGTACGGCGTCCCCTGGCCGGTGGACCGTGCCCGCGGGCGCGACGTCGTGATCGTGGCCGGGGGCATCGGTCTCGCCCCCCTGCGGCCCGCTCTCTATCATTTCCTTGCCCACCGGCACGAGATGAACAAGCTCGTTCTCCTCTATGGAACACGCAGCCCCGTTGACATTCTTTACCGTGAGGAGCTGGAGTCGTGGCGATCGCGGTTCGACCTCGACGTCTACGTGACGGTGGACCGGGGCATGGAGGGATGGCGCGGAAATGTCGGCTTCGTCTCGACGCTCATCGGCAAGGCGCCGTTCGAGGCCGGGAACACGACCGCATATCTGTGCGGGCCTGAAGTGATGATGCGCGTTTGCGCTTCGGAATTGCTGAACCGTGGAGTGCCCGACATGGAGATCTTCATCTCCATGGAGCGGAACATGAAATGCGGCATCGGATTCTGCGGGCACTGCCAGCTCGGTCCCGTCTTCATCTGCAAGGACGGGCCGGTGTTCTCCTATCCGAAGATGCGCGACCTGATGTCTCATTGGGAGCTCTGATATGCCACGCCATCGCAAGCCTAAGCTTGCCGTCTGGAAGTTCGCTTCATGCGACGGCTGCCAGCTGAGTCTCCTCGATTGCGAGGACGATCTGCTCTCGGTCGTCGGGGAGGTCGAGATCGCCTACTTCCTCGAAGCCTCCCGCGCTGTCGTCAAGGGACCGTACGACGTGTCGCTCGTCGAAGGATCGATCACGACGCCGCACGACGAAGAGCGCATCCATCAGGTGCGGCGGGTATCGAAGACGGTGGTCACGATCGGCGCGTGCGCCACATCCGGCGGGATCCAGGCGCTCCGGAATTTTGCCAACGTGCGCGACTATGTACCCTTGGTCTACGCGACGCCGGCATTCATCCACACGCTGAACAAGTCGACCCCCATCGCCGACCACATCTTCGTTGACCTCGAGTTGCGCGGATGCCCGATCAGCAAGGTGCAATTGATCGAGCTCATCAGCGCGTTGCTTACCGGACGGAAGCCGAATCTCCCCCAGCATAGCGTCTGCCTTGAATGCAAACAGCGCGGACATGTGTGCG
Organism: uncultured Ignavibacteriaceae bacterium; assembly: GCA_964581115.1. GTDB lineage: Bacteria > Bacteroidota > Ignavibacteria > UBA10030 > UBA10030 > 2-02-FULL-55-14. The sequence goes on along the minus strand of CAZOMY010000040.1, from coordinate 13,536 downwards.
TAATGGTCTCGCAGGGACTTCCGTGCCTGGGACCTGTTACGCAGACCGGCTGTGATGCTCTGTGTCCGGGATTCCTCCGCGGATGCTTTGGGTGCTTCGGCCCGAAGGAAATGCCAAACACCGCCTCGCTGGCATCACACTGGATAAGCGACGGCATGCCCAAACCGGAGGTCGTCCGGAGATTCCGGGGGTTCAACGCCTACGCAGAGCCGTTTAGAAAGGAGAGCGAAGCACATGAGAAGTAAGAAGAGCGCTCCCCGCAAGCGAAGCGCGATCCGGAAGCCGACGGCTCCGCGACTGAGGCGCAACCGACCGCAGAAAGCCGTGACGCCCGGCCGGCCGGCCGAGCGCATCGCCACGGGCCAGATCCGGAACATCTCGGTCGGTGCGCTCGCCCGCGTCGAAGGTGAAGGGGGTATTGCGATCCGGCTGAAAGGAGACACCGTACAGGACGTCAAGGTCCGCATCTACGAGCCCCCACGATTCTTCGAAGCTTTTCTGCGCAAGCGGAGCTTCCGCGAGGTGCCCGACATTACTGCGCGTATATGCGGCATTTGCCCCGTGGCGTATCAGATGAGCTCTTGCCAGGCCATCGAACAGATCTTCGGCGTCACGGTGGACGGAGCGTTGCGCGACCTGCGCCGGCTGCTGTACTGCGGCGAATGGATCGAAAGTCATGTCCTCCACATCGCGATGCTCCACCTGCCCGATTTCCTCGGCTACGAAGATGCGATCCAACTCTCCCGCGCCCAGCCGGAACTCGTCAAGACGGCACTTCGACTGAAGAAGATCGGGAATGACATCATGGTGGTCGTGGGAGGTCGTGAGATCCATCCGGTGAATGTCCGCGTCGGCGGCTTCTACCGACTGCCGCGACCGGCGGAATTGCGCGCGCTCGTAGAACCGCTACGGTGGGCGCTCGGCGCGGCGCGCGAATTGGTCCGGGTCACGGCCGGATTGACATTCCCGGAGCTGTCGCAGGATTACGAGTTCGTCTCGCTCCGACATCCGGACGAGTATCCTATCTGCGAGGGACGCGTCGTCTCATCGACGGGGATCGACGTTACGGTGAAAGACTATGAGAACGTCTTCTCCGAGGAGCACGTCGAGCATTCCAACGCCCTCCATTCGATCCGCAAGGGCGGAGGTTCATACCTCGTCGGTCCACTCGCACGCTTCAACTTGAACTTTGACCGGCTGACCCCGCTGGCCCGCGAGGCCGCCGAAGCGGCTGGGCTCCGGCCGCCCGTCACGAATCAGTTCCGCAGCATCATCGTTCGTGCGATCGAGACCGTCGTCGCCGTCGAAGAATCACTCAGGATCATCGAGCGGTACGACCCGCCGGCGGCGGCGTCTGTGCCGTTCACTGTGTGCGAGGGCATCGGCATGGGATGCACCGAGGCGCCGCGGGGGATCCTCTACCATCGATACAAGGTCGACGGCCATGGATTGGTGCAACAAGCGAAGATCGTACCCCCCACAGCGCAGAACCTTCGAACGATGGAGGGCGATTTGCGGGCGTTCGTTACGCTCCATCGGCGGCTGCCCATCGACCGCCTGACCTGGCAATGCGAGCAGGCGGTGCGGAACTACGACCCCTGCATCTCGTGCGCAACGCATTTCCTGCGACTGGAGGTCGAGCCGGAATGAGCGACGGTGTCCTCGTCATCGGTATCGGCAACGAGTTTCGAGGCGACGACGCCGTCGGCTTACTCGCTGCCCGAGACGTCGAGGCGCTCCATCTGCCTGGGGTCCGCGTTGTTGAATCACGCGGCGACGGCGCACGCATCATGCGGATGTGGAAGGGGATTTCGACGGTCCTGCTGATCGACGCGGTCCAGTCCGGATCGCCCCCGGGCACGTTGCACCGACTGGACGCCAGCCGCCATCCGGTGCCGGCGAAGTTCCTGTGCACGTCATCGCATCAGTTCGGCGTGGCCGAAGCGATCGAGACCTCGCGCGCCTTGGGCGAGTTGCCGTCAACGGTCGTCGTGTTTGGCGTCGAGGTGGAACAGTGCGTGGCCGGAACGCCGCCTTCGCTCTACAGCGTCGTGCGCGAGCCATTGTTGACGGCCATCCGGGCAGAATTGGCCAGCTACGACCCCGCGAGCACGGCTCAATATCGCTGATGGTACTGTACGGACAAGGGCCTCCTCGGGAACGCTCTGCTCCCGGGGAGGCCGTCGTATGATCTGGTGTTCGGTTAGAGCGATTGGCGATGCTTCTTGCCGTCGATGGCCGCCAGGATGAATTCGGGATCCGCCGGCTTGACAAGGACATGGTCGACGCCGGTGCGAAGCGCCGCCAACAGCATGTCGCGGTCGGTCATGCGAACGATGAAGAAGAACGGCACGCGCGATGTGGCCGGCACGGCGTGAACGCGGCGGTAGAGTTCGAAGCCGTCCACCGACGGGGCGGTGTATTTCGCCTCGGCCAGGATCGCCGCCGGAACGGAGTGTTGAAGGATCTGAAAGGCCTCTTCAGGTTTGCCGGCCAGGGAGACGTCGTAGCCCCGCGACCGGAACGTCTTGGAGACGGCCAGACTGTGGTTCTTGTCCTCGTCAACGATGAGGATTGATGGCTTGATATTGTGATCTTTGCGGAGGCGCTGGACACACAGGTCCGCCTGTTGATGCTCGGCCGGCGAGATGCCGTACTTGTCGCGCATCGCTTCGAGGACGCGGCGCTCGGTTTCCGTCACCGCGCCGTCCATCCAAGCCAGCCAAAGGGCTTCGACGTATGCCTCGAACCGGACTTCGTGCGAAAGCCGCTCATGATCGGCGTCCGGGATCTGGAAGAGGGAGCGCACCTCCGCCAGGTGTGCCGTTTCTTTGTCATTCAGCTTGCCGTCGAACCAGTACTGCTTCAACAACTCGCGGTAGAAGACGAGGCTTCCGGCTTCGTTACCTGCCGGCGCCTCTCTTGCCGTCGCCCCGGTCGTCGCGGCCGCCGCGACCTGAAAGGCCCTTGAAGCGTTTGCCTTCTCCTCGGCCATCAATTGATCGATCCGGTCGGAGAATGCTTGCGCGTAGTAGTTCGTCGGGTCGATCTTGTAGACCTCGGCCAGCTGCGCCAAAGCCCCCTTGTAGTCCCGGGACGCCAGCAGTTGCTCCGCCTGCGCCAGGAATTTTGGAATGACCTCCATCCGCTGCTCCAGCGACAACTCCACCGCCTCTTCCCTCGCTTTCTGCGCTGCGATCGTCTTCTGCTGGAAGACCTTCACCCGCTCATAGAACTGCCGTACGTTCGTATTCTTGGGGTCGATCTTCAGCGCCTTCTCGATCTCGATGAGCGCATCATCGAATTGACGCTTGCGGGTCAGATCGTCGGCGATACGCATGTGGCGTGCGATCGCTTCGCGACGCGGATCGGGTGGCTCGGGCTTTCGGAACATGATGGATCACTCTTTTTGGAATCGGACCGGATGCTTCCGATGGTGCCCCGTCGCCTCTTGGTACGCCCGGGCAACGGCCAACAGGCGACCTTCATCGTACAACTGACCGATGAACGAGATGCTCGCCGGCGTGCCGCGGTCGGTGAATCCCATCGGCACGACCACGCACGGGTGTCCCGTCAGGTTCGTCAGGAGGAGCTGATCGCCGCCGAATGACGGCGTCACGACAACATCCACCCACCGGAACATCGTCGCCATCTTCTCGATGACGATCGACCGGACGCGGTTGGCCTGGATGTACTCGACCGCGGGAATGAACCGCGCCGACCGGAACACGTTCGGCCAGGCGTTCTTGATCTGGCGCACAAGGAGGTCGTCGCGGTTCGATCGGGTGAGGTCGTCGAACGCCGCGGCGGCCTCGGCAGAGAGGATGTGACTCAGATCGTTCACGGACGGGTCCGCCGGGAACTCCACTGGGATGAGATCCGCGCCCAGCGAACGCAGGACCGTCAGCACGGAGTCGGCAAGGTGTTTCTGACGCTTCACGCTGTCGAAGGCGCTTCGGTAGAAGCCCAACCGTACCGACCGCAACGGCAACGACGCATCGTACCGGAATGGCACATCACGGACCGTCGTCGGGTCGAGCGGGTCATAGCCGTGGATGACCTTGAAGACGAAGGCGCAGTCTTCGGCGCTGCGCGCGATCGGTCCGATCTTGTCCATGCTCCACGACAGGGCCATGGCACCCGCCCGGCTGACACGGCCGAATGTCGGTCGCAGACCGCTCGTGCCGCACCGGTCTGAAGGAGAGACGATCGATCCCCACGTCTCCGAACCGATGGCGAACGGCACCAATCCAGCCGCCGTTGCCGATGCCGAGCCGGCCGAGGAACCGCTCGAACCCTGCGTCGTATCCCATGGATTTCGGGTCATTCCGCCGAACCAGACGTCTCCCCACGCCAGCTCTCCGAGGGTCAGCTTGGCAACCAGGACTGCACCGGCTTCTTCGAGCTTGCGGACGACCGTCGCCGTCTCGGATAGATGTTGGTCCTTGTAAGCAACGGAGCCCCAAGTCGTCGGATAGTCTTTCTGTGCCAGAAGGTCTTTGGCGCCATACGGTATGCCGTGCAAGGGCCCCCGATCGAAGCCCCGGGCCAGTTCAGCATCGGCCCGCGCCGCTTGCGCCATGGCCAATGAGTCTGTCAGCGTCACCACGCACTGCAGTATCGGCCCGTACCGCCTCAGTCGCTCCAGGAACATCTTCGTGAGTTCTGTGGAGGTGATCGTCCGGGCGTGGACCATCGCCGATAATTCGGCGACCGAAGCAAAGGCAAGGTCCTCAACGTCCGCCGGCCGCTTCGGAGCTCGAACGGCCGACGGCCGAAACGATGATGCTCCGGATGGCATCGCAAAGCCCGCCGGTAACGGACTGAACAGGAGCGCGGGGGCGACGGAATTGGCCAGCGGCACCTCGCGCAGACGCTCGTACGTACGCGTATACTCCGAAAGGTCGTCGGTCATCGAATCGCGCTCGGCCGCCGTAAATTCAAGCCCGGCCAGACGTTCGGCCCCGCGTGTATCGATCGCCGGCGCCAGTCCGCCGACGAACATGCCGATGAGGTACGCCACGGCCGCGATGATAGCCGGGATAAGGAGGCGGGAGAGTGTCATGCGCATGCAGACCTATTTTCACTCAGGTCGAATGACGGTACAGGTCGAACACGACGACCACCACCGTTCCAAGCGGCGTGCCCACCATCCTCGTCGAAGACGGCTGGAGCATTCCTTTGCCGTTGAACACGACGCGCGTCATTGACGAAGAAGCTCCCTCGACGGACGTGAATCCATCGACCTTGGCCGGCAGGTTCCCTCCGACGATCGTTGGCATGCGGGCGTCACCGACCGCGTCACGCAGGATCCTGATGCACGCGGCCTGATCGGCGGCTGATGCTTTCGTGGGAAGCTGGGCGCTCACGATGAGCAGATCGCGCACGCCTCCGTCGATGACGGTGTGCAGACTTCCCTCGTTCGCCGCCGACCGGACCCCACGGAACGGTTCGTTAGCGTTCGAGCGGATCGGGTACGCTGAGAGGACGGCATTGCCGACCTGGCGTCCCGAGAAGTCCGCCGTCTCGCCGAAGGCCTGCCGCCAGTCGGCGAGCTTCGCGAGCTCCTGGATGAGGTCCACGCGCGTTGCCACGCCGGGATAGCGCGACAGGTTCTGGATCGCCAGGACCTCGACCTTTTCGGCCTTGAGGATCTGCCAGAGTCTTTGAATGTCCTTCCGTTCGATGCGCTTGTTCAGATCGGTGAGATTCAAGGACGCCACCGACAATTGAAGCTCGGGCTTGGGCGGAGCAATCTCCGTCTGCGTGGCCTTCGGCGTCGTGACGCATCCGGGCGACACCACAACTGCAGTCGTTGCGATGACGAATACCGCAAGGGTCGGACGACGAATCATGCGCGCCTCCCGGCCAGATAGGCTCTGATCGGTCCGAACACGTGTTCCTCCCATCCCTTCTTGTGGCTCGCCGACTCCTTTGCGTTCGGAAGTCCGGTGTGATGGATCCGTAACGTTGTCCGCTTGGAGGTGCCCGACAGGGCAATGCGTACGATCGACGCTTGCGTGCCCTCCGGCCAATCGCTGACCGACCATGTCAGAGACAGATGCTTGCCTTCCTCATAAGCAAGGACACGTCCGGCGGCCCAACCGTCGAACCAGAAAAAGGCGCCTCCGATCTGCTTCGGCACGCGGCCCGATTGGCCGGACCACGCTCTCAGCTGACGGGCATCGGTCAGAATTCGAAAGACCTCGCCGGGCGACGCATCGAGCACGGTTCGCACGGTGTACTGAGGCATGCAGTGTCCCTTCATGCGGGTATGATGTATCAATGTAATACCCGAACAGAGGAGAGGCAACGAACCGCGTGGAGCGACTCACGCCCACCGCCCGGGGATGGCGGTTCCGCATGAGGAACAGCATCCGTCGCGCAAGGCAACCGATCGAACGGCAAAGCCTGACCGGCGGATCAGCGTGGACTGGCACGACGGACACCGTGTGTCTTCCCAGGAACCCACGCGTCCCGGAATGTTGCCTGCATAGACATACCGGAGTCCCGCCTGCACACCCGCTTCAGCAGCCCGAACGAGCGCTGCCGGCCTCGTTGAGCCTGCATTGGAGACGCGGTAGTCATCGTGATAGGCGGTGACGTGCCATGGAATGTCAACAGAGACCGAAGCGATGAACTCGGCGATGGCGCGCACCTCGGCGTCGGAATCGTTGGAGCCCGGCACGAGCAACGTGACAACCTCGACCCACATTCCCCGCCGATGAACCTCGCGGATCGTCTCGAGCACGACCGAGAGCGTTCCTCCGAGTCGTGAATACTCTTTCTGCGTGAATCCCTTGAGATCGACCTTGTAGAGGTCGAGATGCGGCTGGAGGAAGTCGAGCACCTCCGGAGTGGCGTTGCCGTTGGAGACGTACGACGTGGCCAGTCCGTGCTTCCGGGCCTGCTTGAAGACCTCGACCGCCCATTCCGACGTGATGAGCGGCTCATTATACGTGCTCGTCACCACACGCGCGCCGACCCGTAGCGCGGCCTTCACGATGGCTTCGGGCGTGATCTCCTCTATGTCGGTTCCCGCGGCCGGATCGCGCAACGTCTGCGACGTGAACCAATTCTGGCAGTACGGGCAGTGATAGTCGCACCCCAGCATGCCGAACGACAGAGCGATCGAGCCGGGGTAAGCATGGAAGAAAGGTTTCTTTTCGATCGGGTCGGCCTGCACTCCCCCGACGTAGCCCCATGGTACGCGAAGCGACGCGCCGTCGTGGAAGCGCACCTTGCAGATGCCCGCCTTACCAGGCGCGATCTTGCAGCGATGCCCGCAGGCAACGCAGCGGAGCCAGCCGTTCTCCATCGGCTCGACCAACGTGCCGGCGGCGGTATGACGAGCCAACACCGACCTCAATGGATCTGGAGCACCATGTTCTTTCATGGTCCACCTCCGATCAAGCTTCGCAGGACCGCAAGGTTTTCGATGTCTTCGTGCAGGTCCTCGCTCTTCGGGGTCTCCAGTACCTTCGGCGTCGCGACGAATCGCCGGTCGTTCATCAGGCACCGGAACGGGGTCAGCCCCATGACGCCCTTGCCGATGTGGTCGTGGCGGTCGACCCGGGAGCCGAGCGGCTTCTTCGAATCGTTCACGTGGAACGCCGCCAGACGGTCAAGCCCGATGATGTCGTCGAACATGCGGATCGTCTCTTCGTAGCCCGCTTCCGTCGAAAGGTCGTACCCTGCGGCGAAGACGTGGCACGTGTCCACACAGACCGCCATGCGTCCACGGTCATCAACGCGGTCGATGATCGCACGCAGTTCCTCAAACCGATGGCCGATCGAGCTCCCCTGGCCGGCGGTCGTCTCAAGCACTGTCTTCGTCCGGCATGCGGGCGTGCGATCGTGCACGATGTTGATCGACTCCGCGATGCGTTCGATACCCGCCTCGACGCCCGCTCCCATGTGCGCTCCGGGATGCAGGTTGAGCAGAGGGATGTCGAGCCGATCGCAACGCTCGAGCTCGTCCTGCAACGCGGCGCGCGAGCGCTGGAGGGTGTCGGGGTCGACCGCGGCAAGGTTAATGAGATACGACGTGTGGACGACGACCGGGCCGAGATTTGCATTCGACACCGCGGCTTTGTAGGTTGCCACGTCGTCGTCGGTCAACGGCTTACCATTCCACTGATTGTTGTTCTTCACGAACAACTGCAGAGCAGTGCAGCCTGCCTTCAACGCCCGCTCGACCGCGGTATGCAGACCGCCGGCGATCGACATGTGCGCGCCGACGCGCGTGTCGGCCGCTGTGAACGACGGTGTCATCACCGGGAATGTACGCAATCATGGACCAACGAACATCTCACCGGATCCGGTGGGCCGGACCTCCGCCTCGTTTAATCGCAGGCGTGCTGTCGGGCACCTCGGCCGACGGCGTTTCCGCCTGTCTGGTGGAGATCAACGAGCGTTCCGGCCGGACGCGCATCCGCGAGATCGCGGCTCTCCATCGGCCGTACCCCGCCGGCCTGCGCGGCTTCATCCTTCACCACTCGCTTCCCGGCACCGGTTCGGTCGACGTCGTGACCCGGCTTCACGCAGCGCTGGGGACCTGCTTCGCCGACGCGGTGCGCGACCTGGCCCGTCGCGCCCGTGTGCCCCTGGCGTCCATCGACCTTATCGGCTCGCACGGCCAGACGGTCCACCATCTTCCGGCGGCTGGACCGCTGTTCGGATTACCATCGCGGGGGACCCTGCAAGTCGGCGATCCGTCGGTCATCGCACAGCGGACCGGGGTCGTCACGGTAGGCGATTTTCGGACCGCCGACATGGCCGTGGGCGGTCAGGGGGCCCCGCTCGTTCCGTTTCTGGATGCGATGCTCTTTCAACATCCTCGCAGAACCCGGATCCTGCTCAATCTTGGAGGCATTGCCAACATCACCGTGCTTCCGCGTGGTGGGACCGCCGGACAGGTGCGGGCCTTCGATACCGGACCTGCGAATATGGTCATCGATGCGCTGGCCGAGAGGCTGTTCGGCGAATCCTACGATCGGAACGGGCGCCGGGCCGCACGCGGCATGGTCATCATCCCTTTGATGGACTGGGCCCGTCGTCATGCGTATTTTCGCCGGCCCCCGCCGAAGTCGACGGGACGCGAAATGTTCGGAGAGATGTTCGTAGCCGAGCTGGTTCGACGCGGCCGCGGTCACGATCCCCACGACCTTATGGCAACCGTGACGGAGCTGACGGCGTGGTCGGTGACCGACCAGATCCGCCGTTTCGTGCGCGGACCCGTGGACGAGATCCTTGTCAGTGGCGGCGGAGCGCACAATCGGCATCTCATGGAGCGGATCAGCGATCTCGCTTCACCCGTTGTCGTACGGACGGTTGAGGATGTGGGATTCTCCATCGACAGCAAGGAAGCGATCCTGTTCGCTCTCTTGGCGCGGGCGACCGTCCTGGGCCGGCCGGCCAACCTTCCCTCCGTGACGGGGGCTCGGCGCCCTGTCATCCTGGGAAAGATCTGCGTACCTTGATGAGGTTCCCTCCTTCCAACTCCCGTGGGTAAAGAGAAACTCGTGATCCTGTTGACGGTGTTCGTCACCGTCATCGGGTTTAGTATTGTGATCCCGGTCCTGCCGTTCTACGTGACCGAGTTCGGCGCGAGTCCGGCGACGATCACGTTCATGTTCGCGTCGTTCTCGCTCGTTTCGTTCGTCAGTTCGCCGTTTCTTGGCGACCTGTCGGACCGGATCGGGCGCAGACCAGTGTTGATCGGGGCGATCATGACGACGGCGATCGGCTGGGTGGTGTTCGCCGGGGCGAATTCGGTCCCCCTGCTCTTCCTCGGCCGCATGATCGACGGCGCCGGCGCCGGCAGTCTTTCGATCACGCAGAGCTATCTCGTCGACCTGTCGAAGGACGAGAAGGAGCGGGCGCACAATCTGGGGCTCGTCGGCGCGGCCTTCGGCGTGGGCTTCATGCTCGGACCGATGTTGGGGGGCGTGCTGAGCACCGTTTCGCATTCGTTCCCGTTCTGGTTCGCCGGCGGGTTGGCAGCGCTCAATGGGATCTTCGCCTATTTTTTTCTGCCGGAATCGCTGAAGGAGTTTCGCACCGACGGTCGGGTGAACGTCAATCCGGCGCGTCCCCTCCTCCGAGCTATCCAAGACACGAACCTCAGGCCGCTCTACATTTCGTGGGTCATGTTCTCGCTGGCGTTCGTGACGTCGCAGTCGGTTTTCGCCCTGTATGTCAGCGACGTCTTCGATCTGGGATCCTTCGAAACGGGACTGGCCTTCACCTCGATGGGTCTCATCGTCGCCCTCAACCAGGCCGTGCTGCTCAAGCATTTCTGGCTCCGGAGGTTCACGGAACGCGGGCTGGAGATGCTGATGCTCTGGTTCCTCTTCTTCTCGATGATCGTGTTCACGGTCCCGGCATGGTGGGCGTTCGCACTCGCAGCGATCCTCATCTCAACGGGGCAGTCGGTCCTGCGTGTCGTGCTGACAAGTCAGGTGGCCGGCGCCGCGGACCCGACGATGAAGGGTCAGACGCTCGGCATTCTCGCGTCGCTGATGTCGGCCAGCATGGCGATAGGACCGATGATCTCCGGCCCGTTGTTCGAGATCCACCAGACACTGCCGTACTACACGGCTGCCGGATATGTTGCGATCGCTCTGGTCGCCGCCCGGTGGTTCGCGAAGACGCATCCTTCTCTGCGGACCGCTACCACGAATGCGGCCAGCACGCCGCCCTTTGAAGCGTAGCCTCCTGGCGACGGCCTGCTTGACCTCATCCTTCCGAAAGATGCCAAGGCCCCGTCGGATGATCGCCGGCGGGGCCTTCATTGTGTCCGATCGCAGATCGGGTCCTACTCGGATTCGATCCTCTTCATAAGGTCGGCCGCTTCCTTGCGAAACTGATCGTCGTCCTCGTCCTCTTTCGCGAGTGTCGGGATCACGTTCAGGTGTTCCCGGGCCTTCGTGTATTCCTCCAATTCCATGTACGTCCGCGCCGCATCGAGACGGTACATGATGAAACCCGGCCGAAGCACGATCGCGCGCTCGTAGTGCTTCGCCGCCTCTTCGTAACTTGCCCAGCTGAGGCCCAGCGGCCACCGGACCATCCGCGGTCGTTCGGCCACTTTCGCGTGCGTGCGCGCCAGGATGTAGTAGGCCGTGGCGTTCTTCGGGTCGAGTGCGATCGCCTTCTCGATGTCGGCCTTCACCTGCTTGACGAGGTCGAGCGATTCCCAAATGCCCCGGAAGAGCGCCACGCGGCCGTTCGCGATAGCCCGTCGCGTATAGCCCATCGAACCATTCGGATCTCCGGCTATGGCCTTGTTTGCGAACTCCAGCGACCTCTCATAGTGCTTCAACTGCGCCGACTTTTCAGCGTCGGTCCCCGCCGGCAGGTGTTCGCCGATGTCGACGTACGTGCGGCTCAACAGATTGAGCAGTTCGACGTTGTCCGGTGCAAGGGCGTACGCCTGTTCGAACTTCGCCAGCGCTCCGGCGTTGTCAAACTTTTTGGTCGCCAATTCGTCGCCTTCCGCGATCAGCGCCGTGACCTTGGCGCGTTGATCGCCATCTGCCGGCTTCGGTTGCGCATCAACAAAGGCCCGTCCCACGGACACAACGAGGGCAACGGCAAGCAAACGCTTCGCAGTGGTCATGATGGGATCCTGTGGAAAGGTTGAAGGGTGGAAGACGGACGGTCGGGAACGGAGGGAGGGAACGGCGATCCCATCGTCCGGGTCAGGAATTGAGCGCCTTGAGGCGCTTGATCTCGTCGCGGAGTTTGGCGGCTTTCTCGTAGTCTTCCTTCGAGACCGCCTCGGAAAGGTCCTTCTCGAGCTGTTCCAAGCGGGTGGCTGACGGCGCCGGCGGCATGGCTGGACCGGACTCCGCGGTCTCGCTCGAGGTCTCGCCCGACGGCTCGGCTTCGGCCTCTTCGTTCTCGGGAATGAACGATGCCTCGTCCATGACGCGGTCGGCAACGAAGATCGGAACGCCGTACCGAACGGCCAGTGCGATCGCGTCGCTCGGCCGTGAGTCGATCTCTTTCGCATCGACCGTCAGGCGCGCGAAGAAAGTTCCCTCGCGCAGCTCGTTGATCGTGACATCGTTGAGCGACCCCCCCAGCGTGTCGATGATCGTCTTCATCAGGTCGTGCGTCAGCGGACGCGGCGGCCGGATGCCTTCCATCTCGAGCGCGATCGACTGCGCCTCGAAGGCCCCGATGATGATCGGCAGGCGCCGAGGGCCGTGCATCTCCTTGAGGATCAGCGCATAGGCGCCTCCGCTCGAAGGGCTCGTATGCAACCCGAGGATATCGACCTGAACGCGTTCCACGATGTTCTCGCTTACGCCCCGCCAGTCAGCTTCTTGATCTCGGCCGTCAGAGCCGGCACAACCTCGAACGCGTCTCCGACGATGCCGTAATCGGCCACCTGGAAGATCGGTGCGTCCTTGTCCTTGTTGATGGCGACAATATACTTTGACGACGACATTCCCGCAAGGTGCTGGATCGCCCCAGAAACGGCGACGGCGACATACAGCGAGGGCGACACGGTCTTTCCTGTCTGGCCGACCTGTTCGGAGTGCGGACGCCAACCCGCGTCGACCACGGCGCGCGAAGCTCCGACGGCACCGTGCAATGCGGCCGCCAGCTCTTCGATCATCGCGAAGTTCTCGGGGGCTTTCAATCCACGACCTCCGCTCACGACGATGTCGGCCTCCGCAACGTCGAGCTTGCCCGAGCCTGTCTGCACGTCGGTCACGCGCGCGCTCGCGTCGGCGTCTGCGAAGCTGACGGCCTGCGACGTTACCGGAGCCAATGCGCCTGACGACGCACCGGAGGTGAACACATTCGGTCGGAGCGTGAGGACCTGCACGGGTGTCGTGACGCGCACGTCGGCCAGCGCTTTGCCGGCGTACATGGGACGTGTCGCGACGATCGTGCCCCCTTCCAATCGCAATGCCGTACAATCAGCGGCGAGGCCGGCCTGCAAGCGCACAGCCACCCGCGGCGCTAGGTCCTTGCCCAACGCGGTCGCCGAAAGGATGACGGCCGTAGCGCTCAATGCCGTCGCGGTCTCAGCCACAGCCTTCGTCCACGCCGTCGTGGAGTAGGCCGCCACCCTCGGGTCATCCACTGTTACTGCCCGATGAGCGCCGTAACCGCCCGTCTCGGCGGCGGCCGACGCGCCGTTCGCACCGACGACCAGGGCGATGACCTCGCCGTTGGACTGGTCGCTGATGGTGCGCGCAGCGCGCACCGCTTCTGCGCTGGATTTTCGGAGCTTACCGTCGCGTTGTTCTGCCAGTACGAGGATCTTCATGTCAAATGAGTGACATAATGTTGGTGCTTGGTGTTCCCAGCAACCGCGAATGAATGCCAGTGGACGCGAATCGTCAGAACCCGCATGAGGGTCAATTCATCCTCTATTCTGAACTTCGTCTTGGCGTTCTCAGCGTTCTTTGCGGCCTTGGCGGTCCACTCACGGATCTTCGCTTGTCATGCAGCAGTCGCCTAGCAGGTTGCGGAAAAACGATTACCGCCCCGCCTGACCGGCGGGCAGGCATG
>CAZOMY010000039.1:0-26559 GCA_964581115.1 uncultured Ignavibacteriaceae bacterium | reverse complement strand
AATCAAGACTTCTCGCGTCCCCTTCTGGGGTTCAGGTCGTTTTCGCCTCTTCTTCGACCTTGATATGCATTTCCCTGATTGCACCTGCGAACAAGCCGGCCATTCCTTCTAACGGAAGTCTAGTCATCTCGCCTTCAGGAACACATTCAGAATTGATATCCGGTTTCTTGGCTTGTCATGTCATCGAGGAATTTTGACTCGCGGAAGGACGCCAAACGCCCCAGTGATGAGCTTGGGCGTTCTTCATTCGAACACGCCATTCCAATTCGTCTCGCCGTCCCATTTACGAGAACGCACTTCAGAATTTCTCTTGACACTCATCGGCCACTTCACCAACTTTCCAGCGTGGAAACATAGCGCATCCTTGTAAACGGTAACCAAGGGGGGAGCCAAGGTGACTGAATGACTTGGTATCCCCTTTTTCGACGAAAGCCCACTCTGGCGGTTAATGACCGTTGGGGTGGGCTTGTTGTTTCGTATTCTTGAGTGATTCACAACAACAGAAGTAAATCAGTCAGCTAGCTGTGAGTCGTTCACACGGCAAATTTCACTCCCGACTCAGACCATCCACTCAAACCGCCATGTCCTGCTATTCTGAGGTTCTGAGATTTGTGCCACGAACCACAATCTGGTTGATGTTGCTGGGGGTCGCTTTCTCGTTTATTTCCTCCTGTTCGGATACCTCCGGTGTGTCACTGAGGAATCCTCGAGACTTCTCTTGGGTCGTCGATACGATTCGTGATGATCGTTATCAAGTTCATGTCAATGGCATCGACGGCAAAGACGCGCATAATGTTTATGCTTGCTGCTATAGCGGAAACACGCACTATAAGAAGCTATTTCGTTTTGACGGGACATCGTGGAAAGAGGTGAGTCTGCTCCAGTTTGGATCGAGCGAATACATCATGGTGTTCGATGCGGTCAAGGTATTCGAAGATGGGAGTGTAGCTGTCGTGGGCGCTCGTTGGTATGTAACCGGCGTGCAAGTTGGGGCCTCCCCTGACAGCGCGCTGGCGTTGATTCTAAGAAACGGCGTCTGGCAGAGGATCGTCTTGCCGACTGGGGTTCGTTCTCTTCAGGCCATCGGGGGCAGTTCCATTGCAGACCTTTGGATGGGAGGTTACGATGGGACAATTTTCCACTATGACGGAAGTACCGTTACCCCCTATTCTCTTCCGTTCGTTCTGCACAGAACCGATTTCGGAGTTGAACTCGGCTTCTCGAATTTCGTTGTCGATAGGTCAAATGATGTTTACGTAGCCCTCAACTCCGGGATTCGCGCGTATCTGCTCCGCTTCTCGTCCGGCTTGTGGAGCCTTGTCGATAGCTCCCGCTCGTTTCAATGGTCCCTATGGGCATCACCATCAGGCAGGCTCTATGCTGCAGGTGATGGGCTTGATATCATCGCGAACGGAGCACGAACTCAACTCTTGGCTCCTTCAGTACTACCCGCATTTCTTACCGGGACCTCAGACTACAATGTTCTCGTGCTAACGTACAACGGTGATATCCTGCACTTTGACGGCGCCAGTTGGTCCGAACCATTGAGTTCTCTAGGTGAAGGACAATATCCGACAGGCATCTGGATGACATTCGATGCTGCTTTCGCCGGCGGTTTCGATGCTTCCCAATCGATTGTGATGCGTGGCAAATAGACCAATGATCGCTTTCCATGGCGCACGAACAGGATCATGTGATCCTATGCACCAACCAGAAAGGTGGACGACTCATGATTCGAACTACCGCAATCATGCTCTCAGCACTCATGTCCGGCGCTTCCATTATGGCACAAGAAGAGGACCCTCCTCCCCAGGAACCTCGGCCCCACAGGACGTATGGCGCAATGCCTGTTACCCACTATCATATTGGCTCAATCTGCGTTGGCTATGCAATGGCAAGAGCGTTTGGAAAAGATGCCAATGACGCATCGTGTGACGCGGCCACAGCCAATCCATACGACACGCGCCTGGTAACCAAAGGGACAATCGATCCCACCTACTTCACGTTCTCAACAAACTACGAAGATCTGCTAGAAAGAGATATTTTGGTCTTCGATCCCGATGGAAATCTGTATGGTCACGCGGCTTACGTGTCAGATCCGGGAACAGGACCCTACAACCCAAACCAGATCTATGTCGATGAGGTCCAAGGATTTGGAGGATATCCGCAGAAGCATGTGCTCCTCAGAGACGTTCTCACACGTATTGGGGTCTCGTCCCCAGCGGGACGATTCCGACGCATTGCACATTGGCGTACTCGTGTGTCCAATTCGTTCAAGGGTGGATTTCAGGGGGGAATGATCGGCTACGCATCGCCCGAAATCACTTACAGAGATGTCCCTAGCGGATATGGTGAGAGCGGATTGCATTATGGGGGTGAAATCCGCGTCAATGCAATTGAGGACGGCACGGACAAGGGAATTTACAAGCAATATTTGTTGCGGTGGAGATTCCCTAGCAGTTTGTCGTCCCTTCCCTCTCAGAAGGACGTGACAAGAAGATCTGGTGGATCAAAGATGACCAAGGGCTGCATACTGCCGAGTTCGATGGTCGACTCCACGTCGTGCAGCCCACGACGATAACGTCAGGATCTCAGATTGATATTCTGGCTGGCGAAACTGTGGAGGTCGAAGCGAATTCGGAGTTAGTCGTTCAGGGGAGACTTAGAGTGCTTGGCAATAGTCAGGTGAGAGTGGTCTTTAGGTCACCGACAGGGACAACATGGAAAGGAATTCGATTTGAAGGTTCGGCAGCCGATGGCTCGACACTACAATACTGCGACATCATCGGTGCAACCGAACCAGTCACTGCGACCAATGTCAGCAATCTCTCCATCAATCAACTTCGCGTCTCCGGATCCAACTTTGGCTACGACGCCGCCCTCCGATTCTACAATTCCTCTCCGACGATCACCAATAGCGAGATCATCGGCCAGTCAAACTCGTGGAACGGTATCCGCTTCGCCTCCGGCTCGACCGGTTCTATCTCGAACAGCATCATTCGTGACTGCGGTGCCGGCAACGGCATCGTCATTGAAGGCGGGTCGAACCCATCGATTACGAACGTCACCGTTCAGAACAACCACCATCACGGGATCATTCTGGTCAACAACTACATTGAAGGGTCCGGAGGAGGGGATCCCTTGCCGATTGCATCGCCTGTCATCGAGGGAATGTATGAAGAGCCTCCTCCGTCGTCTCATAACGGACCGATGGTGCAACTGGTGGGCAACCAGGTCCTCGGGAATGGCATAGTAAATGGTGTCAGGACGTATGTTGGAGTTGATGCATACAACAGCTGGTGCGATTTGACGAACAACACCATCTCGGCGAGTAATTACGGCATCTATGCCGACACCTACGGTTACATCACGGGAGGTCACGGGCTTACCGGACATGGGGCGAACTTTGTCAGACAGAATCTGGTCGGTCTGGCGGCATACAACGCCAGTTGGATTATTCTGGGAGACTATCTGGCAAACTTCCCGCCGGATCCCGTATGCATCTATCCGGGTGGATGCAATGAGGTGATAAACGACTCATACAACATCATATCGAACGAAGGGTCGCATGTCTCCGCCAAAGGCAACTGGTGGGGGGAATTTGAGCCAAATCAATCGAAGTTCTCCACTGGCCCTAACAGCACCTTGGACTGGTATCCTGCACGTCAAAACGACTACGATTGCCTCATTGAATGGCAAGGTCCCACGGCGAGCGAGTTTGAAGAAGGGATGACAACTGCAGAGGCCAGCAGTGAATTCGAAGTTGCCTTGGCGGCCCTGAGCCGGGGTGAGAACATCATGGCGCGCGACTTATTCCAATACATTATGGACCGATCGACTGGTTCGAACAAGAGAGCTGCGCTTCTTGGCCTCTATAGAGCAAAAAGCGGTTGGACAAAACTTCGGCGAAGACGCTCGTGGCCGCTTTGGCGACTCGGTCGGGTGAGCTTCAGCCAGTGTCCGAAGATCTGCTGCTCGACGCGTATATGACGGAACGAGATTTCGCGTCCATGAAACTCCTTGCGAAGTCAATCATTAGTCGATATCCGGGCACGGAAAGGGCCAAACACGCCCTTCTCATGCTGGCATCGCTGAAGTCATACAGTGCCACCGAGACGGAGACCTCTCGCCGAGCCTTGTCACAGCTGTATCGGTCATTTGGCGGGACGTTCGATCGGGGAATTCTGGTGGCGTTGGGTGAGGACCCGGGCGTGCTTGAGGCGCCGTCGTTGGCGGCCTCAGAATTGGAGGATGAAACGTCGCTCGATGTCTACCCAAATCCATTCAATCCTTCGACCGAGATCAGGTTCGCAGTGGCGGATCCAGGAGAGGTTAGACTGGAAGTATTCGACCTTCTTGGACGATCAGTCGATATCTTGGTGAACGAGACGAAGGCAGTGGGCGTGCATTCAGTCACTTGGAACGGCGATCGGTTCCCAAGCGGCATGTATCTGCTGCGATATGTTGCCGGAGGTAAGGCTTCTGTGAAGAAGTTGATGCTGGCGAAGTAAGAGAACTGGATATGCGAGAAACCGCCCGAGACCGGCATCTCTCGGGCGTTTCTCTTTCTACGGGGCCATCTCAAGAATTCTGTCGCCTCAATGTTCGGGCCCTGCGCTTAGCCTTCGATTCGGATCCTGTTCACCGCATCATGAAGTTCGCTGGTCACGAGATGGGAATAGATCTGTGTCATGGAGATGTCGGAGTGGCCCAGCAGCTTCTGGATTTCGTAGATCGGCACATGATTCCGCACTAGAAGCGTCGCAAAACTATGTCGGAAGCTGTGGAAATGAAGTCGATCGTCTAGCCCTGCTCGTCTGACAGCCTTCTTCAATACCTTCGTTACCGAGCCTCCCTTCAGTTTCTGTCCATTCGTCTCAAACACAAATTCGCCTTGAGGGTTCATCCTCCTTCGCTCGAGGACCGAAAGTGCGACATCTCCGAGAGGGACGGTCCTCATCTTGCCCCATTTCACCCGGTGGGTTGGCGAGCTGTGGATGTCGACCGTTTTCCGTTCAAGATTGACGTCGATCCAACGTAAGTCGAGAATTTCGCCGCGCCTCATCCCAGTGGAAATTGCAAAAGTAAAAAGATCCCGCTGAAGTTGAGTCGTGGTCGCCCCAATCAGCTTGTTGAACTCCTCCAGCGAGAAAAAGAGAGGCCGAGATTCGGGAATTCTGAGCAATCGAACGTTCGAGAACGGATTAGTCGTAATCAGCCCCCACCGAAGTGCGACGTTGAACACGGTTCGCAGTGCGCGAAGTTCAACGTTCACGCTTGTCGGTCGGACTGATCCGTTCCGATATGCCTTGTAAAGATCCGCATGGTGTGGCGTCACAGAAGTGAGCGCCAAGTCCCCAACAACCAGGAGAAGATTGCGCAACGCCACGGAGAAGATGTCAACGCTTCCCGGCGCGTAAGTCGTCCTGGCGAACTTGATGAACTCTTGCGTGAAGGTGCGAAGACTTCGAGGTGAAGGCTTCCGTTGGACCAGATCCTTGAACTCGGAAACCTTCTGAAGCGCCCGGCTCCGATCGGTGCATTTGGTGGACTTCCACCGCTTACGGCCGTCGACGGTATAGAGGATATACCAAAAGCCGTTGGGACGCTTGAAGAGATGAAGATTTGTAACGGTCATGCTAGCCTCTCGGTTAGCAAAACCGTTAGCAAAAGAACTGAGGGGTAGAGAAAATCGTTGAAATCTGGTCGGGACGGCGGGATTTGAACCCGCGACCCCTTGCACCCCAAGCAAGTGCGCTACCGGGCTGCGCCACGTCCCGAAGGATTCTCAAAAAACGTGGCGAGCCACGTTCTGAGAATGAATGTGAGGCATGCCGCGAGCGTAGTCGAACGGCACGCCCCGAACGAAAAAATCACCCCGGCTTTCGCCGGGGGGTAGATAAGATACATAACGGTTCGCAACGGAGCAACCTGGCCACCTCTGCTCTCAAAGGACGGCCTCCTTCCACATACGTCCCAGATGCATTCGTCCGTCCCAATATCGAGAGGTAATCACACATGATCCGCGGCACCTGCTGCATCATCTCCGAAGCCACGCTCCCCACCGCGTTGAAATCTCCCCTCTTTGGCGCGGCCAGGTCGATCATCCGGCGAGGCCCTTCACCGAACGTACGACTGTGCAAAGGTCGGTCTCGGTTTTCGCACAGATCCGGCGGAGGTGTTCGGGCTGCGTCAGCGCGAAGGAAGTCAGCAGTATTTCCCTCCGAAGGCCGCAGGTGCCTCATTGCATGACGGCCCTTCCACCGAAAAGGGATGGTTCAGTACAGCGAGATCCTATGGGCCCGATAGACCAGGTAGCCGACGAAGTGGCTACGGTCTGGGTCCTCGATACGCAATTCCCACAACGGTCGAGGCGCGTTGTCCCCGGTCACTTCCACGATGACGGCGCAACTCTTCACGCTTCGATTCCGGAAAAGACCCGGCGTCTCCGCAGGCTCGATCCATTCGACCGCTCTTCCTTCACGATCGCGTGCAATACCTCCGAAACAGACCAGCCGATTTCCGTTCGAGAGGTACTCCGCATTGCCCACCACCGGAGAGTACCATCGGTTGTCTGAACCATACGACCAAGTCTGTGTCGCCGTGCGGGCGTTCTCATCGACCTCGTATTCCACCGCACGCGAATAGCTCGACTCGGGGGGCATCGGAGTATGGTAGCTCCGCTGGTTGCCGTTGTCGAAGAGAAGAAACCGCTGCGGATGCACCGGGGATCTCATGGGAGCATGTTGGCCCCAGGCGAATTCGCCGGCCAGAAGCTGCAACAGATACGGATGAAACGGTTCCGACCATCGGTCGTGATCGCCGAGGATCCATCGGACCCGCAGCGGATCGAGCGAGAGTTTTGCGACCGCGCTCTGATTACGGGCCGAGACCACAATGGTCGAATCGCGTTCCTCATAGAGAAGAGCGTTCGCATGGAGCCAATCGAGATTGCTCACGTGTCGGGGCAGGACAGACCGATCAACGTCGAGGACCTGTTTGAGATCGATCACGCGGATCGTCCGGCCGGAATGCCGTTCGAGTTGCACGATCAGGTCTTCATCGTCGGTCGGGGTGCTCGCGAGAACAAGCAGATCTCCGTTGGGGAGGAAAAGAAAATCATGATGGATCGAGAATCCTTCGGCCTTCCACTGGGCGATGACCCGTCCGAACAGGTCGATCTCGTGGAGCGTGTTGTGTTCTCCGAGCGACGACGGTAGCCACGATGCGATAAGCGCCGGCAGACTACGCACAGGGTTTGCCCGTTGTTGTTCGATTCGGCCAGGCGTATGCGTGTCGGGGATCCCCCAGTACAGATACCGAAGCACCGAGTGCCATCCAGCCACAGCCAAGAGCGGCTCAATGACGTGATTGTATGATGACCGGAGCCTCGTCAACGCGTTCGGGACCTGCACCACCAGGTGTCCGTTCGGCAACAGTTTCCCCATGAAGAGATGTTGCCCTGTGTACACCCAGCGGATCCTTCCCCCGGCGTCTACAGCCATGAAGTGGGATTCTTCGCGCGAGCCGCCATACTCTCTGCTGAGCAACAACAGCGTGAAACCGGGGGCGAGGGGAGCATCCCCGACGCGGACCGTGCGGAGCGGGATGTTGCGAATGCTGACGGGCAACGGAGGGGTGACGACCTTGATCGTGTCTGTGGATGTTGCTCCGTTCCTTTCGTCCAGCCGCAGGACAATGGTGTTGCTGAAGTCGGGATAGAGTCCAAGGAGAGGAACTTCATGCACCGTTCGATATTGGTCAAAGCCCTTTATCAGGTGTTCCCCATCCTGACCGACGATCGTGACTGTTACGCGTGCGGGTGCCTCAGTACGAAAACGAGCGAGGGCGGTCAGCGGGGAATCGGGAAAGCGTTCGAGTGAAAGGTCGAAAAGGCGACCGCTGCGAGAGGCGATGTTCTCACGTGAGGAGGGCTCGTGGCAACCGACGGCGGCGGTGCAAGCGACGGCAACGAAGGCGAAACGGCAAAGGAAGTGTCGGGTCATGAAACGTCAACGGGCGGTGGTACTTGTGCCGCGGCCGGTCCGACCGCGTGCGACAAGATGCCAGCCGCCCGCTTCACAGTCAAGAGAAGAGATTCGATGTTAAGAGGCGCGCTCGTTCTCCTCCGTCAGTTCCCCCGAATCACGCTTGCTCTGCCAGACCGCCCAGATGATCGACCCCACGGAGACCACGATGACGATGGCGCCTGCAACGATTTCACCTGCCGAAGGAGCGATGACGTTGTACTGCAGGACGAGGCCCAACGAGAGCAAACTCACCATGTTCATAACCTTGATGAGCGGATTGATGGCCGGACCCGCCGTGTCCTTGAGCGGATCGCCGACCGTGTCGCCCGTGACGGCGGCCTTGTGTGCCTCGGATCCCTTGCCGCCGTAAATGCCATCTTCAATCATCTTCTTCGCATTGTCCCACGCTCCGCCGGCGTTCGACATGAATACCGCCAGCAGCTGTCCCACGAGGATCATTCCGGCAAGGAATCCCCCGAGAGCGTAAGGTCCCATCAGAAATCCGGTGAAGATCGGCGCCATGATCGCCAGGACACCCGGACCGATGAGCTCTTTCTGCGCCGTCGCCGTGCAGATGTTCACGACGCGGCCGTAGTCGGGGCGCTTCGTACCGGCCCAGATCTCCGGGTCGCGGAATTGTACGCGGCACTCCTTGACGATGTAGAACGCTGCGCGTCCCACGGCGCGGATGAGCATGCTGCTGAAGAGGAACGGCACCGCGCCTCCCAGCAGGAATCCGATGAACACTTTGGGGTCGGCCACCGTCAGCCGTCCGGCCTCCGCGGCGTACTGCTCGAGCGTCATCAGGCTGATCCGGTCCTCGCTTCCGACCGCGATGACGGCGATGAAGCTCGAGAACAGCGAGACGGCTGCGATGACCGCCGAGCCGATCGCAATGCCCTTCGTCTCGGCCTTCGTCGTGTTGCCGACCGCGTCGAGATCCGCCAGGACCTGTCGCGCGCGGTGGTAGCTGCCCGGATGCTGCTTCTCCATCGCGACCGGGTCGTAGCCCATTTCACCGATGCCGTTGGCGTTATCAGCCACCGGGCCAAAGACGTCCATTGAGATCGTGTTGCCCGTGAGCGTCAGCATCCCGATGCCGGCCATGGCCACACCGTAGGCCACGAACAGCGGAGGCGTGCCGGCGTATGTCAGGACGGACACCAGGATCGCCGCCGCAATGACCAACAAGGCCGCCACCGTGCTTTCATAGCCCACAGCGAAGCCCTGGATGATGTTTGTCGCATGCCCCGTTTGGCAGGCCTTGGCGAGGCTCTTGACGGGTGCGTGTCCGGTGTGCGTAAAGTAGCTAGTGATCTTGTTGAGTGCGATGGCCAGGAAGACGCCGATGAGGCAGGTCCACGCCGGCCGAAGGTCAAGACCCCCGAAGCCGAGGTTGGCAAAGAAACTCAGCTGGTTCGGGTCGCCGTTCGGAAATCCCGCGGCAGCCATCGGATTCTGTTGCAGGTAGAGGGAGTCAAA
Source organism: uncultured Ignavibacteriaceae bacterium (assembly GCA_964581115.1). Lineage (GTDB taxonomy): Bacteria > Bacteroidota > Ignavibacteria > UBA10030 > UBA10030 > 2-02-FULL-55-14. The sequence goes on along the minus strand of CAZOMY010000039.1, from coordinate 17,047 downwards.
GTTGAGGTAGAAGAAGCCGAGTACGAAGAAGCCGACGACGCTGATAACAGACCCGATCCAGAAGCCGCGGTGGACACTCCTGAGCGCCGTGTCGGACGTATCGTTCGCTCCGGCCTTGACCGTGTAGGTGCTGATGATCGAGCCGAGGACGCCGATGCCGCGCACGAGGAGCGGGAAGATGACCCCCTTGTGGCCGAAGCTGGCCATGCCGAGGATCATGGCGGCCACCATCGTCACCTCATAGCTCTCGAAGATATCCGCGGCCATGCCGGCGCAGTCGCCGACGTTGTCGCCCACGTTGTCCGCGATCGTCGCGGCATTGCGCGGGTCGTCTTCGGGCACATCCTTTTCCACTTTTCCGACCAGATCTGCTCCGACGTCGGCCGCCTTCGTGTAGATGCCTCCGCCGACGCGCATGAAGAGCGCCAGCAGTGTTCCCCCGAAGCCGAACCCAAGCAGAGCTTCGTAGGCCGCTTCGCCGAAGATGATAAAGATGACGGTGCCGCCGAGCAGGCCCAGCCCGTCGGTCAGCATGCCGGTGACGGTGCCGGTGCGATAGCCGATCTGCATGGCCTCGCCGTAGCTCCGCGTGGCGGCCGCCGCAACGCGCAGGTTGCCAGTGGTCGCCAGCCGCATCCCGACGAATCCAACGGTCCAACTGAACAGCGCACCGACGAGGAATGCCCCCGCCCGGCCCCAGCGGAAGGCATCTTCAGCGCCGGTGTAGGTGAGCCACAACAGTCCGGTCAGGATGATGATGAGAGGTCCGATCCGCTTGAACTGCGCGGCGAGGTAGGCGTTGGCGCCTTCTCGAACGGCGCCGGCGACCTCCTGCATCTTCGGGGTGCCTTGATCGGCACGCATCACCTGTCGCATCAGGAGTATGGCGTAGAGCAGTCCTCCGAGCGCGATCGCCAGAACGATGAGGAGACTGGCGATCTCCATCGGGGTGTAGCGGGGGTCGGAGAACAGCGCGAACGGCGTGAACGAGTGCGGCTCGGCCACGGCCGGCTCTTCGGCGGCGGATGAGAATGGATTGATCAGCATGGCTCCGCCAAAGAGGCAGAGCATCACCACAAGAAAGGCGCGTTTGGTCCGTTCGGACCCGAGCGCGCGGGTGATCCAACGACGAGAAGGTGTCACGAGCGTATCCTTTGAAACATCTGATGGTCAAGGTGGAGAATTGGTGAACAGTGAAGGCTAAAACATGAACGGTGAAAGGTGAACAGTGACCGGTGAAGGTTTCCCGATGATCGAGAATCGTCGATCGACCATCGTACTCCGCCAATCTCTCCTGAACGCACTATGAAAGGCTTTCCGAAGCTGACCGCCACCACCGAGCGTGTTCGACCTCCAGCTCACGCCGGTCGGGGAAGCGATAGACCTTGATGCTCTGCTGGTCTCCAAGAAAGAAGCCCCGGTTGATCGTTCGAAAGAACCCATGATGAGCCGGATTGCGCGACACGGTCTTTGTCGGCTTGTTTCCCCCTTTCCGGACCTCTTCGACGCATTGCAGCAGGTGCATCGGGTCGTGGTAGGGGAGGTAGCCGGCGAGATGGCCCGCCTCGTCCTGTTCGAGCAGCAGGTCGGCGAAGAAGATGCGAGGCACGTGGACCGGATTCGCCGGGTTGGTCATGAACTGTGCGAAACGTCCCGGCGGCAAGGCCGACACAACGAGGGGAGAGACGGGACAGAGTTCGTAATACAGATGCACACCGTGATTCGCAATCTCAGCGGAGTGAGCGTCGGCATCGAGCTTGAGCACCCGCCCGTCGGCGGTCACAAGGTAGAGCGAGCCGAAGGTCTCGGTCGGCAGATGTTCGAGCACCCGGTAGATGCTGATGTATTTGCTCCGTTTCGGGCTGCCGTCGGCATGGGGCACGCACCGTTGAGCGATGTCATCGAGCTTGAAGTACGAGCTCTTGAGCGCCGGGTCGATCTCGAAGAACATGACATTGCCCTTCGTGAGCTTCTGCGTCCCGATCGCCATGTAGCGGCCGAACGATTCGGGGTCGAGATGCGAAGCAACGAGCGCTTCGGTCCGGTAGCACAGCATGTAATAGTGGATGGTCATGGCATCACCTCAGCGGAGAGTGCGACGGGTTGGGTCGCCGTCGTGGGGACGGCGAAACAGAGAGCGATGATGCGTCGTCAGAGGGCATAGCCGTCGTCAAGCGTCGTGACGTGCCGCACATTCACCCCATAAGTACGGTGAAGAATGAGGGAAATGCAATGCACAACGTCTGCCCGCAGACGATTCTTGATTCTGACACGCCCCGAAAAATGTCGTGCCAGTGAGGTACAGAACTTTATGAAGGCGTGACGATCTCGGCGAGGAAGGGAAAGGTCTCGCGCAGGTGCACCACCCGGCGTCGGTCCATCATGTTGGCCAGCACTCGTGGGGGGAATCCATCGGGGCGAACAAAAACACGTTGGCCGCGAGCGTGCAGCGCATCGATCATGCGAACGGCATCAGCTCCTTCGTCGGCCCAAGCGTCGAGGAGAAGTACGTCCTTCGTCAGCATGAGCGGTCCGACCGCATCACGGCCGCCGCCGTACGTGAACAACGCCGCGCCACGGGGAATGTGCGGTTCGATGGCTTCGAAGATCGCCAGATTCGAAGATCGACGGGCGCGCGAGGCCCTGACATCGTCGACGAGATGGATCAAGACCGACCAGCCGAGGGCAAGACCCAGCACGACCGATGCGAATACACCGGCGGATCGTTTCCAACAGGCGATTCCGGCAACGGCCGAGGCCAGTGCCAGCAGCAGCGGGAGGACGGCGATTTCGGTGTACTGATGGGGGATCGGTATCAGCGAGAACATGGCCACCGCACCCACGATGGCAGCAACCCCGCCCAGTGCGACCCAGGCCGGACGAAGGTGCGAGCCCGCTGAAAGGCCTACGAGTACGGCGAAAACGGGCACCATCTCAAGAAAGTACCGCTGATTGTAGGCAAGACCGTCCGAACGACCAAACCCGGCTGCGGCGACAACGGCCAGCATCGGTACCACAACGCCGGCGGCCAGAAGCAGGAACGTCAGAGGGACGGGTCGCTGATGCTTCGGCCCTCGCCAGCCAACGACCAGCACTGTGAAGGCCAGCGCGATCCACGGCGCCGACTGGAGAAGCGCCTTCTTGACGACCCCGCCGCCAACAAGAGGCACGCCGGTCACAGGTTCGTTGCGGAACAATTGCTCACGGCGCGGCTCAGAAAAGGGCGGGTGGCGTCTGAAGTCGATGACCTTGGCCCACAACACCGCGGCCGGCCCCCCCGTGGTGGCCGTGTTCGCCGCCGCTTCGCGTACGTCGACGGTAAACGTCACGAGCTTGGGGAGGGGATGAAAAACGCCCAGTCGCTCGGCATTGATCGCAGCGATACTCAAGAGCGGTATTGCGGCTCCGACCGCAAACATGGCTATCGAGCGCAATCGTGGCCGAGACAACAGGAAGATCCCGATGCCGAGACCGCCGACGATGATGATCGATTGTTCACGCACACCGACGGCCACCGCCGACAGGCATCCTGCGAGGAATGCATGGAAGAGGGACCGTCGGTCGATGCTGCGCGTCGCAGCAAGCAGAGCCGCCGATGTGAATGCGACCGAGACCATATGCGGCCACATGCCGAGTGCATATTCGATCGAAAAGCCGCCCAAGCCGAAGAGGGTTGCGCCAAGGACCGCGCCGGAGATCGAACCGCCCTGCTCGCGCACGAGCACATAGACGACCCACGTCGCAAGCACAAAGCCGACCACGTTCAGAAAGAACAACGACGTCCATCCGAACCAGGAGACAGGAAGAGCGAGAACGGCATACAGAGGCGGGGCGAGGGAGGCGACCGGTGTAGTTGAAATACTGCGGGACGGCGCTTCGGGGTCGAACGCTACCAGTTCCCGGGTTGGTGGAAGTCCATCCGTTCCGGGGACGAACCATGTGCCGTGGCGAACGCCCACCACCGTCGAGAGATAGTTGGGTTCGTCGATGATGAAGACGCCGGGAATGACGGCGAGCGCAAGGACGACGCCAACGACCACGAGCGACCAGAAAAGGACGGAAGATTCACGCGCTGTCAGTCGGGGCGTTGGGCGATCGGTCTTTTCGTCCGCTGGTGGGTCAGACATTGGCGGACCTTCGGAGGGTGATGACGGTGATCTCCGACCGCGTGCCGAGGCGCAGGGGAGGTCCCCAGTAGCCGGTTCCTTCGCTCACGTAGAGCCAGGTCGACCCGAACTGCTTCAATCCTTTCAGCATGGGCTGGCCGACAGCGGCCAAGAGGTTCCACGGAAAGAACTGCCCGCCGTGGGTGTGTCCGGAGATCATCAGGTCGACGCCCGCGGCGCGCGCACCCTCAAGACTGCGGGGCTGATGAGCCAGCAGCACCCGCACAAGCCCGGCAGGCGCGCCATCGAACGCCGCGACGGGATCGGACCGATGGTCGGGCACGAAATCCTTGGCCCCGATATCGGCCACTCCGCCGAGCACGAGCCGTCCGCCGTCGCGATGGATCACGCGGTGCTCGTTCATCAGTACGTCGAATCCGAGGCGTTTTGCTTCCTCCACCCATGCCTCAGCGCCGGAATAATACTCATGATTGCCCGTCACAAAAAAGCGTCCGTACGGAGCCGTCAACCGTGCCATCGGCCAGACATGCTCACGCAAATGGGCGACGGTGCCGTCGACGAGGTCGCCCGTGAAGGCGATGAGGTCGCCCCGCAATTCGTTGGCCATCTCCACGACGGTTTCGACGAACGGCCGGGCGACGGTCAAACCAGCATGAATGTCGGTAAGCTGGACGATCCGGAAGCCGTCGAACGATACGGGGAGATCCGGAAGCGGGATCTGGACCTCCACGACGGCCGGACGCCGCCGCGCTTCGAAGATAGCGTATCCCGTGAGTCCACTTGCGACGCCCAACAATGACAGATGGAAGCTCCTCACGAGCCATTGCCTTCGCTCCGGGTCGGCCAGCGCTTCGGCCGAAGTCGCAGATCCGAGAAGGTCGCGACTCTTCTCCCAGATCCCCCAACCCAGCACGCCCAGGTCCTTGAGCACCGTCAACGTAAAGAGAAACGAGAAGAGTCCAAGGCTGACATACGCCATCCACGAAGCGGCCACGGACCACCATCGCTCGATGCGGTTGAACGAGATGAACATTCCGGCTGCGGGGATGATGAGGAGGGCGACGAGCGCTCCCCATGCCACAAGGTTCCATGGAGAAGGAAGCTGCATCGGTTGAATGAAGCGAAGACCGACGTACCCGTAGCCCCCTGTGAGGATGAGAATGAAGACGACAAAGAAGAGGATGGCGTTCATATGAGCAGGCGATCGAGCAACGTGAATGAATGTAGGAGAATTCCCGAAGACCTGGAAATGTCGGAGACAAAAAGACACCACGAAGTGCAGGCGGAGTCATTCCGCAAACATCGCGCGGCGATGATCCATACTTCAAGCGGGACGTGAAGGAAGGCCGTTTGTCTGACGCATGTAGAGTTCTACATCTTCCCGAGACTGTCGTGGCATTTGATAAGCGGTTCACTGCGCCGGGGCGTATGTGTTGGGCCCCTTGCTGTCCATGGTGGTTCCTGACCCAATCCTGTCCGCCCCTTGACCGTATGCCGGAAATCCGCTACGTTGCATCGCGCCAAACCCCACCATGCCAGCTCCGTCCGACAAGCGCCGACAGGCCGAAGAGATGGCCGACTTGACGTTCGAGCTTCTCGAACACTGTCAGGAAAAACGCGAGCGCATCGCCGCCGAACTGAAGCTCTCGGTCGCGGAATTCAAACTCTTTCGCGCATTCCGGTCTGAGGCGGTCCTTTCGGTCAACGACCTCGCTGAGCGCCTGGGCCTTTCCGCCAGCCGGCTCACCCGCATCATCGACGGTCTCGAGGAGAAGAAGTTCGTGCGTCGTGCCATCAGCAAGCGCGACCGCCGCGTGATGGACATCTCACTCACCGAACAGGGGCGGGCGGCCCAGCAACGGATGGAGGATTCCTACATACGAACCCACGAAGACATCATCCGGCTACTGCCCAAAGGAACAACGGATGGCGTGCTGATGGCGATGGCGAAGCTCCGCGACGCCATGAAATCGTGGGTCAAGAGCTGAGCGCCGTTCGATCGTCACGTTCGCATCGGAGTCCCATCATGAAAAACTCATTGCTCACCACGGTTGCGTTGATGTCGGTCATGCTCGGTGCCATGGCGCAGGTGAAGACCATTCACTTCAAGAAGCTCCAAGAATGCCTTCCGGCGAAGGAGATCGCAGGCTTCGATCGCGAGAAACCCGACGGACGTACCCAGACCGCCATGGGAATGTCGACGTCGGAAGCTTCGGTCGAGTACCGTCAGCAAGTCAAGCAGGACCTGAAGGAAGGGGAGGAAGCTCTTCCGCCGGTGGGGATCAGCGTGAAGATCCAGGACATGGTCGGCATGCCGTACGCGCTGATGATGTTCTCAAGCATGCAGGAGTTCGAGTCGGAGACCGACGACAACTACGAGCGATCGGTCACGGTCCTGGAGAGGTACAAAGGCATTGAGAAAGGACAGACCGGCGACTTCCGATCTATGACAACGAGCTTCGGCGTGGCGAATCGATTCCTCGTCGAGGTCGAGATCCGCCATTCGAACGATGCCGCGTTGATGAAGCAGGTCCTGGGCGCCATCGACCTGGCGAAGCTGGAGAAGCTGCCCGAAGAGAAGTAGTTCAGCCGTGCGGCGTTTCCGATCCGGGTCCCGCCGGGCGCGCGTCTGGCGGGACTTGTGTTTTCCAGCACCACACTCATTGTTGGCACGTAGTACTTGAGGATCAGATGTTCGAACTTGATGCTTGCCAAAGCTTCAAGTTCCAACCTTCAATTCCAAGCACCAAGTCTCAAGGACCTCTTCTCACAATATCCGGCTTTTCCGTGCGTCTACATGGGCCATGGAAGCCGCCCTCAACCCTGTGACCGCTGAACGACAACGAGACGCCGTCCTGACGAGGACGGTCCGGCAGGAGCGTCAGCGCCTGTCGGATTTCATCCGGCGCCGGGTGCGCAACGACGCCGATGCGGAGGACATCCTGCAGGATGTGCTCGCGCAACTCGTTTCGTCGTACAGCGTCACGGACCCGATTGAGCAGGTGACGGCGTGGTTGTTTCGCGTGGCGCGCAACCGGATCATCGACTGGTACCGGCGAAAGCGTCCCGACCGCCCGGCGGCCGGGTCAGGAGACCCTGAAGCGCCGTTGAACTTGGAGGAGATCCTCTTTGACCCGAAGCAGGACCCCGACCGGGTGTATGCGCGCTCGCTGGTCTGGAAGGAACTCGCCGACGCATTGGACGAGCTTCCTGAAGACCAGCGGCAGGTCTTCGTGTGGCATGAGCTGGAAGGAAAAAGCTTCAAGGAAATGGCGGAGATCACCGGCGCGCCGCTGAACACGCTGCTCTCGCGCAAGCGGTACGCGGTGCTGCACCTCCGGGACCGGCTGCAGGAACTGTATCACGAGCTTGATCAATTGTAGGAGCACGATATGAACGCGTGGTGGTTGAAGAAGGCCGCGGCCATCGTGGCTGTGACGGCCGTGACAATCCTGGCACTGGGCGGGCTGGTAACGGTGTTGTGGAATGCGCTCATGCCCGACGTGTTCGGCGTTCCGGCGCTGACCTACTGGCAGGGGGTCTCCCTGTTGTTGCTGACACAGATCCTGCTGCGCGGCGTCGGACGGTGGCGGGCGTCTCAGGGGCCGCCGAGCCGCGACCATTGGAAACGCAAGTTTGAAGAGAAGCTTGCCTCGATGGCCCCCGAAGAACGGGAGCGGTTCAAGGAGGAATGGGAGCGGAGATGTGGATGCGGTCCGCAACACACGGCGGAGAACGATAAGAATCAGTAATGGAATCGTCTATGGAGGTGTGCCGGAATGAAGCGCGTGGTGGTCTTTGGTGCAAGTGGTGAAACGGGCCGGCGGATCGTGATGAGGGCCCTGGAGGCCGGTCACGAGGTCGTGGCGGTCCACCGGACGCCTCCGTCGGTCATGGCCGTGCACGAACGGCACACGGTCCACATGGCGGACCCGCTGAAGGCGGACGAGATCCGAAAAGCGATCGAAGGGGCTGACGTGGTCGTCCACGCCATAGGCCCGAAGCGTTCGGCGGGCGCGCGAGTGACCGTTTCGTCGGAGGTCATGGCGAACCTTCTTCCGGCGATGCGAGAGCTCGGCGTTCGACGGTTATTGTTCGTCTCGGCGTTCGGGACGGGGGCCTCGCGTCGCGGATTCTATACGAAGCTCCTCTGGACGGCGATCCGCCGCCGGATGGAGGACAAAGAGCGTGCGGAGGCGATGCTGCGCGCCAGCGGACTCGAATGGTTCATCGCCCTTCCTACCATCCTCATGAACGCGCCTCCGACGGGACGGTATCGCGTCGGCACGGGGCTTGATGTCACGGCGTTCCCGCGCATCTCACGGGACGACGTGGCCGACCTCATCGTTCGGCGTATCGAAGGACCGGAAATGATCGGCACGACGGTCGAGATCACCGATTGATCCGGCGGCGAACCCGCGGCGGCGACCTGTTGCTTTTGCCGCTCCTCATAAGTCGCTTCCTCCCATCATCCAAGCGAATGCCCGCATGAAGGTCCCACTGCTCTTCTCCTTGTGCATCACGGTTGCTTCGTTCGCCCAGCAGAGCACATTCACGCGGGCCGATTCTCTACGGGGGGGCTTGCGACCCGAACGCACATCGTACGACGTACGATTCTATCATCTCGACGTGCGCATCGACCCTGCCGACAGCAGTGTACGCGGTTCGAATACCATCGTGTTCACCGGCGTGTCCCCCTCGCGAGTCATTCAGGTCGACCTGTTTGAGAATATGCCGGTCGGCCGCATCACGCTCGACGGATGGGCAGAACCGCTCAAGGTCACGCGCGAATCCGGCGCCATGTTCATCCGACTGCCGGAGCCGATCAAGCCGGGCCGGACCTATTCGCTCCGCGTTGAATACGGCGGACGTCCGCAGGTGGCCATAAGACCTCCGTGGGACGGCGGATTCACCTGGACGAAGGATCCCGACGGAAACCCCTGGGTGACGGTCACGTGTCAGGGGACAGGTGCGAGTCTCTGGTGGCCGAACAAGGACCATCAGGAGGACGAGCCCGACAGCATGCTGTTGAGCGTCGCCGTTCCTGCGGGTCTTCAAAACGTGTCGAACGGTCGCCTGCGCTCGACCATAACGCTGACCGACGGATGGACGCGCTTTGATTGGTTCATCTCGTACCCGATCAACAATTACAACGTCACGGTCAACATCGGCACCTTTGCGCACTGGTCCGAATCGTACGGAGAGGCCGACCCGCTGACGCTGGACTACTACGTCCTTCCGGTCAACCTTGAGGCGGCAAAGAGGCAGTTCACTGAGGTAAAGCCGATGATGGAGATCTTCGAGAGGGCGTTCGGTCCGTATCCGTTCCGTCGCGACGGCTACAAGCTTATCGAGTCTCCGCACTTGGGCATGGAGCATCAGACCGCCGTAGCGTACGGCAACCACTACCTGAACGGCTACCGGGGCCGGGCCTCGTCGCCGGCCGGCATCCTGTTCGATTTCATCATCGTGCACGAATCGGCGCATGAATGGTGGGGGAACAATGTGACCTCGACCGACGTGGCCGACATGTGGGTCCATGAGTCATTCGGCGCGTACGCTGAGGCGGTCTACGTCGAAGGACGGTGGGGAAAGGATGCGGCGATGGAGTACGTCAACGGCAAGGAACCGAACGTGCGAAACGATCGTCCGATCATCGGTACGCGCGGCGTGCAGCACGAGGGGTCGGGCGATATGTATGACAAGGGCCAGCTGGTGCTCAACACGTTGCGCCATGTCATCAACGATGACAGCGTCTGGTTCCGGATCCTCCGCGGGCTTCAGGAGCGGTTCCGGCTCTCGACGGTGACAGGGGACCAGGTGTTTGCGTACATCGATTCCGTCAGTGGCGGAAACCACGCGGCCTTCTATGATCAGTACTTCAGGTCGACCGGCACGCCGAAGCTGAGCGTCGGCGTGTCGAAGAAAGGGAGTGACGTGCGACTGCAGTACCGATGGACGGGCACGAAGCCTGACTTCCGCATGCCGGCGGTCATTCATCTTGGGCACGGCAGGATCGAGCGCGTCATGGCTACGAATACATGGCAATCGCTGGCGGTTCCCGGGATCGATCCACGCGACGTTTCGGTGGATGAAAGGCACTTCTACATCGCGTCGGAGGTCCGCCGCACCTATATCGACGAGCGAGTGAAGTAGTGCATTTCCTGATCCAACATCACCTTCTGAGAACGGCACAAGCATGACCTCGCAGCCCTTCCGGCTTCTGTCCGGCTACTTGCGCACTGTTTGGAAGCTGGTCGGTCTGGCGCTGCTGCTTGCCACGATCAATCAGGTCTTCTCGCTCCTCGACCCGCTCATCTTTCGGTATATCATCGACGAGTACGCGACGAAATATGATTCGTTCTCGTACGGCGAATTCCTTCGCGGCGTAGCGCTGCTTCTGCTGGCGGCGGTGGGCGTCGCATTCGTCTCGCGTGTGGCGAAGAACTTTCAGGATTATTTCATCAACGTCATTACCCAGCGGATCGGGGCCCGCATCTATCAGGACGGCCTGCGGCATTCATTGGAACTGCCCTACCAGGTGTTCGAAGACCAGCGCAGCGGCGAGACGCTGGGCATTCTGCAGAAGGTCCGGACAGACGTTGAACGGCTCATCTCCGCGTCGATCAATGTGCTGTTCACAACGCTCGTCGGCATCATCTTCGTCCTCATTTATGCCGTCAGCGTCCATTGGCTGATCGCGCCGGTCTACTTCGCCACAATACCGCTGCTGGGCTGGATCTCGTCCGTCCTGAGTCGAAAGATCAAGACCGTGCAAAGGTCGATTGTGGCCGAGACGACGGCGCTGGCGGGGGCCACGACCGAATCGCTCCGGAACATCGAACTCGTCAAGAGTCTCGGGTTGGCAGGGCAGGAGATCGGCCGGCTGAATGCAACGACCGACAAGATCCTCAAGCTGGAGCTGAAGAAAGTCCGATATATCCGGAGCATCAGCTTCCTGCAGGGGACGTCCGTCAATTTTCTCCGCACGAGCATCCTGGGGTTGATGCTCTACCTCATCTTCCGGCAGGACATCACGATCGGCCAGTTCTTCTCGCTCTGGATCTATTCGTTCTTCATCTTTGGTCCGTTGCAAGAGCTCGGCTCGATCATCAACGTCTATCGCGAAGCCGAGATCTCGCTCCAGAAGTTCGCGGAACTGCTGGCCCGCCCGCCTGAAGAGCGCCCGGCGCAGCCGACGACGTTGGGCCGCGTCAACACGTTGGAGTTCGACCGGGTGTCGTTCACACACCGGTCAGGACGGCGGCATGCGTTGCGGGGCGTATCCTTCCGCGCCGAACGGGGGCATTCCGTGGCATTCGTCGGTCCATCGGGGGCCGGCAAGACGACGCTCGTGAAGTTGCTCGTCGGTCTCTACCGTCCTCAGGAGGGTCGGATCCTCTACAACGGCGTTCCACAATCGGAAGTAGATCTGGAGGCGGTACGAGCGCGCGTAGGATTCGTAACGCAGGACACTCAGCTCTTCTCAGGCACGATCGCGGAGAACCTGCGATTCGTCAAACCCGATGCGACGGATGACGAGATCCGGAGCGTGCTGGACCAGGCCGCGTGCCAAGACTTGCTGCTGAGAGCCGACAAGGGGATCGATACGGTCATCGGCGAAGCGGGTGTGAAGGTTTCGGGCGGGGAGAAGCAACGGCTCTCGATCGCTCGGGCGCTCTTGAGATCGCCCGACCTGATCGTCTTTGACGAAGCGACATCGGCGCTCGATTCGCTGACGGAGGAGAACATTGCTGAAACGATCCGGTCGGTTTCGGATCGGAGACAATGCATCACGGTGATGATCGCGCATCGACTATCGACGGTGATGCACGCCGACATCATTCACGTCCTTGAGCGCGGCTCGATCGTTGAATCGGGGACGCACGATGAACTCGTGGCCTTGAAGGGGCTCTACTACGCCATGTGGCGTCAGCAGATCGGGGAAGAGTTCGAAGAAGAGCGAGGGTGAGGTCGGAAGAAGGAGTAGAGGAGGGCTGAGTCGAAATCGCAAGCTTGGAGTGATGGAGTTCTATGCGAGGAGCCGAACCTGAATCGCTGGAGGTTGGTGGGGAGGTCGCGGAGCTCGCAGATCTTCGAAATCCATCGCCATCCGATTGACTATTCACCCCCTCGACCCCTCCTCGTCTCGGACCTTCAGTCCTCGCGAGGAGTCGCTCGGGGCAGACCAGTTTCTATTCACCACAAAGGTACTCCGCCATGCCCTCACCAGATCCCCGCTATCCCATCGGCACCTTTGCGCCCAAGGAGCGCATCACCCCCGACGAGCGGACGACGCTCATCCACCAGATCGCGCACCTGCCTGAAGAGCTGATCCAAGCGGTGGCCGGTCTGACGGAAGACCAGCTGAACACGCCGTATCGCGAAGGGGGCTGGACGGTTCGGCAGGTGGTGCATCACGTGGCCGACAGCCACATGAATGCGTTCATCAGAATGCGACTGGCCGTGACGGAGGACGATCCGACCGTGAAGCCCTACAACGAAAAGAAGTGGGCCGAGTTGTTCGACACGCGCACGGCACCGATCGAGCTGTCGATCTCGATCATCGAAGCGCTGCACACGCGGTGGGTGATGATGATGGAGTCACTCAGTGCCGACGATTTCAGCCGGCGGGTTCAGCATCCCGAGAACGGACCGATGAACGTGGACCGTCTGCTCCAGCTCTACGCGTGGCACGGACGGCATCACTGCGCGCATGTGACGGAGTTAAGGCGGGTGAAGGCCTGGTGAGAACAACGAAGGTAAGCAGTAGGCAGGTACGTTCAGGTTGGAGGCAGGTTGAGGTCCAATGATAAGAACACGTGATCAGTATACAGAGATATTCGCCTGATCGGTCCCGAATGTTCCTGCTTGCTTACCATGTTCTTGATGCGAGTTCTCAACCTGACCGTACCTGAGTGTACCTGCAGACTGCTTACTCGATCCTGAACTCTTCCGAAACCGGTCTCAACGCATCATACATCCGCCGCAAATTCAGATACGCCATTTGACTCCCGCGCTGGGCGGCTTTGCGGTACATTGAAGCCGCTTCCGGTTGGCTCACAGGCATGCCGATCCCCTGCTCGAGGCAGAATGCCAGAGCTGCCTGCGCCAACACCGAGCCACTGTCGGCCTCGGATCGGATGTACGCCGCCGATCGGCTCGCTGTCTCGCGGTCGAGCGCCAGAAGCGCCAGCAAGGTCCGCAATCTTCCTTCTACCAGGCCTGCCGAATCGGCCCGCCTCCACAGCGCCATGGCCATTGCGGGGTCTTGTTTCACATGCCGGCCCGTCGCATACCACATGCCGAGTTCGAGCAGCGAGTTGCCATGCGGGGGAATGGTCGCGATGTTTACCTCCAGCATCTTCTGCGCCTGTGAGATCCCGATGCGCTCGTCAAATCCGATCGCCACGAGCGAAGCCCATACGTAGCGTGCGTCAGGGTCGCCGGTCAGGGTCCGCTCGGTGAGGTCGCGAATAAAATCGTCCCGATGCGTAAGCTCGGCCAACAATGCCGGAGCTCGAGGAGAATCGAGCCGGTTCGCACGTTGATAGTGGACGGCGGCCCGAACAAGGTCTTTCCCAACTCCGATCCCTTTTTCATGGATCCGCCCCAATACCACATGTGCCTCGGGAAGGCCTCGTTCGGCCTGTCGCTCGATCCAAGCCAGTTCCGATGCGTCGGAATCCTGTTGAGTCGTCTCGTTCGCGCTGAGGTCGCGCTCTGCAGGCACTTCGCGAGCCAGCTCCCGCGCGAGCGTCGTGTCGGAAACTCTGGGATTGGAGGTCTCGCCGAACTGAAGATAGAGCAGACTGGGCGACGTATCGACCGCAGCCCGGGAATTCATACGCAGCGTGTCGATGCCGAGCCTTCGGAACTCGACGAGCATCTCTTTCGCCGTTTCGTGGCCTTTTGAGGCGGCTTCGGCCACCAGGGACCAGGCGCGCCTCCAATCCGGCTTGATCAGGAGTCCGTCGGTGTGGAGGAGGCCGTAGATATAGAGTGCGGCTGGCTGGTCCTTCTCGGCGGCGGCGCGGAACCAACGAAAGGCTTCGAAGGGATTCCACGGTACTCCGAGTGCATGCATGTGCAGGATGCCGGCGTTGTATTCGGCCAGGGCCATGCCACGGTTGGCGGCCTTCAGGATCCACTCGGCGGCCTTGGCCGTGTCGGCGGCAATGCCGCGTCCGAGGAGGTAGCGATAGCCCAACTCGTGCATGGCGTTGGGGTTGCCCCCGTTGGCCTCGCGCATCAGAGCGAAGGTCTCGACGATCTGCGAAAGACTCGACTCGTAGTACAGAAGCGGCGACCCGGCACGAATGGGGGACCGTTGCGTGGTGCGCGGCTGGGCGGGGGCCTCGCGGGTCGAAGCGAACAGGGAAAGGATGAAGATCGATATCGAGAGTTGATGACGCATCAGCAGATGGTATTGAGAGTTATGATGACACCTCGCGGTCTCGTTTCGATCAGCAGTACGACACGCCAGAAGCGAGATGCCGAATCACTCGCCTTAGATGTCCCTGGTGAAGCGGGTTCGGCATGACCGATCGACGTTCAACCAACGTCATTCTGTACGAACCGCACCGTATCTGATGCCACGTGAGAGGTTCGTATCAGAATCTCGATCTGAGTTTGGTTGCACAATCACAAAACGAGATTCCGAATCCCTTTCGCTCGAAGAACCACGGCAAAACGGGTTCGGAATGACGGAACAGGGGCCCACCTTATCATTCCGAACGTCCCGCTTCTATTGAGACACTTTTTCGAATGGGACGATTCGGAATCTCGCTTTGAGCATGGTTGCAACGTCCCAATTCGAGATTCTGAATCCGCTTGCGCTTGAATACAGGAACAAAGCGAGCCTCGGAATGACAGCCGGAGGCCCAACACTCCATCGCAACGCTAAGATCACATTCTTTCAACGCCCACTTTGCTATTCCGAACGCGTGCGCAACAATTTCGTATATTAGTGCCCCAGTTGCCAGGTACGCTGGAATGCTCATTACCTCCCGCAGCGCTCTCGGCGAACGCGGCGTAGAAGATGGACCGAATGCCGGCACTCTTGCCTCGGCGAGCGCTGCATCCGTTGCGAACGCCGCCTGCCTGCCGAGAATCAAGCTCTCTGCAGTCAGGCAGGCGCGCAAATTCTCCAGAATGACATCTGCCACTCGATGACCGACAACAAGATCATCTTCTCCATGATCGGCGTGGGCAAGGTCCACAAGCCGAACAAGCAGGTCCTGAAGGACATCTATCTTTCGTTCTTCTACGGCGCCAAGATCGGCGTGCTGGGCCTCAACGGAGCCGGCAAAAGTACGCTGCTTCGCATCATCGCCGGAGTCGACAGGGACTATCTTGGCGAGATCCAGTCGAACAAGGGGATCACCTTCGGCTACCTGCCGCAGGAACCGGAGCTCGACGCATCGAAGACCGTCAGGCAGATCGTGGAAGAGGGCGTACAGCCGATCGTCGACCTCGTCCAGGAGTACGAAGCGGTGAATGAGGCTCTTGGCCAGCCCGACGCCGATTTCGATGCGCTGCTCGAGAAACAGGCGAAACTGCAGGAAACGATCGACCACCTGAACGCATGGGACCTCGACAGTCGGCTCGAGCAAGCGATGGACGCACTGCGATGCCCGCCTCCAGACACTCCGGTGAAGGTCATTTCAGGCGGCGAACGCCGCCGCGTGGCCTTATGCCGGCTCCTTCTTCAGAAGCCCGACGTGCTGTTATTGGACGAACCGACCAATCATTTGGATGCCGAATCGGTCGCCTGGCTTGAGCACCATCTCGCCCGTTACGAGGGGACCGTCATCGCCGTCACGCACGACCGCTACTTCCTGGACAATGTCGCCGGATGGATCTTGGAGCTTGATCGTGGCGAGGGGATACCATTTCAGGGCAACTACTCTTCGTGGCTGGAGCAAAAACGAGCACGGTTGGCCGTGGAGGAGAAGCAGGCGTCGAAACGGCAGCGCGTACTCGAGCGCGAACTGGAGTGGGTGCGTACCAATCCGCGGGGCCGACACGCCAAATCGAAGGCCCGCATCGCGGCGTATGAAGAGATGCTGAACGCGCAGGCGAAGGAGAAAGAAGAGGAGATCGAGATCTTTATCCCTCCTGGTCCACGGTTGGGAGATGTCGTCATCGAGGCAAAAGGCGTTTCGAAAGCCTACGGCGAGAATATTCTATACGAGGACATGAGTTTCGCTCTCCCTCGCGGCGGGATTGTCGGGGTCATCGGTCCGAACGGAGCGGGCAAGACGACGCTCTTCAGGATGATCACCGGTCAGGAAAAGCCCGACAGCGGCGAGATCGTGGTAGGGAGCACGGTAAAGCTCGGTTACGTCGACCAATCGCGGCCGCTCGATCCGCACAAGACGATCTGGCAGGAGATCTCAGGGGGCGAGGAGCTGCTGAGACTTGGAACGCGTGAAATGAACTCACGCGCGTATGTATCGCGATTCAACTTCAGCGGCACGGAGCAGCAGAAGCCGACGGGCGTGCTCTCCGGCGGCGAACGGAACCGCGTGCATCTGGCAAAGGTCTTGAAAGACGGGGCGAACGTACTGTTGCTCGACGAGCCAACGAACGACCTGGATGTCAACACACTCCGAGCGCTCGAAGAGGCACTGCTGAACTTCGCCGGCTGCGCCGTGGTCATCTCGCACGACCGGTGGTTCCTCGACCGCGTGGCGACCCACATTCTTTCGTTCGAAGGGGACAGCTCGGTGCGGTTCTTCGAAGGGAACTACACGGAGTACGAAGAGGACAAGAAGAAGCGGCTGGGGATCACGGAGGAACAGCCGCACCGGATGAAGTACAAGAGGATGACGCGGTGAAAGAAAGCGGGACGCAGAGACACACAGAGTAACACAGAGGTCCACAGAGAAAGAAGGGCCGATCACCCTTTCCTCTGT
>CAZOMY010000038.1:0-26692 GCA_964581115.1 uncultured Ignavibacteriaceae bacterium | reverse complement strand
CGTCATGCCTGCCCGCCGGTCAGGCGGGGCGGTAATCGTTTTTCCGCAACCTGCTGGAAGATCGCGTCGGCGCGGAGCGTCTTTGAGATCACGAAGCCCCTGCCGTGTCGATCGACAGGGGCTTCACTGTTTCCGCACTCTCGTGCGAACGTCAGCCTCAATTGACCCTACCGCAGCAGAACGACGCGCCGTGACCTGACCTCCGACATCCCGTTGTCGCGAGTCCACGCCGCCCGGACAAGGTAGGTTCCGCTGGTGACAGCGGATGTCCACGTGGCTGACACGACGCCTGCCTCAACTCGGGCATCCACCAGCCGCGCCACCTCACGGCCAAGCAGATCGAAGACGCCGATGGTCAGATGTCCAGTTCCCGGAACCTCAACGTTGAGATGCGTTGAAGCATTGAAAGGATTGGGATAACCATCGGTCATTCGGAATTCGGCCGGCACGATCGATAAAGAAGGGATGCCGGTCACGGTTGCCCGGATCAGCGCACGGGCCTCCCCCTCGAGCATGAGATGCGCCGTATCCCCCTCCGCGAGTTGATGCACGATCCTGTCCGTCGACAGCATCAATTCTAATCGTCCGGCAACACGGTGGCTCACGGTTCGCCACGAGATCGCCACGGGAACACGATGGTTTGACCGTAGCACGACGGTCCATGCGTGTGCGTCGCTTTGTGATCGGATGTCTGTCAGGAAGTACGGACCCGTTGGGAGCTTCCACTCGGCATGCTCGATCCACGCCGTGAAAGCATGTTCTCCCGGAGGTGGGGGAGGAGCTGGATGATCGAACGCGGCGTCGAAACCGTCGGTCGCCTCCGGCATGACACCGATGCCGATCAGCGAATCGACCTGATGACCGCTGGCCAGTACGATCCGCGCCCGCCATCCTTGGTCATCCGTCAAACGAACGCGAGATCCCGACTGCTGCACGACCGTTGCGGCGCGGAAGGATACTCCCTCCTCGAGTACCGGAAGCCAGTATCCTTGCCACGCGTGCAGCGTATCCGCGTCGTAATACGATCCGGTCGTGTGGTCGAAACCATACAATCCAGCGCCGACCCAGCCGGCGTTGATCGCGTCGGTATGTGAGCGCTCCGTCCCGGCCCTTTGAAACATCAGGCGCGACAGCGGCGTTGGATCATGCCGTGGCGATCCGACCAGGACGAACCCTGAAGCTAGGGCCGTCGCTGCGCTGTCGACGGACCGGAGGCCGGTCACGGATATATTCCTCGGCCGCAGGAGTCCGAGAAAATATCCGCGGCCGACCTCGAGCGACTCCGCCCGAATATATCCCGCCCGGCGTGCGAATGTATACGCGTACGCCGAATCGGCCGACGCTGCTCCAGCCGTCATACTCCAACGGGGATCGAACGGTTCTAGCGGCGTCGACATCAGATGCCAGCCGGCGTCAAATACATGCCGGGCCGTGTCGGGAACGATGCGTACGTTAGCAGAGACGGCGATCTTTCGGTTACCCATCGCATCGACGGCCTCGATCTCGAATAGCGTAGAATCCGACAGCAAACGGTCCGGAAGGGGCCAGTTGAGGTCTGCAAGGCTGTCCACCCCCACAGGAACGGTCTGCGCTGTGCCGGCGATGCGATCGACAAATGACAGCCGGATCGAGTCTAACCCTGAGCCGTCGTTCAGGATCGCACGGATCCGCACGCTCGACCCTGCCACGGACGCCATCGGCTCGACAGGCTCAAGGAATTGAACCGCGGGAGCGGTGCTGTCGCCGACCATGACGTCGAGCCGGAGGCGCTCGATCGATCCCGGCGTGAAGAGGGCCACCGCAGAGTCCGTTGTGCGTTCGACGTGCAACAGTTGATCGCCAAGCCGGATGCGGAGCGGCAAGGACCTCGGAAGGCCGCGCAAGGCGCATGCGATCGCAACCGGATGGTACGCGGCAGCTGGAAGCACGTTCAGCACCCAGGCACTTGTAGTGTCGGAGAGGGTTCGAACCGCTCGGAGATCGCGAAGCAAATAGGGACCCGTGGCCAGGTTCAAGTCGGACCTGTCAATCGCCACGGAAAGCTGGCCTGAGATGGGAGGCGGTGGGGCTGGTAGATCCAGGCCGATATCGAACGAGTCGGTGGCGGCATCCGACATGCCCAAGACCACTGAAGTGTCGGCAGCATCGTCCTGTCGAATGTGGACGGAGATCGTCCATGGCGATGGTGGAACGATCGGATGCAGGGAAGGGACGACCGTGATCGAAGCGGCAGGCGTGTGCTGATATTCCAGGTTGCTCGCGTTGTACGCCGACCGGGCATATGCAGTTCCGGTCCAGGCCAGCGACAACATGCCGTCGCCCGGCCATGTCGCGGCGTCGGTCATCCCGGCCAGGTAGGTGCTGATGGATCCCCAGGCAACGGCGAACACAATGCTGTCCGGAAGGTCGACCCGACGCAGCAGGAGCTGTCCACCCGTGGCGGCCATTCCGGACGTGAAGGGCACATCGCGAATTGCCATGGCGGCCCCGACCGAGACCGTTTCGCGCGATGCGATCAAGAGATGCCGGGCCGGGGGGAGGGGTCGCGAGGTAGGGAAGACGGCCCCGGCACTTCCGATGGAGCCGGAGGCCGTGGCGTAGCGTACCTCGTACCCGCCGAGGTCGACGGTATCGGACCCTGCATTATACAGGACGACGAACTCGTCGCTCGAGAGTCCGTGATCGGGGGAAACGTGTGAGATCAAAACGCTCCCTCGTGGGATGGGAGACTGCGAGTGGGCAGTGCTCGCAAGGAGCAAGATGAGGATGGATGCGCCGAGGCGGCGCCCAAAGGACGGAAAGAACATGACAACCCCCTCAGAAAGATCGGTGAGCGGCCTCAGCACACCGTATGCCGGGGCCGTGATGCAATGTATGACGAGGGGGTCAGACTGTCAACCGCAGGTGTCGTAGAAACGTTGAGCAGATACGGAGAAGTCCATCTATCCGCGTGTTAGGGGGACGCGTGGTCAGCGGGAAGAGCGGACGGAGTTCGACCTCAGCCAGGTGGCTAAGGCGGGTTTCTTCACTTTACCGTCGGCAACAGCCATCATCATCAAGTAGGCATCCCGTTCCGGAGCGTTGAACGAGTGACCGTTCTGCTCCAGGAAGAGGATCATGGTGACGAAAGCAACTCGTTTGTTGCCGTCGATGAAGGGATGATTTGAACAGAGGTGGAATCCGTACGCAGCTGCTTTTTCGAAGATCGACCGGTGGGCATGCTTACCGCCCACGGTTATCCGAGGATGGGCAAGAGCAGATGAGAGCCGACCGGCATCACGAACGCCCGGCCTGCCACCATAGCGCAGTAACTGGTCGCTGTGGATGACCAGCACCAACTCCTCTGGTACAAACTTGACAGCCATTACTTGGCCAGAGCTTTGAGCGTGTTCCGGTAGCGCCGATTGAGCCGGGCGTAGCCTTCGGCCCATTCGGCGAACTTTGGATCAAACGGGGTGATCATGATCCCCTCCTTCGTTTCTAGAAGGTGGAGCTCATCGCCCTCGGTAAGATGATAATTGTCGACGATGATTTTCGGAAGCGTGATCCCGAGGCTGTTACCGACTCGTCGGACGGCAGTCTTGAGCATGGCGGTGTCCTTTCGCATGCATTATAACACATGTAATAACCATCCACAAGACCGGCACCTATAACCAGCGGCTCAAGCTGACGGCGCTACTGCGTGGAGTCATTGTGGATCCGTGCGGTTGTAGAGTAAGCGGTTCAGGCCAGCCATAACCGGCCTACGACTTCAGGGTTCATCTCATCCTACAGCACGCCGGCGCAGCTCAGTTCCGGCCGATGGAGCGAAGCGATCATCTGCAGAACACCACGCCTCTGCCGAATCATTCGGGTGGCATTGAGGCAACCCGAAGCACCACTGGCCATCGAAACCGATAGGGCTGTTCGAGAAGCCGGCTCTCGGGGTGCCGCCACGATCGCCTCGAAAAGGAATACACGTTTCTAGCCAAGCGGCGAACGCCGCGGCGAGAGGCTGCGTCCGAAACCGCTCCTTCGCTTTCGATGACCTCCTGTTGATCGTCAGTTCTACGGTGCCCATGGACCGACGTCGGTCCGGGTCAGCGGTTTGCGCTCCGGCACCCGGCCGGGAAGATGCCAGATGCCGTCGGTCTGCTGGAGCTTCGGGTCTGCGACGCGCACGCCATTGATAGGACGGCTCATCGCCGCCGCCTTGCCCGTCGGCCATACAAGATTGTCCTTCCACGTGGTCTGCAGGGGCGGATTGTAGAATTTGATGAGTGTGCCAGTCGTGCCTACGATGACGTTGTTTTCGATCCTCATGTCGATCGGCGCCATCGGCCACCAATTGCCCTGGAAGCCACCTCCATTGTAGCCGAACTCCATCCCTTCCGCATTGTTGACGAGCAGGTTGCCTGCGATCGTCGCATTGCGGATCCGGAAGTGCTTCGTCAGGGGTTGTCCGTCGCCGTATTCTGCGTCGCCGCCTGTGACCGCCATGGTGGCATCCCATTCCGTCCCCGTCACGCCTTCGAAATAGTTCCCGACGATCGTCATGTCCGATCCGCAGAACCGTACGCCGCCCGTGCCGAGCGTCCACGTCTTGCCCGTGCTGTCGAGGAAACTCCCCGTGCGCCCGTTGCCGAGGATGTAATTCCCCTCGACCACGCTGCCGTTGCCATGACGCAGGGAAAGCGAGCCAAGGCACTCGCGGAAGGTATTGTAGCGGATCGTATCATGACTCGACTTGATCGAGATATACTCCGGGTCGCCGTCGCAACGCTCGAACAGGTTATGCTCAAGCACCGTGTAACCGCTCGAGAGCGAGTACATCGAAGACCCGATACGGATGGCTTCGAGCACGTTCTCGGCCCTCGGGCCGATGTCGGCGAACAGGTTATGGTCGATCCGGTCGTGCTGAGACACCTGCGGCTCCCCGCGCTTGGTTCCTTCGACCGTGATGAAGTTGCCCAACTGCGACTTCTTTTCGAAGCCGTTATGGTCGATACGATTGTAGCCGCTGAGCGTGACAGTATCTCCCTTGATGCCGTCGATCATGACCCATGAGCTGCGCTCCGACTCTTCGAGTTGGAAGTGGTTTCGCGTTATGCGTACGTGCCGGCTTCCGCGCAGTTCGATCGCCGGACCACGCGTGCTCCGAAACGTCAGACCCTCGATCACGATGTGTTCCGACCCCGTAATGAAGAATCGGGTCGGCCCGGTGATGACCGCTTTTCCCCGGTTCTTCGCGACGATCTCGAACGGCGCATCGGCCGATGCCTTGACCGAGATCGTCAGGTCGCCCCCCACGTCGTACGTGCCATCGTGAAGGATGATGCGGTTGCCGGGCTCCGCGGCTTCGATCGCCGACTTCAGCTCGGCGGAGTTGCTGACCTCCCGCTCCGGTGATGAGCAACCGGCAGGGCCGACGAGCATCAACGCTGCAAGCACGAGCATAAAGGGGAACATGGAAGAGTGTCGGATTGGATCCATGGCGATGTGTCTTGTCGGAGTGTGCGAATGACCATCCCTATCATAGGGAGAAAACAGTGTGGGACAAAGCTCGGTGCACGTCAGAGGCGACCATCCACCTTGCCTTTCGCGAGGAGGAAAAGTATGTTCCTAAGATTAGGAAAGAGGACACACTCGATGATGACACTGTTGTTCCGCCTTCTGCTGTGCGGCATGCTGATAATTCTCACGGGGCACACCATGTTGGCCCAGAAAGCCTCCAAACCCCCGGCGAAGACCCCAGCCCTGACGGGAACATGGGAGGCCGTCGATGGCGACGCAGTCGTTCGGTTGGTCTTCAAGTCTGCGACCGAACTGGAACTCGAGGGCGAGGCGTTCTCGTACGTACTGACGCCGAAGGTCATCCGTCTCAACGAAGACGGCCAGCAGGTCGACTATCCGTACGTTCTCAAGGGGGATCTGCTGGTGCTGACGCTTGAGGAAGGGGACCGGCTGTCCTTCCGACGCGTCTCTGCGAACTCGGCGACCGCAAACCGTCCGGCCTCTCCGGGTCCGTCGGAAACGCCGGCGTCGGGCCACGAACATCTGCTCGTCGGGCGATTCATGAGCTATTCCAGCGCCTCTTCTTCGACAGGATCCTCATCGTGGACCACCTACGTGACATTCGACGGACGGGGTGGATTCGCCTGGAATTCGGAATCGGCGCACAGCGCGAATCAGTACGATCAGACGGGGACTCAGACCGGAGCAGGGCTTGCGTACGGCGCCGACAGCGGCAACCGCGGAACGTATCGCGTCGAGGGCGACCGGATCCTGGTGCGGTTTGCAGACGGTTCCGAGGGAGAAGCGCGGGTCAAAGAGCGTTTCGGGGACGGAAGCATCGGTGCCTTCACGTATGACGGCAGGACCTACGCTCGATGATCCGAACACTGCTCCTCTTTGCCCATCCGGCGATCGAGCGCTCGCGCGTCCATCGGCGTCTGGTCCAGTCGCTGCCGCCTCTGGAAGGACTGACCTTTCACGATCTGTATGAGTTGTATCCACGCTTCGATGTGGATGTTGCCCGTGAGCAATCCCTGCTGACGGAGCACGATCTGATCCTTGTCCAGCATCCCTTCTATTGGTACAGCATTCCCCCCCTGCTGAAGCAATGGCAAGACCTCGTGCTTGAGCACGGCTGGGCCTACGGGTCGAAGGGCACGGCCTTGCGGGGCAAGAAGATCATGCACATCGTCAGCACGGGCGGTCCTCGGTCGGCCTACGACCGAAAAGGGCACAACCGGTTCTCGATGAGGGAGTTGATGGCCCCGTTGGAACAGACCGCCCGCCTGTGCGGCATGGAGTTCCTTCCGCCGTATGTCATCCACGGCACTCATCGGCTGACGGTTCCCGACATCGAGCGGGAATGCGAGCGCTACCGCCGTGTTGTGACGGACCTCTGTGAGGGGCGGCTCGACCTGCCGCCGGACCGTCGTGACGCTACACTCGACGACGTGCTCGACGCAGAGGGAAAGGAGTCACGCCCATGAGCGGTCAGAGTTTTCTGGTTCAGGCCTTCATCTACCTGACTGCAGCTGTGATCGCGGTGCCGTTGGCTAAGCGGCTCGGTCTTGGTTCGGTGTTGGGCTATCTTCTCGCCGGCGTCGGGATCGGTCCGTTCGTCCTTGGTCTGTTGGGCTCCGAAGGACAGGATGTGATGCATTTCGCCGAGTTTGGCGTCGTGATGATGCTCTTCGTCGTCGGACTGGAGCTCGAACCGTCGTTGCTCTGGCGATTGCGAGCACCCATCCTCGGGATGGGAGGGCTCCAGGTCGCGGCGACGTCGCTGGCGGTCGGAGCCCTCGGCGTCATCATCGGTCTGGAATGGAAGGCGGCGCTGGCCATCGGACTGATCGTTGCGATGTCTTCCACGGCGATCGTACTTCAGAGCCTGAATGAAAAGGGGCTCCTCAAGACCGCGGGCGGACAAAGCTCATTTGCCATTCTGCTGTTCCAGGATATCGCCGTCATTCCGATGCTGGCGGTCTTCCCGTTGCTTGCCGTGGCTCCGGCTGCCGAAACCCGGGGTGATGCGCATTCCCCGACCGCTTTCGCGGCGTTGCCCGGTTGGGTCCAGACGCTCGCCGTTCTGGGAGCGCTGGTACTGGTCGTGGTAGCCGGGCGGTACCTGGTCCGTCCGTTATTTCGTGTCATCGCCCAGACGAGATCGAGAGAGGTGTTCACGGCTGCGGCGCTCCTGCTTGTCATCGGCGTAGCGCTCTTGATGACGGAGGTCGGCTTAAGCCCGGCTCTCGGGGCGTTTCTCGCCGGTGTCATGCTGGCCAACAGCGAGTACCGCCACGAGCTCGAGAGCGATATCGAGCCTTTCAAGGGTCTTCTCCTCGGACTCTTCTTTATCGCGGTGGGAGCTTCCATCGATTTTGGACTGATCGGGGATGAGCCATGGTTGATCGGAGGGCTCGTCCTGCTGATCGTGGCCGTCAAGGGTCTCATCCTGTATGCGCTCGGTTGGGGGTTCAAGCTTGGAATGGATCAACGCCTGCTGCTCGCTTTTGGATTGCCGCAGGTGGGCGAGTTCGCGTTCGTGCTCCTGTCGTTTGCGGGGCAGGAAGGCGTCCTTGAGCCCGAGGTAACCTCGCCGATGGTAGCCGTCGTGGCCCTTTCGATGGCGATGACACCATTGCTCTTTACGTTGTATGAGCGCGCGATCGTACCCCGCATCGGAACCCGACGGGCAGACGCCCGTCAGAGCGACGTGATCGAAGAGCGGCGGCCCGTTATCATAGCCGGATTCGGGAGCTTCGGCTCGACCGTGGGCCGTCTGCTGCGAGCCAACGGCGTGCCGACCACCGTGCTCGATATCGATTCCGATCGCGTCGACCTCTTGCGGGCGATGGGGCTGAAGGTTTACTACGGCGACGCCACACGTCTCGACCTGTTGCACATCGCCGGGGCATCCTCGGCTTCGTTGATGGTCATTGCGCTCGATACTCCTGAGAAGACGCTCGCGCTCGTCAAGCTGGTGAGAGACGAATTTCCCGGTCTGAAGATTCTTGCCAGGGCCTTTGACGCTCAAGATGCTCACGAGCTGATCGCGGCCGGAGTCGATCGCGTGTATCGGACCGCCTTCGATGCATCGCTACGCATGGGAGAAGAGGCGCTCGGAATACTGGGATTTCGCGCCTACCAAGCTCACCGGGCGGCGCAGAAATTCATGCGCCACGACGAAGCTGCCGTGCGCGACCTGACAGCCGCGCGCGGTGACCGCACTTCATACATCAGCGCCACGCGCCGGCACATTGAAGACCTCGAACAGCTTCTGACGTCGGACCTCCAGGATACCGATACGGATCGCGACGCCGGTTGGGACGCCGAATCGCTCCGCCAAGAGTACGGCGGAAGACCTGTGGCACCCCCGTCGGGCACACCAACTTCGACAGCGTGACTCAACTGCCTGTTGTGTGCGGCCCGAGATCGATTGCGAAATGCCTCGCCAATCCGTAGTTTGAAGAGCCGGCCGATATCTCCACGGGCCGCGACCCTTCACCTTAGATCCCCAAAACGCCATGTCCGATCAATCCTCCCAGACCATGCACGTCATCGCTCCCGACGGCGAGCCGACGATCACGTTGTCTCGCTGGTTCGCAGCTCCGCCGGACGTGCTGTGGCAGGCCTGGACGGACCCTGCAATGCTGTCGCGTTGGTGGGGCCCCTTCGAGAACCCGGTGTGCGAGGTGGACGCACGCCCCGGCGGAGCGTATCGCATCGTCATGATGTCCCCCGACGGGGTCCACTTCCCGCTCACCGGGGTCTTTGAGGACCTTCAGCCGCCGGTGCGCGTCGTCCTGACGATGAGTACCAAGGAACATCCTTCCGATTGGCATCATCTTTTCAACACCTATCGCGGTGCACCAAAGGAGTCGCGGGCCGACGACCTCCGGTTGGTTGCTACGTTCGCCCCCTCGGAAGGAGGAACGCTGTTGACGGTCGAAGCCCGCTTCACCAACGTGGCCGACCGCGATGCCCACCTGACGATGAGCACGACAAAAGGCTGGGGGACCAGCTTCGACCGTCTTCAGGCCGTGCTCTCGGCGCTGTAGCCTCCCCTCCAAACCGTTCGACGTCCGCTGTATGGCGTGGAACGGCTTTCGGGTTCTTGTCGATCGCCGGCGTGTGCAACCGAGGCATCTATCCGCCCGTATATGACAGGGTCACCCACTCCTGATGTCAACCCTCTCCATGCTGACTTGGTGGCGGCTGTTGAACCGCTTGTTTCCAGATTCGCTCCAAACTCTCGATCGCACAGGTCGTTGGCTTTTCGCCGCGGCCGTGTTCTTCTTGTTCGGTATGATGGGACCGCTGGTCGCTCTCATGGAGCCGTCCGCCGGTCCGGCGCCTTGGGGACACACGGTCTTTCTCACACTGTTGAGCGGCACATTTGCCGGTCTTGTGATTCTCACATACCGACGTCCTCCGTACTTCGTCCTCCTGGTGGCGGGATTCCTGCTCATCCAATTGGAGGTGGTGCCCGTGGAAGCCTGGCTTCTGGGACAGCCGGAGGCACCGCGTCAGGAGTTCTGGCACGAGGCCGGAAGTCTCGAGGCTCACCGTTCCGTTGTCGCCAATCGGCAGGCCCACGGTGTCTTGGCGGTGTTCCTGCTCACCGCCGGGTACTCGCTGTTCATCATCTCAGTGTCCAGGGAGACGCGGCGACGCGCAGCCGTCGAGGCGGAGATCCAGGTGGCGCGGTCGGTGCACGACGCGCTCGTGCCGAAGCATGCCGTGCGGACTGCATGGTGCATGGCGGACGGGTGGACGCTCCCGGCGCACAGGATCGGCGGCGATGTCTTCGAATTCGTGCAGCCTTCGCCCGATCAATTGGTGGTCTTCATCGCCGACGCTTCCGGGCACGGCGTTGGGGCGGGACTCGTCGCGGCGATGACGAAGAGCCTGCTCGTGCATGACATCGCCCGCTCATTGTCGGCCGCCGCACTCCTCACGAGCGTCAACGCGACCTTGTTTCGGCTGACGGAACGAAATGTCTTCGTTACTGCGGCGGCGGCGATCGTGGATCGAAGGAGAGGAGAAGTGGAGGTGTCGACAGCCGGGCATCCGGCGGTTATGCACCGGCGATCCGACGGGACGACGGAGGCGCTCCGGACGCCGAGTGTGCCCTTGGGTACGTCCCCGTCAACCCTCTACCGCGTGGAGCGCCGAAGCTGGAGGGCCGAGGACCGGCTGGCCTTATATTCCGACGGACTGACAGAAGCAAGGAATTCAGCCGGGCTCGAGTTTGGTTCGGACCGTCTGTCGGATCTGCTCGCCACTGACGACCCGCTGAGAGCCGTGCGCGATGCCTATGATCGGCACGTCGGCTCAGGTCAGCGCACGGATGACGTCACCTTCGTTCTCGTTCGAACACCGGCGGCCTGACGGCCGAAGTCACGACGGCGCGTAGGTCACGCGGTAGATCGCGCCGGCCTTGTCGTCCGACACGAGCATCGACCCATCGGGGAGCATCTGAACATCCACCGGCCGACCCCAGGCCGTCGCGTTCCCCAGCCATCCTTCCGCGAACACCTCGTAGGAGACCGGCTGTTGACCTTCGAGGCGAACGAACATCACCCGGTACCCCAGAGGCTTGCTGCGGTTCCATGAACCGTGCTCGGCGATGAAGATGCCGTTCCGGTAGCGCTCTGGGAACATCGTGCCGGAGTAGAATCGCATCCCCAATGCCGCAACGTGCGGACCGAGCTCAAGCGCTGCCGGCACGTACTTCGACGTGTCGACGGCCGGATAGCTGGTGTCGCGGCGGTTCCTTCCGTAGATATACGGGAATCCGAAATGCAGTCCTTGCCGCGGCGCCCGGTTCAGCTCATCCGGCGGCAGGTCGTCTCCCAACCAGTCTCGCCCATTGTCGGTGAACCAGAGAACCTGGTCCTCTGGATGCCAGGCGAACCCCACGGTGTTGCGGATACCCGAAGCGAATATTTCCACATTCGACCCGTCGGAATCCATCCGCATGATCGACGCGTAGCGGGGGTCTTCACGCTCGCACGTATTGCAAGGCGCGCCCACCGGCACATAGAGCTTGCCGTCCGGACCGAACGCAATGAACTTCCAGCCATGATGCCGGTCCGTCGGGAACTGATCGTTCACCACCGAATACTTCGGCTTCGAAGCGTAGGTGCGGTCGATGTCGTCGAATCGAATGATGCGCGAGATCTCGGCTACGTAAAGGCTCCCGTTGTGCCACGCAACGCCGTTGGGAGAGGTCAATCCATCGGCTACGACCACGACCCGCCTCGAACGCCCGCCAGGGACGACGGCGTAGAGCTTGTCCTTCGTCCGGGTGCCGACATACACGATGCCCGAAGGACTTAGGGCCATCGACCGGGCCCCTTCGATCTCGTCGGCCCACAATTCGATGCGAAATCCAGCAGGAAGACGTATCTCTTCGATGCCTTCGGCTGCTTCCGTTCCGGATGGGAGATGTCCCGCGACGTAGCCGCAGGACAGAAAAAGAGTGGTCAGGAGGCTGACGAACATGATGTGTTGTCCGATGGTGATTAGCATACCACGCTCCCCGTGGAAATGTGGTCCGGCAAGATTGCCTAACTCGGGCGAAAGTGCAATACTTGAGAACCAACGGCCTCCCGCTGGTGTTCCATCGGAGGTCCTTGGCAGGATTAGACCGGCCGAGCGGCTCACACGGAACTTCCCTCTCTCTATAAATATATGACCAAGAACATTCTCGTCGTCGGGGGCAGCCGCGGCATCGGACGGACCGTCGCCGCCAAGCTCATTTCAAAGGGTCACACCGTCACCAACTGGTCCCGAACCCCGGGCGATGCCGCCTTTGATAAGACGGTCAACGAGGTGAACGTTGATGTCACCGACCCGGCGACGATACCCGTTCTCGACGGGGTGCTCGACGGACTGGTGTATTGTCCGGGAACCATCAACCTTAAGCCCTTCGGACGGCTGACAGACGAAGATTTCCAGAATGATCTCCACGTGAACCTCTTGGGCGCTGTCCGGGTCCTGCGTTCAGCCCTTCCCGCCCTGAAGCGTTCCGCATCCTCTTCTGTCGTACTGTTCAGCACGGTGGCCGTGCAGACGGGGATGCCGCTGCATGCCTCGATTGCGGCGGCCAAGGGGGCGGTCGAAGGGCTGATGCGTTCGCTCGCCGCAGAATGGGCGCCGGCTGTCCGAGTGAACGCCATTGCTCCATCGCTGACCGACACCACGTTGGCGGAGCGCATCCTGAGCTCGCCCGAACGACGCGAGGCGGCCGCTCAACGGCATCCGCTCAAGCGCATCGGGACCGTTGAGGACATCGCCGCCGCGGCAGAATACCTCCTGTCGGATGCATCGGCGTGGATGACGGGACAGGTCCTTCACGTTGACGGCGGACTCGGCGATCTCCGGTCGTGACATGACGACGATCCACGACATCGTTCGGCGCAAGAAAGCTGCGGGGACACCGTCCAACCGTCTCATCGACGAGAAGAGCCCGTATCTTCTCCAGCATGCCTTCAATCCCGTTGACTGGTATCCATGGGGGGACGAAGCATTCGCGAAAGCGCGTTCGGACGACAAGCCGATCTTTCTGTCGATCGGCTACTCCACCTGCTACTGGTGTCATGTGATGGAGCGCGAGGTCTTCGAGAACCCGGAGATCGCGGCGCTCATGAATCGCATGGTCGTGAGTATCAAGGTGGACCGTGAAGAGCGGCCTGACGTGGACCGGGTCTACATGTCGGCGCTGATGGGCATGACGGGGAGCGGAGGGTGGCCGATGTCCATGTTCCTGACGCCCGACCTCAAGCCGTTTTTCGGGGCGACGTACATTCCGCCGACGGCGCGACATGGACGGGAGGGATTCGCCGAATTGCTGGTGCGCATTCATGGACTCTGGACCAACGACCGACGGACGATCCTCGAAGCGGGAGAGCGGCTCGCATCGTTCTTTCGCGAAACAACGTTGTCGTCGACGGCAGACAGCCTTCCGAGCGCTGACCTGATCCGGAGGTCGGTCGCAGCTCTCGCGCGGAGTCACGACCGCCAGCACGGCGGCTTTGGAAGCGCGCCCAAGTTTCCCACGCCCGTCGTCCTGCAGTTCCTGTTGCGGTATCACCATGCGACCGGCGACGCTCCGGCGCTGGAAATGGCGACCCGCACGCTGGACCGGATGTTGGACGGCGGCATCCACGATCATCTGGGGGGTGGATTCCATCGGTATGCAACGGACGTCGAATGGCATGTGCCGCACTTTGAGAAGATGCTGTACGACCAAGCGCAGGTCGCGGTAGCGATGCTCGAGGCGTACCAGGCAACGGGAGCCGCGCAGTACCGTGAGGCGGTGCGAGAGATCATTGAATATGTCCGGCGCGATCTGTCCGACCACGAAGGAGGATTCTTCTCGGCGGAGGATGCCGAGAGCGCCCGCGAACACGACCGGCCCGACGACAAGCATGAGGGCACCTTCTATACATGGACGAAGCGCGAGATCGACGATCTTCTCGGACCGAGGCTTTCTGGACTGGCGGCGGCGGTCTACGATGTGCACGGCGACGGGAACGTGAAGGCTGATCCGTACGGTGTCTTTGCCGGCATGAACATTCTTCGAATGAAGGAACCTTGGATGCGCGCTGCGGAGCGACTGGGGTGGGATGTCATCGAAGCAGAATCCGCCCTTGTCACGGTGCGCCAACGGATGCTCGAAGAGCGCGGAAAGCGTCCCCGACCGCTGTTGGACGACAAGATCCTGCTTTCCTGGAACGGTCTCATGATCTCCGCCCTGGCCCGGGCGGGCGGAGCTTTAGGCGACGGATCGTACTTGGCGGATGCGGAACGAGCCGCCGCTTTCATCGAGCGAACCTTGGTCGATCGGGCGACCGGACGGATGCTTCGACGATACCGGTCGGGCGAGTCCCGGTTGCCGGCACTTCTCGAGGACCATGCAACCTACGCGCAGGGATTGCTTGATCTCTACGAAGCGTCGTTCGACCATCAGTGGCTCGTCCGTGCCGTCGAGATCACCGATGCGCAGATCGAGAGTTTTTTTGATGAGGCCGATGGCGGCTTTTTCGACGACGTCATCAACGAACTCTCTGACCTGGTCAGAACGAAGGAATGGCACGACGGCGCAACGCCATCGGCGAATGCGGTGGCAACGACGAACCTTCTCCGACTGTCAGCCATGCTGCGCGATGAGCGCTATCGCGAGCTGGCGGATCGCTGTTTGAGATGCTTTGGCCGTTGGATCGAACGCGCGCCACAAGGGACGGCGCAATGGCTCATGGCCCTCGACCGGCGCCATCAGGTCCCGCGTCAGGTCATCATTGCGGGTCCGCGCGCCGACTCACGCACGCAGGCCATGCTGACGCTTGTTCACCTTCACTTCGATCCGAATCGTGTCGTGCTGCTTGCGGACGGAGCTGAAGGCCAGCGCTTTCTGTCCAGCCGAGATCCGTCCTTTGAGTCCTATCGAATGCTGGAAGGGCGTCCCACGGCGTATGTGTGCGAGGCTTTTGTTTGCAATCAACCGACCTCCGACCTGGCAACACTGGAGCAACTGTTGCGACGCCGACCGATATGAGGGGGCTGGATCAAAGCCCTTG
Organism: uncultured Ignavibacteriaceae bacterium; assembly: GCA_964581115.1. Taxonomy (GTDB): domain Bacteria; phylum Bacteroidota; class Ignavibacteria; order UBA10030; family UBA10030; genus 2-02-FULL-55-14. Next base: position 11,615 of record CAZOMY010000038.1, on the reverse strand, counting down.
TCTCACGGTACGTGCAGAACGGCGACGATGTTTCACAATGAATCGAAGGTGATCGAATGGAGAATGTCATGATCCAAGGCAGGCCGGCTTCGTCTCGCAAGATCGGCCTGGTCGGGACAGGGATGGTGGGTAGCTCGTTCGCCTACGCCCTCATGATCCGCGGTCGGGCGTCAGAGTTGGTGATGGTCGACGCGAACGCAGAGCGAGCGGTGGGAGAGATGATGGACCTCGTGCACGGTCTTTCGTTCGCACGCCCCATGAAGATCACCGCAGGCGATTACGCCGACCTGGCCGGATGCCACGTGGTGGTGGTAGCTGCCGGCGCGTCGCAGAGGCCGGGCGAGACCCGGCTCGACCTGTTGGGGCGGAATGCGGCCATCTTTCGGGAGATCCTTCCCAGGATCGTTGTTCACAATCCGGACGGCATCATCCTCATCGCGACGAACCCGGTCGATATTCTGACGTACGTCTCGCTGCAAGCATCGGGACTTCCGCCGGCGAAGGTCATCGGTTCGGGGACCATCCTCGACACCTCTCGATTCCGGTCGTTGCTGGGCCAGTACTACGACGTCGACCCCCGCAGCGTTCATGCCTACATCATTGGAGAGCATGGCGACAGCGAGATCCCAGTCTGGAGCCTGGCCAATATCGGCGGCGTGCGGTTGCAGGAGTTCGCTCCGATGGCTGGAAAGACATATCGTCAAGAAGAGATGGACGTGTTGTTCGCGCAGGTGCGGGACGCGGCATACGAGATCATCAAACGGAAAGGGTCGACCTACTATGCCATCGGTCTCGGCCTTGTGTTGATCGTCGAAGCGATCATCGGGGACTATCGGAGCGTGCTGTCGGTCTCTACGCTCATGACGGGACAACACGGTGTGCGCGACATCTGCTTGAGTTTGCCCTGCGTCGTCGGGTCCGGCGGCGTGGAAGAGATCCTGTCCCTGAGCTTGAGCGAAGCGGAGGCAGAGGGGTTCCGGGCGTCGGCGAACAAGCTGAAGACCACGTTGCTGCAACTGGGCCGGTAAGAGCAGATCGCAGAGCGCCCCGGAGAACATCCGGGGCGCTCGCATGTACGGGTGGCTGGGTGAATCCTTCTAGGAACGCCGCCCCTTCGGCTTGAACCGCGCCGCCAGCACCGTCTTCAGGTTCGGCTCTCCGATCTCTTCCAGGTCGTAGGTCACCCGGTAGGCCGGCTTCTTGATCTTCACGATGCGGGCGAGGTCGATCGGCGTGCCAATGATGACGGCATCGGCCGGAACGCGATTGATGGTCGCTTCCAGGTCCTTCACCTGTTTGGGCGAATAGCCCATGGCCGGCAACAGGATGCCGATCTTCGGATACATCTCGAAGGTCCGCTTCATCTCCCCGGTGACATAGGGACGCGGGTCGATGAGCTTGGCCGCGCCGTACTTGCGCGCCGCGACCGTTCCCGCTCCGATGGCCATCTCTCCATGCGTCAGCGTCGGACCGTCTTCGATGACGAGCACCGACTTGCCCGCGATCTGCGCCCCCCTTTCAATCTTGATCGGGGAGGCGGCGTCGATGACCTGGGCCTTCGGGTTGACCGCGTGAATGTTGGCCCGAAGCCCGTCAACCTGCGACGGCGTGGCCGAGTCGATCTTGTTGATGATGACTACGTCGGCCAGCCGCAAGTTGGCTTCGCTCGGGTAGTACGTCAGTTCATTCCCCACACGCAGCGGGTCGGCGACAACGATGTGTATGTCGGGCTGGTAGAAGGGAAGATCGTTGTTCCCTCCATCCCAGATGATCACGTCGGCGTCCTGCTCAGCCTGTCGAAGGATCGCCTCATAGTCAACGCCCGCATAGATCACGATACCGTTGACGATATGCGGTTCGTACTCCTCCATCTCCTCGATCGTACAGTTGTGCTTCTTGAGGTCGTCCAGCGAGCCGTAGCGCTGCACCTTCTGCTTGGCCAGGTCGCCGTACGGCATCGGATGGCGTACGGCTGCCACGCGATACCCCATCTCCTGCAACATCTTTGCTGCCTTACGGGAGGTCTGGCTCTTGCCGCTGCCGGTTCGGACGGCGCAGATCGAGACGACGGGTTTCGTGCTCTTCAGCATCGTCAGCGTTGCGCTCAGGACTTTGAAATGCGCTCCGGCGGCGGTGGCGCGCGAGCCGATGCTCATGACGTGCTGGTACGAAACATCGCTGTAGGAGAAGACCACCTCTTGCACATCGAGCTTCCGGATCAGCGACTCGAGGTCCTTTTCCTCATGAATGGGAATGCCCTTCGGGTAGAGGGGGCCGGCGAGGACGGCCGGATACCTGCGGCCGGCGATGTCGGGGATCTGTGCGGCCGTAAACGCGACCACCTCATAGCGGGGATCGTCGCGGTAGACGACGTTGAAATTGTGGAAATCGCGGCCGGCGGCGCCGACGATGATGGTGCGGATCGGTTGCGCGCTCATGCCATCGCTCCTTCCTTTGTCTGCCCGACAAGGGCCGGCGTCGTGAGCACCCGGCGCAGGCGTTCGAGCGCCCAATCGATCTCCTCCTTCGTGATCACGAGAGGCGGTGCGATGCGGATGACGTTCTCGTGCGTCTCCTTGCATAGGATCCCTTCGATCATCAAAGCTTCGCAGAACGGTCGGGCCGGGCGGTCGAGCACTAAGCCGATCCAGAGACCCTTGCCGCGCACCAATGAGATGGCGGGAGAAGGGATCGCGCGGAGCTTCGACATGAAGTACTCGCCCAACTCGGCCGAACGCTCGATGAGCTTCTCGTCGATGAGCACCTTGAGGGCGGCGCGGGCTGTAGCGGCTGCGAGCGGGTTACCGCCAAACGTCGAACCGTGGTCGCCTGGCTTGAACACGCCCAGGACCTCACGCTTTGCGAGTACGGCAGAGATGGGATAGAATCCTCCACCGAGCGCCTTGCCGATGATAACGGCATCGGGATGCACGCCTTCGTACTCGTAAGCGAACAAGCGTCCGGAGCGACCGAGTCCCGATTGGATCTCGTCGCAGATGAGGAGTGCATTCGCGCGATGGCACAATTCCTCGGCCTTCTTCAAGTAGCCTTCGGGAGGCACGACGATGCCCGCTTCGCCCTGGATGGGCTCAATGAGGAAGGCGACCGTGTTGGGTGTGATGGCTTTTGCGAGGGCGTTGACGTCGCCGTACGGAACGACGACGAAACCGGGCGTGAACGGACCGAAGCCGTCCCGGTACTGCTCATCGGTGGAGAAGCTGACGATGGTCGTCGTGCGGCCATGGAAGTTGCCGGCGGCGACGATGATCTCGGCCTTTCCCTCGGGCACCCCCTTGACCGTGTAGCCCCACTTGCGGGCGGCCTTGACGGCGGTCTCCACCGCTTCCGCGCCGGAGTTCATCGGCAGGCTGATGTCGAAGCCCGTCAGGTCGTGGAGATCCTTTTCGAGCAGGGGCAGTTGGTCATTGCGGAATGCGCGGCTTGTGAGCGTGACACGTTTTGCCTGCTCCTGAAACGCTGCGAGGATCTTTGGGTGGACATGCCCTTGATTGACAGCCGAATAGGCCGCCAGGCAGTCGAGGTACCGCTTGCCGTCAACGTCTTCAACCCACGCGCCGCTGGCTTTGGCGACGACGACGTCGAGAGGATGATAGTTGTGCGCGCCGTATTGCTCTTCGAGCGCAATGTAGTCGTGCGGACGCATATGTCACCTTGAGATTCAATGGTCGTTTGGGGGATTGCGTGATCATGCCTACCGCGCCGCCAACGATGAGGCCATGGCGGACTGGTAGAAGATCAGGAACGACCATTGTTCCGTTCCGTTGTATGCGCGGCAACGACGCGTCATGAGAAACTCGATTCCTGTACGACGTGTGAACTGGCTGTGAGCCTGAACCGCGAATGCACGCAAATGAACGCTAAACCAATCGCTCCCATTCCAATTCCGGATGTTTGAAGTTTATGATCAAACCGACCTTGAGGCCCGAGATGCGCAGGTCGTTAAGCATCGTGCCACGGTGTTCGTCGATGATCCGTTCGGCGGTCTTTGTATCGACAATCACTCGACCCTCCACACGCAGGTCGGGTACGAATTCATCGACCCGCTCGGACCGGCAGTTGATCGGGAAGCTCATCTGTTGGTCGACGGTCATGCCGTGAGACCTCAGCTCTACACGAAGCGCGTTCTCGTAGGTCTTTTCACGGAAGCCGTGTCCTATCACGCGATGCACTTCGAAAGCACAACCTACGATCCGAAAGACGAGGTCTTTCTCGAGCAGTGTTTGCATACCCCCCCTGCTTTTCGAGCGATACATGTCTCCAATCGCGACTTCTAAAATCTCATTCGCGTCTATTCGCGTTCGTTAGCGGTTGATGTGAACCGCGAATGTAGGCGAAGGGACGCGACTTGAGGCCGTCAATCCATCCAGCCGTCTACGGCTCGAGGAGCATCGTCAGAAGGGCCATCCGGACATACAGCCCGTTCCGCGCCTGTCGGAAATACGCCGCCCGCGGATCCTGGTCGACCGCCGGGTCGATCTCGACCGAACGAGGCAGCGGATGGAGCAGCACGGCCGATGTCTTGAGCCGTTGCAGAGTTTCGACATTCAGATTGTACGTTTCGGGGCGCACGTCATGCGTGCGGAGCCGATCGGCGTCGATACGGGTCTGGTAGACGACGTCGGCTTCGGACAGGGCCTTTGTCGGGTCCGCCGTCAGTTCATACCGCACGCCGTGATCGTCGAGGTAGCGGAGGATGTCCTTGCCGATCTGGAGTTCCGGAGGCGCAACGAACACGAGCTTGTTCCGCTCCGCCTTTCCGAGCAGGTACGCCAGCGAACGCACGGTGCGTCCGGCGTCGAGCGCTCCCATGAAGACCACCGTCAGGCCGTTGATCGTCCGGCATTCCTGCTGGATCGTGTACAGGTCGAGGAGTGCCTGGCTCGGATGCTGGCCCCCTTCTCCGTCGCCCGCATTGAGGATGGGGATCGGGGAGATGGCGGCGGCGCGCTTCGCTCCGTCGCGCTCGCGCGATCGAAGGACAATGATATCGCACATGCCGCCGATGATCCGAATCGTATCTTCGAGATGCTCTCCAGCGATCTCAGACGAGAATTCCTGTGCCGACTCCGTGCTCAGGATCCTGCCTCCAAGTCGTTGCATGGCCGACTCGAAGGAGAATCGGGTGCGAGTCGATGAGCCGTAGAAGAGCGAGGCCATGATCCGGCGCTCATAGTCGCGCGTTCCGCCCCGGAGCACGACCTGTTCCATCTGCCGCGCGCGGGCGAACAGTTCATGGATGAGCGGTACGGTGAACTGCTGGGACTCGATGACATGGAACAGCTTCATCTGCTTCTCCTGAAGTCGCATGATGGACCGCCAAGGACACAAAGAACGCCAAGGACGCCAAGCCAAATCGACAAAGTCATTTCTCTTTTCGCCAGAACGCTTGGCGTCCTCCGTGTTCTTGGCGCTCTTGGGGGTTGCTCAATTGATCTCAATGGACGGTCAAGGTACGATGTGCGTCCCGGCCTTGCCGTCCAGCGCGTCGGTCAAGCACTCGTACGACGTGATGATCACTTCCTTGCCGCCGTTGTTCAGGTAGTGCACGGCCGCCTCCACCTTCGGGCCCATACTCCCCGGAGGGAACTGCCCTTCAACACTCCACTTCTCCAATTCCCCAACCGTCGTCCTCTCGATCTTCCGCTGCGTCGGCTTCTTGTAGTCCACGTAGACCGCATCGGCGTCGGTGCTGATCACGAACAGGTCGACTTTCAGGTCGACGGCGAGCAGGGAGGAAGCCCGGTCCTTGTCGATGACCGCTTCGGCCCCCGTGACCTTGTAGCCGTGCTCGATGACGGGGATGCCGCCGCCTCCGACGGCGATCACGATCATTCCGAGATCGAGGATCTTTCGAATGATATGACGCTCGAAGACCTCGACGGGGGCTGGAGACGGCACGACCCGGCGATATCCGCGAGCAGCATCCTCGACCATCGTCCATCCGAAACGTTGCGACTTGTCATCCGCGTCCGCGCGGCTGTAGAAGGGCCCGATCGGTTTCGACGGATTCTTGAACGCCGGATCGTCGGGGTCGACGCGCACTTGCGTCAGGACGGTCATCACGGGCGTTGTAAGGCCGATCTCGCGCAGCTCGAATTCCATGGCGCGCTGAATGAGATAGCCGATCTCACTCTGCGTCGCGGCCACGCAGACATCCAACGGAAGCGTGTAGACCTCGGATGCAGCACGCTCGGAACGGAGGAGCTGTGCGCCGACCTGCGGGCCGTTGCCGTGCGTAATGACGATGCGCCAGCCGCGCTCGACCATTCGGACGATCGAACGAGCCGTGGCATGCGCGTTGGCCAGCTGTTCGTCGATGGTGCCACGCTGGCCGGCGCGAATGAGGGAGTTGCCTCCGATGGCGATGAGAGCGGTACGACTCATGAATTCAAATGGCCGGCTCGAACGTCAAGCAATGACCGCCAAGGTCGCAAAGCGTTCCTGCCGATCCATTGCACGAGGAGAGGCAGGCAGGGACGCAAAGAACGCCAAGTTGGTAGATGGGGTGAGGCGGGGTCTGCGAATTCTTCCTACAAATATCTCGCTTCACCCCGGCGTCCTTTGCGTGCTTGGCGTTATTGGCGCTACCCCCAAGGGGCCATCACGCGTCAACTCATCAGTTGCACCATCACAGCCTTCTGCGCATGGAGGCGGTTCCCGGCCTCCTGGAATACCACAGAGGCTTTGCTATCGATGACCTCGTCTGTTACTTCGTCGCCCCGATGGGCCGGCAGACAGTGCAGGAAGATCGCGTCTTTCTTTGCTCTGGCCATGAGTGCCGCGTTCACCTGGTACGGCTTGAAGATGTCCTTGCGCTTTTCGGCCTCCGCCTCCTGGCCCATCGAGGCCCACACGTCGGTGTAGACCGCGTCCGCGCCTTCGACCCCTTTCGCCGGGTCGCGCACTACGTCAATCGTCGCTCCCGTTTCCCGGGCGTCCTCCTGAGCATCCCTGAGGGCTTTCGGGTCGGGATCGTAGCCTTCCGGGCATGCGACAGTGACATGGACGCCAAGGCGGGCTCCCGCAAACATCAGCGAGTGCGCCACGTTGTTGCCGTCGCCGACGTACGTAAGCTTGAGACCCTTCAGCTTTCCCTTCACCTCCTTGATCGTGAGGAAGTCGGCCAGGGCCTGGCAGGGATGCGAGTAATCCGTGAGCGCGTTGATGACGGGCACGTTCGCGTGCTTCGCCATCTCCTCGACGATATGGTGTCCGAAGGTTCGGATCATGATCCCCTGCACCATCCGCTCGAGGTTCTTCGCGACATCGTGTACCGACTCGCGCCTGCCAAGACTGATCTCCGAGGGCATGAGCGGGACGGAAAAGCCACCGAGTTGGTGGATACCGACGTCGAAGGTGACCCGCGTCCGAAGCGAAGGCTTCTCGAAGATCATTGCAAGGGCTTTCCCTTTGAGCGCCGCAGCGTATTTCTTGGGATGCTTCTTGATGTCGGCGGCCAGAGTCAGGGTCTTGGCCAACTCCTTCGGCGACATGTCGCGGATGGTCAGAAAGTCTTTTTTCATGGGAGAGCGCGTTTATTGAGGATTTCGTAGCGACGATTTCAGATTGAAGAGATCTGACGGTTGGGTGTATACAAATCTAGCGAATGGTTGTTGAAGCTGCGAAAGCGGCCTTGCGGTCTCCCTCAACCCTTCAAGGCATGTGCCATGGATTCTGTTCATTTCGGGCACTTTGTAGGATTTTGCTTCGGCTTCGAGGGGATTTTGCTTTATTTTGCGATATCAACATGGTGGGCCAATTCTTCTCAGGTTAGGAGGGATTTGGCTTTGGGCATTCCTTCGCTTGAGAAACCCACCGCCAAGAAGGTGAGCCAGCGCAGACACATTACAGCGCTGTCACTTGCCTCGGACGCTGTGTTCAGTATATTCTAAAATTTGGAGACTAATGATGAACGCCGGGTCCAAGAATCTGCTTGACGGGACGGTAAAGGAGTGGAATGCCTTCGCCGTGCTGCGCGATAAGATGACGGCTGTCGCTGCAGAAGTGGCGGCTATCACCCGCAGACTCGTACAGGAAGACTTGGCATATTTAAAGACGCAGAACATCGACGTTGAATGTGAATCGCCTGAGAACCTTAAGATCCTCGGGGGCGTCATCCACATCGATCCGGTCGTCGAAGCGCCTTATCCGAATGTCAAGGCCAGCGTTGTCCTTAAGTGCGGCGAGGCGAACAGGGCCATCCTGATCAACTCGAACGGTGCGATCTCGGCCGGCGGCGTTGTGATGACCTACGACGCGCTCAAGAAGGCGATCCCCGATCCGTTTGCCACGAATGCCGCCGACTTCGTACGCGATGCCTTCCTTTTTGTTGCGAGGGCCGGCAAGGAAGCGGCACCGTAACGATCGCCGGGCTTTCAGCCCGGTCCCAGGTGTCATTGGTCGAGAACTACTTTTATTATGCGGAGGATGAGATCATGAACATTCAACGATTCTTCCTGTTTGCGACCGTCGTCATGCTGACGGCCGTGCTCGGGATCTTCGGCTGCGAACAGGGTTCGCCGACAGCGACCGATGACCCGGCACAGATGGTTGACGGAAAGAGCCTGCTCAAGGTCTCGGCGAACGGCACGGAGTCGCACACGGTCGGTCTGATCACCCGGCGGTCGCAGAGCGTCGGGAGCGTGTCGTTCCAGGATGTTGACCTCGATAGCGACGGATCGTCGGATGCGCTCGAGGTCCGGTATGTCACGAGCGATGGCTGGACTCTGATGAATGTCGACCTGTGGGTTGGGCCGACCCTCGCCGATATGCCCGATACACGCAAGGGCGATCCCAAGCCGCGAAAGTTCCCTTACCATGCTCGCCGGATCAAATCCAATGAGTGGAGCGTGCTCGTTCCGTTCGAAGCGATCGGTTATCAGTGCGGCGACGCGTCGACCTGGTACGCGGCGGCCCATGCGACTGTGCGGAAGAATGAGAATCGCAAGCGGGTCGCGGTTGAGAGTGCCTGGAGCGGTGACAACCGATTCAGAGACAAGCGCGGCCATTGGGCGACCTACACGACCATCGTGATCGATTGCGAGAACGGTGGCCCCCCGCCTCCGCCACAACCACATCCGGCGTATGCGTATGACATCAGTTCAGAGTGTCTGTCGACCTACGGCGTCACGCCAGGTTGGACAACTCCGATCTTTGATTCCGGCACGTATGTCTTTGTTCTGTATGCCGACCCATCGGACTGCGACATATCCGGCCTGACCGCCGTCGGGACTGTGACCCTCGAGTATGACGGGGTCTCGAACGCAACGGTCAGCTTCGCCCTGTCGCCTCCGTATACCATGAGTCTTGCTGCTGTCTATTACAGTGACACCCAATCTGCGCCGCCCAGTTCCGACCCCAATTCGTACAAGCTTGTGCAGACGTTGGAAGGCGCAAAGACGCAGACATTCACGATCACGGATTTCCAACCTTTTTCGTATTTCGTGGCGCAGGCCCTGGTCGACGGATTCTGATCGGCGAGGTCATTCCCACATCGGCAAGAGCGCACGGATCAGGATTCTCGAAATCTGTACAATGCTTGGAGGCCGTCCGGATTTCCGGACGGCCTCGCCATTTTTAGACCTCCAGCCGACCGCAGCACCTTCAGGATTCTCATTCCTGACAGTTGAGGGGGGCATGAATGTTGTAAAATCCCACACGAGTTGATGAAGACTCTCACCATCGGGCCAAGCGAATGCAGCGCCTCATCCCGAAACGGATCTCCGCCCGCCTCATCTTTGCCCTCACCGTCCTGATCATTGCCGCCGAAGGCATCTCGGGCTATCTCGATCTCCGAGTACAAGAGCGGCAGTTGCTCGATGCCATGATCAGCGGGGCCGATCAACTGTCTCGCGCGATCACCAGTGCGACCTGGCATGCGATGAACGCAGATCATCGTGAGGCGGCGTATGAGATCATGGAATCGATTGCCGGCAATCAAGGCATCGATCGGATCCGCATCTTCAACAAGGAAGGACGGGTGATGTTCTCGACCGTTTCCGGGGACGAACGCCAGGTCGACAAGCGGGCCGAAGCGTGCTACATGTGTCACGCGTCCGACCAGCCGCTCGTCCGGCTCGACACGCCCGAGCGATCCCGCGTGTTCACGGCTCCGGACGGCCGCCGGAAACTGGCAATGGTCACGCCTATCTACAACGAGCCTTCGTGCAGCGATGCTGACTGTCACGCGCACCCCCGCGACATCTCCGTCTTGGGAGTGCTCGACGTATCGCTCGGCCTGGACCGCGTCGATGCCGAACTGGCCGCGGTACGGGAGAATGTCATGTTCACGACCGGCTTCCACGTTGTGCTTGTCGGCATCTTTATCGTGCTCTTTACGCGCCGGTTCGTCGATCGGCCGATCGAGGAACTCATCGTCGGCACACAGGCGGTGAGCGAGATGAAGCTCGAGGAACCTCTCAAACTCCCTCGGAGCGGCGAGCTGGGCGCGCTGGCAAGGTCGTTCGAATTCATGCGACAGCGACTCAAAGAGGCGCTCGACGAGATCAACAACTTCACCCAAACGCTGGAGACCCGCGTTCAGGAACGGACCCAACAGCTTGAAGTGGCGCATCAGCGTCTGGTCCAAACGGACCGTCTGGCTTCGCTGGGCCAGCTGTCGGCGAGCGTTGCTCACGAGATCAACAATCCATTGTCGGGCGTCCTGAACCTGTCCGTGCTGATCCAGCGGATCATGGGTGAGAAGGGGATACCGCCCGAGCGGCTTCCCGAGGTCCGCCGCTACTTGGAGCAGATCTCGCACGAGACGGCGCGCGTCGGCAAGATCGTCTCCGACCTTCTTGCGTTCTCGCGGCGCAACGCGCCGAACCGGGTGCCGGGCGATCTGCAACGTATCGTTGCTTCGCTCGTCACGATCATCGGCCACAAGTTCGAGCTCATGGGCGTGGCGCTCGAGGCCGACTTGCCCGACGGTCTACCGACGATCCACTGCGACCCATCGCAGATACAGCAGGTGCTGGTCAATCTTCTCATGAACGCCGCGGAAGCGAGCGCGGGAAAACCGCAAGCTCGCGTGCGTTTGTCCGCCGAGGCAGACACGACATCCGGTCGGATGCTGATCCGCGTCCAGGACAATGGCGAGGGAATGACGCCGGAGCTGGCCTCCAAGATCTTCGACCCGTTCTTCACAACGAAAGGAGAAGGCAAGGGGGTGGGATTGGGTCTGGCCGTCGTGTACGGGATCGTAGAAGCCCACCACGGCTCGATTGACGTCCAAAGTGCCATCGGCAAAGGGACAACCGTCACCGTTTCCTTGCCGCTTGTGGAAGTCCAACCGCGTCTGGAGCCGGTGGACGCCCACCCGACATTGGGGTGAACCGCTTGATCGTTGTGTCCTTCGGTCCAGTCGCCCCGGACCTACTGGATGCCGTCGCCGAGCCGGTGTGGCGTTCGTTCGACCTCGAAGTCCACAGGCAGGCCGAGCGACCTCTCCCGGATGAGGCATGGGACGGCCGGCGGCAACAGTACAGCTCTGAAAAGTTGCTCCGTGCGCTCTTGGCCGGGGAGCGCAATGCCGGAGACCGGATACTGGGCGTGACGTCCGCCGACTTATGCATCCCGATGCTGAGCTTCGT
>CAZOMY010000037.1:0-27554 GCA_964581115.1 uncultured Ignavibacteriaceae bacterium | reverse complement strand
ATGAAGTATGGAGTGATGTGAAGACGTCAAGAAAAGAGAAGGGCCGGGAAAATCCCAGCCCTTTATCATTTGATGATCTCCCCGACCCCTTCCCACCTCCTTACTCCTCACACCTCTCACCTCATCCTGCTCTCCGCACCGCCTACTTACGCACCTGGTCCACCAACCACACGAAGTACCCTTCGAGCCGCCCCAAGAGTGCTACGTACGACGAAGCCCACTCGGTTGGAGTTCCGGGCTGAGGCTTGCCGATGGATTGCTGGAATATCCGGGTCACTTCGGTCGTGATCTTGGCCTTCCCTTCCTTCGAAATGATCGAGATGTCCGCCGACAAAAAGGCGTGAAGGTACAGCACCTCCATGCGCGGACGGCTTTCCTTGCCCTGATGCTGAAGAAGCGGATGTTCGGGCGAAGCGCCTCCGGGAGACTCGTACACGAGCGTGTACCAGCCCGCAACTGCCTTTTGCATCTCCGTCTCGCTCATTGACGACTGGACGAGCACAAGCGCCGACGCGGCATCGGTCATGAAGGAATTGCGAAAGATCATGTCGCCCCCGGCGAACTGCGAAAGCATGTTGACGTGTTGTCGCAGTCCGAGGATCCGTTCAGCTGCCAACGAGATCTCGCGGTCGAAGTTTCGCACAGCGCCGGCGGTCGGCTTTCCCAGGTCTTTCTTTGCCATCATCCGCATCTGCATCTCGAGCTCGAAGTCCTTCTTCGGTGGCTCGGCGGACTTCACAATCGGAGCCGTAGCAAGGCCCGCGCGTGTCGACCCGAACAACGCGTTGCGGAACTTCAGGTCGGCCTCGTCGAAATCCCTGACGGCTACTGCAAAGTTCGGCTGCCGCTGGTCAGCATCTGCTTCGAGCAACTGCAGGAATCGTGTGAGCAGGCGGTCCTTGTAGACCGTCCGAAAATGGCTCATATCGGCCAGAAGGTACAGGTCCTCCTCGACGCAAGAGAAAACGGTGTTCATCAGCCGCACGATCTCGTGCTCGCCGATCTTCCGGTCGTCGATCGCGCGGACGGTGTGGTCCACGCCTGCCATTGAGGTGTCGAACACGATCACCTTCTTGCGCCTGCCGCGGAAGGACCAGGGTGTGCCTACCTCGACGTTCCGAATGCCCGCCATGCGGAGCGCCAGCTTTGTGTATAGCGTCGGACCGGAGAATGGCAGAATGATCCCGATCTCCGACGACGTGCGTTTCCCGTCCATGAACGCGTACTTGACGCACTCGATCGCGCGCTTCGTTTGCATCTCGTTGAACGGCAGGATCTTCCTGCGGCCGATGTACTGCGCCGAACGCCCGCCGTCGTTCGACGTGTCGATGAACACGATCCGGCCCCTGGCCTTCGGCGAGGCATAGACGTTGATCTTGTCGTCGAAGATCACGCGTCCGGCGAACAGCGACAGTTTTGGCGTCGTGGCGAAATGCGACGAGAGGAGCACACACCATTGCGCATTCTTGCCGGCCCAGTCGAACAGGCGGTTAAGCTCGTCGGTGCCGGCTGTGAACAGGAACAGGTCTTTCTGCAGCCACCGCCGTCCGTCCTCGTTGCGGAGGAGTGATTCGGGGCCCATCTGGAACGGGTCGCCGGCCACGACCACCTTCTCCTTTGCCAACGCAGCCAGTGCAGAGAGGGTCGGTATATTGATGGCATGGGCGTCGTCGATAATGACAAGGTCGAAGTGACCGCTTCGGATCTGTTCATCCATCAGCGCACGTGCGATACCCGTGGCCACGAACCGTTTGGCATTGATCAGCGTGGCCTCGTCGATCTGCGTGTACTCTTCCACAGCCTTGGTCACGGCCTCAAGCCCGCCAAGGTCGTCGATCCGCTTCTGTGCCGCGTTGAGCGCCATGGTCTCTTCGGAGGTCACGGGTGCGTTGAGTTCGAACCGCGTGATCTCCGCCGTCAGGTTCTGGTGCATCTGCTGGAGTCGTTTGTGCGCGGCCTGCCGGTCAACCAGCGCTTTCTGCGCCGCGGCCAGGTCCTCTTTCGAGAACCCCTTTTTCATCCGGTCGATGATCGAGGCATTCTGGATCGTCTCGATTTGCTTCTGGAGTTGGACCGCCTCCTTGGCCGCCGCGTCAGCCTGGCGCCGGAGGTCGAGCACACGCTCGCGCATCTCCTGCGTCCTCTGGTAGAAGGTCTCGTGCAGGATCAGCTTGACCTTCACGGACCAGTACGTCTTCAGCAGGTTGACACGCTCCTGGAACGTCTGCCGCTTCTTCTCTCGGACCGACTCGACCTGAGCATCGAAGGCATACGCCCCGAGCGCCTCCACGTTGTCGAGCGAGGGCAGGTCGTACCGCGTGGCCGTCTCCGCCATTGCCACGCCGAACTTCTGCCCGATCTCGACCGTGCGCAGCAACATGGCGTCGACCTGGTCGTTCGACGGCGCGACGAACAGCACGCGCTTCCCCGCCTTCAAGTAGTTACCGGCCGCGAGTGCAAGCACCCGCGTCTTCCCCGACAGGATCGGACCCCACAGATACGTCACGCGGTTGCACAGGATCTTCGCCAGCGCCTCCACCTGGTCGGCGGGTGTCTGCGGCGGAACGTCGGGTTCGAACGGGGCGATGTGATTGTTGGCGACGTCGGTCGGGTGGAGAAGCAGGCGGGGGAGAAGCGGTTCAGGCGGGAGATGACGAAGAAGCTTTGCGACGGAACCGAGCTGCGGCTCGTAATCCCAAGAGGCCTGTGCTTCGGGCAGCGTCGGACCGAAGTCTTGCGTCAGGGCGATCACGAGGAACTGATTCTCCATCGCGATCACGTTGCCGGGGATCGTGATCGGCTTCGTGCGGCCGAACGTGAAGGTCGCCGACTCGATCGAACGAAGCAGTGCGTCCTCCGGCACTTCGAACCGATAGTACGTGCGGCCGGCGAACGTGCCCAGACGTTCGCCATTGGACATCGTCATCGAACGTCGACCCTGGTTCAGGAGGGCGAGTTCCTGTTCCAGGACGCCGGCCATCGTTTCGAAGACGGACGTCGGCCCCGTTGCGTTGGACATGGATACGATCAGATCACCGCGCGCCCCGCCCGATATGGCCTGACGTGCGCGCTCCTAGAGGGTTGAAGGTCCCGGAAACTACCTGAATTCGGGCGGGATAGCAAGAAAGGCGCGCTGGCGGGGCAGGATGATCGCCGGATGGCGCTTCAACACGAAGGGCTCTCACATGTGGAGAGCCCTGGGTGCGTCAGATCTTGTCGGGCAATTCCTGGAAGGCGTCGCCGAACAGATCGTCGGCGACCGCGGAGGAGTCGAAGAACTCGCGGAACTCGGTCCCTTCCAACTCTTTGCGACGAAGATACAGGACGATCGCAGCAACGGCGACGCCTGTGATGACTCCGATCAACATGAACTTCTTCATACAACCCCCGGCGAACAACAACGGACAACGGATAGTGTGCGTTGGAATGACAACTGCAATATAACACTCGGTCCTACCAAGATGAATCCCAATGAATGAAAATTCATTGACGACGATCACCGCTCCAGCCACGACCACCGCCGCGTGGCGGCGTGAGGAGCGATCACCGCTGATGGTGCCGCCATCGAACGGGCCGGAACCCATGCCGGAGAGGCCTCCGCCGCCTTCGCCACTGACCAGGTCGAATCTGAATGGAGGGCCAGCTGCCCGCGGCCTGCAACGTCGAGCTGACACCACACGTTGATCCCGGCCGACGAAAATGCGCTATAGGTATCGGCCCGAATGACAATGGCGTTAGCCCCGATGCGAAGGTGCGGTGCAATATCCCATGCTTTCACTCGTTCGCTTTCGACGATCAAAGAAAGCGATCGGCGGGCCAGCACCTCCCCAACCGCCGTACCGTTCACTTCTAACCGCGCATGGGTATCGCCGATCAACTGAAGCCATGCCGACACGATCGGCATGTCGGCGGAAAGCTCGAATTCTTTGCGAAATACAGCATTTCGCACTTGCGTGGCCGAACTGTCTCGCTTGCCTGGATTGCCTTCCGGATGGTAGATCCAAGACGACGGGTTCTCCGGGTCGGTCCAGAGCACCCCGCGTGTCCATTGGTCCCGTAGCTCCGTCCAGTACGCAGCCTGACGGTCGTATCGTTGCATGAGGAGGTCAAGCCCCTCAGGCCGATTGGTGGTCAGCCAAATGGAGCGGAATTCTTCTTTGAGACGGTGAAGCGCCGGAACGACGGGCTCCGACAATGCAAGGGCCGCCTGCCGTATGGAATCGGGCGACGAGCCCGGCGGTGGCGATGACGTCATTCGCCGGATCGATTCGCCTGTTTCGAGCTTCAATGCGAACCACCGGTCGAGTTGGAGAACGAATGAAAGGGCGCGGGCATGGTCAGCGTTCCGCACCGCGTTCGACGTGATCGTCTTGATCAGGGGCTCAATGACGGGGGCCGAGGTTCGGATCCCCTCGACGCGCCACAGGTAATTGAGAGGCGCCTGGCGCAGCGGGAGCATGGGATGCCGCCAAAGCTCGTTCCACGTCGTGAGCATCAGCGGATTGGACAGAAGCGTGTAGACCGTTCGAGCGGCCGCCCCGGCTTCAGCTGAGCCAAAGTGATCGCTAAAGAATGCCGCGCTGAAGGTATCGACGTCGGCTCGCTCCGGATTCCAAGCCAGCGCCCCGGTCCAGCCGTACCCGTACATGTTGAGCGTTCTGAGAGCCTCGCCTCCATTGTCGTTCCAATTCGATGTCAGCAATCCCAGAGCGCCGTTCCGGAATCCCTCCAGCGCAAAGTTGCGAATATTGATGAGCGTGTGGACATAGTTCGGGAACGGGCCGGTGAAATTGTAAACCGCCGGTGAGACGATGAAAGGAACGCCGGCGTCCCGAAACGTAACGGCGCTGGGATAGCGTTCACCGGCCCAGTACTGCCAATCCACCACGACCATCTCCTTCGGAAGCTGCGTCAGGATGGCCGGATGGTCGAGGATCACGTCACCGTACATCATCGGTCGCTTGCCGTGCTTCCGGATGATCTCGGCGACCCGGTGATAATGCCGGGCATGGACGGTGGCGATGTCGCTGGCGGTCACCCGCGCCTTGCTGGCGCCAAGGCCGACGTCCCAAGATTCGTCGGCACCCATGTGAAACCACGGCGACGAGGTGTGCTTTGCGATGGCGCCGATCATCTCGTCGAGCAGAGCATAGACCCTTTCATCCGAAACGTTGAGTGTGTGTGCTCCGGGGAACTCGGCGAGATCGCGGTACTCAGGAAGGAGAAGAATGTTCTCCCAGTGTCCCAATGTCTGGAAAATGGGGATAAGCTCGACATGATGGCGACGGGCGTACGTATCGAGGTCTTTCAGCTCCGTAAGCGTCAATGCCCCCCGACCCTTTCCGATCGCAGGATGGTTCGGGAAGATGAGCATATCCTCCAGGTAGGGTGCATACGTGTTCATTTTGTAACGCGCCAGGAACCGGATGATCCGGCGGAAATCATCGATGGTCGAGATCTGACCCCGGCTGACGTCGTCGGTGATGCCGCGGACCTTTTGCGACGGACGGTCGACCACCTCAACAGCCGGGGCGACGACAGAACGCTTCTCCGTCCTCAATAACTGTACAAGCGACATCACGCCGTAATAGCGCCCGCGGGCCGTCTCGCTCAACACCGTAACGCCCTCCGGGCCTACCGTAAGCACATAGCCTTCCTCTCGTAATGGGGCGGCGAAAGCGATCTGCCGCTTCGACAAGTGTTGACGTCCTGCACGGCTATCGGGATGGCCGACGTAGATCATTGGCCCTCGCATCGACCGAAGCTCAGCCTCGCGTGCCGAGCGGAGAGCGGTCATCGAACGCTCAACGAGGGCCTCGTTCATCGCCTCGACCATGGCTGCATCTTCAGGTCCGGTGCGGTCACCCAGGACGATGCGGAGTCCCGAAGTGAACTTGAACGAGCCCGCCATGGAGCGGATCGACTGCGGCGTTGGAATGATGGTGGGTGGGTCAAGGGCGGCCGTCAGACCGGCCGGAATGAACAATACAGAGAGCAGGAGTCGGCGAACCATGGGACCTCCTCCAGGCGGAGTGGACGGTCGTGGATACGGTGAAAAGGGGGAGGGGGATGCGACCCCGCTCCCGGCGTGGAATCGACCGGGAGCGATGATCAAACAACGAATGAGGTGATGCAAACGAGCGAGGACCAAGCGCACGAACAAAGATCCGTTCGTGTCGTTCGCCGTTGCGAGTTGAAAGGTTAAACGGTCGGATTGCCCGGAGTCTGGCCTTCTTCGCTCATCTTGGCCTTGATCTCTTGGATCTCGTTACGGATCTCTTGGGCCTTCCGCTTCAGGGTCGCCATGTGCTTGCGCACGCGTACTCCGGCCGACTTGTTCCCCTTCACATAGAACTTCTCAAAGTCCTTCTGGAAGGTCTGCACCAGGTCAACGAGCTCCTGAAAACGATTCATACCAGACTCCTTGAATAAAGAGGGATAATAGATGATGAAGAACTCTCGCGTTACGTCGCCGCGAGATGTGTTGCAATACCGGCCCTAACGCATCCTGCTAATACTTCCGATATGCCCGGTCGGCCTCACGCTTCAACCGAGCCATGAAATCGTCGCGGCGTTCGTACAACCGCTTCAGTTTTCGCGCCTTGCGGCGGGCAAGAGCGTACGAGGTGATGATCGGCAGCGCAATCGTCGAGTCGAGGTAGGCCACGACCGTATCGGGAAGCTGGTCGGGGTCGATCTTGCCCCACGAAACGGCCTCGGAGGGCGTCGCGCCTGAAAGGCCGCCCGTGTCCGGTCGCGCGTCAGTAACCTGCAGAAAAAAGTCGTGGCCGCGTTCGTCGATCTGAAGGACCTCCTGGATCTGCGGTTCGGTCTGCAGCATGAAATTCTTCGGGGATCCGCCTCCGAGAATGAATACGCCGCTCTTTCCGCCCGACCGCTTGGCGTCGAGCACGATGGCGGCCGTTTCGTTCACGTCGGCGAGTACATCGAAGCGGAGCAGATTGCCATACAGGGCCTGTGCCGCCACATTCATGCCGATGGAGCTGTCGCCCGGAGAGGAAGTGTAAACGGGAACGCCGCAGCGATAGGCCGTACCAAGAACGCTGTTGAAGGGCAACTTGAAGTAGCGCTCTCGTTCGTAGACATACCGGCCCACCTTGTAATGGAACTCCGACGTGCTCATTTCCTTCTGGAATTCCGGTGCCTCGATGATCCTGCGAAAGAACGCGTCGGTGTCGAGCAGAACGTCGTAGTCAAAAAGGATGTCATAGATGCGAATAACGGCATCCTTGCGAAGGAGACGGTCGTCGATGAAAGGGGAGCCACGGTGGAGCGTCTTGCCGATGGCGAAGTGCGTGTCATGGTAGAGATTTGCCCCAGTGCTGACGATCCAATCAACAAATCCTGCCTTCATAAGCGGCACGATGCAAGAGCCGCCCAGTCCAGCAGGCGTCAACGCCCCCGTCAGACTCATGCCGATCGTCACTCTTGGGGCAAGCATCTTTTCGACGAACAACTGCGCCCCCTCACGCAATCGGGCCGCGTTGTACGCCTGAAAATGTTGGTCCAACAACTCGACCACGCCGATGTTCTTCCTGATCGGTCGAGGATCGATTTTGCTGCCAGAGAGATACTTGCTTTTTCGCTTCATTTTGGACGATGGGTCGAAGACTGGGAAAGCCGTCTTGAAATCCCCAAAAAATTACTGAAATCGAGCCAAAATATCAACAAATGGGGCTCATTTTTTGAGGGATGTCCGCAATCTAAGTGAATTGGTCACAACGCTTACCGAGCTGAACGCCATCGCCGCGGCTGCCAGCAGAGGATCCAGCATTCCGAAGGCCGCCAACGGAATTCCGATCACATTGTAGACAAACGCCCAGAAGAGGTTCTGTCGTAACGTGCCTCCCGTGCGGCGCGAGAGATGAATGGCCTCACCTACGCTACGCAGATCATTGCGTACGAGAGCCACGTCCGCGGTCTCGATCGCCGCGTCCGTTCCATTCCCCATCGCCATACCGATGTCGGCCTGCGCCAGCGCAGGCGCGTCGTTGATTCCGTCGCCCACCATTGCCACGATGGAACCGCTTGTCTGAAGGGCCTTGATGTAGGCAGCCTTCTCGGTAGGCAGGACCTGTCCGATCGCTTTCTCGATGCCTGCTTCCGCCGCGACGGCGTCGACCGTGCGTTGATGGTCGCCGGAGAGCAGCACGACAGAAACGCCCATCTCTCGCAGACGTCGAACAGCCTCGACCGATGTCTCCTTGATCCGATCGGCAATGCCGATGACGCCGAGGATCGTGCCTCCGGAGACCACGACGACCGGAGTTGCGGATGACGCCACCACGGCCGACAAGGCGGGTCGCGCCGGCGTGAGCGGGATCCCGAGTGACTCGATATATCGGGGCGTTCCAACGCGAACCATGGTTCCGTCCAACATCCCTCGAACGCCGCTGCCGGGATGCGCCTCCGTGTTCTCAGCCGGACGCAGTGTCAATCCACGCTCGGTTGCCGCGGAAACGATCGCATGGGCGATGGGATGTTCACTCATGCGTTCGATCGAGGCGGCCGTCGCCATGAGCTCGTCGTCGGTGGCGCCTCCGATCGGTTCGATCATCGTAACGGTCGGCCTTCCAGTGGTGATCGTACCGGTCTTGTCGAGTACGACGGTCGTGATCCGCTCGGCACGCTCGAGCGCCTCAGCGTTCTTGATCAAGATGCCGTTCCTCGCCCCGATGCCTGTGCCGACCATGATGGCTGTCGGCGTGGCCAGGCCCAGTGCACACGGACAGGCGATGATCAGGACGGCGATCGCATTGACCATCGCGTCGACGAATGACATTCCTGCCAGAAGATACCATCCGGCAAAGGTGACGAGACCGATCGTGATCACGACAGGAACGAATACGCCGGCGATGCGATCGGCAAGATGCTGGATGGGGGCCTTGGAGCCTTGAGCCTCCTCGACCATGCGTGCGATCTGGGCAAGGAAGGTGTCGGCTCCGGCGGCCGTAGCACGGAATTCAATGGCCGCATGAGCGTTCAACGTTCCCCCGATGACCCTGTCGCCGGGACCCTTGTCGACGGGCATGCTTTCTCCGGTCACCATCGATTCATCCACGGCCGTCGTTCCCCGTTCGATGACGCCGTCGGTCGGCATCTTCTCGCCCGGCCGGACGATTACGAGATCGCCGTGCTGCACTTCCTCAACGGAAACGTCGAGTTCCTCGCCATTTCGCCGCACGCGTGCCTGCTTCGGCTGTAATGCCACGAGTGCTCGGATCGCCTCAGAGGCACGGCGCTTGGCAGTGGATTCGAGATACTTCCCCAGCAGAATGAGCGCGATGATAGCGGCAGCGGTATCGAAGTACATGTGGCCGGCGACCGTAGCACCCAACCAGTGGGGGAACAACACGGCGACCGCGCTATAGGTATAGGCCGTTCCCGTGCCGACGGCCACGAGCGTATTCATGTCGGCAGAGCCGTGTCGCGCAGCCATCCACGCGAGGCGAAAAAAGCGTCGGCCCGGCCACGCCATGATCACCGTCGTCGCGATGAGCAAGAGCGTATTCGTGTCCTGGTGCTCGAGCGGAAACCACTCATGAAATGACGGGAGCATCATCAGCATGCTGAGCGCCATCACGGGTGCGGCCAGAGCACAGCTGATGATGAATTCCCGACGCAAGGCAAGGCGCGTACGATCCATCGGATCGCCGGATGGACCGTCGCGGGAGACATCGCCGGCGGGAAGCACGAGTTCATACCCGGCATCGTGGACGGAGGCGGCGAGCGCATCAAGCGACGTGGTCGAGGGGTCGAACGCGAGGGTCACCTTCTCCGTGACGAGGTTGACGGATACGCGGGAGACGCCTTCGATCTCTTGAAGGGTCTTCTCGACTCGGGTGACGCATGAGGCGCACGTCATTCCTTGAACAGGGAGGGAGACGATCGTGATGTGGGGAGAAGCCATTGGAGAGTTCGGATTGTCGATGTGCGATTTCGGAATAACGATGAAGTGCGTCTATGCAATGCTGACGACCTCGAAACCGGCTTCGGCGACGGCTTTCTTGAGCGCTTCGGTGCTCGTCGCGGTCGGGTCGATCTCGACGACAGCGCTGCCGATCTGCGCCTCTTTGACGGTCGAAATCTTTACGAGCTCCTTTTTGACGTTCATGACGCAATGCTGGCAGGACATGCCTTCGATCTTGAGGGTTCTGATCTCCATGGCGGTTCCCTGATGACTGAAGGGGTTCGTCGGCGATTACTACTAAAAGCTACGCAGGATCCGGCGGGAAGGCGTTACACAACGATGGAAAAGATGTACAACCGTGATGCGGCCCGACAACGTGGAGGAGTGGAGAGGGGGAGAAGGACAGGAGGGTCACCGGCCGATTTTGTCGATCGGAACCCGGCCGGCGTTGCCCATCTTGCGGAAGGCGGACGGGGTCATGCCGGTGACCTGTCGGAATTGGTTCGACAGGTGCTGAACGCTGCTGTATCCGAGGCCCCATGCGATCTCGCTCAGCGTCTGTTCCCCGTATTTCAGCAGTTCCTTCACTCGCTCGATACGCTGGCGGATGAAGAACTGTTCGATCGTGATCCCCTCCATCGAAGAGAAGAGGACCGAGATCGTGTGGTAATCCTGTCGAAGTGCCGTTGCCAGATGTTCGGACAGCTTCGGTCGCTTGCCCGACGAGGACGAGTGGTGATGCACCAGATCGATGATCTCGCGCTTGAGCGACTCGACCGTCTTGCGGCGCCGATCTTCGATGAGTTCGAAACCGTTCTCCTCCAGCATCGTTCGGATGCGTTCGAGGTTGACCGGCCGCCGACCGGCAGCCACCTCGGCCTCGCCCAATTCGACGCGGCGTACATCGAGGCCGAGCGCCGTCAACTCGTCACGAACCACCCGGATGCAGCGGTCGCAGACCATGTTGCGAATGGTGAGGACTGTCGGAGGAGAAGCCATGTAAGATTCGAAATGCGAAGTTCCAAACGCGAAACAAATTCAAAGATCCAAGAACCAATCTCAAAGTCCTTAAGGCGCATCAATTGCGGAATCAGTTTTGGAACGCATCAGCCTACCAACACTCCTCCGCCGTTCACGCTGATGGTGCTGCCAACGAGGTGGGTGGAGAATTCGGAGGCGAGGAACAGGACCGCGCCGGCGATGTCGTTACCCGTGGCTACGCGGCCGTTCGGGATCGTCTTTGTGATCTGCCGGAGTCTTGCCGGCACTCGCAATGCGGATGCTGACATGTCGGTATCGACCCATCCGGGAGCGACATTGTTCACCAGGATGCCGTACGGGGCAAGCTCGGGCCCGATCGACTTGGTGAAGGCGATCATGCCACCCTTGGATGCGGCGTAATGCGAATGGAAGGCCTCACCTCGCTGGCCGGCCGTGCTGGCGATATTGATGATACGTCCAGAGCGACGCTTCATCATGTACGGAACGACCTCATTGCAGAATAAGAACGTTCCCTTAAGATTGGTGTCGATCGTTTCATCCCAGACACGCTCCGACATCTTGCCGATGGCGCCATAGGTCCAAATGCCTGCGTTGTTGACGAGGATGTCGATGCGACCGAATCGTTTGATGGCAGCGCGAACCGTTCGTCTCACATCGCCGAGTTTCGCTACGTCGGCGCGCACAACGAGACAATCCGGTCCAAACGATCGAACTTCGCGCGCAACACGATCTGCAGCGCGATTGTCGCGATGATAGGTGATGACAATATCGGCGCCAACGCGTGCGAAGAGATGGGCGATTGATGCACCGATGCCGCGAGAACCGCCTGTGATGATGGCGACGTGACCTGTGAGATCGAGCATGATCGTTTCCTTTCGTACAGTGAACTAATCTGCGAATCCGTTTCGCAAATGGCACCTCGACGGCTGCCAGTTCAATTCAGCAAGCTTTCTACTCATCGTCAGAAATAGTAGGAACGACTCCTAAAATTGCCGATTTTATTGAAATATCGGCATACTCAAGTTGACTCAGCAGGATAATAGGACTAAATTAGTCGTAGTTAAAGCCAGGCAGAAACTCTCAGTGATCATGCATCACAGGCAACCGATCTCTCTCAGTTCCGTTGGCCGCGGAAAGCGTGTTCGGGTCGTGGAAGTTCCAGACGGGCGCACGAGGGCCCAATTGATCCGGTTGGGTATTCATCAAGGAGAGTTCATCAAGTGCATCCAGCGTCTGCCTGGTGGAACCCTCCTTGTGGAAAAGAACCGACAAGAGATCGCCATCGGCGCTGCCTTGGCCAAAGCGATCATGGTCATTCCTGCAAACGAAACGCCCTGACATGTCCGATCGTCCGATCACCGGAAATCTGAGCTCACAGCCGCACGAGCACGTCGAGCATCACCGCCATCCTGGCGTGGGAACACAACCGTCCAGCGTGGGCCGCCTTAACCTCGCCCTCGTCGGCAATCCGAACGTCGGGAAATCCCTCATCTTCAACTACCTCTCAGGGCTCTACGTCGACGTCTCGAACTATCCCGGAACGACCGTCGAGGTTTCCCGGGGCCAGTACCATACGTACGACATATTTGACACGCCGGGCGTCTACGGCATCTCGTCATTCTCAGACGAAGAGGCGGTTACGCGCGACTGCGTACTCGAGGCCGACATTATTCTCAACGTCGTTGATTCGGTCCATCTCGAGCGTGATCTCTTTCTGACGCAACAACTCATCGACATGGGCAAGAAGGTCGCAGTCCTGCTCAACTTCTCGGACGAGCTCGACCGTCAGGGCATCGAGATCGACACAAAGCTGCTCTCATCGTATCTGGGAGTCCCCGTTCTGCAAACGTCGGCCGTGACGAAGCTGGGCTTTGATCGGATCGAAGCGGTCGTCGCACAAGCGCGCAAGGGAGAGCAGGACCCATCATTGCACGGCCGACTACACACCATGTTGACGCGCACCGGGTCTGAAGCAGAGGCCGTTCTCGTTCTCGAGGGGGATGAAGTGGTCGCGCAACGGCATGGCATTCCGCCAGGTACCGAGCGCGAGGCGCTCTACATCGAGCGGCGTAATCGAGTCAACCTGATCATCAATGCTGTTCTCTCCGAGAAGGAATCCCGCGCCCGCTTCGCAAAGCTGTTGGGGCGCTGGTCGGTCGATCCTTGGACAGGCGTCCCGATCCTGGCTGGGGTGCTCTATCTTATCTATCTCTTCGTGGGAACGCTCGTTGCGCAGGACCTCGTCGAATTCCTCGAAGTGAAGCTGGGCAATGAATTGTGGGAGCCGTGGGTCCGCGCGGTCGTCTCGACCGTTGTGCCGGCCGGGTCGTGGTTATCGACGATCCTGGTGGGAGAATTCGGCGTCCTGACGATGACGATCACTTATCTCTTGTTCCTGCTGTTGCCTTTGGTGACGGCCTTTTACCTCTCTTTGGCGTTGATGGAGGACAGCGGCTATCTGCCGCGCTTGGCGACGATGGTGGACCGCAGCCTGCACGGAGTGGGACTGAACGGCAGGGCCGTTATTCCGCTGATCCTCGGCTTCGGCTGCGTCACGATGGCCACGATCACAACGCGACTGCTCGAAACGAACCGCGAGAAACGCATCGCCACGTCGATTCTTCAGTTCGCGGTCCCGTGCTCGGCGCAGCTAGCTGTCGTTGCCGCGCTGCTTACAGGGGCCGGATTCACGGCCATGATGATCTACACGGCGACGATCTTCGGCGTGTTTGTGGCGGTCGGCACGATCCTCCATCGCTTCCTGCCCGGCGAGACGAGTCCGCTCCTCATCGACCTGCCGCCGATGAGGATGCCGCGGCTTGACAACGTCATACGCAAGACGGCTTTCCGCAGTTACTACTTCATGAAAGAAGCGACGCCGTGGTTCTTCGCCGGTGCACTCGCGGTGGGGGTGTTGCAGGTGACCGGCCTGCTGGCGGTCTGGCAGGATGTGCTGGCGCCATTCACCACGGGCTGGCTGCAATTGCCACGCGAAGCGGCGAACGCGTTCGTCATGGGCATGGTGCGGCGTGACTTCGGCGCCGCGGGATTGTATGACCTTCCCTTGACCGCCGACCAGATCGTGGTCGCGCTCGTAACGATCACGCTGTTCGTCCCGTGCATCGCATCGCTGATGGTGATGCTCAAAGAGCGCGGAACGAAGGAGGCAACGATCGTGTGGTTGGCGACGTGGGTGGGAGCGTTCTTCGTGGGCGGACTCCTGTCGCAGATCCTGATCTGACCGTGTCAAACTCCGACGCCGATCTCACGCTCGACGCCAAGCTGCGAACTGAGGTTCGCCTCTGCCCGACCTGCCGTTACGAGATCACGAATCCGTTCAGCGAGCGGTGTCCGCGGTGCCTTACGGTCGTGCCGGTGAATGACCCCGGTTGCGCAAAATGTGTCCACCAAAGCGGCTGCCCCGTGGCGCAGGCGCGAACATGAGCAGTCGTCGTAAGAACGATCGTCCGCGCTCGCGGTCCTACGGCGTGTCATCCGCCGAGTAAAGGCGGATCCGCAACCCGTCGGTGACCAAGGTTCTTCACCCGTATAGAAAAAGCGCACCACCCGACCGTCGGCAAACGAAGCGGATGGTGCGCTGAACATCGGGGCGTCCTTGCAGACCACCTCACCCCTAACATACGGAAGGCTTGAGGGAAGGTCAACGGAGGAAGCTCCGCATCACCATCACCTCATAAAGGACCCTTCCATGCTTCCAAGAAGCCTTCTTGCCGCTTTCCTGACCCTCCTCTGCGCCCACGAGATGCGTGCGGCTTCTCCACCCGATTCGCTCGCGGAGGTCCGTCGTCAGATCCAAGCTCTCACCGAAGAGATCGAACGACTGAAGTTGGGCGAAGTCGAC
Organism: uncultured Ignavibacteriaceae bacterium; assembly: GCA_964581115.1. Taxonomy (GTDB): domain Bacteria; phylum Bacteroidota; class Ignavibacteria; order UBA10030; family UBA10030; genus 2-02-FULL-55-14. Next base: position 12,759 of record CAZOMY010000037.1, on the reverse strand, counting down.
GAGACCACCTATCCGTCGTTGCCTGGTCTCGGTCCTGCGGCCTCGAAAGTGTATTCGCTGAAGAAAAGCGGCGTGTCGATCGCCGGTTACGGCGAAGTGGTCTATGAGAACTATGCAAAGGGACGCGACAACGGGTCGACGGCGACCTCCAAAGACAAGATCGATTACCTCCGCAATATCATCTACGTGGGCTACCGTTTCAGCGACCTGGTGGTGTTCAATTCCGAGGTCGAGTTCGAGCACGGAAGCACCGGCAAGGGGGGCGAAGTGTCGGTGGAATTCGGCTACATCGACTTGCTCCTCTCGCCGCGAATGAACATCCGGGCCGGCATGGTGCTGGCTCCCGTCGGCATCGTCAACGAGAAGCATGAGCCGCCGACGTTCTTTGGCACACTGCGCCCGAACGTCGAACGGCTGATCATTCCGAGCACGTGGCGCATGAACGGCGCGGGCGTTTACGGCGAAGCCGCAGACGGTCTCCATTACCGCGCGTATGTTGTGGAAGGACTCAAGATGGCGAGCTTTTCATCGGGCGACGGCATTCGGGGCGGGCGCCAGAGCGGAGCCAGCGCCGTGGCTGAGGATCTCGCGATCACCGGACGGCTGGAGTTTCTCGGCATCGAGGGATCATCGCTCGGCGCAAGCTTTTTTGCTGGCAACTCCGGCCAGGGTGAGAGGGACTCGTTGGGAGCGTTGATCGATGCCCGCACGCTCGTCCTCAGTCTGCATGGCGAGGCGGCATGGCGCGGTCTCGAGCTGCGGGCGCTCTTCGCGCAGACGACCGTGGATGAAGCAGAGCGCGTGGCAGGATACCAGCGCTGGAGATCTGGGGCCGCAAGCGCCTCCGTGATCGGTTCGACGATGTCGGGATGGTATGTCGCGGCTGGCTATGATGTCATGCCGCTGCTTCTTCCCGGGAGCATCCACTATCTTGCGCCGTTCGTTCTCTATGAGGCGTATGACACCCACGCCGTCGTTCCGTCGGGATCGGCGAAGAATGCTGTCAATGACCGAACGACGCTCGTCGCAGGGCTTACCTGGAAGCCACACCCGAACGTGGCATTCAAGGTGGATTACCGCGACAACAAGAACGGCGCTGGAACAGGGACCGATCAATGGAACCTGGCCGTCACGTACCTTTACTGAACGACCGTGATCCGGATCGACCAACTCGTCATTGTCTTCTTCCTCGCCGGCGTAACTGCCGATGCGCAGGTCATCATGACGAAGGATGAGGCCCTGCGAGCAGCGTTTCCCGGTATGGAACTCGAACGCTCGACGGCATTCCTCTCGGATGTCGAGCGTTCGGCGATTCGGGATGCGGCCAAAGCCAGAGTCGAGTCAAAGGTGATAACGTACTACGTCGCGCGAAAAGAAGGTGAATTCGTCGGGGCTGCATTCTTTGAAACGATGACGGTACGCACCATGCCTGCGACGATCATGGTGGTGATCGATCCAGACACTTCCGTGCGCATGGTTGAGCTACTCGCATTCTACGAGCCCCCCGACTACCGGCCGTCGGATCGGTGGTTGCGTCAGTTCGCCGGAACCGGACCGACGAGTGATCTCTACCTGAAACGCGGTATCCACGCCATTAGCGGCGCCACGCTGTCGGCGCAAGCCATCACGGAAAGCGTTCGTCGATTGCTCGCGACGTTCACATCGGTCGTTGTACCACGGACCACCAAATGAGATACCTGCAGAACGGCGGCTACCAGAACCAGGCCTTGATGCGTCTCACGATCGGCCTGACGTTGGTCTTTCTGGCGCTCTTTACGGTCACGAACTTCGCATTGTACTTCAGTAAAATGTCGCTTGACCCGGACTCAGTCGTGACATACTACCTTGGATCGGAACAAGATTTCATTCCGGCCAGGTCAGCCGCCTCGATGCTTGAGGTCTCGCACGGCCATCTGGCGATGATGGCGTTGGTCCTGTTGATGCTGACCCATCTGCTGTTGTTCGCTCCGTTCTCGCGACGTGCGAAGGCCGTCTTCGTCATCGCCGCTTTCGCCTCGGGGCTGATGAGCGAGGCGGGTGGGTGGCTCGTCCGGTTTGTTGACCCTGCCTTTGCGATGCTCAAGGTCGTAGGATTCCTGGGCTTGCAGGCCAACCTCATTTTCTTGCTGAGTTCTCTCGCCGTCTTTCTCTGGCGTGCTCGTGCTGCGGAGAAGGCGGTCAACGGAGATCCGGAGCAAATCGGTCCATGATCCGTCGAGCTGATTTCCTCACGGGACGTCGCAGAGCTCTGTTGATGCTCGGGCGGTTGACCGCGTCGGCCATGGCAACGAGTGTCCTCCCCATCTGGCCGAAAGCACACGCCGCGGGACGAGCAGTGTTGGAACGAACAGCAGGGGCCATGGGAACGACCGTGACGATCGTGGCATACGGAGAAAGTCGCGGCCAATTGATCGGTGCCACAACAGAAGCGTTCCAGGAACTGCAACGGCTCGACAGACTTCTGAGTGTCTTCCACCCTGCGAGCGATATCTCGCGCGTCAATGCATCAGAGGTCGACGAGCCGGTCCGCATCGACCGGTCGACGATGGCCGCACTCAAGGCGTCGGATCAATTCAACCGGCTCACTTCGGGCCGATTCGACGCAACCATCGGCGGCCTCCTATCGGCCATGGGATTCCATGAAGAACGGCCGATGGAGAACCGTCCAATCTCCGACCGCCAACTGGCTGATGCGCATGACGGCATCGGTTGGCATCACATACAGTTCGTTGACGGCGGGACCATTCGGCGGTTGCATCCATCGACGCAAATCGACCTGGGTGGCATCGGGGCGGGGTTTGCCGTCGATCGCATGGGCGAGATCCTCCGGCGCCACGGCGTAGAGTCTGCGTTGATCGACCATAGCGGCGATCTGCTGGCGATCGGGGCGCCCCCGGACACAGACGGATGGCTGGTCGCCATCCCCGACCCGGCCGCGCCCGCACAACCGTTGATAACGCTGACGCTTTGCGATCGGGCCATCTCCACCTCATCGAACCTGCAGTCAGTCCGCCTGGTGGGCGGAACGACGCTGGGGCACATCTTCGAGCCTCTGACCGGGGAGAATCCGCGGCGATATGCCAGCGTCAGCGTTCTGGCGCCGAGCTCCACCGAGGCCGACGCACTTTCGACGGCGCTGTTCGTGGAAGCCGAAGCCGATGGAGCGTGGCGCAATGGACAACGCGAGGCTCTCGTGGTGCTTCCCGAGGGTCGGGAACATGCCGTGATAGCATTGCGTTGAGAAATAATCCACATGGGACCGAAGACATGAACCCCGTCACGCCTGCCCCACTTACGGAAGCCGTCATCCTTGATGCGCTGAAAGACGTTTACGACCCCGAGATCCCCTTGAACGTCGTCGACCTCGGCCTTATCTACCAGGTCAAGATCATCGACGACTGGGTCGGTGTAAAGATGACCCTGACGAGTCCAGGGTGTGGACTGGCCGACCAGATCGCCAGCCAGGTCCGACAGCGCATTCTTGACATTCCGGGCGTGGTGAACGGGGACGTCCGCATCGTCTGGCATCCGAAGTGGGATCCCTCCATGATCGCTCCCGAAGCTCGCAAAAGAATGGCCTTTCCCTCCGGCGGAGGGTCGACCGGTTCCTCCACCTGACCGATCGCAGCTCCCTGCACCTGCTGGAGACGCAGTGCTCATCAGGCGGATGCATTCCTCCGCCCCGCTGAATTGTCTGTGCGAAGCGGTCTCGGTCTCGTTGCCATTCACGTCGACTGCCGGTATATTCCTCGCCTACCGGTGGAGGCCGACAGGTCCCGGCCGGTCTGCGTATGAACCTCCAATTCCTCCTCGATCTTGCCCTGCTGATCATCGGCTGGTTGGGGCCCGCGCTCTCGCTCCTCTTCCTCGCCTTGAGGGCGAATCTCCCGTCTCGCCGGGGCATCGGTTTGCGGCGCATCGTGACCGGCTTGATGTTCCTCCTTGCCGCGATCCTTCTGCAGGTCTTCTGGCTGACGGTTGTCGAACCGTCGTCGATCGCGTTTGATCATGTCTCTCATGCGCTCGTGGCAGTCGGATTGGTCTTGTGTGCGACGGGCGGTCGCTCATTATCAGAGCAGATCGTCTTGGGCGTGCACGATCAGTCCCGTCGTTCGGACCTTCGGTTTCTAAAGCGGATCTTGACGGCCTTCGTTTCCATGGCGAGCCTTTTGGTGGCTGTTGAGATCCCCGCTCCTGGACAGGTGCCGATGGTCGACATACTCCTGACGGCCTTGGATCTTTCCATCCTTGCCGCGATCGGCTGGCATCAGGTCCGCGATGTGGCCCCTCGGCTGGGATCCGTCGCGATCGGCCGGGCTCGCTGGGTGCTCGTCGGTATATCGGTCTTGCCCATCGCGGGAATGTCCCATGTGGCGCAGTCTGACGTCAATGCTATTGAGCACTATTCGGTGCTCCTGCGCGTGCTGGAAGGTATGATCCTGTCGCTCTATGCCGGAGCGCTGTGGTGGTACTTGCGTGCACTGGTGCCAGCGGAGCCGGTCGTCCATCCTTTGATTGAGCGTGATGTACCGTTGGCCTTGAGTCGTCGATTGGTACTCAGACGGTTCGTCATGCTCATGGTCATCGGGCTCTTCGTCGTCGCCGGCGGTGTGGCGTTCGTGAGCGAGATCATCCGGTCGAATATCCGGTTCGTCGAAACGACGGTCCTGAGGGATCAGTCGGGCGTGGCCAAGAGTGTTGCGTGGAACTTACGTGCCTTGATGACCGATTTGGTTGGAGCTGTGGGGCAGATCGCTGCCGTGCCTGCCGTTCGCGAAGTCAAGGTGGCCGGCATGCGAGAGGCCTTCGAGACCAGCCTTCTGCGGTGGGGCAGCCTTGCGACACACCTCTCTCGTGTCGATGCGCGCGGCCGCTTGGTGTACACCTATCCTGAGATGCCGTCAGTCATTGGCGCCGACCTGACCGGTCAACGCCACGTACAGGTATTCCTAGGTCGTCCCGATACACTCGTCAGCGATGTTTTCACCGCAGTCCAGGGCTACAAGGCGATTGCGATCTATGTGCCGATCAAGGACGAGCACGGCGCCAATGCCGGAGCGGTTGCGATGCTGGTCCGCATGAACGACTTTTCTCGCAAGGCCTTTCAGAGTGTTGGCTTCCTCAATCCCAATCCGGTCATTGCCGTGAATGAACGCGGCTACATTCTGGCCGGAACGGACTCGTCGCACCTGGGAGCATATGCCGGCGACTTTCTGCCGGAGGTTTTGGCCGGATCTATTACCCGTTCGACTGCCGAAGCAACGGTCCGGAACGCTTTGGCCGATGCAGGTTCGAGTGCGACGGCGATTGAGGGAGCAGATGGTCCATTCGCTCGCCGATGGGTCGTGGCGGAGCCGGTCTCAGTCGGAGGCCGGAGATGGGGCGTGGTGATGCTCGTGGTCCGGAACGCCGACCTGCTTGCAACATATCGCGGCGCATTGCAGCAGCAGTTCGTCTTATGGCTGCTCTTCACGGGGCTCCTGCTGGGGATGGTCGGAGCCGTTGCGTTCATCTTCTATCGTTGGTCCCGGTTCCTTGAATCGGAGGTTCTTCATAAGATCGAGCTTGTCCGTCAGAGCGAGGGCAAATACCGAGAGCTCTTCGAAGAATCGCAGGATGCTATCTACATGACAACCGCCGACGGCCATTTGATCGATATCAATCCTGCCGGCGTCAGGCTGTTCGGATTTGAGAGCCTTGGTGAGATGATCACCGCCGGCCCGGTGACGCAGTACTACCAGGATGGGTCTCAGCGGCGTCAACTCTATGACCTCCTCAGTGTTCGCGGATCTGTCGACAACATGGAACTTCTCCTGCGGCGGCGTGATGGTTCGCCGTTGATCGCGCGTGCCAGCGTGACAGCGCTGCGTTCGAGCGACGGGCAAGTCCTGCAATTCCGCGGGGTCCTGCGCGATGTGACTCAACAGAAACATCTGGAGGAGGAAATCCGTCAGGCCCAGAAGATGGAAAGCATCGGCCAGCTGGCGGGAGGGGTCGCACACGATTTCAACAACCTGCTGGGAGGGGTTCTCGGCTACGCGACGTTCATGAAATCGAAGTTGCCGGCCGACCATGCCTTCCGGCCGTACCTCGAAACGATCGAGCGAAGCGCCCAACGGGCCGCCGATCTGACCTCGAAGTTGCTCGCGTTCGCGCGGGGAGGACAATACGACGTGCGTGCCGTCAACCTCAACGCGGTCATTCGCGAGACCGTGGGGATCCTTGACCGCAGTATCGACAAGTCCATAACGGTCGAGACGGTGCTCGATCCAGGCATCCCGACGATCGACGGCGACGCCGGACAATTGCAGCAGGTCATGATGAACCTGTGTCTTAATGGCCGTGATGCAATGCCATCTGGCGGAACGCTCCGGATCACGACGTCGAGCGCCGAATGGAATTCAGATGATGCGCGCCGGTACGTCGGCGCGGAACCGGGCCGCTACGTCAGTGTGCGCGTGGAGGACACGGGGACAGGGATGGATGCCGCCACCCGACAAAAGATCTTCGAGCCCTTCTTCACGACAAAAGGGAAGGGCAAGGGAACCGGACTCGGCCTATCGATGGTCTATGGGATTGTCCGGAATCATCGGGGGCACATCGTGGTCGAGAGCGAGCCCGGACGAGGGAGTGTTTTTTCGATCTCCTTTCCCGCCGGTACGTATCAAGAAGCGCCTCAAGAGCCGACAATGCCGTCAGCCGTTGGGGGCCATGAGCGGATCCTGGTCGTGGACGATGAGAAGGACGTCCGATCGATGATCCAGGACGTACTGACATCGGCGGGATACACGGTCGAGACAGTTTCGGACGGCGCAGAAGCGATCGCAGCGTTCGACCGTCAACGTCCCGACTTGATCCTTCTCGATATGATCATGCCCAAAATGAGCGGCTTGGAGACCTTCGACGCGCTGCTGTTGCGTCCGCCCCTGATCAAGGTCGTTCTGGTAACGGGCTACAGTCAAGATGGCAAGGCCCGAGAGATCATGAGGAAGGGCGTGGCTGCGTTCTTGCAGAAGCCGTTCGCGGCTGATGATCTGCTCCGCGTGGTGCGACGTGTGCTCGATGGGTCGATGGAACCTGTCGCAAAGGTCGGCCAGTCCTGAGATCATCGAATCATCGTCGTCGGAATGCGGACGGCAACGACTTCACCCCGGGCGGTGATGACTCCATTGGCTACAAGTGTCGCCTCGACCACGAATTTCCGCTCGCCCGCTTCCTTCACCCGCCCGCGCACTTCCAACTCGACTCCGATGGGGGTCGGCTTCACATAGTGCACGCTCAATGAACCCGTGACAAACCGGGGCGCCGGCCCGTCACCCACAAGCCGTCCCTCCCTCCGGATCGCAGATATCGCTGCCGTGGCCATGCTATGACAGTCGATGAGTGATGCGATCAATCCTCCATACACGAAACCAGGGATAGAAGTATGTTCGGCCCGTGGCGTGTATCGCGCTACGGTCTCGTCGCCCTCTTCGCGACTCTTCAGCTGGATCCCCTTTTCGTTGAGCCGTCCGCACCCATAGCAGTGGGCGACATCGTCGGGATAATGGTCCTGTACGGCAGGCGCGAGCGTCGTCATCAATTAGTCTCCTGGATCTTCGGGAAGAAGGTAAGCCCGGAAGACCTCGAGTTCGTGGGCCTTCAATCGACGCGGTCGGTTCGTTTCGAGGCTGACGAACACACCGCGTTGCCGGCCGACGGCAGCAAGTTGACCATCGGAACGGCGGATACGAATAGCCATCCACGCATACAGCGGGGAGACGTCGGTCAGCCAGATCTCGATCGTGACGGTGTCGCCGAGGAAGACCGGCTGATGATACGTCACATGGGTCTCGAGGAGAACGGGGGAGAAGCCCGTACCACGGATGCGCTGAACGGAAAGGTCCATCGCATCGAGAAGACGATTGCGGGCGATCTCCATCCACTGCACATACACGATATTGCTGACGTGTCCGTTGAAATCGATGTGGAAGGTGTAGACCCGTTCCGTGAAGCTCACCGGCGCGCTCATGACGGCAATCTCCTCTCGTCAATGGCGACGAGCGATGCGTCGTACATCGGTGCCACCTCCGCCTCCCGTTCGGGGTTGAAGCCGAGTTCCTGCAGTAGTCCGTCGGCAACGTCGTAAATGAATCCGTGTACGCACAGGTTGTGACCGCGACGCCAGGCGTCCTGTACGATCGTTGTGCGACACGTGTTCAATGCCTGTTCGAGCACGTTGAGCTCACATAACCGGTGGATGCGCTCGGCTTCGGCCGTCGGCAGTCGTGATGCGTGCTTTATGGCAATATCTTCGAGATGCCGGAGCCAGTTATCGATAAGCCCCAGCGGACGTTGCTGGACCGCAGCGGTGACGCCTCCACAGCGATAGTGGCCGCACAGAATGATGTGCCGGACGCGCAGCACGTCGACAGCATATTGCAAGACGCTGAGGCAGTTCAGGTCCGTATGAACGACGAGATTCGCAACATTGCGATGGACGAAGAGCTCGCCAGGAAGCAGTCCGACGATCTCATTCGCCGGTACGCGGCTGTCGGAACATCCGATCCAGAGATACTCCGGCGCTTGCTGGTGTGTGAGCCGCGAGAAGAACTGGGGGTCGTCATGGGTCTGGCGTTTGGCCCATTGGCGGTTGTTGTTCAAGAGGTCAGAGAGATGGCTCACGTTCGTTGGAACTCTGTTCAGGCGGGGAGTTTGTCGAGGTGTCTCCAGACCCAGCGATGGGCACGGTGGATCCACTCCGAGGGTTCGGCGAACATCAACAAGCACTCGCCAGCAATGACCGTCATGCCGTGTGCGCGGCAGAACTGCACGGCCGCCTTCGATTCAGCACCTTGTTGCATCCAGACGCGCCGGATGCCCGCTTCGTGTGCCTCACGCACGACGCGCTCGGTCTCAGCGGGCGGCACGACGACGACCAGTCCGTCCACGGATCGCGGGAGATGCCGAAGGCTCGGCGAACACCGGTCTCCTTCAAGCGTCTCGGCGGCCGGATGGACGGGGATGAGAGCGTATCCCTTCTCGCGGAGCGAACGGTAGATCGTGTTGCCGAACTTCTTGCCGGAGCGGGAGACGCCCACGACGGCCAACGTCTGTTGGCGTAAGAAGTCGTCGACGTCGGTGCGTGAATTCTTAAGGTCGGAGGTCATAAGAAGTCTCTCGATGGTAATGACGGTTTCATCGTACGGGTTCTTCCCCTCGATTGCCACATCGATTACGGCGTACGGTCGGTCCGGTACAGCACCATACCGAGGCCCTCGTAGTTCTTTAACGCTCCCGGATGGTCGAGCGAGCACGTATGCACCCAGACGCGTGTCGGATCCATCTTCCACGCCTCCTCGAGTGCCGTGGTGAGCAGATGACCGCCAAGCCCCCGGCCGATGAAGGCCGGCAGGAGCCCGAAGTAGATGATCTCAACACCCCCCTCGTCGTCGCGCTGTAATTCGAAGTATCCGGCCGGCGACCCATCCACATAGGCCACAAACGTTCGTAAGCCCGGTGACTCCACGTAATGCTTCCACTGCTCGTCCGTCCACGCTCGCTTGTCGTTCCACGACCAGTCATGGCCGACCGCATGGTAGAGGAACCGATTGAACTCCCACTGCGGCGTCGTGGCTTCCTCGATGCGCAGTCGAGGGTCGTCGATCCGTTTCGGGCGGATCGCTTCGCGAGAACGCATCTCAAGATACCAGATGGTCACCGACATGATGACGTTAGGACGACGGTCGTTGCTGGCGTGACAGTCGTTGTACCGTCGCTTCGAACGCGCGGCGATTGGCGTCGGTCCGCGACGCGCGCTCTTCGGGACTTTCCATTGCGACCTCGGAGACCCCCGCGTGGCGACGGAGGACCGTGGCCTGCGCCTCTGAAAAGATCTCCGAAAGTTGCGCCGCAAATGCCGATGTATCGCCGTCCGTCGGAAGCCACGATGCTGGCACGTCTTTCAGTATCGATCGGATAGCGGGCTCGTCAACGACCGGCCACATCAGGGTCGGGAGGGGACCGGCGGCGAAGAACGGATGTTGCCGCAGGAGTGGATAGAAGCGCTGTTCGTCGATTGACCGTCGGTTGATCAGCATGCGTACCTCCATGGCCGCCGCGTAGTCCCAGCACAGCACACCGGCGTCGGTCATGACCATATTGGGATTGCTCTCAGTGCGGTCCATGTTCAGCAGAAGCAGGTCGAAGGCGTAGATCGACCCACGAAGAGCGGCCGGAATGCGGTCACGGTGGCGCGGCTCATACGCTTCAAAGGCCGTCACTTCATCGATGCCCAGGTTCAGACCGAAACTTCGGCGCACGAGGTCGTTCAACTCGGGGTCAAGGCGCGGATCAACGACGGCTTCGGTGAGGTTCAGGATGCGCGGGATCGGGACAGGGATGCCGACCGCTTGGGCCAGGCGCAACGCGATCAAGTCGGCCGCGTTCGCGCCAGGCCCTTCGGCGCTGCCGCTCCATTTCATCACACACCGATGTCCGTCGGCTTCGACGAGCACGGGCCACGACGATCCGCCGCGGAAAGCACGTAGGATCGAACGAACTGGCAAGAAGGACAAGGGGATCACAAATGCCTCCGCCCATGCGAAGAGACGTCCTTGGAAGCGCGTCGACGGGGGATCTTGGCCTTGATGCTCTCGGGCATCGGTCGGCAGGCGTACGCCAGGGCATGAGTGCGGTGCCATTGCACGCGTTGTTCGAGCAAACGGTTGGCCGGTATCCGATGCGTTCGATGGCAGGGGTCGTCGAGATACGAGTTGCTCATGAGATCATTGACGTGACCGACTGATCCGTAGTTGTTCGCCGAACTCGCGGTATCGGAGGGTACCCAGATTGGTGTGCAGATGACGGACGATCACCACGCTGCGGTACGCGCGTTTCACCGGATCGTTTCCTGCGTTCACAATATACAGCGCGGTTCGTTGTCGTCCCAGGGTCAAGGCTTTCAACAGCGTTCAGGCCTCGGTTTCCTGCTTCAGGTGTTGGGCGAGTTCGTACGGCGTGGCGTGTCCGTACGCGCTCAGATCGCGGGCGAGAGAGGCGTAGACATTGTCGTTGGGGCCGAGTCCGAGTGTGCACTGGAGTGACCGGCTGACTGGCACCACCCATTCGCGGCGGGAGCTGGTCGAGGCGATCTTCTTGGCGATGGCGGATAGGGTCGCCGCGTGGACAGCCTAGAGCCTGTTGCTGGACGCGCGAGCATCGCTGTGAAGCGGTGTCCATGCATGAGGATTGAACAGTATACGTGGATGGGAATTGTTGTGCGACCGGCGATGTCTTCAGGAATCACCGTTGGGGCAAACTCTCGGTCAGAAGAGAAACGGGACGAATCGTTTGGTCGTCTTCATGTAACGCTCATACGCATCACCGAAATAGGTGCGGCACTCCCGCTCCTCAGACTGAGCGGTCGCCAGCACGAACCAGCTGGCCGCCACCGCAAGGATCGTCGTCGGCCAAGTGACCGCCTTCAGCCAAGCTCCCCAGGCCAGGTAGAGCAGGGAGGCATAGAGAGGATGGCGGATGAGTCGGTAGATCCCCGTTGTCACGAGTTGTGAAGTTCTCTCGAAGGCAAAGAGGTCGGGTTCCGTGCGTAATGCTGTCCGTTTGGCGTAGCGCAGTTGCGAGTAGCCCAGCCACAGGACTACGAGCGATGAGCAAAGGCTCAACCATGAGATACACTGGCGCAATGATAAAGGTTCGACGAACCAATCCGGAAGGTTCAAGAGAACAAGTGTCAGGATGGCCTCCCAAGCGAAGAAACGATAGAAGCCGTGGGAGTTTCTGGAGCGTAAAGATCGCTGTGAGATAATGAGTAGCAGCGTTGTTGCCGCGATGAACAGCCCGATGCGCATGAGATCAAACGTTGTCATCACTCGTCAGTATCATCTTCAAGATTCTGCTGACTTCCGTGGTCATTCGCTGAGATGTGATCAGTGCACGATGTGTCCGTCATTGCCTACGGCCGGGGGCCTAGATGTGGATGAGCAGCAGCATTCTCCTTCCCCGCGAAGGTGTGAGCGTGCCCGACTGCCAGCAGGCAGGAGCAGGTTGAGCGACTGGTGAGGCAACCGGGCCCGTTGACAATATCATGTAACTGATAGCATATTGCTATCGACTCTAGGAGGATACGATGCCGACCATCAAACCCATTTCCGACTTGCGTAACAAGGCCAAAGAGATCTCCGAACTGGCTCACAAGAAGGACGAACCCATCTTCATCACCCGCAACGGCGAGGGGGACATGGTCGTTATGTCGATCGCTCATTACAGTCGTCTGCAACTAAAGCTCGATCTCTTTGGCAAGCTCGCTGTCGCCCAGGCTCAACGGGCCGCCGGAGACCGTGGGCGGTCGTTCACAGCTGTGATGAAGGATCTTCGGAAGCGCCTCCGTGAGTCAGCCTGAGTACGACGTTCGACTGCTTCGAGTAGCTGAGGACGATCTCAACGAGATCCTCAGCTGCGTGGCGACCGACCGCCCGTCGGCGGCGGAAACCATTGGCATAAAGATCGAGAAGCAATTCACGCTCCTCTCAAAGAACCCTCGCCTCGGCCGGATTCCCAAGGAAGAAGAACTCGCACGTTCGGGATACCGGTACCTCGTCGTCGACAACTACCTGATCTTCTACATCGTTGAGGGCGATGCCATTGTCGTGCATCGCATCCTCCACGGAGCGAGAGATTACCTCCGTCTCTTCTAGCAGGTTGCAGAAAAACGATTACCGCCCCGCCTGACCGGCGGGCAGGCATGACGCCAAGTCAGAG
>CAZOMY010000036.1:0-30050 GCA_964581115.1 uncultured Ignavibacteriaceae bacterium | reverse complement strand
CCTACTCATGTTGGCTGGCCCGAGAAACGTCGTCTCCGTTCCCGCCACCCGTTCGTTACCCACATACACCCCGATCTGCAGAGGCATGCTCATCTTCGTGATCGTCGCCCGTTCGCGGAGGATCATTGCCTTGCCTTGGACGGCCTGTTGCGCGCCGACAGTCAGGTCGCCGCCGATGAACTTGACCTCAGCCTTCGAATCGCTTTCAACGCGAAGACTCACCGTGGCCGGCTCGAACGTCTTGTTCGTGACCTTTACGTCGTAAATGTTGCTCACGCGCCCGTCGGCTTGCTCCTGATAGAACATGCCGGGAGAGCGGAGGACCGTCGCGTCGAACAGCGATCGCGTGGCAAGGAGATACGTGAGAAATGCCACGAGCACCGTCAGCACGGCGCTGTAGCCGATCACGCGCGGTGTCCAGATCTTCCGGACCTTGTTGATGATGTTGTTCTCCGAATCGTAGCGAATGAGGCCGCGAGGTTTGCCGATCTTGTCCATTACAGGGTCGCAGGCGTCGATACAGGCCGTGCAGTTGACGCACTCCAGCTGTGTGCCGTTGCGGATGTCGATGCCGGTCGGGCAGACGTCGACGCACAGGCCGCAGTCAATGCAATCGCCGTTCGTTCGCTCCTGTCCCTTCGTGATCTTTCCCCGAGGCTCGCCCCGCACGCGGTCGTAGGCAATGACGATCGAATTCTTGTCGAGCAGCACGCCCTGGAGACGTCCGTAGGGACAGACGAGAATGCACGCTTGCTCGCGGAACCAGGCGAAGATCCAATAGAAGATGCCGCTGAACACGAGCATGGCCGTCAATCCGGCCACGTGCTGCGAAGGGGGGTCGGTGATGATGGTCCATAGTCGGTCCACGCCGATGATCCACGCCAGCAACGTGTTGCCGATGAGGAAGGCGATGGCGAAGAAGATCGCGTACTTCGTCAGCTTCCGCACCGTCTTGGCGGCGGTCCACGGGGCCGCGTTCAGCCGTTGCTGCTCGCGGAAGTCCCCCTCGAGCCAGTACTCGATCTTGCGGAACACCATCTCCATGAACACCGTCTGCGGGCAGACCCAGCCGCAGAAGAGCCGACCGAACACGACCGTGAAGAGGAGAATGAAGACGATGACGGAGATCGTTAACAGGCCGAGGATGAAAAAGTCGTGCGTGCCGAATCCTGTGCCGAAGAGGATGAACCTCCCTTCGACGACGTTGAACATCATGAACGGATGGCCGTCGATCTTGACGAAGGGCGTTCCGAACAGGATGGCCAGGAGCAAGAGACTCAGGATCGTCCGAGCCGTATAGTACCGTCCGGACGGCTTCTTCGGGTAGATCCACCGTCGGGAGCCTTCTTCGGTGACGAGCCCAAGGCGGTCGCGATAGGATGCTTCGGAGGACATGGTGAGAGATCAGAGCACAGAGGCCAGAGGCCAGAGGTTAGAGGCTTGCCCTGAGCTTGGCTCGTTCACGGAATTCTCAGAGGACGTGCCAGGCGAAGGGTCAACGGCTTGCCCTGAAGGGTCAGTCGTCGGTATCAAGGAAAGGATTCGTTCTGCACCCGCTTCGCTGTTGCCACGAAGTGGCCGCTTCGGGGACCCTTCTCGATTCACTATTGACCTCCCACGCTGTCCGCCTTGGTGACATACAGCTCCCCCTCCGCCTTCTTCGGCACCAAAGGTTTCGTCCCCTGCAGCGACAGCACGTAGCTCGAAAGCTCCTGCATCTGCTTCGGCGTAAAGACCAGCTGCCAACTGATCATCCCCTTCGCCGGAACGCCGTTCTTGATCGTCATGTAGACGTCGCGCACGGAGCCGCCATGGATCCAGTACTGGTCCGTCAGATTCGGTCCGACGAGCCCACCGCCGTCCTTGGCGTGGCACGACACGCAGTACTTCTGGAAGTTCGCCTCGCCCTTCGCGAGGGCGTCGGCTGCCGTCAGCACTGCAATGTTGTTCTCGTCGATCGAGCCTTCGTTGGCCAGCACGATGCGGCGCTCGATCGCGGCCGCCGCCATCTGTTCTTCATATTCGCCGGCGCTCAGCGTTCCGCCCATCACGTGAAAATGGATGAAATAACCGACGCCGAAGACGACCGAGCCGTAAAACAAGTAGTTGAACCAGGGCGGAATGCGGTTGTCGAGCTCGGTGATACCGTCGAAATCGTGATCGACGCCGACCTTTTCTTCGGTGTATGAACCCGACCAGAACCGGGCCCGGAGGTTCGACAACAGTCGAGCGATCGGTGAGATGTCGGCGTTCATCACGAACAGAATGAACAGCAGGATCATCATGATGACGACGGTGCTGACCCCGGTGATCAGCACCGCGATGTCGCCGGCCGCCTCGGCACGGGCCTCGGAGAGAGGGAGGAGGAGGGCCAGGAGGAGGACAATCGATCTTCGATCTACGATTGTCGATTGACGACTGACCGGCCTCGAAATGGCACGTTCAGCGAGAAATCGGACGACCTGCCAAGCTCGGGTTGAAATTGACGGGCCTCGGCTTCGCTCGGCCCAAGATTGACGATTCACGATGAACGATTTACGATTCACGAACGCACCTCGGTGTTGGAGTCGTGTGTTATGGTCTGGTCGTCGAGCGGCATCCGCGCCATCCGGTCGGCATGTTCACGCTTCATCCGGATCACCCAGATCGTCACCCCGGCGGCCACCGCAAGAAAGACGATGAACGAGATGACCTGGTAGGTCACCATGCCATCCAGCGATTGAAGGTATTGTTGCAGCATAACGCGATCAGACCGCTTTGCGATTGTCGGCCCGCCTGCCCCACTGACATGGGTTCGGCCGGTAAGTTAACGATTGACGATGGTCGGATCTCAGTCTCACTTGGCAGAGCCTTTGATGTCCGTCCCCAGCCGCTGGAGATAAGCGATCAGCGCGATGATCTCCTTGTCCGGTTCGGCCGGCACCCCCTGCGTCTGCAGGTCCGCGGCGATCTGCTCGGCCTGCCGCGTCAGGTCGGTGACGGCCTGATCCTCATAGCCTTCCGGATACGGCACCCCGATGGAGCGAAGCGCTGAGATCTTCCCCGGGGTCGATGAGACATTGAGCGCGTCCTCGAGCAACCACGGATATCTCGGCATGATGGACCCGGGTGACATCGACACGGGGTCCTGCATGTGGAGGTAGTGCCACAGGTTCGAGTACTTGCCTCCGACGCGATGCAGGTCCGGGCCCGTCCGCTTCGAACCCCATAGGAACGGATGGTCGTAGACAAACTCTCCTGCCTTCGAGTATTCGCCGTAGCGTTCCGTCTCAAATCGGAACGGACGGATCATCTGCGAATGGCACGTGTTGCAGCCCTCGCGAATGTAAATGTCGCGGCCTTCTACCTCAAGCGGCGTGTAGGGACGCACCGATGTGATCGTCGGAATGTTCGACTTGACGACGATCGTGGGAATGATCTCGATGGCGCCGCCGATCGCCACGGCGACGAACGCGACGAGCGCGAACTGGATCGGTCGCTTCTCCAGCCAGCGATGCTTGTTCGTCATGCCGTGCGTGTCGGTGGCTTCCATCGGGGGCGCTTCAGCCGCCTCGGTCTTCAAAAACGACCCCTGCTTCGCCGTCTTGATGAGGTTCACCACCATGACGATGACCCCCGCCAGGTACAGGGTGCCGCCGACGGCGCGGATCATGTACATCGGCAGGATCTGCGTGACCGTCTCGAGAAAGTTCGGATACTGCAGCACGCCGAACGGTGTGAATTGCCGCCACATCAACTGCTGCACGATGGCAGCCCAATAGAGCGGCACGGCATAGACGGCGATGCCCAGGAACCCGATCCAGAAGTGAAAGTTGGCCGCCTTTTTCGAGTACAGCGTCGTGTTCCACATCCGCGGGATGAGCCAGTACAGGATCGCGAATGTCATGAAGCCGTTCCAGCCCAGCGCGCCGATGTGCGCGTGTCCCACCGTCCAGTCGGTGTAGTGCGAGAAGGCGTTGACGTTCTTGAACGACAGCATCGGCCCTTCGAACGTCGACATGCCGTAGGCGGTTACGGCCACGACGAACATCTTCAGGATGACGTCGTCCCGCACACGGTCCCACGCCCCGCGCAGCGTGAGCAGGCCGTTGATCATCCCTCCCCACGACGGCGCCAGCAACATCACCGAGAACACCGTCCCGAGCGACTGTGCCCAGTCGGGAAGTGCGGTATAGAGGAGGTGATGCGGACCGGCCCAGATGTAGAGGAAGATGAGGGACCAGAAGTGGAGGATCGAGAGGCGGTAGGAGTACACCGGCCGGTTGGCCGCCTTCGGCAGGAAGTAATACATCAGACCGAGGAACGGCGTCGTCAGGAAGAAGGCGACGGCGTTGTGGCCATACCACCACTGCACCAGCGCGTCTTGAACCCCGGCGTAGATCGGGTAGCTCTTGAGGAGCGAGACCGGGACTTCGATCGAGTTCACGATGTGAAGCATCGCAACGGTCAGGACCGTGGCGATATAGAACCAGATCGCAACGTAGATGTGCCGCTCGCGACGCTTCAAGATCGTGCCGAACATGTTGATGATGAACGCCACCCACACCACCGCAATCAGGATGTCGATCGGCCATTCGAGCTCAGCATACTCCTTGCTCGTTGTTGCACCGAGCGCCAACGTCACCGCCGCCAGGACGATGATGAGCTGCCAGCCCCAGAAGTGAAGGGCCGTCAACGCTTTGCTGAACATCGGCGTCTTGCAGAGTCGGGGGAGCGAGTAGTAGACCCCCATGAAGATCGCGTTGCCGACGAACGCAAAGATGACCGCGTTCGTGTGCACCGGCCGCAAGCGACCAAAGGTATGCCATGGCAGGTTGAAGCTGAGCGCGGGGTGGAACAGTTGTGAGGCGATGATGACGCCCACGGTCATGCCGACAATGCCCCAGACCATCGTAGCGATGGCGAAGAGCTTCACGGGCCGGTTATCGTATTCGAAGCGTTCCAGTTGCATGCAATGAACCTTGTGGTGGACTGGAGAAGAACGGGAGTTGGAGAAGAGGAGTAAAGGAGTAAAGGAGTTCTGAGTCTTGCCCGCCAGCCGAAGGCCCATTACTCGTCGCGAAGCGACAACTACCTTCGTGAACAAGACGCAGGCGGGGAGTTGAAGGGTTCCTATCAGAAACCCGGGCTTCTTGGGCGGTTTGGCACGTTTGCCTTGGATTCTGGATGTTTGTTTGGGGATTTGGAGATTTGGGACGTTTTCTTCGTGTCCTCAAACAACACCCTCATCGCCGGGGTATGGGTGTCGTCAAACTGACCCGTACGAACAGCCCACAGGAAAGCGATGAGGAATCCCACGGCGATCGTCAGGCTCAGGGCGATCAGAACGTAGATCACCGTCACGCCAGACCCTCCCGCCGGGACGCCAGCCGTACAAGCCCCATCGAGAGGGCCACGACCGTCACGCTGCTTACGGGCATGAGTATGGCCGCGAGGACGGGCGACAACGTACCCTGAACGGCAACGCTCAGCGCCGCGACATTGTACATGAACGATACAAAGAAACTGAACAAGATGATCTGAACGGAACGACGGCTCAGACGGAGAAAGGCCGGCAGATGCCGCAGGCTGTCTCCCTCGAGGATCGCATCGCAGGCGGGAGAGAAGGCGTTCACGTCGTCGGTGACGGCGATGCCGACGTTCGCGCGCCGAAGGGCCCCCGCGTCGTTCAAACCGTCTCCCACCATCATCACGGCTTCGCCGCGCGATTGAAGCTGCTCAATGAAATCGCGCTTGTCGAACGGCGACTGGTCGAACCGCATCTCGGCGGCCTGGGGGAACATCGCTTCGAGCCTCGCCCGCTCACCATGGTGGTCTCCCGACAACAATGCCAGCCGACGCAGGCCCCCGGTCGCGCGGATGACCTCCTCGAGCCCGTCGCGATACTGCTGACGAACGGCAAACGAGCCGATCGCCAGTCCGGCAATGGCGACATGGACGAGTGATGCGTCGGAGGCCTCATCGACGGCCTGATGGTGCTCAATCCCGGCGAACGATCGCGATCCCAACCGAACCTCGACCCCGTCCACCAGGCCCCGGATCCCGAGTCCCGGTGCCTCCTCGAGATCCTTCAGCGTGCCGGTTCGGGCGCCGGCCAGATAGCGCTCGATCGCGCGGCTCAGCGGATGCGTGGATGCGCGGGCGAGCGTGGCGATGAGCGAGCGATGCTCGTCGGTGAGCGGCTCGCCCAGGAATTGCACCATTCGGTCACGGCCATGCGTCAGTGTGCCGGTCTTGTCAAAGACAACGGTGGTCGTGCGCGACATCGCCTCGACGACGGTGGCGTTCTTCAGATAGAAGCGATGGCGTCCGAATAGGCGCTGGACGGCGCCGTACGTGAACGGCGCCGCGAGCGCGAACGCGCACGGGCAGGCCACGATGAGAATGCCGGTGACGGCGTCGAGAGCCACCAGCGGGGCCTGCCCGAGCAGCCACCAGGCTGCCG
Organism: uncultured Ignavibacteriaceae bacterium; assembly: GCA_964581115.1. Lineage (GTDB taxonomy): Bacteria > Bacteroidota > Ignavibacteria > UBA10030 > UBA10030 > 2-02-FULL-55-14. The sequence goes on along the minus strand of CAZOMY010000036.1, from coordinate 23,605 downwards.
CGGCGCCGGCCACGACGAGCACACCCGACGTGAACCACTTGCCCACCTGGTTCGACAGGGTCAGGAGGCGGCTCTTCTCGTCGTGCCCTCGACCGGCTTGGGCCCACGGCTCCGCGTCGTGACGGTTCCACAGCTGCGTCAAATGACTCTGCGACACTTCCTTCCTCACCTCCAGCTCTATGACGCCCCCCGATTGGCGGCCGCCGGCGTACACGAACGACCCCGGCTCCATCGTCACGGGGGTCGATTCGCCCGTGACAAAACTGTAGTCGATGTACGCCGTGCCGTTCATGACGATCGCGTCGCACGGAATGATCTCGTTGTGCCGGATGAGGATCTTGTCGCCGACGGCCAGCGTCGTCACCGGTACGGACCGTTCCTCCCCTCGCTTGCGGAGCGTGACGGCGAGCGGAAAGTACGACGTGTACTTGCGGTCGAAATTGAGACGGTCGTAGGTCTTCGACTGAAAGACCTTGCCGATGAGGAGGAAGAAGACGAGCCCGGCGAGTGAATCGAAATAGCCCGCCCGGCCGATGACCGTCACGTCGACGACGCTGCGGGTGAACAGAATGAAGATGCCGAGCGCCAGCGGGACGTCGATGTTGATGATGCCCCGCCGGAGTCCGCCCCAGGCCGAGGTGAAGTACTCGCCGGCGGAATAGAAGAAGACGGGAAGCGAGAGTCCGAGCATCACCCAATCGAACACCCGCCGCATTCCCTCGTCGATGTCCGAGGTGGCGAAGTATTCGGGGAAGCTCAGCATCATGATGTTGCCGAAGCAAAATCCCGCCACGCCCACCTTGGCGACGAGCGACCGGGTGGCCGACGATTCGGCCTTTTGTTCGAGCGAGCCGAGGTTGATCTCAGGTTCGTAGCCGAGCGATGCGAAGAGCTCGACGACGGCACGCAGCGACGTACGGGTGGTGTCAAACTGAACCGCCACCTGCTTCTTTAGAAAGTCGACGCGCGAATCCACAATGCCCGGGTCGATCGTGTAAAGCTGTTCCAGCAGCCAGACGCACGATGCGCAATGCATCCCGGGGACCAGCAGCGTCACGCCGGCGCGGTCGCCAGCTCTGAAGGTGAGCAACTGGCGGGCGATCGTCTCATCGTCGAGAAAGGCGAACTGGCCGGAGGCGTGGATGAGAGGGGCGTGGCCGGGGGTGGAGTCGATCGTGTAGTACGTACAGAGATCGTTCTTCTGCAGGACCTCGTAGACCACCTTGCATCCGTTACAGCAGAAGGACTTGCCGTCGGCGTGAACCCCTGACGGCCCTACGGGATCGCCGCAGTGGTAACAGACGGCCTCGGCAGCGCCCGAGGTGTCGGTCGTTGCGATGGACGAGGTCGCGAGGGGTTGGATCTTGATCGGGACGGTCGAAAGCGGCATAGGCGGCGCGTTCCGTGTAACGCCTTCAACGCATATATTCGCCGAAATTTGCACGAACTTCAATTGAATTCGCAGGAATGATTCTCAGAAATCGGACTGATACAGTCGCAGTTTTTTTGGTACGAACGGGAACCTCGTTCATCGATTCCGTACGTTCAACCACATCATGAGACCTTTCAGGATCACCCTTCTCTTGACGCTGGCTGTCGTCGCTTCGCCGGGTCAAAGCATCAACATTCCCGATTCTCTACGGTCGATCGCAGACGAGATCAGTTCGCTCCCTGAGTCCGACCTCAACGCGCTCGGCAAGGCGCGGGATCTGCTGGGACGCTCCATTCTGAACGGCGATCTATCGAAGGCCGGACAGGTGCTCAGTTACATCGATGCGAGGTTTGATTCGACGCGCATCATCACCCTCTATCCTCGCGAGCGATTGCTGGTGGAATTCTGGGTCGGGTGCTATGATCGCGTCTTGGCTGACCCGGAGCACGCTGCCGATCTCTCGTGGAAGCCGGAGCCGCTCGAACCTATCTATCGACGTCCGCGGTTGGCCCCCGAACGCGACCTCTTGTTGGAGGACCTCCTCGATCATACCCGGAAACGGCGGACGGTGTTGATGGCCCGCACGCAAGCGGCGAACCTCGGCGAAGAACAGCGGCACTTTCTGCGAGTGTTCGCGACCGCACTGATCGGTCCAGACCCTTCGGTGGACGACGGCGAGAGGGCATTTCGTGCGACCATGAATGACGAGGCGAACGGTTTTCTGGAGATGTATCCGCGGTCGACCTTCGTGCCGTTCGTCCGACGGTATCTGCGCGTCGTTCTACGACCCTCCCCGTGGGCGTTCGGGATCGGCGCCGGTGTGGGCGGAGTACGGATGGAGGGAGAACTGAGCCGGCGGTTCACCAGCGGTATGAGCTTTGACCTGTGGGGAGAAGCGTCGTACGGCCGGGCATACCTGATGGTCTGGGGGACGCTCGGAACGTTGAGCGAAGTGCGGTCGACATTCGTGTACCATCAGACCTGGGTCAAAGGAATGGCCGTCTCGCCAAGCGGGCTTACGGCGGCGGCGGGCTACACCCTCAACTTGGGTCGTTCGATCGTCCTGACGCCCCACGCCGGTTGGGCGTATGTGGACATCTCACCCCCGGAACAGGAGCGGACGAAGACCGGCTTCGACGGAAAGATGGATTTCGGGGCTGCCGTTATCGGCGTGAATCTCGACATTCCTTTCCACCGGTCCGACGATGTTGAGATGGTGGAGGGGGTCGAGCAGGGGTATCAGTTCGTCCGCGCCCGGTTCGCCTTGATGAGTTCCCGCACGCACATCCAGCATGCATCGGGAACGATCATCACCTTCACGCTGAGCTACGGACTGTTCGGTCGGCCGGTGGAGCGGGATCTGTAGACAAAGCGTTTCACAGAGGCCCACAGAGAAAAGACTGAGGTCCACAGAGAATGTAATCAATCTTCTCCATGGACCTCGGAGCAACCTCTGTGTGCAGCCTGTGGAAGAGTTGTTCGTCGCCTCGCGGCGACAGCGGTCATGGGCCTCCGGCTGTGTCCCGCTTTTACTTCTTCTCCTCCTTCTTCTCCTCGCTCAGCTTGAACTTGAACGGCAGGACGAGCGTGTACTTCTTTCCCTTCTCGCTCGCGGCGAACTTCCATTGCCTGGCCGCATCGAGGGCTGCCTTCTGGAAGACCTCCGCCGCCTCCGCCTTGAGCACCTTGGCCGTCGCCACGTTCCCTTCGGCGTCAACCGTCATCTCGACGTAGACCATCCCTTCTGCTGAATCCTTCGGGATCGGTTTCGGGTAGACGGGGTCGACCCGCTTGATAACCTTCGGTGGATCCTCGGCCTTGGCCTTGTCCTGCAACGCATTCGCCGACAGCACGGCGGGGACGAGGATCAACAACATCAGGACTCGAAACATGACTACCTCCAGTGGGTTTGAATGGATGATGGCGTGATCTCACGTTCGGGGAGGACCCAGACGACGCGGGTCGGTTCGAGCTGATCGACCCGGGGTTGCGTCTGCGTGACGGCAAGCGTACCAAGCACGCCGATGATCATGAAGACGACGGCTGCGGCGGCAACGGCGACGTACGAGATCCAGACGGGGCGTCTCTGGACGGCTTGGAACATAGGACGCACCGTCGCGGGCTCCAGAGGGCGATCGGCCAGCTGGCGAACGGCCGCTTGAATGCGCACCGTGTCGCGCATGAATTGCCGGCACATCGGGCAGCCGGAGAGATGGCTGAACACGGCCGCGGCATCGGCGTCGGGAAGTTCACCGTCGAGCAGACGGCTGATGAGGGGTTGAGCGTCGGCGCAGGTCATGACAGGCTTCTTTCGTGCAACAGCGGTGCCAGCCGGCGCGCGAGCGCCTTGCGGGCTTTGAACAGTCGGGATTCGACGGCGCTAATGGTCGAATCGGTCATGGCGGCGATCTCGGCGTACGAATACTGCTCCATTTCTCTCAGGATCAGCACTTCGCTGTACGTAGGGAGGAGATGCTCGAGACTGTCGGCCACGGCATCGAGCAATTCCTGGCGCTCGGCGCGCAGTTGGGGCGTCTCAAGGTCCCAGATCTGATCAGCGGCATCGTCGAGCGGAAGATGGTTCCGTCGTTTCCGGAAGACCGTGTAGACCTCGTTTCGCGCGATCGTCATGATCCATGAGGTCAGGGCATCAAGACCATCGAGCCCGCGCATGTCGTTGCACACCTTGAGGAACGTGTTCTGGACGCAATCGTCCGCATCGTCGCGGCCTCCCAACAAGGCCACGCAGTACCTCCGGACGCCCGGAGCGTACAGTCGATACACGTCGTCATTCGCGCGTGGAGAGCCCGAGCGGATGGCGGAAGCGAGGTCTGGTGATGGCTTGGGGAGAGCCATAAGAAAAGAGAACTGAGATCAGAAATCAGAAGTCAGAGGACAGAGATCAGGGAACAGCGAACTGCAAGCAATGATCAGTGGTCAGTGAGCAATGAGCAGTCGTCAGTAGCTTGCCCCGAGCGACCCCGAGCCATGAGCGAGAGACGATGTGTGTCCCGAGTCGAACGGTCGAGGGGGAGTCGAGGTGCCAGTGTCAGGGAGCGGGAGGCGCAGAGAATGCCGTCGTCCCTAATAATAAGATGCACGAACGGGAAAAAAACTTCCTCTTGAATCGTTGAAAATGGGAATCCGCGCTGTTCTTCTTTGAAGGATGTCCGAGGCAGTCTGGCCAGTTGCTTCATGCATTTGGTGATTTGTTTGGAGTTTTGGGGATTTGGCGTCTGGGATGTTTCACCCTTGGTCATCATTGGAATTCCTGCCACTTCTCGGTAATTTATCGCACTTTTCCTGCCATTCTTAGAAAACCGAGGAATCCCATGAATCCTAGTAAACGCCGCTCCTGGGCGGAGCCGTTCAAGATCAAGATGGTGGAGCCCCTCAAGATGCTCAGCCGCGAACAGCGGCAGAAGTGTCTCGAAGAGGCGGGCTACAATACGTTCCTCCTCCGCTCCGAGGACGTTTACATCGACCTTCTCACGGACAGCGGCACCAACGCGATGAGCGATTGGCAGTGGGCGGGGATGATGATGGGCGACGAAGCTTATGCGGGCAGCAAGAACTACTACAATCTGGAACAGGCGGTCCAGCAGTATTACGGCTATAAATATCTCGTGCCGACCCACCAAGGGCGCGGGGCGGAGCATATCATTTCACAGATCCTCATCAAGCCGGGCACGTTCGTGCCGGGCAACATGTACTTCACGACGACGCGGCTGCATCAAGAGTTGGCCGGCGGCACGTTCGTCGACGTCATCATCGACGAGGCGCACGACCCGGCGAACCTCCATCCGTTCAAGGGGAACGTCGACCTCAACAAGCTCGACACTCTGGTCAAGAGAGTCGGCGCCGGCAAGATCCCGTACATCACTATCGGCGTGACGGTGAATATGGCCGGTGGCCAGCCGGTGTCGATGGCCAACCTCAAGGAGGTCCGCGCGTACTGCCAGAAGCACGGCATTCGTGTCGTCCTCGACGCCACGCGAGCTGTGGAGAATGCGCACTTCATCAGAACTCGGGAGAAGGGTTACGAGAACACGTCGCTGGCCGCGATCCTGAAGGAGATGTGCTCGTACTCCGACGCCGCAACGATGAGCGGCAAGAAGGATCTGCTCGTCAACATCGGCGGGTTCCTGGCGCTGAACGAGTGGGAAGTGTTTGAAGAGGCGCGCAACATGGTCGTCGTGTACGAGGGTCTGCATACGTACGGCGGCCTCGCCGGGCGCGATATGGAGGCGATGGCCCGCGGCATTGTCGAGGCGGTGAGCGAAGACCACATGCGGGCCCGGATCGGACAGGTCGAATACGTGGGCGAGAAATTGATCGAAGCGGGCATTCCCGTCGTGCGGCCGATCGGCGGCCACGCGGTGTTCCTCGACGCGAAAGCCTTCCTCCCGCACCTGAACCAGGTTCAGTTTCCGGCACAAACGCTCGCGGCCGAGTTGTATCTGGAGTCGGGCATCCGCTCGATGGAGCGGGGCATCGTCTCGGCCGGCAGGAACAAGGAGACGGGCGACCACTACTATCCGAAGCTCGAGCTGGTGCGGCTTACCTTCCCGAGGCGCGTTTACACACAAGCGCATTGCGACGTTCTCGTCGAGTCCGTGCAGGCCGTCTATGAGAACCGGAAGAATATCCGTGGACTCAAGATGGTGTACGAGCCGAAGTATCTACGTTTCTTCCAGGCACGATTCGAAAGAGAGTAGGTATCCCGAGCGAAGTCGAGGGATATCCAAGCTTCTTCCAAGCGCGCTTCGAGCGCGAGCCGGAGGCCCAGCCAGAGGCCCAATACGAATGCCGTGCTAGCGGCATTCTTCTTCTCACTTGACGCGTAGCGTCAAACAGCTTCTCAGAGGATCTGTCGGGGTCGATGGAGCATCGATTCGGCGTCGTATTCACCAAGCGGAGGCCCTCGGTCTCCGCTTGTGCTTTTTGCGCCTTGATTCCCGGGCTCGCTTGAGCTACCATTCTCCGAATTGCGAATCAACCCGCCAGTGACTCCCCACGACATCGTACGCCTCCGGCTCGTCAGTCAGCTCCTCGTGAAAGGCAACGTCCGGAGCCCGGCTCAGGTCGTTTCGTGGATGGGGGCGATGCAAGCGCAGGATCTTCAGATGTCCCTCTGGGCCGTCGGCCTCCGAATGCGAACAGGCAACATGGATTCGATCGCGTCGGCGCTGAACCGGGGAACGATCCTCCGCACGCACGTCCTCCGGCCGACATGGCATCTGGTTCCGGCGCGCGACCTCGGCTGGATGCTCGACCTGACGGCGACGCAGGTGAGAAAGGGGGTTGCCGCCAGGCATCGGCAGTTGGGACTGACGCCCCGGGCGATCGGCAAGAGCCACACGATCATCGAACGTACGATCGCGCGTCTCGGTGTCGCGACGCGAGCGCAGTCGGTCGAGGCGTTGATACACGGGGGATTCTCCACCGGCGACAACCGGATGGCTCATCTGTTCATGCTGGCAGAACTGGACCAGATCATCTGCAGCGGTCCGATCGTCGACAATGAGCCGACGTTTGCGCTGATGAGCGATCGGGTGGCGCGGCCGATCCACAAGGACCGCGATGACGCGCTCGAGACGTTGCTGACCCGCTATTTGAACGGCCACGGTCCAGCCACGCTCAAGGACTACGCCTGGTGGTCGGGACTGGCGATGGCAGATGTCCGCCGGTCGTTCGAGATCGTACGGCGACGCTTCGCGATCAGCCGTGTCGACGGCGTTGACTATTGGTATCGGCCGGACCTGCGCGACTCGGCCGGCAGGAACGACGCTGTCTTCCTGCTGCCGGCGTACGATGAGTTCACGATCGCGTATGCCGACCGAAGCGCGTCGATCGTCGGAAGCCGTGCCCGCGCGATCTCGGGCAACGGGGTCTTCCGGCCGATGGTGGTTGTGGACGGGAAGGTGGTCGGGACCTGGAGACGAGAACAGACCAAAGCGGGCGCCACGATACAGGTGAGCGTGTTCGAGAGGCCATCAGGGGCGTGCAGAGCGGGGCTCGAGCGGGCCGCGGAGCGCTACGCGGCATTCAGAGGAGGGGCGATGGAAGTGTCGGTCGGGGTCGGTACGGCGAGCCGCAGACCGGTGCTGAAGCAGTGATCAGCCGCTGCCCGCGTCAATCCGCCAACAACACTTCGAGCAGGTCCACCCGCATTGCGCCGTAGACGAACCCGCCGCTCATCAATTCCAGCCGCAACGTATCACCGGCCATGACATGAATCGGCGCGCTCGCTTCGTATCGGGTCCAAACCGTATCCGTCACGGAGAGATGGAGCCCGTCTCCCGCAGCATTCGACCATCTCAAGCTTGCCCCTCCGCCATTCGCCATCAGCTTGCCCCACATCGCGAAGACGATCTTCTTGCCGTCACGTGGTGCGACGATCGAACGGACGCCGTGAGGCACGATGCAACCTCCCGCGACTTCGAGCGATCGGCTTCCGCCACCGGGCGGCGCATCGGCGACGAAACGGTAAGCGCCATATCCCGACCATCCCATCGTGTCAGCATCGGTCTCGAACGAGGTGCTGAAGATGTCATTGACCGTGAGCAGCGGCGGTTCAGCCCACTGCCGGCAATCCAGGTCGAACAACGGGATCAGGCCCCAGCAGGCGAAAAGACCGAGGAATCTCATGATCGGTTGCCTCCGGAATAGATCACGGCCGGACGATGAGCGATAGCCACAGTTGGATGTCGGAAAGCTCCGAACCGTGATACGTGTCGACGTAGTTCGGCACACCGATGAACCGGATGCTCAGGGAAGGCGTCGGTGTGACGATCAGCCCGGCCATCAGCGCTGTCCGCACCTCGCTGCTTCGCTCTCGCGGTTGGGTGTACCTCTCGCCGAACATCGTGCGCACGGTCGTGCCCGTCGCGTCGGCAGTCACACGCTGCTCGAAAACAGCCAGCGTCACTTCTTCCGCCTCCCACGATGAGGCCGTGCGGTTCAATCCGACGTGCAGTTCCACGGCGTCGGACGCTCGGTAGGTCAACAAGATCGGGATCGTCAGCTGTCTCATACCCGTGGTGAATCTCCAGCGCAGATCTTTGACCTCGGCCGTGGAATCGAACCGCGCGTACGGATACGTCCCCGTCGACTGATATCGTGAGTATCTTCGCGCCGTCACCCGCTCGCTGGTGGTCGTTTCGCGGTCGACCACCTCAATGTGCCCGCCCAAGCTGAGCGTGACCGATCCCCCCAGCTTCCACTCGTAGCTGGCGGCAAGTCGATGAGACGTGGCCGAGATCGTGCCGCTCCCCGACCGCACGTCGGACAGACCGTATGCCGATTGATAGCGGTACTCCGTCGTGTCCCATGACCAACGCGATCGCCCGCTCGAAGCATCGCGGATATTCCCTCGGAGCGCGATATCGACATCCTGTCGAGCATACCGATAGTGCATCTGGAATTTGCGGGTTGGAGAGTTCTGCGATATGAGGTCCGCTCCGAGTACCGTCGTTCCGCCCTCATGGTTCCACTGAAGATCCTGCACGCCTGAAGAATGGTAGATCCCCCAATTCTCCGCCGGGTCGTCGACGGTCCCATAGGAATAGAATGACGAATCGTTCCGCGGCAGCGTCTGGTCGGCCGTTCCCTCCAGTCGCAAGGCCGTCACGCCCAAGGATACTCCATCCCTCAACGCATACCGGAGCCCCACCGAGCCCTCCCAATGTCCGTACGACTGTTCGCGCGATTCCCAGTTACGCCAGTACGAAGAAGAGGTCATCGAGCCGTTGTCCCACAGGTTGTTTGAACCGTACGCCCCCGAGCGGTCGAAAGACACCCGTCCGAACTTGGCTCCAACCTGAAGCCGGTCCGTCAGTTCAAGTCCGAAGAACGCCGACAGAAAATGTCCTTCTTGGTGCATCTCGTTCGCTCCCCGGTATCGGTCGACGATGGGGATGTTCTCGGTGCCGGCGGAACGCATGCCGTTGTAGTCCGCCCCGATCACCGACTTGTACACATCCTGAGGGATCGCATAGTAGTCCTCGTCCTGCGTGACCAATTGATAGGTCGCGCCGAGCGACAACGTCGACCACGATTCCGGCATCGGACGGAACAGATAGCCGAGCGAGACGGCAGGTTCGAGTTCGCGGCGGGTCTGCACATAGTACCTCGGAAACGGATACCAGATCGAGGCATCCATCGACGCCGTCCGCAGCGTCGGATAAGGATAATAGCTGTCGTTGAGATCCGTCAACGTGCGAGCATTTCTGAAGTCCGCCATCAAATACCCATTGCCGGAGCTGTCGCGGTACGTCCGGGCCGGGTTGATATCCAGCTCGAGGAACGGATCGTCCAGCATGCCGGGAACGGAATTGCGGAAGGCCCCGATGCCCATCGGGATGAACCGATAGGGCATGAAGAAGAAGTCGCTCTGCTCGAACGATTTCTCCATCACGCGTTCCGGATCGTATTGTGCGAACAGATCCTGTGGAATGAACAGGGCCGTTGCAAAAAGGATGATCGCTGTCCGAGAAGTTTTCATGGTGCGCTTGTCTAAGAATGGAATTCAATGAACCCGTGGATCTCCGGCGGGGATCGGAGATCCTCCACTGCCAAGGTATTCCACGAAACCGTCAGCCCGGACCCTGAAATGCCAGAAATGTCTGTGGATGCAGCCTGCCGGGCAATCGCCCCAACCGAGTGAGTAGGTGATCTTCCATGCATTTCCGTCCGCCTCCGCACGAATGTCATCGCCATCGCCAACGGACCCGTTCGGCTCCGCTCCGGCGAGGCACTCGATGCCGTTGAACCGTCGTGCCAACGCTGCAATGTGCAAAGGCGTCGCCGATCGGAGGAGGACGAAACGGGTGCCGCCGATTCCGGAGACCTCCCGAACGGCCAACCCGTATGACCGTAGGAGAGAGTCCACGCCGGGATGGCCCGTCGGAATGGTCCCGGCCGCCAGACGGGAGACCCATGCGCACGACGTATCGAGTCCGAACAACAATACCTCGTCCAGCGTCGGATTGGGGAAGGTGTGAATGTCGTACCGGTCGACAATCGAATCGCGCGCAGGTAGGTCGACCGCGGAATAGATATATCCGAGCGCATTCAGGATCGATCGGTGGAGGTCGTCGGGGATCACCACGTCGGTCATACCCGTTGCCTGCATATGCCGGGCGGCAAGTCGGTAGGCGTCGAGCGCGTATCGATGGAGGAGCGATTCCGGCATGGTGATCGGAGCGGGGTTGGAAATGATCGGATACTTGAGCTCCGATGGGTCGGTTGCCGAGACGGAACAACCGATCAACAACGCGACGGCGATGGCGTGAGCATAGGTTGATGTCATGGCCCTTCTCGCTGAACGTTCCTCAATCCACGTATCCCACGGACAATCCGAACTGCATCGCGGCGCCGTTCGGACCGCCGAGAATGCGAAAGAACACGGATCCGATCGGGCGAACGACGACCGACCGCATCTCGAGTCCGAACACCAATTGATTCTTCATGATCATCTCCCGGGGATCTCCCGAGCCCATGCCCAACAGGACCTCGGTCGTCGCAACGCCGCGCCGATGGCTGGCTCGCAAGAAAGCCGAGGTGATATATGCGTGCGGCTTTCCGGTCTTGCGGTAGTCCAAAAAGAACCCGCGTCGGTATTCCTGATAGTTTGCCCTGACTCCGACCGCATGCACGGTGGCAGAGGGGATATCGACCAGGTCGAGATCGACGGTCGCGCCGTTCGCTCCGTACAAGAAGAGGTACGTCGATGATTCCACCGCGACAACGCGAATGCCCGGAGCAGATTTGAAGGACATTGAAGCGTTGGAAGTATCGGGCTGCGCCATCGCAATCGTCGAGAGAACCTGAACCAGAGCAAAGTATCGGACCCATCGAGGGCGTATCATCTGGATTCTTTGCGTTCTTGGCGTGCTCGGCGTCCTTGGCGGTCAGCGATCGGCGCTTCATCTCATTGGTGGTTCTGCTCAAAGCCTCACCCGCAGACTCACCGACGGATACAACGGGAAGAGCGGCGGTGGCTCGTAGCTGATCGACCACTGCGCTCGCGGATCGCTCCCCGGACGCAGCTGCCAGCGAAACGGGTCGATGAGGCCGTATCCGTTCAGCAGGTGCACGCTTGTCTCAACGCTTCTATCGAAGAGGTCGAAGGCGTAGGCAACGCGCAATTCAATGCGCTGGAATCCCGGCAGGCGCCCGCCGTTCAGATCGAACGGCTCGGCATACCTGGCGTCGGCGCCGTACTGAATGTTGGTCTCCGGTCCGGCGGCGCGGCTCGCGCTCGCAGCCCTATTGATGATGGGAAGGTGGTTCGACGACAAGAGTACGAGAGCGCCGAGCGTCCATGAGGGGGCTGGCGCGTACGTTACCGCGCCATAGACCTCATGCCGTCGGTCGAAGCGGGGCTGGAACGGCCGTCCATTGTTGAGTTCATCAAAGTGATGCGTCGTCCACGAGAAACCGTACCGCAGTGTGCCCGTCACGTCCCCCGTCCGCTTCTCAAGCGTGATCTCGGCGCCTGCGGTGTTACCCTCGCCCAGCACGAGCGCGTCCGACAGCGACGACGCCGGCGAGAGCGTCGAATCGGCGGCAAAGTCGTGAAGATTTCGGCTCACGCGGCCGTATGCTTCGACCGCCATTCGATAGCGGTCTTCGTGAGAATGATGTTCATAGCCGATCGCTGCGTGGAGCGACGTGGTCGGCGGCATACCGGCGTCCGATGAATAGAAGAAGATGGAGGGATAGTAAAGGAACAGACCGCTGTGACGGTACGGATGGAGATACTGCGTGACGGCCGAGATCGAGCCGGTGATGCGTCGTTGGTCGTCGAGCAAGATCAGCAAAGAGAACCGCGGGTCGACCGACGAGGAGGCTGCCTCGCCGGCGATGAACGACGTTGCGCGTGCGCCGACCTCAGCCAGGATCGAAGACGTCAGCCGCCATTGGTCCTGCAGATACACCGAGAGTTCCCACGGCGGGGGCCCGCCCAACAGCGCCGTTGCGAGTTGGCTCGAGAAGGGGTCGATCCTTCCCGAAAGTGCGTGGCGTACGACCTCGATGCCGCTGAGCACGGTGTGGTAGCGGTCGTAGAAGTACTCGGCATGGGCACGAAGCGACAGATCTCGGATGGTAGCATCGGATGCCGGACGAACGGAGGCGCTCCCGTTCGTCAATCGATGCTCCGCCGAAAGCCCGTAGGAGGTCCACGACGCGGTCGCCGAGAACAACAACGCCGGGTCGGCGATGCCATGCCATCGAAGCGAGCCGGCAGCATTCGTCCAGCGAAGCGCATTGTCGAGCTGCCAGAAAGGACCGCCGGCGACCGAACGGGCGATCGCGTCGCTCGAAAGATAGCCAGTGACAGAGATCGATCGTCGTTCCGAGACCTTCCGGTCCACCTTGAACAGCACTTCGCCTGCATGCAGGTCTGCCGAGTTCTTCCCTGGATACGAGAATCCCGACAGGAGGTCGGGGTAACGCTGGCGGGCGGAGAGCAGAAGCGTCATCGCCGCCGCGATCGGACCGTCGAGCACAATTCCCGAGCCGAGCGTGCCCGTCTCGACGGAACCCCGCCATTGGTCCCGCGACGCAGACCTGAGCGACACATCCATCACGCCTCCGATGCGGCCTCCGTAGTATGGCGGAACCCCTCCGGCCACTGATCGCACGTCGCGCAACGCATCGCCGTGGAACGAAGCCGTGAGTCCGCCCGCGTGAACGGGATGATAGATCCGGGCCCCTTCGAGGAAGTACTGATGCTGGTCGGACGGGACCGACCGTATGAACACGCCTCGGGAGATGCCGTCGGCGACGCCGAATGCCGACCGTCGTCCCTCCACCGTCACGTGCGGCTGCATCAGTTCGCGCGCTGAGAGACGGAATTCGCGCAGGGTGTTGTTCCCAAGTCCAATATCGAGCCGTGTGCTGAGTGCTTCGTAGCCGACGCGTCGGACCTGGAGCACGTGCGCTCCGGGGGGAACGTCGCGAAGCGAGAAGAACCCGGAACCGCCCGTGACGCCCCATCGTCGCGGCGTGTCCTCCCCGGCCGGGTGGAGAATCACCGTGGCCCCCTGCAAGGGTTCTCCGGTCATATCGTCAACGATCGTTCCTGCGAGAGTCGTCTCGCCGTCATCATGCCGGCCGGCACGGAGCACGATCTGTTCGCCGACGCGCGTGACGCGAAGCCCCTGATGCGCGAGCACCTCAGCCAAGGCCCTTTCGACTGTGCAGTCGGTGCAGCCCGCGTCGATCCACCGGCCGGAGACGTCTTTCTCGAGAAAGACGATCGGCACGCCGTACCAGCGCATCAGGGAATCGAGCGCGGTCCGGAGCGCTTCGCTTCGGAATGAGAAGCTCCGCCGAATGGACGACTCCTGCGGCCACAAGGTCCCCGACAGCAGGACCAGCAGAAAAAGGCTATTCAAGAACGTACGTCTCATGATCCCTGCGCAGATCCTTGCCGGTCAAAAGGCTGAGTGAACGCAGTGCAGCGTCGGCTGACGAAGCCTCGAGTACGCCGGTGATCGCGCCTGGAGACGTCCCGGAGACCCGCACCGACACGTCGAACCGTGCCTCGACCTCCTGACAGGCCTCTTCGAGCGAAACGCGGGTCAGGAACAGCTTACCGTGCATCCAGCCCGGGAAGTCGGGAGATGGAATATCGTCGATGCGCAAGGGGGCGGAGCCACGGCGAACGATGGCGCGCTGTCCTGCGGTCAGCGTGAGCATTGAGGAAGCATGATCGGTCCCGGTGACCCTGACCGTACCATGCAGAACGGCAACCTCGAGGCGTTCGTCGCGCGATCGCACGTTGAACTCCGTCCCGACGACGGCCACCTCTGCGAACCCGTTGGAGACGATGAACGGCGTCCGGTTCTTCCGAACGAGGAAGAGCGCCTCACCCGCGAGCATCATCCGGCGCTCGTCTCCTGGCCCGAACCGCCGAACGAAGAGTTCGCTCGTATGATTGAGCGTCACGCTCGAGCTGTCCGGCAGGAGGATCTGCGTTTGTTCTCCCCGTGCCGTGCTGTAGCGGTCGGTGAGCGGTTCGCGGGAGGTCACGAATACGGCGGCTGCTGCGACCGCGACGACAGCAAAGGCGAGACCGGTGGCGAGGCGTGGTCGGTCCGTCAGGGATCCCGAAGACTTCGTCGCGATCCGGGCGCTGAGCCGCGCCCATTGGCGGTGAGTGTCAGTGTCCGACCTGCGGACCTTGCCGAACGCGTCATCGAGCAGGGCGTCAACGTCGGTCTCGTACGATCCCGAGACCTTGGAAGGTCGCCACAGTCGTTCGATCAACTTGAGCAAGAAGGTCATGGGCCTGGGCTCTCAGAGATGTCGTTGAACATGATACGACCAAAGACCTCCGTTCCCCTACGCCCCCGGCCAGGTATATTTTTGTTCGCCTGTTTACAGACTCTGAAGTTTGCGCTATTCTTGAGGTCATGAAGGCGGGAATGGAAGATACCGCACCGGACTCTGACGGGAGGCTTACCGACCGCGTTCGCGCTTCTGATGACGCGGCGTTCCGTCTGCTGTTCGAACGGTATCAACCGGTACTGTTCCGTTCGATGTTGGCGGCGGTCGGAGACGGAGATCAGGCGCACGAGATCGTCCAGGAGACGTTCGTGCGGTTGTGGGACCGTCGCGCATCGTTGAGGTCCGATCTGCCGTTGCCGGGCTATCTTTTCCGCATCGCCCGAAACCTCATCCGCGACGCTGCCAAGCATCGGTCCGTGCAGATCAGGCATGAATCCGACGTTCCACCTCCGGAGCGATCGGAGACGGATGATCCGGAGCGATGGCTACACATGCGACTCCTTGAGGAGCGGCTGGCCGGGATCATCCGGGACGAGCTTCCGGACAAATGTCGCGAAGTGTTCGTTCTGAGCCGGGTAGAGGGATGGACGAACGGGGAGATCGCCGGACGGCTTGGGATCAGCGTCAAGACAGTGGAGAATCAGATCACGAAGGCGTTGAAGATCGTTCGGCGCAAGTTAGCCGAGCGATGACCGCCTGCCGCGCCTTGAGCGGTTGCCCCTCGAGAGGGAATATCACCACACGCCGGGGATACAGCGCTTCGTACGCTGTGCGTGTTTGTCGTACTCAGGATAGGCCTGCTTCAACAGTTTCTCTTCGACCGCCATCTTGCCTGCCAACGCCGGCACCATCAACGCTGCTGCGCCGATCCGGATCCACGCAGGGTCGAGGAGGACCAGCCCTGCCGACAAAAGCAGGACGGCGGAGTACATCGGATGCCGCACCCATCGATACGGCCCTGTGACGATGAGTGAGCCGCCTTCTCTGACCAACGGCGTCAGATGAAGACGCGTTGCGCGAAATGCCCACAAGGCCCAGAGCGTGAGCAAACCCGCACCAGCGATCGCGGTCCAGCCAAGGATCGATGCCACTGATCTCGTTGAAGGGAAGGGTAGTTGGCCTCCGAATCCGAGAACAAGCAGCAGCGAATACTGGATTGCGGTCCATGCATACGCTCTCACCTTGACTGGCTTTGATGTACCAGATGGGGAGGACGGTGTAGGAAATGGTGTGGGTGCCGCTTCCATCTTACTCACCGAACACCCTGAGGATCGGATCCTGCACGCTCGGACCACGCTTGCAGGGCGCCCCGCAATGCGCGTCTCCAGTATGTCCAATCGTGCCGTCCGGGAGATTCGTGGTACTCGTACCGGAATCCGCGCCGTTGAAAGATCTCGATCAATCGGCGATGGTACGCCAGACGCTCCCGGAATTCATCCTGAATACCCGTGGCGATGTAGAAGTAGGGCGCGCCTGCGGTGTCGACGGCGGATGCCAGCGTGAAGGGGTCGTAAGCGGTCCAGGTAGCCGACCGGCTGGAGCCGAATGCGCGCTCGAGCTCAGGACGCATTCCCTGTCGGCCGTGCCGTTCCAACAGGGGGATCTCCATAGGGATGTCGAGCGATGAACTGAAGGGCGCGACGAATTGGAACTGCCGCGGATGCCGCAAGGCGAGCGTCAGCGCGCCGTATCCGCCCATCGACAATCCTCCGATGGACAAGCGGGTGGTGTCGACCCCGTACCGCCGGGCGATCGTCGTGCGCAGGTCTTGCATGATGTAGTCTTCGTACCGCTCCTCCGGCACCGTCGCTGAGTTCGCATACCATGCGCTGTTGCCTTCAGGCATCACGATCACCAGCGGAAGACCCGAGGCCATCTCCGACAAGGGCGTGAAGCATGACCAATCGGTTTCTCGCCCGTTGAACCCGTGAAGGAGGATCATGCCCGGCCATGAACGCGAGCTGTCGAGATGGGCCGGAAGTACCACGACAAAGCGCATCATCTTTCCGAGCGAAGCGGCGAGCAGACTGTCCTGCACGGTCGTCTGTGCGAGGAGCAGGCGGGGTGCCAACATCAGTCCAAGAGCCGCTCCAGTCAGCCGGAGCCGGGTTCGAGATCTCATCGTGATCGTCTCCTTTGCAAGAGAATATGGAAAGTTCGCAACACTTTGCATCCCGCGGCGGAATTGGCGAATTTCAAACGTACCGACGATCGATTGGCGTGTTGGACGAAGGTGCGCAGGGATGGCATGATGATCATCGACATGCTCCAGACTGACCAGAACGGAAGGCGGAACGTGAACAGTTGTGCCTCGAAAGGAGCGCGATGAAGCGTTCTGTCGAACTTCTGTCTTTCTACTTATTACTTACTACTTCCTACTGCTTCCCCCAGTCCCGCTTCACCCTGGGCTCCGACCCCGACGCCTGGCTGACGCCGGTGACGGTCGGCGTGGCGGCGGGGGGGCTGATCGCATTCCGTTCGGATACCAGCGGGCTGACGTTGACCGACTTGGCGGCACTCGACCGCGCCAAGGTTCCGGTCTTCGACCGTCCAGCGACGATGTTCTGGTCTCCCGCGGTCAGGACGGCCAGCGACATCACGGTCGGACTCGCCGTTCTCGCTCCAGTACTGGTGCTGGCGGAGTTCAAGCACGACTACGGCGACCTGATGGGAATGTACCTGCAGACGCTCGTCCTGGCGAGTTCATTGCCGCAATACACGAAGGCGATGGGAAGGATCCGTCCGTTGGCGTACAACGATGAGGCTCCTCTTGAAGAACGCACGCGGGTGGAGATGAAGCGTTCGTTCTTCAGCGGTCATACAACCGTCGGGACGGCCGCGGGGATCTTCTTGGCAACCGTTTACGACGCGTACCGTCCGGGCACGACGGCGGCGAGATTGCTGTGGGTCGGCGGAGCGGCGATCGGCCTGACGTCCGGGGCGTTGCGCATCTTGTCCGGCATGCATTTCCCGAGCGATGTCGCCGTGGGATTCATCGTCGGAGCAGCCGTCGGTTACGCGGTGCCGCAGTTGCACGAGCGTCAGGCCGCCGGGGGCCTCCTCAGCCCTTCAGCCCCTCCGCCGATGGTGACGCTCAGGATCGCGCTGTGAATGGGATGATGTCCGGAGGCCCCGCCTGACCTCGTGCGGCTCCCGCATGGGGAGTCGGGAGAAGGGCGACGGAGGTGGCAGGTCTTTTGCACCACACCTGAAGTCGAAGACCCCGAGCGAAAGCGAGGGGGTGTGGGTTTCGATATTTGATGGTTTGGCGATTTGTTTGGAGATTTGAACGTTTGGCATGTTTGGATCGTTTCTCACCGTGTTGTCCTGAGGCTTCTCCCATGTCCTTCCCCGAACCCTTCTATCGCTGGCGTCCACATCCTTGGCACGGGCTTGAGGTCGGTCCCAAGCCTCCGCAGACCGTCAACGCCTTCATCGAGATCACGCCGTTCGACCTGATGAAGTATGAGGTGGACAAGACCACCGGCTATCTGCGTGTTGACCGGCCTCAGCGGAGCTCGTCGCAGCATCCGTCGTTGTATGGGTTCATTCCCCGTACCCTTTGCGGTCCACGCGTCGGCGCCATTTCGAAGAAGACGACGAAAGGCGACGGCGACCCGCTCGACATCTGCGTGCTGACTGAGCGGCCCATCAGCCGCGGCGAGGTGATCCTGCCGGCCCGTGTCGTTGGCGGCATCCTGATGATCGACCACGGCGAAGCCGACGACAAGATCATCGCCGTTCTCGACAACGACCGGTTCTGGGCCGATGCCCACGATATTTCCGATATCCCCGAGATCATGATCGAGCGTCTTCGCCACTACTTCGCGACGTACAAACTGATCCCCGGCGAGCCGGCGCAGGTGTCGATCGAGCAGACCTACGGGCGGGAACGGGCTGAAGCGCTTGTGCAGGCCGCAGTTTCGGACTACAAGGACATCTACGGAGCGTAACGCTCCGAAACAGCAAACCGCAACGAGCACACCTCAATAAATCGGCAAGAGGCAAGAAGCAACCTTCAAGTAGGTTGCCATTTGCCTCTTTGTCGCAAGACTGATACTTGGCCGTTTGCTCTTCCCCCGATGTCCGCGTAGTTTGTCCTTCGCATCGTCGCACCATCGGCATTGGAGCTTGTTCATTCGGGCTTCGAGCTTGTTTAGCATTTCGAGAGTAGCATTTCGTGCTTGCCCGCCATTCTCCAGGACCTCACCATGAAACGACTCCTCCTGTTCTCTGTTCTTGCCCTTACGGGACTCTCCTGTTCACGAGATCAGAAATCCATGAATCCCTTCCTGACTGCTTACTCCACGCCGTTCGAAACGCCGCCCTTCCACCTCATCAAGAATGAGCACTTCATGCCCGCCTTTGAAGAAGGCATGAAGGCCCAGAAGGCCGAGGTCGACAGCATCGTTGCCAACGCGCAGGCTCCGACGTTCGCCAACACGATCGAAGCGTACGAGCGCTCGGGTCTGCTGCTCGACAAGGTGTCGGGCGTGTTCTTCGGCCTGCAGGGCGCCAACACGAACGACGAGATCCAGAGGATCGCCGGCGAGGTTGCACCCCTTCTGGCGAAACACAAAGACGACATCAACCTGAACGAAAAGCTATTCGCCCGCATCAAGGCGGTGTACGAACAGCGGGACTCGCTGGGATTGAACAACGAACAGGCGAAGCTGCTGGACGACATGTACAAGAGCTTCGTCCGCGGAGGCGCCAACCTTCCGGCCGACAAGAAAGAGCGATTCCGACAGATCAATGAGGAGATCTCCGTGCTCGGGGTCAAGTTCGACGAGAACGTTCTCGCGTCGACGAACGGTTTCAAGCTGGTGATCGACAAGAAGGAGGACCTCGAAGGACTGCCGGACCGCGTCATCGCCGGCGCGGCGGAGGCGGCGACCAAGGCGAAACTCGACGGGAAGTGGCTGTTCACGATCCACAAGCCGAGCATGATCCCGTTCCTGCAGTATGCGAAGAACCGGGAGCTACGCAAACAGATCCTGACGGCCTACATCACGAAGGGCGATCACGACGACTCGCTCGACAACAAGTCGACCATCACGAAGATGGCGGCGCTCCGGGCCGAGCGGGCGAAGTTGTTGGGCTACAAGACCCATGCGCACTTTGTGGAGGAGAAGAACATGTCGAAAACGCCCGAGGCCGTCTATGAACTCCTCAACAAGCTCTGGGCCCCGGCGCTGAAGAATGCGAAGAAGGAACGCGACGCGATGCAGGCGATGGTGCGGCAGGAAGGCGGGACCTTTCAGATCGAGCCGTGGGACTGGTGGTACTACGCCGAGAAGATCCGCAAGGCGAAGTACGACCTCGATGAGAACGAGCTACGTTCGTATTTCGAGCTCGAGAACGTTCGCAAAGGCATCTTCGAGGTGGCCAGGCGGCTCTACGGACTGCAATTCGTCGAGCGGAAGGACATTCCGAAATACAACGACGAAGTGACGGTCTACGAAGTGAAGGAGAAGGACGGCCGTCACGTCGGCATTCTGTACACCGATTACTTCCCGCGGTCGAACAAGCAGGCGGGTGCCTGGTGCGGCGGATTCAGAACGCAAGAACGGCGCGACGGCAAAATGGTGACACCGCTCGTGACGAACGTCGGCAACTTCTCGCGTCCCAGCGGTGATACGCCGGCGTTGCTCAGTCCCGATGAGGTCAACACGATGTTCCATGAGTTCGGTCACGCGCTGCACGCGCTGTTGTCCGACCAGACCTATCGCACGCTATCGGTCCCCTGGGACTTCATCGAGCTGCCGTCGCAGATCATGGAGAACTGGGCGTTCGAGCCCGAGGTGCTGGCGCTGTATGCCAAGCATTACAAGACGGGCGAAGTGATCCCGCCGGCATTGGTCGAGAAGATCAAGAAGAGCGCCACGTTCAATCAGGGGTTCGAGACGGTCGAGTACCTTGCGGCCTGTTACCTCGACATGGACTGGCATTCCTTCGCCGAACCGACGATCGTCGATGCGAATGAATTCGAACGAGCGTCACTGAAGAGGATCGGACTGATCCCGGAGATCGTGGTGCGGTACCGCAGCACCTATTTCGCCCACATCTGGGGTTCTGGCAGTGGGTACGATGCCGGCTACTACTATTATATCTGGGCGGCCGTTCTTGACGCCGATGCATTCGAGGCGTTCAAGGAGAAAGGGCTGTTCGACCAGGCGACGGCAGGGGCTTTCCGCGAACACGTGCTGGCGAAGGGGGCGACGAACGATGCGATGAAGCAGTATGTGGCGTTCCGCGGACGGAAACCGGCGATCGAGCCGTTGTTGAAGCGGAGAGGATTGATGTAGGAAAAGGAGAGAACAAGTAGGCAGTAAGCAGGTATCTGCGGGACAGGTCAGGCGGAGATCCATTGAAACAGATCACATGTTCTTGTTCAAGGATCCCAACCTGCACATAGCCGGAGTGAGCCTGCATACTGCTTACTTGCAGTGACCTCAACGGCTTCTTCTCTTGACCGTCTTCTTCGTTGGGATGGCTGTGAGCGGGTCCTCCGGCCACGGATGCTTCGGATAATCAGCCCGCATCTGCACACGTATCTTCGGGTAGGTGTTCTTCCAGAACGAAGGCAGGTCCTGCGTCACGGCCAGAGGGCGCTTGGCTGGTGACAGCAGATGAACGACGAGGCTCACTTTTCCGCCGGCGATCGTCGGGGTCCTCGTCTCGCCGAACATCTCTTGAAGCTTTACAGCCACCACGGGCGTCTCGCCCGGACGATAATCGAGTGCGATCCTCGAGCCGCTCGGAACGACGATGTGCGAAGGGGCCAGTCGGTCCAGCTCGACCAGTTGTCGATGCGTGAACCGGCTTCGCAGGATCTCGGTGAGATCAAGCCGCGCAAGATGCTCCTTCTTCCATATCCCATCCAGGAAGGGCGCCAACCAAACATGGAGCTCATCCAGCAGGCGCTCGTCTGAGAGGTCCGGCCAGTCTTCGGGCGCATGACCGCCGCGTCGGAGCCATTCGCTCCGTTCGACGATCCCCCGTGACGACCGGTCCCACGGAAGCGCCGACAAACCCAGCGATCGGATCCCCTCGACCATCGCCTCGGTCACGCGTTCCCCCCGCGGCTCCATCGGGCGTTCCTCAAGTATGAGCGAGCCGGTCTTTCGCACCCTTCGAGCCCGCACCGAGGCCGAGACCGGGTCCCAACGTACTTCCTCTTCATCCTGCCAGAGTCCTTCGAAGATGATCTCGACTTCCGCCGCCTCGAGCGGAGAAGCCAGATAGGCTTTGACATTCGTCCCGGCTCCGTCAACGTCGCCGATGGCCAGGAATTCGTGCTTCGAGAACGCGCTCGACCTCGGAAGCGTGGCTACGGACCCTCCCATCAATTGATATGTCTCGGTCCCCGGCCGTCTCCGTCCGACGCGGTCCGGATACGCAAGGCCAAGCAAGAACCCCAGGTGCCGGTCGTTCGTTCGCGAATCCTGGATGCCCGCGATCTGGCGCAATCGCTCGGCCTGTTCTTTAATACGCTCTCGAAGACCGCGTTCCACGCTTCCACGCGTCATGGCATGCCACCGGGCATCGAGGGCGATGTCGCCGTCGCTGCGTCCCGCCGGGGCGTCGCGCTCTTCCAGCATCGCTGCGAGCAGGCAGGCCGTGGTGCCAAGCCCGCGTTCCCTTCCTTTCAGGATCATGTGCGCGAGTCGTGGATGGATCGGCAGGTCGTCCATCGCGCGGCCGTGGTCGGTGAGGGGGCCGCGATGATCGACCGCTCCGAGTGATCGAAGAAGTTCGCGGGCCTGCTGAAGATGGGCTTGAGGGGGCGGATCAAGGAATCGCAGGCCGGTGCCGAACGGATCACCCCACCGGGCCAGGTCGAGCGCCAGATGAGCCAGGTCGGCGGCTTTGATCTCCGGCGTTGGAGAGTCGGGAAGTGAAACATGGTCGCCCTCGGTCCAGAGACGATAGCACACGCCGGGCGCCTGACGGCCCGCACGCCCTCGCCGCTGATCAGCCGTTGCCTTCGAGACCGGGACCGTCACCAGACCGGTCATCCCGCGTCTCGGGTCGAAACGGACCGTTCGAGCGAGTCCGGCATCGACGACTACGCGTACGCCGTCGATCGTCAGGCTCGTCTCGGCGATGCTCGTCGACAGGATCACCTTTCGAACGCCTTCCGGGGCGGGAGCGAGCGCCTCGAGTTGAGAACGAAGTCCGGCGTCTCCGAACAACTGATGGACCTGGACCCCATCCGGTAGTCGCCCCGACATCAGGGCTTCGTCGGTTCGTCGGATCTCGCGGAGTCCGGGGAGGAAGACCAAGACGTCCCCTTCATGCGTTGCCAGCGCCCGACGGACCGTATCGGCAACGCGCGTCTCCAGCGGCTCATCGGAGCGGCGGTTTGCGTGAACGGTCTCAACAGGATGGACACGCCCTTCGCTTTTGATCACGGGAGCGTCGCCGAGGAGGGTGCTCACGGCGGCCGTATCAAGCGTCGCCGACATCACGAGGATCCTGAGATCGGGCCGAAGGTGGGTCTGCAGATCCAGCGTCAACGCAAGCCCGAGGTCGGCGTGGATGCTTCGCTCGTGGAATTCGTCGAAGATCACAAGCCCGACACCCGCTAGGTCTTGGTCCGCGACCAATATCCGGGTCAGGATCCCCTCGGTGACGATCTCGATCCGTGTGTCGCGTCCGACCTTGACGTCGCCCCGTATCCGATAGCCGACGGTCTTGCCGACGGCTTCGCCCAGCTGGCGGGCCATGTATTCAGCGGCCCGCCGCGCGGCCAGCCGCCGCGGTTCGAGCATGATGATGCGGCGGTTGCCCAGCCACGGGGCGTGGAGGAGGGCGAGAGGAATGCGCGTGGTCTTACCGGCGCCGGGGAGGGCGGTGAGGACCGCG
>CAZOMY010000035.1:0-30315 GCA_964581115.1 uncultured Ignavibacteriaceae bacterium | reverse complement strand
AAGTTCCCTGCCGTCCTATTCACCATTCACCATTCACCATTTACCATTCACCATTTACCATTCACCATTCACCATTCACCATCTTCTTTTCACCCGTTTCAAGCTATCCTCCGCCCAATGGCCTCCGCAATAATTCTCACTTCACGCATCAGCTGCTCGAACTGCTCTGGGAAGAGGGACTGCGCGCCGTCCGACCTGGCATGGTCCGGATCATGGTGGACTTCGACGATGATGCCGTCAGCTCCAGCCGCGACGGAAGCCCGAGCCATGGGGATCACTTTGTCCCGAAGTCCGATCCCGTGGGACGGGTCGGCGATGATCGGCAGATGGCTGCGCTTCTTCACAAGCGGAATGGCGCCGATATCCATCGTATTCCGGGTCGAGGGCTCGAACGTCCGGATCCCTCGCTCGCACAGTATGACGTGGTGATTGCCTCCGGAGAGGATGTACTCCGCCGACATGAGCCATTCTTCGATCGTCGCAGAGAGGCCCCGCTTCAACATGACCGGCTTTGACACCTTGCCGAGGTCGCGCAAGAAGGTGTAGTTCTGCATGTTCCTCGCCCCCACCTGCAGAACGTCGCTGTACCTCTCGACAAGATCGATCTGACTGCGATCCATCACCTCCGTGATGACGGCAAGGCCGTTGGCATCTGCCGCGGCCCTCAGAAGTCTTAGTCCCTCTTCTCCCAGCCCCTGAAACGCGTAGGGTGACGTTCTCGGCTTGAAAGCGCCGCCACGCAGAACGGTCGCCCCCGCGGCTTTCACGTGCTTGGCGATGATGTGGATCTGCTCTTCGCTCTCGACGGAGCACGGCCCTGCCATCACGACCACGGGATCCCCTCCGACCTTCACCCTTCCTACGGGTATGACCGTACCCTCTTCACGGAAGGCGCGGCTGGCCAATTTGTAGGGGTCGGAGATGCGCAGGACCTCGGCGACTCCGGGCAAGAGCTCGATCTGCCGGTGGTCGAATTCGGGCTTGACGCCGATGGCCCCGATGACGGTGTGCTGGACGCCTGTTGAGCGGTGGATATCAAAGCCGTGCTCGGTCAGGACCTTGATGATGGCCTCGATCTCGTGCTCGGTGGCGTGCGGTGTGGTGACGACGATCATGTCTGAAGGAAGTCTAGAAGAAGTAGGCAGTAGGCAGGTACTTTCAGGACTACTTCGGGCTGAGAACCGAGGTAACGGAAGCGAGATATTGTCCTTTGGTTCCTACCTGCTCGGCCGTGAATGGGTTCTGCATACTGCCTACTCCATCTGTTGTTGATCGGCCTAGTATCGGTCCAACTTGAACTTCTCGCCCAGATACAACTTTCGCGCTTCGGGGTCGTTCGCGAGTTCGTCGGGGGAACCGTGCTTCAAGATGCGCCCTTCAAACAGCAGATACGATCGATCGGTGATGGACAGCGTCTCGTGGACATTATGGTCGGTGATCAAGACGCCGAGGTTACGGGACTTGAGACCACGGACGATGGCCATGATGTCTTCCACGGCGATCGGGTCGATGCCGGCAAACGGCTCATCGAGGAGGATGAACTTCGGGTCGAGCGCCAAGGCGCGGGCGATCTCCGTCCGGCGCCTCTCTCCTCCCGAGAGGACGAACCCCTGGCTCTTCGCAATGTGTGTGATCCCAAAATCCTCCAACAGCCGATCGGCCCGCTCGTACTGCTCCTTGGTGCTGAGCTTCGTCGTCTGCAAGACGGCCAGTAGATTGTCACGCACCGACAGCTTGCGAAAGACCGACGCTTCCTGAGGTAAATAGCCGATCCCCAGCCGGGCCCGCTGGTACATCGGTTCGGAGGTGATATCGACGCCGTCCAGATGCACCGTCCCGGCATTCGGGCGCACCATGCCGACGGTCATATAGAAGGTCGTCGTCTTGCCCGCGCCGTTGGGACCGAGCAATCCGACGATCTCTCCCTGACACACCGAAACGCTGACGTCATTGACAACCGTCCGCTTCTTGTACCGCTTGACAAGACCGCGTGATTCCAAGATGCTGTGGTTCATTCGGGTCTTCAGACGTTGTATCAGCCTGAGCGAGGCACGCTCATCGACCTTCAATAGGAGATGCCGAGTCGAAGCCTGACAACCGTCCGCTTCGTGTACCGCTCGACAAGACCGCGTGATTCCACGATGCTGTGATCCAAGTTGCTCCGTTGTTCGTCCTCAAGTCTCTCTGAGGTCACAACCGCTTATCGATCTCTAAGGGACTTCCCCTTCGGAAATCGTCAGACCGTTTCTTGTCGGCCGGGAAGCAATCCAACGGAAGCCATCCAGATTGTGGTCCGTCTCCCTCCCATTCACCATCTTTTCGGGCAGATACTCTCCCTGCACGCCCCGCACTACCTTGATGCGGTCGATCTGACCGTCGGTGAAATCCATCGTGATCCGGTCGCCGCTCGAACGGTTGATGCCGTTGGGAACTGTGTCGTCATAAAGATAGTACAGGCTCGTTGCCGTCCCGTCAGATTCGATCTGCTGCACCTTGCCGCCGGAGAAGCGCATCGTGATGTTCCGACCCGTCAGCTGGTCGAAGCGCAACGGCCGAAGCGAATCGGCCCTCGAGACAGCCATCGCCCTGCCCCGCACGAGCACCTCGTGGAGCCGCCGGTCGCGCAGGCGGATCTCGATCGTGTCACCCGTAAGCTGGTTACGACCATGCCAGACCACCGGGCCTCCGGCCAGCACGATCCGATCGGCGGCGGTGAAGAATGTTGCCAGGGCACACCGAGCGGCGAGGTCCGTTCGGGCGATGCGGACGCTGTCGCTGGCGATGAGCACACGCTCCGCCCCGCCGGTCGATTCCATCCGGACGCTCGCGACGAGCAGCGTATCGACCCCACCGGCCGCTATACTGTCGGCCTGCAACATCCGTGCAGATCGGGGAACGATGGACCGGTCTTCGCGGTCGAGATTGACCAGCGAATCACCGAAGACCGTGGTCCCATCGGAGCGTTGGCGGACCTGCACCCGCCCAACGGCGATCGAACGTTGGTCGGTCTCCCAGTAGGTCAACCGGTCGCTCGTCAGGACCGAGACGGAATCCTCGACCTTGACCGAGCCCGTGAAGACTGCGCGCCGCTCGTCGGGGAAGTACTCCCCTTCGTCCGAGGTCAGCACGGATCCGGTCCGTTCGAGACGCACCCTTCCGCGCATCTCGACGCGTCGCTCCTGTCCGTAGTAGACGCCCTGGTCGGCGTAGATCGTCACGGTGTCGCGACGAACACGCACGCGCTGGTAGAGCTCGAGCCGCTCGTCCGCGATGAACTGCAGCGCCCGGTCCGACCAGACGTTGACGATCCCGCCCTCGCGCAGATACTGGACGAAATGGACGTTGCCTAGGAGCTCGCGCACATCCTGGCCGTTCATCACGCGACCTTTGAGCTCCTGGGCCGACTTGAGCTCAATGACACCGGGCCGGCCTTGCGCACCCAGGGTGGCCGAGGCCAAGGACACGACCGCCAAGCTCCATGCTACGAGCCTACTTCCCCGTCGTCTCACCCGTGACCCTGAAGATGCGGTAGTTCTTGAGGCTCTGGTCCGACTCCATACCGAACCCTTGCAGGCGCTCCTTCGGCGAGATGATGCGCACGAACGCCGGCGTATGAATGAGCCGGCGCTTCTGGTCCCAATACAATTCTTCCGTATACAGCCGCGTTCCCGTCTCGGACGTGACGACGACATTCTCGTGCGCTTCGAGGTTGTTAGTGACCTCGTCGATCGCGGCCCGGAGGCTTGTCAGCACCGTCGTCGGACGCCCGTCGGGGTCGTAAAACTGCACGTGGACGCTGTCGCTCATGTGCGTCATGCGGCTCGTCGAATAGACCTTGAAGTAACCGCTGTGGATCACCGCCCGGACGACTCCCGAGTCGGAGACCACAATCTCGCTGTTCCACGACTCCTGCTCGGGCATCGAGCGGCTATCGACCGTCGTCAACACGCTCGGCTTGATCTTCTCCTCGCATCCTGTCGCAACCAGCGCCGCGAGCAATGCCATCGCAGAACGCTTCACGACGTTGTCCGTCCCGGGCCGATGCCTGCCTTGACCAGGTCGTGCAGGTGCACCATGCCGACCGGCTGTTGGCTATCGTCGGTCACAACAAATTGCGTGATCTTGAAGTGCTCCATCTGCTCCAGCGCCGTCGCGGCCAGGATCGTGCGGCGGATCGTCTTTGGATTCCTCGTCATCACATCCACTGCGCGCATCTGACCGACCGTCGTCGTGCGTTGCAGCAACCGACGGAGGTCTCCGTCGGTGATGATGCCGGTCAGCAAGCCCGCCGCGTTCACCACGCAGGTCGCCCCCAGCCGTTTGGACGTCATCTCTACGATCGCCTCGGACAACGTGACCTCTTCGCGGACCACCGGCAGCGCCTCGCCGGAGACCATCAGCTGGTCCACCTCGAGCAGAAGTTGCTTGCCGAGGTTGCCGCCGGGGTGGAACATCGCGAAATCCTCTTTTGTAAAACGCCGGCGCTGGAGAAGCGCCACGGCGAGCGCATCACCCATGACGAGCGCCGCCGTGGTCGAGGCGGTCGGAGCGAGGTCGTGCGGACAGGCCTCTTCCACGACCGAAACGTCGAGGGCAATATCGCTCTTCTGAGCCAACTCGGAGCGCAAGTTGCCGACGAGCGCAATGACCGGCACGCCCAGCTTCCGGAAGACCGGAAGCAGGTGACGGATCTCGTCCGAATCGCCGCTCTTGGAGATGCAGATCACGACGTCATTCTTCTGGACCGTGCCAAGGTCGCCATGCACGGCGTCTCCGGGGTGGAGAAAGATCGCCGGCGTGCCCGTTGAGTTCATCGTCGCGACGATCTTGCGCGCGATGATGCCCGATTTACCCATGCCGGTCACGACAACACGACCTTGGGCGCCTGCCACCAGGTCGACGGCCCGGGCAAAATCAGCGCCGATCCGCGATTCAAGCGCCGCGACAGCGGCGGCCTCGATGCGCACAACGCGCCTTCCGTGTTCCTGCGAGTCGCTCATGGTCGGTCATCGGAATTGGGAGAACCACCGCCGGAAGATCGAAGGCCGGGGAGCCGGCGGGCGGAGCGGGTCATCGTCCGAGATCTTTGCCCGGACGTGATTGTAGGAAATGAACGCGACAACGAGGTCTTCATCCGTGAAGGTGCGTAGCGCTTCAAACAACCGATCCGACCGCAAGGCAATCCTCGGGTCGCGAACTCCCGTTCGTCGCATCAGCTCAGTGTAGAACAGCGTCACCGGAACCGGCAGGCACATCCCCGTACGGCCGCTATGCACCCACAGTCGCCGGTCCGTCGGGCACAAGGCCAGCGACACTGGCGAGCCGGATTGGGTCGACATCTCCACAACCCTCGGTTGGCCGGCACACTGAGGACACGCTCTCCCCGGCAGCCATTCTGAGTAGGTCCATCGCTGCTCGTTGTCGCCGGGGTCGACGATCTCTACGTCGATCTGGCCGTCGAATTCCTCCCGTACGGTCACCGAGCCGTGTCCTCCCTTCGCGACCAGCCCGCCGAAGGCGATCACCGAAGGCAGAGGTGATTCGAGATCGGCCCGGCGGCCAGGAACGCAAAGCACGAGATTTCCCTCGCCCCGTCGTCCTTCGGCCACGACGTGCATCCGGTCGATCCGCGAGCGGACCTCTGCATAGCCGGGACGCTCGGCGGGCAAGACCCACCAGAGCAACTCCCGTTCTCGACCGCTCAACGATCGTGGAAACGTCTCAGTCACGACCTTGATGGGCAAGGATCAGATCGATCACTTCCCGGACGGCTCCATGACCTCCGGCACGACGGCAGACGTAGTGCACCGAGTTCACGACCGTCGGCACCGCATCCTTCGGCGCCGCGGAGAACCCGACACGTATCAGGACCGGCAGGTCGGGCTCATCGTCTCCGATGTAGGCCACCTCCTCCTCGCGCACGCCCAGCCGCCCACAGATCTCCTCGAAGACCATCGCCTTATCATCCAGGTTCTGGTGGACCTCCGTGATACCCAGTTCGGCCGCCCTTCGTTCGACGATCGGTGATACTCGACCGGTGATCAGGCCGACGCGAATACCCGACCGTTGCAGCTTGACAATGCCCAGTCCGTCTTGGATGTTGAATTTCTTCAGCTCCTCTCCGCCGCTGGAATAGTAGACGCCGCCGTCGGTCAGAACGCCGTCCACGTCCAGCAGAAGAAGCTTGATGCGTCCAAGTCGCGCTTTCTTCTGTCTTGGGGTTGCCATCAGCGCACCGTCGACCGCCGCGCCGCATCAACGGCCTGCACTTGGCGGATCAGGTCCTCGAGCAGGTCGAGCTTCAGCTGACTCGCCGAATCGCTCAACGCTCTGCGCGGATCGGGATGGGTCTCCAAGAACAACGCGTCGATGCCAACGGCCGCCCCCGCCCGCGCCAATGGAAAGATGAACTCCGGCTGGCCACCGCTGGTCGTCGCCGCCCCGGAAGGCAATTGGACCGAGTGTGTCGCGTCAAGAACGATCGGGTAGCCGGTCCGCCGCATGATCTCCAACCCGCGCATGTCGACGACGAGGTTGTTGTAACCGAATGTGGTGCCGCGCTCGGTCAGCAGGATCCTCCGATCGCCCGTGGCACGCACCTTCTCCGCTGCCAGCGCCATGTCGGCCGGGGCGGCGAACTGACCCTTCTTGATGTTGACCGCTTTGCCGGTCCGGCCTGCTGCCTGTAGGAGCTCGGTCTGGCGGCAGAGAAAGGCCGGGATCTGCAGAATGTCGACCACTTCAGCGGCCGCGGCCGTCTCCAGCTCGGTATGCACGTCGGTCAGGACGGGCATGCCGAGATCCCGACGGACCTCCTCAAGGACGGCGAGGGCCTTCTCCATCCCGATCGTCGTGAACGAGCGGGCGCTGGTGCGATTCGCCTTCTTGTACGACGACTTAAAGACCACCGGCATGCGATGCTTCCGGGCAATTTGCTGGATGCGGTCGGCCGTGCGGAGTACGAGGTCTCGGCTCTCGACGACGCAGGGCCCGGCGATAAGAACCATCGGGGCCGAGCTGCCGAATGTGACGCCTCGAACGGTGAAAGAAGTCTTCGATCTCATGGTGAAGTGAGGTGACGCGATGTCGAGCCAACCGTGAACGAGCGATGCTTTAGTTGATGAACCTACACAAATTTGCGTGGAGAATCAAAAGAGGCCCGTCAATACAGGGTTTTCTTGATTCTCGTGCCATCAACAACTATACTGCGTCACGACGCAAGTCTCCCCTCCGATGCCCGACGCCACCTACCTCATTGCTCCAGCAAAGGTCAATCTGGGTCTCGAGATCCTGCGCCGTCGTCCCGACGGATATCACGAACTGGAAACCGTCTTCTACCGGATCGCTCTCGCCGATACGATCGAGCTGCACGATCGGTCGAATGGATCGAGCATGACCTGCAATGATCCTGCCCTGAGCATCGGCCATGATAATCTCTGCCTCAGGGCCGTCGAAGCTCTGCGCCGCGCGACGTCGATCGCCCGATGCGTCCACATCGTGTTGCACAAACGCATCCCGACCGGGGCGGGACTGGGAGGCGGAAGCAGCGATGCGGCCGCCGTTCTCATGGGCTTGAACCAGCGCTGGTCCGCAGGGCTTTCCGTCGAGCGGCTCAAGGAGATCGGAGCCACGCTGGGCTCGGATGTTCCGGCCTTTCTCGGAAGCCCGCTGGCCTTTGGAAGCGGACGCGGTGAGATCCTCGAAGACCTGCCGCCCACTTTTCCCTATTGGCTGGTGTGCGTAACGCCTCCGGTTTCCGTCTCGACCTCCTGGGCCTACGGACATCTTGAACTCCAGTCCCGGCCAGACCGAACCTCTCTTCGTGAGCGATTTCTCGACGCGCTTCCTGATCTGAGGGCGCTGGACGCAATGCTGACCAACGACTTCGAAGCTACCGTCCTCCCTTCCTACCCACAGATCGCTGACGCGAAGCGCCGGCTGCGGGAGGCCGGCTGCACGGCGGTACTGATGAGCGGAAGCGGGTCTTCGGTCTTTGGCCTGACGGCAGATCGCGCTTCCGCTGAAGCAGCCGCGGGTCAATTCGGCCCTTCCTTCATCGTCTCCGTCTCTCCCCCCTTGACATGAGACCGGTCGCCCTGCATCTGACGCGGCAGTGGTTACTGGCGGTCGTCATCGCCGGTCGGGGAGCGATGCACGCCCAAGAGACCGTCGCCGACACTTCGGCAGTCGACTCAGCACGTTCCCGGATCATCCCCGGTATCGGATCGTCGATCATTCTGAGCGGCCGCACCGTCGCCCAGCGCGATGGCTGGCTCTGGATGCCCTTCCGTTCGGTCGAGCAGGTGCTGGACCACCAGGCCGGACGCTTTGTGCGATCGTTGGGCGAAGCTGGTGCCGGTGTTGGTACCTCATGGCTTGGAGGCGCTTCGTCCCATGACGGTTGGTCGCTCGACGGACTGCCGATGGACGACCCGCTGACGCGTCGTCCGGATCTGTCACTCGTACCGCTCGAGCAGCAGGAATCGATCGAACAACGCTCGGACGAAGAGGCGACGCTGGCCGGAAGCCGATGGAATCTTGTGACCCGCCAATTCTCCACGGTTCGACCGATCACGGCCGTTCGATTTGTGCAGGAGCCCGATGAGACGTTGCTCAGCGACGCATTCTTCGCACAGAACATCGCCCGATCGACGGCACTCACGTTAGGATTTCAACGCCATACCAGCGCTGGCCGCTTCACGAACGCGGCTCTCGATGCGTGGAATCTGCGGGGCCGGGTCCGGACCAATCTCAGTCAACGGCTGAACCTCGCCGTCATGTGGGGCTATGGACGCTCCTCCCGTGGCGTCAACGGCGGCGTCGATCCGGTCTTGTCCCAATCGGTCTTCGACGATGTATCGGCGATCGTCGTACATTCGTCTGGCTACGAGATCCGTGAACGGACCGACCTGGGAATGACGGGGATCCTCCGACCCTTTGATGACTCGCTTGCGACGACGAGGATCGGCGTGATCGGTCGGCGCGTCGAGCGTGAATACCAGCGGCCTCCCGATCCTTTGTCAACGGTCCCGATGAGGCAATTCGCTCGGACGCGAGATCTCTTCGTCTCGATCGAGCAGCGGGCACAACTTCCTCTGCTCCTCGTGGCCGCGTCGGCACAATACGGATCGACCCGCCTCGATTCGACCGAGGTCCTGCCACAACGTACCGCCACCCGAAGCCGGCTGAGCCTTGCGGCAGCCGTGACGCTGTTGGAGTGGCTGTCGCCCCGGGCTGCTGTGGCGATCGCTCACGACGACGGGGATCGCGCGCTCGAAGCTTCCGCTTCGATCTCCGTTGCTGCGCTCAAAGGACTGCAGACATCCATCTCCGTTGCGCAACGACCGATGTTTCCAACGTTGCAGGAACGTTTCTGGAGCGATTCCACGGTGCTGCGGCCGACGATGCTTGGGCGCGGCGATGAACATCAGTTGACGGCCGAGGTCTCGTGGCACCTTGACACGACGCTCACCCTGCGGGCCATGGGGTTCCAACGCAAGCAACGGAACGTCGTCATCGTCAGGCCTGCAGCGACCGTCCACGGCACGCCATCCGTGGCGCTGACGACCTGGTCGCCATCCTGGAGCGGCTTGGCTGCCTCAGGACGGGTGTCCATGTACGGATTCGAAGTGATCGGTTCATTCACTTGGACGGCCGTCGAGGTCGCCGATACCCTCCGTCAGATCCTGCCGCGCTGGTGGGGCTCGGCAGAGCTCGCCTACCAGGGCCGCCTCTTCCGGGATCAGCTCGGGATCCGTACGGGGGTGCGGACGCGATTCTCGGACCGGTTGCGCGGACTTTCCCCCGACCCTCCGACCGGTCTCGAGGTCGTTAACACGACGACGCTGATCGGTCGCGCAGCGACGGTGGACCTGTATGGAACGATGGAGATCGGTCAGGCCTTCGTGACCCTTTCGTGGGAGAACCTCACGAACGCCTCCACGCTCCGTACGGCCATCTACCCGATGCCGGGACGTCAGTTCAAGCTTGGCGTGCGATGGATGTTTGCGGATTAGGGGCTTTGGGAGAAGCGTTTCACGCAGAGTCCGCAAAGTTCCAAGACGAACACTTGCGCCAAGCCCGCAGAGAAAAGACGCGGAACATGACTCAATTGATCGCTGATCTCGCACTATGCTGAACCCGATAGTTACGATCTTCGGCTCTGCGCGGCCACTTCCAGGTTCGCCGGGCTATGAGCAAGCGTACCAACTTGGCAGAGCGCTCGCAGCACGTGGATTCGCCGTCTGCAACGGCGGATACGCGGGCACGATGGAAGCTGCCGCAAAAGGGGCCCGCGAGGCGGGAGGACATACGATCGGAGTGACGTGCGATCTGTTCTCGCGCACCGTCAATCCGTGGATCGTGGAAGAGGTGCGGACACCGCGGCTGATGGATCGGATCATCAAGCTGGCCGATCTCGGAACCGCGTACGTCATTCTGCCGGGAGGAACGGGAACGTTGCTCGAACTGGCGTTCGTCTTGGAGATGGTCAACAAGCGCTTCTCAATCGAGAAGCCGGTGATCCTGCAGGGACCGTTCTGGCAACCTGTGCTCCAGCCCCTCGAGGAGGAGATGCGTCAGGAAGGCTTGCAAGACATTGCACGATTCCTCGCGACCTCCTCGAGTCCGGACGAGACGGCAAAGCTTCTCCACGAGCGGGTGCGTCCTCCGTGGAGGCAAGCCTGAACGGCGTCAGAGGTTCTCTTCGGAAACACACCGAACCCCGGATGAGCTCCGGGGTTTGCTGTACTGGGCGGGTCTGCTGCGGATTTCGGGAGTACGATCTGATCCGTCTTCCATGTTTGGCGATTTCACGACGTGAGCGCTTTGCGGCGTGCTTCTTCCATCACCCTCATCATCGCATCGGCTGAGGACTCCCACGTGAACTTCCCCGCCCACTGAAGCGCCTGAGCTGCGACGCGTTGTCGCTCACCGACATCCCTCAGAACCCGCTCCATCGTCGCGGCGAGTCGCTCAAGATCTCCATACGGGTAGAGCCAGCCGGTCGTTCCATCGACCACCGAATCGCGAAGTCCCGGAACGTCGCTGGCGATGACCGGCACGCCGCACGCATTCGCTTCGACGACCGTCAATCCCCATCCCTCTTTCGCCGACGTGTTGACGACGAGATCCATCTGCTGAAGGCGTCGCACTTTTTCTTCGGGCGGAACGAATCCCGTGAATTCCACAGATGCCCCGATACCCGATTCCGCGGCCAGCCGCTCGAGGTCCGGTCTGGCGTCCCCATCTCCCACGATGACGAGCCGCGCGTCGGGGACGGCTGTTCGCACCATGGCGAACGCGCGGAGGAGATGGTCGACACTCTTGTAGGCTTTGATCCGGCCCAGATATCCGACGGTCAGGCCCGGTCTGCGAGGCGTCGGCGGCGGTCGATAGAGCTCGTGGTCCACCGCGTTGTGCACCAGCGAGATCTGCGAACCCGGAATGCCGTGTTCCTCCAGTTCGCGCTTCGTACTCGGCGATACGGCGGCGAACAACTGCCGGCGATAGACGTGCATGGCGATCTGCTCGGCTCCCCAAACGTACGCGGCGGCCGGAACGATCGCTTCTTTGAAGATACTTGCCCCGAACAGGTGATGGACGATCGTGACGAGCGGCTCCCGAACATACCATGGAGTGTAGAACGGGATCTTGTTCAGGTCGTCGACGACGACGTCGTAGCCTTCTCGGGAGAACGTTGAGCGGTAGCGGAGTGGAACGTGGAAGTTGAAAGTGGAGCGGCCTCCTTCACGTATGACACGGATGCCGTCGATGACCTCCATTCCGGGAAGGTCCGGAACGGCGGAACAGAAGAGGGTCACGTCATGGCCGCGCGCGGCGATGCGCTTGAAGATCTCGTGGAAATGGACCTCCGCGCCGCCGCCGAGCGGATTTCGGATATCCTGCCAGTTGATGACAAGGACCTTCACCTCGCATCACCCTTTCCGGGCGATGACCCCGATCGAGAGGCCGGTGTGCAGCGGCAATGATGTGTTGAGGAGCAAACGACGGATCGACGCCCGAAGGCGATGCAGGAGGGGGAGGCGTGGATAGAGCGGGAGGCGAACCCCGACCTTCTTGAGGACCTCGCGCGTCGCGCGATAGAAGAAGCTGGGGACCATCCAAACACCGTAGCGATGCACCGGCTCGAGTCCGACCGACCGCAGAACACCCGTCAGCTCGCCGACGGAGAACGAACGCTCCCATCCGGCGAACCATCGGTCGAGCGCGATCAGGAGATGCTTGGCGACGGTATAGAGATGGTAGCGTTGCGGCACGTCAACGAGCAGCAGGCCCCCGGGCCGCAGCACGCGCGCATTCTCGACAAGCAAACGGTGCGCGTCATCGTGACGAAAATGCTCAAGCAGGCCCTGATGGAACACGACGTCGAAGGCTCCGTCGCGGAACGGAAGGGCGAACGTGTCGCCACCGACGATATGGACGGGAACGCCTTCGTGGACCGAGAGCCGCCGGAGCAGGCGCAGAGAGTTCTCGGCGTAGTCCAACTGCGTGACCTCAGCCCCGGCAGCCACAAGCGGAAAGCTGTCGCGCCCTGTCCCGGCGCCGATCTCGAGCACGCGCTTCCCCTTGAGGTCGACCACCCGTTCGAGCTGCTCACGGACGCGTCCGGCGTTGGAGTAAACCTCGCCGACCTCCTGCTTGTCGCGCCAGAAGGTCTCCCAATGCTCCTTCCGCGATTCTCGCGCCGCCATCCGCCCCTCTACCTTCCGGCGGCAGAATCCGCCGATGCCTGCGACCGGCGGATGTTGAGCTGCATCGTCAACTGCTGGACCGCCTGTTGAATGCCCGGCTGGGTCGCATAGTTCGTGCCGAGAAGCTTGAGGATGCCGTCGGCCTTGTCAAACGCTGACACTTCCAGATAGCTGTAGAAAAGGACGATGATCGGGTTGAATTGCGTCAGCGGCTCGCGCAGGTACTCCTGCTGGCGCGGCTCGACGGCCGTCACCACCTCCCGGAAGAGCGCCTTTGCCTGGTCCACACGCGACGCCTCGCTGTAAATGACGCCAAGGCGGTACACCATTCCGGGATCCATGTTGATGACATTCCGCGGGACCACCTCTTCCATCCGGTCAAGGACCCGGATGCCCTTGTCCGGTTCCCGGGTGGTGTAGATGTAGTGTTCGGCCAGCGTGAAGAAAAGATTGCGATAGTTCGACATCACCAGCCGGCGGGAGTCTTCGTCGAAGTAATGGTCGGGGTTCTGGAGTCCCCGCCACCGATATCCCAGCTGCGGTTCCTTCGACGGCGTCTCCACGTCGCTGAACAGATGGGCTTCGATCGTCTTCGTGTCGAGGTTCTGCCAGAACGGCCCTCGGCGCGGCGTCAACTTGAAGGCCAGACCCTTCAGATGCATGTAGTCCTTGAGTCCGATCTTGCCGTCGTCGGAGACCGTCATCGCGAAGTAGATGGGCCGCTCCCAGTTCGACGTCCGGACAATGTCGTAGACGAGGATGTCCTGAACGCGCAAAGCCCGGACGTTGCCGAACACGAGCGTCGGACCCAGCGTGAAGCGCAATGCGCCGCGATTCACGATGCTCGTGTCGAGCGCGCTGACGCCCGACACTTCGCCCTGATACTGCCGAACGACCTCCGGGCCGACCGGCAGCTCCATCTCTCGCTCCTCGTTCCACTGGATGGGACCGATGCGCTCGATATCGACGTCCGAGGTGCTGATGGGCACCTTCTTCGCTCCGTACGGCTGCTGGTGTTTCAGTTGCTTGATATACCAGTTTGTATTGAGCAGGCTCAGATTCACGATCCGCACATCGCGGCGGATGCCTTCGACATCCTGCAGATACCAGAGCGGGAAGGTATCGTTGTCGCCGTTCGTGAACAGGATCGCGTCTTGTTCGACGCTTTGGAGGAGGTTGTACGAGTAGTCCCACGCCAAGTAGTTGCCCCGGCGGTCGCCTTCGTGGAAGTTCACCCTCAGCATGTTGGCGGGTACGAGGATCAGTGCCAGCGCGATCGTTCCCGCCGCCACCGGCACCGATGGTTCGACCTGCCTCAGCTGCTCACGGAGCATATCAATGGCACCCACGACGCCGATCCCGATCCAGATCGAGAACGCCAGGAATGAGCCGACGTAGAAATAATCGCGTTCGCGCGGCTGAGGTTCCTGCATGTTGAAGTAGAGGACGAGGATCGCCCCCATCAGCAGGAACATGCCCGTATTCACGAACGCCATCTTCTTGTCGCGGCGCCAATGGTAGTATGCACCGAGGAGTCCGAGAAAGAGCGGAATGCCGTAGAGCTTCTTCCAATCGACCCCCGATTCCTTGACGTCGCCGGCCGCTCCGACGTAGTTCCAGCCGAAGTAGCGCAGGTACATGTGCACCATCTGGTACCGCCAGAAGTAATCGAAGTCGCTCGTGTACTTCTGGTGGTTCTGCTGCTTTTCCGGATCCGGGTCCCAGCGGCGCTGGATGAACGGCTGTGTCCCGTACTGCTCGCGATTGAGATACGACACCAGTCGGCCGATCGTGCTGGGGTCGTTCTCGTTCATCGGCGGCTGGGCGTTCGCACGGATGTACACCGTGACGTACGTCGAGTAGCCGAGGACGATGAACAGGAACGCCAGGAGGGCGACATTGAGCTTCCGGTGCCTCTGCTGGATCGACCACCAGACGCCGTACAGCGCGCCCAGAACGAGCGCGTGCGGCAGATACGAGAAGATCGGACTCTTCATCCCCCGGAACTCGCCGTCGAGCATCGAGGGGAACTCTTTCACCACGATCGGATAAATGAGGCCGAAGACCAGGACCGAGGCGATCCCGAACTTGACGAACGAAGAGATCGAGAACTCGTACCAACGGAAGTAAATGAGCAGCAATACCATGAAGAGCATCAGGATCGAAAGCAGATGCACTCCAACGGCGAGACCGATCAGGTAGGCCACCAACAGCAGATACACGTCGCTCCGGGCCCAGTTGGCCCGCTCATACCATCGCAGCCCCAGCCAGAGCATGAGGGTCATGAACAGCATGCTCATGCCGTACACCTCGGCCTCGAGGGCGTTGAACCAGAAGGTCTTTCCGTACGCCAGCGACAAGGCTCCGATCGCCGCGCCTCCATAGACGGTGATCTGGTCGGAGAGCGTCCGAGGGACGCTCCGAAACATCTGAATGAAGCGGACGATGATCAGGAACGTCAGCATCACCGTCAAAGCGCTCGCAAGCTCGGAGATGAAGTGCATCCGGACGGCAATGTCGGGCGTGAACGGGATCATCCCGAAAACGCGACCGATGAGGAGAAACAGCGGGGCACCTGGCGGATGGGGGACCTGCAGGAGGTACGCCGCCGCGATGAATTCGCCGACATCCCAGAAGACCACGGTGGGTGAGCCGGTGATCGAATAGACGGCCAAGGAGGCAAGAAACACCGCCAGCGCCACGAGACGTTTTGCGTTCAACTTCGGCATGTGTACATCATCTCCCGGAAAAAGGCATTTAGAAAGGTATTCCTAAAAGCCTTGAAGAGCAACAAAATCAAGGGTTTGGAGCCAATTCGCCTCACGCCTCGACCGTAGGAGTCGATCCGACCCCGACATTCCACTGCATGAGCTCAGCCCAGCTTTGCGCACACCTCGTCGCACACCACGTATCCCTTGGCAGTCAGGCGCAAGATGCCCCGCTCAAGCGTCGCCAGTCCTTCGGACAACAGGTCGTCAACCAAAGGCCGGTGTTCGTCTGCCAATCGTCGGCCGAAATCGCGCTCGAAACGTTCGAGATCGATGCCGTCGCTTCGCAGCCCGAGGAACATCGCCTCCGTCATCAGCTGTTCGCGCCCGAGTCGCTCTTCGCCGGCAGTTGGCAATTGTCCCTGCGTCAGGCGCAAGAGGTACGTCGACAAGTTCGCGATGTTCCATGAGCGAACGGGCGATCGGAACGAATGTGCTGACGGGCCGAACCCCAGATACATCCCGTGGTTCCAATAGTTGTCGTTGTGGCGTGAGCGGCGACCGGGACGTGCGAAGTTCGAGATCTCGTACTGTTCGTAGCCCTCCGACCGCATTCGCATCATTGTATACTCATAGAGCTCAGCGTCGGCCGCCGGATCGAGCAAGGCGACCTGCTTCGACTCCACCATCCGCAACAACGGCGTGTTCGGTTCGACGATGAGACTGTAGCATGAAAGGTGGGTCGGTTCAAGCGCCAATGCCCGTTCGAGCGTGTACATCCATCGTTCGATCGTCTGGCCGGGCAGCGAGAACATCAGGTCGATGTTCAAGTCCTCAAACCCGGCACGGCGCGCCGCGCGAATGGACTCCTCGGCTTGTTCCGGCGAATGGATGCGCGTCAGGAAGCGCAGTTCGTCTTCGAGGAACGACTGGACGCCGAATGAAATCCGATTGATGCCGGCCTGGCGGAACGCCGCGAGACGCTCCTCGGTGACGGTTCCCGGATTCGCCTCCATCGTTATCTCGGCTGATGCCTCGATCGAATACAATGATCGAAGATCGAATAGGATCGCCGCCATCTGTTCCGCCTGCATCAGCGAAGGCGTGCCTCCGCCGAAGAAGACGGTGTCCCACGTCGTACCCGGTTCCACCGACCCGGCCCGCAGCCGTATCTCCGTTCGGAGCGCCTCGACATACGAGGCCATCATCGCATCGCCGTCCATCCGCTCTTCCGTCGGCGCGAGCGAATAGAAATCGCAGTAGATGCACTTGTGCTCGCAGAAGGGTATGTGGAGGTACAAGCCGGCCATCAGTTGGAGATCTACAGAGCCCTATGGAAAGAGCCATCCACGAAGGACACGAAGCAACACGAAGCATGAAGCGACCCCACACCTACCACGACTTCATCCTTGGTGTCCATTCGTGTAACTTCGCCCCGAACCGGTCATTTCACGATTGATACTTCGTGCCCTCAGCGGATCAGGGTACCGATGCGGTCCCAGCGCACTCCGCCCCCGCTCTCGCCTCGCTCCTCAGGCTCGCTCATCGACCAATAGACGAGAAGGGCCTCGCCGACAATATCCCGGTGCGGGACGAATCCCCACATGCGGCTGTCCCATGAGTTGTCCCGATGGTCGCCGAGGACGAAGTACATGTCCTGCTCGAGCGTGACGGACATACGCGGCTCTCCGTCGACGAACACGACCCCCTCGGCATCGAATTCCACCTTTCGATGGTCGCGCCGCAAGAGCGGCAACCATAACGCTGATGTGGAGGGTTCGAGGATGACCGTGTCGCCGGCCTTCGGCACCCGGATTGGTCCATAATCGCGGTCGGTGAAACCGGACCCTTCGGGGTATCGGGCTTCGCGGCTGCGCGTCGACTGGAACGAAGGACCGACCGCCGTCGGGGGCACGAGGAGCTCGCGGCCGTTGATGAACAGCTGACCCCTCCGGATCTCAACGGTATCGCCCGGTAATCCGACGCAGCGTTTGACGTAGTATAGCACGTCGGCCGGAAGTCCGTCGGGCGTGCGCAGCGTGAATTCGAAGACGATCACGTCGCCACGACGGACATCGCGCGTGGCGAACAGCCACACGGGGTCGACCGCGGCCGACGTGAACGGCAGCACGCCCGGAGTCCGGAGTCCATACGCCAGCTTGTTCACGAGGACAAGATCGCCGATTTGCAGCGTGTTCTCCATCGATGAGGAGGGGATCCGGAACGCCTCGATGACGAACACTTTGAGGACAAGGGCGCACAGCAATGTGGCGAGGCCGACGAGGGCGGCGTCGAGATATTTTCGGGAGCTGTTCAACGGATCATGCATAACGACAAGGACGCCGAGACCTCAGGGGAGCCAACGTGGATCGGCGTCCTGGAGGATCACTGGACGAATGAGAAGATCCGCCCCCAGCGGACCGAGCCCAGACGTTCAAAGATGCTGTACAACGGAATGTCGGTGTTCCACGACCAGTAGACGATCAGCGGAGTGCCGACCAGATTCTCCTTCGGGATGAAGCCCCAGAAACGGCTGTCGAGGCTGTTGTCGCGATGATCGCCCATGCCGAACAGATAGTCTCGCTCAACGGTGTATTGGGCCGCAGCGACGCCGTCGATCAATACCTGCCCCTGCTCCGTCCGGACCGAGTGACCTTCGCGCCGGATGAAGACCTCCCACGACTCCACGTTCTCCACCGAAAGGGGTAATTGCATGCCGGCGAATGGGATCACGAGCGGACCGTAATGATCTTCGTTCCAGGGAGCGCCCTTCGGGAAGATGCGCTCATCGGGGATCTCGGCGGGGACCGCCCACGGACGGTCGAATTTCATGTGCCTGGGGATCGGGAACTGCTTGCCGTTGACGAAGAGGACCCGGTTGACGATCTGGATCGTGTCGCCCGGAAGGCCCACGCAGCGCTTGAGGTAGAACTGAAAGACCTCCGCTTCGAGGTCGTCGCGATACCCGGGAAACTCGAACACGATGACGTCGCCCCGTTCCACGTCGGCCAGGGCGGGCAGACGCACCCACGGCATGCGGATCGGCGGGACGGTCAGCGGACCCAGTTCGATGCCCGTCAACGGTACGTTCCGCGGGGTCGTGGCGCCGTAGATGAACTTGTTGACGAACAGGAGCTCGCCCGTCATCACCTCGTTCTCCATCGAGCCGGTCGGAACGAGGAAGGAAGCGATCACGAAGTTGTTGATGAGAATGAACAGCCCCAGAACGATGGCCGTTTCTTTGAGGCCCGCAAGGAATCGCTCCCGAAAACTCCGCTCGGGTTGCTCCTGCTCGCCCTTCTTCTGTTCGGTCTTGTCAGCCACGATTCATCCTTTCCGGTGATCTGTTCGTTTCCATGCTCGAGCCTGGAGCTCCAGGCCATGACCCATGCCCCGATACCTGACCGCTAATACCCCCTTCCCTCACTATTCATCCATCGACAGCACGGCCAGGAACGCCTCCTGCGGGATCTCGACGCGGCCCACCTGTTTCATCCGCTTCTTTCCCTCCTTCTGCTTCTCCAGCAGTTTGCGCTTGCGCGAAATGTCGCCGCCGTAGCACTTCGCCAGCACGTTCTTGCGCATCGCGCTCAGCGTTTCGCGCGCTATCACCTTGCTGCCGATCGCCGCCTGAATGGCCACCTCGAACATCTGCCGCGGTATCAACTCCTTCAGCTTCGCGCAGAGCTTCCGGCCCCATTCGTACGCCTTCTGTCGGTGGACGATCGTCGACAAGGCATCGACCGGCTCGCCGTTCAACAGGATATCGAGCTTCACCAGCTCCGACTCGCGGTAGTCGAGAAAATCGTAGTCGAACGATGCATAACCGCGCGACATTGACTTCAGCTTGTCATAGAAGTCGAAAATGATCTCCGACAGCGGCAGCTCGAAATGGATGTCGGCGCGCTCGGGGCTCAGATATGTCGTGTTCCGATGGATCCCCCGGCGGTCCATGCACAGCTTCATGATGCTGCCGATATACTCCGTCGGCGTGATGATCTGCGCTTTGACGTACGGCTCTTCCACCCGCTCGATCACGCCCGGCTCCGGCATCAAGGCCGGATTGTCCACCAACGCCATCTCACCGTTCGTCCGGAATACCCGGTACTCAACGTTCGGGACGGTATTGATGAGCGACTGGTTGTACTCACGCTCGAGCCGCTCCCGAATGATCTCCATATGGAGCAGACCGAGGAAGCCCGCCCGGAAGCCGAACCCGAGGGCCAGGGACGACTCCGGCTCGAAGATGAGCGAGGCATCGTTGAGCTTCAGCTTCTCCAGCGCATCGCGCAACTCTTCGAATGCGTCGGCGTTCGACGGATAGATGCCGCTGAAGACCATCGGCTTCACTTCCTTGTATCCGGGCAGAGGGCCGTCGGCCGGACGGTCGGCCAGCGTGATCGTGTCGCCAACCTTGGTGTCGTGCACGTCCTTCACGCTCGCGATAATGTAACCCACGTCGCCCGAAGAGAGCGATCCGGTCCGCTTCCGCGTCATTTCGAGGATTCCGATGTCGTCGGCCTGAAACTCCTTGCCGTTCGACATGAACCGGATCCGATCCCGTTCCTTCACCGTTCCGTCGACGATCCGCACGTAGGCGATCGCACCGCGATACTCGTCGAACACCGAATCGAAGATCAGCGCCGTCAGCGGCTTTTCCGGATCACCTTTGGGAGGCGGAATGCGGGCAACGACGGCTTCCAAGACGTCGTCCGTCCCAAGCCCGGACTTGGCGCTACCCATCAGGATCTCTTCCTCGCGGCATCCGAGCAGGTCCATCACCTGCTTTTTCGTCGTTTCCAGCGTCGTCTTGGCGCTCGGGA
Source organism: uncultured Ignavibacteriaceae bacterium (assembly GCA_964581115.1). GTDB lineage: Bacteria > Bacteroidota > Ignavibacteria > UBA10030 > UBA10030 > 2-02-FULL-55-14. The sequence continues at coordinate 10,071 of CAZOMY010000035.1, read as the reverse complement.
GGTCGATCTTGTTGATGAACGGGATGATCTCCAGTCCCGCGTCGATGGCCAGGTACAGGTTGGAGATGGTCTGTGCTTCCACCCCCTGCGTCGCGTCGACGACGAGGATCGCCCCTTCGCACGCCGCCAACGACCGGGAGACCTCGTACGTGAAGTCGACGTGCCCCGGCGTATCGATCAGGTTCAGGATGTAACTATCACCCGCTTTCGACCGGTACCGCAGCTGGATCGCGTGCAGTTTGATCGTGATGCCGCGCTCCTGCTCCAGATCCATGTCGTCCAGCATCTGCTTGGAGATGTCGCGCGACGCTACGGCGCCGGTGGTCTCCAGCAAACGGTCGGCCAAGGTGCTCTTACCGTGGTCGATGTGGGCGATGATGCAAAAATTGCGGATGTTCTTCATCGGACCGGGAGAACGGAGCGAAAAGAGGTGTCATGCCATGTCGCAATGGCGCAAAGAAATGCTAGCGGCTGTGGTTTCGCGCCTCGATACCTTCGCGTTCTTTGCGTCCTGGCGTCTTTGCGTGCCATCTTTCCTTCTGGGAGGGTGCTTCAAAACGGCAAAGAGTAAAGAGGAAGGTCCCCTTTACTCTTTGTGAACCCTTCAAATATAGCCCGTTTTCGCCAGAAGAGCAACCGAGTGCTCGGAACCCGCGCTTGCACGAGAAGCGTTGAAACCCCAGTTTTGTCAAAGAACTTCCAGCCATTGGACGCACACACGTTCGAAAGTACTCCATGAACATCGTCATCGCCGGCGGCACCGGGTTGATCGGGAAGCGCTTGATCCAACGCTGCTCACAGGCCCGACACGACATTGTTGTGCTGACAAGGTCGATGCGTGCGCCGAACGGCGCGACCCGGTATGTGACGTGGAATGGCTGCGACCATGGACCGTGGGCCGAGGCGATCGAGGCGGCCGATGCGATCGTCAATCTCTCTGGCGCTTCGGTGGCGGGAGGTCGTTGGACGGCCAGACGGAAGAAGCTCATTCGCGAGAGCCGCCTCTTGGCCACGCGCGCACTCGTCGCGGCTCTGCACCGCGCCCCACGCCGACCGCGCGTGCTGGTCAACGCCTCTGGCGTCGGATATTACGGAAATGTCGAAGATGGTCCCGTGACGGAGGACTCACCCCCCGGTCGAGACTTTCTGGCGGAGGTGTGTCGCGAATGGGAGGATGAAGCGCGGCGAGCCGAGTCTGCGGGAATTCGGGTGGCGATGCTTCGAACCGGAATGGTGCTGGATCCGGAGGGGGGAGCGTTGTCAAGGCTCATTCTCCCATTCCGATTCTTCGTCGGAGGACCGCTCGGCACCGGTCGTCAATGGCTGCCGTGGATCCACCACGATGACATGGTTGGTGCGATCCTGCACATCATCGCGTCGCCCGGTCTGTCCGGACCCATTAATATCACGTCCCCCCACGCGGTACGCATGAAGGAGTTCTGCAGGGTCCTCGGACGCGTAATGCGGCGTCCATCGTGGGCACCTGTCCCGGAATTCATTCTGAAGGCGGTCCTCGGAGAGATGTCCGGCATTGTCCTCACAGGACAGCAGGCCGTGCCGTCAAAGCTGGTCGCGAGCGGGTATCGCCACCGCTTTGCGGGACTTGAAGAGGCCTTGAAGGAGATACTGCGGAGCTGATGCCGGTCAGCGGAACGTCATGCGGTAGCGGATGCGGGCACCGCCGTTGAGGTCAGGGGATACATCGAAGCCGTAGAGGGCCGCGCCGACGTACGCATCGACGATATTGAGGAGATACGTCAGGCCCAGGTAGACGGCGAATTCATCACGCTGGTCGCGATAGCCATCGCGGATTCTTCGGAGCCGTGCGCTGCCGACGCCGCTCAAAGTGTCGGCAACAACCGATGCAGCGTACTGAGCGGCGTAGTCCTGATACAGCTTGTTCTGGTCCACCATTGTCTTGCCGAAGTAGATCCCGAATCCCCAGATCACCGGGATCGTAATGTATCGTTCGGCATAGACCTGCCCGGCTCCCGGAACGACGGCCGAGAGCAGCATCGCAAGACCTGTGGATTTCTCCTCGGGCCCGGCGGCCGATCGGACGGTCGCCCCCGCCAGATCGACGCGGGGTGTATCCGACGACGGGACGATCCAGTTCGACCGCAGTTGCTGCTGGGCCGGCATGATGCTCAAGGGCTGGAGCAACAGTATTGCCAGCAAAGAAGCAACAGGCATTTTCCTCTTTGCGGACATTGCGTCGTTGCGCCGTTGCGTGAAACGCCTCTTCGGTGGGCTATTCCCCGATCAACGCGATCGCTTCGATCTCCACGCGCACATCGCGAGGCAGTCTCGCGACCTCCACGGTACTGCGCGCCGGTGCCGCCGCGCCAAGGAATTCCGCGTACACTTCGTTCATCGCCGCGAACTCCCCCATATCCTTGAGAAAGACGGTCGTCTTGATCACGCTTTTCATCGAAGCGCCGGCCTCTGTAAGGATTGCGTCGAGGTTCTGCATCACCCGCCGCGTCTGGACCTTGATGTCCCCTTCGACGAGCTGATTCGTGGCCGGGTCGAGCGGGATCTGTCCGGCCGTATATACGAACTTTCCATCGACGGCGATGGCTTGGCTGTACGGCCCGATCGGCGCCGGTGCGTTCTTCGTCAAGATCTGCCTGGTACCCATGGTTCAATCGACCCTCTCGTCGTGCTCTGTATGCTTGGTGTTCTTTGCGTTCTTCGCGTTTTTCGGGGCTAAGGTTTCGAACGTTCGCGGATGAGACTTACCGGTATTTCGCTGTACTACTCAACAGTTCCAGCAACCGATCGAACTCGTCAAGCGAGTAGAACTCGACGATGATCTCCCCGCGTCCCCCTCCCTTCGTCCGGACCATCACCTTCGTTCCGAGCGTCTGGCGCAACTGTTCTTCCACGCTCTGGATCCCCGCGGGCGTCGATCCGGTGTCACGACCCTTCTTCCCACCACCCGACGGCCTCGCGGCACCGGACGCGCGGGCCAAGTCTTCCACCTTCCGTACCGACATACCCTCGCTCACGATCCGCTCGAAGATGCGGAGTTGGACCTTCTCGTTCGCGAGATTCACGAGCGCGCGAGCATGGCCCATCGAGATCTTGTTCTTGCGGAGGCCCTCCTGGATCTTGGCCGGGAGCTTGAGAAGCCGCAGAAAATTCGTGACCGTCGTTCGGTCCTTGCCCACCTTCTGGGCAACGTCCTCCTGGGTCAAATGGCATTCGTCGATCAGCCGCTGATATGCTGCGGCGATCTCCATCGGGTTCAGATGCTCGCGCTGGATGTTCTCGATCAGCGCCAGCTCGAGCATATCCTCGTCCGACGGTACGTCGAGCACATACGCGGGGATCTCCTTCATCCTCGCCAGCTGCGCCGCCCGCAGCCGCCGTTCGCCGGCGATGATCTGATATCCGTCGGCTGTCCTCCGGACGGTGATCGGCTGAATGACCCCCTTCTCCTGGATCGATCGTTTCAACTCGTCAAGGGCTGACTCGTCGAAGTCCGTTCGGGGCTGGAACGGATTCGGCCTGACCTTCGAAACCTCGATGCTGGCCACCTTGCCCAGATCCACAGGACCGCTCTCTTCACCCTTCGTCTCGATCCGGGGTCCTTTCGGGATGAGGGCATTGAGCCCGCGCCCCAGTACTGATTTCTTCTGCTGTTGCGTCATGAGGTCGCACCTCCGGAGGCGGCGGACGTCGTAGGATCCTGCTCGAGCAGCGCGGTGCGCCGCATGACCTCGCGGGCCAGCTCCATATAATTGCGCGTGCCGGAGCAGACCGCGTCGTACAGGATGATCGGCTTTCCGAAGCTGGGCGCTTCGCTCAACCGTATGTTTCTCGAGACGACGGTCTCGAAGACCTTGTCGCCAAAATATCGTTTCACTTCCTCCACGATCTGGTTCGACAATCGGAGACGCGAATCGAACATCGTCATCAGCACCCCTTCGATGTCGAGGTTCGGATTGAGCGTCTTTTTGACCAGATTGATCGTGTTGAACAATTGCCCAAGCCCTTCCAACGCAAAGTACTCGCATTGCACGGGGATCATCACCGAATCGGCGGCCGTCAGCGCATTGAGCGTGAGCAGCCCCAGCGAGGGAGGACAGTCGATGATGATATACTCGTAGCGATCGGCGATCTTTTTGAGCGCGGTCGACATGAGGTACTCGCGCTGTTCGCGGCCGACCAGCTCGATCTCCGCGCCGACGAGGTTGATGTGCGACGGCAGCACCGACAAGAAGGGCATCTGCGTCTCAATGATGGCTTGCTGGGGGTCCATCCCTTCAACGAGCACTTCGTAGACCGTACGCCCATCGTGCGGGACGGCGCCGACGCCGCTCGTCGCGTTCGACTGCGGGTCGGTGTCGACGAGGAGGGTCGTCCGCTCCGCCGCCGCCAGCGACGCCGCCAGGTTGATGGCCGTGGTCGTCTTGCCGACGCCTCCTTTCTGATTCGCTATGACGATGATCTTGGTCATCGAGGACTCTCGCTCCAATAAAGAGCCAATATATCTAAAAGATGTGTAACCATCACCGCACGGCGGCCACTTCCCGGCAAAGTGACCACGTCGTGGCGAAGTCACACAGCCGGAGCCCACAACAGATGCCGTGACATCGGCAAACACATTCTCTTCGTGGATCCCTTCTTTCGATCAAGCGCCGAGTCTGCTCCCCAACGCCAACCGATGGCCCCTGAGGAACTCCTCGATCACCATCCGCTTCCTTCCCTCCAGCATCACCTCCTCCAGCGCCAGCGCTCCGTCTCCGGTCTGGATGATGCACGACGAACGATCGAGGCCGATCACCGTGCCTGGCATTTCTCCCGTTGACGCGGCCGGAACGACGCGGGCACGGAAGATCTTCCACACCCGGCCATCGAGCTCGGTCCAGGCCGTCGGGACCGGCGAGAGTCCGCGGATGCGATTGAACAACGCCGTGGCAGGCTGCGTCCAGTCCAGCCGTCCGTCCTCTTTGAACAACTTCGGCGCGGCGGATGCCAAAGCATCGTCCTGCGCCCGCGGCGTCAACGAGCCCTCAGCGAGTCCGCGGACCGTTCTTACGACCACCTCCGCTCCGATCACAGAGAGACGGTCGTGGACATCTCCCGCCGTATCGTTCGGACCGATCGGGACCCGTTCTTGCAGGAGGATCGAGCCGGTGTCGACCTTTTCCTGAAGCAGGAAGGTCGTGACGCCCGTTTCGGTTTCGCCGTTGATCACGGCCCACTGGATCGGCGCGGCGCCGCGATAGCGCGGCAGGAGTGAGGCGTGCAAATTGAACGCCCCCAGACGCGGAAGCGTGAAAACCGACGGCGGAAGGATCCGAAATGCCACCACGACCATCAGGTCGGCGTCCAGGGCCTTGAGGGTTGAGACGAAAGACGGGTCCTTCGGCGTATCGGGCTGAAGGAGTGGGAGAGACAATTGCAGGGCCTCGTCCTTGACCGCCGTGAACGAGACCTGCCGGCCTCGTCCGCGCGGCTTGTCGGGGGCCGTGACGACCGAAACGACGGGATAGCCCGCCTCGACCAGCGCCCGCAAGCTGGGCACGGCGAAGTCCGGAGTCCCCATGAAGATGATCCGCGGCCGTTCCGTCAGCATGTCTGATCCACACACATGAGAGAGAGATCGTCCGCGACGAAGTGCACAGAGATCACGAATGATTGCTCATGCTCAGCCTCGGCGACCTCTGCGCGTCCGCACGCAATTCCATTATTCCACCGCGTCGCTGATCACCGGATACCGCGTCTCGACCTCTCCCTTCCGGATCTTGCGTAGCTCGCGACTTAAGAGACTCCGTTGGGTCTTGCCGATGCGGTCGATGAACAAAATGCCGTCGAGATGATCGACCTCGTGCTGGATGACGCGGGCGAGCATTCCGTCGGCGACCAGCTGTTGTTCGCGAAACTCCGTGTCGCGGTACCGCACGGTCACGATCTGCGGTCGCTGGACATTCGCACGGACGTCGGGAATGCTGAGACATCCCTCCTCCATCTTCCACTCTCCCTCTCCCGCGACGATCACCGGATTGATCAGCGCCAGCTTCGTCGGAAGCCCGGGCGACGTTCTGCGCTCGGGAGGGGCCGCCTCGGCATCCTCTTCGTCGCTGTCATCCATGCCCGACACATCCACGACGATGACGCGATTCCGGTCGCCGACCTGTGTCGCTGCGAGACCGACGCCGTTCGCCGCATACATCGTTTCAAACATGTCGACGGCCAGCTCGACCACTTCGTCGTTCAGCTTGGGAACGGGACGGGCCTGATCCTTGAGAACGGAACTGCCGTAGAGATAGATGGGACGGATGGACATGGTGACGGCGGGGCGTCAATCGACGATGCGTCGCGCCCCTTCATAACGTTTCTGGTAGTACGCGCTTTCGAGCGACGAGATCGTGACGCCCAACGAGACGCTCGCGTGGGCAAACAGGTCGTCGCCCAGATAGATGCCGACGTGCGAGGCCGGCTCCCCCGTGGTGTTGAAGAAGACGAGGTCGCCGAACTTCAGATCGGCCGGCTCGACACTCCTGCCCATTTTCGACTGTTCCGCGCTCGTCCGGGGGAGCTTCTTCCCCAGACTCTTCTCATACACGACCATCGTATAGCCCGAGCAGTCCATGCCTTGGTCGCTCTCGCCGCCGAGCCGATACGGCACCCCCATATGCTTCGAGATCTCGCGCATCATGCGGCTGTGGTCCAGCGGAGCGATCGCCGTGTTTTTTTCCGTCCGGAACGATCGGGCTCCCGACGTGACACGCTCGATCTCCGCCTTCGGAACCGGCTTGTTGTCCTCGCGTCGTTCCTCCTCGGCCTCACGCGTCGCAAAGCGTGGGCCTTCCCTCGCAACGGGTGTCTTCGACGCAGTTCTGGCACCGTCGGAGAAACGCGGCGACGACGGCCCGCATCCGACGGCAGCGACCAGCAGGACTGCGGGGACAGAAAGAGAAAAAAAGCCCCGCGAGGCGGGGCCGGGTACCGACGTGGCCGCGCGGTCAGCCGAGGTAGGCGCGCAGGGCTTTGCTCCGCGACGCATGCCGCAGTCTCCGAATGGCCTTCTCTTTGATCTGGCGCACGCGCTCGCGCGTCAGGTTGAACTTCTCGCCGATCTCTTCGAGCGTCAGCGAGTGCTCCTGATCAAGACCGAAATAGAGACGGATCACCTGTGCCTCGCGCTCGCTGAGCGTACTGAGGGCCCGCCGCACCTCCTCCCGGAGCGACTCTTCCATCAGGCCGGAATCGGGAGAGGGCTGACGAGAGTCCTGAATGACGTCGAGGAGCCGGTTGTCCTCGCCCTGCGCGAACGGCGCATCCATCGACAGGTGGCGCCCCGAGATCTTCAGCGTGTCGGAGACCTCGAACAGAGACATGTCGAGCTCTTCGGCCAGTTCGCTGGCGCTCGGCTCGCGCTCGAACTCCTGCTCGAGCGTGCTGAAGGCCTTGCCGATCTTGTTGAGAGCGCCGACCCGGTTCAGCGGCAGGCGCACGATGCGCGACTGCTCGGCCAGGGCCTGCAGGATCGACTGCCGGATCCACCAGACCGCATAGGAGATGAACTTGAATCCGCGCGTCTCGTCGAACCGCTTGGCGGCCTTGATGAGGCCGAGGTTCCCCTCGTTGATGAGGTCGCCGAGCGAAAGCCCCTGGTTCTGGTATTGCTTCGCAACGCTCACGACGAACCGCAGGTTCGCCTTCGTCAGCTTCTCGAGGGCCTTCTGGTCCCCCTTCTTGATGCGGCGCGCGAGCTCGATCTCTTCCTGCGGAACGAGCAGCTCGACCTTGCCGATCTCCTGCAGGTACTTGTCGAGCGACTGGCTTTCGCGGTTCGTGTATTGCTTGCTGATCTTCACTGGTGGTCTCCGTAGTCCACTGCGGCGGCCTTGCCGCGCGCGCGTATCCGCTGAACGATCGTCGATGGTCAGTCGCGCACGCGAATGACCTCGAGGCCCCGCAAACCCCGGAATCGCTCCGGGCGTCCGGTGACGAGGGGCAGACGGCTCTCGCGGCACAATCCCGCGATCAGGAGCGGCAGGTCCGCCGCACGTCCACGGCGCGCCGTCAGGGCGCCGATGGCTTTGCCATGCTTCGCATTCAGGCCGAGGATCTTCATGGCCGACATCGTCTCCTCGACCGCCCTCCGCTCGCGCTCCGTCATGCACAGGCCGAACGCTTCGACAGCGTTGAACACGGTGGTGTAGCAGAACGCCTGCGCCATCAGCCGCCGCAATCTTGACGGGCCTCCCGCCGTTCCAGCAACATGCTCAAGAAGCAGGTCGGTATCGACGACGACCTTCGACCTTGGCATCGTGCCGTCGAACTTCATCGGTCGGTGCTCCGTTCGCGCCATGCCTTCAGCCGCTTTCGAAATGCGGCCGAATTTCTGAGCGCGCCTTCGGACGACAGGAACTTCGCCACGTTCTCGCGGGGCTCATGTTGGCGCTCGGTGATTGTGTCGACCTCAGCCTCGGTGACGCCCAAGTCGAGCAGTCTCCGGCTCAAACCGGCGTCTGACACCCTCACGCTCACCCGGTCTCCGGGGCTGAAGCCCATGCGTTGGACCGCGTTCGCCGGCAATTGGATGGTACCATCCTGGCCGACGCTCACCATGACGGACGAAGACGGATCGTGTTCCATTCAGACGAGCGCATGTAAGAAACTGGTCCCCGACAGTCCGGTGGCATTCACGCCCAGGTGTTCCAACACCGTGGCCCCTGCATCTGCGAAGGTCGCGCGGGTCCCCAGGTCGACGCCGGCCTTTCCGCCGGCTACCATCGCCAGGATCGGCACATATTCCCGAGAATGGTCGGTGCTCCGGTCCGTGGGGTCGTTGCCGTGATCGGCCGTGAGCATCAGCAGATCCCCCGGTCGCAGGATATTCACGATCCGGTCCACCTGACCGTCGAACCGCTCGAGAGCGGCGGCGAAACCCGCGGCATCCTGTCGATGCCCATACATTGTGTCAAAATCCACGAGGTTGGCCCACAAGAACATCGGCCGGCCCTTCTCCATCTGTTCGACGATCCGCTCGACGCCCTCGTCATTGCTGGCGGTGTGCAAGGCCTCCGACACCCCCGAGGCCGCGAACAGGTCATCCACTTTGCCGACGGTCACCGTCGGGATCCCGGCCTGTTGGATCATGTCCATCAACACCGGACGCGGCGGGACGAGGGCGAAGTCGCGGCGGTTGGCCGTCCGACGGTACTGTCCGCTGGTGCCCACGAAGGGCCTTGCGATGACGCGGCCCACGGCGTGGTCGCCGACGGCGACCCGCTCCCGCGTCAAGCGGCAGATCTCATACTGGCGCGCGAGCGGAATGACCTCCTCGTGCGCCGCGATCTGAAGCACCGAGTCGGCCGACGTGTAGACGATCGGCTTTCGGGTGCGCACGTGTTCGTCCCCCAACTCATCGATGATCGCCGTTCCCGAGGCGACCGTGTTTCCCAGGACGCCGTCGACTCCCGCGACGCGCACGAATGCCTCGATGACGTCGGGCGGGAACCCCTTCGGATACGTCGGGAAGGGGCGCTCGGTGACCAGTCCAGCGATCTCCCAATGTCCGGTCGTGCTGTCCTTGCCGCGGGAGCGTTCGGCCATCCGGCCGAAGCACGCCGTGGGCCGCTCGACCGCTGGGACGCCCTCAGCAGAGACGCACCGACCCAGCCCCATCGCCGCGAGGCGGGGGAGGCGCAATCCGTGGACAGCTGTGGCGACGTGGGCGAGCGTGTTGGTGCCCCGGTCACCGAAATCGCCGGCGTCGGGAAGCTCACCGATGCCGACGCCGTCGAGCACGATCAGTATGGCGCGTGATCGTTGCAACGGAGGCGTGACCGGCAAGGACGTGGGTCGTCCGGGATGTGTCAGCCGAGGATCTCTTTTTCGTTACACTTGCAAACGTTCACGCGCTGGCGGTTGAAGCGGTAACTTCCGCCGGCCGTCCGGACCGCGTTGACGTACAGGGTGGGCGTCTTGACCGTGCCGCACTTCGGGCACTTCACGCCCTTCTCTGCCGTCGCTTTCTTGGCCTTCTCTGCAAAATCGGTTTGCTTTGCCATCAGTACTCCGTATCAATGAAAATCAAATGAAGTAGGC
>CAZOMY010000034.1:0-32556 GCA_964581115.1 uncultured Ignavibacteriaceae bacterium | reverse complement strand
CAGCGTGAGCATTGGACCGACGACGAGCCGGTCCGGTTCCCCGAGCACGGTGCGGACCTCTTCAACATCGCGTTCCGGTCGCGGAACGCTCACTTCTTGCTTGGCTGCACCGCCTACCACTGTCGGGAGCATGACATTCGCTTTCCAGGGGAACCAGCCGAGCCCTTGCCGGTCGACGCAGAGATCATCGAGAACCTGGAATTCCGGTATCCGCTACTGCGGGAATCCGGACCCGTCACACGGCGCGACCGCATCACGATCATCCTGCACGGGCTGAACGAGCGAAGCTACGGCAAGTACGTTCCGTGGGCTTTTCATCTGTGGAAGCGAACGGGTGTGCCGGTCGCTCTCTTTCCGATGGCGTTCCACATCAACCGGGTTCCGGCCGATTGGTTCCGGCTCGTTCCTGAGAGTCTCTCGCGGCGGAAGGAGGTCGAGGGGAACGACCACGTCCATCGCTTCAATGCCATCATGAGCGAGCGGCTGGCAGCACGGCCCGAGCGGTTCTTCTGGGGCGCCCTGCAAACGTTCTGGGATGTGGTCGATCTTGTGCGGCAGATCAGAGCCGGAGCCCATCCGCATTTCTCGCCGGAGGCACGCATCGATTTCCTCGGCTATTCGGCGGGTGGATTTGTCGCGCTGGCGTTGATGCTGGACGATCCGGAGCATCTGTTCTCGAGCAGCCGGACGGCGCTCTTCGCCACGGCCGGAGCCGTGCGCGACCTGAACCTGGCCTCGCCGCTCATCGTCGACACGGCTGCCGAGACGGCGATGATGAAGATGTACGTGCGGCAACTCGATCAACGCTTCACGCCGCGGATGCATCACTGGATCGACCATCATTCCGAAGCGCGCTGGCTGCGAACGTTCTGCGGCATGAAGCCGGACCGGACAACGCTCGAGGCACGCATGCGACAGATCGCAGCCCGAATCCTGGGGATTGCGAACGCCAACGACGAGGTCTTCCCGACGGGAGCGATGTGCAATGCGCTCCAGGGTGTCCGGCGCGATACCGGCGTGCCGGTGGAAGAGCTGCAGCTCGGCATCCACGAAAATCCATTCGCCTGCCCCGACCTTCAACAGCCGGAGCGACGGCTGGTGCTCGAGATGCTCGACGAGCAGCGGTATGGGGAGGGCTTCGAGCGCTTCATCGATCTCGTGGCCGGACATCTGAAGAACGATTGAGAAAGAGAGTCCACGAAGAGCAGCCGGAGTCATTCCATAAACATCGCGTAGCGATGTCAATACTCTCATTGGGGAATGGCGAAACGTAGCCTTCCTGCTGCTCAATTAGATCATGGTCGTCGGGCAGGCTGTCGCGGCATTTGTGAAGAGGTTCGCCGCTTCGCGGCGTTTGTGTTGGGCCTCCGGCTGTCCTTCGTGGATACTCTCTTCATCATTGAACTCCGCCGGCCTTTGAAATTCCCCTAGTTTTTCGCATTTTCCGATTGTTCCTACCACCGAGCCGCCCTTGTTGCGGCTCGTTCCATTGTTCTCGCACGGAACGGAGCACGGATCTCGTTCGTCAAATAGCCGCAGAGAACAGCCGAAGGCATGCGACGCTTGTCGCGAAGCGACATTCCAATTCCTCCAAGAGATTCGCACTTCGTTGAGGAGTTGATCATCGCGTTGCGGTGGCGATTCAATGCCTCCGGCTGCTCTTTGTGTTCTTTGCGGCCAATCCTATTTTCCGGAGAGTCTTCTCGTGGACATCAAGACCCTGAACCAAATGATCGAGCGCGAGAGCGCCTTCGTCGACACCCTCACGAATGAGGTCGGCAAGGTCATCGTCGGCCAGAAGCCGATGGTGGACCGACTCCTCATCGGTCTCCTGTGCCAGGGGCACATTCTCCTGGAGGGCGTGCCCGGCCTTGCGAAGACCCTTACGATCAAGACCCTTGCGACGGCCATCAGCGCCAAGTTCCAGCGCATCCAGTTCACGCCCGACCTCCTCCCGGCCGATCTCATCGGCACGATGATCTACAACCAGAAGGACGGCAAGTTCATCACGCGTCGCGGTCCGATCTTCGCGAACTTCATCCTGGCCGACGAGATCAACCGCGCCCCGGCCAAGGTGCAGAGCGCATTGCTCGAGGCCATGCAGGAGCGTCAGGTGACGATCGGCGAGGAATCCTTTGGACTCGATGAGCCATTCCTGGTCCTGGCCACGCAGAACCCGATCGAGCAGGAGGGGACGTATCCGCTCCCCGAAGCGCAGGTCGACCGCTTCATGCTCAAGGTGAAGATCGGTTATCCGACCCGCGACGAAGAACTGAAGATCATGAGGCAGAATGTCTCGGCGACCGAGGCAAAGATCAAGCACGTCGTCAGCCCCAAAGAGATCCTGGCCGCTCGCGATGTCGTCAAGCAGGTCTACATGGACGAGAAGATCGAACGCTACATCCTTGACATCGTCTTCGCCACCCGCGACCCGAAGCAGTTCAAGCTCGACAAGCTGGCGCCTCTCATCAGCTATGGCGCGTCGCCCCGCGCTTCGATCGCCCTGGCGATGGCATCGCGCGCCCATGCGTTCATCAAGCGTCGCGGCTACGTGATCCCCGAAGACGTGCGCGCCATCTGCCCCGACGTGCTTCGCCACCGCGTCGCGGTGACCTACGAGGCCGAGGCCGAGGAGATCACGAGCGAGAACGTGGTGGTGGAGATCTTGAATCAGGTGGAAGTCCCTTGACGATTTCGGATTGCGGATTGAGGATGTCGGAATATCACTTGAAGGTTGTTCGCTGATAATCCGCAATCCCCATTCCGCATTCCGCAATCTCAACGGCATTCTGCATGGACACCAAGGAACTTCTCAAGAAAGTTCGCCACCTGGAGATCCGCACCCGCGGCCTGGTGAACCAGGTCTTCTCGGGCGAGTACCACTCCGTCTTCAAGGGGCGGGGCATGGCCTTTTCCGAGGTGCGCGAATACCAGATCGGCGACGAGATCCGGACGATCGACTGGAACGTCACCGCCCGGTTGAACCATCCGTTCGTCAAGGTCTTCGAGGAGGAGCGCGAGCTGACGGTGATGCTGTTGGTCGACATGAGCGGCTCGCAGTACTTCGGGTCCCAGCAGGCGCTGAAGCGCGACGTGGCGGCCGAACTGAGCGCCATTCTGGCCTTCTCGGCGATGAAGAACAACGATAAGGTCGGGGCCATCCTGTTCACGGGCGAGGTCGAGCGGTTCATCCCGCCCCGAAAGGGCCGCTCGCATGCCCTCCGCATCGTGCGCGAGCTTCTGTCGTTCGAGCCCCGTTCAGCGTCGACCAACATCCGGGGAGCGCTTGAATACCTGAACCACATCCAGAAAAAGCGAAGCATCGTCTTCCTCATCTCGGATTTCATCGACGACGGCTACGAAGCGGCCCTTCGCATTGCGGGCAAGCGGCACGACTTGATTGGACTGGTTCTGCACGACCCGCGCGAGCTGGAATTGCCGCCCGTGGGACTCATTCCGCTTCGCGACGCCGAGTCGGGAGTCGTGCGCTGGGTCGATACCTCAGACCGAAAGCTTCGCACGGCCTACAAAGCCAGCCGGCTGGCCATCCAGCAACAACGCCGCTCGCTCTTTTTGAAGTCGCGGCTCGACGCGGTCGAAATGCGTCTCGACCAGCCGACAATGAAGCCCCTCGTCGATTTCTTCCGCATGCGGGAGAGAAGGTGGTGATGAAGCGTGTAAGCAGTAGGCAGGTACGGTCAGGTTGGGGGCAGGTGGAGAACGCGATTCACAAACTCAGATTGTGGACTCGTGACACATGCGTGCCCATCACCGGCCTGTACCTGCTTACTGCCCACTGTCTTTGTGCCTCATCTCTCTCGGCCCAGGAAGTCGGTCTGACCGCGTCCTCCGAGCGCAAGAACCTGCGCCTGGGTGAGCCCGTGGTGGTCACGGTGGCGGCCCGCGTTCCTGCGGCGATCGACACGATCGGTCCGGTGGTCGCCGACAGCGCAGGCTTGTTCCAGATCTTGTCGATCACGAAGACGGACGATGCCGAGTGGTCATTCGAACTCATGACGATCGATACCGGCGTCGTGTTCGTTCCGCCGCTGGCTTTCGACTACACGATCAAGGGAGACACGGTCGTCAAGAGGGCGTACGCCAACTCCCTCTCGTTCCAGGTAGCCGGCGTGGCGGTGCCGAAAGACGCGGACATCAAGGACATCAAGCCGCCGATGTCCGCTCCCTGGAAATGGGAGGATATCTGGCCGTTCCTTCTGCTTGCGGTCGCGGTCGCGGCAGGCATTTATGGATACCGCCGTTATCGAAAGAAGAGAGGGCTCGAGCCGGAGCCTGAAGCCCCCAGGATAGCGCCGCACGTGAGGGCGTTGGGAGAGTTGCGTGCGCTCGAAGAACGCCGATTGTGGCAACAGGGCAAGGTCAAGGAATACTACTCCGAAGCGACGGAGATCGTGCGCCGATTCTTCGAGGGTCGTTGGAACATCCCCGCCCTCGAGATGACCTCCGATGAGATCCTCGTCGCCCTTCGCAGTATTCCCGAAGCCCAGGGACTGCGCGAAACGCTTGGGACCTTCTTCGTCCGCGCCGATCTGGTGAAGTTCGCCAAGTCGCAGCCGACGCCCGAAGACCATCAAGAGGAACTCAAGGCTGCGTATGCCATCGTTCGCGCCATGACGCCGCCTGAGGTCCCCGTGCCGAAGGAGAACGTCGATGCTCGGTGATCAGTTCGCGGACGGCGTCTACTTGTGGTTTCTGATCCTGGTGCCGTTGGCGGCCTCGTACGTCTGGTGGCGAAGGCATCGGCTCGTCACGGACCTGCGGTTCTCCTCCATCCGATCGTTCGTGTCCGGTCCGCGCGGATGGCGTGAGCGTCTGGTCCGTCTTCCGGCGGGGCTCCGTTTGTTGGCGGTGGCCGTGCTGATCATTGCCCTGGCCCGCCCGCAATCGGTCTCGACCCGTGAAAGCGTCAATACGGAAGGGATCGACATCGTCCTTGTCCTCGACATCAGCGGAAGCATGCTGGCCGAGGACTTCAGCCCGAATCGGCTTGTGGCGGCCAAGGAGGTCGCGTCGGAATTCATCCGCGGGCGCGAGAACGATCGTATCGGTCTTGTCGTCTTCTCCGGACAGAGCTTTACCCAGTGTCCACTCACCACCGACTACAGCGTTCTGCTGGGCTTACTGTCGGAGATCAAGAACGGCATGATCGAGGACGGGACGGCCATTGGCCTGGCCCTGGCGAACGGCGTCGGACGTTTGAAGGACAGTCGGGCCAAGAGCAAGGTCATGGTACTGCTTACCGACGGCGTCAACAACCGGGGCGAGATCGACCCGATCACAGCGGCGCGCCTCGCGGCCACCTACGGCGTCAAGGTCTACACCGTCGGCGTCGGGGCGCAAGGAATGGCGCCGTTTCCACAGCAGACGCCGTTCGGCATCCGTCGCGTGCTTCAGCCGGTCGACTTGGACGAGAAGACCCTCAAGGCGATCTCCGAAATGACGGGCGGGGCTTACTACCGGGCGACCGACAACCGCGCGTTGCGGGCGATCTATCGCGAGATCGATCAGCTCGAGCGGACCAAGATCGAAGTGACGGCTTACAAAAGAGTGAGCGACCTGTTCGGCGATTGGCTCTGGCTCGGCGCCGCGTTGCTGCTCCTGGAGATCATCCTGAGCGGGACGGTGTTGAGGAAGATACCCTGAGGAGCAATAGAAACGCCGAATTCCAACACTGAATCTCAAATCCCAAGTACCAAGATCAGCCGGCCTTGCTACTACCGACTGATCGCTTGTAACTGACCACTGACTACTGATCACAGACCTCTGATCTCTGACAAGCTTCTCCACACGCATGCTTCGCTTCCAACATCCCGACCTTCTCTGGTTGCTGCTGGCCGTTCCGGTTCTGGCTGCGGGCTTTGTCGTCCTGCATCTCTGGAACCGACGGTTGCTCCGGCGTTTCGTCCTTCCGGAACTCTGGCCTTCGCTCATGGCCGACGCGAGCGTCGTGAAACGGAGCGTCAAACAGGGTCTCGTGCTTCTGGCCGTGGCTTGTCTGGTGCTCGCTTTGGCCAATCCGCAGATAGGCACCCGTCTGGAAGAAGTGAAGCGTGAAGGGATCGATCTGTTCGTGGCGCTCGATGTGTCGCTCAGCATGAAAGCCGAGGACGTGCGTCCGAGCCGATTGGAAAAGGCGAAGCGCGACGTGTCGCAGTTGCTGCGAAAGCTTTCGGGCGACCGAGTCGGGCTCATCGTTTTTGCGGGAGATGCGTTCGTCCAGTTCCCGTTGACGGCTGACTATGCCGCAGCGGACCTGTTCATCTCCACCGTCGACGTCGAATCTGTTCCCACCCCTGGAACGATGATCGGCAGTGCGATCGAAAAGGCGCTCGGATCATTCGCAACCGACCAACCGACGCAGAAGGCCATCGTCATCGTCAGCGATGGCGAGAACACTGAAGGGGACGTCTTGCGCGCCGTGGAGAAAGCCTCGGAGGCGGGGGTCAAGGTTTACACCGTCGGCATGGGAACGCTCGAAGGAGGGCCGATCCCCGTCGGCGCCTCCGATTACAAGCGCGACATGAGCGGCAACGTGGTCGTCTCGAAGCTGGACGAATCGATGCTGCGCCAGGTGGCCACGGCGACCGGAGGACGGTACTTGCGGGCAACGAGCGGCGGCAATGAGATCGATGACGTGTTCAAGGAGCTGTCAACACTCGAGAAGACTGAGTTCGGGTCGAAACAGGTGACGGGCTACGAATCGCGCTACCAGGTGCCGTTGGCGTTTGCCATTCTCTTTCTGCTGCTGGAGCTCTTGCTCTCGGAGCGTCGTGGCGCGATCTTGCAGGCGATCAAACGTTCCCTGCGAGGAGGTCCGGTTCCGACGGCGACGATGGTCCTCTTGCTCGGTGTCTGGTTCCCGGCTTCCGCTCAGACGGTGCGCGATCATGTGAAGGACGGGAACAAGCTCTATCAAAAAGGCAAGTTCTCGGATGCGGAGGCGTCCTACCGGCAGGCGCTGAGCAAGGATCCGACGTCGGGCGTGTCGCATTTCAACCTTGGCGACGCGCATTTCCGGCAGGACCGGCACGATGAAGCGGCACGGGCCTTCAGCAGTTCTGCGATGAATCTTGAACCCGGCTCCGACCGATCTGCCGGGTACTACAACATGGGCAACGCCCTCTTCAAGGCGAACAAATTCGAAGAGGCGATCGAGGCATACAAACGCGCGCTCCGGAATGATCCTGACAACGAGGATGCACGACACAATCTCGAGGTTGCCCGACGCAAGCGACAGGAACAACAGCAACAACAACAGCAGCAGAAACAGGATCAGAAGCAGAACCAGCAACAGGATCAGAATAAGCAACAGCAGGATCAACAGAAGCAGGACCAGCAGCAACAGGAACAGCAACAGCAACAACAACAGCAGAAGCAGGATCAGCAAGATCGTACGCGCCAACAGCAGCAGAAGCACCAGATGAACAAGGAAGAGGCCGAACGGATGCTGGAGGCGTTGCGGAACAATGAGAAGGACCTTCAGAAGAAGCTTCAGAAACGTCCGGCCGCCCGCGTGCGTGTGGAGAAGGACTGGTAGGGCGTGGGTCACCTTGGTGACCCTTGGCGCTCGGTGCTTGGAGTTGAGAATTGGACATTGGTGCTTGAAGAGAAACCGTTGATCATCTCTACAGTGTTTAGAAAGCCCAACATAGCGTCGTTCGCTGTCACCTTGCTGCTTGTGATGTCCTTTGCCGCTACGGCCCAGGACGCCACTTTCACGGCCTCCGTCGATCCCGAGCGTGTCGGTGCCGGCGAGCAGTTCCAGCTGCACCTGACCTTCAGTGGTAACAGCACCACGCTTCCGAGCGGTCTCAAACCCCCGGATTTCGGCAAGTTCGTGGTCATCAGCGGACCGAACACCTCGCAGTCGATCCAGTTCATCAACATGCGCGCGTCGGTTCAGCTTGTCTATTCATACGTCCTGTATGCGCGCGAACCCGGCACGTACACGATCGGTCCGGCGAGCGTCGAATATAAGGGGTCGACGGTCAAGACCGAACCGGTGAAGGTGGTCGTCGAGAAGGGAAAGCCGTCGCCAAAGGCGGGCGAGCAGGATGCCGGCGCGGCGCAGGCTGTTGGAGACAACATCGTGCTCGTCGCCACCGCTGACCGCAAGCGGGTCCGGCTGGGCGAGCAAGTGACCGTCACGTGGAAGATCTATTACCGCGTTGCGACATCCTTGTCGCGCATCTCCAAGATCCCGACATTCGAAGGCTTCTGGGGCGAGGATTTTGAGCTGCCCAAGCAGGCCGAGCCGCCGACGGAGACGCTGAACGGCAAACAGTACCGGGCGGCCATTCTCAAGAAGACGGCCCTGTTCCCGTCGCAGACGGGCCGGTTGACTGTCGGTCCGATGGAGCTCGTGGCCGCCGTACAACTCCGTTCGCACAATCGCAGTCGCGATCCGTTCGACCAGTTCTTCAATGATCCCTTCTTCCAGAATGTGCAGACCGTCGAACTGACATTCGCATCGGAACCGATCGCGATCACGGTCGATCCGCTCCCCGCAGGAGCCCCCGAGGGATTTGGCAATGCCGTCGGACGCTACTCCTTTTCGGCGTCGGTCGACAAACAGGAGGTGAAGGCGGGCGAGGCGGTTACGCTCCGGATGGCCGTCAAGGGAACGGGGAACCTGAAACTGCTCACGTTGCCCAAGCCCGTCGTACCGGGCGATATCGAGGCCTTCGAGCCCAAGGTCACGGAAGAGATCTCGCGCGACGGCGGAGCCGTGAGCGGTTCGAAGTCGGCCGAGATCGTGCTCGTGCCGCGCAACGAAGGTCGGCGCGTGATCGAGCCGATGCGATTCAGCTATTACGACCCGGCCAAAGGCTCCTACGTTTCGCTGACATCTCCTCGATTCGAATTAAAGGTCCTGCCCGGACGCGAGCTGGCGATGTCGGCCGAGGGTTTCAGTAAAGAAGACGTGCGGTTGCTCGGACAAGATATTCGGTTTCTGAAGCTCGAACCGGGCGACCTCGAGCCCATTGACGCCGCGGGCCGATTCGGCGGAGACACATGGGCGGCATTGTTGATCCCCCCCTTGGCCTTTATCGGAGCCTACGTCGCCCGTCGGCGCATGGAGCGCATCTATGGCGACCTGCCGACACTTCGATTCGAGCGGGCCGGACGAGAGGCCTCACGACGGCTTCAGCAGGCGAAGAAGCTGTTGGCTCAGGGGAATTCCGAGCAATACCACGCCGAGTTGCTCCGTGCGCTCACGAGCTATTTCGAGCACAAGTTGCGCCTGCCGAAGGCCTCGTTGAGCTCCGAAGAGATCCTCTCCCGCCTCGCTGCCAACGGTGTGACGGAGGAGGTGCTGGCCGGCGTTCGCGAATGCATGGAGCGCGCCGAGTTCGCGCGCTACGCCCCCGGATCTGATTCCCGCGGGGCGCGTCAGGACCTGCTCGACGCCGCCTCTCGCGCCATTGATGCCGTCGAACAAACGTTCAAGCCATGACGTCCACGGCCTCCATCCTTCGAGTCCTCCGGACCTTGCTCGTCGCCGTGTTCATCGCCGGACCGGCGGCCGGGGCGCAGTCGCCCGATTCGGCGTTCGCACGGGCCACAGAGCTCTACCGGGCCGGCGCTTTCAGCGATGCGGCAAAGACGCTGGAATCGATCGTGGCCCAAGGAGTTGCCAGCGGAGAGGTCTATTACAATCTCGGGAATGCCTACTACCGCGACGGCAATGTCGGTCGCGCCATACTCGCCTTCGAGCGTGCGGCCCGCCTGCTCCCGTCGGACAACGACGTCGCCCACAATCTGCGTCTCGCACGGCTCAAAGCCGTCGATCGCATCGATCCGGTGCCGGAATTCTTTCTTATGGATTGGCTGCGCGCCATCAGCGAAGTGCTGCCACCTTCGGCGGCGCGAGCCCTTTTTCTCTTCTTCTGGGCGGCCGTCTTCGGATCGCTGGTCGCGCTCTATCTGGGCCGAACAGCAGCAGTCGTCCGTAGTGCGCGCATCGCGTTCTTCGTGGCGGTGCCTCTGGCCGTGTTGCTCGGGGGCTTATGGACGGCGCAGTTTACGGCGCTGAATGAGGAGCGCACCGGCGTCATCCTGACGCCGACCGTAACGGCCCGCTCATCTCCGGATGCGAATGCCGTCGATGCCTTCGTCATTCACGAAGGACTCAAGGTGGAGATCGGCGTGACCGTCGACGGCTGGACCCGCATCACGCTGGCCGACGGCAAAGTGGGGTGGGTGAGGGAGGGGGATGTGGAGGAGATCTAGCAGGTTGCGGAAAAACGATTACCGCCCCGCCTGACCGGCGGGCAGGCATGACGCCAAGTCAGAGATGATCATATGCGAGCCATGTTCGCCAAGAAGACGCGTTCATTTCAATTCATTTTCCCCAATCGACTTGGCGGACTTGGCGATCGTGGCGCGCTTGGCGGTTACTGTTCTGACCTCCAGCGGGTTT
This sequence comes from uncultured Ignavibacteriaceae bacterium, assembly GCA_964581115.1. Lineage (GTDB taxonomy): Bacteria > Bacteroidota > Ignavibacteria > UBA10030 > UBA10030 > 2-02-FULL-55-14. The sequence goes on along the minus strand of CAZOMY010000034.1, from coordinate 22,112 downwards.
TTCAGCACCCTGCTAGCTGAGATTTCGGATTGCGGAGTGTCGATTGCGGATTGCAGAAAGCTGGCAGTCGGCGGATGGGGGATCAGGGTTGCGTCAGTCTTCAGGTAGATGATCCGCAATTCGCCGCGAAGCGCTCGCTTTGCGACAATTCGAAATCCGAAATACGCATTGCTATCTCACTTCACCTCACCAACACCATCTTCCGCACGAGACGCTTTCCCCCCGCTTCCAACCGGCAGTAGTAGATCCCCGACGGCAGAGCGCCTGCATTCCATGTGACCTGATGTGAACCGGCTTCGACCACCCGGCGTACGAGGGTCGCAACAGTCCGTCCCAGAAGGTCTGCCACTGTTACCTCCACATCTCCTCGCTCCTCTATCCTATATCTCACGACTGTTTCCCCGTTGAATGGATTTGGATAATTCTGCGCGAGCTCGACCCCTCGCGGTACTGCCGATGAACCGCCGATCGACGTCACGCGCGCGTCGTTCATGATCACTTGGTAGGCGCTGTCCACTGCTGCACGGAAGAGGACCACCAGACGTCCCCGTTCGGCGTCGTAGGTCCCACCTTCGCCCGCCTGGAGCACGTCTCCCCAGCTCGCATACGGATGGATGATCCTGCCGTTCACGTTGATGCTGAGCGGGGCATCCTGCAAGAGCCGCACGTCGAGGATCACGGCCCGCACGCCCGGCTGGCCCGCATAGGACCCTCCGGCCGATGTCAGCTGAAACACCATTGCCGGCTGGCTGTTGAACACGGTCCATGTTTGTTCGATCGAGGTATGGTTGAACGCTCCCAACCGGTACTGGAGGCTGATCCCGTCGTCTTCGTACACGGCTGAGGAGGCCGAACGCCCGGCGTCGGGATGAAGGACGAATACCAGCGTGTCGAGTGGACGCTCGTCCGACCATTGCATCACCGGTCCAAGGGGAACGATGCTTCCCGAGCGGACGAACAGCGGTATGCGGCCCAGCGGGGCTTCAACGGTCACTTCACGTCCGCCGCTGATACGCTCTCCTGTCCACCAATCGACCCACGTGCCGCCGGGGAGTCGGAACGTGACCGAACGGGCGCCGTCTTGAGTCACTGGAGCAACGATGAGGTTCTGGCCGACGCTCCATGCGCGCATTTCGTTCGACAGAGCAACATCTTCAGGATCGAGGAGAAAGAGAGGGCGTACCGGCGGCATGCCGGTGACCGACTGCTCGTGCGCCAGCGTGTACCAATACGGTATGAATTGATAGCGCAGTCGGATGAGGTCGCGGGCAATGGCCAGCGCCTCGTCTCCAAAGCCCCACGGCTCCGTCGGACCCCCGGTGCCGTGAGCACGCATGATGGGCGCGAACGCGCCGAACTGCATCCACCGGATATACAACTCCGCGGGCGAGGTGCCGCAACAGAATCCCCCGATGTCGCTGTGAAACCAGCCGAGGCCCGAAAGACCCGCATTCAGCATCATTGCGCGTTGTGCGGAGAGGCCTCCGAAGCTCTTGCTGACGTCTCCCGACCAGAGTGCCGTTCCGTAGCGTTGACTGCCGGCCCACCCCGAACGCGTCAAATTGAACAGTCGCTCATTCGGCCGGTAGGCCGCCCACCCCTCGGCGATGGTTCGCGACCAGAGCATATTGTAGAGGTTGTGGATGCGTGACGCATCGCCCAAATGGTGCATCATGTCGGCGGGATGCGTCTCGGGCTCGCCGAGATCGGTCCAGAGTGCGGCCACTCCGGCGTCGAGGAACGACGGATGCTTGCTCCACCACCACGACCGCGCGGCCGGCGATGTCAGGTCGACCAGCGCCGCGTTGCAGTTGCACGACCACCAGTTAGGGATGAGCCGCGACGTCCCGACCGCATTCTTGGCGAAGTGACCGAGCGATTGACCTTCGGCGAACAGGCCCGAATGCTCCGTCACGTACGGTTCTGTGATGACGATCGTCTTGAGGCCCATCGTCCGAAGCTCTGCGATCAAAGCGGACGGGTTCGGGAACGCGGATGCATTCCACGTCAGATCGCCCATCCGGCTGAACCAGTAAAGGTCGAGAATGAGCCCGTCGGCAGGAATGCCCAGAGCTCGGAGCGTTGATGCCGTCGTCAGCGCCTCCGTCGCGCTCTGATAGCCGTACTTCGATTGAAGGTATCCGAGCGTCCAGCGAGGAGGGAGGGAAGGCCGGCCCGTGAGCTGGGTATACAGATCGATCAGGTCCTGGTACGACGTTCCCGCCATGACATAATAGGAGAGCTCTCCGCCGTCAATCTCATAGCCCCAGGCGTCCGGACGTCCGACGCCGAAGTCGGCACGACCGCGGTACCAATGGTCGACGAAGACGGCCAGGTCGGTGGAGAACAGAAAGATGGGAACGTTCGCGTTCATCGTCGCGACGGGCGTGGAGTAGCCGAAGACCTGCGAATTCCACAGGTCGAACGCGGACCCCCGAAGGTCGAGATGCGTGCTGCGCGGACCCGAGCCGTAGATGCGAACTCCGGGATCAAGGGCAAACGAGATCGATCGAAGGTGGCCGAGCACCGACGCACTGATATCCTGCGTCTCGCGCATGACCGAACCCGGCATCGGTCCTTCGAATGAGAGTCGCAGCGGATGTTTGTGTACGCGTACGGTCAGCGACCCTCCGTCAAGGGTGATCGAAGAATCGTTCTCCAGCGTCGAGACCGGAGAGGCGGAAGCGTGACTCACGACGAGCGACGACTCCGGTTCGGAAAGGGCGAAGGGAAGGAGGTCGACGCGCGCTGTTCGATCGTTGACGAACCGGATGCGGTAGCGAACGTCAGACGCTTCGAGCGTGACCGCATTCTCTTGGACGGTCCAGCCGGTCAGGTCGCTAGGACGGACCTGGGCAACGGCCGGTTCGAAAAAGGAGAGACAGCTCAGCGGCGCACACAGCCATCGGAAGCCGCGGTGATCGCACACGTTCATTCGGCGTTGTCCAGTGACTGTCACGATATCAAGGGTACGCAATCGGGCGGGATTAGTCCAATTTGAGTACATTAAGATCAGACAAGGACGCTTAGCTCAGCTGGTTCAGAGCACCGCCCTTACAAGGCGGGGGTCGAAGGTTCGAATCCTTCAGCGTCCACAAGATGCTCGGCCCGTTCCTGCTACGGCAGGACGAAGTCTCGTCTCCGATGCAGACGGTAAAGGACTGGTTCAGAGCGCCTGCCTTACAAGAAGGAGGTCGCTGGTTCAATCCCAGTAGTGTCCACGAGCGAAGTGCACTTCCCCTACCTCGTTCAACATCGGTGGGGTCCTCAGTTAGGCGAAAGCTCGCACAAAACGCTCGCGGGTCGAATTGGGACAAGGCGGAGGTCGTAGGCTGAGAGCGGCAAGTTTTCAGAGCGGCCCGGAGTCCCGATGATTGAAAGAGAGTACGCTGCTGCTCATGTCCAATGATCTGACTCCATCTCGCTGGCTGTTGGAAAGCGTTCAACCCTCAGGCGGTCCTGGCGCCAAAGTCCGATTCAACGTTCCGTCGGAGGGGATAGCGACGTTGCGCGTTTACACAACGCTGGGAGAGCAACTCAAGACCCTCTTCAACGGAATGGTGGAGGCAGGTCGGGACTATACGGTTGAATTCTCGGCCGAAGACCTCCCGACCGGATTCTATCTTGCCCGTTTGGACCACCAAGGCCGGCACGTCCTGCGCAGGATCATGCTGACGCGATAGGGGTCTGCAAGAGGATCGGCAACCACCGGCGGCCTTGGAATCGTCAACCAAGGCCGCCCGCATTTCATCGTGAGTGCACGAACGCTCCGGCAGAGATGCAACAAATGCCCGGTCAAGAGGGTATACCGGGCAGTCCATCGTTGCTCCTCGACCCGACTCCGATCCGACATGAAAATTCCAGCCAGTCTCACCGTGATCCTATTCCTGGGCCTCTCTGTCGGCAAGGCCCAGGAGGGACCTCCATCTTCTGAGGGCGTCCTGCTCGGCGTCGGCGACGTCGGCATCGGGTTCGGCAACGTACAGCGTATCACCGGCATTCGGTTCAACTGGTCCGACGATGAGTTCGAATACGTCAACGGTGTCAACGTCACCCTGTGGAAGCCCCATGTCGCCTCTTGGCAAGGAAGGATCAATGGCCTCGCTCTGGGGGTCGTCGCGCCGTCGGGCGAGGTAATCAACGGTGCTGGGCTCACGTTGGGCGCTGTCCTGGCCGAGCGTGAAATGAACGGCATCTTTCTTGGAGGGCTCGGGATCGTGTCAAAGGGGGAGATCAACGGCATCGCCCTGGGTGGCTTGGCAGTCGTCGGACAAGGCTCGATCACGGGCGCCACGGCCGCGCTATTCGGGATCGTCTCCCAGCACAACTTGACCGGCATCCAAATCGCCGGGTTGGGCACGGTCGCTCAGGGCAGCATGCTCGGGGTGAATATCTCCGGGCTTGGTACCGTCGCTCAAGGAGATCTGACCGGCTTCAACTTCGCAACCCTCGGGACAGTGGCCCAAGGCGACATGAGCGGGCTCAGTATTGCTGGGCTCGGCCTCGTGGCGCAGGGCTGCATGAAGGGCATCAACCTCAGCGGTGTTGGACTTGTCGCACAGAAGTACATTTCCGGTATCAGCTTCGGCGGCGCAGCCATCGTCACGGAGGGCGAGGCCGTCGGTATCAATGTCACGCTCGGACAGATCCACGCCGGGGACGGTGTGACGGGCTTCAACATCGCCCTCTACAAGAACGAAAGCCGGTCGATCACGGGCATCAATCTAGGCGTTATCTGGACGGAGAGTTCCGCCCTGAAGGGCCTGACGATGTCCGCCTACAACCGGACCTTCGGGCGGCAGTCGGGGATCACAATAGGCCTCGTGAATCACGCCGATGATCTGTTCGGTGTCCAGCTGGGCGTATTGAATATCGTTGAATCCAACCCCACGTGGGCCCGATATCTCCCGCTCATCAACGCTCGGTTCTGATAACGTTTCTCGCGTGGACCTCCGATCGCAGAACCTCCTTCCATTCGAAGGAGGTTTTGCGTTACTTACGGTATGGCTCTATCATTCACTCGCACGAAGCAACCCGGTCGGATCTGCATCGTCGACGACACGATGATCCATGTGGCGCTCCTCCGGGCGATCCTGGAACCTCGCGGACACATGATCATTCCGCTGACCTCGGGCGAAGAGGCTCTTCCAGAGATACTGGCCCATCCTCCCGATGTGCTGATGGTGGACATCCGTATGCCGGGGATGGACGGATTTGACCTCGTCGAAGAGTTGAAGGCAAGAGGACTCTCTTCAGAGACGCGCATCATGTTCATGACAAGCGGTCTTGATCCCGAGCATGAACAGCGGGCGCGCGACCTCGGCGCCTCGGATTTTCTGCGGAAGCCGTTCGATTCAGAGGATACCATCCGTCGCGTGGAGACTCTGATGGAACGGCCGACAGGCGAAGCGAAGGGCGATGGTACCGTCACCCCCATGCACCAGCAATTGCTCTCATTGCTCGAATCGGCGTGGCGCTTGTCGCTCCCGGACGAGGTACTGAGCGGACGGCCGGCGACAGAATTCACCGCCGACGATATCCTGGCGATGGCCACCGCTCGCGTTTCGGCACGTGCCCGCGACCGCGGCGTCGATCTGCACGTGGAGCCCATTCCGTGGGCGGTGATGCGCGGCGACCGGGAACTTGTGGCATTGGCGTGGGCTCAGGTGTTAGAGGCTGCGGTCGTGCGGGCGGAACCGGGAAGCGCCGTGACGGTTGCGTTGGGTGCAGGAAAGTACGGTCTCACGCTCCGCGTGGGTGTGACCTGCACGGCGGCGACAGCGGCCCGGATGGCTCAATTTGCATCGTCAGCATCGACCGCGGCACCGCTTCGCGTTGAACGCCGCAGCCAAGGAGGCGTCGAGATCGTCGTGGAGGTGGGGAAGATCGGCTGAATGCTTCGATCATGCGGTACAACAAGACGCCCCATCCGTTCGATCACGGCCCGGGGCGTTGCATCGGGATTGCGCATTCCGCAATTCGCATTTCGAAATATCTCTTCCCTTATCCCTCCTCAAACACCCCTGTCTGCCGGTTCTTCTTGCAGCGGTCCCAGCGGAAGTAGCGACCGTTCATGGCCACATACACGCCGTGCGGAAGCGACTGAACGAAGGCCATCGCACTGCCAAGGTTGAAGAGTCCGTCTGAGGAACCGAACTTATACGGCACCATCGCTCCTGTGATGACGATCGTCTTGGCCAGTCCCGCAGTCCCAAGCGTTCGGGCGGTCACTTCCATAGTATCTGTGCCGTGTGTCACGATGATCCGCTCCTCTTTCGATTTTCGGCAGTGTTCAAGGATGATATGCCGATCGTCGTCGGTCATTTCGAGGCTGTCCACCAGCATCAGGGTTCGCACCTCGGTGTCGACATGACAACGTCCCAGCGAGAGCATCTCGTGCACATGGGTGTCCTTGAAGAAGAGTTGACCGTTGAGTTCATTATATTCCTTGTCGAAGGTGCCGCCCGTCACAAAGATCATGATGGCCATGTGTTAACTCCTGGTCGAACCTGCAATCTAGCCGACGGTTACCTCTCTCGCAATCGACGCCTTCAGCGGGGGCAGGGTCCTCCGGCGACGTTCCGTTCCATTCCACCTTCCGGGGTCGGTCATGTTTCTGCGAAAGCTGCGTTTGTTGTTCGTCGATGATGAGCCTGATTTTGTCGAGCCGTTGGCGGCCTACCTGGCCCAGCGCTACCAGCACACGACGCGGATGGCCACGTCCGTCGAAGCAGCACAACGGGAGCTGGCCCGCGAGCCGGCGGACATCATCTTCCTCGATTACATCATGAGCGGAGCGTCGGGCATCGAGTTCCTCCGATGGGCGACGGAGCGGTCGCTCGAAACACCCATCATCGTCATGTCAGGCCGAGGTACGGAGGACGTCGCCGTCGAGGCCATGAAGCTCGGGGCCTTCGACTACATCAACAAGACGCACATCGACCTCGACTACCTGCCGATCGTCATCAATAATGCGTACGAACGATTCGTCCTGAGGAAGGCGAATCGCGAGATGGAAAAGGAGAAGCTTGCACACGAGCGTGAAGAACTGGCCGTCAAGATCTTTCAGGATACGGTGCGAGCGTTCGTCCAGCGGATCAACAACGACCTGGCCCATATCCTGCTCCGGCTGGGAATGTACCAGAAGGGATCGGCTCGGGCCAAAGTTGCGCAAGACCGGGACCTTAAGCAGCTGCTGGACGACGTGGAATACAGTGGGCGGTCGATGGAGGCGGCGATCAACGCTCTCGTCCAACTGAATCAGACGGTGACGAAACTGCACGATATCGAGAAACGATCAGTGGACCTTGCGGCGGAGCTCGAGCGTGCCATTGCGGCTCTCGACGAGCATCGGCTCAAGGCGCGGGAGGTCGAAGCCAGGAAGCCGACCGCCTAAAGCTGTGAGAGGGATCAGGTCCGCAAACGGTCGAAGAGCTCGTCGACATCGGCGAGCGTATTGTAGAAGTGAGGGGAGAAACGGAGCTGCCCCTCGCGAAGCGAGATCGTCACGCGGCGGCTCAAGAGAAGGTCGAACCACCGCTTAGCTTCATCAGGGGCGCCTGGTCGGACGGTGACGATCCCCGACCGTGCCTCCGGCTCCAGCGGTGTCATGATCTCCCATCCTTCAATGCGCAACGCATGCTCGACGATGCGGTCCGTCAGCCGGCGCAATTGCCGTTCGATCGCTTCGACCCCCACCTCGAGCAGCATGTCAACGGCCGCACGCATGCCCGTCAAGCCCGGATAGTTCAGCGTCCCTCCCTCGTACCGGCGAGCGCTCGCCGCCGGCGGTTGTTCGAGATCGCGGAAGTTCCACGGATCGGCCACGGACAGCCAACCCAGATACGGCTGCTGCAACATCCCCTGAAGTTCCTCCGACACGAAGACAAAGCCCGTTCCGTGCGGCGACATCATCCACTTCTGCGCACCGGAGGCGAGGGCATCGATGTGCGATGCTTGGACGTCGATCGGGACGGCTCCTACCGCCTGGATGCCGTCGACGACGAGCCGAACATCCCTCGAGCGGCACAAGACCCCAAGGGCTTGCAGGTCGGCCCGATAGCCGCTGAGGAACTGGACGGCGCTGACAGCGACCACGCGGGTCGTCGGCTGCAGTGCGCGTTCGATCGCATCGACCGTGACGCGTCCGTCGGCACACGACAGCCTGTCGACCTCCACGCCCTTGGCGCGCACGTTGAGGTAGGGATAAACGTTCGCCGGGAATTCCAGCTCGTTGGTCAGAATGCGATCACCGGGGCGCCACGGAAACGCAGCAGCAACCAGGTTGATGGCGTCGGAGGTGTTCAAGGAGAAGGCGATACGGTCCGGCGACGGAGCGTTGACCAGCCGGGCAACCGATGTCCGAAGACCGTCGACGATCTTCAGGTCCGCGAAATATGTGTCGACCGGACCTGCACTGCGTTCATGCAAATGGCGTTCTATCGCCTCGACCACCCTCGTCGATAACGGGCTGGTGGCGGCATGGTTGAAATAGATCGTCCCGTTCTCGAGATACGGGAAGAGGGGGCGGTAGGAGGAGAGGTCCATAGAGGTCAGAACGATTGAATCGTAAATCGTCAATCGTCGATCGAAAATCAAGTCGTTGCCTTTCCTCCGCTTTTCCAGTATCCTGCCTGATCCCTTTTGACATCCAACAGGCTCACCCATGCTCCGCATCCTGTCTGTTGTCGCGCTGGTGGTCGTCGTCGCTTCCTACCTGGTCGCGCAGACCCCGCCGTCTACTCCTCCTTCCACCCCTGCCAAGACGGGACCGAAGAAGTATGACGAAGTGATCACCAAGGAGGCCCGCTCCGATTCCGGCCTCTTTATCGTCCATCGCCTGAAGGGCAAGCTCTACTACGAGATCCCCTTTAGCCGTCTTGGCGCTCAAATGATCCTCGTCTCGACTCAGGCCCGCGCGCAAGCCGGCGTCGGCTACGGTGGTGACGGGATCGCTCGCCGGGTCGTGACGTGGGACCGTATCGACGAGCGCATCATGCTCCGTTCCAAATCGTTCGTGTCGGTTGCCGCCGACTCGCTCCCGGTCTCGTACGCCGTCGAAAAGGCCACCAATCAGCCGATCCTGATGGCCTTCGAGCCGCAGGCCTACAATAAAGATTCGACGTCCGTTGTCATCGACGTCACCGAGCTGTTCACGACCGACGTGGCCGAACTCGGCCTCGGCCGATTCCAGCGGGACAATTTGAAGATCCGACGCTTGGATTCGAAGCGGTCGTTTATTGAATTCTCGCGCTCGTATCCGTCGAACATCGAGACCGAGGCGACCGTGACCTACGAGGCCGGCCAAGTGCCTCAGGACGCGTCGCTCTCGGCGCTGACCATGACGTTCCATCACTCGATGGTCCTTCTGCCGGAAAAGCCGATGATGCCTCGGTTGATGGATGAGCGGGTCGGGTTCTTCGGCGTCCAGCAATACGACTACGGCTACGATGCCCAGCGGGCGGAAGTACGGCGGTACATCGCACGATGGCGGCTGGAGCCGAAAGACCCCGAGGCCATCAAGCGCGGCGGTCTCAGCGAACCGCTCAAACCCATAACGTTCTACATTGACCGGGGCGTCCCGGAAAAATGGCGGCCGTACTTGAAACGAGGCGTTGAAGACTGGCAATCGGCGTTCGAAAGAGCCGGCTTCAAGAATGCCATCGTCGGCATCATTGCACCCTCAGAGAAGGAAGACCCGGAATGGTCTTCGGAAGATGCGCGCTACTCAACCATCCGCTGGCTGCCATCCGAGATCGAGAACGCCTACGGTCCCCACATCCCCGACCCGCGGAGCGGTGAGATCCTCGACGCCGACATCGGGTTCTATCACAACGTCATGAATCTGGCCCGCAACTGGTATTTTGTTCAAGCGGGCAATGTGGACCCTCGGACGGACAAGCTTCCGCTCCCCGATACGCTCATGGGCGAACTCCTTCGATACATCGCCGCGCACGAAGTGGGTCATTCGCTCGGCTTCCCGCACAATTGGAAGGCATCATCATCCTATCCCGTGGATAGTCTCCGCAGTCATACCTTCACGGAGAAGTACGGCGATGAAGCCTCCATTATGGATTATGGCCGCTTCAATTACGTCGCGCAACCAGGGGACAATGCTTTCCTCTTACCGAAGGTCGGACCCTACGACCACTTCGCCGTCGAATGGGGCTATCGTCCGATCTTCGAAGCGAAAACGCCTGATGAAGAACGCCCGGCGCTCAACCGGATCGCGGCACGACAGGAGACCGAGCCGTACCTGCGCTTCGGCGTCTCGGACGCGAATGACCCGACCGTGCAGACCGAGGACCTCGGCGACGATGCGGTGAAAGCCACAACGTACGGGCTGAAGAACCTGCAAGCGATCATGAAGAAGCTCATCTCCGCGACGACGGACGAGGGGAAGGACTACAGCGCGCTTCGGGAGATCTACGGAGAAGTGTGGTCCCAACGGAACCGCGAGCTGGGCCACGTTGCCAACTACGTCGGCGGAGTCGTCAAGACGGCCAAAGTCGCCGGACAATCAGGACAGGTTCACACTCCGGTTGAGCGAACAAGGCAGAAAGAATCGATGACCTTCCTGAAGAAGGAGGGCTTCTCAACGCCGACGGAATTCCTCGCGCCGGAGATCCTGGTGCTCATCGAGCCGAACGGGTCCATGGACCGCGTCGCCGCCACACATCGTGGCCTGTTGAACATCCTGCTGAATAACGATCGGCTCTCGCGCTTGGCCAATACGGCAGCCATCGCGCCGAAGTCAAAGCCATACCAGCTGAGCGAGATGTTGCTCGACCTGCGCGACGCGGTCTGGACGGAACTCAACGCGCCCCGCGTGGCGCCCGATGCCTTCCGGCGGAACCTGCAGCGGATGCACGTCGACATGATCGGCACGAAGCTGAATCCCCCGGCCCCCACGCCGCCGTCGAGCATGCCGTCGGGGTTCTCGTTCCCGGCGCCAACGCCCCTGCCGGGCGAAGCTCGGGCTCTCCTCCGGCTCGAACTGAAGGACCTCGACGCCGCCATCGGTCGTGCGATCCCCAAGGCCGCCGACCGCGAGACACGAGCGCACCTCGAGGACACCCGCCTGCAGATACGGGACATCCTGGAGCCGGCGCGGTAGGGTCCGGTCCTCGACCGGACCCGATAGGTCACCCATCCCACCAACAAGAAGCCCCTCGGAGATCTTCGAGGGGCTTCGTCGTTACATCCGCACCCTGACATGCATCTCGACCGCGCGGGGTGGCGGTCGCAATGCCAGTCGAGTGTGGAAATCACCGCTTTCGACGACGTCACCGCCTTCAATGAAATGCGGCCGCTCAGCATGCCAGAGCGTGAATATGACGGGTTCGTCGTGTAAGAGCGTCGCAGGAATGCCAAGCGTGGCGGAATAGATACCTCCGTCCGACGCCTCGTCCATGATCGTCGGCCGTCGCGAGGTCGAACCTGCATGCAGAGGCGTACTGTCCGGGATGATTCCGATCCCGCCTGAATGTCGGTAGGTCAGCGTCATCGTCGAAGTAAGCCTGAAGCCAACCGTCGGCGCGTCTCCGTATGTTCGCATGACCGACTCCACCGCCACCCGCTTCCGTCCCACCATCACGTCTTCGACCTTCGTTCCAAGCGGAAAGCGAAGCGCCAGTCGCACGTCAACCGCTGAACGACCTTCCAACGCGAACGAGATCGAGGTCGCCGTCGTCGTTCGCTCCATCTTGAACAAAACGATGCTCCTTCCAACGCGAATATTCTTTACCGTCACCCCCGACCAATTGGCCGGGAACCAAGGGCGAAGCGACAACCGATGGCGGCCGCCGTCGGCATCAATGCCCAGCATCCCTTCCAACAACGGCTGTACGATCATCGACTCTGACCAGGCCTGACGCGGACAGACGCCCGACGGCTTCAAGGCTTCGCCGTGAAAAACCTCCTCGATCGCGCCCGCGGAGAAGAGGTCGGAAGTCAGCATCGTCGAGAGCGTATGCTGGAATCCTTGCTGTGGCCTGTTGTGCCGGAATTCCGCCAGCGCCGTCCAGCCGGTGAACAACGGCCAGACGCTTCCGGTATGGTAGCCGACGGGATTGAATGTCTTGCTCGACCGTTCCTGAATGCGGACACCCCAGTCGCTCGTGAACTCCGGACTTGCCAAGAGGCGCAGGTGCGCCTCGGCCTGTTCTTCGGTTCCGATGCCGAAGCCCAATCCGACTGCCGGAAGTACCGTTCGCTCGTTTCGCCACGTGCCGTCGGACATCTTCGCAAACCGAATGGAACGGTCGTCGGCGTTCCAGAATTCCTTCTCGACCTTCGTACGGACCGAATCGGCGGATGTGGACCACGACCTTGCCAACGGCAGGCGTCCGACGGCCTCGGCCACAAATGCCGCCTCGCGCAGCGCCTCGGCCCAGCAACAGGCGAGATAGTGTTCTGTGTGAACGGGGAAGAGTGCGCCGCCTTCTACCCATCCGTGTCCGACATTCGTATTCTCGATAAAGCCATCACCATCCATGTCGGTGCTGAACAGGAACGCCATGGCCTTCTCGAGACGTGCGAATTCGCGGCGCGCAAACGATATGTGACCCGACGCGCGAATATACCGTCCAAAGAGAATGACATACAGCGGGGTGGAATCGGCGGCATCATAATGAGCGTAGCCGCTGGTCGTGAGTTCGTGCAGGATCTTGCCGCTCAGGTCTTGGTGCCGGCCGAGGAATTCGAGCACCGCTTTTACGCGGTCGTGCATGCCGCCTGAGAGCGCCGCGAATGCTGTCCATACTGCGTCGCGCCCGAAGTACCACGCATACCCCGGACGCCCGCTCACGGCGTGCCCACCGTCCCATCCCTTGTCGACCGTACCATATCCGGCGACGTACGATCCTCCCAGCCCGGGGGTGTCGATGAAGAATCGGTCGGTGCCGTGCACAGCCCACCGATAGCATTCGTTGAATCGCGGGTCGGGCGATTCGATCTCGACATGACGGTGATCGAGCGCAAGCGTCCGATCAAGCTGTCGGCGCATGGCCGCGGCGGGATTCTTCAGGATCTCACGATACGTCAGCTCCGCCTCGCGCTCGCGAGTTCCTGAACCGGCGAATGCCAGCACCGGATCGATGCCGCCGGGGGCCCAATGAAGCGTCATCCCGATGCGTACGAAACGGGTGGATGTGCCACGAGCGATCCATTCTCCGTCGCGGTATTCGAGAGATTCGCACGCGGCGATCAATGACGATTCGGGGCGCACATTGGACCCTACGATGGACGAGAACTCGCCCGAAAGCGTCGCGACGACGGCGGCATGAAGGCCCTTGTCCCAGGCGGCCTGGATCGTTCCGGTAGCATGTTCGTCCAACGGCCACATCAGTCGCAGGTCGACCTCGCCATCAAGCACGATGCGCACTTCCGATGCGGCGCCGATACGATATCGGACCGCTCCGCCCGGCATGAACGGGTCGACGAAAGTGGTTTCCTCGATCACGGCCTCGCCCGCATGGAACGTCCGGGTCACGCCCGAGGCCGAGACCACGACGGACACCGGGAGGTCCTTCGTTGCCACCGGCGATCGGCCGTTCACAATGAACGAGGTCCGGAGATCTTTCAGGATACGGACCGGATGGCACCAGACCTCACGAAGCCCGCGGCGCTCGTGTCCGAGGGCGACGCATCGTTCTCCGGCAAGATCGAAGGCCTCGCCGCTGTCGATCTGATGCGGTTCACGTCGAACGAGAGGACCGGTATCGAGCGTCGGCCAGGCGACAGGCCGGGGCGCTCCGATGGGTCGTGAGGTCCGCTCCGTCACGATCGGCGGCCGGCGGTCGAAGTTCCAGATCCCGATGCGTCCCGTTCGTCGCCGTGTGGCGGTGAGGTAGGCAAGTGCGTTGCGAAGCAGATGTTCGAGCGGTCTTCGGACGCGGGATTGCTGTTCGGTGAACTGAAAGTAGGCGCCGAACGACAGCACGCGACCCCGACCAGGAGTATGCTCCCAGATCAGTCGTCGTGCCGGAATGACCTTGATGTAGAGCCGCTCGACGGCGAGGACCTTGGCCTTTGCAGGAAGGCTGTTCTGATAGTATGAAAGTGATGCCGGATCGCCCTTCTGCGGCATCCAGGTGTAAGCTCCTCCCGTCATCCCTTCGAACAGCGGGTGATGCAGGAACGGCGCAAAGCCGCGAATATCAGGATACCCCCGCGCCCAGCTCTCCTCGGTCCATGGCTCGGCAGAGCGGCAGTCGGGGGGGGTGGTTTCGAAGCCGAGGTGAGTGGCGTACGATGTCGGAAGGAGGGAAAGCAACAGCGAACCTCCACGCTCGACATACGACCTGATCACGTTGAGGGCGCGGTCCGTCAGCGCGAGAGAGGGAAGCTCCAGCGCTTGATCCGAATGCCACCACACGACGTCGTACGAACGCTTCAGTTCCTCCACTCCGGGCAGGCGGTCGAAACGAATACGCTTCGCGTGCAGGTCGCGGGAGAGCGAAATGAACCGCCACGCGGCGGCTTCTTCGTCCGTGAGCGGGCGAGCAGGGTCGATGAGGTAAGCGATGCGGAGCATGGATGAACAAGGTCGTCCGTGTCGGGAGACAATGTACGGCTATCTCCCTGAGTTTCTAAGGGCGGGAACACTGATATCACGGGAACATGGGATCGTCGCTGATCGAAGCATCATGTCGATATCAGTGAGCATCCCTTCTTTCGTGTCGATCAGTGTCCTTGCGCTGTTTACGTGCGCTTCCACAACCGGTAGACTGGTATTCCGAGCGCGAGAAACAAGAGTCCCGCTCCGGACTCGAGCGGTTTCTCGACGAGCGTATACCCGACGAACAGTGCGGCCAGCAGGATGAAGAGGGTGGGAGTGAACGGGTACCCCAGCGTACGGTACGGCCGCTCTGCGTTCGGCCGTCGGCGTCGAAGGATGAACACGGCTCCGGCTGCGAGGGCGAAGAAGATCCAGTCGGTGAAGACGACGTACGAGATCAGCTTCTCGTACGTCCCCCAGAACAAGAGCAGGATGATCGCCCAGACCGATTGCAGCAGGATGGCGTACATCGGCGTCTGGAACCGTGGATGCACCTCGGCCACCTTTCGGAAGAAGACCCCGTCGGTCGCCATTGCGTAGTAAATACGCGGTGCGGTCAGCGTGTAGATGCCCGTCGTGCCGAAAGTGGAGATAAAGATGGTCAGCGCGATGATCGAGCCCCCGACCGGACCCATGACGCGGGCGAGCGCGTCGGCTGCAACGCGCGGTGAGGCAGCCATCTCGGAGGGGGAGAGGAGGAAGAAATAGGCGACATTGGTGATCAGATACACGGCGGTAACGGTCGCCGCGCCAATGATCAGAGCCCGCGGGAGCGTCTGCTGCGGATCTTTCGCCTCGGCAGCCGTGAACGTCGCGTGGTGCCAGCCGCCATACGACCACAAGACGCTTACGGCGGCGAGCGTCATGGCGGAGGCGAGCCTGCCCTCGCCCACCGTGAGCGAAGAGAAGAAGTCCGTCGTCGCTGCCGATCCCCAGCCAAACCCTGCCACGACAAGCACGCCGATCCCGGCCAGCTTCAGAATGGTAAAGATGTCGGAGAAGATCCCGCCGGCCTTCACGCCGAGTACGTTGATCACGGTGACGACAACGATCCCTCCGATGGCGACGGCTAGCGTTCCCGTCTCGTTCAGCGGCACGAAGAAGCCGAAATAGGTGGAGAAGGCGATCGAGAGTGCACCGAGTCCGCCTGTATTGACGACCAGGAAATAGGCCCAGCCGTAGAGGAAGCCGATGCTGCCGCCGTAGGCCTCGGTGAGGAAAGCATACAGGCCTCCGGCGCGTGGGACCATGGCTCCCAGTTCGGCGTACGTCAGCGCGCCGCTCAAAGCCATGACCCCACCGAGAAGCCAAATTCCGAGGATCCAGAGGGGTGAATCTAAGGACTGAGCGATCAGCGCCGGCGTCAGGAAGATGCCGGAACCGATCGAAGAGCCGATGGCGATCAGCGTGAGGTCGAAGAGCGAAAGGGAGCGGCGGAGGGAGGAAGTCATCCTATGGGCAAATGAGATATGGCGAAATGAGATATGGGAAATTCGATATACAGCGCTTGGGATTGCTGTCGCGTCATCGGTTGCTGCGAAGTGTTCTCAGACTGGAGGTCAGAATTCTGCAGTACTGATCCAGTTCCGTCAGCAGCCAGTCAACGTCCGGACCTGAGACTCTTCCAGAGTCGCGCAACAAGGAGATCCAAAGCGTGCTCTCGCGAGCCGATTTCAGCGCGTGATTGAGCTAGTTCGTGAAGTCCTTTCGACTGCTCCCCGCCTGGCCTTCAGTGAGGTTCGCGATGATGCTGGTGCCCGATCGGATGAGTTGTTCCGCCATTCTCATCGTGATCCGGTCCTTCGGCAGTTCATCAACGAAACGAATGAGTCGAAGGGTGAACTGGTAGACGCGTTCACGGAATTGCTGATGCATCTGCCCCCCTCAGAGCTGTCTATCACACATCGAATCTCACAAATCGAATCTCACGCTGATTCGCCAGCCGAAGACATCCGACGGCAACGATTCGGTGTATGCGATCAGACGAAGTGTGAATCTGTGCAGACGATCCCTAAAGACCCTATCCACGGTACCCCCCCCTCAAACGATCTGTATCTACCACTTCCTACTTAGAATCTCTTACCTATCATCACATGTTGCCAAATGATCTGTATCTATCACTTCTTACTTCGAATATCCAACTACTCACAGTTGTATCTCAATTGTCTTCCCGAGAGGCTGTGTGCCGACGAGCTGACGGTCCATCCACACCGTGAACTGCCGGCCCCGCACAACCACATCAAAGGTGCTGCCTTGGATCTTGATGTCCCTGATCCGCGCTTCGGCAACACCCATCGACAGAGGCTGCACATGAACCACCCCCGGCTCGGCTTGGATGCCCATCACATGCTGAACGATCAGGTCGTTCACCCACGAGTGCATGTAGTCGTCCACACCACGATAGGCGCTGGGCTGACCTGTGAACGGATGGTAATGCTCGAAGCAGTTCGGTCGCTTCGGATCTTGGTCGAAAAAGAGCATTCGGATGAACTTCGCCAGAAAGTCGGAAGCCGCTTTCTCGAGCCGCCGGTCGTTGAAACGCCGGGCCGACGTCGCCAGCGCTTCCATAATATGGCTGTTTGTCATCGGCCACACGCGTCCGTTCCAAGGACAGTTCATCCGCTTTCCCTTCCACACGGGCTCGGCGGAAAAGGTCGGGTCGTCGGCGCTCGTCGAGGGAACAGGCCACGGGGTCCAGAATTCCTTCGGCGACAGCAGGTGGCGCTTGAGTCCGGGGAGATGCTCCTTCGCAACGATATCGGTGAAGTAAGGATAGAAACAGGTTGCCGCTTTCACGCCCGTCCGCATCCCGGTCTTCGGATCGACATCGAAGAACATCTCCTGATCGGGGTCCCACATTGTCGCACGAACGGCTTCGCGGGTTCGGTCCGCTTCCATGTCCCACAGTTCTGCCTCATCGTCCTTTCCCAACCGGCGCGCCATGACCGCAAGTGCGCGCTTCAGCTTGTACACATATACTGTCACGTCGACTCCCTTCAACCGAAAGACCTCCCCCCAGTTGTCACGGTCGGCGTTCGGGTCCACAGCCGTGTAGCGGTGCATGTACTCCTGGCCGGTCTCGTAGTGGTTGTCGATGTCGTAGAGACCGCTGACCTCTTCGTCCCGCTTCCTATCAAAGTACCCAGCGTAGCGCTTCAGTCCGGCATACGCCTCCGAGAGGAATTCGTCGGAAGGATGAACGGAATCCAGGGCCATCACTGCGCGCCCCCAATTCGCATGGTAGAACATTTCCTGGCGGTAGTGGCTGAGGTCGATGTATCCGCGGAACCCCCCGTCAGCACGCTGGTTGGCAATGAATGTCCTCAGACTCCCGCGAGCCAAGTCCGGGTCGTGCATCCACCGGTTGTCAAGCATGTGGCAGGGAGCACTGTACGAAATCGGCGCTCGAAAATACCCGATCCCCTCGCAGACGACAGGATACTCGTAATTACCCTCGCCGCCGTAGATGGTGTTGAGGCGGAGGCCGTACCACCGGTACCAATACGCAGTCATCAAATACGGGTCGGAGCACCGAAACTGGGGAACCGATGCGAAGAAGTCATTCCATGCCGATGTTGAAAGGGCCAACGGATTCTTGCGCTTCAGCCCCTTGTGGAGTGCTTCTCGTGCCGCTTCAACAGACGAAGAGGCCGCAAACCCGATGTGTACGTGAGATCGCCCTCTGGGCTTGACTGTCAGCGACCGCTCCTGCGCGATCCAGAGGATTCCGTCGGGCGTTACGCCCTCCATGCTGATGCCGCCCGAGATGCACCGTCGTCTCGCTGTCTCAGCGAACGGCGCGTGCGACCACAGAGGCAATGCGGCCGAACCTTCGCTCAGAAGTCCTTCAATGGAAAGTCCGGCTCCGTCGAGCCCGAGGGCACAGCCGATGGCCAACTCCGGCCGCTTGTCGGGATGCACGACCTGCGTCCATGTTACTGCATCTTCCGTTGTTGCCGGCTCGTGAACCCGGCTTGTGCCGCCCAGCCGATGCTCGCGAGCAGTGAAAGCGACGACCCGATATCGCCGCCGACGCGAAGACCGATTATGAATGGTCAACTGGGAGACGATGACGTCGAACGGCAGGAGAGCACTGACCTCGGTCACGTCCAGCGAATGCTTTGCAGACCGGAAGCGGCGGGTCCAACCATCTGGCCGCCACGCCGATGAGGCGTGCGTGAGCTCGACCTCGTGTCCATCCTCAGAGAGTAAGGCGTACGAGAAGAGCGGTTGGAGAGGGTAGTTGTAATAATGAGCCGTGTCCCACAATCCCGGCGCGGAGCGGTGGAGCGGGAAGGGGGGTGCGTAAAGCAATCTGTTCCCGCCGCCGAGATACCACTTGTCGGGGCGGGTGAGGAGGGAAAGGGGAGAGAAGTGAGAAGGCATAAGTCAAAAAGGATAGATACTGCGCTGTCAGGATCCTGTCCGCTTTGGGCGATCTCGCAACGACCGTCGAAGCGTAATGAGAGTTGCTGCCAAGATGCGTGAAATCTCAGAAACTTCGCGGGTAAGCCACTCTGATTCCGCGGTTCTCAGCCCTGAATCCTGAAGGAGGGACAGCCACAGATGGGTCTCGTTGGCTGATTTGAGCGCGTGATTGGTATAGTTGGCGTAGTCTCGTCGGCTTGCGGCCGATCCGCCTTCTGTCATGTTGGCGATGATGCTCGTTCCGCTCCTGATCAGCTGATCTCCCATTCTGTGGCTGACGAAATCCGAAGGCAACGATCTGACGTACGCGATCAACCGAAGCGTGAATGCGTACAACCGCGCCCTGAATGCATTGTCCATACCCCCCCCCTCCAGTGAAAATCCGAATCGAGATTACGCGACGCCGTATCTTTCATTTATCACTTCGAATCTTTGACTGGTCCTCATCGGACCGTCAACATAAACTCCGCCCGCACGAACTCATCCGCCGGTCCTTCGGGCATCGTCAGGAACAGTTTTCGACCCTCCCGACGGCATCCGCTCACCGACTGCAGGAGATCGTCGTTCACGATCATCAGCTCGTACGATTCGCCCGCCAGGCCCTCGACATTAACCTTCAGTTGTTTGTCCTTGAAATTCGTCGCCAGGATCTTGAGTGAACGGTTTGGTGCGCCCGTCTTTGTCAGGACGGGGGGCGGCAGTAATTCCACGGTGGGCAGCAACTCGACCTCCAGCGTCGTTTCGCCTCCGACGAGGAATTCAATGAGCGGTTGGACGGTCTGCGATGAGACGATCAGTCGATACGTCGTTTCCCGACCGTCGATGCGGGCCTTGCCGATACCCGTCCCGATGCCGAATGCCGGAGCGAACACGACCTGCACCGGCTCTGATCCTACCGACCGAACCTTCAGCGTCGCCTTCGTGCGATTGCGACTGTACTCGAATGATACTGAACTGCCGGCCAAGTTGATGTTCTGAAGGACCAGCCGGTCCCAATCGGCTGGGAGATGGGGAGAGAACTGCACCGTTCGGCGAGGCGCATCGACCTCGAGTCCCGCGAGCCCGCGCATCAGCGGAAGGACGACGCTGGCCGTGCTGAAACCTTGGTGGGCCACCGCTTCCTGCGGCCAGATGTTCTGCGAGCCCGAAAAGACCTCGGTGATCACGCCCAGGCCGTTGTCGAATGTGTGCCGTACCGAGGCCATAAGAGTCGCGTAACCCTGCAGCAACAGATGATGCTTGAACTGGGCGGTCGCCACCCACGACGAGAGGAATGGCCACACCGCGCCGTAGTTGTAGTTGAGCGGTTCGTAGTACTTGCTCTTGTTCGAGATGCTGCGAATGCCCCAATCTGTGGAGAGCTCTGCGGAGTTGAGTTTCAGGAGCGACTTGACGCTGCGCGCAGGGTCGCCTAATTCCCACATCAACCCGACCGCATTCCACGGCGAGACAATATCGACCTGCTGGCCGCGGGGTGTGAAAGCGTAGGCATATTGCTGGTTCCGTTCATCCCAGAATCGGCGGTCGAAGGACTTGGCAGCGTTGACGCCGTAGGCCTCCACCGTCTGCGCGAAGACCGTGTCGCCGACGACCCGTGCGAGCGAGGGCATCACCGCCGATGCGCGCACCCACACGGCGCCGGTGTAGACGTCCGACTGGATATCGGTCAGCGGACCATACTCCAGCGCTCCGAGACCCGCCTTCTTGTTGTCCATCAATCCGTCGCCGTCCGCGTCGGTGGCGAGCGACCAATCGTACGCTTTGCGGATCACGCTCCAATGCTTGCGCACGAACCCTGAATCGGCAGTGTGGCGAAAGTAGTCCCACACAGCGCACACGTAGAAGGGCGACGTGTCGCCATGAATGTATCCGTACGGATAGTCCTTCCACCAATCGACATACGCGGCCGCCTGCGTCAGCTCGTGGGCCATCTTGCCGTCTTCGCGCTGCCATTGGTGGGTGAAGAGGAGCGCATCGCGGGATGCGTTCGAAGCGCCGTACGAGTTGAGCGAGAAGGAGTTGATGTACGCATCACCGCCGAAGAACCAGCCGAAGCCCGGACGCCCGCTCGTGCCCGAGAGTCCCAGGCCCGCCACCATGCCGAGACCGAGGTCGGGGTTCTGCACAAAGAGATTGTCGTAGGCCACCTTGGCCCATTCGTAGGCCAGGTTGATCTCGGGATTGGGTGTGGCGATGCGGATGGTGGAGGACCGCAGGTTCCGGTAATGCTGTAGAGCGCTCCGGTAGTGGACCTCCGGTTCTGCGGCAAGTTTTTGGTAGATGGTTCGAAGGGAATCGCGGGAACCGCGGCCACCGGCGATGACGATCGGAATGAACTTACCGCGAACGGCCTCGGGCTTGTCGACGACGATCTTGAACTGGCTCGGACGGTCCGAGAGCATGTGAGCCGGTGTGTATGACATGCCGCTACCCATCGGCGACCCGATGTAGGCAGTGTTCCGACGCGTCGGCTCGCTGATCTGGTATGCTTTCAGGTCATCCAGCCATCGCGCCGACTGTCCACCGAGTCCTGCCGGCCACATGGGCTGCAAGACGGGGATGAACGAACAGACGATCGTCATTGGCTCGGTCGAACGAAGGTCAAGCAGGAGATACGCTCCCGGCTGGTCAATGGCCGTCAGGTAATGAACCTGAAGGGTGAAAGATTGATACGTGTAGGTCAGCGTTGTCAATTCGGGCGAGACTTCGATGGTGCGGACAATCTCCTTGGCCAGAACCGGTTCCGTCGAGGTACCGAGGAAAAAGCTCAGTTCGGCATTTCGGACGAGTTTGAGCGGATACGCCCAGGCCTCGAATGTCCCGCTCTCGGTCCCGAGGATGGCGAACTTCCGTCCGACCTTGTCAAAATACGTACCCGCTTGCGCCGGCCGCGAGAGAAGCAGATCGTTCGACTCGATCTTGAATGAGTGGAGGTTCGGCTGGGCGGATGCGAGAGATGCGGTGACCGCCGACAGTACAATATTTCGCCACGTCATATTCAGTCAGGGGTTGAGTTCTTAGGGGAAACATGTGACACAGAGTTCCACAGAGTGATAGATCTCTTCCTCTGTGGAACTTCTCTTTTCCTCTGTGGATCTCTGTGTAACGCTTCTTTCATCTCAGC
>CAZOMY010000033.1:0-33640 GCA_964581115.1 uncultured Ignavibacteriaceae bacterium | reverse complement strand
GGCGGAACCTTCATCTGCACACTGCAGAATCCGGCGGTGCGCACCGCCACACTAGATGGTACCTTGCGGACAATGGGGACCTTTCCGCTCGGCGATGGCCGGTCGATGACGTTGAACGCATGGATGGCCCACGATGACGCGACCGGCATCGTCACAGGCGAACAGATCTACGAACTGCGCCGCGGGGAAGGGGCGCCATACGAACGGAGGATCTTGCCCGTGCGATTCGCCCTGATGTCGCGTGAAACGTTCGAGTCGGACGCCCACGCCACAGGTTGGAATATCGAGAGACTCTTCGGAGATTACCGGCGTACGCGGTTCGACGAACGGACGAGTCCATTCATGATCTGGCGTCTGTCTGCGGCCGCTTGAGCTCCGCCTGCAAGCAACCGATGAAAGCCGTCCTTCAAACCAAGTCCGGTCCGCCTGAAGTGCTCACCTTCGCCGAAGTCGATCGGCCTGTTCCCGGAGATCAAGAGGTCCTCATCCGTGTCCACACGGCCACGGTCGCCATGGGCGATGTCATGCTTCGGAAGCTTCCTCGCCTCCTGTTGCATGCGGTCGGGCTCGTCGTCGGCTTTAAACCCAAGATCATTGCCGGCGTCGAATTCGCTGGCGAGGTCGTGGAGACGGGAAGTTCGGTGACGCGATTCTCCAAGGGAGACCGCGTCTTTGGTACGACGACCGGACTGGTCAACGGTGCGTACGCCGAGTTCTTGTGCGTTCCCGAGCAGTGGAAGATGGGGGTGGTGATGCGGATCCCCGGGTCGATCGCGTATGAGACGGCGGCCGCCATTCCCGTCGGAGGGATGACGGCTCTTCAGCTTTTGCGAAAAGCCGGCGCGAAGTCAGGCCAACGTGTTCTCGTGTATGGCGCATCCGGATCGGTCGGTACGTACGCCGTGCAACTCGCCGTGAACATGGGCGCAACGGTGACCGGCGTATGCAGCACATCGAATCTTGAGCTTGTTCGGTCGCTTGGCGCATCCTCGGTCATCGATTACACGAGGACGGATCTTGCCCGGCTGGGTGAGGTCTTCGATGTCGTGCTCGACGCCGTGGGCAGACTCCCCCGATCGGTCGTGAAGGCACTTCGGGCACCCGACGGGCGAGCGACGTCGGTAAAGTCCCCCACGAAGGAGACATCGGACGATCTTGCCCAACTGGCCACGCTCGCGGCGGAGGGCAAGCTTCGTCCGGTGATCGATCGCCGCTATCCGCTCGGCCAGATCGTCGAGGCGCACCGGTATGTCGAATCGCGGCGGAAGCGGGGGAATGTCGTGATCGTTGTGACGTCGAGTACAGCACATCGCGAGACCCAAGGATGAAGCGAGGAGACCTTCAGCACGGTCCAGGCACGTCCGTCGTTCAGCGGTCATTCGCCGCTTTTTGCTTCATGTGCCGTCGCGTCCCGTCGTCCATTCAAACATTCTCTGAATCGCACACATGTACGAACGCCCTTGGAATATCGCCGCCTACGTTCTGAGTCTGGGCCTCCTGATCCTCGGTCCTGTGCTTCGAACGAATATCACCGCCGCGGCCGCCGTCGGCCTCTTTGCGGCGTGGGATCTCGGATACCTGTTGAGCCATGTGGCTTTGCGGGGCCGTACGATCGAGGTGGCGCTTGCGCAGACGCAGAACATCCGCGAGCACATCTCGTACTTCCTGGCTTTCTACGGCGTGCTGTTCGCCATTCTCTTTACGCAGGCGCCCGACCGCCAAGCGAAATTCGTCGAGGTCTGCGCCTCGGCCGGCATCCCGCTGACGCTCCTGGTCCTTCCATTCGTGTTTGCCCTCGTCCCGCTGCTGTTCTTCCCTATCCAGCTGGCCCAACGCGAAGCCGACGAAACCTCCGCGGCACTCAAGGCGCTCGTTGCGCTCTCGGCGTTCTTCCAGAAGGTGAGCATCTTCCTGTTCGCCCACGTGATCCTCCGGATCCTGTCGGCCCTGTCGGTCTCGGTGGTCTGATCACGTCCTCTCATCATGCACTGAGGGTCATCAACATCGTTGTACAAGATCGACAGGATGAAATGGCCCTTGTGAATTCCCGTCCATCCTGTCCATCAATGTCCATCTTCTCTAACGACTGAATGGCCTATGCACGCCTCCACCTACACCATCCGCGCCAAGATCTGGTTGTACCAGGGCGTTGGGGGATGGCATTTTGTGACCCTCCCTGCAAAGACCTCTGCGGTCATTCGCGCCGTTCACGGCTCGAAGGTGAAGCCGTTCGGCTCGATCCGAGTATCCGTAAAGATCGGGAGGACCGAATGGAAGACGTCGCTCTTCCCTGACAAGAAGTCGGGCTCGTACCTCTTCGCCCTGAAATCCGAGGTACGAAAGCGTGAGCGGATCGTCGCGGGAGATGTGGTCCGTGCAGAAGTGCGCGTGGAATGAATGTGAAACAGCAATTGACATCCTGTTCATCCTGTCGCCCTCACCACATCGCCTGAGTGTCACATGCCCGCTACCGTTTACATCGCCACGAGCCTCGACGGCTTCATCGCCCGTAAGGATGGGTCGATCGACTGGCTACACAACCTTGAAAGCCCGCCCGGAGAGGACTACGGCTATGCGGAGTTCATGGCGACCGTCGATGCGATCGTGATGGGACGCGGGACATTCGAGACCGTGCTTGGATTTGGAGGCGCTTGGCCGTATCCGAAACCGGTCTACGTGCTCAGCGGTATGTACCGCGATGTTCCCGAGGCGGTGCGCGACCGCGTTACGTTGCTGAACCTGACTCCGGCGAAGGCGTTGGAACGCATCGGCCAGGACGGACATCAGCGTTGTTACGTGGACGGTGGGAAGACGATCCAGGGGTTTCTGCGGGAGGACCTGATCGACCGGTTGATCTTGACGAAGATCCCGGTCTTACTGGGAGAGGGCATTCCGCTCTTCGGTCCGACAGGTCGCGATCTCACCTGGACCCACGTCCGGACCGCAACGTTTGCGAACGGGCTGGTGAAGAGTGAGTATGAACGGAGGAGGGCGTGAGGGAATTGCGGATTGCGGATTTGGGATTTCGGAATAACGTAGAATGTCCTTCACGGAAAATTCGAAATCGAGAATCCGCAATCCGAAATCTCCTATGCTTTCCTCTCTCTCACGACCAACCGATACCCTTCCCCGTGCACATTGAGGATCTCGACGCCGCTCTTCGTAGGGAACAGCTTGCGGAGGCGCGAGATGAACACGTCGAGACTGCGGCCGGTATGATAGCCGGAATCGTGCCATACCGATTCCAGGATCTGATGTCGCGATACAACCACATTGGGCGCCGCAGCCAACAGCTCCAGAACCTGCGTTTCTTTTGAGGTGAGCTTCTTCCTGGTCGCACCGCGCGTCAGTTGATGTGTGGCGACATTCAAGACGTACGGTCCAAAGGCGATCGTTGCCGAGATCGCTGCGGGAGGCTCGGCGCCCGAGGTGCGTCGCAGAACCGCCTGGATCCGCAGGAGCAATTCCTCCATGCTGAACGGCTTTGTCAGGTAGTCGTCGGCCCCAACCCGCAGCCCCTCGATCCGGTCTTCCTTCATCGACTTGGCGGTCAGAAAGATCACCGGCGTCTTCTGGTCCTTCTGGCGGAGTTCCCGAACGAACGCGAACCCGTCCTTCTTCGGCATCATCACGTCGACGAGACACAGCTCAAATCGGCGCTTCGCGACTGCGGACAGCCCGTCGACGCCGTTGGTGCGCAGATCGACGCTGAATCCGTGTGATTCGAGGTGTTCCTTCAGCACGAACCCAAGATTGGGGTCGTCTTCGAGGAGCAAGATGGTGCGAGATGCCTTCATGGGATATTGTTAGCCACAAAGATCACAAGGATCACAAAGATCACGTGACGAAAGGATCATGCCGTTGTTGTAGATCTATGTATTCTTTGTGGCTGCGCTTCTATCAACGAGCGGAAGGCTGATCGTCGCTTCCGTACCGTCCCCCAGCTTGCTGGTCAGATGCACGGTGCCTCCCAGCGACGTCACCACGAGCTTCACGTAGCTGAGTCCCAACCCGAATCCTTTGACGTCGTGCACGTTCCCGGTCGGAACGCGATAGTACTTCTCGAACACGCGTTCCTGCTGGTCCGGGGCGATACCGACGCCCCGATCGCGAACGATCAGACGCAGCTGGGTGTTGTCGTTCTCGGTCGACACCCTCAGCGCCGGTGCGTCTGGAGAATACTTGATCGCGTTGTCGAACAGGTTGTGCAGGACGTTCTCAAGGTGGACCCGGTCTCCCAGGACGACGTCGTCTGACGCATCCAGACGGACTTCGAGCGTCCCTCCGCGGTGTTGCACCAGCATACGCGCCTTGTGCGCGGCCTCCGCCACAAGCGTGTGCAAACTCAGGCGTTCTTTCCGCAATTCGAGCTCTCCCTCCTCGAGCGACGCCATCTGCAAGATCCGCTCCACCTGCGAACCCATCCGCCTATTCTCGTCCCGAATGACGGCATTGTACGTGTCGATCTTCTTCGGCGATCGCTTGACGTCGGCGCGCGTCAGCGCCTCGCTCGCCAGCGAGATCGTCGCCAGCGGCGTTTTGAACTCGTGCGTCATGTTGCCGATGAAATCGCTCAACCGCCCGGCGAATTCCTGCTGTCGACGGATCGTGCGAAGCGTGGCCACGAACACCCCAACGATGAGCGCGAACAATGCCGCCGTCACGCTGAGCTCCGGCCAGAGCCCGGCCCACAGATGCGACCGCCACGAGGGCAACTGCACAACCAACTCTTCGCGCGGCGCGAACGGACCAACGGCCCCCACCGGCAATCGGAACGTTCCCTCCGCCCCATCCCACGTTGCCGTCGTGTCCGACGCCACCATCACAGAATCAAGCATGACAAGCGCTGCGGCGAATGGCTGATCGATCGATTGCTGCCGGAGTCGGTCCCCCATGAGGCTGTCGAGCGACGCGGGAGCGATCGAGATGCCCACCGGTTCGGGCGACGTCATGGCGAACGATTCCACCACGCGCCGCACCATCCGGTCGCGCCGCAACGTGTCGCCAAACGTGAAGGTGAACGACGAGGCACCTCGCACGGGATCGAGCCGCATCGTCGAGACCCCCTGGTCGGTACGGACTCGAACGAACGCCGCTGAGCGGCCGGCTTTCGCCTGCGGCAACGGCAGGGCAAAGTCACCCGACACCCGCCTCTTGCGCCACAGCGTCGTGTCGAGCCGGCCGAACATGTCGAAGACTTCCACCGAGATCTGTTGGGGCCGATCGCTCGTTCCGATGATCTTTCCTTCCTCGAACCACGTCCGGACTGTCCCGGAAGGTGTCATCATCACCGCAAACGCGGTGGATGAATCTGGTCGGTCCATGCGCCGTGCGATCACCGGTCCCGCCGAGTGTGATGACTTGAGGTTGCCTTTCCAATGCAGACTATCGGCGTCGCTCACCACGAAGACCCGGTCGACAATGGAGCGCTCTTCCAGCGAGCGAGCCGCCGATGCCAACGCCGCCATGACGTTCTGCTCGAACGTTGCCCGACGGAGCTCGGCCGTATTCTGGAGCAATCGGACCTGCAACGCCAGCAATCCGACGCAGGCCAACACGATGACGGCGATGAGGATCCGTATGGAAGAGGCGCGGGAGAACATGAAGAGAGTATTAGGTAGATGGTAAGAGGTAGGAAGATTAAAAGGCCTCACAGGAACGCCACAGCTCACCGAACACGGGAGCAGCCCCAACACAGAGGAATCTCAGATCGTCTTCCTACTTCTATCTTTCATCTTCCTACTCCCCAATATATTCCTCCGCTCGCTGACAAACATCTCCCCTTTACATTTCTTCACACTTCTTCAGAAGAATTGACTCGTGAGACTGCATCCATTTGGCGAAGTTGTCGTTATCAGAAATCCGACAGCGGCCGTCGGTCGCCGGATGCGCTGGTCCACCAACCCCGTCTCGTTGCGAGTCGGAGGGCGCCGTGGGCGAGCGTTCCGCGATCACGACACGCCCGATCCTTCACACAGGAGGTCCTTTGCCATGCAGCTTCGATCCGTCGTGCTCGCTATGTTCGTCTTCGTGTTGGTCGTTCCATTGTCCGCACAAGGCTGGTCGTCCGCCGGAGGTCAACAACGAACGATGATGCGCTTCAACGCCGATTCTTCGGTGATGCTCCGCGAGATCATGGCCATCGTCGCCGACGAAGGCGGAACGTTGAAGATCGTGATGGTCCCTCCGCCCGATCGGCGTCCGCAAGGCATGGCCGAGGTCGACCTTCAGCGCGGCGATGAGGTCGGGATGGCCGCCGGCAAACGGATCAAGACGATCAAGGAACTTCACGAAGCCTACAACGCGTCCAAGCCGGGTGAGGAATTCAAGCTGGGTGTGCGACGAGACGGACGGCCCATCGTTGTGACCTTCACGAGAAGAGACGACAAGGAGATGCCCGGGGGCGGCATGGTGATCCGGCGTGGTCCGGGCGACCAGAACTCCGACGTCTTTCCAGCCCTCGGTTTGATGCTCGAAAAGAAGGCAAGCGCTGTCGTGGTCAGCGAAACGATGCCTCATGCTTCGAAGGAGATCCAGAAGGGCGATGTCGTTTCGTCGCTCAATGGAACTCCGATCAAGAACATCGCCGACTTCGCCAAAGCGCTCGAAGCGGCAAAGGTCGGTGATGAGCTGAGCTTTGTCCTCGACCGCAAGGGCGAGACGGTGACGGTGAAGATGCCGCGGCCGGAGCCCCGTGGCAGAATGCAGATTATGCGGCAATAGAGAAGATAGAGGTCGGAGATCAGAGGTCAGAGCTCAGAAACCAGAGGTCAGAGGTCAGTTTCTTGCCAACGTATCGTTCCCCGAGTCCATGAAGATCCGAATTGTCCAGATCGTGGTTTTGGCGCTGGCGCTAATCTCGGCCGCCCAATCGCAATACAACAGCTTCAACCAGCGAGATGACAAGTATCGCCTGCTCGGCCTTCGCCGGGCGAAGGAATACTTCGAGGTCACCCGCAAAGAATTCGAGCGACAACAGGCGTTGTTCGACAAGGGTTTGATCTCACAGGTGGAACTCGATCGATCGAAGAATGCTTACGCTGACGCGGAGGTCAACTACCAGCAGTCCCTTCTGGCCGTCCTGTTTGAACAGCAGTTCATCACCGTCGACCGGGCGGTGAAGTACCAAGCCGAGGACGGAACCAAGCGGGTTCGGCTCGGTCTGGCCAATGCGTCCGGAGGAGGCGAATTCCAGAAACTCGTCGGCATCGACGACAAGCTCTTCCGCTCGCTCCAGCCCGACGTCATCACGAACATCTACGTCTCACTCTACAACCAGGAGGGAGCGATCATTTCACAACCGTATGAGTCGAAGATCGACGAACTGCGATACGGCAAACCGCGGACGGTCGAATTCACGCTGCTGCAGGACCTCGATGCAGTCACGGTCAATCTGCTCTACGGAAACGGCAGTTCACGAACGCTGCGGATCTTTCTGCAGAAGGACGTCACCGCCGACAAGGTGCTCGTGCAATCGCAGCAATTCTCGCAGGAAGGCGAACTGGGACGTACGGCCACGTATGACCTCACGCTCGAGCTCTTCTCCGGCTCGCAGAATACGTTCAGCCTCGACGTGGCCAATCTGCCGCAGCAGATCGACCGGTACTTCCGGGACGTGGGCTCCAACGCCCGGCTGACGCAGATCCGCTTCACCGAAAGCGCCCACTCGCGCAAAGCCTCGCTTGAGATCTCGCTCCCCGACCGGCCGACGGACGAAGTGACGATGGACAAGCCCATCTCCTTCTACGTGCTCGTTGTCCCGACCGACCGTGTGAAGGAGATGCCGAACCTCGCGGCGAAAACGTGGACGGAGGAGGAGATCTCTGCGTTGAAGGTCGGCTTCGTGAAGCTCGAGCTGGTTCCACGTGGCAAAGGACGTCTGCTTGTCCGCGCACCTCAATTGTATCACGTCGTTCAGCCGGGACAACCGGTCACGATGGTTGCCGACATCGTCAACGAAGGGACCCGGCGGCTGGACAACGTGAAGGTCGACGTGGACCTGCCCTTCAATTGGACGAAGTCGGTCGAACCGGCTGTCATTCCAACGCTCGAGATCAACGGCGAGCGACGCGTAACGGTGACGGTGACGCCACCAGCTGAGATCAGCGTGGGCCGGTATGAATTTCGCCTGCGCACGAGCGGTCTCTCGGACAACCAGCCCGTGAACGCCGAAGATAAGACCGTGACGGCCGAAGTGGCCGCCGAAGCCGGCGGGTGGGGAACGATCCTACTGGTATTGGCCATCCTTGGCGTCGTGGGCGGGCTGGTGGTCTTCAGCATACGACTTTCACGAAGGTAAGTGATTCGACATCGATGTACGGAACAATTCTTCGTGTCCATCCTGCCCATCAATGTTCACACTTTCACCTCTACACAGGCATTCCATGACCTCTGCTCCACTCCTCCAAGCCGTCTCGCTCACCAAACGTTACGAAGACGGCGTCGTAGCCCTTGACAACGTCAGCTTCTCCGTCCGGCCTGGCGAGATCTTTGCCATGCTCGGCGCCAACGGAGCCGGCAAGACGACCACGATCAATATCTTCCTCAATTTCGTCGAGCCGACGTCGGGTGAGGCACTCATCGCCGGCACGGTCACGCACAAGGATCCGCTGACGGCGAAGAAGCACGTGGCCTACGTGTCGGAAAATGTGATGCTGTATCAGAATTTCACCGCTATTCAGAATCTGGAGTATTTCGCCCGGCTCGGCGGCCGCTCAGAGATCACCCGAGAGGAATGCCACGCCGTGCTCAACCGCGTGGGGCTCCAGGAGTCGGCGCATCACAAGCGGCTCCGCGGATTCTCCAAGGGAATGCGTCAGAAGTGCGGCATCGCCATTGCGATCCTGAAGCATGCCCCGACGATCTTGCTCGACGAACCAACCTCGGGGCTCGACCCGCAGGCGGCGTACGACTTTCAACGCCTCCTTGAATCGTTGCGCGACGAGGGGAAGGCCATCCTCATGTCCACTCACGACATCTTCCGCGCCAAAGAAGTGGCGACGACGATCGGCATTATGGCGCAGGGCCGGCTTGTCATGCAGGAGTCGGCAAAGCAGCTGGCTGGTTCGAATCTGGAGGAGATCTACATGCAGTATATGGCGGGAGGGAGTGGGGAGTAGCCGGTCGTCTGTGCTCAGTAAACGGTTAACCGTTGGCAGTGATCAGTGGTCTGTTGTTGCGATGTTGTAGAACGGCGTCAGGCGCTTCAGTCGACATACTTCAACTGTCGACTTCATACTCACACGTTCTCAGTCTCTAGATCTCCACATGCTCTCCCTCATCATCCGCAAAGAGCTTCGCGACATCATAGGGTCGGCCAAGTTTGCGCTCACCTTCGGCGTTTGCTCCGTTTTGATCATCCTTTCCTTCTACGTCGGCGCACGGAACTACCAGGTGAGTCGCGAACAGTACGAAGCTGCCACCCGGGAGAACTTGCGCAAGCTGGAAGGATTGAACGACTGGGTCTCCGTCCGGGATTTTCGCGTCTATCTGCCGCCACAGCCAATCGCCTCGATCGTGATGGGCGTTTCAAATGACATCGGCCGCACAGCCGAGATCAGAGGCCGTGGCGAGATCCGTCCCGACGACAACCGCTACGGCGACGACCCGGTTTACGCCGTGTTCCGGTTCCTCGACCTGGACTTCGTCTTCCAAATCGTCCTGTCGCTGTTCGCGATCCTCTTTGCCTATGACGCCGTCAGCGGAGAGAAAGAACGCGGCACGCTGCGATTGTCATTCGCCAATGCGGTTCCGCGCGGCACCTACATCATCGGCAAGCTGCTCGGATCGTTCGTCGGCGCAGGACTTCCTTTGCTCATCCCGATCCTGATCGGCTCGCTGATCTTGATCCTCATGGGAGTTCCGATGGCGGCGACCGACTGGGTGCGACTGATCCTGGTGGTGACCGCCGGGACCTTGTACTTCGCAGCATTTCTCGGCATCGCCGTCTTCGTGTCGACCATCACGCAACGGTCATCGAACTCCTTCCTGATCCTGCTGGCGGTCTGGATCCTGGCGGTCCTCGTCTGGCCGCGCACCGCTGTGTTGTTGGCCGGTCGCGCCGTTTC
Source organism: uncultured Ignavibacteriaceae bacterium (assembly GCA_964581115.1). GTDB lineage: Bacteria > Bacteroidota > Ignavibacteria > UBA10030 > UBA10030 > 2-02-FULL-55-14. The sequence goes on along the minus strand of CAZOMY010000033.1, from coordinate 23,573 downwards.
CGTGCCGGGCGTTGACGATCTGAACTCACAGAAGGGTCGGTACAACATCTCGCTGTGGGAGGAGGACCGGAAGAAGATGGCCAACTTCCGCGCCCCCGAAGGAGTGCCCATGGACAAGATGATGGCTGAGTTTCAGAAATTCATGGGTAGCCTGGGAGACGAACGTGAGAAGAAGATGAGTGAGTTCACCGCCCGGCTGAACGAGGAGCGGTCCAATCGATTGCAGGTTCAGGAGCGCTTGGCCCTCGGGCTGGCCCGGATCTCCCCGGCTGCCGTGGTGTCGCTGGCCTCCATGGAGATCGCCGGCACCGGAGTGCATATGCAGGAGGCCTATGTCGAAGCGGCGCAGCGGTATCAGAAGACCTACGCGGAATTCATGAAGCAGAAGACGGGGATGAACGTCGGCGGCGGCTTTGTCTTCCGCGTCACGACCGACAGCGAGGAGGAGAAGAAGCCGATCAACGTGCAGGAGATCCCGTCGTTCGAGTTCCAGCCTCCTGCGCTGAGTGCTTCGCTCGGTGCCGTGGCCGTCGACCTGGGGTTGCTGGCATTGACAACCCTGCTCAGCTTTGCCGCAGCGTTCGTGGGATTCCTGCGGTATGATGTGCGCTGAATGGGAGCTGCCTGCAGTCACGGGCTTTGTTGTGGCCTCATACCTGCTTTTCGACATGATCACGCTGCGATCGCCGCGGTCGCTGCGCGAGGCAACGGATGCCGATCGAGCTTGAAACCAATTCTCAGTATGCCATGCTGACCACCCTTGTTCTCAAAGAGCTCCGCGCGATCCTCGCGAGCCCCAAATTCCCCGTCACCCTTCTGGCGGTATCGCTGCTGATGCTGTTAAGCGTCTTCGTCGGCATCAACGAGTACCGAGCCTCCGTGCGGCAGTACGAGACGGCGACCTCGCTGGTGCAGCTCGAGATGCGCGAGGCCCGTTCGTGGATGGCGCTCAACAATCGTCTGTACCGACAGCCCGATCCCATGCAGATCTTCGCGGCCGGCGTCGAGAACGACATCGGCCGGGTCTCCAGTATCTCTCCCTGGCAGCCGGTCAAGCTGCTATCGGCCGCCTACACGAATGACCCGCTCTATGCTGTTTTTCGCGCCGTTGACGTGGCGTTCATCGTATCGGTCGTGTTGACGCTGCTCGCGCTCCTCTTCACCTATGATGCCGTCAGCGGCGAGCGGGAAGACGGCACGCTGCAATTGACCTTCGCGAATTCCGTTCCGCGGGCGCACTATCTTCTTGCCAAGTTCGTCGGCTCCTGGGTCGGCCTCGGGGCCCCTCTTCTGGTGCCGCTGCTGCTGTGCATCGGATTGCTCTTCGCCTTCCGCGTGCCGCTGACGGGTGAGCACTGGCTGCGCATCGCGGCGTTCGTGGGAGCATCCGGACTGCTTTTCACGCTCTTTCTGGCCTTTGGCCTGTTCATCTCAACGGTCACGCGCCGCTCCAATGTTTCATTCTTGGTGGCGCTGACGTCGTGGGTAGCTCTCGTTCTCATCGTCCCCCGTGCGGGAGTGATGATCGCGGGTCAACTGTCTCCGGTCCCGTCGGTGGCCGAGGTCGAGAGCATTCAGGACGGCTTCTCCAAAGATCGGTGGGAGGCCCACATGAAAGCCATGGGCGAACGTTGGCGCGAACGCGAACGATCCATGGAGGGGTTGACACCGGATCAGCGAAAAGCCCGCCGGGAGGAGATGGAGTGGACGTGGGCCGAGGAAGACGACAAGTCCCGCAAGCAACTCCAGGCGGAGATCGATGAGAACGGACGAAAGCTCCGTGAGGATCTGCGCAACCGAAAGCGTGAGCAGGAACGACTGGCGTTTCTCCTGTCACGATTTTCTCCCGTTTCGGCGTACCAGCTGGCCGTCATGAATCTGGCCGGCACGGATGTGCGCGTGAAGTCACGCTACGAGGACGGCATGTCCGACTATCGTACGACGTACAATGCTTATCGGGATCAGAAGCAGCGCGAATCAGGATCCAGCGGCGGCATTCGCATCAGTGTCGATTCCAATACCGGCATCAAGATCGATGCCGGGCGTGAACTGTCGCTCGACCTGTCGGACATGCCGCAGTTCACGCATCCGCGACCTGCGTTCAGCGATGTGATCTCGGCCACGGTGGCCGACCTGGGATGGCTGGGGGTCGCCACGTTGCTTGCATTCGCCGGAGCATTTGCGGCCTTCGTGCGGTATGATGTGAGATGATCAATGACTGCTGACCGCACCGTGTCGGTGGCGGACGGCCCTTGGTCGGAATCGGATATCACGCTTCTGATCACGTATCTCGAATTCTCCGGGACTGATTCAGAAGTGACCTCTCGCCACGAGGTGGCCGCGTTGAGGCAACGACCCGTTTGGTCGAACGCTCGCCGAGGCGGATGAAGCGACCGCGGCATTCCGAAGCGTGCAAGAATGACGCACGTCTTGTCGATGCAGTGATGGTAGCGCCGCGAGAGCCAGCAGATGGAACAGCCCCAGAACTGCTTTCCAGGCTTTTCAGCGCAGAATCTCACCCTCAAGATTCTGTAGTTCCGGGCTCGCGAGGAGCATATTCTGGGGATTCTCAAATTTGACAACGCGCTCGAAAGCGTATACATTTGCTGAGCGTGTGCCTTTTTCGTCGCGCCGCCTCGCCGACGGGCATCTTCTTTGTCGGTCCCTCTCACCCCACCACCAATTTGCAGGAGGCTCCATGACGTACGGGAAGCGCTTCCCCCGCCTTGCCCGCATCACCACAGCACTCGTCGGCAGCGCCATGCTCTTCTGGGCCGGCTGCGAACGTCCGTCGGACGATCTTGCCACTTCACCCCAGATCGCCCCATCGCGTCCAGCCGACCAGCATGCCGAGGTCTTCTTCGACGCTCCCGTAACGGAGCGATTCGTTGAGGGCGAAGTCCTCGTGAAGTTCGTTGACGGAACGAGTGCGGCGCGGCGAGCAGCGATCGCCAAAACGATCAGCGGCAAGGTCGCGGAACGCATCGTGACCCGAGTGATGCTCCAACGAGGCGACGACGAAGGCGTGACGCTGCTGCAAACCGATCGGTCGGTCTCCGAAGCCCTCGCAGTTCTTCGGGCTACGAAGGGCGTCGCTTACGCCGAACCCAACTGGATCTATCACCACAACGCCGTGTCGAATGATCCATACTATACCAACGGCTCGTTGTGGGGCATGTACGGCGATGCGACGTCGCCCGCCAACCAATATGGCAGCCAAGCCGGAGAAGCATGGGCCGCTGGCAACACCGGCAACGGCGCAGTCTTGATCGGGATCATCGACGAAGGATTCATGTATGCCCATGAAGATCTGGCGGCCAACGCGTGGGTCAATCCGTACGACCCCGTCGACGGCGTCGACAACGACGGCAACGGCTATATCGACGATGTGCGCGGTTGGGACTTTGACGGCAACAACAATTCCACGTACGACGGCACGCAGGACGACCACGGCACGCACGTTGCCGGAACAATAGGCGCCGTTGGAGGCAACGGGAAGGGTGTGGCGGGCGTCGTGTGGAACGTGAAGCTGATCTCGGCTAAGTTCCTTGGACGGAGGGGCGGGACGACCGCCAATGCTATCAAGGCGGTGGACTATTTCACGGACCTCAAGACGAGGCACGGCCTCAATATCGTCGCGACGAACAACTCCTGGGGCGGAGGCGGATTCTCGCAAGGACTCCAGGACGCCATCGAGCGCGCAAACAATGCGGGCATCTTGTTCATCGCCGCGGCCGGCAACGGCGGCAGCGACGGCGTGGGCGATGACAATGATGCAATCGCCAGCTATCCGTCGAACTATCCGAACGCCAACATTATCGCGGTGGCCTCGATCACGTCCACGGGCGCCAAGTCTAGCTTTTCGAATTACGGCGCGACGACGGTCGACCTCGGCGCACCCGGATCCGCCATCTATTCCACCCTACCGGGTAAGAACAACAGCTCAACATATGGATCCTACAGCGGCACGTCGATGGCAACGCCTCATGTAACAGGAGCGGCGGCGCTGTACGCAGCATCGCATCCAGGATCTTCTGCGGCGACGATCAAAAATGCGATCCTGTCGAGCACCATTCCGACCGCATCGCTCAGCGGAAAGACGGTCACCGGCGGACGGTTGAACGTCAGCGGTTTCTGATCGCTGTCACACGATGATCAGAGCCCTCCGGGTTCGAACCGGAGGGCTCTTTGTTTCTCCATGATCTGACGGATCGTGTGGCATCTGCGTAGGGAGGGGACATTTCCGTCGTCATCGAAACACATGTTTCTTTCCTTCCTGTAGGATACCTTCCGTTTACTCATAGCCGATCTCCTGCAACTGGTCGCGAATCTGACCGTTCCGATTGCGGCAGGGAGCTATGTACAGATCTTGCGTCGTTCGGCAGGCACTCACCGGGTTGACGTACAGAAGGTCCAGCCATGCTATCAAGAGCGATCGTTCGAAGCGGATTCTGTTGGTGCTTCTTGTTCCTGCCGTCGGCGACAGCCCAGCCGTACGACCCCCTTTCGGTCTCCCGCCCGGCTGACACCAGTTACATCGATCTCGACATTCATGATACTGTGCGAGACCGCATCATTCCGGTCCGGATCTTTGTTCCTCGCGACACGTCGCCGGCACCGGTGGTATTGTTCAGCCATGGGCTTGGCGGCTCTCGCTCGGGTTCATCGTATCTGGCCCGTCATTGGCGCGCCCGCGGATACGTGGTGGTCTTTCTTCAGCATCCCGGGAGTGACGAATCGGTGTGGAAGGGGACCCCAACGATCCTTCGGTACTTCGCACTGCAACGCGCCGCGAGCCTCAAGAACTTTCTTCTGCGAGTGTCCGACGTCCGGGTCGTTCTCGATCAGCTGGAAGTCTGGAATACGGAAGCTGCTCACGTTCTCGCGGGGCGTCTCGACCTGGACCGAGTGGGGATGTCGGGCCATTCGTTCGGAGCGATGACCACGCAGGCAGTAAGCGGCCAACGATTTCCAAGGAGCGATTCGTCGCTCACCGACCAACGCATTGATGCGGCAATAGCTTTCAGCCCAAGCAGTCCGCGCGGCGGAACATCGCCACAGGAGGCTTTTGGAGGCGTCATGTTGCCCTGGTTGTTGATGACCGGAACGAAGGATGAAGCCATGATCGGCGATGCGAGCATGGAGTCGCGCTTGGCTGTGTACCCGGCACTGCCCCCCGGAGACAAATACGAACTCGTTTTGGACCGGGCTGAGCATTCTGCCTTCACCGACCGACCGCTCCCCGGCGACAGCCAACCTCGGAACCCCAACCACCATCGGGTGATCCTCGCCATCAGCACGGCCTTCTGGGACGCCTATCTGGCTCGGAATCAATCGGCGATGGAGTGGCTTCGTAGCTCGGGCCCCACAACCGTCCTCGAACCAAGCGACCGCTGGCAATGGAAGTGACCCCCGTTCGAGGGCAGAAAAATGCCTTCGAAACCATCAATCTGGACCTGCAGATTCGCTCGGTGCTGAGATCCAGACATGGTCGGTCGATCATGAAACCTTCACGCAAGGTCGTTCGTAGTTGATTGCTCGTATGATCTTGCTTGCGCGATGAGGTGAGATGGATCCATCCTTCCATCCAATCGTCGGCGACAACTAATGATTGAAATGGGAGACGCTGCTTATGTTCGATTCTTTTGTCAACTTCCTTCACCTCATGGCCACCTCGCTGTGGATCGGCGGGGCCGCGTACGCCCACTTCATCCTCATCCCTTCCCTCAAGCATATCGAACCTCAACAAGCCGGCAAGCTGCAAGGGCTTATCGCGAAACGCTTCTCGATCATGGCGTGGGGTTCCATCCTGACCCTGCTGATCACCGGATTCCTCAAGACCCCGGCCGACCTGCTGTTCGATACGACGAGCGACATGGGACAGATCCTCTTTGTCAAGCATGTGTTGATCGGGCTCATCCTTGCTGTCGGCATCACGATCGGCGCCTACATCGTCCCGAACATGCGGAAGCATGCGCCTCTTCCGGGGCAAACCCCGTCGGACAACTTTGTAGTCTTTCGCGATCGGCTTGGGCGGTTCGCGACCATCAATCTTGTGCTCGGCGTGCTCGTGGTCTTCTGCGCATCCATGCTCTGGTAGCACACGACTGCAAAGGGATCCTTCTATGCTTATTCGAAGATCGATACCGTCATTCTCCGCGTCCGCGACATCACCTCGGCCACAGCTTGGTATGTCGTTGTGGCTGGATTCTCTCTTGACGACGAGGACTCGATTGAGCCGCTCGCCGTGATTGAAGGCCCCGACGGCTTTCCGTTGATACTGGGGGAATGGAAGCGGGGGGATGTACGACCGGCGAACGGGGTTGCTGCCTGCTATCCCGTTTTTGCGTCGACCAATACCGTCAGTGACGCCCGAGCATTGAGGAAGATGGGTGTGCAGGTCGACGATGTCGTTGATCAAGGGTCTCTTTATTTCTTTCGGTTTTGCGATCCCGACGCTAACATGCTGGAGGCATGAGAAGGCGGTTCCTGAAACAGGAACTGGCGGCAGAGTGAACGTCGCACAACCTCGGTCGGCACTTGACTTTCAGCGACTCTTCACTATCTTTTAGGTGACTGCGCAATCTCATTGGGGGGATACGCACGAAGCGGTGAAATGTATCCCCTCCGATCGATAGCATTGACTCTGCGCCCGCTTGCGGGTCCCTCTCCGGACTGGCTGGCGGGCGTTGCCATGTACGGGGCGCTCGCCAACTCTTGCTGTTCCCACCTGCCCAGGAGACGGCCATGTTGAAGAAGACCTACGAGGGACGAGGCCCGACGCCCGAGGAGGCACGCAACCTGGCAAACGCGAAGTGCGACGCTTGGATCGAGCTCCAACACCGTTCCGGTCGGCGCATCATCGACGAGGGGCGCGGTTCGGTGACCACGAAGGTCGCCCCGAACATATACGAGTGTGAGATCACGTTGACCTACCGGCTCTCATGATCGGTTCCGCCAGTCTTCGCGACGCCCTCAAGGCCACCGTCGGCAGCGCGCAGATCCTCGATCGCGTCGCTGAGCAGATGGTCCGCGTCTTCGAGGTTGAACCCAAGCCACCGCGGTCGGGCGGTTGGCGCCTGCTTTCCGACGAACAAGCCGTCGCCGCCGTCGACAAGGATGATGTCCGCCTTATTACAGCCGACGACCTGGCGCACCTGTCGGAGCCTGAGCTGCGGCGCCTGTTTGTGATTGAGCGGTCGATCCAGAATCACTACGAGTCGTGGCTTCGCGTGCTCCCGAAGCTGCAGTCGACCTGCGAGCCCGGTGTTGCACTTCAGTGCCGTTCGCTGCTCCGCGAGATCGCCGTCGAAATGGTACCCGACGTGGAGGCGCTCTGCCGTGCGTTGGAACAAGCCGGCATCGATGGGGGGAAGGATCTTCATCGCCTCAGCGAGCTGTTCCGGTCGGTGATCGAAGGTCGCACCTCGGCGCCTTGGGCCATGCCATGAACTCCGTACCCCGCACCCGCGACTATGTCGAGTCGACGATCTGCCTGTCGAAGGCGGCGACCTTTCTCGCCTCAGCCGAAGAAGGCGTGAAGCGACACGATCTCGGGGCTTCGTCGTTCTGCGCGTATCAGGCAGCGCTCCACGCCTCGTTCGGACTTCAATGGCTGCTGGCTGACCGCCTGACCGATCTGGAGCGCGAACGCTTGCTTGAAGTGCGGCGGACTGTCGGCGCCGTGATGAGTGCGACGGGGCGAGGGCGCGCACAGCAATTTCTGTCGAGTCCGCTCGTGCCGCAGCCTGATGCGCTGCACGTCGCAACACTGCTTGAGCAGGCTCGATCGCTGTGGGAGTACTATGCCGAGGGGCCGGTGCTCGCCTGGCCCTCAGACCACCCGGTCGCAACCACGCAGACGCCTGTACCGACCGAGATCATCGATCTCGTCCGCCGCATGCGGCACGACCTGACAGCTCTGATCAGATCTTCGCGCACCTACGCCGACCTCAGCGGCATGTCGTTAACGATCGTCTTGCGGCAATCGGCCGAGTTCATGCGCAGCCCTCGATACCCGTTTGCAGGATGGGTCTCTCCGGTCGTTCAGAACGAGGCGCTCTCATGGCTCGACGGACTTGTACACGGAGAGTTCGACGGCTGACCAGGCCTCGAGCTTCCGACCTGTCGTACCGTATCTTTCCAACGCTTCGCACCGATCACGATTCCTTCGACCCTGTATGTCTCGCAGCATTCTCTGCCTCGTCCTTTGCCTCCTCAACTCACCCTTCACGAGCGCACAGCCCCTGCGTCCCGCCGCCGTATCGACTCCGCCACTGATCGACGGGCGGATGGATGACGTTGCATGGACCGACGCTCCGAGCGTCTCGAATTTCATCACGTTCGCTCCCGATTTCGGCAAGACACAGGAGCAACGGACCGTCGTTTGGATGGTCTACGATCCGGCAAATCTGTACTTTGCCTTTCGATGCTATGACGACCCGGGGCTCGTCAAGACCTCGCTGGCCGTTCGCGACAACATCCGGTCGGACGATTGGGTCTGCATCAATCTCGACACCTTCGGCGATCAGCAGGGACTGACGGCCCTCTACGTCAATCCGCATGGCATTCAAATGGACAGTCGGTATGCCAGCGGCAAGGAAGATTTCAGCGTCGACCTCGTCTGGTACAGCGCCGGATCGATGACGGACGACGGATACGTCGTCGAGGTCCAGATCCCGCTTAAAAGCATCCGCTATCGCAACGACGAGCAGACGACGATGAGCGTTTTTTTCGAGCGCTACATCAGCCGGCGCAATGAGCATGGGTCGTATCCGGCGATGGACCCCTCGAAGGGCTTTGCGTTCTTCTCACAGATGATTCCGATGGTCTACACAGGGCTTGAGCACAGAACGCTGTTCGAAGTCCTGCCGGGAGTGACGTTCAACCAACAATATGCCCGCATCAGCGACACAATGCAGGTGCGCGATGTTCGACGCGAGGGGAGTTTGACGCTCAAGTATGGCATCACCTCCGACCTGGTCCTTGACGGGACATACAATCCGGATTTCAGCCAAGTCGAGGCCGATGCCGGACAGGTGGACGTGAACCTGCGGACAAACCTCTTCTTCGCCGAGAAACGGCCCTTCTTTCTCGAAGGACGCGAGTTGTTCAACCTTGGCGGCGGTGGCGGATCAGTACAGTCCTTCGTGTATACGCGGGCCATCGTCGACCCCAAGGTTGGCCTGCGCCTGACGGGTAAGATAGGCGAAAAGAATACGGTGGCGGTCTTGATGGCGAACGACGAGATCGCCAACGCCACGGATGCTCAGTTCGGAATCGTTCGGTATCGCCGCAGTCTGAGCGACGATTCCTACGTCGGCGGCATCGGGGCGATCCGTGGAGTCGGGAGCGACCGCAACATGATCGGAGGAGCCGACGCCCAGGTCCGGGTCGGAGCCGGTTCCATGGTCGAGGGGCACTTTGTGGGTTCCAGCACGCGTCTGGCGGGCGCATCCACCTCGGGCCATGCGCTATCGCTCGCTTTCAATCGCCAGGACCGCGACGGCGGCCTTTCTCTCGGCATTGAAGACCTTTCGCCCGGCTTTCAAGCCGACATGGGATTCATTGTGCGTGCGGCCACGACCTCGTTGAGCGGCACAGTCCAGCGCCACTTCTATCCGGTCTCGGATTTTTGGAACCGTGTGACGCTGAGTGCCGGGACGTCGCAAACGTACGACCAACCCAGCCGACTCTGGGAGATGTCCAACGTTCTTTCCACCATGCTCCTCTTCCGAGGGAATCTTGCGGTCCTGCTGCAGCTGAAGCAGGGAACGGAGGTCTTCTTGACCAGCCGCTTTAATACCAACGGAGTCTACATGCAAGGAGGAGGGCAATTCACCAAATGGCTGGGGGTGACGCTCATCTACCGCTACGGCAACTCTCCGGCCTACGCACTTCTCCAGCAAGGGCGCGGACAACGAGCGCAAACGATCATCACGCTTCAGCCGAATGACGAGATCCGGATCGATCACCAGCTCACGTACCAGGACCTGCATCGCACCTCGGACGATTCGCTCCTGTTCTCCTACCCGATCAATCGGATCAAGGCGACATACCAATTCAATAAATACCTGTTCTTTCGTGTGACGGCCGAGTACAACGGCTTCCGCCGGCGTCTTCCGATGGATGCCCTCGTATCGTTCACATACATCCCCGGAACCGTGATCCACGCGGGCTTCGGCTCGATCTACGAGCGGCAACGCTGGGATCCGAGCTCAGCCGGCTATGTGCGTGACGACGGCTTCCTCGAAAAGAACCGGGGATTCTTCTTCAAAGCGTCGTATCTGTGGCGGATCTGAGTCGACGTCAGCATGGGGCATGGGGCCGGACACCGCTTCCGATGCTCCAAGCCCCGTGCTCCACGCTGAGGGCTCCTCGCAGCTCCTCCCCCGCTTCCGCATTTTTTCCTACCTTCTTCTTCACCATCCATTCGAACCGCCATGGCCAAGAAGAAGAATGCTACGCCATCACGCCCTCTCTCGCTTTCTACGCGCTCCATCCACGGCAAGAAGCTCTACGCATACCAAGGGCCCGTTGCACTCCCCATCTACCAGACGTCGACCTATCGCTTTGCGTCGTCGGACGACGCCGTGCGGTTCGCGAAAGGCGATCCGTCCGTCTACGTTTACACGCGTTATCACAACCCGACCGTACGCGACGTTGAGGAAACGATCGCGCTGATGGAGGGGGGCGAAGAAGCCGAGGCGGTGCTCTTTTCATCGGGCATGGCGGCCGTGACGACGGCGATTCTCTCGACGGTAAGAAGCGGAGATGAGATCATCTCAACGCCAGCGCTCTATGGGGGAACGTACCGCTGGTTCCGGGATGAACTTCCGAAGCTTCAGATCGGAGTGAAGTGGGTGGACCCGCAGCGTCTCGGCGACCTGCCCTCACTCGTCACGCCGCGAACCCGACTGGTCTATCTCGAGACGCCGACCAATCCCACGCTCGGCTTGGTTGACATCGAGGAGGTTGTGCACCAGACCCGAATCGCCGAACGGAAGGCCGGTCATCGCATTCTTGTCATGATCGACAATACGTTTGCATCGATCCTGAACCAGAAGCCGTTCGAGCTCGGCGTGGACGTCATTACGGAGAGCGCGACGAAATACCTGGGAGGGCACAGCGATATCATCGCCGGCGTCGTTGTCGGTTCGGCAACATTCGTCAAGGGCGTGCGAGGACTCGCGAAGCATCACGGCGGCTGCCTCGACCCGTTCGCCGCCTTCTTGCTCGGACGTTCGTTGAAAACGTTTGAACTGCGCGTTCAGCGTCAGAACGTGAACGCCTTCGCGCTGGCTACGGCGCTGGAACAACACCCTCGGGTCAAGCGCGTGCTGTATCCCGGGCTCGCATCGCATCCCCAGCACGTGTTGGCGCTGAGGCAGATGTCCGGCTACGGCGGCATGGTGACGATCGAAGTGAAACCTTCGAAACGGCTGACGCCCGTCGAAGCGGCCGCGAAGGTCGCCGACCATCTGCGTGTCGCCGTCAATGCGATGTCGCTCGGCGGCGTAGAAACGCTCGTCAGCATCCCGGTTTACTCATCGCACATCTTCATGGACGACGCTGAGCTGGCGCGTCACGGCGTGACGCCGGGCATGATCCGCATCTCCGTGGGAGTCGAGGCGGTGGATGATCTTATTTCAGACTTCGACCAAGCCCTCCGAACCATCTGAGTGAGCCTCCTCCTCTCCGACATTCGCTCCTATCTCCGGTCGCATCGTCCGCGACGGCTATCGGCTCCCGGCGCCATCCGCGCAGCCGTCCTGATCCCGCTCATCGACGACGATGGACATCTCCTGGTGCTGCTGACGAAGCGGACCGACCGCGTGGAGCATCATAAGGGACAGATCTCTTTTCCCGGGGGAACGGTCGACGCCGTCGACCATGGGGCGGTGGCTGCCGCCCTCCGGGAGGCCCGAGAGGAGATCGGACTGGTCCCCTCCGCGCTGGACCTTTTGGGAGAGCACGACGATCTGGAGATCCCGAGCGGGTTTGTCGTCACCCCTGTGATCGGAGTCTTGCGAGGGATGCCTGACCTGGTGCTGAACGTTGACGAGGTCGAAGAGGCGTTCTCCGTACCGGTGTCGTTCTTCCTGGATCCGGACAACGAAGAGCGAGGTGAGCGGGAGTGGCACGGTCGGATGCATCCAGTGTACAGCTATCAATTCGGCGTGCACCGGATCTGGGGGGCGACGGCGGCCATGCTTCGTGGGCTTTTGCGAGGAGCCGCGGGGCTTCTGGATTGAACCCGGAAGAAGCGGCGATCGCGCACGTAGGGGTCTTCCCTGATGACTTCGCCAGAATTCGAGTTCATCGGCGACCATTCACCGCCCGATTGCTAAGCGCCTTGGAATTGCCCCGAATTCTCGCTATTTTAATGTATTCGTGAAACAGGAGCCATTCAATGCCGCAACACAAGTCCGCCGAGAAGCGGGTCCGTCAGAGCGCCAAGCGCGCCGTCCGCAACAAGGCCGCCATTTCGAAGATGCGCACTCTCATTAAGAAGGTGCGCGCCGCCAAGACCAAAGTCGACGGAGCCGCCGCATTGCAGACGGTCAGCAAGTACCTCGATCGCCTGGGCGCGAAGGGCGTCATTAAGAAGAACATGGCCGCTAACCAGAAGTCGCGGCTGGCGAAGTTCGTCAACAAGCTGTCCTAAGATAAACCCCGAGCTCTTCGTTCTTCAATGAAGGTCGAGGGGTTCGCCAAGACGTTGGCCTGAGAAGGACCGGGCGCCCACGCCCGAGTAAAGAAAGGCCCGTAGGAACGGAAACAGCCCGAGCATCCACTGCCCGGGCTGTTCTGCGTACCGCGCTTCAATTCTGCGATGATTCGCAATCCACATCGTAGAAACCGCCACGAGGTAGCCGCTTTCACGCATTGACCACTTCGTGGCGCGGCAAGTCTATCTGGTCCTTCATCCCTGCTGCTGCTTCTTCTCCTCTTCGAGCTGCTTGATCCGTTCTTCGTACCTCTCCCGTTCCGCGGGCTTTGTCTTGGCCAGCGTCCGATAAGCCTTGATCGCGTCATCGAACCAGCCCTGCTTCGCATAGATCTCAGCCAGGGTCGGGGTCACGAAACTGCTGCTGGCCATCGTACCGCCGTCGTCGGAGGAAGACTTCGATGAGAAATCAATGACGGGGGTGATCTTCTTGGCGCCTTGTAGCTTGGCTGTCAGCCCCTCGATCGACGTGTCGGGGGTGATCGCCGGAGGACCCTCGAAGGATGGGCCTGTGAAGCCTCCGGCCTCCTGCGACGAGGCCGGTTCAGCATTGACTGGAGGCGGCGAAGGTTCATCAGCCGTCGGGAATCCACTCAGATCCAAACCGCCCGATGAGACGTCGTCGACGGAAGGAGGGAGCGACGGTTCCGCTTCGATCGACATCGCGGGAAATCCGCTCAAGTCGAATCCCTCTGAAGCCGTAGGCATCGACGGGGCTGAGGGCGTGGTATCGATCCCGGGCGCAAGCGACATATCCGCCGCAGGTGCATCGAAGGAAGCTTCCGGCACCGGGGTCCCGACGATCGGCTCAACGTCGGTCGCAACGGATGCCGAAGGAAGGATCCCCTCACCGTCTAGGAACTGATCAAGCGTGATTATGCCCGTCGGCCCCAACTCCAGACGCAGACGGTCGGCATATGCTTCGAAGGTCTCTCCCGCTTCCGTCGCGATGAATCCTGGCGCCCCGGTGCCAAGCGCCGAGGTTACCGTCTCCTCATAGCTCGGCATCGGCTCTTCTGGGCTGATGGTTGCTGTCTCCGTCGGCGTCTGCGTAAAGCCCCCAAAGGCGTCGAGACCGCCGAATGCCTCCATGGGCGACTCGGGCTCGGCCACCGGCGATTCGGCCGGAGCGCCCGCGAATCCACCGAATCCGCTGAATCCTGGCGGGGCCTCTGAAGGAAGGCCGAAGACGTTCGTCTCGGCGGCAGTTGTCGGCGATGGCTCGGTGTCGGCGGCCGCTTGCGGGGGAGCGGCATCGGTGAGCGCGCTGAAGTAGTTCGGTTCGGTCGAAGCGATGGCGGGAGCCTCGGCCTCCGGCGCCAGCGTCTCGCCGGCCGTCTCGACGGTCGGCTCGGGTTCGAGTGTGAGCGATTGGCTCTCGTCGACCGGAAGGCTGTCGATGTACTGCCAGATGGTGGGGTTGGTCGGGAGCCAGTCGCGAACGAATTCGAGTTCGCGGCGGGCTTCATTCATCATCTCAAGGGCGAGGAGGGTTCGCCCCTTGACGAAGTGGCCAGTGGTATAGAACGGAAAGCTGGCCAGGCCGGCGTCGCAGACGCGCAGAGCGTCCTGCGGGCGGCCCGCTTGGAGATAGAGGTCCGCAAGCCGGGCAAAGAGGGGCGAGGTCCCTTGCGGGCCGACGAGGCGCTCAAGGGCGGCGATCTCCTGCTGGGCGGCGTCCATTTACACCGTCGTGCGCTGTGTCAGTTTCCTTGCCGCGAGGGCATGTTTGATCGAGAGCCACGACACGAACGAAAACCCGAGGAGGTACATCAGTTGAAACGGTAGCGCGGCGATCTCGAGGTAGTATAATGAAGAAAGCACCCCAAAGAAGCAATACACGGCCAGTGCGAACTCGATGTAGACGACCCAGTCGGCCTTTCTGCCGACGTACCGCTTCTCCTTCCACGAATCGTCCTTGCCCGTGATCGCGTACTTCGGCGTTCGGACGAACTCGCTCTTTTTCTTGAAGAGTCCTTCGAACACGGCACGAGAATTATTCACGGCAAAGCCCATGCTGCCGGCCATGAAGAGCGGGAACAGCATGATGCGCCGCCGCCAGTCGGGATACACCGCCTTCTGAGAATACAGATAGAACAAGAACGAGCCGATGAACGCAAGGACGAACACCGACATCAGCGCAAAGTAGGCCTCGTGTCCTCCCTGGTTCTTGATGAAGACGAGGGGCACATTGAGAATGCCGGCGAGGATGATGAACGGAAAGACGATGTTGTTCGTGAGATGGAACGTCGAATGCAGTTTGATGCGCAGCGGAAGGTCCGAACGCCAGACCTCCGGCAGCATCTTCCGGGCCGTTTCGATGGCCCCTTTCGTCCATCGGAATTGCTGCGACTTGAGCGCATTGACCTCGGCCGGCAGCTCTGCTGGAGACGTGACGTCGTTCAGATAGACGAACTGCCAGCCTCGCAGTTGGGCCCGGTACGACAGGTCAAGGTCCTCCGTGAGCGTGTCCGATTGCCAGTTACCCGCGTCGCGGATCGCCTCGGCGCGCCAGATGCCGCCGGTCCCGTTGAAGTTGATGAAGAAGCCGGCCTGATTGCGAATGTTTTGCTCCATCACAAAGTGACCGTCGAGCGCCATGGCTTGGGCGCGCGTCAAGAGCGAATACTCGCTGTTCAGATGCTCCCAGCGCGTCTGCACGAGAGCGACCTTTGGATTGGCGAAGTGCGGGATCGTCTTTTGGAGGAAATCCGGATTGGGGACAAAGTCGGCGTCGAAGATCGCTACGAATTCGCCGCGCGCCTGCGCAAGCCCGTTCTTCAGCGCTCCGGCCTTGTAGCCGGTCCGGTCGGTCCGGTGAATGTGCTTGATGTCATAGCCAAGCGCCTGGTAGGCCTCGACCGCCCGGACGGCGATCGTTGTTGTTTCGTCCGTCGAGTCGTCGAGTACCTGGATCTCCAGTTGATCTTTCGGATAGTCAATGGCGCAGACGGCGTCGATGAGACGTTCGACGACGTAGAGCTCGTTGAAGATCGGCAGTTGGATCGTCACCGGCGGCGTCGCCGTCAGGGGGGGCTGCACTCGGCGCGCCTGTTTTTGCTGCTTGAGGTAGTGGTACACCATCAGGAAGCCGTGCGCTCCGAACGCGAAGAGCAGGAGGAGTGAGAGAAAGTAGACGGTCAGAATGACGTCGGCGATCAGATCGCTGGTGAGCACGTCAAGGGGATCGAGCAGTATCAATGCGGTATGCATACGGGTTCTACCATCCTGCGACGGTATCGTTAAGAATGTCCTCGGTGATCTTGCGGACGGCCTCGCTGATGCCGGCCTGTCGCTGGGTGAGCCCGCCACCGGACGGGTAGTCTCCCCAGTTGGAGAATTCCTTGTCCCACATTTTCTTGCGCAGTTTGAGATCGTTGAATGCCATCTTCACCCGCACCGTGATGCGCCGCTGGGCGACGTTCTCACCCCCCTGCAAGACGTTGGGCGCATCTCGCACCTCCACGATGGAACCTTCGAGCACGGCGTCGGCCGTGTTCCGGTCGGCCAGCTCGAGTGTCGCATCAGTGATGAATCGCTGCGTCAATTCGCGCGTGAAATGCTCCCGCAACGACGGGTCCCCATAGCCGCTGACGTCATCGACCACAGGAATGGCGACGGTCTTCAGGTGCGGTGGCACCGTGCCGCCTTTGAAGGAGTAGGAACAGCCCAAGAGAAGGGCCAAAGCGGTCGTGATGCTCTTTCGGACCCCGAAATGCGTAATGCCGATCCTCATGAATGCACCCCATCCGATATTCCGAAATCATCAATCCGCAATCCGAAATTCTTCATGCTCACTCTACCAGCCCATACTCTTTGATCTTCCGATACAGCGTCCGCTCGCTGATGTTCAGGTCGCGGGCGGCCAGACGACGGTTGCCTTCGTGTCGCTCGAGGGCCGATTGGATCATCTTGCGTTCCATCTCGTCGAGCGACAATGCCGCATCGGCCGCAGCCGACTCCGCTTCGGCACGGCGTAACGGCGCACGATCGCTGCCTGCAATCAGATCGCGCAGCTCCAAGAGGTTCGAGCGGATATCGAGCAACGCCCGATAGATGAGCTCCCGCTCCGCCTGTTCCACGCTCTTTCCCGTCACGACGGGAAGGTTCCGTTCCATGTTCACCGACGCTCGTCCTTTCAGATACTTTTCCACGACCTCAGCCCCCAAACGGCGGCCGCCCTCCAGTACCAGCATGCTCTCCAGCGCGTTCCGCAACTCGCGGATATTTCCCGGCCAGTCATAATTCATCATCAGGTCGGTGGCGTCATTGCTGAAGCCCTCGAAGCGCACGCCGTGCTCTTCCGCGATCTCGCGCACAAAGTGCTCGACCAACAGCGGGAGGTCCTCCCGCCGGTCGCGCAATGGCGGCAGATGGATATTCACGGACCGCAGGCGGAAATAGAGGTCCGCCCGGAATCGCTTCTGCTGCACCTCCACCTCGAGAGGCCGGTTCGTTGCCGCGATGACGCGCACGTCGGCCCTCCGTGGCTGCGACGACCCGACACGGACATATTCGCCATTCTCCAGCACTCGCAAGAGTTTCACCTGGGTCGCCACCGGCAGCTCGCCGATCTCGTCCAGAAAGATCGTTCCCCCGTCAGCCGTTTCGAAGAACCCCCTCCTCTGCTCCACCGCGCTGGTGAAGGCCCCCTTCTCATGGCCGAACAGCTCGCTTTCGATCAGTCCCTCGGGTATCGCGCCGCAGTTGACCGTCACAAGCGGCTTGCCGGAGCGTTTGCTCGCGGCGTGCAACGCCCGCGCCACCACCTCTTTGCCCGTGCCGCTCTCACCCGTTATCAGCACGGTGATGTCCGTCGGCGCAACCTGCCGGATCGTGTCGACGATCTCGAGCATCTCGGCCGATCGTCCGATGAGGCCGGTGCGGAGCTGGAATTCAGGGCGTGAGGTGGACGGAGACACAGACAATGCTGGCGACAACGTGTGAGTGTGTACTGGGTGTTGGGTAGCGGGTATTGGGAATTGGGTAGTGGGGGGCGGGCCCTCGCATCTCCTCCCAATCCCCAATCACTATTCACTGATCACTGATCACTTTACATTATTCACCAATACCCATTTTCCGATCACCAATCACCAACACCGATTCCCTATCTGGATACGGCTATGGCCTCCAACCCGAACTTTTTCTTGACCTCCCCGGCGAACCGCTTGGCCTCGTCGATCGATGCAAACTCTCCAACCCACACCTTGTGCAGTTTCTGAGTGCCGCGGGTGATGGTGAAGATGTTCGATGCGTAGCCTTCTTTCTCGAACTTTCTCTGGAGCTCCTCGGCGTTGGCCAGGGCCGAAAAGGCCCCGACCTGTACGGTGAAGGCGGCAGTGTACTTCGGCACCGGGGCGCTGCCCGGCTTCGTCACTACGACCGGGGCGTCGTTCTTCGTTTCGCCTTCCGCCGGCTTCGATGTCGACGGCAGGGTTGGCTTGATCGTTGGCCGCACCGGTGTGCCTTCGGACGCGTAGGTTGAGAACGGATACTCCAGTTTCAGCTGAGCCAACTTCTGCTCGGCCGTCTTATAGAGTCCCACCGACGTGTAGTACTGATACAATCGGTACAGGGCGTCGTCGGCCCATTCGTCTTTCGGGAAGTTGTCGACGATGTTCTGGTAGATCTTTGCCGCCTCGGTACCATCGGGCGTCAATACGCCCTGTAGATACATCACGCCGGGATGGTTCTGGTGCGCCGTCATGAGTTGCGGCAGCTCGGCGCTGACGGCGTCGGCCTGGCCGCGCTCGATCATCTCCAGCCGGCGGCGGATGTCGGGCTCGCCCGAGCTTGTCTGCGACCATACGGTCGACGCGACGACGACCGTTGCCAGGGCTATGGACAAGCTGCGCATGTTCACCTCCGCTCAGTGTGCTCCGATCGTCTCGCCGAACAGCGTTGCGGCGTTGGCTCGACGGATGGCCACGCGGACGATCTCGCCGGGGGCTTCGCCGTTCCTCGGAAAGACGACCATCTTGTTCGTGTCGGTCCGGCCGCAGTGGTCGGCCGCCGAACGCTTGCTCTCACCTTCCACCAACACCTCGACGACCCGGCCGACCTCCTGCTGGTTCTTCCTGAAGGAGATCTCGCGCTGCACCTCGATGATCTCGTTCAGCCGTCGCAGTTTCACCTCGTTCGGCACGGAGTCGGGCATGTCGTATGCCTTCGTGTTCTCGCGCGGCGAGTACGCGAAGGTGAAGGCGCCGTCGTATTCGACCTCTCGCATCAGCGCAACCGTCGCCGCATGATCTTCGTCCGTTTCCGACGGGAAGCCCGCGATGATGTCGGTCGACAGGCTCACGCCCGGAATGCGCTTCACGATGCGCTCCAGGAGCCGGCGATAGTGGTCAACCGTGTAGGTGCGGTTCATCAACTCCAGGATCCGGTCGGACCCCGACTGCACCGGCAGGTGGATATACTTGCAGAGATTCTCGTGCTCGGCGATCGTGTCGATCAGCTTGTCCGACATATCCTGCGGATGGGACGTCGTGAACCGGACGCGCAACGAACGGTCGACGCGGGCCACGGCCGCGAGCAGGTCGGCAAAGTCGTGTTCGCCGTCGCGGTATGAATTGACGTTCTGACCCAGGAGCGTCACCTCGCGAAAGCCTTTATCAACCAGGTCGGTAACTTCGCGCACCACGCCGGTCAGCGACCGGCTTCGTTCGCGTCCGCGGGTGAAGGGCACGACGCAGAACGTGCAGAACTTGTCGCAACCCCTCATCACCGACACCCAGGCGCTGATCCCCTCGGTGCGGAGCGGAAGGATGTCGTCGTAGTTCTCCACGCGCGACAACCGCACGGCGATCCCCTTCTCTCCCTCGAACGCCCGATCGACCAACTCGGGCAGACGACGGTACTCATCCGGACCGACGACGAGGTCGACGTACGATTCCGTCTCCATCAGGTCCTTGCGCAGACGTTCGGCCATGCACCCAAGCACCCCCACCACGACGCCGGGATTGTCCTTCTTCAGGTGCTTGAAGTCCCCCAGACGGCCGTAGACGCGGGCTTCAGCATTCTCGCGAATGGCGCACGTATTCACGAAGATGATGTCCGCCTCCGCCGGGCTGTCGGCACGTCCGTAACCGGCAGTATACATGACGCTTTGCACCACCTCCGAGTCTGCAAGGTTCATCTGACAGCCATAGGTCTCTACATAGACCTTTCTGGGCGCGCTCATGATGTCACCCCGAGTAGCCTGCCTAGAGCATAACGGCGGGCCCCGGAGGGGTGACAGCCATAGGTCTCTGCGTAGACCTCTTGGCCCTCTTTGAGCATCCGCGGCATGATGGTGGAATGATCAATCATCACAAATTGGTTAAAAAAACTAGTGAATATTTGTCAGGTCTTCAACGAATGGATCGACACATTAAACCCTTTTAACATTAATGAATTTCAAGGTTTCTTGGTGAAGCAAGGGTGTGTGCTTGTCAAAACGTCAGCCGTCTTGATTGAGAACATTCCCGTGACCGGGAATCGGGCGCAGAATTCCCACCAAAATCGAAACGGCACGAAACGTGCACGGCCTATCTTGAGAAACGGAAGGCTATCTTATGGAGGGCTGAAAACTGGCATCAACCTGAGGTGACCGCCATGAAGATGGATGAAGCGAATGCTTTGATCGAACAGATCATCAAGCACGAAGGCCCGAAGCATCCGGGATTTCTTGTGTGCGAGGTGCGGTCGTTGGAACCGCTCGTCCTTGCCTACGTATTCGATTCCCCCAAGCACGCAGCGGCTTTCTTGTTGTTCCAGCGTACGCAGGGAGCCACTGAAAAACTTGAGCACGATCCCGCGAACGAATCGGTGATCCTCGAACAGCGGGCATAAGTTGACCCTCGCCGCTTCGACCCGTGCTCCATTCTCAATTCCCCATTCTCTGACCTTTCCTGAGATCCGCCATGAATCCGCTGCTGACTGAGATCCGTCGTAAGGCCTCCTCGCTTGACAAACACATCGTTCTCCCCGACGCGCTCGACGAGCGCGCCATTGCCGCCGCCCGCTTTCTCGTCGACGAGAAGATCGCCCGGGTATCGCTGATCGGTCCAGTTGCTCAGATCAGGTCCAAGGCCACCGCGATCAATGTAAAGCTCGACGGCATCGGACTCATCGACCCCGCTACGGACCCCCGGCGTGGCGTCTATGCCGCCGAGTTCGCCGAGGTTCGCAAGGCCAAAGGGATGACCCTTGAACAGGCTCAGGCCGCGATGACTTCGCCCCTCTTCTTCGGTGCCATGATGATGCGCCGAGGAGAGGCCGACGGCAGCGTGGCCGGCTCGATCTCCACGACGGGCGATGTTCTCCGCGCAGCTATTCAGGCTGTGGGGGTTGCGGAGGGGATCAGCATTGTCTCTTCATTCTTCCTGATGATCTTTCCGAATGCGACATACACCTTCGCCGACTGCGCCGTCGTGCCCGATCCAACGGCCGAGCAGTTGGCCGACATTGCCATTGCTTCCGCCGACAATCATCGCAAGCTCACGGGAGAGACGCCCCGCGTGGCGATGCTCTCGTTCTCGACGAAAGGAAGCGCCGAGCATCCGCATGTCGACAAAGTGCGGACGGCCACCTCCATCGTTCGGAAGAAGCGCCCCGATCTGAACGTGGACGGCGAACTGCAGCTGGACGCCGCCATCGTACCTTCGGTGGGTGATCGAAAGGCGCCTGGGAGCCCGGTGGCCGGCAAGGCGAATGTCCTCGTCTTCCCCGACCTCGACGCCGGGAACATCGGCTACAAGCTGGCACAGCGTCTTGGAGGTGCCGAAGCGGTCGGGCCGGTCGTCCAAGGCCTCCGCAAGCCGTGCTTCGACCTGTCGCGCGGCTGCAGTGTTGACGACATCGTCAACACGTCGGCCATCAACGCCGTCGTCGGAGCGGTATGAAGGGGAGTAAGGAGCAGAAAGTATGCAAAATGAGAGGCCGCCCACCTGGGGCTTCGACGGTCTCAGTACCTCCAGGTTCGGTGGCACCGGGTGCTGTTCGATGAATGCTCGGTCTCGACCACCGTCCATCCCTTTCGCCGAATCTTTCACTCTTACCTTTTCACTTTTTCCTGTTCCCGATGTCCCGCGCTTACAAAGTTCACCGCAAGCAACCTAACAGCCGCATGTGTCTGGTGTGCGGCTTGAAGAATCCGTACGGTCTGCATGCGTCCTACTATGAGCTCGACAACGGCGACCTCGTGTGTGTTTTCCGTCCGCAGGAGCATCATCAATCGTATCCCGGCCGGATGCACGGAGGGATCACGGCAGCCGTGCTCGACGAGACGATCGGCCGTGCGGTCATGCATCGACGCGACACCCCCACCTGGGGCGTAACGGTTGAATTTTCCATCAAGTACCGAAAGCCGATCCCGTACGGCGAGGAGCTGCGGGCCGTCGGGCGCATCACGAACGACTCCGGGCGACTCTTCGAAGGAACAGGGGAGCTTCTGCTGGCCGACGGCTCCGTGGCGGCCGAAGCGACGGGCAAGTACCTCAAGATGCCGATCGACAAGATCGCGGATTTCGACGTCGACGCGCAGGAATGGCACGTGATCGACCGCCCGGAAGATCCTAGGGAGATCTTGCTCTAAGGTCGGACCATCCCCATCACCCGCCAGTGGACCGACCGCATCGATACGCCTTCCTTGATCTCTATCGGGGATTGATCGTCGTCTTCATGCTGGAAGGGCATCTCGTACGCCAACTGATGGGGATCGCCTGGCAGGAAGGGCCGATCTTCAGGGCGCACGAGTTCGTGCACGGTTTGACGGCGCCCGGCTTTTTGTTCGGAGCAGGCTTTACGTTCGCCATCGCCACCCAGCGCAAGGCCCATGTGTTGAGTGCATGGTCGTGGCCCTTCCTCCGTCGAATGTGGAGAGCGGTCCTGCTCATCCTCATCGGCTACGCCCTGCACCTCCCTTTCTTTTCACTTGTCAAGAGTTACAACGAGGCCGATCACGCGCAATGGGCCTCGTTCCTGCAGTTTGACGTCCTCCAACTCATCGGGGTGTCCCTGATCTTGCTGCGATCGCTGTACCTTGTCACACGCTACGACCGCCAGTTCCTTGCTCTGATCACGTCCATCGGCCTGTCGGTGGTGCTTCTCACGCCGTCTGTTTGGAATGGCGAGACAGTGCGCGGCGGTCTAACATGGTGGTCGACGGCCGTATCAGGATGGTACGGCTCGCCGTTTCCGGTCTTTCCCAATCTGGCGTTCGTTCTCGCCGGCGTCGTGTCGTCATGGGGCTTCCTTCAGGCCCGGCAAGCCGATGCCGAGCGCTTGTACATGCAACGGTTGTTCTTGGCGGGCGGGGCCATGGTGGCGGGAGGATGGTTGTTGGACCTGGCTCCGATGGGGTTCACCGAGCGTGTGGACTTCTGGACGACGGCGCCGAGCTTCTTCTGGATGCGGCTCGGTCTGTTGCTGATGGGCATGGGGGCGCTTTGGCTTCTCGAGAACAGCGTGGTTGGGAGGCCGGCCGAACGCATGGTGATGCCCCGATGGTTGACCACACTCGGCATCGAGTCGCTCTTCGTCTACATCGTGCATCTGCTCCTTCTCTACGGCTCCGTCCTGAATCCGTCGATGAACATGTCGGTCTGGCTGGGGCGCAACATGTCGCCGTTGGAGGCGGGGGTGTGGGTGGTTCCCTTCGTAGTCGTTAGCGTTCTCGCTGCCCGATGGTGGCATCGCCTGAAAAAGCGGCACGGTCCGTGGATGCAGATGGCGTATTGGTGGATGGGGTTGTCGGTGGCGGGAGAGTTGGTGTTGCGGGCGTACTAGCAGGTTGCGGAAAATCGATTACCGCCCCGCCTGACCGGCGGGCAGGCATGACGCCAAGTCAGAGATGATC
>CAZOMY010000032.1:0-34273 GCA_964581115.1 uncultured Ignavibacteriaceae bacterium | reverse complement strand
CTCGATCGCGCCATCACGTCGTGGATGGCCCGGAACGGAGTTCGCCTGCTCCGCATCTCGCTGGGCATCACATTCCTCTGGTTCGGCTTCTTGAAGTTCTTTCCCGGTCTCAGTCCGGCTCAGGGGCTGGCAACGGAGACCATCCGACAGCTGACGTTCGGCCTTGTTCAGCCCGACGCGTCCATCTACTTGTTGGCGACCTGGGAGACGGTCATCGGCCTCGGTCTCATGTTCGGAGTCTATTTAAGGGCGATCCTCTTTCTGTTGTTTGTGCAGATGCTCGGGACGCTCACTCCGTTGGTACTGTTCCCCTTCGAAGCGTTCACGCGCATTCCGTACGCTCCCACCCTGGAGGGCCAATACATCATCAAGAACCTCGTCCTGATCAGTGCCGGCATCGTCGTTGGCGCAACGGTCAGAGGAGGACGCCTGAAGGCCGACCCGGAACCGCGGACCTCGACCTGACCGATCGCCCAACGTAGGTCGGCCTCTCATCATGTCGAGGGAGGGTCATTTTTGGGAATTCCCCCCCCCTCGTTCGTCGTCCTACCGCTCATGCCTTTTCCCTCTCCCATTCCTGCATTCGCAGTTATTGGAAAGTGCACGACCGAGCCGGTTCATAGTGTCGATTTCCTGAGTATTCGGCGCATGCTGATGGCATGGACATTGCACATTCGGGGCTGGCCAAATGATAAAGAGGTATCTCGCAGCGACGCGGCGAGCGCAGAGTCCGCAGAGAAAGAATTGGTAACGAATCAACTCACATTTCCTCTGCGTTCTTTCGGGGCTGGCAAGATGATAAAGAGGTATCTCGCAGCGACGCGGCGAGCGCAGAGTCCGCAGAGAAAGAATTGGTAACGAATCAACTCACATTTCCTCTGCGTTCTTTGCGATCTCTGCGTCTCTGCGTGCAATCCTTTCCTTTAGAGAAAGCACCCCCATGATCCGTAAACAAGAAGCCCTCGATTACCACTCCCAGGGTCGGCGTGGCAAGGTCGAAGTCGTCCCTTCAAAGCCCTGCGCCACGCAACGAGACCTGTCGTTGGCCTACACGCCCGGCGTGGCGGAGCCGTGCCGCGAGATCGAAGCGAACCCGGAGGATGCGTACCGCTACACCGCAAAGGGAAACCTCGTCGCCGTCGTCTCGAATGGAACGGCCGTGCTGGGCCTCGGCGACATCGGCGCCTTGGCCGGCAAGCCGGTCATGGAGGGCAAGGGAGTGCTCTTCAAGCGGTTCGCGGACGTCGACGTGTTCGACATCGAGCTTGACACGCACAATGCCGACGAAGTGATCAAGGCCTGCCAACTGCTCGAGCCGACCTTCGGCGGCATCAACCTCGAGGACATCAAGGCGCCCGAGTGCTTCTACATCGAGGAGACGCTCAAGAAGACGATGAAGATCCCCGTGTTCCATGACGATCAGCATGGCACGGCCATTATCAGCGGCGCGGCCCTTCTCAACGCGCTCGAGATCGTCGGCAAGAGGATCGGAGAGGTCAAGGTGGTGTTCAGCGGGGCAGGGGCGGCGGGCATCGCGTGCGCCAAGCTCTACGAGAAGCTGGGCGTGAAGCGCGAGAACATGCTGCTCGTCGACACGAAGGGGGTGGTCTACAAGGGTCGGACTGAAGGGATGAATCCTTACAAGGAATACTTCGCCACCGATGCGAAGGCCCGCACGCTGGCCGAGGCCATGCAGGGGGCCGACGTGTTTTGCGGCGTCTCCGTCAAGGGCATCCTGTCGCAGGACATGGTCCGCTCGATGGCTGGCAAGCCGATCGTGTTTGCGATGGCGAATCCCGACCCCGAGATCACGTACGATGACGCCATTGCGGCGCGCAACGACATCATCATGGCGACGGGACGGTCGGACTATCCGAACCAGGTGAACAATGTCCTCGGATTCCCCTTCATCTTCCGCGGTGCGCTCGATTGCCGTGCGACGGCGATCAACGACGAGATGAAGATCGCCGCCACCATGGCGCTGTCGAAGCTGGCCAAGGAAGACGTGCCCGATTCCGTCGTGCGGGCCTACGGCGGCAAGCATATCGAATTCGGCCGCGACTACATCATTCCAAAACCGTTCGACCCGAGGGTCCTGCTCTGGGTCGCTCCGGCGGTCGCCAAAGCGGCCATGGAGACGGGCGTTGCCAAACAGCCGATACGCGATTTTGAAGCCTACCGCGACTCCCTCGAAGCTCGCTTGGGCCGGTCGCGCGAGGTCATGCGATTCTTCATCCACAAGGCGCAGTCGAACCCCAAGCGGATCGTGTTCCCCGAGGGGGAGGAGGACCGAATCCTGCGGGCGGCGCAGATCCTCGTCGACGAGAAGATCGCCCACCCCATCCTGCTGGGCAGCCGCACGTTCATCCGCCAGCGGATCGCCGAACTGGGCCTCGACCTGGAAGATACGCAGATCGTCAATCCCGGTAAGTCGCCGCGGTTCGATGAATACGTGACGGCGTACTATGCCAAGCGACAGCGCAAGGGCCTGACCCGCATCGACGCCGAGCGGCAGATGAAGACGCACAACATCTTCGGCATGATGATGGTGGATATGGAGGATGCCGACGGATTGATCTCGGGAATCACGCAGCATTATCCCGCGACGGTCAAGCCGGCGATCCAGATCATCGGCACCGAGCCGGGCGTGCGGCGGGTGGCAGGACTCTACATGCTCGTCTTCCGCGACCAGACGCTGTTCATCGCGGATGCCACGGTCAACATCGAGCCCGATGCGGAGACGCTGGCCGAGATCGCGCTTCTGGCGGCCCGCAAGGTCCGGAAGCTCGACATCGAACCCCGGGTGGCGATGCTCTCCTTCAGCAACTTCGGCAGCACCGTCCATCCATTGACGGAGAAGGTGCGTAAGGCAACGGAGATCGTCCATCAACGAGACCCGAAACTGATGGTCGATGGGGAAATGATGGCCGACACGGCCATGAGCCGCGAGATCATGTCGGAGCACTATCCGTTCTCGAGGCTCACCGAGACGGCGAATGTCCTCATCTGTCCCGATCTGACCTCGGCCAACATCGCGTACAAGTTGCTGAGCAAGGTGGGTGGTGCGACGGCGATCGGACCCATTTTAATGGGCATACGGAAGCCGGTGTACCTCATGGCTCCCGGCATCGAAGTCAGCGACATCGTCAATATGGCAGCCATGGCGGTGTTTGGCGCTCAGGGAGACAGCGGGAACGGATCGGAACGTCGTCCTTCTGGCTCTCGCATGGCCGCTGCGACAGTGTAGAGTGATGAAATACTCATCAGCGGGTGTAGAAAATCCTTACACAATGCAAACCCGCTGATAGCCAATGTGTTGTACAATTTCCCAACACCGTCCCTAGGGACGGTGTTGTGTTTTTCTACAGCGACCCATTTGTGGTCAATTCAAACTGTTTCTGAGAAGCGCAACATCATATCCATGAACGAGTTATGGACGTCCTGGCACCGATCCTGGCGGCCCAGTCTGGCACAATTCTTCCAACAGTGTGAGACGTCTGCCCAACGTCTGAATACGTCAGCCAGGGTGGACCAGCCTTCGCGTGGAGGCCAGCTCTCACAGCTCATTCTTAGGAGAAAGCCATGACTGTTCTGCTCGTTGTAGCGACCATCCTGTTCTTTCTTGGATTGGACTATGTGGTTCGCCGTGTTCGTGCCCGCAACGCATCGCCCGCGGCGGTCCCGGCGACACCAATAACGGCTCCCGCCCTTCCGGTCCGCATCCCCGACGGCATCTTCTTCGCCAAGACGCACACGTGGATCAATCTCTTCCCGTCGGGAAAGGTCCGGCTGGGGGTCGACGATTTCGTCACGCGCCTGCTGGCTTCGCCGAAGGTGCAGTATCTCAAGAAGCAGGGCGACCACGTCCAGCGAGGCGAGCCCATCCTGCGCCTGCAGGAAGGCGACCGGACCCTGACGGTGCGGGCGCCGCTGAGCGGTATTGTTCTGTCGGCCAACCAGACGCTGATGGAGCACCCCGAGAAAATGAAGGAACTGTTGTTCAGCGAAGGATGGGCTTACACGATCCAGCCCGATAAGACGTCGCAGTTGCGCGGCCTGTTGCTCGGTGAAGAGACGCATCAGTGGGTGCGCAATGAGTTTGCGCGCCTGCGCGACCTGCTCGCCGGAGTCCATGGCGCGCAGGGGTTGTCGCCCGCTCTGTTGCAGGACGGCGGCGTGCCCGTGGCGGGTCTAATCGACACAGCACCGGCCGAAGTCTGGAAGAGGTTTGAAAACGAGTTCCTCACCGAAGCCTAAAGCGACCTGACGAGGAGGATATGAAGGCATGAGTTCCAAGGGAATGTTGATCGACATGACGTTGTGCGTCGGCTGCCACGCGTGCTCCGAGGCCTGCAAGGCAGAGAACGGTCTGCCCGGCGACGTGAGCCCGAAGTTGTCCGACACCACCTACACCGTGGTCGAGGAGCACGACGGCGTTTTTGTGCGGCGTCTCTGCCAGCACTGTCAAGACCCGACGTGCGTCTCGGTCTGCCCGGTCGGCGCGTTTGAAAAGACGGAACTGGGGCCCGTGCTCTATGATGAATCGAAGTGCATCGGCTGCCGGTATTGCATGCAAGCGTGCCCGTTCCAGGTGCCGCGGTACGAGTGGGCGAGCAACAATCCCCGAGTCACAAAATGCATCATGTGCGCGCCGCGTCTGGCCAAAGGCCTGCCGACAGCCTGTTCCGAGGCCTGCCCGACCGGCGCCACGCTCTTCGGCGATCGTGATGAGCTGATCAAGATCGCGCATGAGCGCATGGCGGCAGAGCCCGACAAGTATGTCCAGAAGCTGTACGGCGAAAAAGAGGTCGGCGGCACGTCCGTCTTCTATCTGTCGTCCGTGCCGTTCGAACAACTGGGCTTCAAGACGAACCTCACCCAAGCGGCGTTGCCCCAGCTGACTTGGAACGTGCTGTCGAAGATTCCGACGGTCGTGGCCGTAGGCGGCGTCATGCTCTACGGCATATGGTGGATCACCAATCGCCGCGACATGGTGCGCCAGGTCGAGGCACAGCAAGAGCATGGACCGATGCCCGAAGCCCGGCGCGGAGGCAATCATGTGCCCGAGTCCGTTCACCAGGCCGAGGAAGGGAGATAACGCCATGACACGCCTATCGAAGCTGACCTTCTGGAAGGCCATCGCCGGGGTCATCTTGGCCTCGGGTCTCGTGTCGACGGTGATCCGCTTCACGATGGGTCTGGGGGCCTCGACGAACCTGAGCGACGAGTTCCCCTGGGGACTCTGGATCGGGTTCGACGTCCTGACGGGCGTCGGCCTGGCGGCCGGCGGATTCACGCTCGCCGCGATCGTCTACATCTTCAACTTGAGACGCTTCGAGCCGATCATCCGGCCGACGATCTTGACGGCGTTCCTCGGCTACGTGCTCGTCATCATGGGCCTGATGTATGACCTTGGCCGTCCGCTGCAGATCTGGCACGCCATCATTATGTGGAACCCGCGGTCGGTGATGTTTGAGGTCGCATGGTGCGTCATGCTCTATACCACCGTGCTGGCGCTCGAGTTTGCCCCGGTGGTGCTTGAAAAGTTCAAGCTGACCCGGACGATCGCCCTGCTCAAGAAGATCAGTATTCCACTCATCATTACGGGAGTGCTGCTGTCGACGCTCCATCAGTCGTCCCTCGGGTCGCTGTACCTGATCGTCCCCGACAAGCTGCACGGACTCTGGTATTCTTCGCTCCTGCCCGTCTTCTTCTATCTGTCGGCCATTGCAGCCGGCTGCGGCATGGTGATCGTCGAATCGACCCTCAGCTCGCGGGCGTTCAAGCGCGGAATCGAGGTCGATCTGCTCGCCGATCTTGCCCGAGTGGCCGTGGTGGTGCTCGGCATGTATGCCACGCTCAAGATCATGGACCTGGCCGGCGACCACAAGCTGGGCCTGCTGTTCCAGCCGGGCATGGAGACGGTCTTCTGGTGGGCCGAGATCCTCATCGGTGTCGTTGCGCCCATGGTCATGTTCGTCCAGCAGAGGGTCCGCACATCGCCGTCGGGACTCATGACCGGCGCCTTGTTCGCCGTCGTGGGGTTCATCCTGAACCGCATGAACGTGACGATCACGGGTATGGAAGGGTGGACGGGCCTGACCTACATTCCGTCGTGGATGGAGCTGTCCGTGACCGTGTCATTGGTCACGCTGGGCTTTATCGTGTTCGCGTACGCGGCCAAATACCTGCCGCTGTTCGACCACGGGCACGGTCATGAGGCCCCGGACGAGTTCGACCTCGTCCGCGACCTACACACTGTCTCGCGGACCTCATAGGCAGTTTGGGAAGTTGCTCCTTGAGTCTGCCGATTTGTTTGGAGTTTGGTTGTCTGGCGTTTGGAACGTTTGCTCTCGATGGAGTACGGTTCCTCATATTGCGTCTCACAGCCCGACCAACGTTGCGTGTGGATGACGGCCGGCGTACTGACCTACCAGCTGTGCGACCGGAACTTCGAATGCGCCGGTTGCTCGCTGGATGCGGCCATGCGGAACTCCTATGGCCGCCCCGCATCGGTCATGTCGCACCCGGTCGATCGCATCCATCTCCGCCCCGGCCGATTCTACACGTCGGAACACTGCTGGGTCGATCTGCTGGGACCCGACCGTGTGCGTATCGGAGTGGAGCCGGGATTTGCGAGACGACTTGCCGAAGCCGACGGTATCAGCCTTCCGCCGGCCGGTAAGATGCTTAAAGAACGGGAGGCCGCTGTCTGGTGCCGATTTGATGACGCCATGGTCCCCGTTCGTTTGCCGTTCGATCTGCGTGTGCGTGAGAGCAATCGTCTCGTCCGGTCCAACCCGGCACTGCTCGCACACGATCCCTATGACCAAGGCTGGTTGCTGGAGGCGGACGTGAAACCTGAACATCTGGATGGACAGCGCGTGATGTCGGCCCGGGAGGCCGAGAAGGTCTATCAGAAGGACGAGGAGGCATTCCGCTCGGCGATCGCCTCCAGTACCGCGTCGGGACTCGGCGTGGCCGGGCCGACGATGCAAGATGGCGGCGAACCGGCAACCACACCGTTGATGATGCTTGGCGCGGCGCGCTACTGCGCACTCATCGGGAAGGTGTATTGCAAGATCATTTAGAAGCGGTCTTGTATATCAGTGTTGCATGGAGTAAGGTTCAACAGCGTAGGTCTCTCAAGAATGTTTCGGGCGGCGCCGGCGCTCGCATCGTGAAATGCATGTTTTTGCGAATTCTAGAGTTCTGAGGCCGCTGCTACTCAACGACAGACCGCTTGACGGCAGAGTGGAGAAATCGAAGGCCCGGGGAGGTCGTCCCGGACCTTCGCATATTGCTCCCGCCTCCGAATTCCAATAATTGGGCCGCGCATTATCCCATTTTCGGCACTTCGCGGTGCCTGGATTCCGCAGAACCGCTCCGCCCCCTTCAATTCTCCCATCTTCCATCTCCCCTCTATCATTCTCACTGGCACGGATTCTGTCCCGGTTCGGGACACAGGTTTCGCCGTGCGATTCTCATCCCTGAAAATCCAGCTCTTTGCCGGGGCGGCCTTCCTCCTTGCCGTCTTCTTCGGACTGTATCTGCTCGACGCCGTCTGGTTCCATCGCATTCAGATGACGTCGATGGTTGAAGACCGGGCCGTCGCCATCAGCGACTTCATCAAGTCGTCGACCCACTACAGCATGTTGCAGAACCGCAAGGACGACGTCTATGAGACGATGCGCTCAATAGCACGGTCCTCCGGCATTGCGGGATTGCGGCTCTATAACAAGAGAGGTGAGATCACCTTTTCGAGCGACACCTCCGAAATGGGGTGCATGGTCGACCTTCAAGCCGAAGCGTGCGTCGATTGCCACGCGGCCGACCGCCCTCTCGAGGCGATCCCATCGGGGAACAGCATTCGCATCTATGAGTCAACTGGTGGGAGGGTGCTGGGCCTCATCTCTACCATCCGGAACGAGCAATCGTGCTCGGCCGACGGATGTCATACCTCCCCGGTCGAGAAGACCGTCCTTGGCGTGCTCGACGTTCGGATGTCGCTGGCGCGCCTCGACGCCGAGATCGAGCGGGTGCAAACGACTGCCGTCGTCATTGCCGCCGTTGCCCTCGCGCTTCTCTTTTTCGTCATCCGATGGTTCTTGGGCAGGACGGTCTTGGAGCCGCTGGACGCGCTGATGGAAGGGACGAAGCAGGTCGCAGATGGGAATCTCGAACATACTGTCGTTGTCAAGGCCACGCACGAGTTGGGCCGACTGGCCCGTAGCTTCAACGAGATGGTCGAGAGCGTGCGTGTGGCACAGGAACATGACCGCAAATGGTCCGAGACCCTGGAACGGCGGGTCAAGGAAAAGACCGAAGAACTGACGGCGATCCACCAGCGGATCCTGCACGTCGAGAAGATGACATCGCTCGGCCGATTGTCGGCCACGGTTGCGCACGAATTGAACAACCCCCTCGCCGGCATTCTGACCTATACCAAGCTGCTGCGGCGAGCGCTTGAGGCCCAGCGGGCAAATCTGAAGGACCCTGAGGAACTGCTGGACTATGCGGACATTGTGATCCGCGAGACGGGGCGAAGCGGCGACATCGTGAAGAACCTTCTGCTGTTCTCGAAGAAGGAAAGCGGCGAGTTTGCATTCGAGTCTCTCGGCGAGATCGTCCGAAGGGCCTACCTGCTGGTGCGGCATCATTTCGAGATCCGCGAGGTGAGCTTCTTCGACGAGCCCGTGGGCGACGAGGTGCAGCTCCTCTGCGACGCCCAGCAGATCCAGCAGGCGCTGGTCGCGCTCTTCGTCAATGCCGCCGACGCCATGCCGGGAGGAGGCAAGCTGACCGTGACCTACGGCGCGGACGCGGACACGGGGGGCATACGCTTGACGATCAGCGACACGGGCAACGGGATCGCACCGGAGCATCTTCCGAAGATCTTTGAGCCTTTCTTCACCACGAAAGAAGGAGGTGCGGGGGTGGGCTTGGGGCTCTCGGTCGTCTACGGCATCGTTGAGCGGCACGGCGGGACGATCGCGGTCGAATCGGAGCCGGGGAAGGGGACGACGTTCGTGATCGTGTTCCCGCCTCCTCTGAGGGACGGCGGTGCATAGGGCAGTAGGGGGTCGGAAGGAGTGAGCAGGTACATACCGGACCGATCAGGTGGAGATCCCGTATCAAAGGTCTCGTTGCTCTTGCCATAGGACCTCGTCCTTCCCACGACCTGACAGCGACAGCTTACTGCATACTTACCAAGCAACGGTTTCTGTTCTCTGCAAGAACTCTCTATGAACAACACTCCCAGCATTCTCGTCGTCGACGACGAAAAGGTCGTTCGCGATTCGCTCACGAAATGGTTTCTGCAGGACGGCTACGACGTTGAATCGGCCGAGAGCGGGGCGGAGGCCCTCAAGCGCCTCCAAACTCGCAAACGGGACCTGTTGTTGCTCGACATCAAGATGCCCGGAATGGACGGCATGGAGCTGCAGCAGCGGGTCAAGGAGATCGATCCCGGCGCGACGATCATCTTCATCACGGCTCATGCGACGATCGATTCGGCCGTCCAGGCGCTGAAACAAGGCGCCTTCGACTACGTGACAAAGCCCGTCGACCCCGATTACCTGTCGCACGTCGTTGCCAACGCCCTGCGTCAACGCACCCTGGCGATCGAGAACGAGCGGATGCGTGAGAGCATCACTTCGGCCTCGCGCGCTGAGGAGATCGTCGGGGAGTCGCCGCAGATGAAGAAGATCTTTGAGCTGATCGATACCGTGGCCAAGACCGACACGACCGTCATGATCCGCGGCGAAAGCGGCACGGGCAAGGAGCTGGTGGCCAGGGCCATCCACGCCAACAGCAGCCGCCGATTCTTCCCGGTGGTGCCGGTGAACTGCGGAGGCCTGGCCGAGGGACTGCTTGAAAGCGAGCTGTTCGGCCACGAACGCGGCGCCTTTACGGGCGCTCATTATCGTCGGAAGGGAAAGCTGGAGCTGGCCGACGGCGGCACCCTCTTCCTGGACGAAGTGGGAAACATCAGCCCCAAGACGCAGATGGACCTTCTGAGGGTCCTTGAGACAAAGCAGTTCACGCGGGTCGGCGGCAACGATGTTCTGCGCACCGACTTCCGTGTCGTCTGTGCGACGAACACCGACCTGGAACAAGCGGTGAAGCAGGGGACGTTCCGCGAAGATCTCTACTACCGGCTCAACGTCTTTTCGATCGTCCTGCCGCCGTTGCGCGAACGGCGGAGCGATATCCCGCTGTTGGCCAACTACTTCGTCAAGAAGTATGCGCTTCAGATGAACAAGGCGATCACCGGCCTTGCTCCCGAGGCAATGGAACAGGTGGTGCAATACTCGTGGCCGGGGAACGTCCGTGAACTGGAGAATGCCATCGAGCGGGCGATGGTCCTCGGAACCCCTCCGCTGTTGAAGGCTTCGGACCTGCCGTTCCAAATGACCAGCGAGCGAGGACGGATCCGTACCGGGACGTTGGCCGACATCGAGCGGGCATATATCTTGGAGGTCCTGGAGCGGAACCATTGGAACATCAGCCGGTCGGCTGAGGAACTCGACATCGACCGGGTCACGCTCTACCACAAGATCGACAAGTACGGGCTCAAGAAACCATCGTGAGCGGCACGATCCATGTGCTGAACGGGTCGGGCGTGGATGTCGGCGCCTTCGGCGCGACGGTCCGCCGGCTGCACGAGGTGTTTCATGCCGCCGTCGAGATTCATCCGTTCCACCCCAACCTCGCCAAGGTCTTCGACCCGTCGCGAAGCCAGTATCACTCCTCTGGGGTCCTGAAGCAGATGCTCGACGATCTGGCGGCCCACGGAGATCCTTCCGACAAACTCATCGGCATCGTTGACGTCGACCTCTTCATTCCCGTGCTGACGTTCGTTTATGGCGAAGCGCAGTTGAAAGGTCGTTGTGCCGTCGTCTCCACCTTCCGCCTTCGGAATGAGCTCTACGGCCTGCCGGCCGACGAAAGGCTGTTCCGCAACCGAATCGAAAAAGAGTGCGTCCACGAGGTCGGGCACACTTACGGATTGGTCCACTGCCGCGAGATCGACTGCGTCATGCGATCGTCGACGTACGTCGAAGAGATCGATCTGAAGACGGCGATGTTATGTGCAGCATGCGATGCGAAGTACAGAGCGTTGACGAAACCGTAGGAGCCCGAGTGTCCATGATCGAACAAGGTGCTGTCTCGAAAGCAGCCTCTCGCCTCCAAGTGGCCCCTTTCGCCGCAAGGCGGCCACTTCGTGGCTCGATAACGATCTGTTTCGCCGAAGTGGGCGCAGCGACCCTGCCGATCTGCTGACGCAGTCACCAGGTAGGTGCCGCGTTCGAAACCCACAGGAGACCCAAACCTCTTGTCGTTGCGGTTGCCAGGGCGCCGCGACAGTCCTCTAATGGGACGGCCCGGATCGCATCTCTGCTGGCGAAGCTTGGGCTTCAGTACCTCCGATTGAACCTCAGCGCCTAACTTGCCCCCACGTCTCCTTCACACCGAAGTTCCGCGTTTTCGCTCATAAAGAGCCGCAGGGCTGAAAGAAATGCTCCAACAAAAGTTGGAAAGGCGCGCCTTTTCGCGACACATGCAGGGTCTGGACCGGCAAAGGCGAGACTGTTGCAAGATTCAACAGCCTCACCTTCCGGCGTCTGCCAAAAGGAATTCTTCTCATTCTCATTTCTGCTATTCATTCGGTTCAGATCGACGTTTTTGAGCCGCATTGGCGCATTCCAGTCCAAGAACATCGTGGCACGGTGGTTGTCCCCGCATGGGCATCAATTGGAGATGGCCATGATCAGAGGCACTGTCCTGGTTGAAGCTGAGTTGTGCAAAGGATGCGAATTGTGCATCGTCGCATGCCCGCAAGAGTGCATGGGGCTCGGCGATGAGCTCAATAAAAAAGGGTATCGCTACGTGCATCTGACGGATGCTACGAAGTGCACCGGATGCGAGAACTGTGCGCTCGTCTGTCCCGATGCCGTCTTGACCGTCTACCGCGAGCCTAAGAGATCGCGGGCGACACGAACTGAACAGGTTGCCGCATGAAACTCGACTTTCCCCGATCTGAACCGACCCTGATGAAGGGGAACGAAGCGATGGCGGAAGCCGCCCTGCGCGCCGGCATGGACGCATACTTCGGCTATCCCATCACCCCTCAGTCGGAGGTCATGGAGTATCTGATGATCCACGGCCCCAAGCGCGGCTCTGTCATTCTGCAAGCAGAGAGCGAAGTTGCGGCCATCAATATGATCTACGGTGCGGCCGGAGCCGGTGCACGGGTGATGATCACAAGTTCGTCTCCCGGCATCAGCCTGATGCAGGAGGGATTGTCATACATCGCTTCCGCACAGTTGCCCTGCCTTGTGGCCAATGTTCAGCGCGGCGGCCCGGGACTCGGTACGATCCAGCCGGCTCAGAGCGACTACTTCCAGGCGGTGAAAGGTGGAGGCCACGGCGACTACCGCCTGATCGTTCTCGCCCCGTCGTCGGTGCAGGAGATGTCCGACTTTGTCGTCGAGGGCTTCCGCCTGGCCGAGGAGTACCGAAATCCCGTGATGATCCTGACCGACGGAGCGCTGGGACAGATGATGGAGAGCGTCCAACTGCCGGAACCGGGATGTCTGGCCAAGCACATTCCGGCGTGGGCGACGCGCGGCAAGACCCCCGACCGTGAGCGGAACATCATCACCTCGCTCTTCATCCAGCCGGAGAAGATGGAGCAGATCAACCTCGATCTGCAATCGAAGTACCAACGCGCGCAACAGGAGGCGGCGGCGGAGACGTTCCACACGGACGACGCCGAGATCGTGCTGGTGGCGTTCGGACTGGCGTCGCGCATCTGCCAGAAAGTGGTGGAGATGGCCCGTGAACGCGGCATCGCCGCCGGACTCGTCCGCCCAATCACGCTCTTCCCATATCCTTCGGAAGTCATCACCTCGATCGCCGAGCGCGCACAGCGTTTCCTCGTCGTCGAGATGAATGCCGGACAAATGGTGGAGGATGTGCGGCTGGCCGTCAACGGCAAGCGTCCGGTGGATTTCAAAGGACGGATGGGCGGCATCATCCCGACCCCGGAAGAGATCCTGGTCGAGGTGGAACGCCTGATGATCACAGTCGAGGCTTGAACCGCAAATTGACCCGAATGTACGCTAATAGAAATGTTGAGATAAGTATGTATTCGCGTCTATTAGCGTGCGTT
The DNA here is from genome assembly GCA_964581115.1 of uncultured Ignavibacteriaceae bacterium. Lineage (GTDB taxonomy): Bacteria > Bacteroidota > Ignavibacteria > UBA10030 > UBA10030 > 2-02-FULL-55-14. The sequence continues at coordinate 21,096 of CAZOMY010000032.1, read as the reverse complement.
CGCGGTTCGTATTAGAAACCCCACGAGATGAACATGGAGCCCAAAAAGAACATCGACGGCATGGACCTGGTCTACCACCGTCCCGACACACTCGTCGACACGGCGACGCACTACTGCCCCGGCTGCGGCCACGGCGTGGCGCATCGGGTGATGATGGAAGTGATCAAGGAGATGAACATCCAGGAGCAGACGATCGGCGTGGCGCCGGTGGGATGCTCGGTGTTCGCCTACCACTATATGAACGTCGATATGCAGGAGGCGGCCCATGGCCGCGCCACGGCGGTCGCGACGGGCATCAAGCGCGTGCTCCCCGACAAGTTCGTCTACACGTACCAGGGGGATGGCGACCTGGCTGCCATCGGTACGAGCGAGACGATCCACACCGTCAATCGGGGCGAGAACATTCTCATCGTGTTCGTCAACAACGGCGTCTACGGCATGACGGGCGGTCAGATGGCTCCCACGACCCTGCCGGGCATGAAGACGACGACCTCGCCGTTCGGCCGGGAAATTGCAACGATGGGACATCCGCTCAACATTACGCAGCTCGTGGCGGGCCTGCCGGGCGCGCTGTTCGTGACGCGGCAAAGCGTCCACACGCCGGCGGCGGTCCGGAAGTTCAAGAAGGCGGTGCGTCAGGGATTTGAGTATCAGAAGCTCAACAAGGGGACCTGCTTCATCGAGGTGGTCTCGAACTGTCCGTCGGGCTGGAAGATGACGCCGGTGGAGTCGAACAAGTGGATGGAGCAGAACATGTTCCCGATGTATCCGCCGGGCGACCTGAAGCTACCGCCTCCGGGGTTGAACTGACAGAGTGGACCGCCAAGACGCCAAGGACGCCAAGCAATGAGATCGGTGGTCGAAGGCGTGAGGTCTGGGTGTTAATCCGAAATCCGCAATTCGCAATCCGAAATGCAATGAAGACATCCCATGAATTGATCATCGCCGGCTTCGGCGGACAAGGGGCCCTCTCGATGGGCCAGATCCTGGCGTACGCGGCAACGCTTGAAGGCAAAGAGGTCAGCTGGATGCCGTCGTACGGTCCCGAGATGCGGGGCGGGACAGCCAACTGCGTAGTGATCATCTCGGATGGGCGCATCAGCTCGCCGATCGTCACGACGTTCGATTCGGCGATCGTCCTCAATCAGCCGTCCATGGACAAGTTCTATCCCCGCGTGCGAGATGGGGGGCTCGTGATGGCCGAGCGATCGACGATCCCCGTGCTACCCGAGGTGTCGGGCAAAGAGCTGACCCTCATCAGCGCGGCGCTCGAGGCAGACGCGCTCGGGGCGCGTCAGGTGGCCAACGCCGTCATGCTAGGGGCCTTCCTGGCCAAGCGACCGCTCGTGAAACTCGAGAGCGTGCTGAAGGCGCTCGACAAAGTGCTGCCGCCGCACCGCAAACATCTGCTCGAAACGAACCGCAAAGCGTTGGAACGAGGACGCGAGCTGGCACTTCAGCCGGCCGCGGAAGCAGAGCATCATCCGGCCTGACCGGGGAAGGAAGGGGACCATGGACGTGCTGAGTTTCCATTGTGAGCATGCCTGCCGAAACACATGTGCCATGCTGTCGCAGATCATGCGCGAAGAGACCGAGCTGGCCAAGCTCTACGAAACACTGCAATCGGAGTGCGATTACCCCGACGTGCAGAACTTCGTGCGTGAGATGCTCGAGGCCAAGAGCTCGGTTATCCTGCGCATCCTGCAGAAGCTGAATGAAATGCGGGCACGCGGCGAGATCGGGAACGGCGTCATGGCGTCGTTCGATTCGATGTAAGGCGTCTGAGCGAACGGATCGTTCACCGGAGAGACGTAGAGACGCGAACAACTTCCCGATCGTTCGTGTGGCGTCGCGACGTTGCGGTGAATTGTTTCTTCGGAGGACACCATGCAGCCCACCATCCGCACCATCCTCGTCCCGACCGATTTCTCCGACCTCTCCGTCGAGGCCATCCGCTACGCCATGTCGCTGGCCGGGCTGTATCAGGCCGACCTGCATCTTCTTCATGTTGTCGACGATGCTCCGGTTCTCGCCTTCCACACCATGGAAATGACGACCGACTACGTTATCGAAGACACCACCCGGACGGCCGAGCAGCATCTGCAGGACTTCGCCCGCTTGCACGACGTACACGGCCGGCAAGGCGTTACCTTGGCCGTGCGTCGCGGCAATCCCCACGACGAGATCACCCGCTACGCCGCGGATGAACACGCCGATCTGATCGTAATGGCCACTCACGGCCGCACCGGGCTCGCGCATGTTCTGCTCGGCAGCGTCGCCGAGAAGGTCGTCCAGCACGCCGACATCCCTGTCCTGACGATCAAGCCCGCTCGCATCAAAGCCGATCGGTCCGTGGGGCAGACTGAATCCGAAGCTCGTTGACGCCGGCGATCTTCGTCTTGTCGCCCAAGTTCAGCCTCAATGGTGGAACTTGGGCTTTCTTGTGTGCCCCCGGAAGCCCGCGTTTCGCAATTGTGCTAATCAAGCCGTGGCGACCTGTTAATGCGGGCCGGATTTCACCAGTTTTCGGGCATACGATTTGCAAATAGAAAGAATCCCTGCTGATTTTGGGGAATGAGAAGACCCGGCAACTGCAGATCCTGACCCGTTGCGAGCCCAGCCTGCGGCTCGTTTGAGCCCGCCGATGTCCGGCAGGCAGATGGTCCCTCTGCTAACGTGGCCGCATTAGAGCAACGCCGCATGGCGGAAGTTCGAAGGCGACACCCGGCACTGATGGATGCCATTGACCGCCTTGAGATATTCCGACATGCCACTGACATAGGACTCATGAGGACCCACCACACGCTGTATCGACGCTTGAAGATCACGCTGGTGCTTGCCGCGCTCGCCGGAGTCGGCTCTGCGCTCCAGGCGCAAGTGAACGACCAGTGTCTGGCCTGCCACTCCGACGAATCTCTGACCATGGAGCGAAAGGGGAAGGCCGTTTCGCTCCATGTCAAGACCGACGAGATGGCAAGCTCGCCGCACGCCAAACTCGTTTGCACGGCCTGCCACACGGGATTCGACCCCGATAACCTGCCGCACAAGGATCCGATCACGCCGGTCAATTGCCTCACCTGCCACGCGAACGCGCCGGCGAAGCACAAGTTCCATCCACAGCTGGCCGCATCGAAGGGGACCAACGGCGCATCCGGGATGTCGTGCAAGACCTGCCACGGTACGCATGACGTTGTCCGGCCTTCCGAACCGGGATCGAAGTGGTCGCTCCGGAACCAGCCGGCTTCCTGCGGATCCTGTCACGCAGACGTCAGTCAGACCTTCCTCACCTCGGCGCACGGAGTTGCGCTCGAACAGGGTCTGAAAGGCGCCCCGGGTTGTGTCGCCTGCCATCAACTCGACATCACAAAGATCCGACCGGGCCGAGACTCTGTGGCCGTGAAGGTGGCGCAAGAGCAGCTCTGTCTGTCATGCCACCAGGACGATCCCGACGTGCGCGCACGCATGTCCCCGTCGGCCGGGTTCATTGCGGCGTACGGCGGAAGCGTGCACGGGCAGTCGCTGCATGCGGGCAACGCCTCGGCCGCGAACTGTGTCGACTGCCACGGAAGCCATTCGATCGACAAGGGCAACAAGCCGGGCTCCAGTGTGCACCGTCAGCAGATCGTCGGCACGTGCGGACAGTGTCACCTCGACATCGGCGAAGAGTTCAACGAGAGCGTTCACGGCGTCGCGGACCGGAAGGGGAATTCCGATTCTCCCACCTGCACCGGGTGTCACGGTGAACACAACATCCTCAAGCACACCGACCCCCGCTCGCCCGTGGCGGCGAAGAATGTGTCGGCGCAGGTCTGCTCTCCCTGCCATGCGTCCGTTCGACTGACGGAGAAGTACGGCATCCGATCGGACCGGTTCGAGACGTTCACGGACAGCTACCATGGTCTGGCCATCGAAGGGGGCAAGGTCGGCGTGGCGAACTGTGCCAGCTGTCACGGCGCCCACAACATCAAGCCGTCGAGCGACCCGACGTCGATGGTCCACAAGGATAATCTGTCGAAGACCTGCGGATCCTGCCATCCGGGCGCGAATGAGCGGTTCGCCGTGGGCAGCGTGCACGTGGCCACGACAACCGCTTCATCCGACCCGACGCTGTACTGGATCAGCACCGTCTACGTGTGGCTCATTGCGCTGACCATCGGGGGCATGACGGTGCACAATATTGCCGACTTCGTCCGCAAGTCGATCCGCAAGCTCCGCGAGCGGCGCGGACACTACGGCGCTCCGCATGCGGTCAGCCACCGGCTCTACCTGCGGATGTCGCTGGAGGAACGCCTGCAGCACGGCACGCTGGCCATCTCGTTCATCCTGCTCGTCATCACAGGCTTCATGCTCCGCTACCCGAATGCTTGGTGGGTGGTGGCGATGCGGGATCTCGCGCCGTGGGAAGGGGATCTGCGGAGCTTCCTGCACCGGACGTCGGGCGTAGCGATGGTCCTGGCCAGTGTATGGCATATCTATTATGTCATCGCAACGGAAAGGGGCCGGCAACTGATCCTTGACCTGCTGCCGACGCCGCTCGACCTGAAAGAGATGATCGCGCAGGTGAAGTACAATTTCGGTCTCTCGCCCGACAAGCCGCAGTTGGGCCGATTCAGCTACATCGAAAAGGCCGAGTACTGGGCGCTCGTATGGGGCACGGTGGTCATGACCGTCACGGGTCTCTTCATGTGGTTCGACAATACCTTCATCAACCTGCTTACGAAGCAGGGCTATGACATCGCCCGGACGATACACTTTTACGAGGCCTGGCTCGCAACCCTGGCCATCATCGTCTGGCACTTCTACTTTGTCATCTTCAATCCTGATGCCTATCCGATCAACCTTGCGTTCCTGAAGGGCACGATCTCCGAGCATGAGATGGCCGAAGAGCATCCGCGCGAACTCGCCGAGATCAGACGCCGCGAAGGAGGGGACCTCGACGCTCAACCCAATGACGTCGACGGTGGCGATCGCTGAGTTATGACAGCCCCATACACCCGACGTTGAAGCCATCGCGGCCCGGCGGCATTCTTCCGCCGGGCCGACGCTTAGCCGTTGCCGTTCATCGAAAAGAATCGCATTCTCGTTACAGCCTTCCGCGCGATCCCTCCATCACACGAGGACCGGCCATGGCCTCCCGCTTTCCAAGAGCCTTCTACAATCCGACCACGTATGTCTCCGTCGCGCTCGCCGGCGTGACATTCATCTTCATCCTGTTCCTGATCGTGTGGGAGGCGTTCGAACCCGAGGCGAGCCCGTACATGGGTGTCCTGACATTCGTCGCGCTTCCATCGCTCATGCTGTTCTTCATCGCCACGGCGATCTGGGGGATCGTCCGCGAACGCACGCGGATCAAAGCCGGCGTCTCCGCCGACCAGCGATTTCCGCGGATCGACCTGAACGATCCGGCGAAGCGGCGGGCGACCCTCGTCGTGCTGATCGCCGCGTCGGTCCTGGCCATCTTTTCGGCATTCGGCAGTTACAAAGCGTACGAGTATACCGAATCGGACCAATTCTGCGGTACGATGTGCCACACGGTCATGAAGCCCGAGTTCACGGCCTACCAGCAATCGCCTCACGCGAGAGTGGGATGCGTCAAATGCCACATCGGCCCGGGGGCCGGATGGTTTGTCCGCTCCAAGCTGTCGGGTGCGTACCAGGTGTACGCCGTGGCGGCCAATGTCTTTCCCAGGCCCATTGCGACGCCCATTGCCAACCTGCGTCCCGCCCGTGAGACATGCGAGCAATGTCATTGGCCCGAACAATTCTACACCGAGAACCTCCATGAGAAGACCTACTATCTCTCGGACGAGAAGAATACAGAGACGTCGTTCGCGATGCTCGTAAAGGTCGGCGGAGGAACGCCCGAAGGCGGCGTGCGGACAGGGATCCATTATCACATGTACATCGCCAACGAGGTCTCGTATGTTCATTCCGATACGCAACGTCAGGTCATTCCCTGGGTCAAGGCGGTCGACAAGAACGGCAAGGAGACCGTTTATCGCTCGACCGACGCGCCGTCGTCGGACGATGACATCAAGGGGCTGACCCGCCGGACGATGGATTGCATCGATTGCCACAATCGACCGAGTCATCAGTACCACCATCCCGCGGACATTGTGAACCTGGCCATGGCGTCGGGCCGCATCGACAAGACGTTGCCGTCCGTGAAGTCGCTCTCAGTGGAGACGTTGGAGGGAGACTACGAAACCGAGGCCGAAGCCCTGGCCACGATCGAAAGAACGGTCCGTTCGTTCTATACCACGCACGATGCCGACGTTGCCCGGTCGAAAGCGACGTCGATCGACCAGGCCGTGGCCTCGTTGCAGCGGATCTACTCGAACAACTACTTCCCCGAGATGAAGACCTCGTGGCATGCATTCCCGAACAACATCGGTCATCTCTACTTCCCCGGCTGCTTCCGGTGCCACGATGGCAAGCACGTCAGCGAAGACGGCAGGGTGATCAGCAAGGACTGCAACGTCTGCCACACGATCGTCGCCAAGAGTCCGGCGCCGAAGGGGAAGAGTGGGTTCTCGTATGCTTCAGCTGAGTTCATCCACCCGGTTGACATCGGCGACTCGTGGAAGGAGATGAACTGCACGGAGTGTCACGCAAAGGCGAAATAGCCGCGCCTCGGCGGCCGGCGGGGGATTCTCATTCCTGAAAGTGCCTCTGTTGGATTTCCCATTGGGCGGAAATCATTGCGGAAACACTGGCCGTCGGAGGCGGAATTCTCTTTGTTTTCAATGACTTCGCTGGCATAGCGGTTGTCCATGTTGCAGTGACTCTGAGGACCATCCACGTGAAACGAACTCAGCTTCTCCTCCTCACCAGCGCGCTGATCTCGTCGGTCGCCGTGGCGCAATTGTTCCAGGCCCGGCTCGTGAGTTCGGCGTATGGCTGGCAACGGAACGATTCGGTCGGTCAGGCGAACACGCACCTGTATGGCTATCAGACGGTCCATGTGAGCCTTGCTGACCAGCGCTACTCGTTCAATGTGAATATCCAGGGCTTCAATGATTTTGCCGGACCGTTGAAGAACGATCCGTCCCTGCGGTTGCAGAATTTCTCGCTCAAGGTGCGAGATCTGTTCGAGATGGCTGACATCCAGGCCGGGCGGTTCTTCGTCGTGGCGGGGGCGGGCATCGGATTAATGGACGGTGCCCAGGCGACCGTTCGGTTGCCGTGGTACCCGGTCAAGGTCGTTGCGTACGGCGGAGCGCTGGCTCCGGCCGGAAGGAAGTTCGAGATCATCGAAGACGTCCTCGATAACAAGATGTGGGGCGCCCGCGTGACCGTCCAGCCGATCGACGAGGTTCAGGTCTCGCTCGGCTACGCGAACAAGCGCATGACCCAGAAGACCTACAGCGCGATCCGGGCGGACGACCTGCTGACCGGCACGAAGACGTTCGAGCTTCGTCCGGAGCCGCGGAACGAACAGTTGGTGAGCTTCGACGCATCGGGCGAGTTGCCGGAGTGGGGAGACGCCTACCTTCGGTACGACCACGACCTCGAGTCGTGGAAGATGTCCCGCTTCAACGCCTTCGCTCGCGTGAAGGTGATGGAGGGTCTTGCGGTCACGGGTGAGGTCCTCCAGCGCGAGCCCCGCGTGTCGTTCAACTCGATTTTCTCGGTGTTTGCGTATTCGACTCTGAAGGAGGCTGAAGGGGGCATCGAAGTTGAAGTTGTGAAGGATTGGTTCCTTGTCGCGAAGTACGGGTCGGTCTCTTACGGCGAAGGTTCCACCGATCGCATCACGATCGCCGCGAACGGCCGACTCGTCGGCGCCAGCCTGTCGCGTAACACGACCTATAGCGGCGACATCTCGGCTGCCAGCCTCAATGCATCGTATCCGCTGTTGGAGAACCTCGTGACGCCCACCGTGCTCGTCGGCTTCTCGCAGTACAAGCTCGACGCTGCAGCCCCGCTCGAGAATGCGCTGAGCCTTGCGGCCGGAGCCGTCGTCCGTCCGCTCCCCACGCTCAATGTCGACGCGCAACTGCAGTGGATCAACAACCGCATCTACGCCAACGACGTCCGGCTCTTCGTCCGGCTGAGCTACCAGCTCACCCGGCGGCTGGACCTGTTCTAAGGGGTGCCGCCATGATCATGTCCCTGCTCATCCGCCGGCCCTCGATCACGCTTGCCGCCTTCGTGGCAGTGCTGGCGACCGTCGTCGGCGTCTCCGCCGTCACAGCATCGGTCGACGGACCGACCGTGGCCGACCGGAACGGCATCAAGTTCTCGCACAAATTCCATGTGCAGGAGACGGGCATCGCCTGCGCCGACTGTCACGCAAAGGTGAAGACGAGCGCGTTCGCCGGCGATCAGCTTCGCCCGGACCACACGAATTGCGAATCGTGCCACCAGGAACAGCTTGAGAATTCGTGCACGACGTGCCATACGAGCGAGGACCCACTGAGCTACGCCGCCGCTCCCGCCGTCGACCGCGAGCTGGTCTTTTCGCATCAACTGCACCTTCAGCAAGAAACAGAGTGCTTGACGTGTCACGTGGGCGTCGACCAGTTGGAACAGCCGGTGGGCGACCTGGTCCCGACGATGGAGACATGCAACGCCTGCCACGATGACGCCGCGGCGACGAATGCCTGCGAAGTGTGCCATACGAACCTTGCATCCCTGCGACCGCGCGAGCACAACCGCGTGGACTTCGTGAGGGAGCACAAAAAGGTCGCCCAACGGCTGGACGCGAATTGCGCCTCGTGCCACACAGAAGAGACCTGCTCCGACTGCCACAATGGCTCTGACCTGCAGCAGGTGAACGTTCCGGGGACGGACCTGACGGGCGAGCGCGGGCCGCGCACCTTTGCGATCAGCCGCGGCCAGGGCATGCGGCTGACCAAGACCCACGATCTGAACTTTCGCTATACGCACGGCCTCGCCGCAAAAGGCAAATCGTCCGAATGCCAGACATGCCACGAAGACCAGCAATTCTGTTCCGCGTGTCATATGGCCGGCGGCGACGTCAATCAGGCCGCGTTTCGACCGGCGGGCCACGGCGTTGCCGGCTTCGTTACGATCGGCGTGGGTTCGGGCGGCGGCGAGCATGCCCGCTTGGCCAAGCGCGACATTGAATCGTGCTCGTCGTGCCATGACTCAGAGGGAGCCGACCCGACCTGCGTGACCTGCCACGTCGATCCTGACGGCATTAGGGGAACCCAGGCCAAGACGCACGAGCGGGGATTCTTGGCCGACGTGAACGGAGACTGGCACAAGGATCCGGGCACGAACTGCTACGTGTGCCACACCGACGCCAACGCACGTCCGGGGGGCGTCAAGGGACAGAAATTCTGCGGCTACTGCCATTCTTAAGCCATGCGAACCCGTATGAACCATCGATCGCTCTTCCGCCTGGCGCCCGTCGTCGCGACGTTCGCCTTCTTCGCTGGGTGCGCAGACCTGCAGGAACAGCTTCCGCCGGCGACCACCGCCGATGCGAAGATCCATCCCGACGGATGGGTAGTTCCTGCGGCGTCCGACTTCCACGGCAAGCACATCCGTGCGAACGGCTGGGACATGACGTCGTGTCAGCAGTGTCACGGGGCCTTGAACAGCACGAACGGCGGCACATCGGGCGTCAGTTGCGCGACGTGCCACTCGCAGCCAGCCGGTCCGAACGACTGCACGACGTGTCATGGGGGCGTCAATGCCGCACCTCCGCGTGATCTGGACGGGGCTACGACGGTCACCTCGCCCGGCGTCGGCGCGCACCAGTTCCACATGGTAACGATGACCACGGGCAAGCTGGTGCAGTGTGCTGAATGCCATACGGTCCCCGCCGTCACGGCCGATTCCGGCCACATCGACGCGTCGCTGCCGGCCGAGGTTCCGATGAGCGGAGCCCTCGTTCGTACGGCAACGACGGGCGTGACGCCGAACCCGACCTACAGCTTTACGAACAATACCTGTGGCGGCACCTACTGCCACGGCTCGTTCAAGAACGGCAATCTGACGAACGCCCCCACGTGGAACGCACCCGCCGGCACCGGCGCCGCCTGCGGCACCTGTCACGGCAACACGGCGGCGACGACGACCGCCCAGAAGGCCCTGCCGAAGACCGTCGCGAACGGCGGTACGCATCCTAATTACACGCAATGCGTCTGGTGTCACGACCAGACGGTGAACGCAAGCGCTTCGATCGTCGACGGGTCGAAGCATGTCGACGGGACTGTTCAACTTTATCCGTACGGCGGTTCGGTCAGTTGTCGCAAGTGCCACGGGTCGACGAACGCTTCGCCTCCCGTCGATCTCGCCGGCAACACCGACGTGAGCTCTCCGGGCGTCGGAGCACACCAGGCACACCGCGGCGCGGCCGGTCTCGCCGATGCCGTATCGTGCAATGAATGCCATATCAGTCCGAGCGGCCTTGATTACACCGGAGCGGATGGGCACATGGACGGCACTCCGAACGCCGAATTGAACTTCGGCACGCTGGCCAAGCTGGCCACGCCGGGTGTTATGCCGAATCCCTCATACAGCTTCACGAACCGCACCTGCGCCGATGCCTATTGCCACGGCTCGTTCAAGAATGGCAACCTGACGAACGCGCCTGTCTGGAATTCCCCCGTCGGCACGGGTGCCGCCTGCGGCACGTGCCACGGCAATACCGCCGGAGCGACGACGGCGGAGAAGGCCCTGCCGAAAACGGCGGCGAACGGCGGTACGCACCCGAACTACACGCAGTGTTCAATGTGCCATGATCAGGTTGTCAACGCGTCGACGGACATCATCGACCTGGCCAAGCACATCGACGGCGTCAATCAGATCTATCCGTACGGCGGCACGGCGGACTGCAGCCATTGCCACGGCAGTGCCGCGAACGCGGCTCCGCCGAAGGACATCGCGGGCAATACAACCACAACGGCCCGCGGCGTCGGCGCACACCAGATGCATCTGCTTGCTTCGACGGCCCGACCGGTGAAGTGCGCCGAGTGCCATACCGTCCCGACCTCCCTTGACTATTCAGGTGCGGACGGACACATGGAAGGCACCGCGCTGGCTGAAGTGGCCATGGATGACACGCTTGCGCGTACGATCACGACCGTCGGGTCGACAAGTACTCAGATCATTCCGAATCCGACCTACAATCCGGCCGACCAGTCGTGCAGCAACACGTACTGCCACGGCACGTTCGACTACGGCAATCCATCCAACGCGCCGACATGGACCAACGCGGCCTCGGGGAATTGCGGCACGTGCCATGGCAACCCGGCGACGGGCAGTCCGTTGCCGCCGTCGCCTCATCCGAGTTCTTCGTCGGCGGTCAACTGTCAGAACTGCCACACGGTTTCCGGCCAGACGGCGGTTGCGACCTACAATAGTACGGCCGGCACGTGGTCCATTACGAACGCCGCCAAGCACATCAACGGCCTGAGGAACACGTTCAATACGGAGGGGGCGTACTAAGCGGTAGGAGGGGACAGCATCAGCCGCCCTACCTGACGCATCACCGTCGGACGAAGAATCTCGCGTAAGCGCCGACCTCTTGCCGCATCGCGGCGGGATTCGGGGAGGCGCGGTGTTTTCACCACATCGTTCATGGCATGAGGCCCGGCGCACCCGCACAATCAGTGTGCGATGCGGCCGGGTCTGGAGAGAGAGAGAAAGAGGATATGACCGGTACCATCATTCTGTGGGTGGCGTTCGTCGCTTCGTTCGCTGGCGCCATTCTCTATCAACGCGCCGCAACGGGCAAGGCCAGGCTCGTGCGGGAAGCCCGCTGGAGTCTCATGACGTCCGTGGTCGCCATCATGGCCGCGGCGGTGCTTTTGTTCTTCTACATCATGCAGCATCGGTTCGACGTGAACTATGTCTATGGCTACAGCTCACGCGACCTCCCGACCTATCTGCTCGTGACCACGTTCTGGGCCGGACAGGAGGGGAGTTTCCTCCTCTGGGCGACGTTCGGAGCCATTTTCGGCCTCGTCCTCCGCTCCTATGCCCGCTCGCGCCGAATCGAGTACGAGGTCATGGCGGTCTACGGATTCCTGCAGTCCGTGATGTTGCTCCTCGTCGTGATCAAGACGCCCTTCACGCCGATCTGGGAGGTCTATCCGAAGGAACTTCAGGTCGGGCAGGTGCCCCCTGATGGCCGCGGACTGAACCCTCTTCTCCAGAACATGTGGATGGCGGTCCATCCGCCGGTGCTGTTCATCGGCTTCGCGGCCCTTGCCGTGCCGTTCGCGCTGGCTGTCACGGCCCTTTGGAGGCGTACCTATCACGAGTGGGCGTCGGTGGCCCTGCCTTGGGTCCTGTTTTCGGTGGTGGCGCTCGGTTCGGGGCTCATGCTCGGGGGCTACTGGGCCTACGGCGTGCTCGGGTGGGGGGGATGGTGGGGCTGGGATCCGGTCGAGAACGCCTCACTCATTCCGTGGCTAGTGGCGGTGGCCTTGCTCCATACGCTTCTGGTCCAGAAAAAGGGAGGCGGATTCGTTCGCACGAACTTCCTCCTCGCGATCTTCGCGTACGTGTTGGTGGTCTACAGCACGTTTCTGACGCGTAGCGGCGTTCTCGGCGATGCCTCCGTCCACTCCTTCACCGACCCCGGCGCGTTCATCTACACGCTGCTTCTGCTGTGGGTCCTCAGTCTCGTCGCCGTGGGACTTGGTCTACTGTTCAGACGGTGGTCCGATCTGAAGCCGACATCAACGTTCAGCGGCCTTTGGCGGAAGGATGCGATGCTCGGATGGACAGCCGTCGTCATCGGGTTGCTGGCGATCATCGTGTTCGTCGGGACCAACTGGCCGATCGTCTCCAACGGTTCGGTCGAACCCAGCTTCTATAACAGGACCGGCGCCCCGATCGGCATTGTGCTGGCGGTGTTACTTGGAGTGAGTCTGGCGCTCCAGTGGGAGGAGGTGCCGTTCGCCGTCGCGCTGAAGCGGATGGCGGCGTCGCTCGTCGGTGCTGCGGCGGTCACGGTCGTCATCTTCTTCCTCGGTGTCACCGACGTGCTCCCCCTCCTGTTCTCGCTTACGTCGCTCTTCGCGCTCTTCATGAGCGTTCGAACGGCGCTCGTGGTCTTTCGGGTCGAAGCAACGGCGATCGGCGGTCCGCTGGCACATGCCGGCCTCGCCGTGGCGCTACTCGGCGTCATCGGTTCAGGGTACTTCAGCGAACAGAGGACGGTCTCCCTGCCTCAAGGCCAGGCCGTGGACTTCATGGGGTATCAACTGACGTATGCCGGCTCGAATCCCACTCCGGACGGCAAGTTCGTCTTCACCGTGAACGCCCGGCACAACGGTTCAGACTTCACGGCTTCTCCGGTCATGTTCCAGAGCGAGTACAACAACTCGATCATGCGGAACCCGGACTACGTCAGTTTCTTGACGAAGGACTTCTACATCGAGCCGGTGTCGCTGGAACCCGGACAGCGGGGCGGTCGTGGACAGATGGTGCAGGTAGCCAAGGGAGCGACCGTGGATGTCGCGGGCTATCGCGTGACATTTGAGCGGTTCGACATGCAGTCGCATGCCGGAGGGATGGTCCCGCAAGCGGCAGGTGGCATGACGATCGGAGCGGTGCTGAAGGTGATCAAAGGCCGGGACTCTCGGACGATCACCCCGGTGTCGGTCTTCGTCGAAGGAGAAGTGCGTTCGTCGACGGGCGTGCTTCTCGATGACCAGACGGAAGTTCGGCTCATCGGCATGAACATCGGCATGTCTGGAGAAGGTTCGACGATCGTCCTCGAGGCCGCAACCCCCGGAGCGCCCACAAGTGCGACGCCCGACACGCTCGTCGTCGAGGCGAGCATCAAGCCGTTCATCAGTCTGGTCTGGATCGGCACGATCCTGTGCTTCGTCGGCGTGGCCGTGGCGATGGTGCGGCGCCGTCTTGAAGGACAAAGGACGGAATCAGAATCCGAGACGCAACGTCGCCCCGAACCGGTCTCGGCATGACCGGCCGCGGACCGAGCCGCGGATCGATGCACTTGCTCGGACGATCCTTTCGATGACCGGGGACGCCTCCGATCGTACGGAACACCGGAAACGCGACCACCCCGATGTCCCTGCACGGCCGAAGCCGGCCTCCCGCGCTTCGGCGTGCGCACTGGAGACGCGCCATGTTCGCGCCGCGGCATCTCTTGGTCCCCACCGACCTCTCCCCGTTCTCGCTCTCTGTCCTGCGGTACGCCGTCGAGATCGCGGATCTCTTCCGAGCCCGACTGACCGTCCTGCACGTGGTCGACCGCCATGCGGAGCAGACCCGCCCGAGCGATGCGGACCGCGAGCGGTCCGCACGGGCGGCGATCGATGTTCTCCTGCATCAGGTCGGCGCAGAAGGCCGCTCGATCGGCGTCGTGCTACGACACGGACCGGCGGCGCGGGAGATCGTCAAGGCGACTCACGACCTCTCGGCCGATCTCATCGTCATGTCGACCCACGGTCGAACGGGTCTTCGGCATGTGCTCGTCGGGAGCGTAGCGGAGAGAGTGGTCCGGACATCGACCTGCCCCGTCCTCACGATCCGTCCGGAAGAGTTTCGGGAGATCGTCGGCCTGACGGAGGACGACGTGACAGGAGACCTGCATTTGTCGATGCCGGAATGAGGGTGAGAAGAGCATAGCCACAAAGAGCGGCACGCCGCGAAGCCTGCCTGGAGCAGGCAGGCGGTCACTTCGCCACGAAGCAGCCGCCTTGCGGTGTAAGTGGTCGCTTCGCGACAGAGGCCAAAGAGGTGAGAAAGAACGGCGACGACACTCCACCTCTCTGCATGATGGTTGTGTTCCTGCAGCGCAGATGTTGGAGCGACACCGTGCAGAAATAACGAAGGGCGGCCCGAGGGCCGCCCCTTCTGTTGTTCGGAGTGAGGTGGGTCAGGAGATCGCGGAGCGCCAGAGGGTTTTCTGCTGGTTCCGGTTGACGAGTTCGATCTCTTTCGGAATGATGCGCAACAAGGCCTGTTGCTTGATGGCCGGCTGGTTGATGTCGAGCACGAAACGGATGCGGAAGTAGACGGCCGATTCCTCGGCCTTCGACTCCATCGCGGTCGCACGGTCGACATTCCATGTCCATGTTGGCCTGAATCTCATGACGAGTTGGTTGGTGCGATAGCCGCCCAGCACGGTATCCTGGATGCCGACATACGGGTTCGATGGGATGTACGACACGAGCGTCGGAATGTCGTAGGGTGCCTCGACGGTCACGCTGCACGCCACGGCGTATGTCTGCTTGTCGGCGTTATAGCTGACAAGCCGGGCTTTCAGCAGCACGCCGAACTGCCGGGTGTCGAGTTTCTCATCCTTGATCCGCTTGGCGATCTCGGCCAGGTAGGCCTGTCGACGCGCCGCCACGCGGCTTTCGTACTCCGGCGTCGTCTCGAATTCTCCCCTCGTTGCGGTCTCCGCCAGGAAGGCGTCGGTCTTCTCCTTCAGGAACGACCATTCCTTCTTCAGGAGATCTGTGAACAGCTCAGGCGCCATGTTTGCATCCGGGTCTGAGACGGGTTCCTGACCGGGGGCCGTAGCTGCGAGCAAGGTGCACAGCAGACCAACCATGAACAGCGATGTCGTTTTCATGCACGTGTCCCAAGGGTGAATTGACTCGCTGAATATACGAGTTTTGCGTGAATCGCGCTCAAGGTCCTCCAAGATCGTATCTCGCGTCACTTGGAGCCTTCCTCGTCGTCGGGGCCGGTTCCGAGCGTCTTCAGGACCTCATTCCAGTCCAGCCACCCCTCGCGGCCGTTGACCCACCGGTCGATCCATCGGAATTCCATCACCATTTTCGCCAGCTGGTTCCGCGGCTCGGTGATCCCGTGTGTCGTGCCGGGATAGACGAAGAGCTCCGTCGGTACGCCGAGCTGACGCAGGGCCATGTGCAACTCCTCGCTCTGCGGCCGCGGTACGCGCGGATCGCCGTCGACGACGTGGATCATCGTCGGCGTCTTTGCGTTCCTGATGTACTTGAGGGGTGAGATGCTCCATACATGCTCAAAGTCCTCGTACGGCCTCGTGCCGAAATACTCCTGACGCGTTCGTTGGATGTCGCTCTGGGCATACATCGAGATCCAGTTCACCGCACCGGCCCCCGACGAGATCGCCTTGAACCGGTCGGTCTGCACGAGGATCCAGTTCGACCAGTGTCCGCCCGCGCTCCAGCCCATGCTGGCCAGCCGGTCTCCGTCGACGATGCCGCGCGCGATGAGATGATCGATGCCCGAGATGATATCCTCGTAGCCCAGCCGAAAGTACTCGCCGCGGATGACCGTGCGGAACGCCTCGCCATAGTTGGTCGAGCCCCGGTAGTTGGGAAGCAGAACGGCGTAGCCGGCAGCTGCGAAGACGTGGCTGTAGGTACCGTACGAAGCGTTGAACGAGAGTTGGCTCGCGGCCGCCGGCCCGCCATGGATCTGCACGACGAGCGGCACGCGCTCACCCGCACGCCGCTGCGGCGGCAGGATCAAAATGCCCTCGACGACAGTTCCGTCGTTCGACCGCCAGGTCACCGTGTCGGTGTTTCCCAGCTCCCATGTGCGGACGTCGGGGTTGGCATCGGTGAGACGCTTCCAGTTCGAACGCTTCCCGATCCGGTCGATCCGGTCGATGGTGTAGTAATCGATCGACTCGGTCGGAGAACTGAACTGAATGACCGTCCGCTTCGTCCATCGGTCGTGGCTCACGTCGACCACGCCGCGCTCGTTTGTCGCTTGTCTCACCTCGCCGGTCAAGACGTTGACGGCGAACAACTGCGTTGTCGCACCGATCCCCTCGTTGAAGTAGACCGTCGAACCGTCGTCCGACCACCATTCTGCTGAGAACGAAAGGTCGCGCGTGGTCGGAACCTTCCGGAGATCGCCGCCGCGGTCCGTCGTGCGCCGATGGTAGAGGCGATGGTCCCGGAAGTACGTGAAGTTGTCGGGAGCAGAGAAGATGAACGAGCGGCTGTCGGGGGCGAAGAGGATCGTGCTCTCGGGCGTTTCGAGGTTGTTCGTCAGGCGTTCGACCTCGCCCGAGCCAACGTTCAGAAGGTACAGGTCTCCGTAAATCGACGATTCGGCCACCGTCCGCTTGTATCGGTCGTTCGGGATCCCCCGGAACCCGACCCAGGCACCGTCGTCGGACATCGTCACGCCCGTCACGGTGAGGTCGTTCCCTGAGGTGAGCCGACGCTCCTGATTCGTTTCAAGGTCGTGAACCCACAGGTGCTCAGGGGCCTTCTCTTCGTTCCGGATACGGAGGTCGAACTTCTTCTCCTTGCGCTTCCGGTCCGCCTTGTCGGCGCTGTCGGGGGTCGTGAACAGGATGGAGCGCCCGTCGGGAGAGAAGGCCCACCATGACACTCCGGCCGGTTTCTTGATGCGTTGGCGCGGCTTGGCTTCGTTCAGCGAATCGGAGGAGATCGTCCAGAGCGAGCGTTCTCCTTCCTTGCCGGTCAGGTATCCGATCCACCGGCCGTCGCGCGAAACATGCGGCACCACGACGCTCTCCTTTCCGTTTGTGACGCGTCGCGCCTCACCACCGTCGATCGGCATCACGTAGAGCTGGACGACGGTCTTTCCGTCGCCCGACTCCCGGTCCGACAGGAACACGAACCTTCGGCTGTCGGACAGCCACTGCGGTTCGGTCTCACTCTTGTCCGTCGTGGCCGTCATGGCCCGGGCGGAGGCGGGGCCTTTCGCAACATTTACGAGCCAGATGTCCGTGAACCGTTTGCCCTTCTGCCAGTGGAGCGTACTCGTCGTGTGGAGGAACCACGCACCGTCGGGACTCACCGAGCCCGCTCCGACCGCATTCATGGACACAACATCCAGAAAGGTCATCGGCCGCCTTGATTGGGGGACAGTCAATGAGGACACGAGCACAAGAAGGACAGTGATGCAGATCAGAAGTCGCGGCATGTGGATTTCCCTTATGAGTGATGAGGTCGGGTATCCTTCGCGGTTTTGCAACTGCTAATGTACACGAATGGACGCGAATTGGAATCGCACCATGCGTCGATGAGCATCCATTGGCGTTGATCCGGGGTTTACCTCTCAATGCCTGCTGGCAGAATAGTGAATAAACCGCGGGAATTCGCCACTTGCCTTTCGGGCGATCCCTCTCTATATTTTTCCACCCCAGAGGCGGGGTCCGCACCCCTCATCGACACCGATCCGAGAACCCATGGAAAAGGTCCTTTCGTACGTCGGCTCCAACCACGAACGCTATCTTTCGGAGGTAAGGGATTTCATCGCCATCCCCAGCATCTCGTCGCAAAGCAACCACCAGCCCGATATGCAGAAGTGCGCCGAGTGGGTTGCGGGACAGATGCGGACGATCGGCATGGAGAATATCCAGATCTTTCCCACCCCCGGCCATCCGATCGTCTATTCTGAACGGTTGGGCGCTCCCGGCGCTCCGACGGTCCTCCTCTACGGCCATTACGACGTACAGCCCGTCGACCCGGTGAACCTGTGGACCTCCCCGCCGTTCGAGGCCACCATTCGCGACGGCAATCTTTATGCGCGCGGCTCGGCCGACGACAAGGGGCAGGTCTTCATTCATCTGAAGGCGATCGAGGCCTATACGAAGAACGGCGTCCCGCTCCCCGTCAACATCAAGATGCTGATCGAAGGGGAGGAGGAGGTGGGTTCGGCGAACCTCGATGCGTTCGTCCGCGAGCACAAGCAGCTTCTGAAGGCCGATCTGGTTCTCATCTCAGACTCCTCGATGTTCGCCAAGGGCGTTCCGTCGGTCTGCTATGGACTGCGGGGTCTGGCGTACATGGAGGTGGAGGTGGAGGGCCCGAACTCGGACCTGCATTCGGGGTCGTTCGGCGGTTCGGTGCACAACCCGATCCAAGCCCTGGCGGAGATGATCGCTTCACTGCACGACAAGAACGGGCGGATCACCGTCAAGGGCTTCTACGACGACGTCCGTCCGTTGACAAAGGCCGAGCGCGCAGCGTTCAAGAAGCTCCCGTGGAGCGACGCCAAGTATGCGAAGCAACTCGGCGTTGCGCAACTCTACGGCGAAAAGGGCTTCACGACGCTCGAGCGTCTCTGGGCCCGGCCGACGTTGGAGTGCAATGGCATCTGGGGCGGCTATACGGGCGAGGGGGCGAAGACCGTCCTGCCGGCAAAGGCCTCCGCGAAGATCTCGATGCGTCTTGTGCCCGATCAGTCGAGCGCCAAGGCTGCGAAGCTGTTCGAGAAGCACTTCAAATCGATCGCACCCAAGACGGTCAAGGTGAAAGTGAAGGCGTTGCACGGCGGCGAGCCGGCCATCACGCCGATCGACAGCCCGGGCGTCAAGGCGGCCGTAACGGCGCTTGAGAAGGGCTTCGGCAAAAAGCCTCTGTACCAGCGGGAGGGTGGGTCGATCCCCATCGTCGTACAGTTCAAGAAGATCCTGGGCATCGACACGGTGCTGCTCGGCTTCGGTCTGCCCGACGAGAACGCCCACGCACCGAATGAGTTCATCAACCTCGACAATTTCTTCGGCGGTATCAGGACGGCGGCGCATTTCTACAATGAACTTCCCGCTGAATGGAAACGCAGAGGCGACAAGAAAAGATGAGATGTACGCAGAGCCGCAACGGTCGCAGAGACCGCAAAGAAAGATCGTAGCTATTCGTTTTTCTCTGCGGACTCTGCGTTCTCCGCGTCTCTGCGTGAAACACCCTTAGATCTCCAAACCATGATGTCCCGCAGGGGATAGATTGCATTCACATCGGGCCCCAAACCCGGTGCAAAGGTCTGATCCGGTACCCCCCTCCCGGTATCGACGAAATGAATGGGAACTGTCCACAAAACCTGCGGGACGTTTTTTCGCGCCCGGCGTTCACGCGCCGGGCGTGGTTTTTGGTGTGCCGAGTCGTACATTGGTAGCGTCAACGCACAAGGTCCTGCGGAGCAGCGTCCTTTGCGGCGACTGACTTCCTGAAGAACCATCCATGGTCTCGACCGAATTCCTCTCCAAGATCCCCATCTTTGACCGCCTTCTCCCGAAGGACCTTGAGACGCTGGTGACGCTGTGGCTTCCGCGCACGCTGCAGGCGGGCGACGTGCTCGTTCGCAAGGGAGAGCCGGGGTCGTCCATGTTCATCATCGAGGATGGGATCGTTGAGATCCGCGTGCCCGACCAGTTCCAGAAGAAGGAGGTGCGGGTCTCGGTTCTGCATCAGGGAGACTTCTTCGGCGAGATCTCACTTCTCGACGGTCTGCCGAGAACTGCCACGGCCGTGGCGATGGAGGAGACGAAGCTGTTGGAAATGCGCCGCGACGACTTCATCGAGTTTCTGCTCCAGCGACCGTCGGTGGCGGTGGCCATGCTGGGAGAGATCGGCGGACGACTGCGCGCCACGAATGAGCTCGTTCAGTCGTTGGCCTCGAAGAACGTGAACGAGGAGATCGAAGATCAACTCAGCGTCGGCGACCGGTTGGCCGACAAGATCGCCGAGTTCGGGGGGAGCTGGAAGTTCATCATCTCATTCATGGTCTTCCTGTTCGGGTGGATGGCCCTGAATACGGTCCAGGTGGCCTTCCGGCCGTTCGACGAGTTCCCGTTCATCTTTCTGAACCTGATGCTATCGTGCGTCGCTGCGTTGCAGGCGCCGGTCATCATGATGAGTCAGAACCGGGCCCAGAAAAAGGACCGCCTGCGGGCCGAGCTCGACTATCAGGTCAACTTGAAATCGGAACTGATGCTCCAGCAGCTGCACACAAAGCTCGACGAAGTGCGGGCGGCGGAACTGCAGTCGATCCAGGAGTCGCTCCAGGTCGAGTTGACGCTCATCCGCGCCCGGATCGAGGAGATGGAAGGACATCCCGAACGGCGCCTCGAGGGAAAACGCTGATGAAGATCTACACGAAGACGGGGGACCGGGGAGAGACGTCGCTTTACGGCGGTCGGCGAGTGGAGAAGGACGACGTGCGGATCGAGGCCTATGGAACGGTCGACGAATTGAACGCTCAGCTCGGCGTTGTGCGGAGCTTGCCGCTGCCGCAGGGGATTGAGACGTTGCTCGAACGGCTTCAGAACGAGTTGTTCGTTCTGGGAGCCGATCTGGCCACTCCGCCCGACAAAGGCGCCGGTACCATCCGGCGCATTGTGGACGAAGACATCGCTCGACTGGAGCAGGACATTGACCGGCTCGA
>CAZOMY010000031.1:0-35022 GCA_964581115.1 uncultured Ignavibacteriaceae bacterium | reverse complement strand
GAGTAGGCAGTAAGCAGGTACTTGCAGGTCCGGGTTGGGCCGAGATCATGAGGCAAAGATCAGCGTTCTTTTCCTGCGATCGCAACCTGACCAGGCCTGAATGCGTCCGGCATACTGCCTACTACATCTGACTTCTATCGAACTCGCATGAAACGCACTTGGGAATACGCGGTAGCCGGTTTCTTTCTCTTCTTCATCTTCGGCGTCCTGGCGGTGGTGTTTCTCACGCTTGACGACCGGAACGACCTTGTCACTGAGCATTATTACGACGCGGAGATCCAGTATCAACAGCAGATCGACCGCATCGACCGGACCAGGGGGCTCGCCGAACAGCCGACGATCGAGCTTGTGAATGAAGGCGTACAGATCCGATTCCCAAAGGAATTCCGCCAAAGCGACCTGACGGGGACCGTTTATGTCTACCGTCCTGACGACGAGCGCCTGGACCTGCGGATCCCTGTCGGGCCTGATTCTGCGAACGCTCAGCTGATTCCCGCCGGACTGCTATCTCCCGGTCGATGGAATGTGCACGTAACTTGGAACGGAAAAGGCGTGGGGTATTACAGTGAGGGGAAGTTCTTGGTGGGAAGCCATCAGTAGCAATTTCGGATTGCGGATTGTCGATTTCGGATGATCATTGAAGAGCCACGTCGGATTTTCCGCATTCCACAATCCGAATTCCGAAATCTCCAGAGACAGCCATGGATCTTCTGACAGCGCTTTCCATCGGCGCGTTGGGTAGCCTTCATTGCGTCGGTATGTGCGGACCGCTGGCGCTTGCGTTGCCGATCGGAGTCGGCTCGACAGGCACGTTCCTTCTTGGCCGCGTTCTGTACAATCTCGGCCGTGTCGCAACGTATGCGGTCATGGGCATCGTCGCCGGCCTGATCGGTCAGAAGATCGTTTTCTATGGATTTCAACAGACCGTGAGCATCGCCGCGGGGGTGCTGATGATCGGGGCCTTTGCCTTCCCCGCCCTCGTCGGGCGTCATCTCGCCCGGCTCTCCTTTCTCAATGCCCTCGCCACGCGCGTCCAACACGCATTCGCCAACCTCCTCATGCGCCGGTCGGTGCAGACGATGTTCCTGATCGGACTCGTGAATGGACTGCTACCGTGCGGATTGGTGTACGTGGCGCTGGCAGGGTCGGCCATGACGGGGGATCCTCTTCGCGGAGCCCTCTTCGCCGTGGTCTTCGGCCTCGGGACATTCCCGATGATGTTCGTCGTATCGGTGTTGGGGCGGCGGGTCTCGCTGAACGTGCGTCAACGCATCGGCAGGCTCGTTCCGGTCTTCATGATCGCGCTGGGAGCGCTGTTCATCCTGCGTGGGATGAACCTGGGGATCCCGATGGTGAGTCCGAAGGTGGGAGTGGAAACACAAAGGCATCATTGAAAGAGGCATTTCGCGCAGAGCCCGCAGCGAGCGCAAAGACCGCAGAGAAAGAAAGCGATGTCGTGACTCGATTTTTTCCGAGAGGTCCAGACTTCGTTCTACGATGTTCTCTGCGACCGCTGCGCTCTCAGCGGCAGTCAGGTCTGCGTACCATCCTATCTTCTTCCGAGCACTGCCAACCGATACGACACTCCCACCCCGATGAACCAAGGTTTCGGCTCCGTGTTTATTCCCATTCCGAGGGCCGCGTCAAGCTGCAGGTCGTCGTTCACGAGCCATGTCACCCCGCCGTTCACGCGATGGTCAGACCCTGAGCCATCGTCGGGAACAAAGCCGTAGACCTCGCCATACCATCCGATCGCGTTCGTGATCGACGACCCCACTGCGGCCGTGTAGATGGCGGCGGTCGGTCCTCCTCCACCATCCCATTCCATTCCGAGATTTACCCCCAGCTCCCAATCTTCGGCGAGCGGCGTTGCGGCTGTGAGTCGGGCCAACGGAGCTACGCGCGACGTCCGGAACGAGGACGACGCCAAATGTGGCATCTGAAGATGCAGGATGAACGAGACCGCCGACGCTTCATCGTCCGACTGCCACAGGCCCGCCTTGAACCCGAATTCCATGGGCAGGATCCCTCCGACCGTCGGAGCTCCGTCGGCCGCCACCGTCACCGGCTCGACGACTGCCCGTGCTTCGAAGCGGCTTGCCACGCCGATCTTGAAGAGCGTCGATGGATGTGCCACGATCGACACTCCTCCTTCGCGCTCGTACGCCACGCCGTGTTCCACTTGCAGATGTCCAACCGGCGTCAACGCCGTCGATTCCGTCTGATCCGGACGGTCGGTTTCGATCGAACCGACTTGCCCCACCGCATGCCACTGAATGCACAGCGTTATCACAACTGCCAGTAAGAGCCTCCGCATCGCTTTTTCCTTCGATTCTCATTTGTGAGAATAATATACTCTTCTGCTGTTGTGAGGCAAGCATCGTGTTTGTCTTCGCATCGGTATTTGTTATACTCTCGCATGATCAATGCCGCCAGCGTTTTCATGACCCTCTTTGGAGGGGTTTTCTTCCTGGCTGGTCTCGCCATGCTCATCGCGGGCCTGGGCGACATCGGCGTCTCTGATGACGAAGGCCAATGGGTTCTAGCTCTGATGGGGGCTATCTTTGCCTCAGCAGGTGGAGGGGTCATCTACCTCGCGATCCGACACGGTGCGGAAACAAAGGAACAGGCGGCTGCGCGTGAGCGTCATCCGTCCGAGCCGTGGATGTGGGACGGGAAATGGCAAACGCGGCGCATTGAGCATAGCGCGCGCGGGACCTCCGTAGCGCTCTGGGCTTTTGCGATCTTCTGGAACGCCATCGTACTGACGGTGGGAGGGATCGGTTGGGAAGAGATCGCGGCACAGATCTCCGAAGAGCCGGCCGTACTGCTTGTGCTGCTGTTCCCTGTCGTCGGCATCGGACTCTTCGCGGCTGCTCTGCGAACGACGTTGCAATGGAGGCGGTTCGGGACTTCGGCGCTCGTGCTGCATCGCCTGCCGGTCGCGCTTGGCCGCGACCTCGAAGGGGTGCTCGAGCTCCCGAACGATGTGCGAAACGCCGAGCAGGTCGTCGTCACGCTGCGATGCCTCCGGACCACCCGCAGTGGAAAGAACTCGACCACGACCGTCATTTTGAGCGACGAGCGACGGTATCCTCGGGCGTCGATGGGCATCGGCCCTTCGGGTCCGACCCTTGCCGTACGCCTGCCCGTACCGGCGGATGAACCGGAGACCACTGTCGGGAGCGACTCTCCGTCCATCAGCTGGGAGCTTGCCGTTTCTGCCGACGTGGCCGGAGTCGACTTCGGCGCTTCATATCCGTTGCCCGTGTTCCGGACGGGCGAGACGCCCGATCCGAGTGAGAAGAACGGCGAACCGATCGACACTCCGGCGTCCGGTCGCAACGCGGGCGTCGTGGAGCGGACGATCATCCGTGAACGCGGGTCCGACGGCTCATCGGTGTGGAACTATCCGCCGATGCGAGCTCCATCGGCGGCGTTCGTTATGACCGGGTTGACGATCGTGTGGAGCGTGGTCGTCTATGCGTTGGCCTCTTCGGACGCTCCCGGCATCTTTCCCGTCCTCTTTGGCTTGTTCGACATTCTGCTCATCATGGGAACGGTCGACGTCCTGCTGGGATGGATCAACGTGACTATTGGCCGTCAGGGTATGATCATTCGGAGCGGAAAGATCGTCACGACGACTCGCAGGATCGACGTGGCTGACGTGCGGCAGTTCCGGGTCAAAGGCGGCATGACCGTGGGCTCTACGATGTACCATACGATCGAAGCTTCACTGGCCGACGGAAAGACGGAAACGGTGGGGAAGTTCCTGCGATCAAGGGCGGAGGCGGAGGAGATCGTACGTGAGATGGAAGAAGAATTGCGAAGATGAACGGTGGAGACGGAACGGCGGCAGGACATTCGGCATTGGGGATCGGGAGTAGGAGTCATCGGCTTGAAAAGAAAGTCAATCAAGAAATGTGGGGCGAAGAGGGCGTCGCTTCGGAAAGATCGGCCGGTGTCCAAGGACGAGGCACCGACGCCGGCGTCATCGGCCCCTGATGAACTGCCGCTTTACTGCGACTTCAGCTGCCCCAAGGCCGACTTCCCCCCTGCCGACGCGGTGGGGGCGTGCCGGAGGGAGCAGGCCGTTTGGTGCAGCGTGCTCAAGGAGTTCAATACGAAGAACAGCCCGTGCAAAGCAAAGTGAGATATGGTACATACGGCGTGAGGGAGGTCGGCGTGAAAATTCAAGGAAGCGCTCGGCCCGCGCCTTATTTCTCATTTACCCCTTATCACTTCTGACTTGCTCTCACTCCTCGTGCTCCGCCGGCGCCATTCCCTCGGCCCCGGGAAGCTTCCCGACGAGCATCTGGGGGTTGTGGATCAACACCGGCAAATGCTGGGGACAAATGTGGAAGGTGCGGTCCTGATATAACATCGTGATCAGCGGGATCTCGGCTTGAGACCGGCCGCAGGCGAGACATT
The DNA here is from genome assembly GCA_964581115.1 of uncultured Ignavibacteriaceae bacterium. Lineage (GTDB taxonomy): Bacteria > Bacteroidota > Ignavibacteria > UBA10030 > UBA10030 > 2-02-FULL-55-14. The sequence goes on along the minus strand of CAZOMY010000031.1, from coordinate 30,591 downwards.
CTTCAGAATGCATGTGGAATGGAAGAGATGAGATGGAAGATGAAAGACCGGAGGGTGACGATGGTATACAGCGGCACGTTACAGGTTGCAGGTCGCAGGTGTCACGTTGCAGATTACAAGTCAGAGTTTACAGATTACGGGTTGCAAGGTACACGTTGAGGATCGGGGATGAGGTTTGCATTTCGACCTTCGGACTTTGAATTCGTCCGGCATTTGTTGCTTCGTGTTCAGTGCTTCCTGTAAGGATGAGCCTCGGTATTCAACACGTGTCCGTTCAGATCAAATACTTCCCGCTCCGCAAACAGCAGGTACAGATACTTCAAGGTCTCCGCAAGAAAGAAGCTCTCCATCGCGTCAGCCTTCTCCATCGTCACGACGCTCTTGAGATGTGCAAAGCCCGCCTCGGTGCGGCAGAACCGTACGAGATTCTTGTAGAACGTCTCCCCCATCGTGCGGTAGGCCGGGTCTCCGGTAGCTCTCCAGAGGTAGAACGCAGATTCGATGATCTCGGGTCGAAGCGGATAGCCCGGATGGATCACCGTCATCGTGCCATAGTCAAGCGCTTCCGGCTCGATGCCGTGCAGGTTCCACATCCGGCACCCTGATGCCTGAAGCGCCTTGGCGCGTTCCAGGTCTCCTCCGAGTATCAGCATGCCGGGCGTGAACGCCTCGAGCGCTCCATAGCGGCGGCTGATGCGCCTGCCGGTGTGCATATCGACACGACCGTACCACAAGGCCCCGTCGGCGGTATCGGCCACCCATCGATTGACGGCGGCCATATGGATATCGTACATCCTTCGCAACGTTGTGTCGCCGAACAGGATCGACCCCTTCAGCAGATACTCGTAGTACGAATCGATCGCCCCGCCCACGTGGCTCGTCGTGTCTGACCACGCACCGCTGGTGATGTCGAGCCATGTGCCGACGAGTCCGATCCCGGACCGCCTCACGAAGAGCGCCTCGATCGCCTTCCGCGCTTTCATCAGATACACCGGGTCCCCTGTGTGCCGGCTCAGGATGCCGAATTCCAAGAGCAGGGTTCCGATCTCCGCCGGATTGCTGACAGAATCGCGCACGGCGCCGGTTTGCAAATGGACGTAGCGGTACGGCATTCCGGTCGGGCTGTCGAAGATCGGCATCAATCGGTCGCCCAGGTCTTTGGCCAGAGCCAGGAATTGTGGATCGCCCTCGATCTCGTAGGCCGACAGCAATCCGCCAAGCAGCCGGATTACCACCTCGAACGCCTGCACTTCGGCGTTGACATTGAACGTCCGCCGGCTCAGGATGAGTTGTTTGGCCTGCGCGGCTTCGTCCTTCAAACCCATGAGCAACATCGTGTCAAAAGCGTCGACAGGCGTCATGAGGAGCGACGTGCCGTACCAATCGTGCGAGGTGCGGCTGATCGGCCTGAGCGCGTCGTGACCCCACGCGTACGTTCGATATCCGTTCCAGGCGTGGCGAAACTGCGCTACGACCGAGTCGGCATAGGGCGAACGGTCTTGCGCCGATACACGCGCGATGAGAACCGCCAGAAGAAGAATGCGGACAGACATCTCGACAGGGGGGAATGGAGGAAAGAGAATAGAAGCTGGAGAATGGAAAATAAAGGTAGTCTCAAAAATGTTTTGCGCGGCGTTTGCGACGTTGGCAGCGGCCGCAACACTTTCCAATGGTGCTCGTTTCTTACCGCAGCGATCGTTGCTTCCGTTGCGGTCGCTGCCTGCCCGCCCTGCCTGCCGCGTGCAACAGCAGGTAGGCGCTTCGCTGCGGCAGGCGGGCGTGGAATGCTTGTTTTTGTGAATTCCGGGTTCTTGAGACGGCTTCTAGGGACGTGAGAGGTGCGGGCGGCGGTCAATCGCCTTCCTCCATTGGCGGGCCGAGGAGGCGCTTGGCCAATGCTTGCAGCTCCTTTCCGTCGACCGGTTTGACCAACATTTCCGCGGCTCCGGAGAGGCGCGCGGTCTCGGCATCGGATGAGGTCTTGAGCGCGGTAATGATCACTACGGGGATATGCTTCGTCGTGGGATCATGGCGAAGATCGCGGAGAAGATCAAAGCCCGACGGACCGGGCATCATGACGTCGGCCACGACGAGACGCACCGGCTCACGTTTTGCGATCTCCATCGCTTCTTCGTAGTTCTTCGCCGTCACCGTACGGAAGCCGGCGAACGTGAGATACTGACTTGTGAGCAGTCGGATCGATTCTTCGTCGTCGACGATCAGGATGGTCTTTTTCCGGAGCGACATGGGAGAACGGGAGGATTCTGGAACAGTGATCAGTGGTCACTGAGGAGCGGTACGCCCCGACCAATCGGCGTATGTACGTCGTCTACCAGGAACGTGTCTGACCCATGCAATATAGATAGTCGACTGTTGGGATGGAATGACGAGTTCGTGACGTTCGACACGTTCTCAAAATGAGAAGGGCCCTGTCGGCCGCATCGAATGCGATCCTTCAGGGCCCCTTGAGAGGGTAGTTCATGCTGCTGCTTTGCCCAATTGAAACCTTCTTCCCACCCTCCACCTCTCTCCTCACGCCTCTCTCCTCCCTCTCTCTATTTGTTCTCCTCCGCCTTTGCCCACACATTGTTCTTCCGGTCGATATCGGCGAAGTAGTACTTGGGGTCGATCTCGACCTTCACCACCGGCGAACCCGGCTTCACAGTCACTGAGGTCTTTGTACGACCGATGAGCCATTCCTCTTCTGACAGCCGTAACTGCTCGGTCGTACCGTCCCTGCGCGTCACGGTCAGCAGTACCGGCATCGGCACCCAGCCTTTGTCTTCGATCGTGATCTCCGTCCCCATCGCCGTTTCCTTCACCTCGGCCACGGCTTGGTCGAGCGTCCAGGTCTCGTAATACCACGAACGGATGAACCAGTCGAGATCCTTGCCGCTCACCGTCGAGAAGGTGTTGAACAGGTCCCATGGATACGGATGCTTCCATGACCACGACTTCAAGAAGGTGCGGAAGGCCTTGAGGAACACCTCTTCGCCCAGCACGCCTCGGAGCATGTGGAGGATGGAAGCGGGTTTGGGGTACGACGCAACGCCGTATGCCATGCCGTTGTTGTGGAAGTTCGACCAGCGCATGATCTCCCCTTCACCCTCCTGCCGGGCCAGCATCAGATACCCGGCGAAACGGCTGTCGGGCTTCGGCTTGAGCGAGTCGGGCGGAAGCGCGCGCATCGCCTCGTCGGTGTGGAACGACGTCGTCCCTTCATCCATCCAACCGTAGCGCCGCTCATCAATATTGATGATCATCGGCAGCCACATATGAGCCTCTTCGTGCGCTGTCACCCCGAGCAGTGCCAGGTCGCCCGCGTTGTTGTATCCGCCAATGAGGGTCATCATCGGAAACTCCATGCCGCCCCCCATGATATTCTGCCCCTCAACCGCGGTCATGTGCGGCCAGGGATACGGCACCGACGTGAACTCCGAAAGAAAGGCGATCGACTTCTGCGTGTACTCGACCGACCGTGCCCATCGGAAGTACTCGGGGCGCCAGAACGCGAAGCACATAGCATGATCGACCTTGCCGTCGTTGTTCCGGTCTCCGACCTTCGTGCGCGCACCCTCCCAGATCGATGACCGCGTGGCGACGAAGGCCACGTCGCGGACATCCTCGGCCTTGAACCTCCAGGTCTGCCAGCCGTTCTTGCCCGGCTTTGTCGCATTGCCGAAGTCTTCGGGGCCCACGATGCGGATCGTCACGTCGCTCTGTTCGGCTTGCGCCAAGCGCTTCAACGTCTCTTCGCTCAGAACCTCTTTGGAGTTCTGCAGTACGCCCGTGCCCCAGACAACCCAGTCATCGGGGACGTCGACGGCATAGTCATAAAGGCCGAATGGCGCATAGAACTCCGCGGCACCGAAGAACTGATCATCCTGCCATCCGACAACGTCGTTGAACACCATCATCTGAGGATACCAGTAGCCGAAGTAAAAGAGGCTGTCGGTGTCGTAGCCCATGCGACCCGAGATGCCTGCCTTCGGCACGTTGTAGCTGAAGTCGATCTCGAGCGTCGCCGTGCTCTTGGGGGGCAACGGCGCCGAAGGCATGATCGCCATCGTCGTACCGTTGACCATGTAGCGAGGTCCGGTGCGCCCCCCTTCCTTGAGCCTTTCGCCGTTGGCGATGACGGTGTTCAGCGTATAGCCGTCGGTCACTTCTTGCGGTACCAGACGCATCGCCCCCTTCGCATGCACGTTCTGCAACAGCTGAACTCGGAGCGAGCGGAGCGTATCGGGCCCGTTGTGGCGATACGTGATGGCGACCCGTCCCTCCAGCCGCTTCAACTCCGGAAGGACGCGCACGTGGATGCGATAGTCGGCCGTATTCTGCCAGTACTTCGGTCCGGGCACTCCGGTCGACGTCCGGGTTCCGTTCGCAATGGCCTCACGGAATCCCTTGTCAGGAACGACGGGGTAGGGACGGGGGCGTTGGGCAAGAACCAGGGAAGAGCTGATGAGGAGAAGCGCGATGAGAACGACTTGAGATTTCGAATTGCGGAATGCGGATCGCGAAATATCCATGGGGCTCCCTTCGGAAGGTGGTCAGTGCTCTTCTAACGGATTGTCATGCAAGAGGTTGCAGGGGAATCAGAGGGCGGCAGGCCGAATGTATGGCTCTTGGGAGGCGGGCCGCCGAGAAGCACCTCCCGTAGCGTCCCCTCCTTCGGACCGTAGGACGGCATCCAAAGATTCCGCACTTTGCCGCGTCAACGTCTAGGAGTTGCCATGGAGCGCTCGTTGCTGCACCGCCGAATATTGCTGGCAGGAGGCATCTGGAATCTCGCCATGGGCGTGTCCATCACGTTCCTCGTCCCCTGGCTGCCGACGATCCTGAAGATCGAGGAGCCGCGCTACCCCATCTTCATCTATTTCAACCTGATGACGGTAACGATGTTCGGGTTTGTGGCCCTCACCATGAGCCGTCATCTCGCGGCAATGCGGCCGCTGCTCCCCGTGCTCGTCTGGTCGAAGATCATGACGTTCGGAGTCTTCATCGCTGCCGTTCTGTTCCTGCCGACACCACCTAAGCTCTCAGAATTCCTGGCGGGCGGTATGGTCATCGATCTGATCCTGGGCTTGCTCTACTGGAGGATCTGGGTTGAGACGAAAGCGTAGATGAGATGGGCTATTCCATCGACGTCTTCATCCACCGCACGTCGAGCAGCCGCATCATGATGACCCCCGCGACGAAGTTCGACAGGCCGATCTCGATCATGTGTGGCATCCGGATGTATTCGGGCATGAGCGGATTCGGAGGAAGGAGCGGTGAGATCCCTCCCAGGATCGACAAGGCCGCTCCATAGGCGATCGCCGTGACCTTCGGGCTGGACACGACGCTGCGCGTCAGTATGAGTCCGATCGCCGCATAGACCGACCCACGGATCATCTGCATCACGAACAACCCGCCGAGTGACGGCATTGGCTTGTTCGCGTAGAAGTCCTTGACGAACGGAAGGACGATGATCCCAGCGATGAAATAGAGGACGAAGTAGCAGAACGCCGCCAGAAGGAACCGCCATACCCAGACGGTCCAAGTCCGGTCAGATATCGGCGGCGGTGCCGCCCCCTCCGCTCCCTCCTTCCAACGACCCGACATCAGCACGATCCCTGCCGAGACGAACGCGGCCGACGCTACGGTGACTGCCGCAAGCATCGGAGGACTCACGCCGCCGAGGTCCAGGCCGAAAAAGATGGCTTCGGTCAGCGTGTTGAAGTGTGAGACCCCCCAGAACATCAGCGCGATCATCGCGAACGCGCGAAGCCCCGTCCATCGGGAACTGGTCAGAAAGAATGACAGCACGATCGCCGTGAGAAGGGCCGCCAGGACCGCTTTCAGCGCGTCGGCTGTCGTCCACGTCGCGACGTCAAGCGACGGAATGATCGTGACGCCGAGAACAAGGACCGTGCTCCCCACGACGAGCGTTGAGAATGAGAGCTTGGGCATTGGGAGATGGTAGAATCGTGATCAGGGACGTTCCAGCGCCCCCCGCCGGCGCAATGCATCCTTCATTTCGCGAATGATCGTGCGCGTCAGTTCGACATTGGTCGGGTGAACGTGGGACGACTCGATCCAGACCTGCTCTTTCGGCTCACCGAGAGCCGCCCACAGCGCATCGACATTCCGACGCGGGATCCGCTCGTCATCCGTTCCGTTGATCATCAGCGCATACCGCGGCGAGATGTCTCCGGCGAAGCGCACAGGCTCGATCGGTCGCAACAGCACCCAGGCCGTCGCGCCAATCAACGCGCTGAAGGCCATCCCTTCCGATCGACGTACATTGTGGTAAATGAGCGACGACACTTCGCCGCCGCCGTACGCCATCACGCCCAGGTCGATGCGCAAGTCGACCGCCATGATCGACGGCACGAACGGGGCGCCGAAGCTGTAGCCCACGAGAATGATGCGGTTCGTGTCAACCGGAGGCATCTGCGACAGGTGGTCGACGGCCAGCATGACCGACGGGACCATATCAAGCATCGCGCTCCGCACGTCGGGGAGGTCGTGGAGGACGTCCGGCAGGTCGTATGCGGGACGCGGCTCGTACGGATAATCGAGCGCGAGCACGACGGCGTCGCTCAGCTGCGTTACGTAGTCGACGGCCGCCTTTCCAGTCCTCTTTCCTCCCAAGATGATGAACGCGGGCACAGGTCCCCGCTCTTGGATCGGCGTCAGCATCGCTCCTTCGGCCAGCAGCCCCTCCGAACTCTTCAGCGTCAGCAACGTGTGGCGGAAGACCGAATCCCGACCGTCGTCACGCTCGGCCCGCTCTGCAAGCCGTCCATGGCGTTCTTTGGCGTACGTATGGATGTCGACCGTGGCGAGGTTGAGCATCCATGCCGCCGCGAGAACCAGAACGAGCAACAATGCGAGGCCGACCCGCTTCAGCATTCCCGATATCTCCAACTCTCCACTTACCTCACTTCTTCCACCTCTCACCTGTCCTCACCCGACATGTCATTCCCACTCTCCCCCTCCCGGCCCGCTTAGGATCAGTCCGAACAAGAAGACGACGAAGACAATGTAAAGGAGCGTCAGCACGATCGACACGATGACCAGGATCTTATGGATGTGAAAGTGCCTGCCGAGCTTCTCAAGCGCGCCGCGGAGCACGCTCGATTCCGCCGCGGACGTATACGACGTGAAGGAGTCGGCCGATTCCTTGAGGCGTAGGCCGGCGAAAATCATCGGAACGCCGATCGCCGCACCGATGATGGTGAGACAATAGAGTGCTCCGATGATGATCTCGAAAATGCCGAGGAACGTCATGTCGCTTGACATCTTGCGGAGCTGCATCTGAATAGCGGCCGGAATGCCGGCCTTGGGGACCGCGGTTGCATCGGTCATGGTGCCTCCGACGTGGGGTAGATGAACAGCCGCACGAGAGTGTACGACTTCACGAAACGTAGCAAACCGCCGGTTCCTTCACAAACGACGTCCGATGATACATCAAACCGCCGATCGGAGGGCCTGTTTGAGCGTTCGGGAAAGGAATGCCCGCCATTCAGCCAGAGGAATCTCGGACTGGAATGCAGGGAGGGCAACCCATTCCGGACCGAGCGGTGGGAATGCGGCGCCGCGGCGACTGAGTTCGGGATCGCGCTGGACGGCAAGGATCCGGACCAGGAGCGTCGATTGGCCGATGGCGGCGGCAAAGATCACGCCGTCCGTCGTGTAAAGCAGTTCGTAGGAGTACGACGATGGATCGGGAGCGAAGGAGTGAACGTCACGCAGTCCCTCCGCGGCGATGATCATCTCCGAAGTGACATCCGAATGCGCAGACGGGGAATGCTCCTGCAGATATCGGACGATCTCTGCGTTGGCAGGGAGCCTGAGTAGGAGAGCTGGAAGTGATCGCATGTCATCATCCGTGTCATCAACCTCAGGCTCTCAGGTTCTACGACCACCCCCGCCTTCGCGCCCGGACCGGTGAGTTGTCGCTACGCGACGGGTCGTGGGCCTTCGGCTGGCGGGCAGGCCTGCCCCTCTTTCGGGAGGAGGGGAACAATAGATTTCCGGAAGAAGTCAGAATCGGCTCAGAAGCGCGCATGAATGGAGGTCCGGCAGCCGCTGTCTCGTTCAGCGACCTCCACCCACCTCCCACCTCCCTCCTACCTCCTCTCTCCTTCCTCCTGCTCTCAGATCTTATCCTCCTCATGTCCCCACGTGCCGGGGCGGAATTTGTGGCCGCGCTTCTTCTTCTCGATGAGCACTTGCGCATCGACGGCGGTTCCACAGAGGGGACAGACGTAGCGCTTCGTCGTTTCGTTGAAGTCGGGTTCCTTCGTCTGCTTGCAGTTGGGACAGCGGACGGTGAGAGGCGATTCGGATTCGGGCTTTGCCATAGCGTGAACGAAGTTGGAAAGTTGAAGTAAGATATGATAAATACGGCTCTCATGGAGGCCCGCCGGCAGAGTCATCCAGCGGGATCCAGTCCGACGACTACAGGTGCGATTTCTTGATGGTCTCCAGGTACAGATCCTCCACCTTCCGCCGCGCCTAGGGACTCTTCCACAGGAACTTCAGGCTCGAGATGACGCTGGGATGCTCATAGAAACAGCGGATGTCGATCTGAGACCCCATCTCCTTCCAGCCGACATGTTCGACCAGATGATGCAGGATCATTTCAAGTGTGACGCCGTGGAGAGGGTCGGGGGACATGAGAGATCGATGAGAGGAGTTAGGATAGAGGATAATGGACGAAGGGTCGAGTGGCTACTCGGGGCGTTTGCGGAGCGTTAGCCGAACGATCCCCGCAAGGCCGAGAGAGACGGCCACGGCCGAGCCGAGCAATCCGAATGACAGCGACGACATGGCCCGGTCTTCGATGGCTTCCCGCGCTTCTTCGGCCATTGTTTCGCCATGCTCGACGATCGCTTCACGCACATCGTCTGCCTGGTCGAGATAGGCGACGACGCCGATCGAGTTGGGCAGGAGAAATGCGATGACCGAATAGAGAACGAAACGCTTGATCAGCCTGACAAAGAACAGCATCACCGATCCGACGAGCATCAGCGCCAGCGTGGCGATGAGGATCGGGTCGCCGTACGACCCGGCGTTCTCGTAGAGGTCGGTGAGGGGCGAGAGGAAGTCCATGGGTGACCAAGCATTGTTGATCAGAGTTGACACTATTGCAGCGGCCCCCCACTAGCCACCGTCATTGCGAGGAGGCGCTTCTTGCCGACGAAGCAATCCGCTAAACGCGTTCTCCATCAGAACCCTTGAGTTCCATTGGCCAGGGCCGCCCCGCCGCCCGAGGGTGCGGGTGGGGTTCAAACGAAGGACCCTGTTAGCGGATGGCTTCGTCCGCCTTCGCGGCTTCGCCGCGCCGGCGTCCTCGCCATGACACGACCCAAAGCGGCGGGGCCCCTACCAGGGCCATTCCTCTCGTTCAACCTCCGGCAACAGATCGCGCCACTCCGGGTCTTCGCTTCGATCAGCGCGATCTTCTTGGCCCTTGAACCAGCCTTGATCTGCTTCTCTCTTGCGATGGCGTCCGATGGATCGTCGAAGACCTCATAATACACTAGAATGTGACAGTTGTACCTGGCCGTGAACGATCCGGCATTCACTTTGTCCCTATGTTCATGCCCTCGCCGAACAATGTCGTTCGTCATTCCGGTGTAGAGCACACTTCGCCACTTGTTCGTCGTGATGTAGACGAAGTAGAGACGCCCTCCCATGATGCTTCCCCCTCCTTGCAATCGTTGGCCGTGGCCCCGCGGGCTTCTGAGCCGCGAGGGTTCCCTGGACAACATCGGTAGCGGATTGCTTCGGCGTTCGCCGGTGACGGTGTCACCGCTCACGCCTCGCAATGACATTTGCCGGGGGCGCGGGGCCCCTACTCCACCCCATATTTCCCGCTGATGTCCAGCGGCGGCATCGGTCCGTCGAGCGGACGCTTGTCCTTGACGTACCAATCCATCCATTCCGCGATGCGGTGGAACGCGTCGATGCGCCCCGGCTGACGCGCGTTTCCGTGGCCTTCGCCGGGATACTGCACCAGCCGTACCGCCGGGTGGTCGTTCATCTTCATCGTCCGGTACAGCTGCAGGCTCTGCTCCGGATGCACGCGCGGGTCGGCCGCGCCGCCGAGAATGAGCGTGGCGGTCCGGCTCTGCTTCGCGTAGTAGATCGGACTCCGCTTCAGCATCAGGTCCCACATTTCCTCGAGCGGCTTGCCGGAATGGACGAACAGCTCTTCATACGGGATGTCCGTCGTTCCCCGCTTGCTCACAACGTTGCTGATGCCGACGAACACGCAGGCCGCTTTGATGTACCTCGTGTAATAGGTGGCGAACCAGGCCGATGCGTATCCGCCATAGGAGCCGCCAGCCATGCCCACGCGCTCCTTGTCCGCAATCCCGACGCTCACAAGATGGTCGATGGCGTCGGCCAGGTCGTCGAACTCCACCCCCGCCGGGTCTCCGTAGCCGGCCATGGCGAATTCCAGCCCGTAGCCGGTGCTCGCGCGATAATTGACGTAAAACGACGCGTATCCCTTGCCCGCCATCACCTGTCCCGGCGTGCTGTATGTCGTCAGCCAGTTGTTGCTGTGATGCGCCTCAGGACCGCCATGCACGAACATCAGCAACGGATAGGATGTCCCCTTCTGATAGCCAACGGGCAGAATGAGTAGCCCCTCGATCGGCTGACCGTCGCGCGCCTTGTATGTCACAACCTGCTGCTCGCCCAGTTGCCTCTGTTTCAGGACCGGATTCAGCTCGACGATGCGCTTCGCCGCTCCTTTGCCCGTCCAGACATACACGTCCTCGGGAACGACGGGCGTCGAGCCGGTGAAGACGAGCGTTTTGAAGTCGGCGCTGAACGACGGCGGACTGAAGATCGCGCCGGCGTCTTTCGAGTGCAGAAGCACCGTCCGGTTCCCGCCATCCTTGCTCACGCTACTGAGCGTCATGTGCACGCCTTCGCCGGCGCGATACACGACGGTGTTGTTATCCTTCCATCCAACCCAGTTCACATGCCCCTTGAACTTCTCCGGCGTCAAGTTCTTCGGCTCGCCGTTCGGAAGTTCGAGCACGTACGCCTGACTCACGGCGTGATCTTTTTGATCGAACGCTGCGGCGTATGCCAGGAACCTTCCATCAGGGCTGACAGCGTAGTTACCCTGCTTGCCTTCCCTCTTGTTCAGCTCAGTCACCGTCGACGACGCAAGGTCGAGATGGTACAGATTGTGGAAGGCGTATGAGTGGTCTACGAGATTCTTCGTCGAAGCGCCGAAGATCACGAACGTTCCGGTCGGAGAGAAGTCGAACGACCAGAGGTGAAATCCCGACGTTAGCTGCTTCGGCTCACCCGGCGCACCACCGGCCGGAACGTCCAGCAGGTAGAGGTTCGTGTTCTTCAGGTCCTCTTCATAGAAGATGAATCCATAGCCCTTCTCGCGCAGCGATTCCTCCCGCTTCGTGGCCGATTCCATGCTCAGGTATCCGATCTGCTTGCCGGTCGGATGCCATTCGTACGCGCTGACGCCCGTCACAGCGTTGGTGATCATTGTCGCCTCGCCGCCGTCGAGGAGCTTGACCCAGACCTGTCGGCCGGGCTTCTTCTCGGGGGCCATCAGATATGACAACGCTTTTCCATCGGGCCGCCATCGGACGGCGCTCGCCGAAACCTTGCCGGTGACGATGCCTCGAGGTTCGCCGCCCGAAACGGAGACCACGTAGATCTCGGACCACGAGGGACCGGGGGGATCGTTCGGACCGCGTTGCGTGGAAACGGTGTAGGCGACCCATCTGCTGTCAGGACTGAGCACGGCCGAGGTGGCGTACTTCAGACCGAAAAGGTCCGTAGGAGAGAGGGGCTGCGCGAAGGCAGCGACGGAGATGACCAGCGTCAGGAACAGGAGGAACGTGCGCTTCATGGCGGCACCTTGGGTGAGGTTGATGACGTGTCCGGGATACACTTGAACAATCCAAACTATTCGGCAAAGGCTCAAATGCTCCGGCTACATTCCCACTTTTCGCAAATCCCGACGTCGGGTCCGATGGGAAGAGCGCCAAATTCACGAAATTTGGTTGTAATTGTCAGTCTTTGGGTCGGTAGAATAGTTTCAATTCTAGTAATTGACATCGGCCGTGGACCTCAGTACACTCAACAAGTCAAGCTGTCACTCATGTCGATTGGGAGGTGGTATGGGAATCACGGACCGGATGTTGCGCGCTTCGCTCTATTCGCTTACCGCCTTCGCCTTCGCTCAGCTTCAAGCCCAGGAAGCTTCTCCGTCCGATCGCTTCCGCCTCGAGCGGCACGACGGGGCAGTGATGATCGTCCGAGACCCGCACGGATCGATCCGCACTCCCGACGATCTCCCGCCGGACGTAGCACACCAGTTCCGGTCGGCCTCCTCCATTCCTCCCGCGCCGGCCAAGCGTCTGGCCGCATACGTCGTGCTCGACCCGGGCGACGCCGCCGACAGCGACCTGACGGACAACATCGTCGACCCACTAACACTTCGGTCCGTCATTCAGAATGCCAACAAGATCGGGGTCGCTGCGTCGATCTCGTTCGCAAGCGGCCTCACCTCGATCGCACCTTCCTCCACACTTCCGGTGATTACGGTCCCGATCATTCTCGATGGTTCCGTCGCCTCGGGCAAGATCATCCTCGACGGCTCGGCCGTCACCAACGGCACCGGCCTGCTCATCAACAGCACCGGCTCCACCGTTCAGAACATGACGTTCCGCAAGTGGACCTCGATCGGCCTGGGATTCGGCACGCTGGCAGCCGACGTCACCGTCCGGAGGAACGAGTTCTTCGAGAACCGCGTCGGTCTGAATGTGAACGGCATCCGCGGAACGATCGGCGGGGACGGACCAGCTGACGCGAACATCGCCGCCAACAATACGCAGGACGGCATCGCGCTCATCTTCGCAAGCGAGTTCGTCATCAAGAACAATCTCTCCGGCACGAAGGACGGCTTCACCGCCGCCCCGAACAACTCAGACGGACTCTACATCCTCGGTGAACGCAACCGCGTCCTCCAGAACGTCCTGTCGGGCAACGGCAACGCTGGCCTGAGCATCGGGGAGTTCTCGGTGGGAACGGTGGCGCGCCAGAACCTGATCGGCACCGACTCCACGGGCCGCGGGCGGCTCGGTAACAATTCATACGGCGTAGAGACTTTTGCCAACGACGACACCATTGCCAACAACGTCATCTGCGCGAACGGCTGGGGCATCCATGTGTCGTGGCAGAGCGATCGTGGTCTGATCCAGGGCAACCTCATCGGTCCGAACAAGACGCTCGACAGCCTGCTGGGCAATCGATACGGCGGCATCAACACCGGCGGGTTCTTTCTGAAGGTCGACAGCAACATCGTGAGCGGCAATCTTGGCACCGGGATCAACATCAACAGCTACGGCGGCGTGCGGGTGACGCGGAACCGGGTCGGCACGGACCCCACCGGCACGCTGGATTGGGGGAACACCGGAGCGGGCGTTTACATCGGCTGCGACACGAATATCATCGGCGGCCCGAACCCCGGCGACGGCAATCTCCTCTCGGGCAACGGCGGCGGCGGCATCGAGATGTACGGCGGCACGACCCTTGTCTTCGGCGGACCGTCACAGCCCAACCTGGTCCAGGGGAATGTCATCCAGCATAACCGCATCGGCACGGACGTCACGGGCACGGTCCGCATCCCGAACTTCACCGGCCTGTTCATGAACGGCCACATCGACAGCAATTTCGTACGCGACAACCTGATCTCCGGCAACCAGAACCACGGCGTCTGGACGCGTCGCTTCCCCGACGCACCCCGGCGCAACGTCTTCCAGCGTAACCGCATCGGAGTGCAGGCCGACGGCGTCTCTCCCCTCCCCAACGACAGCACGGGCGTCATGATCGACAGCGCCGCGAACAACCTGTGGGGCGGGACCGGAGAAAATGAGGGAAATACCATCGCGCACAGCAACCAGGCCGGCATTGCGGTCAAGGCCGGCTGGGGAACGCAGTTCTACCGCAATTCCATTCATCACAACCGCGGCTCGGCCATCGACCTGGGCAATAACGGTCCGACGCCGAACGATTCGGCCGATCTCGACCTCGGCCCCCACCGGCTGCAAAATTTCCCCCGCATCACGTGGATCCACGTGTCCGGAGGTTCGACGCGGGTCCGCGGACGGCTGGAGTCGCGGCCGAACACAACCTTCCGGCTGGAATTCTACACGAACGACGAGGCCGACAGCACCGGGTTCGGCGAAGCGCAGATCTTTCAAAAGAGCGTGGACGTCACCACCGATTCCGCCGGCGTGGCGATGTTCGACGAACTGATCACCGGATCGTTCGGGCGAGTGGTCGGCACGGCCACCGACCCGGAGTACGGGACATCCGAGGTCTCGAAGGCCCCCTTCATCGTGAACTCCACGGCCGATCGTCCGGACGCCGACCCGAACGACGGCCTGGCCAGCACGTCGGGACCGCCGGTGAACGGCATGCCGGAGGTCACGCTCCGGTCGGCCCTGCAGGCGTCGAACCACGTGCTCGGAGAAGACGACATCGGCTTTGACATACCGGGAGGCGGCGCGCAGTTCATCGCCCCGGGCAGCCCCCTGCCTGTAGCTCAGGGTAACGTGACCATTGACGGGACGACGCAACCGGGCTTCGTGGCCGGCGAGGTTCCGGTCATTCGCGTGCAGGGGGGCAGTGCCGGACCGTTCAGCCACGGACTGACCTTCTGGGGCGATCGCGCGACCGTTCGCGGCCTGTACCTCGCCTCCTTCACGGGCGACGGCATTCACATGACGGGCCGTATTCTGACGCTCGCCGAGGTCACGTCAAACGCCAACAGACGCTCGGGCATCCGCGCGGAGAACCACGTGCTGCTCGAGGGCCCGATCATCGTAAGCGGCAACGGTCCCTCGACCGACCGGACCGCGACCGTGTGCGACGATCGCACGGTGGCCGGCCTGTGGCTTGGCGGATGGCTCCAAGGGCGGGGTGATATCACTGCGGCACAGAACTGCGGCAACGGCGTGCATCACGATGGCGGAGGGATCCTCGAAGAGAGCGGCATCGACCTGCTGGGAAGCCTCGAGGCCCTGAACAACGCCGTTGACGGATTGCGTGCCGGCGGCCCCGTACGACTGCGGGGGGAACACTTCGCCTTTTCCGGAAACGGCTCGCAACGCACGGATGGAACGGGCGTCTGGATGTCGAGAAGCAGCGACCATCTGACCATTGAGGCCACCGCCGGTGGGCCGTTGCCGAACCTGGTGGTCGAGAACAACTCGAGCCACGGCATCTACACAATGGGCGGAGACATCAACCTTCGCGGGCGGGCGCGCGTGGCCGGCAACGGCGTCATGCGGCACCGGCTTGTGCGATTCAATTCCGAGATCTCCGGGCTCTACACCAACGGCCGCGGCACGATCCGCACGGAAGACCTTCATGTGGAGAATAACGGCTATCGAGGCATCAAGGCCGGCGGGTCCCTCTACGTCGACGGTAACCTGACGGTGCGCAGACATGTGAGCGCTGGAGTGTGGGCCATCAAGAATGTCGACCTGCGGGGCACTCAGCACCTCTTCGAAGAGAATGAGGACCAGGCCTTGTGGGCCGCCAACGGTTGGCTCCAGGTGAGGGGTCAGTTGACGGTGCGGAACAACACGATCGGCGGCAATGATGCCTTCGAAGGCTCGTCCGACGGCGATGCCATCGTCGGCGCCATCATGGCCGAGAAGAGCATCGACCTCGAGGATGTGCTGCTGGAGCAGAACGAGCCTTCGGGGATCACGTCGCGCGACAACATCCTGATCCGCGGAAACGCGGTGGTAAGGAACAGCCGGGACCGCGGCATCTTTGCGTATGATCGCGTGACGATCCTTGGCGCCTCGCATGAGATCTCGGGTAGCGGCGGCGACGGCATTGTATGTAATAATGGACCGCTGACGGTCCGGGGCGCACTGACGCTCCGAAGCAATGGACGGCGGGCGGGGATGGATGACGGAGACGCCGGCGATGGTCTGTTTGGCCCGGTTGTCGACCTCGAGAATGTCACGAGTGAGGGGAACGCCCGCAACGGACTGGCGGCCCACGGCGGTGGTATTGTCATTCGCGGCCGAGCCCTGATCCGGAACAATGCGCTTCACGGCGTCTGGACGACCGGACCGGCGCGGCTCTCGGGCGGACGCATCTCTGGAAATGGCGGGTACGGGATCTCGGCGTCGAGCGTGCGGCTGAGCGGAACGCAGGTCAGCGACAACGGAGAAGGGGGCGTGGCCGGTAGGATCATCGCCAGTTCGGCCGGTGAACGGGTCCTGTTCCGCAATGCCTCCGGCCTGCCGGCATTCCCCGTCAGCGTCATTCGCGGAAGCTCTGTCACAGGCAACGGCGGGCCCGGCATTGAAGCCGCCGGTCCGCGTCTCTTCACCGTGGAGGGGAGCAACATTTCCGGCAATACGGGTCCGGGCGTGAGCGCGACGGGTGGCGCTTCGGTGCTCGCCGACAATAACTGGTGGGGATCGCCGGCGGGTCCCGCGGGTTCGGTGAGCGGATCCGTTGCGGCGGCCACGTGGCTTTCATCGGCGGTCGGTCTCTACGCGGGTGCAGGTGCCGACTCGATCTTCGTGCGGCCGGGCGACAGCCTGACGGTCTCCGCCGTCGTCGCAAACTGGTCGGCTCCCGATGACTCGTTCAGCGTCAGCGCTTCCGACCAGGCGGGCTGGCTGGCCACCGTCACCAGCCATGTCGTGGTGACGAGAGATTCCACCCCGTCGGTCGTGGCGCTCACGCTCATGGTCCCTTCAGGGACCGCGCCCGGAGACACCTCGATCGCCGTGCTGAGCGCGTCTTCGATGACCTCGCCGGCCTCCACGGCCGACACGTTCACCGTCGTCGTCTACACCCCCTCCCTCCGTCATGTCGCACTCCTGAGCGATACGTCGCGGATCTTTCCGCGCGATACTGTGCAGCTGTCGGCCGTCGGGTTGGACCAGACCGGACGCGAATGGCCGTTCGTACCACAATGGACGGCCTCCGGAGGGTCGGTGGACAGTTCGGGTCGGTTCGTGGCCGGCGACAGCCTCGGGATATTCCGCGTGATTGTGGCCGACACGACCAGCGGATACAAGGATTCGACCGTCGTGATCATCGTGCCGCGTGCACCGACGGCGCCTGCGGGAACGCTATCGTTGTCGACGGCTCAGCTGAATCTCGGAAGCGCCGCGCCCGGTGACACCGTGCAGATCTCCATGGTCGCGACGAACGTGGCCGGAGACGTACTGAGCATCGACTCCGTCCGAACGCTCACGCGCTGGTTCTCGGCGGCACGCGAGCCCGACGTCGCCCGATTGCGGGCCGGCGACACGCTGGCGATCGTCGTCGCCTTCATGCCCGATTCACTCCGCGCGTATGTCGACACGCTGCTCGTGCACCATTCCGACTCGCCCACATCGCCCCGCCGCATTCCGCTGAGCGGCAACGGCTCGACGACGGGCGTCGCGCAGAACGCAGGCGTGCCCACGACGTTCGAGCTGGCACAGAACTATCCGA
The DNA here is from genome assembly GCA_964581115.1 of uncultured Ignavibacteriaceae bacterium. Taxonomy (GTDB): domain Bacteria; phylum Bacteroidota; class Ignavibacteria; order UBA10030; family UBA10030; genus 2-02-FULL-55-14. The sequence continues at coordinate 13,068 of CAZOMY010000031.1, read as the reverse complement.
ACCCGTTCAATCCTTCGACCACGATCCGGTTCAGCTTGCCGGCGGGCAGCCATGTTCGTCTGACGGTGCACGATATCCTTGGGCGCGAGATCGCACGGCTGGAGGAGGGCATCCGGATGGCCGGCCACCACCGGACCGTGTGGTCGCCGCGCGTGGCCAGCGGTGTCTACTTCGTGCGATTGGAAGCCAGGGGACTCGGAGGGAGCGGCGTCCGTTTCGTGGACGTCAAGAGGATGATCCTGATGAAATGATCGATCGCTGCGCGTCGAGGCACGCACGGAAGAATACGAAAGGCCAGAGTCATTGCTCTGGCCTTTTGTCGCACCTGGACCGATCGGATCATGCGCCGAAGCGCATTGGAGCGGTCAGCAAGTGGCGTGCATCGATGGAGTTGCGCTCGCCTCGCATGGAGAGCGATCGCGGCACCTGACGGTGGATGCCCCTATGCCTTCCCTTCTTCCGTCGTCTCACCTTCCGGCTTCTCGCCTTCCGCGGGCTGCTCGCCGGATTCCTTCTTCGCCTTCAACTCGGCCTTGCGCGCCATCTTCTCTTCGCGCTTCTTCTTCTTGGCGAGTTCTTTCTGCCGCTTTTCAAATCCGTAGTTGACCTTCGCCATCAGTCCTCCTGTCAGGCACCGTGATCGATCACTGTGGGAATGCTACATAGTACCGCCGAAAGAGCTGAGGAGCAACAGGGGGATAAAGATCAACAAAGGCCGATTGGAGGGCCTCAGTAGCGTGGAGGGGACCGACCGATTTCACCATCCGCGCGCTTCCAGGAGAGCTGAGCGCTCGACAAAACACTCAACGCACCCCCTCACCCGGCATCTGCCTACTCGATCGGGAATCGACAATCTCGGCAGGCGGGCCCGACTGACCATTCACACGCAATCACAAACTCTCTTCCTTTTCTACTAAGGAGGTGATGAAGGAGTGATCGAAGAACCAGCGAGAAGAATTCACCCCCGGAGTTCCTTACCCCTGACCGGCCGATCACTCCCTTCCAAAAATCTCAATATTGCGCGCCATGTTGCGAAAGATGAACACGTGGAACGGATACAGACCGTACCAGTACAACCTTCCCAAGAGTCCTTTCGGCCTGAAGGTGGCGGTCTGCTCGAGGACCTCGTGCTCTCCATCTTTCCGGACCACGAACTCCAGCCATGCCTCTCCCGGCAGTTTCATCTCCGCGAACAACAGCAGACGCCTCGCGCGGCGGTCCGCGTGCAGCACACGCCAGAAATCGATCACATCTCCCGTCCGGATGGACGTCTCGTTCGTCCTCCCGCGGCGTAAGCCCACGCCCCCGACGAGCTTGTCGATGAACCCCCGCACGGCCCACAGAGAATTCGCATAGTACCAGCCGCGTCTGCCGCCGATGCTCCAGATGTTGTCGAGCACCCGGTCCGCCGGCCCGACGATCGCGACACGCTGACGGTCGGTGACGCAGCCACGCTCAGGGACATTGATGTGCGACCGCACGCTGTAGCTCGACCGGGCCGCCACCATGGCATCCTTCCAGCTCGACAGGACATTGTCATGCTCGATCTGGTCGAAGGCAATGCGGAGCGCTTCGTCGAAGCCCAGCAGGTCCAGAGGAACGATCGAACGAATGTCGTCGTTCGCGCACACCACCTCCACCTTCATGCTGTCGACGAGGTTCACGGCCAGGTTATAGGAAGTGGCGGTGACGAAGTAGAGCCAGTACGACGAGATCCGCGGCGTCATGATCGGCAGTATGACGATCAGCCGTTTGAGGCCGCGCACCTTGGCCATGCCGAGGAGCATGTTGCGGTAGCTGAGGATGTCGGGTCCGCCGATGTCGAACGTGCGGCCGAAGGTTTCCGGCCGGAGGAGGACGCCCGTCAGGTACTGCACCACGTTCCGCACGGCGATGGGCTGACAGCGCGTGTTGAGCCATTGGGGTGCAACCATCACCGGCAGTTTTTCCACCAGGTCGCGCATGATCTCGAACGAGGCACTGCCCGAACCGAGGATAATGCCGGCCCTGAGCGTCGTGAGCGGCGCCCGGGCCGTGGCGAGCACATCTTCCACCCTCTTGCGAGACTGCAGGTGTTTGCTCAGATCGGCGGCGTTCGCGAGTCCGCCGAGATAGACGATCTGACGGGCGGAGGTCTGGTTCAGCAAGGCGACGAAGTGCGTCGCGGTCCGTTGCTCGAGCGATTCGAAGTCCTTCTGCGTCGAGCTCATCGAGTGGACCAGAAAGAAGGCCACGTCGACGTCCTGCGGAAATGGAGTACCGTCGGGGGGATCGAGGAGGTCTTTCTGGACGACGGTAACGCGCTCCGCAGCGCCGGGTGGAGGGGCGAAGCGGTTGGCGTCGCGGACCACGACGGTCACGCGATGTCCTTGTTCGAGAAGGACCGGCAGGAGTCGCCGGCCGATGTACCCATTGGCACCGGTGAGGAGGATGTGCATGGAACAAGATAGCAAGAAGAGGGCTGGAAACTTCTGCAAACGCTGAACTTAGCGCCGAAGTTCTCCGGGATGGGGAGGTCGAGGTACCTGGAAGAATCTCTGCGTGATGAGTCTATTGCCTTGACTGAATTCAGGAAAAATGGGTTAAAAAGTCTCTGCGGGACTTACGACAGGCTCTTGAGGAGGCCATAGTACTCCACTATCTGCCCAGAGGCCTCCCCGGTCAGGATTCCCCTCTTGACTTCAACGATAATCTCGCAGTTGTGATTATCTTCGAACAACAAGTCAATTCGCCGGCCGCTGATGTTGAATTGTTGCGAAACAAGTTTGAACCCTTCCTTTGGAAAGAATTCGTCAGGGTACTGGGCGATTAGATTTTCTATGTCTTTTTCGAGCATTTCGATTGTCGTGCTGTATCAACCACTCGTGGGATGCTGTCCGCAACTGCCTATCTCCGGTTGGAAAGTGCATCAGCAGCTATTCAACAGAGGGCCCGCATAATCCGTAATCAACAACTCGCCCGTCTTTTCAAGAAGAATTCGCGTCCATGTTGTTTCGGGCGCATCTGGGGTGGCCCTGAGTTTGGCTTCGAAGCCGAGGGGGGCGGAGGAGGCACCATTGTTGCGAGTTCTATTCTTCGCCATTATGTACCGCTTTCACGTTTCGTTTGTGGACCCCCAAGAGCAGACTATACATTGCCAGCAGGGTGCTCCATGACCTCGTCACGACAAGTGGAAATCCGAGGAGGCCAAGAATTAGAGAAGCAGTATGCCCGCTTCTGGAGTTGGCGAGTAGAAGGAGGACCCCGGCAAGCAGAAGCACGGGACCGAGCATCATGTAGAATATCGCAACCCAATTGTATATCTGGAACACGCGTCGCCCAACCTCAGTACGCGCCATCTGTCCGTCGAATTGACCTACAAAAGTCGTGAAGTCCGTCAATGAGGTCCCCAAGACGATGACCGTATAAAGGAGGAAGGCAGAGAGTCCGTCGTAGTCGAGCAGGAGGCCAATCGCGCTCCGGATTTCGCTAGCGCCTTTGCCTCCCGGGGGAAGTATCGAATCGAACAGTGGGTCAAGGAGGATCGCCGCCCCAATGATGCCGCCTGCCGTCAAGGCCTGAACCATCCGTCGCTCTCTTGATGGGAAGATCAACTGGTGGATCCGTTGCGAAGACAACCGCATTTCCCGGCCGAATTTCATCATCTTCAGTGCCGCCAGACTTGTCCTTGCCTTGCGCTTCTTCTCTCCAGCACTTGGATAGAATGCCACGATCATGACCCCCAACATCGCTGCTGAAAGTGCAGCGCTGATGGTTCGATACTCGCTATCCAAAGCCATTGGGAAGAACATGCAACACGCGAGCGCCATCAGCAGCCTCGCCCAAAGCACGCCGTCAATAAGCAAGAAGATGGTGACAATCGCGACGGCAAAGGTCAACGCCATCGGAGTCCCCAACGCATGCGTCAGCCAGCCTCCGGCAATCCCTGCCCCGAATGCCGTCAGTAGAAGATTGTGGTCTCCTGCCGCTTTTGAGGTGCGGACTCGTTCCGCCTTGGCAGCGACTTGTGCCAGGGCAAGTTCCTCGACCCGTTTTGCCGCCGCGGCTATCGTGGCGGGAGCAATTCCATAGAGAAGCAGGTCGAGCCCCACGACGATCCCAATCAACGCAAACGAATACAGCAGGACTGTCACGGGTGCCTTCAGAAGGTCCCCAAAGATCTCATCTGCCCCCTTCAAGAGAATCAATGCGGCTATCCAGAATCCAATGCCGGCAAAAGTCGCGCTATTCAAGCGCGACGCAAGCCATGCACGCATCCGCTGAAAATGAATGTCCACGTGGTGTGTTATGCTATCTTTCCGAATAACAGGCACTTCAGAGGAGACTTACAGAACATCTGTGACGTCATCATCTCCACTGCGATCCAATCTATCTGGGAGGAGCGGTGTGGAAATAGTTGTTCGAAAGGGCGAGGAAGTACTTCAGGCGCTCCTTGGATAGGTTTTCACTATCAAGAAGCCTTACCGGAAAACGACACTCTGGCTTGTGTTGAGCTCCGTATCTTCGATACGCCTCACCGATCTCTTTGAAATCCTTGACCGACAGTGGAGGTTGCCCGATCCGTACACGCTCGATGTTGAGCGGATCCGTTCGCAGTAACACCATGCGGATCGTGCCATCTTCGTTTGGATATAGATCTGCCAGATATCCGCCGTCATCAAAACAGCTTCCGATCCCCGATCCCAGCTTTCTCTTAAGGGAGTCGATGATGCCGGTCTGCCGCTCCAGATTTTCCTTCGAACCGGCGAATACTTCCGGAGCCATAGGTTCATCGTGTCCCGTCATCCGACGCCACATGTCGATTTTCACTCGGAGAATGCGAAGCGAATCCTGCATCTGACCGATCTGGTGGGAGAGCTTCTTGTTCTGATCCTCTAATGCTCGTATGCGTTCAGCGAGCAATTCACGGGAACCGGTCGTTGTATCCGCCGTCTGTGCGTACCACACCACGAACAGCAAGAGCAAAAACGTCTCCGCCAGCGTCATGTTGATGACGAGGTCGGTTCGATTTGGCCGTTTGAGACGCATGGTTGGCTTAGTTCAGCGGACCGATACAGGTCTCATCAAGACTACAATCCGAGCCAGCGGCGAAAGCCTTTCGGCAGCGTGGTGCTGCGCTTTGCACTTGCAGTCACAGCGCTTCGGTTCGATTCAATGGCTGCCTGAAGATCTCTTATGGTCTTGACTAGTCCTGATACGCTGGCCGTCAACTGATCGCCCAATCGCTTTTCCACAAGGTCTGCAGGCACACGGATGGATTGGATCTGCTTTGACACCCCCTGCAGGCCGTTGTCAACGGCCGCAAGCTGTTTGTTGAGGATGGTCGTGACCGATCCAGCCGACGCTTCGATCGACGTTTGAAGAGATAAGAGGCTACGCTTCAACCCTTCGGTCGCCGTCGCTAACTCTTCCGAAATGGCCGTGCCAATAACGTCCTTCGGTATCTCGATCGCCTGAAGTTGTCCGACGACTTTTTCAAGACCATTCTCCAGCTTTGCCATATGCAGGCCTAGCTTCTCTGCGAAGGCCTTTGACGCATTCGCAACGATCTTGCTGCTCTCGGCATATCCACCCTTCATCTCTTCGGCGCTCTCCTTGATCTCGAGATCCAACTGCTTGATTCCTGTTGCCACAACCGCATCCATTTTGGCGATGTTGTGTGAGACGCTCTTGGTAATCGTATTTGCGCCTGCCTGCAGATCCTTTGTAAGATGATCCACTTGGGCATGCAGGCCGCTCACAGAGTCGCTGAGTCTCTTCGTCGATTGTTCCAAGGACGACTCGACCATCTTGTTGGTCTGTTGAACGGTCGCCGTATGCATCTTCATCAACTCGTCTTTTAGTGCGACCGTCTGTTGCTCCACTCGATGGACGGCTTGCCGGAGCGCCTCGGTCGAGCCACTCATCGACGTAATCCAAGCCCGAAGAGCGCCTCCCGATTCTTTACGGAATCCCTCAATGCTCTTGCGTGCTTCCTTGAGCTCGACGGAGAAACTTGCGATTTCCTCTTCCACCTTGCGTTCGCCTAGTTCGATCTGATCCTCCTCAGAATAGCCAAACTGCAACATAAAGAGGCGCAGGAACATCCCCGTTGCCGTCGTCACCAGCGCGAAGCCGAACGACTGGAAGACGGCGTCGGATTGGCTTACATGTCGAATGACAAACGAATCGATCAGAGCGAACAGCGTCCACAAGAATCCAAGGAAGTACAATGAATCTGCGAGTTGCGATACTCGCGCGCTTCTGAGCGCGACGAAGCCACCTGCCCGTTGAACATGGCGATACCCCAGCCACGAATACACTAGGAGTAGAGCGACCGGGAGCAGCAGACGAGGGATCCCCAGCGTGGTGGCAATGGCAAATGCTCCTACAATGCTCGTCGCCAACCAGTAACTCGCCAGTTTCCGGCCCCTCGTGCGATCTTGCCACACCGTCGATCCAGCCGACTGTTGCTCGGGCGTGGGAGATGGTACGGCCAACTCTGGTTCAAGGCCTTCTGGTGGTGTCATACATTCGAACCTAGTTGTTGTTCCCGAGGGCGGACTTCAGATCGCCGGGAGAGAATGAAATGAGGGATATCTGTGTTACGCTGGATGCCCCAGATTGTCTCATGCGCTTCTCCCACCTCTTGCGCCGTTCCGAGTATTCGTTTGGAGCAGAACGATCTGAAGGCGAGGCGGCGTGCAGAAAGATGACTTCAGTATTCTTTGCCAATTGAAATGGCACAGGGTGCTCTTCATCGGAGTCTTTAAGATCAGAAAGGAGTACGAGGATCGATCGCGCTGTGCGGATCTCCGGCGTGGCCGTCAGTGCAACAGTGCCATCGACGTCGGTCGCAGTAATGTTGCCAACACGATTGGACAGGGCAATTGCCAGCTCCTCCATGGATGTTCGGAACTCATCGACCGTCGTTAGCGGTCCGTTGGCCTTCTTGATGAGGCTCGGCGCAAATTCAGGCACTGCCATCGCCTCTGACGTGAAGGCAGAGGAACCCATGGAGACCCACAGCGCATTCACCGGAGAAGGCCAATCACGCGCGAGGCTGGCCAGTGTGTTACCGACCTTAGCAAGTGTCTCTCCCTGTCTCGTGGCAAGTGCACCAACTTTGAAATCGACAAGTATCGTGAGCGACGTTCCGCTTTCCGCATCGTCATCCGACAGTGCCGCCCGAATCCGCGATTCCGTCGCAGCCACCACAGGGATCGCCACGCACGACTTCGCTCCGCGAGAGAGTAAGTTGTTGCGCCAGGCGCTTACCCGCGCAAGATAGCCAGCCGCATCTTGTGATTCGTCAGTCCCCGGACGGTGGAGAAGAAGGACTCGTTCTCCTTGAAGTCGGAATGCAGCCGGTTGCACACCCGGCGGCAGATCCTCTTCAAAATCGGAAAGCATCACGAGCGCCTTCCTATGATGGCTCGCCGATGGGATCTGTGATGCCATCTCAACTGCGCCGGAGATGTCTGTGTAGTCGGCAAGCAGGTCCGACTTGCGACTTGATTCGAAGATGGCGGTCGCACAACTCGACAGCACCTCCAGAATCTCCCTATACGTTCCCACACTTCCTTTCGGCTTCACCAAGCGTTGATCCGTCTCGAGCGGTGCACAGATGGGCGCTGACATGAGAGACGACGACTGTATCTGATTCCAGATCGTCTTTAGAGGCGGGGTCCAACTGGTGGTGGCCAACGTGGAGACGGCCCCCGCAAGATGTTTCAACGCGCGTTCGTCTTCAACATGCAGTCCATATTTCACTCGGCCGCTGGATTGAATCGTAGCTGCAAAACTCTTACTGAAATCGACGAGAACCACGAGAGAAGTTCCTTCACCAGGGTCGGGCCCTCCTTCGCCTCTCTGGGAAATGAAGTAAATGAGTGGCACGGCCAGCAGAAATGCTGCGCCAAGGAGTATTACTGCTTTTGAGGTGGTCATTCCCTCTATCCCTCATGATGAAGCAAGATCGCTGATGTGGGCAACTTGTTCACCCAGTGACTACTCTGGTGTGGCGACGGGCTCATCTTCGCGCCGTAAAATCTTGATAATGGGAGTTGCAAAGAAGTGGGCGATCTTTTCCAGAACCGTGACCGTGAAACCGAACAACTTGACGAGACCAGACCACAATGCTTCGAGAAGATCTAGGATAACGCCTGTTGTCCGCATGAAGAAGAGACGAAGAACGTGGATGAGTGGACTAAGTTGGTACCCGGCAGCCATGAGCAGAAGGCCGATGAGGAAGTTCAAGTACCAAACAAGCCCAAGGTCTTTGGGCACTGCCACCAACAGCGAAAAGGCTGCATAACTGAGAATGACGAGCCCTCCAAACGTGTACGCAAGAATTCGAGTGAGCTTCGGAGCCGTCCACACGGGGCGTTCTTGCCCCTTTCCTTGAACGATCGTTTCGCCGGCAGAGAAAAAGGCTCCCACGGAAAAGAACATAGCGGCTTCTGCAACCGCCAAGACCCACAAGAAGGTCGACGGAGTGTCGGGATAGAGCCGCGCGAAACTCTCAACAGCGGTGAGCACCATTGCCGCCGCACCGACCAGGGCGAGCAACAACCACATGCCAGCCTTTTCAGATAGCTGCAAGACTTCCGATCGCGTCAATCGTTCTTCTGCATCCTGGGCCCACGGCGGGGTCGTGCCTTGTAGCTCAGCAATCTCTCTCCTCAATCGCTCGACTTGTTCTGCAACACTCTGACCATAGGCGGTTGGCCCTGCCAATGAACCATCAAGCTCCTTGACAGAGACCAGTGCCGCGTCGATAGCCTGTTTCGACCCGATCACTGCTTGCGAATACTTCTCATGCTGCTTCTTGAGAACCTCCAGCTGGCCTTGCAGGATGACCCTCATGTTGCCTCGCCCAATTCTGTCAAGGGCTTCGTAAGTGGCCATGCCCAGTCCAAACAGCGTCATGACCAGCGCAAAGCCCCAGAGAAAGAAAAGGCTGCTTTGCGCCATCGCCGTCTCAACAAAGGGAAGAGTGAAGGTCTCACCTTGCGGTGCGATGCGTGAATAGAAGAATCCCTCGACACACGCGACGATCAACGCCAATCCCATCCAGAAGATGGGCCAAATGTTCAACCGCTCAGGGTTGTCGTTTGGCTTTGAGTAAATGCCATGAAGCGCACCGATTCCCGCTTCGGCGAGAGTAAGGAGGAATGCAAGAAAGTAGTAGAGGTGTATCCCAAACAAGGTAAGATTGGGCGGGACCACTCCGAGGTCTTTCAGGATCTCACTCAGCATCCCAGTGTTCACCAACATCAAGCCAAGAAGAATGACCGAGGTCACGATGAGCCTCATGCGAGCGAGTCGCAGTTCGACCTCCGACCCAGCAAGTGAGCGAACATCCGGGAGCACGGGTAGGCCGACCTCCTGCATGACTTCCTGCTTCTGCAGTTTGTCCTTCAGGGCGGAGATGGATTTTCCCAATCGCGTGAGCACGTCAATTGCTCCAGAAATGGCGCTTTGAGTCCTCTTGAGAGTATCCAACAACCGTCCTGACAATTCTGACCATTTCCCTGAAGCGCTTGAGTGAAGTCGCCAGAGTCCTCCGTCGTTCAAGAACTCATCGGCTTCAGCATGGAGCGCGTTCCGACGAGATTCTTTTAGCCCGGCGAGTTTTGTTGTCAACCGTCCCACATGCTCCCAAATTGCCTTGCGCATTCTGGCAAGAAACGGCCAGAAAACAAAGTAGGCCGGGATACAGAGAATGAGGAAGGCCAAGACAAGTCCGAGACTCCAAGCAAGGACAGGGCGAAGCCATGGAGCCTCAGTGAACAGGAATTCAAAAAAACTGCTCATAAGCCCTCCTTATCATATTGATGGATACGCTTCCTTTGACTATTTGTGAGCTCTTGTCAAGTACGCCACCAAGAACTCGAGTCGCTAGGTGAAGAGGCTTGAACCTAGATCCCTAAGTTTCTCGGAGAAACCCGTTGTGTAGGCAGCACAAGCGTATAGGATTGCGTAGAGGTTATTGGCCGGCCGAATCACTCCAACGTTATGGCCGAGGAGCAGCATTGCGGCGAGGATAAGCCCAGGACGATTCGTTTTCACTCCAAGAACACAAAATATGATGATGGCATAGATATCAACTAGTGCCGTTCCAATTAAGTCTTCTTGTGTTGTCGATTGCGCCTGTTGCGATATCTCACGAAGTCACGCATGGCTTGTTGCAGCTCCTGGTGCGAACGGTAGTCTGAGTTCTGGAAGACAAAGTTGTGTACTTCTGTGAGCTGGGGCTCAATGTGATTCAGCCATGAGGCATTCGTTGGCGTCCATACGAGTATGACGTTGTTGCCTCGTGCCCAGTCATGGATCTCCGGTCTCAGGTGCGGGGCAAAGTTGTCCAAGATGATGTAGATGCGTTCGTGCGCCGGGTAGCGCGAACGCATCCAGCGGAGCGCTCGCAGAACCTCTTGCCAGCGTTTTCGCCGTTGGAAGTAACCCCACAACTGGTCGCGTCGCGTGTCATAGAAGGCAAGCCATTGACGGATGCCGTGTGGTCGTTGATAGGTCGCCCGAAGTCGGTCCGGATGATGTTTGAGCGCCCACGTGCGTCCGTGGATCGGACGCAGTTCCAAGGGGCCCAATTCGTCGTAGCAGATCACATGCGACTTCGCCGGAACGCTCTTGGTGAGCCGCTCTATCCGTTTTTTTTAGTACGGAAGGCTGGATCCTTCGACTCCTTCCACGTCTTGGTGCGTTGGAGATGGATCCCTTCTTCCTTCAGGATGCGCCGCAACGCTTCATTGCTGATGCGGGGCACCACCCGAACCCGAAGAATGTGTTCCCGGAGCTTCTCCACCGACCAACGGGTGAACGGGCAACCCAGCAACTTCGGGGGCGAGAGCGCGATTTTCACGATGTCCGCTCGGATTTCAGGGACCAACTCCACCGGCCGGCCGCTCCGGGCTCGCTCCTTGAACAAGGCCACGCCTTCACGGTTGAACCTCCGGATCAGTTCCCGGATGTATTCCTCATGAAGGCAGGTGACCTGGGCGATCTGTTGCACCGTATACCGATGCGCCGAGTGAATGATCACTTGTGCCCGTCGGAACGGCGTTCGGCTTCTCCCACGCCGCACGATGCGCTGAATATGATTGCCTTCAGCGAGTGTCAGAGAACGTACGAACAGGCTCATCGAGGCCTCCCAGTAGACTGGCTGCCTCGAATCTGATGAATCTATTCCAGAAGTACAAGATTACTTTGTTGGAACGGCACTAGATTCAAGAGACCCAGAGCAGCATCTAGTATCGCGATCCTGTCAATGGCTTCGTTTCCAACTATCAGTGTGATGAAGCGAGCAACTGGAAAGCCAACAAACAAAATGCCGAGCGTCAAATGGTCCATCGTCTTTATCGATGCCAAGCCTCCAGATTGATGCGCCCCGTACAATAGCAGACCATAGACAACTGGAACCAGCGCCATAGCCACCGATACAGTATTCTCCCACGACAAATTCATCCATAGCGAAAGAGTTGCTCACGTGAAGCCTTAGCTTGGACCTTACCCCATTTGATGGACAGGGAGAAAAGCCAGTATCTTCCGGCAAAGGAGAAATGGCATGGACGACGCGAAGAAGCGCAAGGTGTATGACAAGCAGTTCAAGGTGGATGCTGTGACGTTGGTGACGACGAGGGGTCGGAAGGTCCGGGATGTGGCACGCGAGCTCGGGATCGATCCGAACACCTTGTATGGTTGGAAGCGGGAACTGGAAGCGACGGAATCGGATGCCTTTCCGGGCAAGGAGAACCTGACCGAACAGGAGGCGGAGATCCGTGATCTCAGGGGTCGGCTGAAGGAGGCCGAAGAGGATCGGGAGATTTCAAAAAAAACCCTGGGATACTTCTCGAGGCACGAGAAGTGAGATACCCGTTCGTGGAGGCGCATCGGGACGAGTATCGGGTGGAGCTGATGTGTCCGTTGCTCGGCCTGAGCCGGAGCGGATATTACGGCTGGCGGAACCGTCCGGTCAGCGCTCGAACGCTTGAGAACGAGCGGCTCACGTACGAGATCCGCCGGATCTTTGCCGAAGGCCGGGGCGAGTATGGCAGCCCGACTATCACCGATGTGTTGCGACAGGAAGGCTTCCAAGTCAACCCGAAGCGCATCGTGCGTTTGATGCGGCACATGGGGCTGTTCTCGAAGGTGGTCAAGCGCTTCAAGCGGACGACGAAGCGGTGCAAAGACCGGGAAGCGGCTCCGAACCTGCTTCGGCAGAACTTCACGACCACCGGACCGAACCGGGTGTGGCTTTCGGACATCACCTACGTCCGGACGGCCGAAGGATGGCTCTACGTCACGACGGTCATGGACATGTGGTCCCGCAGGATGCTCGGCTACGCGATCACGGACCATCTGCGGGCCGATGGCGTGATCGAGGCGGTCAAGATGGCGTTGGAACATCGGAGGATCGAACCGGGGCTCGTTTTTCACTCCGACCGGGGCAAGCAGTACATCTATGCCGGACTCCGGAAGATCTTCAAAGATCGGAAGATCGTTCAAAGCATGAGCTCCACCGGCAACTGCTACGACAACGCCATGGCGGAATCGTTCTTCGCCACGTTCAAGAAGGGCCATTTGTTCTGGGAGCCGTTTGAGACAAAGGAACAGGCTCGGCGCAGGATCATCGAATATCTCGAAGTATTCTACAACTGCGTGAGGCGCCACTCCTCACTCGGTCATAAATCACCCGTGGCGTACGAACTTCAACAATCCCGCCTCAGCGGGCAGTCTACACTGGCTTAACTTTTTGTCCACAAAACGGGGTAAACTCCAGCTGTTGCAGCGGATCAGAAGCGTGGGCGAGCTTGTCTTGAGACAATCCGCACGTGATCACTGAACTCATGGATACTCGCCCACTATTCTTGCTGTGTTGGACAACCGTCGGCGACGGCCAGAAACAAAGATCACGCAAGGCCGCATGGACTACAGGAGAAGAATATTTCCTTCTTCTCTTTGCGTCATTGCGTCTTTGCGTGATCTCTTTCACCCGAGCGGACATGCCTCACCCTTGCATATCCCCCCGGATACCAGCGGTGAAAGAGTCGAGATTTTCGTAGGAAGTCA
>CAZOMY010000030.1:0-37694 GCA_964581115.1 uncultured Ignavibacteriaceae bacterium | reverse complement strand
TCAGGTCGGCGGCAACGCCTGCTTGAGTCTTTTCGCAAGAGTTGCTAGAATCAACACTGGTGGTGTATGATATGACCGGCCGTGTGGTGGCGACGCTGTTCAACGGCGTTGCCCGGGCTGGTTTCGTCAATCGCCTCACATTCGATGCCCGCTCTCTGGCATCGGGTGCATATATGTACCGCCTTACGTCGGCGGGAAAGGTGATGACGAAGCGGATGCTCTTGGTCAAATAGCAGAAGCCCGCAGTCATTGATCAATCGTCGACCAGCAGGGCTCGACATCGACAAAGGTCGAGTGGGGCACTTCGGCCGGACGACCGATCCCTGCAACTGACAGGTTTCCTCAAGTTTCACTTAGAGATCCACAGAGAGACAGGGTGTTTTTCTCTCTGTGGATCTCTTGTTGTTCTCTGCGGGTCTCTGTGACACGCTTCTGCTTGTCGGCTGTTACTCTTGCAAATCCCGCGATATTTCCTGAAATTGATCAATCTTTCGGGGGCTTAGGGATCGGATCGCACTGCTGGACAAGCCCTCGCCAACCGTACTTTCCATCGGGCCCGCGTTGTGCCTGCGAGCCATTCGCACGCTGACATCGTTGAACCTTGTCACCGCATCCGCGTCGTGTCTCGACACCGCCTTTCTTGCCGGGCAGGGTGAGAATCATTCCTGTTCTGGTGCGTTGAAGATCAACTACGCCTACCGCCAAGAACGCCAAGCACGCAAAGAACGCAAAGGTGAATTGAGGAGAATAAATTCCTACTCTTTCCTTTGCGTTCTCTGCGTTCTTTGCGAGCTTTGCGATCAAAATTCCTGCGGGCTTTTCATGGGCCTCTTATGATCCGCAAGACAGACCTCGACTACACACTCAAGATCCGGCTGCCGCTTGTGGCGTTCGTAGCCGCCGCGGCATTTGCGGTCACGTACTTCGTCTCGCGCGCCGAGCGAGACGGCGTTGGATACGCGCCCGTGCAACCGATCGCCTATTCGCACAAGCTCCACGCCGGCGACATGGCCATCGACTGCCAATACTGTCACTCGTCGGCCTCCGAATCGCGCCACGCTTCCGTCCCGGCCGTTTCAACGTGCATGAACTGCCACACCGTCGCGCGCAAGAACAAACCCGAGATCATCAAGCTGACCAAGTACTACGAGGACGGCGTCGCTTTGCCGTGGAAACGGATCCACAAGGTTCCCGACTACGCCTACTTCAGCCACAGCGCGCACGTCAACAAAGGGATCGAATGCCAGCAGTGTCACGGTGAGGTGCAGAACATGGAGGTGGTGTCGCAGGTGCATGAGTTCACGATGGCGGCGTGCCTTGATTGCCATCGCAACGCCCCGAGGATCCTGGCGCACGTGCCGGGGATCAAAGCCGGGCCGGACAACTGCAACACGTGTCACCGGTGAAGAAAGAACCGGCCACAAAAGGCACAAGACGCACAGAAGGCACAAGATGAAGTAGGGTGTTTGTAGCCGCAGAGAACGCAAAGAACATGAGAATATCTGGACGCTCTTCTTTGCGATCTCTGCGTTCTCTGCGGTAAAATATTCTAAGGCCACACGATATGACGAACACCAAGGCGAGCAACGTGACAACGAACGCCGCTCTTCCGCGGCGCGGGTTCTTTGGAGCCCTTGCGGCCTCCGTGGCCGGAGCGGTCGGACTCGGACGTCTCGTACCACACTCCGCGTCCCCTTCCGGCCCAAAGCCTGTGGTCTCCGTCCATCCCAATGCCGTTCCCCGCACCGACGAAGGTTCCCGCCGACATGGATAACACGACGCACGATTCCAGCTACTGGCGGTCGCTCCGAGAGCTGTACTCGGAAGGGGCCGTTTCCGAAGCGAAGGCCCACGAGTTCATGGCGGGCGTAATGGAGGACTTCAGCGTCGAGGACCTCTCGACGATGTCGCGCAAGAAGTTCCTCGCACTCGTCTCCGCCTCGGCCGCGTTTGCCGCCGCCGGCTGCTCGAACTACCGCGACAAGGGAGCGATCGTTCCTTACACGAAGAAGCCCGAAGAGGTGCTTCCCGGGGTCGCTACGTACTATGCCTCGACGTGTGCCGCCTGTGCCAATGCCTGCGGCATCCTCATCAAGACGCGAGAGGGGCGTCCGATCAAGGTCGACGGCAATCCGGACCACCCGGTCAACCTTGGCAAGGTTTGCGCCTCTGGACAGGCGAGCGTGCTCAATCTATACGACCCGCAGCGTTTGCGCGAGCCGCGCTACGGGCTCAGCTCGGGCAAATCGACAAGCGCCCTCACATGGGCCATTGCCGATGCCGAGATCACGGCTGCGCTGAAACGATTGGCCGGCGAAGGTCGCCGCATCACGCTCGTCGTGAGATCCCTCACGTCGCCCACGGCCAAAAGCGCGATCGAGGCGTTCCGAGCCGCGTATCCGACGACCGATGTCGTGGTCTACGACGGATCGGTCGACACCGCGCGCCGCACCGCCTGGAAGAAGTGCTACGGTCCCGGAGAGCCGCCGGCCATCGCCTGGGAGAAGGCCGACGTCATCGTCTCACTCGACGCGGACTTCCTTGGTACCGAGGGGAACTCCGTCGAAGCCACCCGGCGGTTCACGTCGCGTCGGGACCTGCTGGCCGGGTCAAGCTTCAACCGTCTGTATGTCGTCGAGGGGGGCATGAGCGTCACCGGATCGAACGCCGACCACCGCATGCGACTGCGCCCCGATGCACAGCTCGGGTTCGTGCTGGCGCTCATGAATGAACTCGGCACCCGCGGCGTCATCGCAACTCCTTCGGTCGCATCCGGTCATTCGCTGAAGGCATTCGCGGATCAGGCCAAGATGTCGTGGAACGTCGTCGACGCGCTCATCAATGACCTGTCTGCGAAGAAGGGGAAGGCGATCGTCGTGGCTGGCGCCAAGCTGGCAGAGCCGGTTCATACGGCCGTGAACGTGCTGAACGAACTGCTCGGCAACACCGCGGTCTACGAAGCCGCATCGTCGGTCACGCATCTCGAGCCCTCCACGCCGGCCCAGGTGACCTCGTTCATCGCCGGTCTGCGCTCGGCGTCGGTCGGCGCCGTCATCCATCTTGACACCAACCCGGTCTACCATCTCCCCCCTTCGCTCGGCTACCAGGATGCGCTCACGCAGGCGCAGTTGACGGTTGCCCTCGTCGAGCAGGAGAACGAAACATCGTCTCAATGCCAGTACATCCTGCCGATCCATCATGCGTTCGAGGCATGGGGCGAT
Source organism: uncultured Ignavibacteriaceae bacterium (assembly GCA_964581115.1). Lineage (GTDB taxonomy): Bacteria > Bacteroidota > Ignavibacteria > UBA10030 > UBA10030 > 2-02-FULL-55-14. Next base: position 34,473 of record CAZOMY010000030.1, on the reverse strand, counting down.
CATCAGGTCCGCGCGGGTGTCTGGTCGCTTCAGCAGCCGGTCATCGCGCCGCTCTACGACACGCGCCAGAAGGAAGCGGTCCTGCTCGCGTGGTCGAAGGGGCCCGAGGCATACACCCCGGACCTCTATCACGATTTTCTCAAAGTCCGCTGGGAGAAAGAGGTCTACCCTTCGCTCCGGCCAAAGGCCGACTTCACGGCGTTTTGGAACGGCGCCCTGCACGACGGCGTCGTGACGTCCGAGGTCAAGGCGTCGCGCGGTCCGCTTCGTGGCGATGCGCTGGCCGGCATCGTCGCCCCTGCATTCCCGACGGGCACGGTGGTCTCTCTGACGATGTCGCACTACATCGGCGACGGCTCGCTGGCGCACAACGGCTGGCTGCAGGAGCTTCCGCATCCGATCTCGAAGATCGTGTGGGACAACTATGCGGCGATCTCGGTGGCCACCGCCGGGTCACTGGGCGTGGAGAACAATGACCTCATCGAGGTCTCGACACCGTCCGGATCGGTGATGCTGCCGGTCTTCCTCACCCCCGGCCAGGCCGACGACGTCATCTCGATCGACCTCGGCTACGGCCGCCGCTCCGGACATCCGGTCGCCACCGGCGTGGGCTTCGACGTCCATCCGATCGTCGATCCGACAGCCCTCGAATATGGCCGGACGATCGGCGGCGTAACGGTCAAGAAGGCGCCGGGCCGGTACGAGCTGGCGTCGACACAGGAACACCATGCGCTCGACGACACGTTCGTCAAGGACCTGCACCTGAAGCGGAAGATCATTCGCGAAGGGACGGTCGAGCAGTTCGCCGAGGACCCGCACTTTCTGCATCACGACAAGCATGAGTTGTTCTCGATCACGAAGGAGGTCGAGTATCAGGGCGTGAAGTGGGGAATGGCGATCGATCTGAACAAATGCACGGGCTGCAATGCATGCGTCGCCGGCTGCAACGTGGAGAACAATATCCCCGTCATCGGCAAGGACCAGGTGGCTCGCGGACGCGAGATGCAATGGATCCGGATCGACCGCTACTACAGCGGAACGGCCGAAGATCCGCAGCTCAGCCACCAGCCAATGCTGTGCCAGCACTGCGACAACGCGCCGTGCGAGAATGTCTGCCCGGTGGTCGCGACGACGCACAGCCCCGACGGACTCAACCAGATGGTCTACAACCGCTGCGTGGGTACGAAGTATTGCTCGAACAACTGCCCCTACAAGGTGCGGCGGTTCAACTTCTACAACTTCCGCAGCAACTTCCAAGGGGGCTACTACGAGGCGGAGGTGATGAGCCTCGCCCACAATCCGGAGGTCACGGTCCGCTCGCGTGGCGTCATGGAGAAGTGCACGTTCTGCGTACAGCGCATCATGGACGGCAAGCAGAAAGCGGGTGAGAAAGGGGAGGCGTGGAACGGGCAGGGCGTCACGACGGCATGTCAGCAGGCGTGTCCGGCCGAAGCGATCGTGTTCGGCAACGTCAACGACCCGAACAGCGCCATTGCCAAGGCCCGCGCTCATAGCGCCGGCTACCATGTGCTCGAGGAGATCAACGTGCGGCCGAACGTCACCTACATCGCGAAACTCCGCAATATCGGGAAGGAGGCTACGGCGTGAGCACCGCGGCCCTCGATTACCGTCACGAACCTCCGATCGTCGAAGGGACGGTCACCGCATCGCAGATCGACGCCGTCATTGCGGCCCCGATCGACCGTTTCCCCACAAAGCGCTGGTGGTGGTTCTTCGCCGCCGCTCTGGGCCTGCTCGGCTTTGGCGCTGGCACGATCGGCCTGCTCCTCTTCAACGGCGTGGGCATTCTCGGCTTCCAGCAGCCGGTGGCATGGGCATTCGACGTCACCAACTTCGTTTTCTGGGTCGGCATCGGTCATGCCGGAACGCTCATTTCGGCCATTTTGTTTCTAGTGCGGCAGCGCTGGCGTAATGCGATTGCCCGGTTTGCCGAAGCGATGACGATCTTCGCCGTCCTCTGCGCGGCCATGTTTGTCACCGTGGCACACCTCGGTCGTCCATGGCTGGCCGGCTACTTGTTCCCGTATCCAAACCAGCACGCGCTGTGGATCAACTTCATCTCGCCGCTGGTGTGGGACGTCTTCGCGGTCAACACCTACCTGACGGTCTCGCTTGTGTTCTGGTATCTCGGCCTCATTCCCGACCTCGCGACCCTGAGGGACCGAACCGAGCACAAGTGGAAGAAGCTCGTGTATTCGGTGCTGTCGCTCGGCTGGCGCTTCTCGAACGAGCACTGGATGCACTATGAGAAGATGTATCTCATTCTGGCGGGCTTCGCGACGCCGTTGGTGCTTTCGGTGCATACGATCGTGTCGTTCGATTTCGCCGTGTCGGTGAATCCCGGCTGGCACGCCACGATCTTCCCTCCGTATTTCGTGGCCGGCGCGGTGTTCTCCGGGTTCGCCATGGTGCAGAACGTGCTCATCTTCGTCCGGTCGACGTTCAAGATGGAGCACCTCATTACGATTAAGCATCTCGAGAACATGAACAAGGTGATGATCGCGACGGGCATGATGGTGGGCTATGCCTACGCGATGGAGTTCTTCATCGCTTGGTACAGCGGCAACCCGTTCGAATCGTTCGTCTTCCTCAACCGCATGTTCGGTCCCTACGCCTGGGCGTACTGGATCATGGTTTCGTGCAACGTGATCTTCCCGCAGTTGTTCTGGTTCAAGAGGCTGCGCACGAGCATTCCGGTGATGTTCGTGATCGGCGTGCTCGTGAACGTCGGCATGTGGTTCGAGCGGTATGTCATCATCGTCACCACGCTGTCGCGGGACTTCCTCCCCTCGTCGTGGGGCTACTTCTCGCCGACGGTCTTCGATTTCGGCATCATGTCGCTCGGCTTCGGCCTGTTCTTCACGCTCACGCTCCTGTTCATCCGGTTCGCTCCGTCGGTCTCGATGGCGGAGATGAAGGCGGTGTTGCCGGGGGCGCAACCGAGGCATTGAAGAACTAAGCAAGAGGCCAGAAGCCAGAGGCCGGAGGCCAGAGGCCAGAGGCTAAAGGACGTATGGTGTGACCGGTCGTTGCAGGAGGGGGGATGCGCATCGATCGTGCAAAAGACCTGGAGGTCTACAAGAAGGCGTACCTCTTGGCTATGGAGATATTTGATATCTCCCGATCATTCCCGCCTGAGGAGCGCTACTCGTTGACGGGACAGATCCGGCGATGTTCGAGATCGGTGTGCCAAAACCTCCAGGAAGCTTGGGCAAAACGTCGCTATGCTGCACACTTCATCAGCAAGATCACCGATTGCGATGGAGAGCATTCGGAAACAGAAACGTGTCTCGATTTCGCACGCGATTGCAAATACATCTCGCAAGAATCACATACTCGGTTGATGTCAATGGTTCGCGAGGTTGGCCGGATGATCGGAGGGATCGTGAACAATCCGGAAGGATTCATCCAGAGCGACCGTTGATCTGGGCTCTTGGACTTCGGTCTCTGGCGACTGGCATCTGATCTCTGGTCTCCGACCTCTGTTATTGATCTCTGTCATCGACTCTATCACGCACATGTCCTCTCCAACGCCCCTCTACGGCACCACCGCACTTTTCGACACGCCCGATGCGCTCGTACACGCGGTCGACGAAGCGGTGAAGCGCGGCTACAAGAAGTTCGACGCCCACACGCCGTATCCGGTGCACGGGCTCGACCGCCGCGCGAAGCTCACGCCGTCGAAACTCGGGTTCTTCGCTTTCGGGTTTGGCCTGCTCGGCACCATCACGGCCGTCAGCCTGATGACCTGGGTGACGACGATCGAGTATCCAATGGTCATCGGTGGCAAACCGTTCTGGACATGGCCGGCCTTCGTTCCCGTGGCGTTCGAGCTGACCGTCCTCCTGGCGACGGTCCTGTCGACGCTGACGATGATCGTCCTGTATTTCAAGTTTCCCAATAACGCCCACCCGCTGCACGACACGCAGTATATGAAGGCGGTGTCGGCCGACAAGTTCGGCCTGTGCATCGAGGCGCTCGACCCCCGCTACGACGAGAAGCAGGTGAAAGCGTTCTTCGAGCATGTGCATGGCACAAAGATCACTACGGTCCACTTCGACCCCGAACATGCCGTCCAGCGGAAGGTGTTCGAGCCGTCATTCCTGGCGCTTCTGGCCGGAGTGGCGGTCGTGACGGCAGGCGCGGCATATGTGACGCTCAACGTACTGATGTATCTGCCGCCGTTCGATTTCATGATGGAGCAGCACAAACTGACTCCTCAGAAAGCGAGCGTGATGTTCGCCGACGGCATCGGCATGCGGCCTCCGGTCAAGGGAACGGTCGCTCGAGGCTTCCTGCCGTATGCGTTCTCCGGCAAGCCCGAGGAGGCGGCGAAATTCCTGTCGAATCCGCTTCTTCCGACCGAGGCCGTGATCGCCCGCGGCAAGCAGAAGTACCTGACGTTCTGCAGTCCCTGCCACGGCAATTTCGGCGCCGGCGACAGTCGCCTGCGCGGGCAGTTCCCGAACCCGCCCACGCTCCACTCTGACAAAGTCCGTACCTGGCCGGACGGCAGCATCTACCACGTCATCACCGACGGACAGAACGTCATGCCGTCGTACGCGTCGCAATTAAGCCGCGACGATCGCTGGGCCGTCGTCCATTACATCCGGGTCCTTGAGCGCGCCCACGCGGCGAAGGAAGGGGACATCCAATGAGTCACGCGACGATCTCCCTCGACGGCTTGCGCCGATCGCTTCCCGAAAAGACCGTCCGACTCGGATGGTTGCTGCTGCTTGGCGGTCTGGCTCTCATCGTCGCCGGCTACATGATCGATCCGGTCCGGTCGGCGTTCATGCACAACGTGATCTTTCTCTACCTCACGAGCCTCGCGGCCGGGGGTCTGTTTCTCGTTGCGCTCGAGTACGTTACCGGCGCTGTCTGGAGCGTGCCGATGCGCCGCGTGAGCGAGTATTTGGCCGTGCTCGTGCCGGTGGCGGCGGTCGCCGGCATTCCGCTTTTCTTCAGCCTGCACGACCTGTTTCACTGGACGCACCCGGAGGCGGTCGCCGCCGACAGGGTCCTGCAGTCGAAAGCGCCCTACCTGAACGTCGACTTCTTTGCCATCCGGTACACGGTATTCTTCGCCCTGCTGGCGCTTTTTGCGTGGCTGTTCCTCCGTAACTCGGGCAGGCAAGATTCGACGAAGGACCAGAAGCTGACGACGGCGAATGTGAAGCTGGCCGCTGCATTTCTGCCGCTGTTCGCCATCATCGTCACGTTCATCGCCATCGATTGGGCGATGAGCCTCGAGCCACACTGGTTCTCCACCATCTACGGCGTCTATTACTTCTCCGGAACGGTCGTCGCAGTACTGGCGGCGGTGACGATCATCGTGCTGCAGTTCATGGACGCGAAGATCCTCCCGGCACTCCGCCGCGACCACCTCTACAGCCTCGGCGCGCTGATGTTCGCCTTCCTGAACTTCTGGGCCTACATCGCGTTCAGCCAATTCATGCTGATCTGGTATGCGAACCTGCCCGAGGAGACGTTCTGGTTCATGATGCGCTGGGAGAACGGCTGGCAATACTTCTCCGTTACGCTCATCGTGCTTCGGTTCGCCGTGCCGTACCTCGTCCTTCTGCCGCAGGACGCGAAGATGGACCCGAGGCGGTTGAAGCTCTCGGCGATCTGGCTCCTCGTGGCGCACTTCGCAGACCTCGTCTGGCTGGTTCTGCCGACCCATTCAAAGACGCTGTCGTTTGCCTGGTTCGACCTCGGCTTTCCGGCGGTGCTGGTCGGCATCGTGATCGTGCTGCTGTCGATCATGGTGAAGCGGCGTAACCCGGTACCGGTCGGAGACCCGAAGCTGGAGAGGGCGCTGGAGTTCCATTTGTAGATCTGAGAAGAGGTGGGAGGAGAGAGGTGTAACGAGGAGGGAAGGTTTCAGAGAAGCTTGGATCTTGGTGCTTGAAGTTGAGGATTGGGACTTGGGTGTTGAGGTTGCAGAAGCACCAATCGCCAAGGTTCAACATCAAGTTCCAAGTGCCAAGTCGCAACGTGACGGACGGTGGCTGAGATCCGTAGGAGGCGACGGATGCTTCCTTCGCTTTCCGATTGACGATTCACCATTCACCATTCACCATTCACTATTCACTATTCACCATTCACTATTCACTCGTTCTTCCAGGGGCTTCACCCCCTGAGGCGCACATGGATAAACCGACTTATCACGCCGAGATCGACTTTCGCGACCTGCTCCGGCATCCCTGGAAGCTGCTGGGATACGGGTACGTCTACTTCTTTGTCGTCCTCGTAGCGATCGGGCTGGTCTACGTCTTCAACCTGACGGAGATCGGCAAGAACGCCGTTCCCGCCCGCGTGCTGTCTGATTCGTCGGCGTTCGTGCAAGACATCCCGTTCCAAAGCGCGGCGATCATTCCGCCCGTCGACGTGAAGGTGGTCGGCCGTCCGAGCGACTCGCTTGTGGCGTTGGGAAGAACGGTCTACAAGGCGAACTGCGCCTCGTGCCACGGCGAGAACGGCCAGGGAGACGGCGCCGGCGGCGCGGCGATGAACCCGAAACCGAGGAACTTCCATGTCCAGAGCGGATGGACGAACGGCGCGAAGGTCTCGGAGATCTACCGGACGCTCGAGGAAGGGATCGTGAAGAACGGAATGGCTTCGTACAACTACCTGCCGGCGAAGGACCGGTTCGCGCTGGCGCATCTGATCCGCACGTGGGTCCCCGGAGCGCCCGTGGACGCCGAGAGCGATCTGCAGAACCTCGAGACGGTCTACCAGTTGTCGAAGGGTCAGGTCCGTCCCGCGCAGATCCCCGTGAAGAAGGCGACGCAGATCGTGGTGAAAGAAGCAGCCCCTGTCGTGGCGGCGATGGAGAAGCGGAAGGGGGCACGCAGCATGGAGCAGGGTGCGGCGGTGTTTGCGCGCGTGGCGGCCGATCCCATGAAGGCGTTGACGGCGCTAACGGCCCGCGGCTACCGGGCCGTCTCAGTGGACGAACTCGTGAAGATCGTCTCAGCCGATCCGGTGAAGATCGGGTTCAAGGCCGGGGTGACGCGGCTGTCGGCAGAAGAGTGGACGGCCCTGCATCAGTACCTGGCGCGGCTCTCGGCCAGTTGAGAAAAGCGGAACACCACGTTCGACGAAGGAACACGAAGATTCACGAAGGAAGAGTAGGAATCGGGCTACCGCCTTCCTATTGACGATTCTCTATTCGCGATTCACCCTCAATGAAGAACATTGGAATCATAGCTCTCCTCCTGGTTCTCTCGGGCTCCGCACTGGCCATTGACCAGGCACCTGAGCGCAAAGCCGGCGTCGAGGAACGACTGGGTACGATGGCGCCGCTCGACCTGGAGTTCCGCGACGAGAAGGGCTATCTCGTCTCGCTCAGAGACATCGTCAAGAAGCCGGTCATTCTGACGCTGGTCTACTACCGGTGTCCCGGCATCTGCAGTCCGCTACTGACGGAGATGACGAAGATTGTCGACCGGATGGACCTCGTTCCGGGGGTCGATTACCAGATCGTGACGATCTCGTTCGATCATCGCGACATGCCCGATTTGGCGGAAGAGAAGAAGGAGAACTATCTCGCGGCGATGGAGAAGAATATCGACCCGCAAGCGTGGCGGTTTCTGACAGGCGACAGCACAACGATCCGCATGCTGACCGACGCGGTCGGCTTCTATTTCTACCAAGAAGGTAAGGATTTTGTCCATTCCGGCACGCTCATCATGCTGTCGCCGGAGGGGAAAGTGACCCGCTATCTTCCGGGAATCCGGCATCTGCCGTTCGACGTGAAGATGGCGGTGATGGAGGCGGGGGAAGGTCGCGTCGGACCCACCATCGCCAAGATCCTGAGCATGTGCTACAGCTACGATCCGGAAGGTCGGACGTACACCACCGACATTGTACGCATCGCGAGCTTCGTCGTGATGGGCTTGGTAGTGGGCGTGGTGTTGGTGTTCAGTCTCCGGCGAAAGAAGTCGCAAATAACTTAGCCGCAAAGAACGCACAGAACGCACAAATCTATCTTTCAGTCATTGCGATCTTTGCGTTTTCTGCGGCCAGATTCGCTTCTTAATAAGAGAGATCTTCATGGCAAACGGAGTGATGGCCGCTGAGGCCTCGTTCTACGATCAACCGATGCCCGCCCATCGCAAAGGGTTGGCGTCCTGGCTGCTTACCTACGACCACAAGCGCATCGGGCTGCTGTATCTCTGGTCGGTCGCGTTCTTCTTCGGCGTCGCCGTCCTCGCCGGCTTTCTGATGCGGCTCGAGATGTGGACGCCGGGCGAGACGATCATGTCGGCCCAGCAATACAACGAGCTGTTCACGCTCCACGGCGTGGTGATGGTCTTCCTGTTCATCATTCCGGCCGTCCCGGGGATCCTGGGGAACTTCTTTCTCCCTATCATGATCGGGGCGCGCGACGTGTTCTTCCCGCGCCTGAACCTCATGTCGTGGTACCTCTACTGGCTGGGAGCGATCCTCGCTCTGACGGCGATGTTCCTGCCCGGCGGGCCAAGCGACACGGGTTGGACGTTCTACGTTCCGTACAGCGTCCGGTCGTCGACAAACGTCACCTGGGCGCTGCTCGGTGCGTTCATTCTCGGGTTCTCGTCGATCCTGACGGGCCTCAACTTCATCGTCACGACGCACCGGATGCGCGCTCCAGGCATGACGTTCTTCAAGATGCCGCTATTCGTGTGGGCGCAGTACTCCACGGCATGGATCCAGATCCTGGCCACGCCGATCCTGGGCATCACCCTGCTCCTCATCGCCATCGAGCGGTGGTTCGGCGTGGGCATCTTCGACCCGGCGCTCGGCGGCGACCCTGTGCTCTACCAGCACATGTTCTGGATCTACTCGCACCCGGCGGTCTACATCATGGTCCTGCCGGCCATGGGCATCGTATCGGAGATCATCCCAACGTTCGCCCGTCGAACGATCTTCGGCTATTCATTCATTGCCATGTCGTCGGTGGCCATCGCGGTGTTCGGCTCGCTCGTGTGGGCACATCACATGTTCACGGTGGGCATGAGCGACCCGGCCATGTGGATCTTCTCATTCCTGACGTTCCTCGTCTCGATCCCCAGCGCCATCAAGATCTTCAATTGGGTGGCGACCCTCTACAAGGGGTCGATCGCGATCGAAGTGCCGCTCCTCTACATCCTGTCATTCCTCGTGCAGTTCTCGATCGGCGGGTTCACGGGCATGATGCTGGGGGTGCTGTCGGTCAACCAGCACGTGCAGGACACCTATTTCGTCGTTGCCCACTTCCACTACGTCATGTTCGGTGGTGCGGCGTTCGCCTTCTTCGGAGCGATGCACTACTGGCTGCCCAAGATGTTCGGCCGGATGTACTTCAAGAGGCCGGCCGTGATCGCCTGGGTGCTGAATACGATCGGGTTCAACATGCTCTACTTTCCGCTGTTCATCGCGGGCTACCTGGGCATGCCGCGACGCTATTATGATTACCTGCCCGAGTTCGCGCCATATCACCTGACGTCGATGGTCGGCTCATGGGTGCTCGTGCTCGGCCTGACGATCATGGCCGTCAACATCATCGTATCGATCCGGCGGGGCGCCAAGGCCCCTGCAGACCCGTGGGGCGGCGTGACGCTTGAGTGGACGATCCCGTCTCCGCCGCCGATGGAGAACTTCCACGCGATCCCGGAGATGAAGGGCAAAGCTTACGACTTCTCCAAGTACGAAAAACCTCTGGAGGCCAAGTGACCACGCACGCCGCACATGGAGCTGAATACGCCCACCGGGACGACGTTGGATCACGGATGGGGATGTGGCTGTTCCTGTTCACCGAACTGATCCTGTTCGGAGGGCTGTTCATCGCCTATGCGGTCTATCGGTATACGTATCCCCTGGAGTTCCATCTCGCCGCCCGAGAGCTTGACACGTTGCTGGGGACAATCAACACGATCATCCTCCTGACGAGCAGCCTCACGGCGGCGATGTCGATCACGGCAATGCAGGAAGGGAAGAAGGACCTGACGCTCCTGCTCATCGGTCTGACGATCGTCCTGGCGGGTCTCTTCCTCGTCAACAAGTACTTCGAGTGGGGTCACAAGTTCGACGTCGGCCTCTACCCGCAGTCGGAGGTGATGTTGGCCAAGCCGGCCGGCGAGGTGATGTACTTCGGATTGTACTACGTGATGACCGGCCTGCATGGACTTCACGTCATCATCGGCATGGCCATCCTGTTGTGGGTGGGACGGCAGGTGGCGACCAGCGCCGTCAACGCCGGCTCGTACGTTCGGCTCGAGTCGGCCGCGCTGTATTGGCACCTCGTGGACATCATCTGGATCTTTCTATTCCCGCTGTTCTATTTACTGCACTGAATGAAGCAGTTCGCGCTGCGAACGCGGCGTTCGCTGCGCAATAATCGAATAGTTCGAACAACATCTGATCCGTTGCGGTCGCTGCACTCGATGCGGTTGCCGCGCGACACGCTTCTTGACGAGAGTGGTCTATGAGCACGCACACAACCGGGTCCCACAAGGTCTCCTACGGCCAGTTCTTCCTGATCTATCTGGGGTTGCTGGCCTTGACGGGCCTGACGGTGGCCCTGGCCGGCATCGACCTCGGCAAGTGGATCCTGCTGACGGCCATGGGGATCGCCAGCGCCAAGACGGCGCTCGTCCTCAACATCTTCATGCATCTGAAGTTCGAAGAGCCCCTCCTGAAGTGGTTCGTCGGCGTGGCGTTGCTCATCCTGGCGATCTTTTTGGGGCTGACGTTCTTCGATTATGCAAACCATTGAAGAAAGCGTTGCACGCCGAGACGCGGAGGACGCAAAGGTCGCGGAGAAGAAGATGGTATGATTAGATATGTGCTTTCTCTGCGAACTCTGTGCTCTCTGCGGCTCTGCGAGAAATTCCTTTTCTAGGAAATCCCATGTTCAACGGTGCATCATCCTTTGCTGAGAGCGTCGACTCGGCGTTCTGGTTCGTCGTGCTGATGTCCACGGTCGTTTTCGTGGGCATCATTATCACGATGATCTACTTTCTCATTCGATTCCGCCGTTCGAAGAACCCGTACGCGACGAACATCGACGGTCACCTCGGTCTCGAACTGACCTGGTCCATCATCCCCCTGGTCCTGTTCATGTACATGTTCTACCTCGGCTGGGTCGGCTACAAGGACATGGCGACGGCGCCCAAGGATGCCATTCCGGTCAAGATCGATGCCTGGATGTGGGCCTGGCAAATGGAGTACCCCAACGGCCTGCAGGTCGATACGCTCCGAGTGCCGATCAACACGCCGGTCAGGGTCACACTCCATTCGCGCGACGTGAACCACTCGTTCTACATCCCGGCGTTCCGGTTCAAGAAGGACGTCCTCCCTCACAAGACGAATACAGCCTGGTTCAAAGCGATCAAGCTTGGCGATTTTGATATCGCCTGTGCCGAATACTGCGGCCTGAAACATTCGCAGATGTACACCAAGATCGTCGTCATGGATTCGGCGGCGTTCGAGGGATGGTACCGCGCCGCGTCTGAAGCGGCAGGCAAGACGTACACGCCGCTCGTCGCGCCGGCGGTTGCTGCTTCCGTACTCCCTGTGCCCAATACTTGACCACCATGGACCTCCTCAAATCCCTGGCGATGCCGCAGCCGGTCGAGCATTACCGGTTGCTGCTCTTCATGCTCAATCTCACGTTCATCGTGTTTGTGCCGTACATCGGGTTCCTCCTTGGCGGGGCGATCCTGGCGTGGCGCGAGGAACGCAAGGGCCGGTCGACCGGCAACGCCATGAAAGTGCGGTTCGCGCGCGACCTCGTCGACATCGTCTTGGCCAGCAAGAAGGTGTTGGCGTTCATGGGCGTCATTCCCTCGCTTGTCCTCGTCTTCCTCTATGCGCAGTTGTTGCAACAGACGCCGGCGATCGCCGTCGAATTGGCTGCATGGGGCTTCCTGCTCCTCCTGACCGCCGGCATTCTTCTTTATGCCTATAAGTACACGTTCGACCTGGCCGGCGTCCTCGACGGTCTTCTCGGCAAGGGTCACGTCACCGACGAAGCAAAGCAGTTTGCCGCCGTGAACATGCGGACGCACGAGGCCATGGGCCGCTGGGGCATCGTGTCGGTCGCCGCAGGGCTCTTCCTCCTGACCTCCGCCATTGCCGTCGCGACGGATCCCGCGTTGTGGGAAGGCATCGGCGCGATCTGGGAGCTGTTCATCACCCCCAGCGTCTACGTAAAGTACCTGCAGTTCCTGGCGCTGTCGCTCGGCGTCACGGGGCTCGGCATCGTCTTCTTCCTCTTCGGATGGGAGGGCGGTCGAAAACTCGAGCCTGAATACGCCGCCTACGCGCGCAAGAAGGGCATCGACCTTGCGGTCGTATCACTGCTGGCCCAGCCGCTGCTCATCCTTCTCAGTCTGCTCATGGTACCCGCCGAGGCGCTGTCAGGCGTGATGGTGGCCTTGGCCGGTATCGCCGTTGTGATGCTGCTGCTGGCGTTGCAGCTTCTGTACGCCATGGAGAAAGAGGGGAAGCTGCAGTACGCCGCCCTTGCGTTCTTCTCGCTGATCTGCGCCAGCGCATTCACCGTCACGAAGGACCAGCTCGGCATCCAGAATGCGACGAAGGACCATGCGGCGCGCCTCGTCGTGTCCCATGAACGCCAGATCGACGCCTTGAAGGCCCAGCTTGGCATCGGCGCCCCCTTGCCGACGGGCGAAGATATCTACAACGGCAAATGTGCCGCGTGTCACCTCTACGACCAGAAGAAGGTCGGCCCGCCGTACAACGCGGTCATTCCAAAATACTCCGGCAAAAAGGCCGACATGATCGCCTTTGTCCTCAATCCCGTCAAAGTCGATCCCGCTTATCCGCCTATGCCGAACCAAGGACTCAAGCCGACTGAAGCGGATTCGATCGTGTCCTACCTGTTCCGGAAGTACGGGCAACAATGAAACGTCGCGAGTTCATCGCCTCCGGAGCTCTGGCCGGTTCGGCCGCACTGCTGGCAGGTGGCCCCGGTTGCAGTCCCGATCGCTCAGGCCCCGGCGGTCCGGTCGTCGCCTGCACATGGGATTTCGGCGAGGCCGTTCCACGCACGGCGTACGAGATTCTGGAAAACGGCGGCTCGCTCCTCGATGCCGTCGAGGCCGGAGTGAAGATCCCCGAGGCGGACCCGACGGTGACGAGTGTTGGCCGCGGAGGAGCTCCCGACCGTGACGGCATCGTAACGCTCGATGCCTGCATCATGGACGGACAGGGGAATTGCGGGTCGGTCGTCTTCCTCGAGAGGATCCTCCATCCGGTCTCGGTGGCGCGGGCGGTGATGGAGAGGACGCCGCACGTGATGTTGGCGGGTGCCGGCGCATTGCAATTCGCACTCGAACAGGGTTTCGAGGAAGAAGAATTGCTCTCCGACGAAGCCAAACGAGCCTATGAGCAATGGCAGGCGACGGGCGCGTACAAGCCCGTGTCGGCGACGAACCACGATACGATTGGAATGCTGGCGCTGTCGGAAGATGGAAAACTGGCAGGCGCGTGCACGACCAGCGGCATGGCCTACAAGATGCGCGGCCGGGTGGGCGATTCGCCCATCATCGGCGCGGGCCTCTTCGTTGACGATGAAGTGGGCGGTGCGACGGCCACGGGCATCGGCGAGGCCGTGATAAAAGTGGCGGGCAGTCACACCATCGTGGAGTTCATGCGACAGGGGCGGCCGCCTCAGGAAGCCTGCCGACTCGCGTTGCAGCGCATCCTCGACAAGCAGCCGCAGTACCGGCAAGATCAGGGGTTTCTCGTCGGATTCTTGGCGGTGGACCGACTCGGCAACGTCGGCGGTGTCAGCTATCACAAGGGATTTCAATACTCCGTCGTGCGCGGAGGCGCGCACGAAGTGGTCGATGCAGAGTATCTGGCGTAAAGACGCCGCCTCGTCGTCATCCGAAGGTTGCGACGGAGAATGGTAAGCCCCCGGGCATCAACTCGGGGGCTTTCTGTTTCTCTTCGATCTCAGCGGATCCCGGAGCACAAGTCTACGGGGGTGGGAGCACGACTGAGGTGTTGCTCTTCGTGCTGTCAACGTTGACGGTGTCTGCCGGCACGTAGGAGGTGTCCTTTCCCGGGAGCGGTCGCTTGAGCACCCCGAACGTGACCTGTTGCTTCGCCCCGGGGCGATGCTGTGCGTCCGCAACGACGCCGAGGAGCGCACAGAGCAGCGCCGCTATGAGCCATGCCTTCCTCTTCACTCGGTCACCGTGAAAACGATTGTTCGCGTCTGCGGTGATACCGGACCGGCTTCAAGGTCGGCCTCGAATCGGTACACGATCTGCTGATCGACCGCCACGCCGGGTCGCAGGTCCGACACGGCCGTCACCGGAGCCGTTGCTTCGGAGATGTCCACCAGGCCGGCGCTCACACCGGTCGCACCGTCGAGCCGTACGTAAAGCCGCGTCCCCGGAGGCATCTCCTCATTCAACGACACAGCGATCCTTCGTCCGGCGGCGGTTGTCGACAATGAAAAGCGAGTTGAACCGTCCTCAGTGGCCGCCGTTCCTGAGGCTCCGTCGGACATGGTGATCAACAACGGACCGGGATTGCCCGATACGCTCAGAACAGCGAATGGACGTACGTTGAGGTGAAGGACCTGAAGGACCGAGGTGGCGTGCTGTGATCGCACACTGCAAACTGTCGCGAGCACTAATGTGGTTGTAAGGAGGGACCGCATCGGGAAGGATCGCACGCAATGTCGCATCTGCCGGTCTCATTGTCAATTGCCGTTCGGCAGAGCATCCCAAGGGCGTGCCGGGCCGAAGCCGCGTAAGGGCGCCTTCTTTTTGCGCTGAAATCCTTGATCGCCGTGCTGACGAACCGCCACCCGAATGCCGTTTTCTACAAGGCGGCAAGGATGGTGCGACGTGATAGCCACGCCATCCCTGTCGGCAGAGGACGGCCGGTGCCGCTTCTGAAAGGAGCGGACTATCCGTGGAGTGACATTAACCGGCTGACCGGCACCACGCTCGTGCCGTTTCGCGGTTGGGGAAAGGCCCGACCAGCACTCGGTGAAACGTACCCCGTCGCGGAAGGGACTTCACTTCGATCCAGACCCTGCGCCTGCCCGCCAACGGCTGAACGCGGGCCATTTCCTTTTGTGCTTGAACTGCCCCGGGCCACGAGGAAACCTGCACCACGAACCCTTCTCCTTGCGTGGCGCGCCGGATCAGGTATGTCTGGAAGATCTCGTCGAGGGTGTCGTCGGGCATTTGAGGGGCGAGCACGCCACCTTGTTGAATGAGTCGGATCGACCGGCGTCGCGGGAGGAGACGCACCTCGAGGGTAACGGAAGCACCTTCCGCGATGTCGACCGTTGTTTCGGGCGTCGCGATCCGAAGATTCTCCGGGAGGTCCAGCGGATCGACGCGCATTGTCCAGCGACCCGGACGCAGGTCCGAGAAGTTGAAGCGGCCGCGCTCATCGGACACGCGGCGAAGCGTCTCGGAACCGTTGGTCAGCGAGATCGCAACCAGGCCGCGGTCAGACACGGGACGCTCGGTCAGGGCGGCCGAGTCGCTCTCGACGACATTCGAACCTTCAAAGATGCGCACCTGTCCGTGAAGGGTCGCCCCCCGTACGAGCGTAATGGTCACCGGTGTTGCCGACCCGCCCCTGACGTTCACCTCGAGCGGCAGGGCGATGGAAGAAACCTTGTCGATGCCGACGGAGGCGCGGTCGAGCGACAAGGTGTAATACCCGGGACCGAGGTCGTTGAAGGCGAACCTTCCCTGATCGTCCGTGATCGCAGCAAACGAGCCGAGCATGATCAACGCTCCTGGCACCCCGCGCTCGCCGCGTTCGAGCACGCGTCCTCGAACGAGGCCGCTCGATCGATCGGTCCCCAGCGGGATCCCGAGCGGGATCGAATACTCCAGCGCCACCGCCATTTCGGGCTCGAGACCGCTTGTAACGCTCTGCCGGCCTTGGAATCGCAGGCGATGCGAAGAGGGAAAGACGTGCTCGAGAGAGGTCTCGAACATGGCGTAGGACTGTGCTGATGGTCCCGTCAACCGGCTCCCGAACATGGAGACATTGGCCATCGTCCGCTCGAAGATGACGTACGAGGCCATGAGATTGGCCGACACGCGTTCAGCCACGATGCCGGTGGTCGCATCGGGCGACCGCTCCAAGTCGGCGGAAAGAGTATAGGTCTGGCCCGGCGACGGCCTGAAACTCAGTGAGGATTGAACCCGGCGAGTGGGGGCAACCGTGTGGACCGCCCGATCGCGCTCAGAGCCGAACTCGGCCGATGCCGTCAGGAAGAGCAGGTTGAGGTCGAGCGCCGACCGCAGCTCGATGATGTCCTGGCGCCGGTCGAATGGAGAGGCCGAGATCGGGTCGGACATCGTCGCGGTGCGGTACGAGACGGTGATGAGATTGGTGTAGCCGACGCCCGTTTGGATGAACGTCGATCTCGGGATCTTGCCAAAGGTGGTGTCGACCTCCGGCGTACGATACTCATCTCGAGCCGAGAACTCCAATCGCACGTCGCGGTCGGTCCTGCCCGCCAGGTTGATGGATGAAAAGCGAACGCCCCGATAGTAACCTCCGTAGTCCGGGCCGGCATTGACGAATCGGAGGTCGTACGACATCCACGGCTCGAGTCCGCGAAGCTGCATCATCAGCGCGTGGTCGGCGCCCCTCGAGCCCGTGCTCCGCCCCGCTTCGATGTCGAATCGGGCCGAACGGAAGGCCCTCCCCGAGGCGGCGAGCGTGAACAGGTCGGCAAGGATGCGATCGTTCCGGTGCAGGTAGTTCACTCCGGCCTCGATGTCGCTCGTCACCGGATAGCGGAACCATCCCGCCGCCTGCCTGCCGACGGGTCCGGAGTAGCGCGTCTGGTTGACGTAAGCTCCTCCCCGCGCCCGTCCAAAACGGTTCTCGACACGGGCCCCGACCGCCGTGCGGCCAAGGTCCGTCAGGGGTGTCAGGGCGTAGCTGTCGTCTCCCACCGTGAAGGAGCTGCCGCCGATCGAGTAATCGACCCGGTACTCATCCCGCAACCCCAGAACCGAGACCGTCTGCGTCTCGGGTCCGCGAAAGATGAAGTTCAGCCGGTCGCCACTCCCGGCGAAGACAGAGCCCCCTCCGACGATCTCCCCTTGGATGGCCGAACGTCCAGATTCGTTGGTCGTCCGGACCGTGGCGAACAGAGGCAGTTCATGCTTCTTGAGTTCGGCGACCGGCGAACGCGGGACCACGTCCGATGGCGTGGTGATCCGTTGGTCAGTCCCCTCCGGAAGGAGCGTCGTGGTGAACTCAAGCATGTGCGAGGCCTTGAGCCGTTCCCCCGCGTCGGATGGAAGGCTGACCTTGATGCGTGCGTTCGCCCCGGGAGGGAGCCTGCCCGCCCGCGGCGCAACTGACGGCAAATAGCCCCGTGAGCTTCTGGCGTTGAACGACACTCGTGCCGTGTCGTTGCCGCGGTTCGAAACCTGATAGACGAATTCGGCCGTCGTTCCGGCCACGATCGTGCGAGGGGCATCCAGCAGGATCGTTTCCACGCTGACCGATCGCTCGACCATCACGCGAAACTCGAACCGGGCCTGGACCGTGTCTCCGTCCACGGTCGCTCGGACGGTCACCCGATGTTCTTGCGCACGAGCCTGTCGAGGCACTGAGAGAATGAGCAACTGAAGGTCGTTGCCGCCGGGAAAGAGGGTCAGACGCGTCGGATCCGCAACGCGGCGCCAGCCGCCGGGCACGTCGGTGGAGGGGAGCACGTCGATGCGCCGGTCAGCGGCATTGACGAACTGCACCGGAAGCGTCAGCAAGGCCCCCGGCTGAGCGCGGACGGTCGGCCCTGCACCCGAACGGATCTCGACCGGGGTGGGTTGTGCTGTTGCTGCCGGTCCGGCGGCGAGAAGGAGCAGGCCCAGAAAAAAAATCCGGTCGGACGGGACCGGACGTCGGAAGAGAATATGCGTGAAGGCAGCATTCACAGCTGTAGCGTGTACTGGGCGGCGAACGCCTCTTCGCCGCCGGCGTCGACAACCACCAACGCCTTGAAGGTTCCCGTCGGAGCCGACGAGAGATCGAACCGATACCGGACGGAGGTTCCCGGATAGAGCCGGAACTGCGACGTGGTATAGCGGCCGCGCGACAACCCGTACTCGTCGAACAGCTCGACGTAGACCTCCGGACGCATGTAGCGGTCGCCCGAGTTCTCAACGTCAACCTGCATGACGCGCGAGCCATCTTCTTGTTTCATCAACTTCGAGTCGATGAACCGCACATTCGGCTCACCGGTTCCTGCGATGTTTGTCGCGATCTGGATGCCGTACCGGATAGTCTGGGAGATCCCCATTTCGGTCCGCTGCGGGTCGCGCGTTGATGATTCGGCCGAGCCCCGGCGGACCCCCTCCACCATCAGCATGCTCCAGTAGGTGCCGTGCAGGGCGCCGACGGTATCGCGCGGGACGTTGACCGTGAAGTTGACGGCGACCGTGGCATTGGGAGGAAGCGTCACAAACGCGGGGCTGAACGTGATCCAGCGGGCGTTGGATCGGGGGAGGGTGCCGGGTTCGCCGTAGGTATTCGTCCCGGAAAAATGGAACGTGTAGTCATGCTGGTAGATCTTCGCTTCCTGCAACTCCGGGGTGTCATTCTTCACCAGGATCAGCCCATCGTACGATTCACCCGGCCGGGCGTCCTTCATCTGGCTGAGATCGCCGATGACGGACACCTGCGCGATCGCCTTGGCTGCGAACAGAAAGATCACGATAAGTATTCGGATGACACCGGTCATGGCATTGCCTACTGAGCGACGAGCGTGTAGGTGATCGTGTGGACGTCTGCACCCATGTCGGCGGTGGTGCCCTGGTCGAACGTGGCTGAGGCAGTGTACTGAATGCGCACAGTTCTCAGACGGGTTCCGACCGGGATGCTGGTAAGGATATCTGTGGCCGGCATGCCGTTCACGAGATTGACGGCCGGTGCGATCGTGCCGACCGGCGATGAGGTGACGACCACTCTCAAGTTGAAGCTCTGTCCGGGACACGATGTCTGAGCGGTCACCTTCGAGATGGCCGCCTGTTCACGCACACGGAGGCGTACGTTGGTGTTGTTCACGGCAGTCGGCTGTGATCCCACGGTGGCGGTTGTTACGGTCATGGTCTGGTTGCCGCCGATGATGGAGAGGGCTTGGGCATTCATCGCCGAACGGCCGAACAGCGCCGCCGCGGCCGCCAGCATGAGATACCGTGACGGCGCGCGGTTCATTGGACCGTCAACGTGAACGTGATGGTATGGATATCAGACCCGGTGCCCTGTGTGGCGAGAGCGACGGCCGTATACTGCAATCCAGCGGTGCCGAGTGCGCGTCCGGCGTTGAGCAGGAGGTCGGCTGCCGCGGTCGATAAGGTGACCTCGGGCTGTGGCGCGCCTGCGGTCGGCGATGTTGCCATGAGACGGAGGCTGAACAATTGGCTGCCGTTGTTCGTCTGGACGGTGATCTTCCGGCCGGCGACGTTCGTCCCCCATTGCAGCTGCGTTGAAGTGTTGGTCAGCGTCATGAGGTTCTGACCGGGTGTGACGACAGCGTCGGTAATGTTGAAATTGACGGCGCCGCCGATGACCTGCATCCACGAAATGGCGTTGACGTTCACCGTCACTTGGTTGACGGCGCTTCCATACTGGCCGTATGTCGCCAGCGGGAGGACGGACAGCAGAATCAGCAGTCCAACGAGGTGGTGACGCATGAGCGGTCGTTCAGATCGTGTGCAATATAGGTCGGGCGGTCGCCAGATTCAAGACATCGCTAGCCCTCGGTGAGCGTAATGACGATGGGCATCCATCCGGCCGGAGGCGCAGTCTGCGGCTCATCCACAGTCAGGCCAAGCGACCCTCGCCGGCTCCAAAGGCCTTTGTGTATATCGGCTGCAATGATCGAGTCGAGCGGGACAAACCACCACGAAGGAACATGTGGATCGTCGCAGGTGATCCGGAGCCAGAGTCCATGAGCATGCGGAGAGGCCACGGAGATCTTGCGAACGGCTTCTGATGTCGCGTACCACTCGATCCGGTGTTCGTCGGAGAGCGACGACGGAGGGCTCATCATGCGAAGATGCATTACCGATTGAACGGAAGTCGAACCGGGTCCGGTCAAAGGCTGAGCGATCAACGGGCCGGCAACAACGGCCAGGAATGCCCATGCCCGCCGACCAACGTTCCGGAGACGGGCAACAG
Organism: uncultured Ignavibacteriaceae bacterium; assembly: GCA_964581115.1. Lineage (GTDB taxonomy): Bacteria > Bacteroidota > Ignavibacteria > UBA10030 > UBA10030 > 2-02-FULL-55-14. The sequence continues at coordinate 14,271 of CAZOMY010000030.1, read as the reverse complement.
TGGCGGCGGGCATGGGTGTATCCTCCCGGATATGAGACGACGTTCCCCCCCAAGGGCCGTCGTCAGAAGATGCTACTTACGGATTGGTCAGCGTCAAGGTGACCGTACGGCTTTCGTTCACAGCACCGGCGGAGGCATCAGCCGTGAAGTTGTAAGTAATCGTCTGGCCGTTCGAGGCGCCCCGGGCGATGGCCGTGACCACATTCTTCGCCGTGCCGTCGGTGATGTCAACTGCGCCGGCGCTCGTGCCGTTGCCGCCAACGAGTGCGATCGTCAGCGTCAGACCTGACGGAAGCGCGGAGCTGAGCTGGGCCGTGATGCGGCTGTTCGCGACGTTCGTGGTCATGCTGTAGTTCGTTGAGGCGTCTGAGGTGCTGGCGGAAGATGCGCCAACCGCCATGTCGGAGATCGTCAAGGCGCCGGGGCTGCCCGAGACGGCAAGCTTGTAGATCGAATTGACCGTCAGGTTCACGGTCTGCGTTGCAGTCGCTTGGGCGAAGACGGGCTGCGTCATCAACGCGACAACAGCGACGAGGGCGAGAAGGATCATGGTGCGCTTCATTGCAGGACTCCTGAGGTTGAGTATAGTGATGTTTGGTGAATCAATCTCTGCAATCTCCCATCTCAACGCCCGTGCCAAGACCATAAAGCGTTGTCATTGAAGGAGTTACAAGACTTCGTCAACATGTCTACTACGGCTCAATTTGATACAATCAGTTCATTTTGGAATTGGCGATGGAATAGAAAAAATTGACATAAACGCCATAATTGCTCAAATTGGGTCTGTCTAAATTCTCGAATTGAATCAACATTCTCTTCTCGTTGACTCAGAGGCCTTGGCAAAGCCCAAAATCGAATAACCATAAGGAGAACGACTCACTGGCACGTGGATTGACTCATGTCATGCAAGCTAACGTGGGTTCATCTTCGTTTCCATTGGGTCATGACCTCCTTCGAACTAGAGCCTTTGCTGACCACGGCGATGCCCGGTCTGCGCGTGCAAGAAGAACTGGGCGGTCGCATCGCCGCGCTCCGCGCCAAAGCCCGATTTGATATTACCTCCAAGATCTCGCACGGCATCCGAACGCCGCTCGCGTCAATCCTGGGTTTCACGGAACTGCTCAGCCAGAGCACGCCGATCTCTGAAGCTGACCGTGACGAGTTCCACCGCATCATACACGCGGAGACAACGCGCCTCGCGCGTTTTGTGTCCACCCTGCGCGATTGGATCGACCTGGATGAAGGCCGACTGTGTCTTGAGCCGACCCCGTCCGACCTGGCCGAGACGGTTCGCCGCGCGATCGAAGCGCTCCGGCATGAAGCCGCATCGCGCCATGTCCGCTTGCTCAACACGATCTCGCCGGAGCCGTTGGGACTCACGGCCGATCACGAACGGGTCCGGATCGCGATCGAACAGGTGATCCTCAACGCACTGCAGGCCACGCCGGTGCAGGGGCGCGTCGTTGTCCAGCTGTATCGGTCCATGTCATCGGCCATTGTCACCGTGGCAGATACGGGCGTGGGAATCCCTGCGCACGACCTTCCGCATGTAACGCGGCCGTTCTATCGGGTCGACCGATCCGATGGCGGAGAATCGCGCCTGGGTCTCGGTCTGGCGATGGCCACGGGCATTGCCGATTTGCACGGCGGTTCATTGTCGGTGGCGAGCCGCGAAGGGTCGGGCACGTTGGTCGCCTTGCGCCTTCCGATGCTCGTCGACCAGCCGAAAACGCTGTCGCGCACGCATTCGAACTGATCACCCATGACATCGACCACACCGCACAAGCATGTCATCGCTCTCATCGACGACGAGCCGTCGATCCGCAAGCTCGTCGACTATCAGCTGAGTCATGTCTGGGGGCATCAAGTGCGGCAATACGGCGACGCGGAAACTTTCCTGGCGGAGTTGAACGAGGACCTTGATGTCGCCATTCTCGACGTGATGCTACCCGGAATGAGCGGTGTGGAGGCCCTTGAACAGGTGCGCCGCCGGCAACCCGACCTGCCGGTCATCGTCCTATCGGCCCAGGACAGCGTGGAGACCGCCGTCCGGATGCTCAAGCTCGGTGCCATCGACTACCTGGCGAAGCCCGTCGACACCGACCGACTGGAGGCATCCCTGAAGACCGCCCTTCACTTGCGGGAGCTCAGCCGTGAAGTCCTGCGGTTGCGCGAACGCATGGCATCGTCCGTCAATTTTGAGAACGTGATCGCCGGCCACGGGGAAATGCAGGAGGTCTTCCGCCTTGTCAATAAGGTGAAGGACAGCGACATCGTCGTGCTCATCATGGGAGAGAGCGGTACCGGCAAAGAGCTCATCGCCCGCGCCGTGCATTACCACGGACGGCGCAAGAACGGACCGTTCGTGGTGGTCAATTGTGCGTCGATACCGCATGACCTGCTTGAATCAGAGCTGTTCGGTCACGAAAAAGGTTCTTTTACGGGAGCCGCTCAACGTCGGCTCGGCCGGTTCGAATCAGCCAACGGTGGCACGATCTTTCTGGACGAGATCGGCGAGATGGACCAGGCCCTGCAGGCCAAGCTCCTGCGGGTGATCCAGACGAAGCAATTCGAGAGGGTGGGTGGGAACGAAACCATCACGACCGACGTGCGGATCATCTCGGCGACGAATCGCGACCTGAAGAAGGAGGTGGCCGCCGGACGTTTTCGGGAGGACCTGTACTATCGACTAGCCACGTTCCCGATCCTTCTGCCTCCGCTTCGACAGCGCCGTTCCGACGTCCTGTTGCTCGCCGAGCACTTCCTCCGTCGTTACGCTGCACAAGAAGCCAAACCGGCCCGCCGGTTCTCGCGGGAAGCGTTGCGGCTGATGTATGGGTATCCGTGGCCGGGAAATGTCCGCGAACTCGAGAATGCCATTCAACGCGCCGTCGTAATGTCGGAGGGAGAGATCGTCACGGAGAATGAATTGCCCGTTGCTGTGCAGTCGTTCAGCGACCCGACATCGGTCGGCGAGGTATTGACGCCTCCCGCGTCGTCGGATGACATTGTCGTGCCTCTCGATAAGTTGGAGGAGATCGCCGTCAGGAACGCACTGCGCATTTGCAACGGCAACAGCGCCATGGCTGCGAAGCGTCTCGGCATCGGACGGGCGACGCTGTATCGGATGGTGAAACGCTACGGCATCGGTGGAACGGAAAGCTGATACATCTCCGGATGTCCGTGTGTACACAACAAAGCCCCGCTCATTGGCGGGGCTTCGTCGTTGGTGGGACGTGACGTTAGAATGTCAGCAGACAGGAACGCCGCCGACGGTGGACCAGGTCGCATGGTAGCCGGTGGTCACCCACGGCGCGGTGGAATTGGCTCGGACGTATTCCGTTACTTCACCAGTTGTACCGTTGCTGCGAAGCACGATACGGGCGTCTTCGCTCGGGATCTGCAGGTCGTACGTGACCATGTTGTTGGCGCCGGTCGACCAAATGAAGGAGGCATCCACCGTCGATGCCGGAACGTTTGAATCGTCATAGATGGTCAACGATCCGCTCTTGCCGTCAGCCGCCGAGGTGGCTTCCATGACCGTCCAGTTGGCATAGACGGTTCCGTCGTTGGTGTCGGTACCGTTCAGCTTCACGAGCCACCGGTACGAGCCGTCGCCCTGCCTCGCCGACGTGATCGTCATCGTGACGCCATCTTCGGTGACGGAGTAGGTCCATACGCCGTTCACTTGCGTCATCAATGCGGGGTTGGCGTATGCATTGGTCAGCGCGAGGAATGCCTGGATCTCGGATGCATACAGGTACGCTTTGGGCCCGCACGTGTCGGATGGATTGGAGGAGAAGGCAGGAACGCTGACGGAGCCTGTGACGAGGATCGGTTTCTCGTTGCTCGGATCGGTCGTCTTGTCGCAACCGGCCACAAAGACGATGAGGGCAAGTGCTGCAACCATGAGGGAACGTAGATGCATGGCGGTCCTTTCTTGGTGGGCGAATAGAAATGTAGCGGACTAATATAGACAGACTGGCGAGCAACGGAAAGAGACGCCGGTCACAGATTCTTGATTCTGGAAGGAAAAACGCCGAATATAAATGTATGCGGGAGTAATTCAGTGGTAGAATGCCAGCTTGACTAGGCATTACGGGTGAAGTACTTTGTTGGCGTGTCTGCGGGCGTAACTCAGTTGGTAGAGTGTCAGCTTCCCAAGCTGAATGTCGCCGGTTCGATCCCGGTCGCCCGCTCAAAGGCCATCCTTAAGGTGGCCTTTTTTTCTTCTACACGGACGTCGCGCCTGCCTGTCGGCAGGCAGGGGTTCGATCCCCGTCTCCCGCTCCGAAAACGCACAAGGTTAGCGCGGTTTGCTAACCTTGATGCGTTTTCGCGCCAAGCGGCCGCCCGCCTGCCATTGAAGAACTCCTTCGGCGGGCAGGCTTCGCAGAGGAGCCCGCCGATGTGCGACGGGGTCGGCTATCTGGAGTGTCGCCGGTTCCCTGCCCGCCCTGTGAGGTCTCTCATGGCAGGCGGGGATCCCCGTCTCCCGCTCGCCGAAACGAGACGAGTTAGCGATTCTCAGCTAACTCGTTGGTCGTTTTGAGCGTCCCGACGTTGTTTGTCGGGACCGGCGAACGCTCATGTGATGTTGAGCCCGTCTCAGGTCCGTCGGGTCATCGAATCGCGGTCCCGCCCCGACAACGGACGGGATCCTCTACTCACCTTTGGAGTGGTTCACCCCGAAGAACGAAGAACGGCCCGCATCGGGCGGGCCGTGGTTTGTACAACACCGCAACACAGCGTCACTTACCGAAGAGCTTGAACGTCTTAACGATCACCGACTGTTCGAGCGTGGTCAGCGTCTCCAATTCTCCGGCATCGAGCCAGATGCCGTTGCACTGGAAGCACTTGTCGATCCTCACCCCTTTGAACTCGATCTCGTTCAGCTCCATTCCGCACTTGGGACACCGCATATGGTGCAATTCCTTGAGCCGCTGTCGTTCGGCATCGGCGATGGCTTTCAATCGCTCTTCCTCCAACTTTCGTCGACGCTCGATCTCGATTCGCGCGAAGTACTCTTCTTCCTTGTCCGACGGTCGAACCGACATGTTGTCCTCCGGGTCTGATGAATGCGTGCCTTGTTCCAGCCAAGATGCGGTCAGATCTTCAACTTTGCAAGGCGGATCACAATCGATCGTTCAGGATATCGTGCCCTGCTGTGTTCTCTCCATCATGGTGCGGAAAGAGACCCGCCTGTTATCGCCTTCGCACCACGGCCGCGCCGTTCTCAAGGCGGCAGGTCTACTTCTGTTCCACAAGTATTGAGATGGATGATGGTCGGTTCGCCGTGCGGAAGATGCTTTGCGTTTCAACGCGAAAGTCTTCTCGCCTCGCTTTGGGTATCTCCATGAATTGCTGGGGGTTTCTGTCGACGAGCGGGAACCAGGAACTTTGGATGTGTACCATGACCCGATGACCTCGACGAAAGGCATGATAGACGTCAGGCATCTCAAATGCGATCATCGCCGGCTCTCCGGGCGTAAACGGCTCCGGCTTCTCGAGGCTGTTCCGGTACTTTCCGCGAAAAGGCTCTCCCCGTATCAGCTGCTGATACCCCTCCATGACGACGCCTCCCGGCGGCCTTGAAGCCATCGGTGCCGAAGGATGTTCATCGATCAGCTTCACGACGAAATCGGCGTCGGTGCCTGTCGTTGCCACGTGCAGCGTTACCCGGATCGGCCCGGCCACGATCAGGTCTTCCTCGAGCGGCTCCGATCGATACGCCAGTACGTCAGTGCGCCGCGATGCAAACCGCTGGTCCTCCGTCATCCATTCTCCGGTCATCCCCGCAACGATCCGCTCGATGTAAGGGACAGGACGGTTCGGATCGCTTGAGTACGAATCGCGTGCGTTCGAGTTGTCGTCGGGCGCACGAGTCGACAGCCGGCCTTGTCCGGCCAAATAGTAGGTCAAGGAACGGACGGTCTTGGGCGGCCAGACGTCATGCCGGCGGAACTCGTTGATGCCCGTCAGGAATACCGTCGCTTCGGCGATGTCGGCCTTGGCGTCCTTCAGGTATTTCATGAAGAAGGGGAACTCGATCTGTTGCCTGAATACCTCGGCTGTCCTCACCCCGAACCCGAGATTGCCGAGTGAATCCCCCTTGCCGGATCCCCATCCGGCATGATCCCACGGGCCCATTGCGAGCACGTTCACGGTCTTCGGGTTGTTCTTCTCGATTGCGCGGTAGATGTGGAACGGACCCATCGGGTCTTCGGCGTCGTACCATCCCCCCACGTTCAGCACGGCGCACGAAATGTTCGTCATGAACCTCCAAAGCGACCGAGGCTTCCAGAATTCGTCATAGGTCGTGTGGTCGACGATCTCCTGCCAGTAGCGGGCCGCGCCGCCATGGAGTGAATCGTCGACAACCGCCAGCGGTGGAAGCTGGAGAAAGTAGGCATAGCCGTCCTGTATGGGGGGCGGATTCCATGTGCGCCCGATGGGCGGCGTGGGAGGCCCGGAGCGCGGACGGAATGACGTGTAGAACCAATAGTTGGCGGCTAGCATGAACGCCCCGTTATGGTAGACGTCGTCGCCCAGGTAGTAGTCGGCCGTGGGGGCTTGGGGCGAGGCGGCTTTCAACGCCGGATGGTGTCCAATGAGACTGGCGGCCACATGGAAGCCGGGCTGCGAAATGCCGGTCATGCCGACCCGCCCGTTGTGGCCGCGGACGTTGTTCAAGAGCCATTCGATCGTATCATACGTGTCGGTGCTCTCGTCAATGTCGTGCGGAGAGCGTTTGTGGGGCATGTGGGGCCGCACTTGGACGAACTCACCCTCTGACATCCATCTGCCGCGTGCGTCTTGGTAGACGAAGATGAATCCCTCGTCTTCGAACGCGGGAGATGGTCCGAGCGATGAGCGGTAGGCATCGGCGCCGTACGGGGCAATGCTGTAGGGCGTACGCATCAGCAGGAACGGATAGGTGCGCGTAGCGTCCTTGGGGACATAAACGGCCGTGAACAGTCGTACGCCGTCGCGCATCGGAATGGCGAACTCATACTTCGTGTAGCGCTCGCGTACGCGCGACTCCTGTGCCGTCAGCGGCGGAAGGAGGAGGGCGAGGACCAGCGAGGCGTGGAGCGAATGCCGTACGCCGTGGCGGATGCAGTTCATCGCAGGCTCCGAATGGTGACGAACGCAGAAACAACGGGTGTCAGGCCGACGCCGGCTGGTCGATGGGCAATTCGAACGAGAACGTGGCGCCTTGGCCGGGCTGGCTCTCGGCCCAGATGCGGCCGCCGTGGCGCTTGATGATGCGTGCGACGATGGCCAAGCCGACGCCTGTGCCTTCGAACTCCTCTTGCGAGTGGAGACGTTCAAAAACGCCAAAGAGCTTGTGCTGGTATGCCATGTCGAAGCCGACGCCGTTGTCGCGGATCCAATAGATCCTGCTCTTCGCCTCGGTGCGTCCCCCGATCGTGATGGAGGGACGCTCGGTGCCCGACGAGAACTTGACAGCGTTGGAAACAAGGTTGATCCAGACCTGTCTGATGAGCGCGCTGTCGCCTTGGGTGGGGGGGAGGTCGTCGATGGTCAGGGCCACGCGGCTGTCCGACGGGATAAGCTCGGCGGCGACGCCTTTGACCAGGCCGACCATGTCGATCGTCGCGAGAACGATCGCTTGTCTCCCGGCGCGTGAGAAGGTCAGGAGGTCGTCGATCATATCGCCCATCCGTTTGGTGCGCGCTGCGATCACGGTCAGCATCCGTTGGGCGTCCGGCGGGAGATGGGCCGCATGCTCTTCCATGAGCATCCGCGAGTAGCCGTTGATGGCCCGGACGGGGGCTCGCAGGTCGTGCGAGACCGTGTAGGTGAAGGCCTCCAGTTCGCTGTTCGCAGCCTCCCATTCAGCCGTTTGCTCGCGGACGCGGCGCTCAAGTTCACGATTCTGCGCCGCCATCCGCCGACCACGATGCCAGATGCCGGCTAACCAGAGGCCCGCGATGATCAAGAGAACAAAGCCGCGGAACCAGAGGGTCTTCCACATGGGAGGTCGGACAACGAGCCGGACAGCGGCGCCGGTGGGGTTCCAGACGCCGTCGTTGTTCGAGGCGGTGACCCGGAACGTGTAGCTGCCCGGCTCGAGGTTCGTGTAAGTGGCGGTCCGGTTCGTTCCAGATTCCACCCAAGAGGCGTTGAAGCCCTCGAGCTGGTAGCGGTATTGGTTGCGTTCGGGAGCGGTGTACTCAAGCCCGACAAAGTCGAACGTGATCGTGTGGTCGTCGGCCTCCGCCACGATCTCCTCAAGGAACTGAACACCCTCGACCCGTCGCTCGACGTCGCTCCACAATCGGCATTCAGTGATGACGACGCTCGGAACATTGGGATTGTCCTGAAGCCGGTTCGGATAAAAATGATTCACCCCGACCACGCCGCCGAAGAAAAGCTCGCCGTCGGCGGCTCGATGGAAGGCGCTGCTGTTGAACTCGTTGTCTTGCAGTCCATCGCTGATGTCGTGATGTCGGAATCGCTCTGTCGCAGGATCGAACCGGGCGAGTCCGCGGTTGGTCGAGATCCACACTGCGCCGTCATTGCCTTCCAGGACCGCGTAGACAAAGTCGTTCGGAAGTCCGTCGAGCCTGTCGTAGAATCGAAACGTGACGTCTTCATCCGCCGGCATCCGCGAATCGAGGTCGGGTGCCAGCGTCATGCGTGCAAATCCAGCGCCGCCGGTGGCCACCCACGCATCCTCCTCCCGTGCGGGCGTGACGGATTGAATGTTCGATGTACGGAGACGTCCCGGACCCTGTCTCTGGCGAAACGCGACGACGATGCCGCTTGCGGGGTCATAGCACAGCATCCCGCTGACAGTGGCACACCACACCCGCCCGGGGGTGGCAGGAAGGTCGACAACTTGGAGGATCTCAGCCGTGCGGATCAACCCGACCGCGGTCGGGCTGCTGGCTGTTGTGTCGACATGGACCGGGACGATCGCTCGCGCGACAGGATCCCAGCGGTGGAGACCCCGCTGAGCGCCGACCCAGAGCCGGCGTGAGCGGTCGAAGGCCATGCCTCGGATCCCGCCGGCGGGCGGGGGAAGGTCGGCCACGCGGACCGATCGTCCGGACGGCGAAATGCGCGTCAGAGTGTTGCCGCAGCCGACCCATAGATCGGTTTCGGCAGGGTTGGGATCTTCAAGGATCGACCAGACGGTCGCCGCGGGTATCTTCCACGGACCCGAACCGACACTGAACGAGCGAACCGTACCCATGTTTTGATCAACCCGGTCAAGCCCGGCGGAAGACTCGTAGGGGTAGCCGCCGATCCAGACGTTGCCTTGGCGGTCTTTCAGGATCGAGCGGACGCTCCGGAATGATAGCGGTGCGTGGATCCGCAGAATGGGAAAGCGCCGGTACGAAGTGGCCAGCCGGTTCACGCCGTGTCCCGAAGAACCGATCCAGACCACGCCTCCACGGTCGACGGCCCCGCTGATGAAATTGCCCGGCGAGATGGACCAGGGGATCTGGGCGTGGTGCTGCACGCCGTCGACACGTCCCGTGGTCGCATCGACGATCGACAGCGTCCGCTCGTCGGATGTAAACCAGATCCTCCCGCCCTCTTCGAGCAGAAGATAGTTGGCTGAGAAGGGCTCGACGCTGTTCACCCGGAGCGGGCGCGATACATCCCGGTGGTCTTCATCGAGTATGTTGACGAGCATATTAGTCGAACCGACCCACAGTCCGTTTCGGCCGTCAACCATAACGTTGGTCAATCGTCGCTGCTTGACCGAGGGAAAAGCGCGGACGTCGATGTCGACGCGCGTCCAGCCCGACCGATCGGGGGCGATGCGCCAAAGACCGCTGTCGTAGATCGCGACCCACAACGCACCGGTACTATCCTCATCGATACCCACACCGACCCAATCTCGCTGAAATGTCGCGAAGGAGACCGGAACGAGCACGCCGATCGTGGGATCGTATCGCCAGAGTCCGTTCGCCAGCAGAACCCAGACAACGTCATAGCGGTCAACGTGCAGTCGAACCACCTGACGCGGTTGCAGCAAAGCATCTTCTTCGGCGAAACCCAGTTGTTGGATCTCAAACGACCGAAGGTCCATCCTTCGGACGCCCGCCTGACGCATGCCGATCCACAGCGTATGCGGTCCCTGAGCCAGCAGGTCTGTGATGGCATGGTCGTGCACCGAGAAGCTGTCGACAGGATCGGGATTGAACGAACGGAGGGTGTAGCCGTCGTAGCGTGTGAGTCCGTCATTCGTTCCGAACCACATGAAGCCGAGCGCATCCTGGGCGATGGCGCTGATCGAGCCTTGCGACAGTCCATCGTTGACAGTGAGATGATGAAATCGAAACGGCGTCTGCGCCGATCCTGCCGATGCGATCAGGGTCATTGCCAGGAGGAGACGCACGAATCCATCAACCCGGGGCAGACGAGGGGATGAGGCGACTGTCGATCTGGAAGAAACGGATGTCATGAAGGTCTGATGCTGGAATTCAAAAAAAAGGTAATGGGCGAAGCCGCGATGCGCAAGGCGTGATTGCGACTCCTCGGCCCTGCACGCCGTGGCAACGCCGGAGCATGGATCCTGATCGCATATCCCGGAGCCGTCAAGATCAGGAACGCCAGGATTTCAAGCGGTCGTCGCCGACGGGGGCGACTGGGCCCTTACGAATGCGGCGATGATCAACGACTCGATCAGACCGGTGATGATGGTCGCCACCGAACCTGTCAGTGCGTTGGCGAACGGCGTTTGCATTGGCGCCAAGCTGTCCATATGGGCCTGAATCGCTTCCTGAGAGAGGCCTTGGGCCTCCATCGCCATGCGACCGGCCTCCTGCACCTCCACGAAGTAGTTGGGGAAGACCAGCGTGACCATGAGATAGGCGCCTCCGAAGATCACCACGGCTCCGACGGCCGACATGGCGGTACCCGCCGCTACCTGCCCCCCGTAGCCTCTTCCCCGAGCCGCGGTCAACCGTAGACCCCAGAACAACACGCCCGCCTGGATGAAGATGACAAGATAGAAAAGCGACAGCAACATAGGATCGGTATGCCATCCGAGCGCAATGACCGTGAAGGTCCAGACCTCCACGGCCACTCCGAGTATCAGGCCGGCTTTGAGAGTGGGTGACATGCGATGATCCTCCTGAGAAAGACAGTGTGAACTGCCTGGCGGAATTTCGTCAACGCTGACCAGATTAGAAAGAGGCACGAAAGGAGACCCTTGAATCGAGCACGCTTTTCACGCACCTTTCTTAATACGACGATCAAGGGCCAACGCCGTGTGCGCTCACCGCCGACTCTCCGTGTTCGTGTCTGCAGCTCTGTTCATGCTCGTGCTGCTGAGTTCCTCCCTCATAGCTCAGGAGCGGGAAGACCGCACAATCCTTCCGTGGGCGCAGCTTCGCGCGATCATCAACGAATCCTCCGGCGAGCGCGCCATGCATCATGTGAAGGAACTCGTTCCGTATCCCCGCGTGCGTCCGCGCTCGGAGTATGGCGGCACCTTCCGCGAGACGGATGTCATGGTGCGCTTCGCGAAGGAGTACGGGTTCAGCGACGTGACGGTCGAGTCGTTCCCCTCACAGGGCCGGCTGTGGCAGCCGACCAAAGGAGAGCTGTGGATGGTCGAGCCCGAGGTGCGCAAACTGTACGACATCTACGATGTGGCCGTGTCGTTGGCCGGCAACAGCGAATCGGGCGATGTGACGGCCGAGGTCGTCGATGTTGGCATCGGAGGGCGGCCTGAGGACTACGCGGGCAAAGACTTGGCAGGCAAGATCGTTCTCGGTTCCACCGGCGCCGGAAATCTGCAGCGTCAGGGAGTGTTCGAGAAGGGGGCCGTCGGCGTGGTGAGCTACACCTCCTTGCGACGCGACGACTATCCCGACCAGATCCTGTCATCCAGCATCTCCGCGAATGCGCCGGAAGGAAAGACGCCCGGTTTCGGTTGGGTCGTCTCCCCGCGCATCGGCCGCGAACTCTCGGACCTCATTGCCAGCGGCAAGAAGGTCGTTCTGCGCTCCGTCGTTCAGGCAGAGACCTTCCCGGGCGAGCTCGAGGTGGTGAGCGCGACGATCCCGGGCGATGGTTCGACCGATCAGGAGATCGCCATCTCCGCTCATTTATACGAGGGTTACATCAAGCAAGGCGCCAACGATGACGCGTCAGGTTGCGCCTTGACGCTGGAGATGGGACGCGCATACATCCGCTTGGTACAAGAGGGAAAGCTGCCGGCCCCCAAACGGATGATCCGCTTTCTGTGGGTCCCCGAGATCAGCGGCACGATCGCGTGGCTGGCGAAGCACGAAGAGATCAAGAAGCGGCTGGTGGCCGACCTCAACTTTGACATGGAGGGACTGCAACTCTCCGCCAGTCGGAGCACCTGGGTTCTGCACCGGACGCCGAACTCGTTCCCCACATTCCTCAACGACCTTGCCCAGAGTGTCATGGAGTGGGTGGCGGAGACGAACCGCGAGCGTGTCCGGTTCCGATCGGGCGGCTACGGCTACACCTTGCCGATCATCTCTCCGAACGGCAGTCAGGACCCGTTCCTCATTACGATCGACAAGCACTACGGGGCGAGCGATCACGTCATCTATCTGCAGAACGGCATTCCCTCTGTCATGTTCATCACCTGGCCCGACATGTGGTATCATTCTTCGCAGGACGTGCCAGAGAAGCTTGATCCAACCCAGTTCCGGCGCGCGGCCGTGGTTGGGACGGCGTGCATGAGCTTTCTGGCGTCGGCGGGAGACGACGAGGGCCTGACGATGGCGGGCGAGTCGGCTGCCCGGGGGGCGGAGCGGATGGGGAGCGCCCAGCGCAAGGGGTTGTCGTACCTCGCCGATGCCCCCGACGGGAACGCGCTGTCGACGGCCTATCGGGAGGCGAAGAATGCGGTCCGTCATCAGGCTCAGGTAGAACGCGAAGTTCTTCTGTCGACGTCCGTGCTGTTCGTCCGGCCCGAGGATGCGCGCAAGAAGCTCAAGGTCATGGCCGACCTGATCGGGGAACGGGAGGAGTCGTTGCAGAAGGAGATCACGGCGTACTATCGATTGCAGGCCGAGCACCACAAGGTCAGGGCACCGGAGCCGTCGTTGACGGCCGAGGAGCGGGCGGCGTCGAAGCTGATGGTGGAGCGCGTCGGCGGTCAGGGCGGATCCGGAGGCGGACGCGGAGCAGCGGCCCGGGCAAGGTTGAGCGATGCAGAGCGTGCCGACCTTCAACGAGTGCCCCAGCACATGACGGCCGAGCTGAACGTGATGATGGGAAAGAAGTTGTCTGTTCTGGAGATCCGGGATTTTCTATCGGGCGAGTTCGAGCCCTTGCGCCTCGATGACCTGATGGCCTATCTGAAGGTGATGGAAAAGATGGGGAGTGTGAAGTTGACTCAAAGAGGCTGAGGCCGGGGAGGGGAGATGGGAGATAGAAGATGCAAGATGTGAGATGATAGAAGAGAGAACGAGTTGGGAGTGTGGACTATGGATAATGGGGGAAAGCAGGGAGGAGAAGCATGCGGATCCTCATGAAGATGATCGCTCTGAGCGCGGCGTTGATGATGGCATCGTGCGAGGACCCCGTAGACGATCTACCCCTCCGGGGAGCACAGGGGGGATTATCTGCGTTGCAATGGGGCGACGGACCGGAGGAAGTTCGGCGACGTATGCTGGAGATGCCGGAGGTCAGGCTGATCATCGATACCGCCGAAATCCACGCATTCGCCGCATGGATCACTCCGGACACCGTGGAGGCTCCGGCGAACATCGCACGGTACCGGCGAATGGAATTCCGGGGAGGGACGTTCCTGGGGTATCCGGTGGAATGGTGGTCGATGACGTTGGATGATGCGACGGATCTCCGCCAGGTCCGGATCGATCTCGCCCCCCTCGATGACGCCGGCCAAGCTCGATGGAAGATCCGGCGCCAGCTGCATCGGATCTACGATATGTCTGATGCGCCGGAATTCGACCCGGACCGCTTCTTGGCGGACGATTGGTCGACGCCGGCCCGATCGGCCTCTACGGCGAGAACAGCGATCGGGATCGGAAAATATGGTTCGACGATCACGATCGGATTCGTCGATCGCGCCTGGGCCGATGAACGTTGGCCCTCTCGGTACGAGCAGCAAAGGCGCAGGATGCACGTGAATGAGTGGAGACGCTATTTGGCGGCGGTCGCAAAAGAGCGCGGATGGAAGATGGAAGATCTACCGCCGCAGTGAGGCGAAGAGAATCAGAGGACAGAGATCAGAGGACAGAAAGCAGTGACCAGACGCCAGAGACAGGAGGACACTCG
>CAZOMY010000029.1:30986-38641 GCA_964581115.1 uncultured Ignavibacteriaceae bacterium | reverse complement strand
ACGATGCCGACGAGCGAGATGACGCCCACGCCCGTCATGATCACCGAGAAAGGCATGCGGGTCACGAGCAGTCCGAACAGCACGCCGATCAGGGCCAACGGTACTGTGAGCATGATGACGATCGGCACCTTGACCGAATTGAACTCCATCACGAGCGTCAGGAAGACAAGCAGGATCGTGAACAGGAACGCCCGGCCCAGGAACGCCGCGGCCTTGTTCTGCTCCTCGTCCTTACCGGTGAACTTGACGGAATAGCCCGCCGGCAACGACTTCGACGCCAGCCGGGCCTTCACGTCGTCAAGCACCTCTGAGGCCACGCGGCCCTCCACGTTCCCCGTAACAGTGATGACGCGCTTCAAGTCCTTTCGACGGATCTCGCTGACACCCGTCGACCGCTGAATATCGGCCACGGCCACGACCGGGATCGAAAGCATCTGACCGCGCCGGTTCATGAAGCTGACATGGATGTTCGATAGGTCGTTGACGGATGACCGCTGGTCCTCCCGCAGTCGGACCCGGATCTTGTACTCGTCCTCGCCCACCCGATACTTCGACGCCTCAGAGCCCGAGATGGCCGACCGGATCGTTCCAGCGATCTGTCCCGTCGAGGTCCACAACAGGCCTGCCTTCTCGCGGTCGACCACGACGGAGATCTCCGGCTTGGCCGGGTTGTAGTCGTCCTTGAGGTCGGTGAGGCCGGGAACGTCGCGGATCGTGCTCTGCACGTCGCGGCTGATCAGCGCCAGCTGGCTGTAGTCGTCGCCGGAGATCTCGATGCTGACGGCCGCGCCGACGGGAGGTCCCATTTCCTGCTTGGCCACCCGGATGTCCGCGCCCGGTATCCCCTTCACGGCTTCGCGGATCTGCTCGACCGAGACCGCCGAACTCTGGGAGCGCAATGCTTTTTCGTAGAAATTGACGCCGAGACCCGCCTTGTTCGAGGTGCCCTGTCCGCCGAAGTCGAACATGTCGTCCGACGATCCAATGCTCGAGACCAGGAACTCCACATCCTTCCGACCGGCGACGCCGTTGATACGGCGCTCGACGTCCAGGGCGATACCGTTGGTCACATCGAGCGCCGTGCCCGGCGGCGCCTCGATCCGTACGTTCACCATCTGCGGGTCGGTGGTCGGGAAGAATTCAACGCCGGTCCCGAAGAGCGCGGTCAGCACGAACGCAAGCACCAACAGCCCGAATGCGCCGCCGATCGTCTTCCACTTGTGTCCGAGCGCCCACCGGAGCGTGCGCGCATAGATCTCCTGCATCCACGGGAACATCTTTTCATCCGTGAAATGATAGATCTTCGTGATCGGATTGTGCTTACGCCACCACGTTGGATGGTCCAGCGCCTCCCTGGCCCGGGCGATCTCCTTCTTGTAGTCGATCCACCTCGCCCCCTGCACGGGACTGATGACGAAGGCCACGAAGAGCGAAGCACCGAGCGTAGTGATGAGCGTCATCGGGAGATACCACATGAAGTCTCCGACGACGCCGGGCCAGAACAGGAGTGGAATGAACGGCGACAGCGTGCTCAACGTCGATGTCAACACGGGAACGGCCACTTCGGCGACCCCGTCGCGGGCCGCCTGGACCGGGGTCTTGTGATAGATCTGCTGATGGCGGTAGATGTTCTCAATGACGACGATCGCGTCGTCGACCACGATGCCAAGCACCAGCACGAGCGAGAACAGCACGACGAAGTTGAGCGTAATGCCGAGCGATGACTGAATGATGAAGCCGATCAGCATCGAGATCGGGATGGCCGTCGAGATGAGGAGCGAGTTCTTCAATCCAAAGAACATGAACAACGTCACGACGACGAGGAACATGCCCGTAAAGATGCTGTTCTCCAGCTCGTTCACCGACCGCTTGATGTTCTTCGACTGGTCGTTTGAGATGCTCAGCTCGATCCCCGCCGGAAGCGATGCCCGCGCGACATCGACGATCTGGCGGACCTCGTCGGCGATCCGAATGAGGTTCTCACCGGCCCGCTTCCGCACCTGGAGCGATACGACATCGACGCCGTTGAGACGGGCCATCGTCCGCGTGTCTTCGAACGAGAATTCGACCTGCGCGACGTCGCGCACATAGATCGGCTTACCATTCTGGATCTTCAGGATGATGTCCTCGATCGGAAGGACCTCCTTGAACTCGCCGGGCACGCGCACGCTGAATGACTGGCGCCCGTCGTCGATCGATCCGCCCGGGATCGAGAGGTTCTCGCCCCGGATGGCGTTCACGACGTCGTCGAACCCGATCTGGTAGGCCTTGAGACGATACACGTCGCAGTTGACCTGGATCTCCGGCTGCAGGCCCCCGTTCAGGTCGGCGCGAAGTACGCCGGGGATCGATTCGATCTGGTCCTGCAGGTCTTCGGCGACCTTCTTCAGCCGCGCCAGGCCGACGTCGCCTCCGACGTTCACGTACATGATCGGGAATTCGCTGATATTGATCTCCGACACGATCGGCTCGAGGATGTCGCCCGGCAGGTTCGGCTTGGCGGAGCTGACCTTGTCACGTACGCGACGCAGGGCCTCATCGATGTCGACGCCGGTGTTGAACTCGACCCGGACCGTTCCCATGCCCTCTTTGGAGACCGACGTGATCTGTTTGACGTCGGCCAGCGATTGCAGGTCGCGCTCAAGCTGCTGGACGACCAGTCCCTCGATGTCGGAGGGCGAGACGCCCGGGTAGGGTACGTTAACGATGATGATCGGGATGGAGATATCCGGCGCCGCTTCGCGAGGCATCGAGGTGTAAGAGATGAATCCCACGATGACGATGAGGAGCAGCATGATGTAGACTGCCACCGAGTTGTCGATGGCCAGGTTCCAAGGTCGCATATCGATTCTCGTTAGGGCTACAGAATTCTCTTAAGAGGTTTACCGCCAAGTCGCAAAGGCGCTGGGAGAATGGTGTTTGTCGCTCCGCGGCAATGTAGGAGGCCTCCGGCTGCCTCAGCGTCATTGTGGTGAACAACTCATTCTGCCACGCGCACGGCGGTGCCGTCGGTGAGCTTCTGCAGATCGGTGACGATCAGCCGGTCGCCATTCCTCAGTCCGCTCAGAGCCTCGACACGGTTGCCTTCGCGGGCGCCGAGCCGCACGACGCGCTGGACGGCCTTGCCGTTCTCCTCGACGAACACGACATAGCGGTCGCGGTCGACGAGCTGCACGGCGATCTCGGGGATCAGCAACGCGGTCCCCTTCGAAGAACGCAGGACAAGCACTTTGCCGATCATCTCCGGCTTCACCCGGCCGCTGAAGTTCGGCAGGATGGCCTCGACGGTCAGGGCGCGATTGCTTGGGTTGACGGTCGAGCCGATAAAACTCAGACGGGTGCGGAGCGTATCTCCCGGATAGGCGTCGAAGGTCACGAGCATGGGAGCCGCGGGGCCGATTACCGCGGCATATCGCTCGGGGATCTCGGCAGCGATCTTGAGCGTGCTGAGATTCACGAGATGCGCGATCGGCACACCCGGTGGCGCGAACTCACCCTCGTCATAGTACCGCTCATCCAGAACGCCGTCGACCGGGCTCTTGATCTGCGTTCGTTCCCACCGGGCCTTCATCAGGTCGGCATTGGCCTTCGCGGCGTCGCGTCCCAGGCGCAGATTCTGATACTGGAGCTCGCTGATTCCCTGTTCCTCGTACACCTTCTGCTGTTTCGAGTAGTTCATCTCGGCCATTTCGTACTGCGCGACCGCCGCATCGTAGGAGGCCTTGATCACCTCATCCTTGAGGACGACGATCAGCTGGCCCTTGGCGACGCGTTGACCTTTCTCCACCTTCCATTCCTTCACGACGCCCCCTTCCTCGGGGCTCAGCATGACATCCTCGGAAGCCTTGACGATGCCGGCGGCGGGAATGGCATCCATAAGCGGGGAGGGCCTCACGGTCTCAACCCGCACCGTCAATCCCGGCGGGTCCGCAGAGGTGGCCCCTTGTGATTCTCCACCGCATCCGGTGAGCATGACCCCGGCGGCGCCGAGGGCCATGAGTGCCAGCGACGGTACTGTGCGATTCCACAACATAGATCGGGTCCTTTCGATTCGATCAGTCGATGTCTTGAGAGGCAACGGAGGCCGGCAGTCGGCCCAGATACTGGTCCAGTTCGGCAGAAGCCACCAGGTAATCGAACTGGGCCTGGATGCGGTTCACTTTCGCCTGCGTCAGCGCCAGCTCGGCGTCATTCACTTCCAGTTGCGTCGCCGCGCCGCTCAGGAAGCGCGCGGTCACGATCTTGTAGCCACGTTCGGCCTGCTCGACGGTCCGTTCCTGGGCATCGATGCGGAGACGTGCGGCCTTCAGGTTGCCGATGGTCGACGTAAGACCGATGCGGAGGTTCCGCTCAACGCTTGCCAATTGTTCCTGGCTCTTGCGCACGTCGACCTGGGTCTGTTGGACGCGGGCATTCGTCTGGAGCCCCTGGAAGAGGCTCAGAGAGAATTGGAGTCCCACCTGCGATGAGGCGAAGAAGTCGTTCGTCGAGATATTGAAGGTGTTCTTGGCCGTCTGGTACTGGTAGTTGCCAAAAGCGCTGATGGTCGGCAGATAGTTGGCCCGCTCGGCCATGACGAACGCCTCGTTCACCTCCACCTGCTTCTGAAGGGCGGCGTAGGTGTGGTTCGTCTCGAGGAACCGCTGGGGGGCGCTCACGAGCAACGAGTCGTCTACGAACTCGATCTGCATCTGGCCGACGACCTCGATGGCCTCATGTGCGTCGAGTCCGATGGCGCTCCGGACCCCGTCGACGGCCAGCGCGTAGTTGGTCTCGGCCTGGATGACGGCGGGACGGAGGTTGTCGACGGCCACGGAGGCCCGGAGATGATCGTACTCCGACAGGACGCCTTGCGCGCGGAGCAGGTCGACATTCTTCAGATTGTCCTCGGCATTCTTGAGGCTTGTGCGCGTCAGGTCGAGCGCCTCGCGCGCCAGCAGCGCGCGATAGAAGGCGCGCTTGACGCCGGTGACGGTCTCGAGCTGACGGGCGCGATACAGGTCGCGCGCCACGTCGGCATAGATGCTGGCGGCCCCCATGCCCACGAACACCGTCCCGTTAAAGAGGATCTGGCGGGCGTTGAGCGTCATGTCGACCGAGTGATTCGACCCGATCTGTACCGGCACGATCTTTCCGCTCCCGGGATTGGCGAAATCGGGGAGGAAGAACACCGGACGTTTGAGCGAACGCGTGTAACGTCCCGTCAGGTCGACGGCCGGCAGAGCGTAGCCGATGGCCTCCTGAACGCGGGCGTCGGCGCGGTCGACCTCAAAGCGTGCGGCCTGGAGGTCGGAATTCTTTTCCATCGCGATACGCACGGCGTCGTCAATGGTGACCCGTCGGACGGATGTCTGGGCGGCCAGGGGATCGGCGATGAGCGAGGCGGCGGCGAAGAGCAGAAGGAAACGGTTCATACAGTTCGATGTGCGAAAGAGGATGGAACGGTCAGGCAACGGATGCCGCGACATGGCGCTGATACTCCGCACGCCCGGCGTCGGTCATGATGGCCTCGAGCAACAGATTGGTGGAATGACGGAGCACCCGTTCCATGTCGATGCCGAGCGCATGCTTCCAGTGATCGTACTGATAGTCGATCTGCATTAGCAGGGAATTGGTCGCCGACCACAACACCACCGCCATCTCGGCCGGCTCGACGTCGCGGCGAAGCAATCCTTCTTCCACGCCACGTCGCAAGATGCCGACGGCCAGGTCCCAGACGCGTTGCTGGTGAAGCCGGGAGATCTCGCGCATCTCGGGTGACACCTGCTTGTGCAGCTGCTGATTCTGCAGGAAATGAAACATGCGGAAGTAGTTGCGGTGTCGGGCGAAGAACTCCTTATAGGTGTCGGAGAGGATCAGGAGGCGTTCGACGGTCGAAGACGCTTTTGCAACGGCCTGGTCGAACATCTCGAACAGGATCGTCGATCCAACGTTCATCACCGCGAGATAGAGATCTTCTTTGCTCTTGTAGTACAGGTAGATCGTCCCCTTGCTCAGTTCTGCGGCATCTGCGATCTCATCCATCGTGGCGCTCTGAAGGCCTTTCTCAAAGAAGACCTTCGTCGCGGCCTTGATGATCTCCTCCCGCCGTTGCTCCTTCTCCCGCTCCTTCCGTTCGTGTGTACCCATAAGAATCCTTGCGTTGATGCTGACTATGAGTCAATCAATACGCTTAAGTTCATGGAAAAGTTCCAAGAGTATACGCTCCAAGGATTAAAATCGACTAATGTTATAAGTTATTACAAAATAATAGTTTAACAGACGGCCGATGTGATGTAAAACAACAAACCCGAAGGGTTTTTCCTTCGGGTTAGAAAGTGAAAATGAATCTCGGTTCTACAGGTTAGTACGACCAACGAGTGCAAATGTGCTCGGATCGCAGGATGCGGGATCTTCTGTTGCCGCTCAAAGACGGTTGCGCTTTTCCGGAGACCCGTTGACGCGGAAATCGTGCTCCGGCGTGAAACGTTCTTACCGCACCCGTTCAGAGCTTCACGACGCCGATCCCGGGCCGATCGGAGAGCGTCAGCTTTCCATTCACCACTTTTACTCCGTCATAGACATCGTTGCTGATCAGCAGATTGCCGTCCAGGTCGGCCCAATCGACCAGCGGCGACAGCTGTGCGGCAGCGCTGACAGCGCACGAGGTCTCGGTCATGCAGCCGAACAGGACCTTCATGCCGAAAGCCTTTGCCAACCGGATCATCGTATGCGCCTCACGCAAGCCGGTGGTCTTCATCAGCTTGATCACGACGCCGTTGTAGGTGCCCCGTTGGTGCGCACTGATCAGATCGGGGAGTCGTTGGATCCCTTCATCGCCGAGGATCGGCAGGGGACTGTTGGCCGAGAGCCACGCGAGGTCGTCCAATCGGTCTTTCGGCATCGGCTGTTCGATGTAGAGCACGCCTTGTTCTTTCAGCCAATGCGCCATCTCCGCCGCGTATCCGCGGTCCTTCCAGCCCTGGTTCGGGTCGGCGGTGAGCGGCACGTTCGTGATCGAACGGATCGTTTCGATCATCTCCCGGTCATTGTCCTTCCCCAACTTCACCTTGAGCATCTTGAAACCGAGCGCTTCTTTCGTCTTTTCCCGTACCACGTCGGCTTTGTCGATGCCGATCGTGAATGTTGTCACCGGCGCTTTCGTTGCGTCCAGGCCCCACAACCGGAACCAGGGCTGGCCGAACAGCTTGCCGATCAGGTCGTGCAGGGCGATGTCGACAGAAGCTTTCGCCGCCGGATGACCCGGAGCGATCGCATCGATGTCGCCAATGATACGCTCGAGGTCGAATGGATCGGCGTACTTCGACAGGTCTACCTTCGACAGGAACGCCTCGGCCGTCGCATGCGACTCGCCGAGGTACGGCGGCATCGACGCTTCACCATATCCGATGACGCCGTCGTATTCCACTTCGGTCAGCATGACGGGCGTTGTGGTGCGCGACATGGCCGCGACGGTGAAGACATGCTTGAGCTCGAGCGTGTACGGTCGGTAGCGGAAGAGAAGCTTCTTGGGCCCGGGGACGGCCTGGTGAGCCGAGGAAAGGGTCGACGTCATGATCGATGCCCCCGCGAGCGCGGCTGCGTGGCCGAGAAAGGTTCGGCGAGTGGAAGACATGGCGTACTCGAACTGATGAGATTGCGGATTTCGGATTGTC
>CAZOMY010000029.1:16560-30886 GCA_964581115.1 uncultured Ignavibacteriaceae bacterium | reverse complement strand
GATTTCGGATTGTCTGAGATGCATGGGCCTTGACGTATTGCACAAGACTCCATGACCTCGACTCCGAACCCACCAGCCATCAAACTACACCATCCTGTCCCAAAACTCAACCGACATCATCCTCATCTTTGTGTTCTTTGTGTTCCTTTGTGGCTAACTTTGCTCTGTCAGGAGGAATTCTCATGGAACGCATCGGATTCATTGGCCTGGGGCTTATGGGCTCGGTCATGGTACGTCGGCTGCTCAGTGCTGGTTTTCAGGTCGCCATCTGGAATCGCACAAGAGAGAAGGCCGCGGAATTGTTGAGGGCCGGCGCGACATGGTCGGACAGTCCCGAAGAACTTGCCGCCGGGTCGACGATCGTCGTTTCGATGCTGACGACATCGCAGGTGGTGGAAGAGATGGCCGGCCGCATCCGGGGAGCTTCGGCGAAAGGGGGCATTCACGTTGACTGCAGCACCATCGCCCCGTCGACGACACAGCGATTGGCCGATCTCGCCGGGGCTGAGGACAAAGGTTTCGTCCATGCTCCGGTGCTCGGCAGTGTGCCGCAGCTGACGGAGGGGTCGCTTGTCATCTTTGCCGGTGGAAGGGGCGACCATGTGAAGCGCGTCCTTCCGGTGCTGACAGCATTTGGCCAGAGGGTGTTTGAATTTCCAACGGTCACACAAGCAACCAACACCAAGCTGCTCGCCAACTTCTTCATCGCGAGCATGATCAGCACCCTCGCCCAGGGGATCATGTTCGCACGTGGAGCGGGCATCGAAGTGACGACGTTCCTCGAGATCCTGGGTCTCTCGGCCCTGAATGCGCCGATGTATCAGGCGAAAGGACCGGCGATGGCAAAGGGTGAGTATCCGGCCCGCTTTTACCTCGAGCACATGCACAAAGATGTCCATCTGGCCGCCGCTTCGGCTGAGTCAATGCATGTCACGTTGCCGTCGATGCCGATGCTGAAGGACCTGTTCAATCGCGCGATGGAGATGGGTTTGGCGAAGAGTGACTATTCCGCGGTGCTTGAGGCGCTGGACGGACTCCAGACAGCTCCGACAAGTCCAACCGCTTGACGACACTTTTGGGGACAGGTGGGGATGTTTGCCTTCTCCATCCATTCTGCACACCCCATGAAAGTCCCTCGTTCGCCGCAAAAACCCCTAGAAATCCTGCATAATTCGCTTGACTTTGAGGGGCAATTCCGTATTTTTCAACTCCATGTGTGGAAAAGTGGGGAATTGGGGCGACCCATTGCCGCTCCAAAAGAAGCGGGAACACTGACCTGCCCGCCGAAACGGCGTGCAGGCGGGTCAACACGGAAAAAGGGGATTTGCACGGATCAGGAAGTGGTATTGTGGTCATCAGCGCTTCTTCAGTGTAGATCAGTGTTCGCTTTTCCCAAGGTCCTATGTCCTCCTTCAAAGGCCGATATCTCTATACCCTCGACGCCAAAGGGCGCATCGCCATCCCTGCCAAGCTCCGCAAAAGTTTGGGTGCGCAGGGTTCGTTGGTGCTGACCCGCGGCTTTGAGCGCTGTCTCTATCTGTACCCTCTGGAGGAGTGGAAGCAGGTTGAGTCGTACATCCGTGGACTCTCGTTCCTCGACGCTCGCCACCGATTCTTCGGCCGAACGCTCTTCCAGTGGGCGACCGATGCCGACCTCGACAGCCAGTCACGCATCTCCGTGCCGCAAGAGCTGTTGAAGTATGCGGGGATCAACGGAGACGTGCTGATCCTGGGCGTGGTGGACCGCATCGAGATGTGGGATCCCGCCGTGTACGACGAGTACCAGAAATCGCAACCCGACACCTACGAAACCGTCGTCGAACACGTCTTTCAGCGGAAGACGTAGCGGCCGACGTGGCTGTCTCGCCATACCATACCCCTGTACTGTTGAACGAAACGCTGGAGCTGCTGGTGACCGACCCGGGCGGCGTCTATGTTGACGCAACGCTCGGCGGGGGCGGTCATTCGGAAGCATTGTTGCAGCGGCTTTCACTAGCCGGACGTGTCGTGGCGATCGATCAGGATGATGACGCGATCGCCGAGGCGACGGCGCGGCTCTCGGGGTTTGCCGGCCGGGTTGAGATACGACGCGCGAACTTCGGCAACATTGCGGCCGAACTGAATTCGGCGGACGTTGCATCCGTCGACGGCATGCTGCTCGACTTGGGCGTGTCGTCGCATCAGTTGGACGACGCGGCGAGGGGATTCAGTTTTCGCGGGGAGGAGCGGTTGGATATGCGCATGGACCGTCGCTCGGGCCGGTCGGCGTACGATGTCGTGAACGACGCCGACGAGCAAGAACTGACCCGCATCCTCTGGGAATACGGCGAAGAGCGACGCTCCCGCCAGATCGCCAGGGCGATCGCACGCCAGCGTCCGGTCGAGACGACGGCGCAGCTCGCTCGGATCGTAGAGTCGCTGACCCCGGGACCGATGGCCACAAAATCGCTGGCCCGGGTCTTTCAGGCGATCCGGATCGAAGTGAATCAGGAATTGGAACGGCTCCGGAAGTGTCTTGCCGATGCACCGGGGCTGCTGAAGCGGGGCGGGCGTCTGGTGGTGATCTCCTACCACTCGCTCGAAGACCGCATCGTCAAAGAATTCATTCGGGACGCCGCCGCGGAGCGGATCCCGTCGGGTTCCAAGTATCTGCCCGACGAACCCCGGACCCCGACGCTTCGGCCGCTGACGAAGAAGCCGATCGTGGCCGGCCCGGAAGAGCAAAGGTCAAACCCGCGCGCACGGAGCGCGAAGCTTCGCGCCGCGGAGCGCTTGTAGCGCCGTCTCTCGGAGACGGCTTACCCTGGATCTTCACATCGTGCCGACCCCCCAACCCATCGACGTCCAGCGCCGTCCGGCCACGCCCGAGAACGAGCTGATCGAGGCCTACCTCCGTCGCGCGCAGGGGACCGACACGCCTCCGCTTGCCCCATCGCCCGACCAGCGCGACGCTGTCTATTCCAGCCGGCCCGACACGGTGACAGGCGCGTCGATCGCAAAGCCGCGCAACCGTACGGCGACCCGCCGCCGCGTCTCTCCGTTCTCCATCGTCCTGGGCCTCATCGCAACCGCGGTGGCCAGCGTTGTGTACATCAGCAACATCATCACCGTTGGCCAGCTCGTCGTGCGCATCGGCGATCTGCAGAGCCGGCACCAGCGGCTGTTAAATGAGCAGGAGATGTTGCGCGCCCAGATCAACCGGATGTCGAGCCTGGAACGCGTGCGGACGATGGCCGAACAAGACCTGGGCCTCCGCAACTCTGCGGCGGTGCCGGGCTGGCTCGTCGTGAGCCCCGACCGAGTGAACGAGATCCAGGAGGCGCTCGAGGAGGCGCGACGCTGGCAATGAACGAGCCCCTGACGGCGCGGCCGGATCCGGCAAAGGGATTTCGGACGCGTTTTCTGCTCCTCAAGTTCTTCTTCGCCCTGTTCTTCGTCGTCATCGCGGGGCGGCTGGTCATGGTGCAGGTGCTCGACGCCGGCAAGTACCGCGTGCTGGCAAAGAAGCAGTACGAGCAGCGATTCATCCTGCCGGCGCTGCGCGGCGACATTATCGACCGCAACGGCAATGTGCTGGCGTCAAACACCATGTTCGTGTCATTTGCGGCCGACCCGAAGATCGTGGGAGACGACGCCAGGAAAGTGGCGAAGGCATTCGCCCAGGTCTTCGGCAAGCCGAGCGGTTACTATCTGGAGAAGCTCGGCGGTCCGAACGGATCGGAACGACGGCGGTTCGTGTGGATGGAACGGAGCGTTCGGCCGGAAGTGGCCAAGCGTATCGAGGCGGCTCATCTGGCGGGCATCGTCATGATGAACGAGCCGAAGAGGCTCTATCATTATGACCACGTCGGAGGCGCACTCCTCGGCTTCACCGATCTCGACCACAAGGGCATCTCAGGCCTTGAGCTCGCACTGAACGACGACCTGAAGGGAGCGAACGGTACGGTGACGCTTCAGCGCGACGGCTTGGGCCGCACACGGCCGTCGGCCGATTATCCGCGCGTCGAACCTGTCAAGGGCCGGGACGTCGGCCTGACGATCGATATCGAATACCAGGCAGTTGCCGAGGAGGAACTGCGGCGCGGCCTCGAGGCCAATGGCGCCGACGGCGGGCTGGCCGTGCTCATGAACCCGCGCACGGGCGAGATCCTTGCGCTGGCGGTGGTGCCGGGCGTGAATCCGAACGCGCCGGGGTCGGTGGATGCGTCGCGCGCCCGCATTCGCGCGGTGACCGACATTTTCGAGCCCGGATCGACCTTCAAGATCGTGACGGCGGCGGCGGCCTACGAGCACCACCTCGTTCAGCCCGAGGAACGGTTCTATGCCGAGCGCGGCACGATGAAAGTGACGATCGGACGGTACACAAGGCTGATCAAAGACACGCACGAGTACGACTGGCTGACGTTCCGCGAGTCGATGGAGGTGTCGAGCAACATCGTGATGGCAAAGGTCGGGAAGATCATCGGTCCCGAGCGCCTCTACACGATGGCGCGCGACCTTGGATTCGGTGTCCCGACGGGCATCGACGTTCCCGGCGAAGTGCGCGGGACGCTCAAACGTCCGTCGACCTGGTCGGGCACCACGCTGCAAACGATGTCGTATGGCTATGAAGTGGGCGTAACACCCGTGCAATTGCTCGCAGCCTATGGCGCCGTGGCGAACGGAGGAGTGCTCGTCCGGCCGTATGTTGTGCGCCTGGTCAAGTCGCCGGATGGCGACATCATCCGTTCGACCTCGCCGACCGTGATCCGCCGCGTGATGTCGGCCGAGACAGCGAAGCAGTTGACCGAGGCGTTCGAAGGCGTCGTGGAGCGCGGAACCGCGATGGACGTGCGGATCCCAGGGGTGCGGATCGCAGGCAAGACGGGGACGGCGCGCAAAGTGGTCGACGGCTCGTACGCGAGCGGCTCGTACACGGCTTCGTTCGTCGGCTTCTTTCCCGTCGACGACCCGCAGGTGGTCGGTGTCGTGATGATGGACAATCCCCGCAGGCGGGGGTACTATGGCGGCGTCACGAGCGGACCGATCTTCCGCGCGATCGCTGAGCGGATCGTCAATTCGTCCTCGCGCATCTCGCGGTCGGCGATGGCGCAACGCGACCCGCATCGGGACCGCTTGCTGAGCATTCCCGACGTCCGGTCGATGCAACCGGAGTTTGCGAAGCAGATGCTGGCAAGCATGGGGTTGAAGGGGCGGGTCTTCGGCGATGGTCCGGTGATCGCCAAGCAGACGCCGGAAGCCGGGCATCCGGCGGAGCCCGGCGACGTGGTCTCGCTCGTCCTGGGAACGGCATCGAAGCCGGCGCCGAACGGGATGGTCGCAGTACCGGATGTGCGCGGTATGACCGTTCGTCGCGCCATGACACGGCTGGTGGTGGACGAGTTCGAGGTGGAGGTGCGTGGGAGCGGCATCGTACGGCAGCAGGTCCCGGCGGCGGGGTCGGCGGCGAAGGCGGGTACTTCGGTGACAGTGGTGTGTGAGCCGAGGCCGTTGACGACAGCCGTTCTCTATTAGAAATCGATACGTGATCACCAAGTGCACAAAGAACGCCAAGAGCGCCAAGACGGCTTCAGAGTGAAAGACAGCGGCCGACCGATCTGCCTTGGCGTGCATGGCGGTCTTGGCGGTCCACGCTTTGTCATGGTTCGATGAGACTCGGTACGCTCTTGGCTGGCGTCACGGTCCGCAAGATGTTCCAGACCATGTTTGGCCGGATGGTGGTGACGCATGAGGTGGAAGTGAACCGCGTGCAGTATGATTCGCGGCGGGTGGAACGGGGTGACCTGTTCGTGGCCATCCACGGCACCGCGGCCGATGGCCACCGGTTCCTTTCGGGCGCCATTGCGCAGGGGGCGAAGGTCGTCGTGATCGAGCGCGACGATGCGATCAGCGACCCCGAGTGCATGCACGCCGGCGTTGTGAAGCTGGTCGTTCCCGACACGCGTATCGCGCTCGCGCAGCTGGCCGCCAATTACTATGGCCGCCCGTCGGATGCGATGACGGTGGTCGGCATCACCGGCACGAACGGAAAGACGACGACCTCGACAATCGTACGGTCAGTGCTCGAAGCGGCCGGACAGCGGTGCGGACTCATCGGGACGATCGAAGTGCGGTTCGGTGCGTCGGTGCGATCGGCCACGCATACGACGCCCGAATCGCTCGAGCTGCAGCAGTATTTCACGCAGATGCGGGAGGAGGGATGCCGGGCGGTATCGATGGAGGTCTCGTCGCATGCGCTCCATCAATCGAGGGTCCACGGCGTACGGTTCGCCGCGGGCGTGTTCACGAATCTGACGCAGGACCATCTCGATTACCACGGAACGATGGAAGCGTATTTCGCCGCGAAAAAGCTCCTGTTCGATGGGCTGGAGCCGACGGCCGCCGCTGTCGTGAATGCCGACGATCCCTGGGCGGATCGCATCACGGCCGACACCAGAGCGCGCGTATATCGCTTCGGCAGAGCTTTTGGAGCGCAGCTGCGGCTTCGGAATGCAACGCTGAGCATCGAAGGTTCGTCGCTCGAGGTGGAAGATGAGAGCGGTCCGTTCATGATCAAGACCCCGCTCGTCGGCCGGTTCAATGTCGAAAATGTGCTTGCGGCGACGGCTGCTGGCTTGGCGATCGGACTTCCGCGCGAACGGGTCCTGGCCGGCGTGGAATCGGCCGATCGTGTGAAAGGGCGATTTGAGCGGATCGCATCGAAGAAGGGCTGGACGGCGATCGTCGATTACGCCCACACGCCGGACGCGCTGGAGAAGGCGCTCACAGCAGCCCGTTCGCTCATGACACAGGGAAGCGGCGGTCGGCTGTTCGTGGTATTCGGCGCCGGTGGCGATCGCGACCGGACCAAGCGCCCGCAGATGGGAGCGGTCGCCGCGAGGATGGCCGATCTGGTCGTCGTAACGTCGGACAATCCGCGCACCGAAGACCCGGAGCGGATCATCGACGACATCGCGGCAGGTCTTCCGGCGGGCGGGAACGTGCACCGCGAGGCAGACCGGAAAACGGCGATCAGATGGGCGGCCTCGCAGGCGGGGCCGGGCGATGTGATCCTCGTTGCCGGAAAAGGACACGAAGACTATCAAGTGATCGGTCGCGAGAAGCGTCACTTCAGCGACCGGGAAGAAGTGGAGGCGGTTGCGTGACGTTGTCGTTGGCAGATCTGCAGTCGGTGCCGCAACGTGAGGCGTTCGACCTTTCGGCGGATCGATGGACCGCAACCGGTGTGTCGACCGATTCGCGGTCAGTGGGAAAAGGAGACCTGTTCGTCGCCATCCGCGGCGAGAAGTTCGACGGCCACGACTTCGTGAGCACGGCGGTCGAGCGTGGTGCGGTGGGCGTCGTGATCGACGCCCGATGGGCCGCCGCCAACGGTCCGATGATGGCACGCTTGCATGTGCCGCGCATTGTGGTGGATGATACGGTGCACGCGCTCGGAGCGTTGGCCCGCCTCGTGCGGAGGCGGTTCACGATCCCGGTGATCGCCGTCGGAGGCAGCAACGGGAAGACGACGACCAAAGAGATGCTGAGGGCGGTCCTGTCGCGACAATGGCGTGTGTTGGCGACCGAGGGGAATCTGAACAATCACATCGGCGTGCCGCAGACATTGTTCCGGCTTGAGCCGGCGCATGAGGCGGCGGTGGTCGAGGTCGGCACGAATCATCCGGGAGAGATCGCGTATCTCTGCTCCGTGGCCGAGCCGACGCATGGCGTGCTGACAAACATCGGCCGCGAGCATCTGGAATTCTTCGGGTCGCTCGACGGCGTAGCTGATGCCGAGACGGAGCTGTGGCAATGGCTGGCAGAACACAGCGGTACGGCCTTTGTCAACGGCGACGATGCTCGCATCGTGCAACGGGCACGGCGGGTGAAGAAGAAAGTGGTGTATGGCTTCGCAAGCCGGACCGCGAAGGTCAAAGGCTCGCGTCTGCGAACGGATGAGGAAGGATGCGCCACATTCCGACTGCGCCGCGGTTCACGAAAGCCGGTCGAGGTGCGCGTCGCGATCCCCGGGCTCCACAACGGCATGAATGCCCTTGCAGCCGCGGCCGTGGGATTGACACTGGGCGTTCCGGCGAGGGATGTGGTCGAAGCGTTGGCCAGCGTCGCGGCGGCGAGCAAGCGGATGCAGGTCGTTCGGGCCAATGGTCTGCTGGTGCTGAACGACACGTACAACGCGAACCCGGATTCAATGGTGGCGGCATTGGCCACGCTCAGATCGTTTGCGACGGCCGGTCGCCGGGTGGCAGTGCTTGGTGATATGTTCGAGCTGGGAGCGACGGCCCACGCCGGACATGGGATCGTCGGCAAGGCGGTCAAGAAAGAGAAGATCGACCTCTTGTTCACGACGGGGACATTGTCGGAGGAGATCCGCAGGGCTTCGGGGATGTCGTCGGCCGAGCATTTCGCGGACAAGCGGTCATTGATCGCGCGATTGCGAGCCGTGCTTCGGCCGGGGGACGTTGTCCTGGTCAAAGGCTCGCGCGGGATGCAGATGGAAGACGTGGTGGCGGCGATCACTGCCCAGGGATAAGATGTACCGCAAAGGCGCGAAGGCGCTGGAGAATGAGGGTTGCCGCTCCGCGACAATGTAGTGGGCCTCCGGCTGCCTCGGCGCCTCTGCGGTGAAAAAGGATTGCACCGATAAGACGCAACGACGCTAACAAAGTTGAGATGTTGTCTTGCGCCTCGGCGTCTCTGCGGTGTTCTGTCAACCGTAGAAGCCCGCTGTGGAACGATGTCCAGGAGACAAGAATAGATGTTGTACCACCTGTTCATGTGGCTGGAACACACGTACGACCCGCCGGGGTTCGGTGTGTTCAAGTACATCACGTTCCGCGCGGGATTGTCGGCCGTGACGGCGTTGGTCATCGCCTTCTGGCTGGGTCCGAAGATCATCCGGATGCTCAAGGACCATCAGATCGGCGAAGCGGCCAAGGTGGAAGCCCCCAAGACCCATTTGTCGAAAGCAGGGACGCCGACGATGGGGGGATTGATCGTGCTGGCTTCGATCGTCATCCCCACGCTCCTCTGGAATGACCTGACGAACGGTTACATCCTTCTCATTCTGTTCGTTACGTTGTCGCTCGGCGCCGTGGGATTTCTCGACGACTACCTGAAGGTGGTCAAGAAAAAGCCGAAGGGGCTCATCGGGCGCTATAAGATCGTGGGGCAGGTCTTCGTCGGGCTAGTGTTGGGGGGCATCATGGTGTTCGCCCCCGAGTGGATCGATCCGAGTCTCTCCCCGATTCGCACGAGCACGACGGTTCCGTTCGTCAAGCATCTCGAGCTGGATCTTGGGTGGCTCTATATCCCGATGGTCATTTTCATCATCACCGCTACGTCGAACGCCGTCAATCTCACCGACGGACTCGACGGGCTGGCGATCGGCACGGTCGGCATCGTCAGCGTGACGCTGGCGATCATCGCCTACATCACGGGCAACTTCGAATTGAGCGGTTATCTCACGATCCCGTTCCTGCGCGGCTCGGGGGAGCTGGCCATCTTCTGCGTGGCCATGGGTGGGGCGGCGCTCGGATTCCTGTGGTACAACTCGTATCCCGCGCAGGTGTTCATGGGCGACACCGGTTCGCTGGCGCTGGGAGGGATCATCGGGGCGATGTGCGTCCTCATCAAGAAGGAACTGCTCCTGCCGACGCTGGGGGGCATTTTCCTGATGGAGACCCTGTCGGTCATCATTCAGCGGACGTACTACAAGTACACGAAGCGGAAGTATGGAGAAGGACAACGCGTGTTCCGGATGTCGCCCATTCATCATCATTTTGAGTTGCTCGGCTGGCCGGAGCCGAAGATCGTGACGCGGTTCTACATCGTCGCCATCCTCCTCATGATCATCACGCTGGCGACCTTCAAGGTGCGATAAGGTGCGCCGCGAACTCGTACAGGGACCGGTGACGATCATCGGTGGAGCGCGGAGCGGATTGGCGGCTGCGAAGCTGATCGCGGCCAACGGCGGCATGCCCTTCATCAGCGACCTTGCCACGCAGGAGAAGCTCGGCCCGGCGGTGGCTGCGCTTCAAGAAGCGGGCGTGGCGTACGAGGTGGGCGGTCACACCGAGAAGGTGTTCGGCGCTCGGCTCATCGTGATCAGTCCGGGCGTGCCGAGTTCCTCGCCGGTCGTCGCGGAGGCGGCCAAGCGGGGCATCCCGGTGGTCAGCGAACTGGAGCTGGCATCGTGGTTCTGCCCGGGTCCGATCGCGGCGATCACGGGGAGCAATGGAAAGACGACGACGACGACGCTCGTCGGACGGATGCTGGGAGATGCGCGCCTGCGTCACACCGTGGCGGGGAACATCGGAACGGCATTCTCCGGCGTGGTGGGAACCATGGCGCCCGATGAATGGGCCGTGCTGGAGGTAAGCTCATTTCAGCTCGACCACTGCGAGACGTTCCGTCCCACGGTTTCGGTGCTGTTGAATATCACTCCGGACCACATGGACCGGTACGGCAACTTGATGGAACGGTACGCCGCGTCAAAGGCGCGCATCTTCCAGGCGCAGGGTGAGGGCGACACGCTGATCTATGGGGCGGACGATCTATGGACGGCCAGGGTGATCGCGCAAGCGAAATGCCGAACGCTGCCGTTCGGCATGGTCCGGGGAGGAACGGATGGTGCATGGGTTGAGGACGAATTATTGATCGCGTCGGTCGACGGAACTCCACGCGAGATCATCCGCGCGGATGAGATCTCCATCAAGGGCCGGCACAATGTGCAGAATGCCATGGCCGCAACGCTCGTCGGATTGCTCTGCGGTGTGAGTCCGGCATCGTTGCGGGCGACGCTCCGCAATTTCAAAGGGGTCGAACACCGGCTGGAATTCGTGCGCGAGGTGCAGGGCGTGCGTTACTACAACGACTCGAAGGCCACGAACGTCGATTCGGTCTGGTACGCGCTGCAGTCATTCGCATCGCCGATCGTGCTGCTGATCGGCGGACGCGACAAGGGCAATGACTATTCGCACCTGCATCAGCTGGTGCAGGAGCGGGTGAAGGCGGTGGTCGCTATCGGCGAATCGGCCGACAAGGTCGCCGCGGCCTTCAACGGCATGGCGGTGATCAAGAAGGCCTCGTCGATGGAAGAGGCGGTCTCGACCGCCCGGTTCGTGGCCGATGTCGGAGATGTGGTATTGCTTTCGCCGGCGTGCGCTTCGTTCGATTGGTTCGAGAACTACGAGCACCGCGGCCGTGTCTTCAAGGAATTGGTGAACGCGCTGTGAACGAGCGTCAACGCAACCACATCGACCTGCCGCTTCTGACGGCCGTGCTGCTGCTGATGGTGCTGAGCCTTGGCGTCGTCTACAGCGCGTCGGCCACGTGGGCCTACGAGAAGTTCGGCGAATCGGAGCGGCTGCTGAACTCACACCTGCTCAAGGTTCTGCTCGGCATCGGGGCGATCTTTGCAGGAATGTTCATTCCGTACCGCATCTATCGCAGATTCACGAAGCCGGCGCTGATCGGCGCGATCGCCCTCCTGGCGGCCACGCTGGTGCTCGGCGGCGAGACCAAGGGAGCGACGCGATGGCTTCGGTTGAGCGGGTTCGGGTTGCAACCGTCGGAGCTGGCGAAATTTGCGCTGCTCTTCCATTTGTGTACGCTCATTTCCACGAAGGGAGAGTCGATCCGCGATTTCAAGCACGGCTACATGCCGATGATGATCTGGGTGGGAGCCGTGGTGGGCCTGGTGATGCTCCAGCCGAACTTCAGCGCAGGGGCCATGATCGCATCGCTCAGCTTCATCATGCTCTTCATGAGCCGCGCGCGGTGGTCGCATCTGTTCGGCACGGCGGCGCTGGCGATCCCGGCGCTCGGGATCTACGCCATCAGCGCGCCGTACCGGATGGCGCGCATCCAGTCATTCCTGACCGGTTCGTCGGGAGGCGGGCATAACTATCAGCTCCTGCAAGGTCTCATCGGGTTTGCCAATGGCGGTCTGTTCGGCGTCGGTCCGGGCGAGAGCCGGCAGAGAGACCTGTTCCTACCGGAGTCGTACGGCGACTTCGTCTTTTCGATCGTGGGCGAAGAGTACGGCCTGATCGGGACGCTCTTCTTTCTGTTCTTGTTCCTTGTCATTCTTCTCCGCGGGTTCAAGATCGCGCGGGTGGCGAAGGATGAATTCGGTCAGCTGTTAGCCCTGGCGATCACGAGCACGGTGGCGTTCTACGCCCTCGTGAATGCCGGCGTGGCGATCGGCGTGCTGCCAACGACGGGCCAGCCGATGCCGTTCGTATCGTACGGCGGCTCTTCGCTGTTGTTCTCGTCGTTTGCCGTGGGCGTACTCCTGAACGTGTCGGCCTACACTGACCTGCATCCGCGATTGCGGTCGACGAATACGGTGGCAGAGCCGGAGGCGGCGGGCGCGTCGGTCTAGCACGACCAGAACCAACCTTTGAGCGTTGCACGCATGAACCGCAAAGCCCTCGACAGTCACGGACCACAAGGTCGCAAAGGACGGCGAGGAATCTTGATCGGCAGAGATGTGACAGTTGTGAGGGACGAGCCGCGATCATGATGCACACTCTACGTGTCGCGTTGGCCGGCGGAGGCACGGGCGGGCATCTCTTTCCGGCGATGGCGATCGCCGAGGCTTTGAAAGAGCGGCGTCCAAATGTTGAGTTCCTGTTCTTTGGCACATCTGGGAAGATCGAAGCGCGGGTCGTTCCACAGAAGGGGTATCCGTTTCGTTCGATCTGGATCAGCGGATTCCATCGCAGTCTGCGTCCCGGCAACCTGCTTTTTCCGGTGAAGGTCGTCGTATCGTTCTGGCAATCGTGGGTGGCTCTGCGAAACTTCCGGCCGCACGTGGTGATCGGTACCGGCGGCTATGTGTGCGGACCGGTGCTGGCCATGGCGTCGTGGATGAGGATCCCGACGGTCGTGCACGAGTCGAACAGCTATCCCGGGGTCACGACTCGTCTGCTGGCGTCGCGCGTGAACCGGCTCCTCGTGTCGTTCGAGGACACCAAGCGCTGGTTGCGGCGAACCGATCACGTGACGGTCGTCGGCACGCCCGTGCGGAAGGGACTGGGAACGGTTGATCGAGCAACGGCTCGCAGGGGGTTTGGACTGGATCAGGATCGTATCGCGGTGCTGATCGTCGGAGGGAGTCTCGGAGCGTCGTCGGTCAATCGGGCCATTGCCGCATCGATCGATATGATCAGATCGGCAGGTCTCCAGCTGATCTGGCAGACCGGCCGCGTCGATGAAGCGGATCTGACGTCGCGGTTCGACCGGTCGGGTATCGGATGCGTGACAGGGTTCATCGAAAACATGGGCGCCGCGTATGCCGCCGCTGACCTCGTCGTGGCAAGGTCGGGAGCTTCCACCCTGGCGGAGTTGACGACGATCGGCAAGGCCAGCGTGCTTGTGCCGTACCCCTACGCGGCTGCCGACCACCAGACGAGGAACGCGCGGTCGATGGAAGCGGCTGGAGCGGCGATCGTGGTGCCCGACAAGGATGTGATGACGCAACTGACGCCAGCCATCCTGACGCTCGCGGATGACCCGTCGAAGCGTCGCACGATGGAGCTGGCTGCAAGGCAACTAGGTAAACCCGATGCGGCCGATTCGATCGCAGAAATAATCCTGGATCTCGTGGAACGAGGGTCCTGAGTCGTCGTTCTGAATCGATCACAGACCCCTCGACTCGCACCGTTGCAAGTGCGGTGCTCGCTGGAGGAACGCAACTGAACACCGACGACTGACCACTGACCACTGACCATTGACAACCGACAACTGCCTTGCTTTTTCACAGCTTTTCCCATGTCCACCTTCAGATACAAATTGGACTTCCACTACCAGCAGGTCCTGCTGTATCTCATCACGCTGGTGCTGTACGCGGGCATTCGAGGCAGCTTCGTGGAAGGGACATTCACCTTCTTCTTCCACGACCCGATCGTCGTGGTGATCCTGTTCTTCTTTGCGATCGCACTCGGCACGCTGGTCCTGAACCTCTGGCGCGCGCGTCATCTCTACATCGGCCCGGACCGGATCATCTTCCATGCGCGTCATCGCGAGCGAGTGGTGATGCTTGAGGAGATCGAATGGATTCATATAGGCCGTGAGAGGTTCGTTCAGACAGCCGGTCGGTTTCAGCAGGTGTTGATCAAGACGAAGGCGCGCCGGTGGGCATATCGGGTCCGTGTCGGGCGTTATGAGCGGGAGCGCGAGTTGGTGGCGGAGATGGAGCGACTGGCCTCCAAGGTTCCAGCGAGGCCGGCGAGGCGCGGGAGAGGATCGTAAGATTGTCGATTGACGATTGACGATTCACGATTCACGATTGACGATTGACGATTCACGATTGACGATT
>CAZOMY010000029.1:0-16460 GCA_964581115.1 uncultured Ignavibacteriaceae bacterium | reverse complement strand
GATTGACGATTGACGATTCACGATTGACGATTCACGAACCGAACAGATCCACACATGTTTTCCTCGATCAAAAAGATCCACTTCATCGGCATTGGCGGCATCGGGATGAGCGGCATCGCAGAGATCCTGCTCGACCAGGGCTTTGCCGTGTCGGGTTCGGACCGCGCGCTGACCGAGGTCACGGAACGGCTGCAACAGCTCGGCGCTACGGTGTTCGAAGGACACCAAGCGACGAATATCGCAGCCGATGTCGACACGGTCGTCTACAGCTCTGCTGTCGCTCCCGACAATCCGGAGATCCAGGAAGCGAATCGGCGGAAGCTACCGGTCGTGCGGCGGGCCGAAATGCTGGCCGAGGTGATGCGGCTGAAATACGGCATCGGCATCGCCGGCACGCATGGCAAGACAACGACGACCTCGATGATCAGCCTCGTGCTGATGGAGGGGGGGCTGGACCCGACGGTCATTGTCGGCGGCAAGTTGAGCGGTCTCGGGGGCACGAATGCGCGGCTGGGCAAGGGAGAATTCATCGTCGTGGAGGCGGACGAATTCGACCGGTCGTTCCTGTCGCTGACGCCGACCATCGCGGTCTTGACGACACTGGAGACCGACCACCTGGATTGCTACCGCGACCTTGAGGATATCAAGGGCGCATTCATACAGTTCGCCTCGCGCGTGCCGTTCTACGGATTCATCGTCCTCTGTCTCGATGAGCCGGCGTTGCTCGACATCATGCCAACGCTCAACAAGAAGCGGATCATCACCTATGGATTGAACCCGCAGGCCGATGTACAGGCGGTCGATCTACGGCATCGCGAGAATCGCACGACCTTTGTCGTGGTGCGCGGCAACCAGGACCTTGGCGACGTGACGCTCCAGGTGCCGGGTAAGCACAACGTGCAGAATGCTTTGGCCGCCATTTCGGTCGGGCTTGAGCTCAAGGTGCCGTTCGAGCGGATCAAGGCGGGCATCGAGAGATTCTCAGGCGTCTATCGGCGGTGGGAAAAGAAGGGCGAAGCCCGGGGGATCACGGTCTACGATGACTATGCCCACCATCCGACCGAATGCGCCGCAACGCTCTCGGGGGTGAAGGCCGGCTGGCGGAGGCGTGTCGTGTGTGTGTTCCAGCCGCATCTGTTCACGCGGACGCGTGATTTTTACGAAGAGTTCGGCAAGGCGTTCCTACTGTCGGATGTGCTGGTCGTGACGGACATCTATCCTGCGCGCGAGGAGCCGATCCAAGGCGTGACCGGCGGCCTCATTGCGAATGCGGCGAAGCAATTCGGGCACAAAGAGGTGCATTACGTCGTCGACAAGACGAAGGTCCCGCCGTTCCTCCGTTCGATCACAAAGGATGGAGACATCGTCATCACGATGGGTGCCGGTGATATCTGGAAGTTCGGCGAGCAGTTCCTGAAGGAACTTCGCTCGGCATGACATGATCCCGCTCGACGAAATCCGCCGGGTGGTTCGCGGACGCATCGCGCTCAACGAGCCGCTGGGTCCGTACACGTGGATGAAGGTCGGCGGTCCTGCCGACTGCTACATCGAGCCGGCAGACCGGAAGGACCTGGTGGACCTTGTGGCGGTCCTGACGGCCCAACGCGTACCACATCTTCTGCTCGGCCGCGGCAGCAACATGCTGGTGAGCGACGACGGCTTTCGCGGCGTCGTCATCAATCTGGAATCCGGATTGACGTCGATTCGGCGCGAGAACGGCGACGTTATCGCCGAAGCGGGCGTACGGCTGACAAAGTTCGTGGACTTCTGCGTGCAGCAAGGACTGGCGGGGGTTGAGATGCTCGCAGGGATCCCGGGT
Organism: uncultured Ignavibacteriaceae bacterium; assembly: GCA_964581115.1. Classification (GTDB taxonomy): domain Bacteria; phylum Bacteroidota; class Ignavibacteria; order UBA10030; family UBA10030; genus 2-02-FULL-55-14. The sequence continues at coordinate 14,641 of CAZOMY010000029.1, read as the reverse complement.
AGCGTCGGAGGGGGCATTGCGATGAATGCCGGCGCACACGGGGGGGAGGTGGCGGACCACTGCGTGGCAGTGGAAGTCTTGGAGGGTGGCGTAACGCGCTGGATCCCGAAGGAACAGTGCGGGTTCCGATACCGACACTCCGACTTTGAAGGACGCGTCATTATGGCGGGCCGCTGGCGACTTTCGTCTGGCGATGTGGAAGCCCTCATCCGACGACGGAAGGAACTCATCCAGAAGCGGAATGCGACGCAGCCGCTTGACCTGCCCAATCTCGGGTCGATGTTCAAGAATCCTCCCGGCACGTATGCCGCGAAGCTGATTGAGGAGGCGGGATTGAAAGGAAAGAAGGTCGGCGGCATTCAAGTCTCTGAGAAGCACGCCAACTTCATGGTGAATCTTGGAAACGGCACAGCTGCAGATGTTGTGCAGCTGATCGACCTCGTGAAACGGACGGTGTATCAACATGCGGGCATCCACCTGGAATTGGAAGTACGACTGATCGGCTTCAAGCCGTCGGAAGGTACGTCGTGACCGACACGAAGACCCGATGGACCGGCGTGGCCGCCGTCGTAACGGTCGTTGTCCTGCTCATCGTCGGCGGGAACGTTTGGAAGTCGAACCTGCGCGTGAAGCGGGTGTCGGTGGCCGGGGCGGTCAACGTTGAGACGAACCGGATCATACAGCTGGCCGAGATCCCGAAAGGGATGCCGCTCTACGATGTGGACCTGACGCGTGTCCAGCGGAATGTCCAGAGCCACTATTTCATCCGCCGGGCGACCGTCGAGCGTGACCTGTCGGGCGGCATCAAGATCACCGTCGAAGAGCGGACGCCGCTGGCGGTCATACCGGGGTCGCCGCTGTGGTACATCGACGACCGGGGCGTGGTCCTGCCTTCGGCGATCGCCAAACCGGTCTACGACCTGCCGGTGTTGGCAGGACTTCCCGACGGAACAACGCTCTCAGCCGGAGCAACGATCGGGAAGGAGGATGTGCAGGAAGCCTTGTTGGTGTTGAACGTGTTGAAGCGGGTCAACCGGGAGATGTTTCACCGCATCTCGGAGATCCGCGTGCGGAACGGCGGCGACATGATCTTGACGTCGGCCGAATCGGGCGTGCCGATCATCTTCGGACGCGGCGACGTCGCCGACAAGGTCGCACGTCTCGAGGCTTTCTGGTCGTCAGAAGTGCTTGAGCGGGGGACAAAGGACCTGGAATACATCGACCTGCGGTACCGGGATCAAGTGGTGGTCCGATGGACGCCTGAGCCGGTGAAGAAGAGGCTGTAACGAAGAGAGATAATCGACAATCGTACAGCGGGGTCACAGGATTTCGCTGAGAGGCATAACGAGGCCGTATGGAACAAGACATCGCAGTTGGATTGGATATCGGCACCACGAAGGTCTGCGCCATTGTGGCGTCGCCGGATGAAGCTCATCCGGGGAAACTGAAGATCCTCGGGATCGGCCGGAGTCCGTCGGAAGGGCTGACGCGCGGCGTCGTCACCAACATTGAGAAGACCGTGCAGTCGGTGCGGGTGGCCGTGGCCGATGCCGAGGCCCAGTCGGGGGTCAAGATCAACGCGGTCACCGTCGGCATCGCGGGAGACCACATCCAAAGCTTCCAAAGCCGCGGCGTCATTGCCATCAGCCGCCCGGACAATGAGATCACGAAGGAAGATGTCGACCGATTGATCGAAGATACCCGGCGAGTGGCCTTGCCGCTCGACCGCAAGATCATACATGTCATCCCTCAGCAGTTCATCGTCGACGGGCAGGACGGCATCTACGATCCCGTGGGGATGGCCGGCGTGCGCATGGAGGCGGTCGTCCATATCGTCACCGGCCTTGTGACGGCGGCACAGAACATCTACCGCTGCGTCCAGCGAGCCGGCCTGCAGGTGAACGATATGGTGCTCGAGCCGCTGGCCTCGAGCTACGCCGTGCTGGACGAACAAGAGAAGGAGGTCGGTGTCGCGCTGATCGACATCGGAGGCGGTACGACCGACCTGGCGGTCTTCGAAGAGCGTACGATCCGTCATACGGCGGTCATTGGCGTGGCCGGCAAGAAAGTGACGGATGACATCCGCAAGGGTCTCGGCCTTCTGGGCGACCAGGCGGAGCGTTTGAAGGTCGAGCATGGCTTCGCGTACGAGCCTGCGGTTGTCGACAACCAGCCGATCCTGCTGCCCGGCATCGGCGGACGCCCGCCGCAGGAGATCGATAAGCAGCTGCTCTGCAAGATCATCCAGCCTCGCATGGAAGAGATCCTCGAGTTTGTGGCGATGGAGATCAAGCGCTCGGGATATTCGCGGCATCTGTCGGCGGGGGTTGTGCTGACCGGCGGTGGGTCGTTGATCAAGGGCACCGCAGAACTGGCCAAGGAGGTCATGGGGATGCCGGTGAAGATCGGCATTCCGACGGGCTTCGGCGCCGGGCTGGTGCGGGAGATCGAGAACCCGATCTACGCCACGGGTGTGGGCTTGGTGATGCACGAACTGAAGCACCGCGACCGTTCGACGATCGCGTCGACGATCAAGGATGGAAAGGGCAAGTCGATCCTGTCGCGGATGAAGCAATGGTTCGATGAGCTTTAGAAGAGAGTATCTATAAAGGTACACGAATCAACACGAAGAGAGAATCCTAACACCGTAAAACGTCATTTGTGTCACTTCGTGTCGCTTCGTGGATATGCTTCTCGCCACGAGAATGAAAAGCAACGGTGAGAATCGATCCTCGCCATTCATGAGACTGAAAATCACCATCCATCCATCCATCCCATCCCTATTCACGGAGGTCACCAGTGCCTATTGAACTCGATCCCGCAATGACGCGCGGCGCCAAGATCCGCGTCGTGGGTGTTGGCGGCGGCGGCAACAACGCCGTCAACAGCATGATCGACAAGGGGCTCGTTGGCGTCGACTATGTCGCCATCAACACCGACGTCCAGGCGCTCGAACGGAGCAAGGCGCAGCATAAGATCCAGATCGGCAAGACCCTGACGCGCGGCCTTGGCGCGGGGGCCGATCCCAACATCGGCTTCCGGGCTGTCGAAGAGGACCGCGAAGAGATCGCGCAGGCCCTGACCGGTAGCGACATGGTCTTCATCACGGCCGGCATGGGCGGTGGGACCGGCACAGGCGGCGCACCGGTCGTGGCCGGTATCGCCAAGTCGCTCGGCGCGCTGGTGGTCGGCATCGTGACCAAGCCGTTCCTGAGCGAAGGCAAGAAGCGGATGTCGCAGGCCGATTCCGGCCTCGAGGAGCTGAAGAAGCAGGTCGATACGATGATCGTGATCCCGAACCAGAAGCTGCTCGAGATCATCGATCGCAAGACGACGGTGAGTCAGGCGTTCGAGATCTGCAACGATGTGCTGCACAAGGCAGCCCGGGGCATCTCCGAGATCATCACAGTCTCGGGCCTGATCAATGTTGACTTTGCCGACGTGCGTCGCGTCATGCGGGAGATGGGGGACGCGCTCATGGGTACCGGCGTTGCCCGCGGCGACAACCGCGCCATCGAAGCAGCGAACAGCGCCATTTCGAGCCCGCTCCTCGAAGGGGTCTCGATCGCCGGTGCTCAGGGCATCCTCATCAACATCACGGGGGGGGCGAACCTGACAATGTGGGAAGTGGAAGAGGCGATGAACGTCATTCATAGCGCCGCGGGGGACGATGCGGAGATCATCTTCGGCACGGTGATCAATGAGAACATCGATGAAGAGCTCTACGTGACCGTCGTTGCGACCGGATTCAGCCGGCGTGCGGTGTCGCAGCGTCCGGCGGCGCGGCCGTCGGCAAATCTTGTCAGCCGTGTGTCGAACGTGCCGACGGGTCCGGCGCAGCTGCAGCAGACCGACGAACCGGCGTTCATCCGCCGCGCGATCGATATTTCAGGGACAACGCTCCGCGAGGCGGGTCAACGGGAAGAGAAGATCGACAAGAGCGATACGGAGAAGCCCGCCTTTCTTCGAAAAATAATGGATTGACGGCGGGCAGGCTGGCGTTTCTCAGGAGGATCATGGATTAGGTGAAAGGAGAGAGGAGGAGGGAAAGGTTTCATGGGAGGTCATCCGGCGCTCGGGATGGGGCGTCGGGTACCGAAGGTGCGGTTTGGCATGTTCATGGGGGTTCCCGGAACGTGGCATGCCACGTCATCTGTATCACACGGCACGTGGTCTGCGGCGCGGGATAACTGGTGACCCGCCGCGGAGGCCTTGGCCGGCGCGGCTTCTCTGGACCTGGCAGCCGCACCATATCCTTACGGTTGCTCGAAGCACGAAGGCTCCGTGTCCCGAAAGGGATCCGGAGCCTTGTTTGTATTGCGAGATTTCAATCGCGATTTGGGGAATGTGACATGGATGCACAGGATGGACAGGATAGAGACGGGTATTCCTCAGACGGATCCGGTTCATCCTGCATATCGATGTTACTTCATCTCAAAGGAGGTACCCACTTTCACCGTGCTGGCTGAGGTCCAGCCCTTCCACCTCATCCTCTTGCGTGACGCGCAATCCGATCAAGCGGTCGATCAACTTGAGAATGATCCACGTGGCCCCAAAGGCGAATACGGCCGCCACGACCACGCTGAGCACCTGCGGACCGAGCAGGGACCAGTTGCCGTAGAATGCCCCGTCGGCGCCGGCCGGATTGACAAGCGTCGTTGCGAAGAGACCGGTCGCCAAAGCTCCGAAAATGCCCCCCACCCCATGAACGCCTACGGCATCGAGTGAATCGTCGTAGCCCAAGCGTCCCTTCATGTTGACGGCGAGATAGCACAATGCCCCGGCTCCCAGGCCGATGACGACCGCGGACATCGGCGTGATGAATCCGGATGCCGGCGTGACGGCAACGAGGCCGGCGATGCATCCGGATGCGGCGCCAAGGACCGTTGGCTTGCCCCGGTGCCACCACTCGATAACAACCCACGAGACCGTGGCGGCGGCGGCGGCAATGTGTGTGACGACAAATGCTGAAGCTGCGAGCGCCCCCGACGCAAGTGCGCTGCCCCCGTTGAAGCCGAACCAACCGAACCAGAGAAGAGCCGCTCCGAGGAGCGTCATTGTGAGATTGTGCGGCGGCATGTGCTCATGCCCATGCCCCTTTCTCCGTCCGACGACGACGGTAGCAGCGAGCGCAGAGACTCCCGAGCTGATGTGAACGACGAGTCCACCGGCGAAGTCGAGAGCGCCCAACCCTCGGAGCCATCCCCCGACACCCCACACCCAATGCGCCAAGGGAGCGTAGACGCATGTGCTCCAGAGGAGAAGGAAGGCAAGATAAGCACTGAACTTGAGGCGCTCCGCAACGGCCCCCGTAATGAGCGCCGGCGTGATAACGGCAAACATCATTTGGAAGATCATGAACGCCTGGTGCGGCACCGTTGCGGCGTAGTCGGCGTTGGGATCGAGCCCGACGCCCGAGAGTCCGACCCAAGACAGGTCGCCGATGAGCCCCCCGACAGAAGGACCGAACGCCAGGGAGTAGCCGACCACGACCCATTGGATGCTGATAACGCCCAGCGCGATGAAGCTTTGCATGATCGTTCCGAGCACGTTCTTGCGCCGGACCATGCCGCCGTAAAAGAGGGCGAGGCCCGGCGTCATGAGCATCACCATGGCGGTGGCGATGAGGATCCACGTGGTGTCACCGGAGCTGACGCCGCTCATAGCGCCTCCTCCCCGGACTCTTCGGTCCGCACGCGAATGACCTCCTCCACCGGCATGACAAAGATCTTCCCGTCCCCCACTTTTCCTGTGCGGGCGGCTTTCACGACGATGCCGATGGCTGCTTCCAGGCGTTGATCGGCTACGACCAGCTCAACCTTGACCTTGGGTAGGAAGTCGACCTGGTACTCTGACCCCCGATACACTTCCGTATGTCCTTTCTGGCGTCCGACGCCCTTCACTTCCGAGAGCGTCATGCCTCGAAATCCGGCTTCAAGGAGCGCTTCGCGGACATCATCAACCTTGTGAGGTCGCACGATGGCTTCGATCTTCTTCATAAAGAGATAGACGAGAGGTGAGAAGGTATGGCGTACGAGGTTTCAGGCTGAAATTATCGGACGTGGGCTGAGGTCGCGAACTTGACCGGAGACGGTATCGTTCATCGTTCGGGCGGATCGATCCGGCCGGCCGTCATTGGAAACCGCCCCCCGAACCTCCGTCATGCCGGCCACAGTCCCAAAAAGCATAATAAAAACAGGCAACTCATGTAATTGACCTAATATAGTAAAGTATTGCATCCAATAACAAGTATTCTCTACGGCATCGACCGGACGGGGGGCGCTGAGGTTGCCGCTCCCGAAAGCTTTGCGTACCGTGAGACCATGAAATCCGTTCGCATGGCCTGTATTGTCTTCCTGATCCCGCTGGCGCTTCAGGCCCAGGATGCCGTCCGTGTCCGGGTCCAGAATCCCTCACCGATGCTCGAGCGGACCCGCGCGCATGGACGCATTGCCCCGGCGACGTATGACGGGGTCCGGGACTCGATCAAAGGAGTTCTGCACCGGGTCGCGGATGTGTATGTGCCGGGTCGGCATGTCGGCCGGACCGACCTGCTGTTGTTCCTGAACTTCCACACCGCCTCGTACGTCACGCATCATGCCGCAGAATCCAGCGGCGTGGACCTCATCGGCGTGACCATCAACTTGGGTGGAGGTTCGAGCGCCTACGGAGATCCGTTCGAAGATCCTGTCGTCCTCGCGACGCTGTTGAGAGCGATCGATTCCGTCCTTGCGCTGCGAGCCGGCGGCACCGGGTGGAATCGCATCGCCCTGGCCGGATTCAGTGCCGGATATGGAGCGGTACGCAAGCTGCTCTCACAGCCGGAGAATCGCGCCCGCGTCGATGCGGTCCTGCTGCTTGACGGCATTCACGCAAGCTACGTTCCCGAACGCAGGGTCTTGGCAGAAGGGGGACGCATTGATTCGACCAACCTCGAAGCTTTCCTCTCATTCGCTCGAGAGACTATGCAGCCGGGTTCACCAAAACGCTTCATGATCACGCACTCCGAGGTCTTTCCCGGCACATTCGTCAGCACGACCGAAGCCACCGACTGGCTGATCGAGCAACTCGGTCTACAGCGAACGCCGATCCTGAAGTGGGGACCGCTTGGGATGCAGCAAACGAGCGAAGTCCGGGTGGGTCACTTTGCCATTCTGGGATTCGCGGGGAATTCGGGGATTGACCACGGCGATCACCTTCATGCCGTCGGGAGTTTCTTGAGACAGCTCCTGGAGTGATAGGGAGGCAAGAAGCAAGACACAAGAAGCAAGACTGAGGCGGCATGGATGTGGAGTTGTGAACATGGAGCCCTAGATCCCTCGTACGCGGCACACGTTGATTCTCGGGTGATCCGCGCACTTCATTCTGAGGGGGCTCACATGCACAACTTCAAGAAGTTGAAGGTCTACGATCGGGCGATCGCGTTTGCGACTCTTGTCAACCGCGAACCCCGCAGGTCTCTCCTCGATGAACGATTCGGACTCACCTCCCAATTGAGACAAGCGGCATGTTGGCTGGCGTCCAATATTGCGGAGGGAACCAGTAACGTCTCAGCGCGTGACTTCGGAGGCATCCAAGACCTCAGCGTTCGCTCAGAATATGAGTGTATCGCCTGCTACGACATCGCCCTACGCATGGATTATTTGAGCAACGATTCGCACGGACACCTCGTCAATGAGGTTGCAGAGATCGTCGCCATGCTTGTCGGGCTCAAGCGATCGCTGTCCAAATGAGCATTATGATGCATGGTCTTGGGTCTTGCCTCTGGAGGCTTTCACCCTCACTCTGATATCCAGTTGCTTTTCCGTACGTTTCTCTTATGAATACGCCTCTCTCTTCCCCAACGACCATCTTCGTCACCGGCGGCACCGGGTTCATCGGCACAAAGCTGGTCAACGCCCTCGTGGCCGAGGGGCATACCGTCCGATGTTTGTCCCGCTCCACGTCGAACCGAGCAGGGCTGACGCATGAGAGGATCACGTTCGTTCCAGGGAACCTGCTCGACCGTGACTCGCTTCGTAAGGGTATGGAAGGCTGCACGCAGGTGTACCATCTAGCTGCGTACGCCAAGAACTGGGCGAAGGACCCGCAGGAATTCTTTCGCCAGAACGTGGAGGGCATGCAGAACGTTTTCGACTCTGCGCGTGGCGCGGGCGTCCAGCGGATCGTCTTCACCTCGACGATCGTGACCTTGGGTCCATCGCGTCCGGGTGAGGTTCGGGACGAATCCATGCCCCGGATCACGCACCGGTACTACACGGAGTACGAAGAGAGCAAGGCGATGGCGGAGCAGAAGGCCCTTGAGCAGGCCGCTGCCGGATTTCCCGTGGTGATCGTCAATCCGACGCGCGTCTACGGACCGGGCAAGATGACAGAAGGCAACTCGGTCAGCCTGATGATCGATCTCTACGACCGCTGGAAGTTGCCGGTCTTGCTCAACGGCGGCCGGGAGGTGGGCAACTATGTGCTCGTGGACGACCTCGTACGAGGACATCTCCTGGCGATGGAGCGTGGCCGCGTCGGCGAGCGCTACATCCTCGGAGGAGAGAACGTGTCGCTGAAACGATTCTTCGAGATCGTCAACGAGGTCACGGGCCGCCCTCGGCCCCAATTCACGTTGCCTCCCAGCCTGGCGTACGCGTTCAGCTGGACCGAAAAGAAGAAGGCCGAGTGGTTCGGCCTGTACCCGCAGATCACGCCCGGATGGGTGGAGACGTTCCTTCAGGACTGGGCCTATACCTGCGCCAAGGCAGAGCGAGAACTGGGCTATCGGATCACGCCGCTCAAAGAAGGCATTCGCATGACCTGGGAGTGGTTGCAGCAGCAGCGAGAGAAGCGATGAGCGACCGCCGATTTGACATGAGCATCTCGCTTCGCGGACTTTTTACGGGCGAACACCGGAAGGTGACGATCGTCCTGCTGCTGACGCCGTTGCTCATCACGACGTGGAAGTACTTTGGCGTGGGACCGTTCTACCATGCGCACGTGTCGTCATGGTTCGTGCTGGAAGGCGACGCGGGATTCACGGCGGAGGTGTATACATTCCTTTCGGCCTTTGTCCTGTTTGCGGTCATCCCATGGGCGGTCATCAGGTTTGTGTTCCGCGAACGGATCTCGGACTATGGCTGGCAGGTGGGGGACTGGCGGTTCGGATGGAAGGCGGTGGCGGCGATGGCCCCGATCATGGTGCTGTCGACGATCCCGTCAGCATCGATGCCGGAGTTCATGGCGGAATATCCCATCGACAAGGGTGCCGGGGCATCGGAGCTCACGTTCGCCCGTCACACGCTCACGTATCTCCTCTTCTATATCGGCTGGGAGACGCTCTTTCGCGGGTTCGTGCAGTACGGGTTGCGAAGTTTGGGGGACTGGAACGCGATCCTGATCCAGACGGCGCTCTCGTGCATCGCGCACATCGGAAAGCCGTCAGGGGAGATCTACAGCTCGATCGTCGGGGCCATGGTGTGGGGGATCGTGGTGTTTCGGAGCCGGTCGTTGCTCTATGTGCTGGTCGTCCACTGGCTCCTCGGAGTGTCACTGGATTACTTCATCGCTTTCTAGCAGGTTGCGGAAAAACGATTACCACCCCGCCTGACCGGCGGGCAGGCATGACGCCAAGTCAGAGATGATCATATGCGGGCCATGTTCGCCAAGAAGACGCGTTCATATCAAATCATTTTCCTCAATCGACTTGGCGCGCTTGGCGGTTTCTGTTCTGACTTCCAGCGGGTCTTTCAGCACCCTGCTAGAAGAATCGAACACAGAAGGATCGCTTTGCGGTTCGTGTGACCCTTTCTTTTCCGTATGACCAACAAAGAACTCCATATCGGTAAGGTCTCTCTCCGCGCAACGGATGGATTGATCCTCGCAACGCTCGCCTTTTTCTCGATCCTTGCCATCGCCTTTGCCGGGTCGGTGGAAGGATGGTGGTGGCTTGTTGCGAAGAATGTACTCGTCGGTGTCGCGTACGTCGTCTTCATCCACTCCAGCCGGTACGTGCAGCATCGGTTCTGGAGCTTTTTCCTGCGGCTCGCCCCCGTGGTGCTGGCCTACGCATACCTGTTCGGGGCAGTCGACAAGCTCCAGCTCATCCTGCACGGCCGTTGGCTCGACGATTACGTGCTCGATCTGGAGCAGTGGATCTTTGGTGTCCAGCCGACGCTGTGGCTCGAGCAGTTCATCTCGAAGCCGCTGACGGAATGGATGATGTTCTCGTACGTCATCTATGTGCCGATGTATCCGGTGCTGTGCGGCATCATCTACGGTCTTCGCGGCGAGCTGGCCATGGAAGACTATTTCTTCACGCTCGGCTTTACGAACATCCTGTGCGACCTCGGTTTCATTCTGTTTCCGGTCGCCGGTCCGATGCCGCACATCGGACATCTGTACTCCGTGCCGCTCGAGGGATGGGTCTGGACCTGGCTGGGCGAGTTGATGCGGTCGGAACTGCACTACATCGGCGGAACGATCCCGAGCCCGCATTGTGCCGCTGCGACGATCATGTGGCTGATGGCATGGCGCTACCATCGTCCGTCGTTCTGGATCCTGTCGCCGGTCGTGCTCTCACTCTACGTGTCAACGTTCTACGGCCGCTATCATTACATCACGGATGCGGTCGTCGGTATCCTCGTTGCATTCGCGGCGATCGCCCTGGCCCCGGTGCTCATGCGATGGTGGGACCGGCTGGCGACGCCTGGCGGCGAAGCCGCTCGCCCCGCATAGAGATCGCTGCGACGAGGTCACGTTTCAGCAGAGGACGCAGAAGCACGAAGAGGCGAACGACCGTTCTCCTGTCCTTGCGTTCTCTGCGGTCATCGACATCGAAGGAGAGCTCTCATGCGCAAACATCACGTCGTTCTCGCCGCGGCTCTCACCCTCCTCGCCTCGTGCGCGCCGCCCGCGGGCGATTTTGACGTGCTCATTCTCAACGGCCGCATCGTCGACGGAACCGGCAACAGCTGGTACAAAGCCGACATTGGCATTCGCGGGGACCGGATCGAAGCGATCGGAAAGCTCGACGACAGGACGGGAACACTGACGATCGATGCGAAGGGAAAAGTGGTCGCTCCCGGGTTCATCGATATGCTGGGTTGGTCGGGCATGAGCATCCTTGTCGACGGCAGGGCCGGGAGCAAGGTCTCGCAAGGCATCACCACGGAAGTGATCGGCGAGGGCGTATCCGTGGCACCCGTGAACGAGAAGGTGATGCAGGAGCGGCAAGAGTTCCACCGGCGCTACGGTCTCGAAGATGTCTGGTCGGACCTCAACAGCTACTTCGTGTTGCTGGAGAAACGCGGTTCGGCCATCAACATCGCTTCGTTTGTTGGGGCCACCCAAGTGCGCATCTGTGTGATCGGGTACGACGACCGGGCTCCAAATGACGAAGAGATGGCTAGAATGAAGCAACTGGTCCGAGAGGCCATGGAGCAAGGGGCCTTGGGCCTCAGCACGTCGCTCATCTATGCGCCGGCCATCTATTCCACGACGCAAGAACTGATCGAACTGACCAAGGTTGCGGCGGAGTATGGAGGGATGTATATCTCACACATCCGGGATGAAGGGGACGATGGACGGCAGGTGGAGGCCATCTACGAAGCGGCCGATATCGCCAAGGCGGCCGGATGCCCGGTTGAGATCTGGCACCTGAAAGTGGCGGGACGACGCAACTGGGGAACCATGGTCGAGATCGTGCAGCTCATCCGGCAGTTGCGCGACGAGGGAATTGACATGACGGCCGACGTCTATCCGTACATCGCCTCGTCCAACGATCTGGACGCTTCACTTCCGGCGTGGGCGCATGACGGCGGGAGGGAGAAGACCCTCGCGCGGCTGGCCAACCCGGATGACCGCAAGCGGATGAAGACCGAGATGCGGGCGATGTACGGCGGAGCCGGCATCCCGTTCCAAGACATCATGATCGCCAACGTCGGCGATACGGCACTCCGACCGTTCGAGGGCAGGCGCTTGATGGCCATTGCGACAGAATGGAAGAAGGACCCGTATGATGCGCTGTTCGACCTGCTCCTCCGCGATTCGCTCCGGACGGGCAAGATCACGTTCTCGATGAGCGAAGAGGATCTGCGGATGGCCATGGCGCAATCCTGGACATCGTTCTGCACCGACGCCAGTCTCAAAGCGCTCGATGGGCCGTTCTCCGACGGCAAGCCGCACCCTCGCGCGTACGGCAGTATGACGCGTGTGTTGGGACGCTACGTGCGTGAAGAAAAGGTCCTGACGCTCGAGGATGCGATCCGGAAGATGACATCGCAGCCGGCGCAGCGGGTCGGGTTGCGCGATCGCGGATTGTTGAAGCCGGGCTTCTTCGCCGATGTGGTGGTGTTCGACCCCGATTCAGTGATCGATCTGGCGACGTTCGAGCAGCCGCACCGGTATTCCCGGGGTGTCGAGCACGTGCTCGTGAACGGCAAGACCGTGTGGGCGAATGGCGCGTTCGGCGGCAACTATCCGGGGAGGGCGCTGCGTGGACCGGGATGGAACCAAAAGAAGTAAGCAGTAGGTAGGACCATCCGGGACTGGGTAGGAGGATAACGATGGAGAAGATCAAAGATAGAAGATCCTATCCACCGCTTTTCGCCTGCTCTTGACCTGACGTAGCCTGCTTACTGATTACCATCAAGGTACTTCCCAGGAATCTTCTCTTTTCCCTCAGCTTGCCACAGAATGCTCACGATCCACCAGCGCTTGGTGTCGTTGAAGAGTTGGATCGTGTTGATGCCGCGGAGTGACGCCGGCTTTCCGTCGCGCCCCGTGAACGTCGCCTCGTAAGCGCTGAAGGCGTGCATGATCGTTCCGAACTGCTCCGTCGTCCTGCCGATCTCCCGCTCCGTGAATCCCGACTGCACGAGCATCGGTCCGCTCGCCGCGATGTACTCCTCCACCGACAGTCTTCGATGCCCCACCGATCCATCTGGCCGCGTGCCGGTGGCGACCATGATGGCTCCGGGCAAGAACAGCGAGCGCATCCGGTCGAAATTGCGTGCCTGACCGGCAGGTCCTGAGATCACGTCATACAGCGCCGTGATGATGGCGTCAGCCGAAGAGACGTCTTCGGGGTGAGGCGTTGGCGTAGCTAAGGTATCGATGGCGCCGTCAGCGCCTGAAGCAGCAAAGAGCAGCAGTATGAACGCGAACCGCATGGTGAGACCCCCAGCGAGCACCTGATCTTGGACACGGTTTCTGAGCGCGATGAAAACAAGGATGAAGAATGTATCAAGGGGTCGATCGCTACGGGGTGATCCGCTCGGCGACCACCCGGCGCACAAGGCGCTTCGAGGGAAGGTCGATGAGGGTTCCTGCCAGCGCCCGTCCGATCACGGTGAAGCCCCACAACCCCTGATACCGGGGACTTGTGAAAACGCACTCCCATGACCGTGGGATGGCTGAAGGTGTGAACGTCAGGGTCATCATGAAGACCGTGTCACGTTCGACCAGTTTCCAAGCGTCCAAGACGACCCTTTCCATTGTGGAGGGATCAGGACGAAAGCGATACAGCACCAGCTCGTCCTTGCATGCCGTGTCAGTAGCCTTGTCAACACAAAACGAGACCCCGGACCACGAACCGACGATCTCAGCTTGGGCCTGAGCACGGACATTGAAGGAGCAAACAGTCAGAACCGCGAGAACGAACAGTCGATACATTCAAAGCTCCCAGAGATCATGGGCAGGTGATAGGGAGGACTACGAGGTGCTTTCCTTTTGTCAGCCGATCCACACGACCACGACGCGCCATCCGTCATCTTTCAGAAATTTCCATGCCCTCAGATAGTACGTCGTTCGGCCGGAATGATCAATGCTGCCGTAGGTATAACCGAGATCACCCGACCGTGAGCAGCCCGACCCGAGGGTGTGTTGCGACATCCCGGGCAGCATGCTGATGTGTTTGCGAACCTCGTTCGGTGCAACAAGGGGCATCAGACCGTCGGCATGAAGTCGCGCGGAGGGGGTGTAGAACGTTGCTGCGTCAGAGCCGGAGCGAGCCCAGGCGGCATTCAACTCGCGCTCGGCTTGCAGCAGTTGTGCTTCAGTCCCTCGAGCCGTCGTGTCCGGGGTCGCTGAGAAGAGGGGGTGTGGCGCGAAAGGTGCGGTCTCCGGATCGGCAGCGGACCTCGGCGTTTGAATACCTACGTCGAGCAGAACCTTCCACGTGCCGTCCTCCTGCTTCTTCCAGATCGAAAAATACTGCCCCGTATAGACCACGTGGCCGCCCGGTTTATTTTCGCGGACCGCTGAGGGGCCCGTGAGCCAACCCAGATCACCGGCACTCGCCACGTCACCTTCCGTGGGGGTCCAGAGCAGATGCGTCGGCAAGGGTTGGGGAGGTTCAAGCCGCTTTCGCAGGAGGTCTTTGTAGGGTCCAGGCGTCGGACGCAAGGTGATGGCGTCGTCGGCAAAGAACGTCAAGAATCCATTCCGAACGCCGATGTGTTTCGTGGCTGCGGCAAAGGCACGTTCGGTGGAAGTGAGGGAGGAGAGGTGCGTGGAAATATCCTGGGTGCGAGCGAGGGTGGTGAAGAGGAAGAGGAAGATCACAATGCGCACGGTAGTCTCCCTTACAGTCGACGGTCAACGGGTCGGCCTCAAGACGGAGGAAGGCCTGCTTCAGACGAACACGCCTCTCTAG
>CAZOMY010000028.1:24667-38979 GCA_964581115.1 uncultured Ignavibacteriaceae bacterium | reverse complement strand
CAATCAATATCAGGAGTACTTCGACGGCATCGACCAGTGGCTGACGAAATACTATCAGGTGGTGACCACACGCGATGAGCAAGGCCAATGGGGAACGGCCACGGCTTATGAGACCTCCACAGCCGGAACGCCGTCGTTGTCGTTCGTGAATGGCAAGTGTACGATGCTCTGGGAAGATGCGGGCACACTCTACACGAGCCAGGAGTCGCAACAGACCTGGCCGCAGGAGGCGACGTCGACAGGAAGCGGCGCCGAGCCGGCATTGGCCGTGGGCAGTGGCACCTCGCTCAGTTCGGCCCATTACGCTTGGCGCGAGAACGCCTCAGGGCTCTACAAGATCGTTCCGTCATCCAGCCAGATGTCCAGAACGCTCGGTTCCCAGCAGCCGTCCAAGCAGACCTCAGAGGGCTGGGTCTATCGCCGGGTGATCACGATGATCGATACGGTCACCGGCGGAGTGCTATCACTCACAGCATCCTTGCCGACGGTGGCCGGGCGGGCAGTACCGCTGGTCGCCGTCAACGACACACTTCCGGGCATCGCGGCATCGAACTTCTTCTCGTTCCTCGAGCCGGTAATGTTCACAGCCGAAGCTGGTGACAGTCTCTCATACGAGATCTCATTTGCCTCGCGCAATTGGCCGAAGGACGCCGGGACGGTCGGGCTTCAAGCCGGATTGGTGACGGCTGGACCTGCACGGACCTTGGCTGAACGGTCCATCAACTTGACGCGGAGATCCCGGCCGTTGCAGATCACACTGCCGCTGGCGACATCAACCGGGGCCCCGGTGCGGCTCGTGCTGGCCGGGTCGCTTCCGGCATGGGCCGAACGGTGCGTGTTCACGCTGACGCATGTGTATGCTAAGGCCGGTAAGACTGAACTGGTCGGAGAGCCGGTGAGGGAGGAGATGGGTGAAGAAGCGTCGCATGAGGCGCTTGCCGTCTATCCGAATCCCTTCAATCCGGAAACGAAGGTAGGGTATCGGATGAAGGAGGGAGGGTGGGTGAAGGTATCGGTGTATGACCTGCTGGGGCGTGAGGTGGCGGTGTTAGTCGAGGGCTGGAAGCCAGCGGGAACACACTCCGCGATCTGGAATGCCCGCAACCTGCCGAGCGGCACCTACATTTGCCGTCTCGTCGCGCAGGAGTCGGGCGAGAGCGTCGTCAGGACGGCGAAAATGCAATACCTGCGCTGAAGCACGAAATGCTTCACCACGTCCTGTAGCCAAACTCTGGACGTGGTAAATACGCACCGCGAAACAAGCACGAATGGCAGGAAGCGAAGCTCGAAATGCTGAGGCACACGCCAAGGGCGCGGGTGGGTCAACAAGACCTCCCGCGCCCGATTAAATACAATATTCACAATTCGAGGTTGATGCAGGCTTTGCTTTTTCAAATCCCAATTCGGCAATCAGACCCCAAGTCCTCTTAAGAGAAGTTCGTCCTGCAGGTTCTTGACTCCCGTAAACACAACGCCTTGCATTCCGGCTCGTATGGCTCCTTCGATGTTTTCCGGCAGATCGTCAATGAACAGCATTGAAGAGGGCTCTATTCCCTCCCCCCGCACAATTCCTTCATAGAACGCCCTATCCGGTTTGAGCGCTTTGAGCTCGTAGGACAGATAGAATCGGCGCAAATGACGCAGCGACGGTGTGGTCCGCAGGCAATGGTGGAAATGAAGCGGATTGGTGTTGCTGACCAACGCTGTGGAAGCCTGCTCCGCCACCTTTCGCACCACTTCCTCCATCCCCTCGACCGGTTCCGGTAATACACCCAGGAATGCCCGCTCGACCGCGGCCAATGGGGCGTTCCCGACGATCTTCGCGGCTTCCCGCCGGAATTCTTCCGTCGTCATCTTCCCCCCTTCATACACCTTCCCCATCTCCCGCAGTTCGTGACCGACCCGCTGTCGACGCTCGGCATCGGGTTCGTGCAGGGCGTCCCAGAATCGCTCCAGCCGCAGGTGGACCAGCACATTTCCGAGGTCGAACAGGACGACGCGCGGACGGATCATGGCTTCACCTCCACGGAGATCGATCCACCGATCGAGGCGATGGCGTAGTTGCCAACATGAGCCGGTCCGCAGTTGACCACGATGCTCCGCCCGATCATCTCGATGCCGCGGGCCTCGTGGATGTGTCCGCAGACAACCAGGTCGGGCTGGCGCCGCTCGATAAACACGCGCACGGATGTGCTGCCGACGTGCCGTTTGCCTCCTCCGCTTCCGATAATGTCGAGCGTCGTATTCGCCGGAGGAGCATGCGGCACAAAGATGCGCCATCGGGCCTGCGCAGAATTCGACCATCCCCGTTCGGCACGCGCCATGATGTCGTCTTCGCCGATCTCGTATGGGGTGTGCATCGGGGTCGGAGGGGAGCCCGAAACGCCGAAGATGGCGATGTCGTCCCACCACACCGAGCGGCCGTCGACGAGGTGCGCTTCTTCAGAGAAGACGCTCTCGAGCGAACGCGGATCCATGTTGCCCGCCACGATGGCCACGCGAACCCGTGAGACGAGCGATCGCAACGCCGTGCGCGCCTCTTTGTCCGTTCCGCGCGTCGTCAGATCGCCCGCAATAATGAGTCCGTCGATGCCGGAATTGGCCGCGAGCATCCGATCGACGGCGGCGTAGTCGCCATGGATATCTGAACACAGGAGGAAGCGGCGGGGTGTGCGTTGCATCTCGGGAGAGGGATGGGTAGGTTGGTTCTAAGCGAAGATCGATCACGCAGAGCCGCAGAGAACGCAGAGTCTGCAGAGAGAAGATGTTGGTTTTGGAGCGTTCTGTCGGGCAGCTCTTCCCGAATTCCTATTCCAACATGACTTGGCGTTTTTTGTGTTCTTGGCGCTCTTGGCGGTCGACGTTATGAATTCCTTTAGGTTTTGGCCCCGATTGTGACACAACATACGCACAACCTTGATGACCCGGAAGGGGCGCCATTGGTGCTCTACGACGGCGTTTGCGCCCTCTGCAACTGGGCGGTCCGGTTCATTGTGGAACGGGATGCGTATGGGGTGTTTCGCTTTGCCCCGTTGCAATCGGACATCGGTCGCCGGTGGCAGGAACGTCTCGGACTGCCGGTGGATGCGCTCGACACAGTCATTCTCGTGCAGGGCGGACGGGCCTTCGTGCGGAGCGAAGCGGCGTTCAGGATCCTGGTCCAATTGAGAACGGCGTGGAAGTTTCTCGCGGTCTTTCAGGCGTTTCCGGCATTGATCACCGACGCCGTGTATCGGCTCGTGGCGCGCTGGCGCTATCGGGTCTTCGGCAGGTACGACTTCTGCCCGCTCCCTCCGTCGTCGGTCCGGCACCGCTTCCTCGACGGCTCGCTGCCGAGTTCTCCTCCCCCGTCCGATCCCTCCAAGAAATGACGAAGGAGAGGGTTCGCCTCTCCTTCGTGGGTTCCATCGTTGTTCCGGTTATTGCGCAAGGATCTCTCGCGCCAATAGCACCGCCATCACCACCCACGTGATGCCCACCAGCACCAGCGGATTCTTGAAGGTACGCTTGATCCGCTCTGAAAGGGTCGGAGATGCAGGTGTCGTGGGCTCGACGCCGCCGGCAGACTCAGAGGTCAGCGAGCGGGACGCGCGGGCCCGGACCCGGCGTTGATACAGAGTCTGAGGCATGATCGTTCTCGGGAACGTGTGGAACAGGATTGAAGGCAGGTTCATGGAACGCAGTTTCCGCAACAGAAGCATTGCGGACGGTCACAATTCCATGGGGCCGCATGGTAGCACCGACGAGATCCATGGAAGCGCTCCCATCGATCCTGAGAACACGTTTTTTCCGTGTTTGATGGCGATCATTCAGCTTCGATGTGTTTCCCTCAAAGACCTTATCATGAAATGCTTTTCATCATGCAGACGGCTGTGGAGCTGCATACATGGGTGAACTCAGGTGAGGCGAGAAGTCGGGCATTCTTGATCTGTCCTCTGTCAACGCGTTCGAATCCCTTCCGTTGAAAGAAGCCCTCCGCGGTCTCTGTCAGCAGCCAGACTCTTTGTACGCCCCGCTTCACTGCGATCGCCAGCAGTGCATCGATCATCCGGCTTCCGAGACCCGTGCTACGATGCGGCTCATCGACCGCGACGGAGCGCAACAACGCATCCTCTCCGTAGAATTCGAATCCGCCAACGGCCGTCGCCTCGCCGCTGCGGGCGATCCACAATTCTCCGAGTCCGCTCGTGAGGATGTCCGTCGGCAGTTTCGCCGAGATCAGCAGCTGCGCTGCGAGATCGCGCTCAGGCCCGACGGCCGGCATCAGGTCGATCATGCCGGCTTCCTGCCCGTCACGGTGATGCTCAGGACGGCGGCACCCGATGCGCGGAATGCTCCGATCTGCTCGGCGCTCAGCGATTCGGCGAGGAATTGGTCCGTCAGGTCGTACACCCGTTCCTTGCGGACCGACACCTCCCGGAAGCCCGCTTCGCCAAGGAGCCGCACATACTCATCCCGATCGATGGCTCCCGAGACGCATCCCGCATACAGCACGGCTGCTTCTTTCACGTCGGGACTCAGCGTACCGCGGATGACCGTGTCGGAAACGGCGAAGTGTCCACCGGGCTTGATGATGCGATACATCTCGGCGAACGCCTTGGCCTTGTCGGGGACGAGATTCAGGACGCAGTTCGAGACAACGACGTCCGCCACGCCGTCGTGCAGGGGCATCTGTTCGATCTCGCCCCGAACAAACTCGACGTTCGTGAACCCCCGCTTCGTCGCATGCTCCTGCGCCTTGCGGATCATCGCCGGCGTAAAGTCGACGCCGATGACGCGTCCCTTCTCCCCTACCAGATGACGGGCGACAAAGCAATCGTTTCCGGCGCCACTGCCAAGGTCGACGACCGTGTCGCCGGGACGGATATCGGCAACGTCGGTCGGGATGCCGCAGCCGAGGCCCAGGTCGGCTTCGGGTACGTAGCCCTCGCGCCCTGCGTACGCGTCGGCGAAGGTGATATCGGTTCCGCAGCCGCAGGCCGAGCCGCAGCAGGATGAGGAAGTGTTGACGACTTTGGTGTAGTGGTTGCGGACCTCGAATTTGATCTGATCAGGTGAGTTCATGTGAGAACCTTGTGGTTATGCTGTTGAGATCGAAAGACCAAAGAGCAAACTTCAAACAGCAAGAAAACCGAGAACATCAAGAAAACACGATCGCTGGCTTCCGTGTTGCGGGATTACGATGAATTAGATGTTGTCTTCTTTCCGCTTGCTGTTTTCTTGCTCGTTGCCGTTTGCGTTTTTGGCGCGGGCACCCCACAACATGCCTCCATCTGCCCCAAGAGTCCGTCCAGCGTGTCCATCAGCAGTTGGATCCCATCAGGGTCCAGACAATAGCACGACCGCGGTCCATCCACCTCTCCCTTGATTAACCCCGCAGTTTTGAGTTCCTTCAGGTGTTGCGAGACGGTGGCTTGCGCCAGTGGTATCGCCGTGACGATCTCGCCGCAGACGCATTCTTGCCTTCGTGCGAGCTCGCGCAGGATCGCCACCCGGGCCGGATGTGCGAGCGCCTTGGCCATGGCGGCAACACGGACGTCTTTGGGCTTGAAGAGGTCGGTCTTGGAAAGAGGCATGGGGAGAAGCAGTCAGTGATCAGTGGTCGGTGGCGTGCCCCGGACGACGATTCGGCGGCAATCGGCCGAATGGTGTGATGTATGCGTTTCGTATTTCGTATTGCCAGTTTTGTATTTTGCCCGCGAAGTTCTATCGTAACTTTACGATAAAGAAACGCAAAAGTTGCGCCAAGGGCAAGGATGATCGTTAAGCGGTTCTCGATGTTGTTCACTACGTAAGCACGGAGACGTCGTATGGCGCATCGCTGGCTTGTGGCACTCTTTGTTTCCATGGGCATTGTTCATGCACAAGTACCGGAGGTACATGACTCCGTCGCCAAGGCGATTGTTCGTACAGCGCTGGTACAAAACCGCAGTATCCAACTATTGCGTGAGCTATGCGCCATCGGCCCGCGGTTGAGCGGTTCTCAGCAGTACGAGAAGTCCGTCCAGTGGTCGAGACAGACGATGGAACGCCTCGGGTTCGACCGGGTGTGGCTCGAGCCGGTCATGGTGCCGCATTGGGTGCGCGGCGACAAGGAAGAAGCGCTCGTGTATCCTGCCAAACGCCGCTTGCTGATGCCCGTCAAGGTCGCGGCGCTGGGGGGAAGCATTGCGACTCCCAAGGAGGGGGTGATGGGCGAGATGGTCGAGGTCCGATCGTTCGAGGAATTACGCACGTTGGGAACTGCGGCCAAGGGTAAGATCGTCTTCTTCAACCGTCCGATGGACCGTGCACAGATCAACACATTTGCCGCATACGGCGGCGCAGTGGATCAACGCAGCCGGGGAGCGATTGAGGCGGCGAAAGCTGGCGGGATCGCTGCGATCGTCCGGTCTATGACGACGCGCCTTGATGACGTTCCGCATACTGGAGCAATGGGCTACCATGATAGCCTGCCGAAGATCCCGGCGGCCGCCATCAGCACCCGCGATGCCGATCGGTTGAGCGAACTGCTCAAGACCGAGCCCGGCACCAAGATGCGACTTACGCTTAATTGTGAGACGTTGCCCGATGCCGCCACCTGGAACGTCATCGGCGAGATCCGCGGCTCGGAGTTGCCGAACGAGGTGATCGTCATTGGAGGACATTTGGATTCATGGGACAAGGGGGACGGCGCGCACGACGACGGGGCCGGGTGCGTTCAGTCCATCGAGGCGTTGCGCCTGCTCAAGGAACTCGGATTAAAGCCCAAGCGGACGATCCGCGCGGTGATGTTCGCCAACGAAGAGAACGGACAGCGAGGAGGATCGGCCTACGCAGAGGTCAAACGATCGAACGAGCGTCATATTGCGGCGATCGAGGCAGATATGGGTGGATTCATGCCCCGTGGCTTCGGCGTCAGCGACAGTGTAGCGTATGTACGCATCAAGGCGTGGGAATCGGTCTTTGCCTTCTTCGGCGCCGACCGCATCGTGCACGGAGGAGGGGGCGCCGATATCTCGCCGCTTATGCGGCAAGGAGTTCCAGGAATCGGCCTTCAGGTTGAGACTCAACGCTACTTTGACCATCACCACTCCGACAACGATACGATCGAATCCGTGAATGAGCGGGAGTTGGCCCTGGGAGCAGGGGCGATGGCTGTGTTGGCGTGGATGATATCAGAGGAGGGCCTGTGAAGAATTGCGGACCCGCCTGCCCCACGGAAGTCGGATCGGCGGGCAGGTTTCGGAGTGTCGATTGCCGCAAAGCGGCCACGTTGTGGCGGAATATCCATGTCTCAATGGTGGACACGTAAGTGTCTTGGTGCTTGGGACTTGAACGTTGGTTCTGGAGCTTGGAACGTAACCTTCGTTAGAAGTGGTCTCAGAAATGTTGCGCGCAGCGTCCGCGATGTTGGCAGCGGCCGCAACGCTTTCCAAAGGTGCTCGTTTCTTACCGCTACGATCGTTGCTTCCGCTGCGGTCGCTGCCTGCCCGCCCTGCCTGCCGCGTGCAGCAGCAGGTAGGCGCTTCGCTACGGCAGGCGGGCGCGAAATGCTTGTTTCAGTGAATTCTGGGTTTTTGACACCACTGATAGAGTGAATCGCTTGAAGTGTCGATGAGTATTGGATAGCCGCACTGTGCCCATCCCTCCCTACATTGCGCTGTTACATCGGTTCTATCCACTCTCGCCGGAAACGGTCGAAGCATTCGAAGGAATCATACGCCACCGGTCTCTCGAGAAAGGCGCGATCCTCCTCCGCATCGGCCATGTCTCCGAATCGATCCATTTTGTTGTGAAAGGACTTGGTCGCGTCTACTATCTGCGCGACGGGAAGGACGTGACCGACTACTTCGCCACCGACGGAGAGCTGATCGGTGCCGTGGAAAGCCTTTTCACCGGCACGCCGTCGCACAAGGGGATCGAATTGCTCGAAGATTCCGAGATCGTCTCATGGAAGAACCGGGACTTCGACGACCTGTGCCTGAAGCATCACGACCTGGAACGCGCTGCGCGAAAACTGTGCATCATGGGGATGCTCATGGGCCAGCGTCGCATCGAAAGCATTCGATTCCTCTCCGCACGAGAACGCTACGAGGAGCTTGAACGAGCCCATCCGGGCATTACCAATCGCCTTCCTCTGAAGCACGTTGCCTCCTACCTCGGCATCACGCCGGTATCCGTCAGCCGCATCCGAGCCGGCCTGCAGTGATTTTTTAACACCCGTAAAGTCCATCCCGCCACTCCCCGCGTATCTTGTCTCATCACACAGGAGACAGGATCATGCGCATCGCCATCGTCGGCGGCGGTATCGCCGGCTTGACCGCTTCCATCGCCCTTCGAAGGGCGGGATTGGAACCCATCCTCTACGAGTCACACTCGTCCCTCCGGGCTGACGGCGCCGGACTGGGTCTGGGCGCAAACGCCATTAAGGCCTTCCGACACCTAGGGTTGGCGGATGAGGTGATGGCTGCCGGACATCTGCTGGATGCGTTCAGCATCCTTGACATGCGGGGCCGCGTGATCATGCGGACCGACAGTCGAGCGATCTCGAGCCGGTTTGGCGCCGACAACTTCGCCATCCATCGCTCGGAACTCCACCGCGTCCTCTCGGCCCACGTGCCGTCTGAAAGCCTCAGGCTCGCCTCTCCGTGCAACGTTATCGAGCGCGCCGACGGCGCTGTGCGGCTCTACTTTGCAAATGGCATGAACGCCACGGCCGATGTCGTCATTGCCGCAGACGGACTTCACTCGGCCGTGCGTCGACAGATCTATCCGCACGTCAAGCCCCGCTACGCCGGCTACACGTGCTGGCGAGGGGTCGTGGACGGACATGATCTGGCGTTGAAGGAAGCGACGGAGACATGGGGACCGAGGGGGCGCGTAGGGATCGTTCCGCTCGCCGATGGACGGATCTACTGGTTCGCCACGACGAAAGCTCCCGAACGAGATCCTCGGTACCATGCGTTCGGCGTGCACGACGTGCTGGGCCTCTACCGTGGTTACCACCAACCGATCGGCGAAGTGATCGCACGGACCGAACCCTCAGCGCTGCTGCACAATGACATCAGCGATCTGCCGCCATTGCCCCGCTTCGCGTTCGGAAATATCGTGCTTCTTGGCGACGCGGCACATGCCACCACGCCCAATATGGGACAGGGGGCCTGTCAGGCGATCGAAGACGCCGTGGTCCTTGCAGAATGCTGGAAGTGCTCGTCAGACCCCGCAACGGCGTTTCGTACGTACGAGCAATGTCGCATGAAGCGCACACAAACGATCGTGCACATGTCCCGGCATTTTGGGGCCGTCGCTCAGATCCAGAGCCGGTGGGGCGGGATGTTGCGGAACGCGGTGTTGCGTCGAATGCCTGCAACAGTGCAGGAGAGGCGGCTGCAGTTCTTGTTCGACGTCGACTTTGACAATGGGAGATCCAACAGCCAATAGCCATAATACGTACCGAGATCACACCGAGCACTCAATTGACCTTTTCCATTCCCGATTTCATTTCACCACTTTACTGGAGTCATCACATGCAACCGTCTCTTCAGTCATCTTCCTATCGAACGTTCTTGTCCGTCGCCTTCCATGCCGGACCGGTTCTGCTGGCGCTGTCGATGATCGCCTTCACCCTGCAGATCGGGATGTTGCCGTCGATGAAGGCCAGCTGGGTCGAGGGCATCCTCGGCTCATTTGCGCTCATCTTCTTTGTGCCGATCTACCTTGAACTGGCGCGTCAGTTGGCGTCGACCCATCGTCGAACCGGCCTTGCGGCGATGTTCACAGGATTGTTCGGCACCGTGGTGGGATTCGGGATGGAATTCCTCCGTGTGCTGGAGTACTCGCTCCGCCAGCG
This sequence comes from uncultured Ignavibacteriaceae bacterium, assembly GCA_964581115.1. Lineage (GTDB taxonomy): Bacteria > Bacteroidota > Ignavibacteria > UBA10030 > UBA10030 > 2-02-FULL-55-14. The sequence continues at coordinate 29,147 of CAZOMY010000028.1, read as the reverse complement.
GGGCGCGGGAGATCCGGTATGGAACGCCTTTGCCGCAGACCCGGGGGGAGAGTTGTTGGCCGTCGCGCTGTTCGGTCCGTTGTTCCCGATCACCTCGATCATTCTCGGCATCGGCTTCCTTCGCGCGAAGACGTTGCCAACATGGATCGCCGCTTCGCTCATCGTGGCAGGAATCGGATTCCCGCTGGCACAGGTGGCGGAGTGGGAGTGGGGCTTCCGGTTGACCTATCCCGTGGCGTGCATTCTGTGGGCGGTCGCTCTACCATCCGCATGGAGGATCATTTCGGCTGGCGGATCAGACTGACTGCTTGACCTGGCTTGTTTGGCTGTTTGGTGGCCCGTTCGGTGCCTCTTGCCGAACGGGCCACGTTGTTTCAAGATGTGGATGTCAGGCACGTTGACCTGTTTGCTGTTCTACCTCCCTTTCCCCATCTTCCCTTCCCCCACCCAGCACATCATTCGGATGGCTGCTCGTATTCGATCGCGTCGCGTTGAACTTTGTGTCGGAACCCGCAAGGGGGCGTTCCGGCTCACGTCCGGACTCGATCTTCGACGGTGGACGCTCGACGGTCCATTCGTGAAAAGGGCCGAGGTCAACGATATCCTTCTCGATTGGCGAGGCGCTCCGACGTTGTACGCCGCCGCGACATCGTACTGGTTCGGCACCACCGTGCAACGCAGTTCGGATGGAGGCGAGACCTGGACGGCTTCGGAAGATATTTCTCATCCCGGAGGAAGGTCCGGGATTCCATTCCGCCCTCAACGGAGAATTCGCGGTCTGAATGACCGAGAGAGCGGGAGGTCCTGGCGGCCGCTTCGTCAAGGACTGCCGCCCCGACCGGCGTATCTGCATGTGTTGCGTCAGGCGTTCCGCACGGATGAACTGGACCCGTTTGGGTTGTATCTTGGCACAAGTTCTGGGGCCGTGTACGCGAGTGCCAACGGGGGCAAGAATTGGAGGCCGATTGCTGAACACCTGCCGGAGATCACAGCGCTGCATTGCGCCATTGTGCCAATGCGAAGAGACCAGCTTCACCGCAAAGACACGAAGACGCAAAGAGGTGAAAGAGGACTTAAGTGTTGCTGCGCAACTATAGATCGAACCTCCGGCCGTCTCTGCGGCACATCTTTCCTTTAAGAGGACCTCACACGTGAAGACCTCGTTCGAGCGTCGTGTCGCGCCATGGCGAAGACTTCTTGTCTTCGCCCTGTCAACCTCTCTCTCAGCAGCGTCCCTCTACGCACAGTCCCTCGAAGAGGCGCTTCAGGCGGCGATCTCGAAACTCCCCCGGCCCCAGACGATGTCGGATTTCAAGCCGGTGCCGCATCTGTCCCCACTCAACCAGGACAGCACGCTCATCTGCTGGTCGTTCTCGACGTCGTCATTCCTTGAATCGGAGATGGAGCGATTGGGGATGGAGCCGGTGCGGCTGTCGGTCGTGTATCCCGTCTACTGCGTCTTCATCGAGAAGGCGAAGCGGTACATCCAGACCCGGGGCGCCTCGCGCTTCGCGCCAGGCGATCTCTTCACCGGCGTGCTGGACATCGTGCGGGCGTACGGGGCTATTCCGTCTGATGTGTACGGCAACAAGGTGGAGGGCTCGAACACGTTCAACCACAACGCGCTCTATCGCGAACTGTCGCAACTCATGGATCGGGTGAAACGGGAAGGATTGTGGAATGAGAAGAACGTGCTACCGCAGGTGAAGCGGATCCTGAACCGCCACTTGGGCGCTCCACCATCGAAATTCTCGTGGAAGGGAGCGTCGTACACGCCTCAGACGTTCGTGCGCGACGTTGTCAAGCTTCCATGGGATCAGTACGTGTTGGTGACGTCGTTCCAATACGCCCCGTTCGGCACGACGACCGAGTTGAAGGTCCCCGACAACTGGCGGCGGAACGACGCCTATCTCAACGTGCCGCTCGACGTCTTCTATCATTCGCTCAAGGACGCGTTGCAGTCGGGATTTTCTGCCGCGATCGACGCCGACATCTCGGAGCCGTCGTACGAGCGGACCAAGCGGTACGCCTTCATTCCTCCGTATGACATTCCGCCGGGAGCCATCACGCAGGAAGCTCGCGAATTCCGGTTCGTGACGGGCGCGACGACCGACGACCACCTCGTGCACGCGATCGACTACCGCTCGTTCGACGGCGAGGATTGGTTCCTGATCAAAGATTCGTGGCGGACGGCGTGGGAACCGGGGAGCTCGCGGGGATACATGTTCTTCCACGGCTCCTACGTCAAACTGAAGGTATTGGCGTATCTGGTGCACAAAGACGGGGTGCCCGAAGTGCGAAAAGCCATGGAAGAATAGGGGCAAAGATTCCAGACTCCAGATCTCCAGACTCCAGCGAGACTTCCAAAGGCAGGTGAAAGGACCGAGCGAATTCGTGGCGCCTATGGATGCTGAATGGAGACCTCTGATATCCCCGGAACCTGGCTCCTTTATCGCGGCTTCCCGGTGAGCAGAGTAATGAGGCGGTCAGATTCGTCGTTTGGTGGGGGCTTGTCGTTCTAACATCAACGGGCTCGCTTGGTCTTGTTCTTTTGGTTCACGGATTTGCTTGTCCGGCGCTTGAACACCGGAATTGATCGACGCATGAATTCATCGAAGAGCGGGACCGTGAATGCCATGTCTCCAAATGCTGGGCTGTAGATCATCCCTTTCTTGATCAGGCCGGCACGAAGGAGTCCGAGGCTTGTCGTCTTCGTACCAAGCCGCTCGGCGATAGCGCCAGTCTTATAGGGTCCAGGTCCGAGATCGGCCATGGCCCGCAGAAACTCTTTTTCCCTCGGAGTGAGACGGTCATGGCGTACACGGAAGAAATTGGCGTCGAGCCGCTTCTGCACAGAAACGCTGGCCATTGCAATCACCGATGGTCCGATGGGACTCGACTCAGCGTGGTTCCAAGCTTGATAGCCCCATTCCTGAATGAAGTAAGGATAGCCCTTGGTGAGGCGAACGATCTCTTTGAGAGCCGTTGGAAGGAATCTGACTCCTTCGGCCTTGACCGGTTCCTGAAGCGCCTTCTGTGCATCCGCTTCGCTCAGCGCACCGATCTCCGGGAAGTTGAACAGTCGTTCAGCGTACGACTTGGATTCGCCAGCGAGCGCCGGCAGGATCGGAAGTCCGGCTCCAATGAGCACGAGTGGAAGCTGCTTTTGTTGCTGGCGATGCATCGCCATGATGAGGGCACTGAGTTCCTTTGATGAGAAATACTGCATCTCATCGATAAAGATGGCGACAGCCGTTCGTCGTTCTTCCGCCGCCTCGGCCACGGCGACTAAAAGACTGGGGAGATCCACTTCCAGATCTCCGCTGTCGGCCGCTCCTTGTTCGGGTTCAACATCGATGCCGACTTCGATCTCTCCCGCCTTGACCCTGATACCACTGAGAAAGCTCTTCAGCACGCGGATCCCGCGTCGGACCTTGTCGCCGGCTCCTTTCAACCGGTCGAGCTCAAACAAGAGGGTGCGAAGATGGGGTGCCAACAAGAGTGCAAGGGGTTTGTCCTCATGCGCTTCGATCAAGATGGTGCGATAGTCTTCTGCACGGGCTGACTTTTCGATCTCGTTCAGCAGAACCGTTTTTCCAACGCCTCTGAGACCGGTCAGCAAAAGGCTCTTTTCCGATCGCTTCAGCTTGATGCGACGAAGCAGGAGTGTTGCGGAGTGCAGAATATCCGATCGGCCGGCCAGATCGGGCGGCGGCGATCCGGCCCCTGGTGAGAATGGGTTCTTGATCGGGTCCATTGGTACGCTCGGCGGTTGTGCTTAATTATATGCTATTATATGGCGTTTAGTATATAAATGCAAATAATTGCACATCAGAACACCGTCTCGAACACCCTATATCCCGTCTTGACCATTCCCAGTCTTTCGTACGTCCGCTGTGCCCGGTGATTCTCCTCCTCAGCATAGAGCCGCAATCCGCACACCCCTCTCTCGTGTCTCGCTAAATGCTCAATATGCCGGTGCAGGGCCGTGTAAACCCCCACGCTGCGCTTGTCGGGACGCACGTACACACTCTGGATCCACCAGAACATCCCATTACGCCAGTCGCTCCATTCGAATGTGAGCATCGTTTGGCCGATCACCTCTCCTCCCTCAACGGCCACGAAGTAGCGTCCCTTGGAGGGGTCGCGCAAAATCGCCTCCACGCCTTTCGTCAGCGTGGGGATGTCCAATTGCCGGTGTTCCGTTTCAACGGCAAGCGCATTGTTGTATTCGACGATGACGGTGAGGTCGTCGATCGTCCCGGGTCGAATGGTGATGGTCATGGGTCACCTTGCGGGTCGGGGTAATTCAATGTTTCTTGAGAAAGAAGCGTGTCACAGAGATCCACGGAGGAGCACAGAGGTCCACAGAGAGGATATCGTGCCCAAGTAATGCTTTGCTCGGTGGATCTCTGTGTGATTCTGTGGACCTCTGTGTACCGCTTCTGAAATGAGAAAGAAGCGTGTCACAGAGATCCAC
>CAZOMY010000028.1:2135-24567 GCA_964581115.1 uncultured Ignavibacteriaceae bacterium | reverse complement strand
TGGACCTCTGTGTACCGCTTCTGAAATGAGAAAGAAGCGTGTCACAGAGATCCACGGAGGAGCACAGAGGTCCACAGAGAGGATATCGTGCCCAAGTAATGCTTTGCTCGGTGGATCTCTGTGTGATTCTGTGGACCTCTGTGTACCGCTTCTGAAATGAGAAAGAAGCGTGTCACAGAGATCCACCGAGGAGCACAGAGGTCCACAGAGCAGATGTAGGAAGTGAATTACTCTTCGCTCGGTGGATCTCTGTGTGATCTCTGTGGGTCTCTGTGTACCGCTTTTCAATATAGACTCTCATCCTTCACACCGCAATGCGCACACTTCTGACCGACGCCGCCGAACGCGCGATACGATACGTCGAATCCGTCAACGATCGGCCGGTGCGTCCCGACCCGAACGCCGTGGCCGGACTGAAGCGCTGGGACATTCCGCTGCAGGATGGACCGATCGACCCATCTGCAGTGCTGAGGGAATTGGACGAGGTCGGCTCTGTTGCCACGATGGCCATGTCGGGCGGGCGCTTCTTCGGATTTGTCATCGGCGGATCGCTTCCTGCCTCTCTCGCAGCATCTTGGATCGCTGCGGCGTGGGACCAGAACACAGGGCTTTCGACCATCACGCCTTCGACCTCGGAGCTCGAACGCATTTCGTTACGCTGGCTCCTCGATCTCTTCGGCCTGCCCTCCTCGGTTGCCGGAGCGTTTGTGACCGGCGCGACCGTCGCCAACTTTACGGCGCTGGCTGCCGCCCGCCGGTCGGTCTTGCTCCGGCATGGATGGGACCCGGATGCCGACGGACTGTTTGGCGCGCCGTCGGTAACGGTCGTAGTCGGTGACGAGGTCCATCCAACCGTCATGAAGGCTGTGGGATTACTCGGCTTCGGCAAGAGGCGTGTCGAGCGCGTGCCCGTTGACTCGCAAGGGCGCATGCGATCCGACGCGTTGCCGAAGATCAAAGGTCCGACGATCGTGCTGGCGCAAGCCGGTAATGTGAACACGGGCGCGGTCGATCCGCTCAAGCCGATCATCGAGTGGGCGCATGATGGCCATGCCTGGGTGCATGTCGACGGCGCATTCGGACTCTGGGCCGCGACCGCACCGAGCCGTGCCTACCTCGTGGAAGGATTCACGCAGGCCGATTCTTGGGCGACCGACGCGCACAAATGGCTGAATGTCCCGTTTGATTCCGGTCTGGCGTTCGTTCGCGATACTGATGCGCTGCGCGGAGCCATGGCCGTCACGGCAGAGTATCTACCCAAGATGACCGAGCGCCGGGATCCGTCTGATTACACGCCCGAGCTATCGCGTCGGGCACGAGGCGTCGAGGTGTGGGCGGCGTTGCGATCGTTGGGACGAAGCGGCGTTGCGGAGATGATCGAACGGACCTGCCGTCATGCCCGCCGGTTCGCGCAGGGACTGCAGGAAGCGGGGTTCGAGGTGCTCAACGAGGTCGTGCTGAATCAGGTGCTCGTGTCATTCGGCACGCCCGAGCAGACGCAGCGAACGATCGCGGCGCTACAGGAAGACGGGACGTGTTGGGTGGGTGGTACGGTTTGGCAAGGCCGGACGGCGATGCGGATCAGCGTGTCAAGTTGGGCGACGACGGAGGAGGATGTGGAGAGAAGCCTGCGTGCTATGATCACGTGTGGAGCGTCCGCGCGACGAGAATCGTAGCTGCAAAGCAGCCGCCTCTGCCGCCGTTTCGGCGGGCAGGCACAACGAACTCAACGTGGGCTTTGTGCCACCTCACTTCCTCGTCTGGGTGGTATGGACCACGATTAGAGGACGTATCTGATCAGCACAAACCCTCCGATCAGCAGCGCCATGAAAGCCAGCGTCAGCCATTCAAAGTACTTATCGATGAACGGCTTGATCTTCGGTCCGAACCAGTAGAACAGACCCGCCACCAGGAAGAAGCGAGCCGGACGGCTCAGCGCTGACGCGATGACAAAGGTCGAAAAATCGATCCGGAATGCCCCGCCGGCGATCGTGAAGACCTTGTACGGGATGGGCGTGAAGCCTGCCACAGCCACAGCGACAAAGGCGTTGTCTTGGAACAGGATCCGGACGGAATCGTACTGCGCCTGAACGCCGTAGAAGTTGATGATCGGCTGACCGATGAGTTCGAAGAACTCGTAGCCAATGAAGTAGCCGAACATCCCCCCGAGCACCGACCCGAACGAACAGACAAGCGCGTTCCAGAAGGCCTTTTTCGGCACCAGCATCGCCAGAGCGATGAGGAGCACGTCCGGCGGGATCGGGAAGAAGGACGATTCCGCAAACGCGATGGCAAATAGTGTCCAAGTGGCCCCCGGCTTCTGCGCCGCCCCCTCGGTCCATGCCTTCATCCGGTGCAGCCAGTCAACGAACCGCCGGAACATGCTTACTTGATCTCCAGCAGCTCGACCTCAAAGATCAACAATGAGCCCGGCATGATCTTTGGCCCCATCTGCCGGTCTCCGTACGCTAGGTCGGACGGAATATAGAACTCATACTTCGACCCGACGCTCATCAACTGCAATCCCTCCGTCCAGCCCTTGATGACACGGTTCAACGGAAACGACGTCGGCTCTCCACGATCGTAGGAGCTGTCAAACGTCTCGCCGTTGAGCAATGTGCCTTTGTAGTGGACCGTTACTTCGTCGGTCGCCTTGGGCTTTTTGCCGGTCCCTTCTTTGATGACCTTGTATTGAAGTCCGCTCGGCAATGCCACAACGCCTGGTTTTTTCTTGTTCTCGACGAGGAATGCCTCGCCGGCTTTTCGGTTCTCGGATGAAGCCATGGCGGCCATCTCCGACTGACGGCTCGCCAGCGTCTCCTGGAACTTCATCACAAAGGCCTCGCAGGCCGAGTCGCTCATCGCGAGTCCCTTGCCCGCCATGGCGTCCTTCATTCCTTGGGCCAGCATGTCGGCATTGACCGACGCCCCCTGCATTTTGAAGCTCCGTCCGATATCGACACCGATGGCGTACGAGGTCTTGTCCTGGTCGTTGACCGGCTTCAACTGTGCCGTCGCACCGCCGGGACCGATGATGAGCGCCATAAGAATCCAGAGTCCTTTCGACATGCGTTCGTCCTTTCTGAAAAGAGAAAGAGCAGGCTTGAATACCTGCTCTGTTGACAACAAGATATCGAAGAATTATCGAAGAACCAACGCAGCCCTCGGGATCTTGGTATTTGGTGCTTGAAGTTGGAGACTAAGGCTTGGAGCTTCACGCGAATGAAGCGCCAAGTGCCAATTCTCAATTACAAGTACCAAGCGCCAAGAGGCACCTTCTGCTTTGCTTCCCGTGCCCCATGCCCCGTCCTGAATTCCGCTCCTTACTCTTCTTTCACCACCCGGATTCCCCACGCTTCCGGATCATCCGGCGGGTCGCTGTTCCAGTCGCCGAAGGCGTGGGTGTCGTCGGTTCGGTAGTGGAGCACATATTCGCCGGGTTCCAAGGTGAGTCGCGTCTCAACGATCCTGTTCTTGCGCGCTCCCCCCGCGTGATCGGTCATCCGATACGTCATCTCCCACACAACACGACGCGACGACGACTCCTCGATCCATCCGTAATCGGCCATTTCATCGCCCGATCCTTCACCGACCGCCACGATACGGACGCGCGTGACGCTGTCGAGCGTGAATCGCCGTCGCTCATGCCGGTCGTCGCGTACACGCACGATCTCCGCCACTACGTTCTTTGGCGGCGGGATCGCTCCCACGCTTACCGACTTTGGATCGAAGTCCTTGCCGGCCCCCCTGAGGGTGATGCCCCACCGCTCGTCATCGAACGGCTTGCCGCTGTTCCAATCCTCGTAACTGTGAGAGTCGTCTGTCTGGTAATGAACGGTGTAGCTCCCGGCGGGCAAGGAGATGATCTCGTCGACCAAACGGTTCTTCGAAGCTCCGCCGGCATGGACGGAACGACGTTCGTCCATCCGCCAGACCTTTTCACGCGTGTTCGCGTCGACAATCCAGCCATGGTCGGCCATCCGTCCGTCGCCCGATCGCTCGCCAAGGGCATAAACGTGCACCTTCGTCTCCTTCTTCAGCGTGAACGATGCACTCCGGTGCTCGTCGTCGCCGACGCGGACGATCTCGACGATGAGGTTCTTGTCCGCTGTAATGCCCTCTTCGACCTTGACCGCCGGCCGGTCCGATTCCTTCTCCAGGAAGATAGTGACTCCATACGCCAACGGGTCGGTCGGAGGACGGTCGTTCCAATCGTCGGAGGAATGTGAGTCGTCGCTGACGTACACTAGCTCATAGGTTCCTTTCTCCAGCGTGAGGTCGACGTCCGATAGCATATTCTTCCGGGCTCCTCCAGCGCGCAACACTCGCGCGCCCTGCATGTCCCAGACGCGTTGCCGGGTGTCGACATTGAGCAGCCAACCATGGTCGAACAGTTCATCACGGTCACGACCTTCTCCGAGGGCGTAGATGCGCACGGATACGTCGCGCGTCACGGTGATCGTCTTGCGGATCGACGCGTTGTCGCCGACCCCGATCGCCGAGAAGAGCGTTTGACGGAACGGCGCGGGCGCTTTGAACGTCTTCACGGCCTCCGCATCCTTCAGATCGACGTCCACCTCGATGCCCCACTCGGTCTTCGCCATGTCCATGAACTCCTCGCGCAGGTCCTCGAAATCGCGGCCGAAGATGGAGATGACGTTGCCGCCGCGGCGGTCGGGCTTCCGTCGGTCGATATTCGCAGAGGAATATGAGAAGCCGCTGCTTCGCACATAGCCCCACGCCGCATAGTACACTTCATAGGCGCCGGCTTTGAGGCGTACCGTTTGCTCAGTAGCGCGCCGGTTCCGACGGCCCGAGGTGTTGTGCAGGTCCATCATCCATACCACGTCGCGGGTTGCGGCATCGATGATCCAACCGTAGGCGTACATGCCGGAGTTCTCATCATCGTCGATCATCTCACGGATCATCGACCGGTCGCCGCCGCCCGAGGCGATCACGCGGACCTCAAGATCGCGGGCAAGTGAGAAGCCGGCGGCCCGGACCTCAACGTCGGTGAAATCCTTCAGGTCAACGATGGCGACTCGATCATCCTGCGCGAAGATGACGACTGCCGCAAGGAGAATGAGGAGAATGACGCCCGCAATGCGGGACCAAGGGATGCTCTTCATAAGAGGGTTCCTGAGCGTAGACAACGGTACTACGAGGGCAAGGGCAGAGGGGTTGCGGTGTGGGGGCCTGCTGGAATTGCGGATTGCGAAATGGGGATTGCGGATTATCGGGTGGAATGGCCCTTAGAATCATCAATCGGAGTGGATCCCGCATCGAACCACCCCGGGAACCGATCCCCATTAACCGATACCCGCTCACCACGCACCGAAGAGCTTCAGCGAGATCAACACCAGGGCGATGGCCAGAACGAACTTGATGAACCCCTCTCCCTTGCGGATCTGCACCTTGGCGCTTGTCCATCCACCGACAGCGCTGCCGAGCCCGAGAACCAGGCCTGGCAGTAACTGCACATTACCCGTCCACCAGAAGATCGCCAGCGAGGGGATATTGTAGACCATCGCGATCGTCACCTTGTGCATGTTCACGAGCACAAGGTTCATCCGCGACAACCGGTAGAGCGTCGCCATGAGCAGAAAGCCCACGCTCAGCTGGATGAACCCGCCGTAGATCCCGACGAAGAAGAGCGTGATGCCGACCAGGAGCTTTCGCTTTGGGTCGTCGTCCGTCCCTTCCGCCGCTTTGCTCTTCGGCAGGAACATCGTGACGATCGTCAGGATGTTCACGACGCCGACGGCGATCTGGAACCAGGCGTCGCTGATCTGCACCGCCGCGACCGTCCCGAGGATCGCGCCGGGCACCGCCCACGCCGAGAGCCAGAGCGATTGCCGCAGTCCACGCATGCCGCTCGACCGGAAGGACGAAACCGCGCTGACGTTCTGGACGATGATGGCGATGCGGTTCGTTCCGTTGGCGACTGACGGATCAAGACCGAGAAAGATCAGCGCCGGAAGGCCCAGCGAGGAGCCGCCGCCGGCTGTCACATTCATGAAGCCTGCGACGATCCCGACGCTGAAGAGGAGAGCGAATTGCCAGAGGTCTTCGATGTCTCCAACCCTTTGCGAAAAGAGGTATCTCGCAGAGTCGCAGAGAACGCCGAGAGCGCAGAGAGGATATCACTGACAATATCTTGTCTTTCTCCGCGTCCTTTGCGAACTCTGCGTCCCTGCCTGCCGGTTCGATGCGCTCTGAGCGGCAGGCAGGTCTGCGTGCGATCTTTATTCTACCCCGATCTCCTTCAGAATGAACCCGGCGTTCCCCACGTACTTCGTCACCCACAGGACATAGCGAATGTCGACGGCGATCGAGCGGCTGTACGAATCGCTCCAGGCGTAATCGTTGATCGTAGCATGGTAGGCTCGGTCAAAGTTGACACCGACAAGCTCCCCCCTGGCATTCATCACCGCGCTTCCGGAGTTGCCGCCGGTGGTATCGGTGTTGTACAGGATGCCCACCGGTATGTCGTTCAGCTTCTTGTGCATGAACTTCGGGTCGCGGTGCTTCTCTGCTGCTTCGATTAATGCTGGGGGTGTGTTGTACGGCTCCTCCCCTGTCGTCTTCTCGAGCACGCCCTTCAGAGTCGTGATGGGGCTATAGTAGGTCGCATCGGACGGTGAATAGCCCTTGATGCGTCCGTAGGTCAGGCGCAGCGTGCTGTTGGCGTCAGGAATGAAGTCCTTGCCGACAAACTGTTCCTTGACCTCGACGTAGAGTGCGAGCAGACGGTTGAGCGCGCCATTGCGCCGCGCCCTGGTCTCACGCAATTCCTCTACCGACGGCCGGAGTGCCCGGGCCAGGCGAAGGAATCCGTCATTCGAAGCCTGGACCTGCGCCTCCGTCATCATGAAGGCGGCGTCGAGCGAATCGGGCGTCGTGAGCATTGTGTTCGCGTACGCCGTAGCGACGAACGCCTCAACGTCCTTTCCGACCACCTCTTCCAAACCGGCGATGCGGTTCCCTTCGGGAAGCAACAGGGCCCGCTGGATCATGTCCTTGAAGAACGCCCGGTCCGTTGGCTCGTAGTAGTCGCGGAGCGCCCGCTTACGGCCTTCCATCGTGGCCTTGATGTTCGCGTCCTTCCACGGGTTGGCTCGCTGGTCGTCCGGCTTCGCGCGTTCGATCGCTGCACCGACCACCGTCACTGCCGTCGAAAACGCCTGACCCGCCAGTCCGCCAAATGCGTCGAGCACAAGTTCCTTCGGAGCCGATGCCGACATCTCATCGTAGATGGCGTTGATCTCGCTCAGGACGGTGCCGTACGTCGCCTTCCGCTGCGCGTCGGCATCGATGAACTTCTGCAGCATCGCCTCTTCCGCCTTCTTCGCTTCGGCCAGGCGCAGGCGCTTCAGGCCCGTCAGCTTCCCCTGATAGTTCTTCATCACGTTGGCCAACCCCTTGATGCGCGCATCGTGCTTGATGGCCACGGCACGATCGCCTTTGCCCGCCGCTTCCATCGTGGCGATCTGCCATTCGTACAGGTCGGCCGTGAACTTCAACCGGAACGCCTCGTCGTACGCGATGTACGCCGCCGGCTGATGGCGGAACGTGCGCCCAGGGTATCCGAGGATGAACACGAAGTCGCCGTCATCCACCCCTTTCGGATTGACCTTGAGGAATTTCTTTGGTTGATACGGGACGTTCTCCGCCGAATACTCCGCGGGAGTTCCATCCTTCGCGACGTACGCACGTACGAAGGAGAAGTCACCCGTGTGGCGCGGCCAGACCCAGTTGTCGTTCTCGCCCGCGAATTCGCCGATGGACCGTTGGGGGACATAGACCAGCCGCACGTCGCGAATGCGCTGGTAGACGAACAGCACATAGTTCCGTCCCGCGAACATCTCGCTCACCTGCGCCTGCTTGCCCGGATCGGCCTTTTCGACCGCCTCGGCGATCTCCTGCATTTTCTTGTTGATGGCGCGGGTCCGGTCGGCGAGAGGCATGTTTTGCGTCACGGCACTCAGCACCTCTTTCGACACGTCCTTGTACGATTCCGTGATGCGGATGACGAGACCGCGAGCCGGCACTTCCTTGTCGCGCGTGGGAGCCAGGAAGCCGTTCGTGATGTAGTCATTCTCGAGCGTGCTGATCGCCTGCACAGCCCCAAAGACACAGTGGTGATTCGTGATCACCAGTCCGTCCTTCGAGATGAACGAGCCCGAGCATCCGCCGACATTGACGATGGCGTCGAGCAGACTGACGCCGTTGGGATTGTACAGGTCCTTCTGGCTGATGAGGAAGCCAAGCTTCTTCAAATTCAGCTTGTGGATCTCGCTGATGGGGTACATCCCCTCGTCGGCGAGGGCCAACGATGAGGCGATGAGGGTAAAGATGAGGAGGAAGCGTCTCATGGGACACCTTTGGTGATTTCGGATTTCGAATTGTCGATTTCGGATTATCGGGAAAGGGCTTTCCCGTGTGTTCGCTTTCCTATTGACGATTCACCATTCACTATTCACAATTCAGGGTCTCGCTTGCTGAGATAAGCCATCTCCTGGATCTCATCCGACTCACAGATCCTTACACCGGTGAAGTTCGTGCGGCTGAGGAAGAGCATGCCGGCGGCGACGTCGGCAGCACGGATCGGTCGGAGTTTGCGCAACGGACCGAGCATGGCAAACGAAAGCGCTTGCAGTCCCACAGCGCCGATCCTTTCACCGATCCGAGACTCCTTCCGTTCACCCAGCAGAAGCGACGGCCTGATGATGCCGACGGCCGCATACGGGATTGTTGCCACGGTCGCCTCCATCTCCCCCTTCACCCGCAGATAGAAACTGCCCGAGGAGACATTCGCGCCGATGGACGAGACCACGAAGAAGCGGGAAGCGCCGTTCCGATGAGCGGTATCGGCGGCATCGACGACGTAGGTGAGATCGACTTTGCGAAAGGCCTCCTGAGAGCCGGCCACCCTGATCGTGGTCCCGAGGCAGCAGAAGACGTCGTTCCCGCGGACGACTTCTCGCACCCCCGCCAACTGGTCGAAATCGACGACGTGCTCCTCGAGCTTTTTGTGAACGCGCCCCGACGGCCGACGGACGAGCGACCGCACCACCGCATAGTGAGGCGATGCCAGGAGCAGCGTGAGCAGGTGGGAGCCCACAAGCCCCGAGGAACCCAGTATGAGAGATGAAGAATTCATTGGCGAAGCGTGCCAAATGTCCAAACATCCCAGACTCCCCGCCTGACCGGGTCAGCACAATCCCCGTCGGGCAGGCAAACAAACGGCCAGACCAACAGACTGAAAAGCTACCGATGTGATCACCTTGAGAGGCTCTCAACCAGAAGATCCCCTCTGAAGTTTGGACAGTTTGGCGGTTTGGGGATCTGTTTGGAGTTTGGCGGTCTGGAATGTTTGGAATGTTTCCTACTCAGGGCTTCTCCCTGTTCTTATAGATGCGCTTAATATCGCCCGCGATCTTCTTCCACTTTGCCGTCTCGGCTCGTTGAAGGCTCTGGTCCTTCCGCCGTGCGAGATATGCGATCTCCTTTTCCAGCTTCTTATATGCATCATACCTCGCCGGGTCGAGGCGGCCATCTTCCATCGCCTCCTTCACGCTGCAGCCGGGCTCCGCTTCATGCTTGCAGTCGCGGAATCTACACTCGAGCGCCAGTGTTGCAATGTCTTCGAACGACGCCTGCAGACTCTGCACATCGCCCCAGAGCTGGATCTCCCGCATGCCCGGTGTGTCGATGAGCAAACCGCCGTTCGGAAGGATGACGAGTTCGCGGTGCGTCGTTGTGTGCCGGCCGTGGCTGTCGTTCTCGCGCACTTCCTGCGTCCGGTAGCGATTCTCGCCGAGAAGATCGTTGGCGATGGTGGTCTTGCCCACGCCCGAAGAACCGAGCAGGGCACCGGTGACACCCCGTGTCAGCCGCGCCGCGATCGCATCGACCCCGGCGTTCGTCCGGGCGCACATCGGCAGAATATCGACACCCGGTGCAATGGCGGCAACTTCTTCAATGACCGGGTCGAGGTCCGGGCAGAGGTCGATCTTGTTCAGGACGATCACCGGTTTGGCCCCGCTTTCGTACGCCACCGTGAGATAGCGTTCGATGCGACGCAGGTTGATCTCGTCGTCGAGGCCGGAGACAAGGAACACGACGTCGGCGTTGGCGGCGACCACTTGCGGAACGGTACGAACGCCGGCGGTCTTGCGCGCAAATTGCGTGCGCCGATCGACAACCGCCTCGATGACCACCGTTCCTCCACCCACCGGCGGCTGAATAGCCACCCAGTCGCCGACCGCGGGGAATTCATCAAGGTTCTTTGCCTTGAACTCGAAACGTCCAGTCACCTGTCCCTGCAGTTCCCCGCCTTCGGCGTAGAGCACATACTTGTCTCGATACTGGATCGCCACGCGCGCAGGCACCAGCCCCTTTTCCCGGTAAGGGGCAAAGAAGGCCTCAAAATAGTCGTTCCAGCCGAGGTCGGTGAGTTGCATGCGGCTGGAAAGATACAAGGCAGGAAGGGTAGATGGAAGATGGGAATTGCGAAAGGAGAATGAGTGACGGGAATTGGAGTTGGAATCGGGGACTGAGATCTGTCGAGTTTCGATCGACGCACCTCGACTCCGCACGTACCTGGATGGATCATTGACCGTCCCAGACTCGGGGCTCGATTGACGATGGTCGTTTGGCAGAGGTCATTCCAAGGTGATCACCACGCCCAGTTTCAGGACGCGCACGACACCCAGGTCTGGCATGTCCACCCGGCAGATGTACATGCCGCTCCCTGCGTAGACCCCGTACTCGTTCAGGAGGTCCCATTCGAGAAAACTCGATGCATCGTCCTTCCGGAGTGTCCGGACAAGATGGCCGGCGAGGTTGAAGACCTGGATCGTCGCTCGCAGCGGGAGGTTGATGAAGGTGACGAACTGCCTGCGGCTAGGGGTGGCCTGCATCCGCTCGCCAAGATATGGGTTGGGATAAACGCCGACGCGATCCAGGCTTGCGGTGATGGCGCTCGCACCCGTGGCCGGAGCGACGATCGTGAATCGTAGCGTATCGGCCTCGCTTAGCACTCGGTACGGCTCGAATCTGAATCTGACGCCTGAGGTCCACGGAAAGATGTTCCGGCGGTTCCATGTGAACAGATACATGACCGGCATGGTCGTGTCGGTCAACAGGTTCTTCCATGCGGTGTTGCGCATCGCTCCCGTGTAGGGCGCATCGTAGACAACGAGCCATTCGCGGGGTCCGTTAGGACCGGTGTTGTCGCCGACCCCGAGCCGGGAAGAGACCTCCGGCCAGTAGTAGCCATCGACAAGCCCTCCAGCCACATTGTTCTCCACAAACCCAACCGCCAAACGCCGGGGTGGACTCGCATCGATGTCGTAGACCGCCAGCGGCATACTGATGCGATGGTCTTGGTAACTCCATCCGGTATCGGTGTTGACAATCCATGATGCGAACGATGGCTGGGCCGCGGCTTGGTCGGCATTGGCGACAAATCGATACGCATACGAAGCCGTATCGTCCGACGACGTGCGGAACGCCGCGGGTCCGCTGGTGTCGTGGGCCGTGAACACGATCTGCACTTGACGGAGCCGATGGGGCGGGACGGGGCGTTCGACGGCATAACCAAACAGGTGCGCCGGCGACTCCCACCCCGCCGCGCCCCCGAAACTCTCGAGACCAAGAGCATCGGCGTGGAGCCACGTGAGATGCCGCTGACCGATGACCTCATAGGATGACTGCAATCCATACGGACCCGACCCGAAGCGCAGCGTGATCCCCCCTTCGGGAAGCGGCTGGGGTATGCCGATCCGCAGGTTCTGTTGCGACACGACCATACGCCTGTCGGTCACGTTCATGACCGACCATGCCGTCGCCGGGCTTCCGCTGAACGAGAGTTCATACGTGTCTCCCGTTCCCGCGCGCGGATCGACGACCTGAGGAAGCACCAGCGCGGCGGCGTTTCCGGATGCAACAGAAACGGCCACAGTGTCGCCGTAACGCGTTTGGGGCTCAAGGCCGAAAGATCGCTGCGGTCGGACGGCAACGAGCGACGGACGGGATTCGCTCGACTTCGGTATGGCCTGCGGATCGACCGCTACAGCATACGCCGTGACAGCGAAGTAGTATTCCGTTCCATTGTACAGCAACGCTCCCTCCGTTGAATTCGAAAGGCGGCTGCGCGTGATGCGAATTGTTCGCTCAACGCCGGAGTCGCTTCCAAGGTGAGCGAGGTAGTTCGTCAATACTCCCGACGTCGTGTCGATCCGTTCGTCGACGATCCGGGTGACACCGTTGGCTCGGTCGAACGTCGCGATCAAGATGCCTTCGTTGATCGAAGCGTCAGCGTACGGCAGTTGATAGACGTGATACCCCTCAAACCGATAGGCTTCGGCAGTGAGCCGATCCTCCGTCCTCATCACGGCCTCAAGGTTTTCGTCCCACCGGAGCACCACTTCCTGGTCGAGTGGAATGGCGGTGACGTGCGGCGACGTAGGCCCGAGATCCATGCGGAAGCCGTTGAGCGCCGCTTGCCGGAGCCGGGCCGCATGGAACTTCAAAACCGCTACGCTCGTGATGTTGTCCGCTCCGATGCCAGCAACGAAGGCGTGAACGATGTCCTGCGTGTCGCCGGGGGCCATGCGAAATGGGCCGCTGTTCATCAACATGCGGCGGTCACCCGGAGCCCACGAGTAGCTGACTCCCAATCCATCGAGAAAGCCGGTGCCTTCGACCGGATCTCCGCTGAGTGGGAACAATGTAGGTCCCACAGCGGGCGGATACGGGACGAATTCGTCGGGAGAAGAAAGATCGCCAAGCCGTGCGTACCCTCGCAGCGCCTTCCACCATTTCCCCGTTGCACAGGAGTAATTCTCGCATTCGTCGATCGGCGGACCGCTGCTATAGTACGTAAATGAGGTCATCTGAAGATTTCGGATGTCTGAACGAAAGCGCAGTCCGACCATGCCGTTTGAACCAGCGGAGACAACCGTCGGGTCTGTAACCATGGTATACGCGATCGCGGGCGGCGGCAGGTTGAACGCTTTGAACTCCTCGTCTGTCAAGCTTGCATTGAAGGCAAATCCCAGCTGAAGCAAGGTGTCACATCCGACAAGGTCGTCTCCGGCATTGCCAACATCGGGATCCGACCACCAGCCCACGTACATGCTATCGATCCAAAAAGCTCCGAACTGATCGCCTGCGGCCGTGGAAGTATCGACTCCTCCCTTGTTGATGATGCGATGGCGCAGGAAATACGCGTTGGAGACGCTGCCGGGAATGTTGTAGGCCCAATACGTCCGTTGCACCTCAAGCCCCATCGGTTCCGAGTCTACGAAACTGAGGGCCGTGCTCACGGTCAGGTCATTGTAGACCGTCCAAATGACCTGACTCGCAGGGTCGAACGGCTCTTCGCCAGCAATGCCGGGCTCGTCATAGCCATGCGCTACGAGACTGTCGATGGTAAAGATCGGACCGGCGGAGCGATCGGTATTGAACGCCGGAGGCGGTTCGTACTGTCCATTACTGTTGCGGTCGATGTACGGGGCGCCCTTGGCGACGGGCCATGTCGTCCAGTCGAGATGATATTGCATCCTGACCGCTTTGACCTGATCGGTCGAAACGTCGCTTTCGGGGATCTCGTAGACTCCGGCAGCATCTCTTCGTACCTCCGCGTCGGTCATCGTTGCATAGTCGCGCCGGATCCGGTAGATGCGGACATCCGAGGCGGAGGGATCTTCGATCCCAGATCCCCATGCAGGGCCCAGCGACGGGTCGATGATCCGCCCGACACGGGTCCCGATGCCGTAGGTCCCTCCTCCCACGCGTACGAGTTGTCGCGGGCCCGGTTGACTGAAGACGGGATCGGTGAACACTTTTCCTCCCCACATCAAACAGTCCTGATAGATGACAGAGCCCGTGCCGCGCGGGAAGTAGACTCCGTCGTCCGCTTTGGGTGAGTGAGCGGACTGACCGTCGGCCCGAGTCCACGCCGTTACATTGTTGATGTTGAGGAGGGTATAGACCGGATTACCGGCGCTTTTCATGAGCGCCTGCGACCGACGTGCAGAGGCGGACTTCTCCACTTCCTGTGCAGAGACGGTGTTGGTGACCGCCAACCACGCAGCCGAGATGAGCATTGAGCGACACATGGACTCGATCATGCCGTCCGTCCTTATTGCACCCCCTCCATCGCCGCCACAACCCCGAGCTTCAACACCTTCGACACGCCGAGGTCGGGAATTTCGATAAGACAGAGATACATGCCGCTCGCCACCAGCCAACGATCTTCATTCTCGAGGTCCCACACCAAGAACTGGGACGCGTCATCCTTTCGCAGGGTACGGATCAGATGACCGGCGAGGTTGAAGATGCGGACGATGGCACGGCGAGGCAGATTGTTGAACGTGACGAATTGCCGGGCCGGTGTCGAAGACCCATACGGCGTCGTGGGCTGGGCGTAGTACGGATTCGGGAAGACACCGATCCGATCAACGCTGGCAAGCTCTACCGCCCGTCCTCGCTGAGGCGTTGGTATGGTAAATTGGTAGACGTTTGTCGAGTCAGCCGGCGGTCCTGATGCCGTGTCATGTACGACCTTCACAAGAACACCCCCAACGATCGCATAGCGTTCGTCCCCCGAGAAATTTGTCCCGCTCGCGACCAGAACCGCCCCGCGAGAGACATTGACGACCGACCAGAAGCGCGCGGAGTTTGGACCGCTGAACCGCACCTGCACGGTGTCGCCCGTTCCGGCGAGTGGGTCGACCACCACCGGCACCACGCGCGTCAGAGATACTCCTGTAAGATGGAGTGCGTCGAGTGTATCCCCGCTCGCGGAGGACGGCCTCAGTCCGAACGGCACCTGCGGCTTCACCGCGATCACCACGGGCTCCGATTCATTGCTGACCGGCAACTCGTTGGGATTTGCGTTGACATTGTAGGCCGTCACGGCGAAGAAGTATTGGCGTCCATTCACCAACGGAATGACCTCGCGCCCCGTGGACCAGACCGGTCCGTTGACCACATCTTGTGTGATGCGGATCGAACGCCTCACGCCGGCATCGGTACCGTCTTGTACGACGCGTACGATCGATGCGCCGGTCGCCGGATCGACAGCCGGCTCAAGGATCTTCGCAACGCCGTTGACCAGGTCGAACGTGCCGATGCGGGTAGCTTCCGACAGCCGGGCGTTGCTGGACGGCAACTGATACACAACGTAGCCTTCAAAACGGTAGGTGTCGGCGACGATGCGCTCTTCCGTCCGGGCGATGGTGTTCGCATCGGAACCCCAAGAGAGCACGACCTCGCCATCGAGCGCTGAGACCGAAACGGCCGGAGCGGAGGGTGGTCCGGGAGCCTGGAATCCACGGTCGAAGATCGTCTGGACGGTCCGATCGTGGATCCTCATAGCCGTGATGCTCGATAGGTGATCTGCGCCAATGCCGGCCACGACGCCGACGTAGACCTCTTGCGCATCGCCGGGGGCAAGAGAGAAGGGACCGCTGCTGAGGACAATTCGGCGATCACCGGGGGGATTCCCTATTGTGCCGTATATGGTTCCGTCGAGCCATCCTTGACCTGATACGGGATCGCCGGAGTACAGATATCTAGATGGAGGGAATTGTGGTGGACGATCGTACTCCAGGTCGGCGGTCGAGAAGTCTCCGAGCGGAGCGAAGCCGCGAAGCATCTTCCACCATCTTCCTGAACCCCTGTCGTATTCGGCCTGCCCTCCCGGAGGATCCGAGTATGGAGAGCCATTCTAGAAGTATGCAAACGCCGTCAGGGGGAGATTCCGTTGGTTGTAGCGTCGGCCGAAGTCGACGATGGCCGAGTCTCCGGGCGATGGAACGGTGGCCCCTGCAAGAAAGTCATATCCGACTGCGGGCGGGGGCAGATTGAATCCTCGAAATTCTGCATCGACCTGATATCCATTGTAGCAATAGCCGAGACTGAGAAGCGAATCGCACCCGACAAGGTCGTCACCTGCATTTCCGAGATCGGGGTCCACGAACTGCGCCACGTACATGCTGTCGATCCAGAACGACCCCGGCTGCACACCGGGAGCTGACGACGTATCAACCCCTCCTTTGTTGATCAGCTTGTACCGCACAAAATAGATCGAGCCGAGGGCGTCGTAGCGTTTGTAGCCCCACATGGTCTTCTGCACCTCCAGCCCGAGCGGATACGAGCCTTCAAATGATATCGCCGTCGCCTCGTTCAGGTCGTTAAAGACCGTCCAAATGACCTGGTCGGCTGGGGTCTCCTGGTCGCGGCCGGCGACGCCCGGCTCGTCGTAGTTGCCGGGGATCAGACTGTCGACAGTGAAGATCGGACCGGCGCTCCAGTCGAGATTGAACGGCGGCGGTGGGTCGTAAACGCCGTTGGCATTGCGGTCGATGAACGGCGCCCCTCGCTCAACCGGCCAGTTGGCCCAGTCGACAGCATACTGGTCTTTGACGGCAGACATTTGCGATGCAGTTGCAAAGAGCTCCGAGGTCTCGTAGACGCTTGCCGCATCGCGCCGGAGGTCATACTCGCTCATCGTGTCATAGTCGCGACGGATGCGGTAGATGCGCACGGACGGCAGCGACGGATCTTCAGCGACGGCGGTTGCTCCTGAGCCAGTGACCCGACCAGCCCTCGTACCGATGCCATACGTCCCGCCGCCGACGCGGATCGGCTGTAATGGCGCGGGGTCTGTGAGCGCGGCGTTGCGGAACACCTTTCCTCCCCACACCAGACAATCCTGATAGATCACGCTCCCTGTGTTTCGGGGATAGTACATCCCGTCGTCAGCCGACGGGGAATGATTCGAGTGCCCGTCGTACCGCATCCACGACGTGATGTTGTTGATGTTGAGAACGGCGTACGTCGGCGACCCCGTCACTCTCGCCGGAACGTCGTCCCTCGCCCACCCCTCCGGCTTCCCCTTCCCCTGCCCCAACATCATCGAAGGAGCGACGGCGAGGAGCATCATCAGCGCCACGCTTCTTTCGTTCGACACCTTGATCGCCACCCCACTCCTACCTCCTACCACCTCCGGAGGCCCACTACAATTCGCACACAGTGTGAAACAACTTCTCTTCGAGACCCACCTCTTACCGCCCACCTCTCCTTTGTTCTCCAAAGTTCTCATATGCCTACCCTCACCCCGATCCGGATCTGCCTCGGAGCGCCGAACATGTCGCGACCGGTAGCGTTCATGTAGGCCCACCGGTTCCGGAGATTGAGGAACCGATAGAATTGCGTGTATTGAGTGATCGGCTCATAGTACGTGTAGAAGTTCGATTTCTGCCAACCGTCATCCACAGCCGAACCTGTCGTCGGATAGACATGGAGGATGTTCTTCGTGTCAAGCAGATTCGTAACGAGAGCAAAAAGTTCGACGTTGGCGCTTGACAACGTGAGTTCGTATGACGCCGACAGGTCGATCGTTGACACCCACGGTGTACGCGACTCGTTGGGATATTCGACAGGCGAGAACGTCCTCACATCAACGAGCGACCGGACGGCAACGCCCCAGACGGTTGACGAGCCCATGTAGCGGAATGGCTCTTCCAGGGTATATGCGGTCCCCGACTCAATGATGCCCCACAGACGGATGCGAAGGCCTTCGAACAAACTCTCAGGTACCGGCGCAACACCGATCGAACCGACGACACGATGTTCCCGCTCATACGACAGCGGCCGAGCCGTGATCGCAGGCGGATTCCGGGTGTACAGTCCTTCGTCGGTGTAGTAATACCGATTTGACCTTGGGAACGAGGTCTGACCTTCGGCCCGGCTCCAGGCGTACGCCACATCGGCATCGACGCCCGGCATTGGTTCCGCATGCAGGCCGACCTCCAATCCGGAACTGCTACTCTCGCCTGAATTGACGAACGCTACGGGGGGGTACACATCCGGCGAGGTGGAAAGGAGTGTGCCGAATTGCACTTGGTGCGTCATGGTCTTGTAGAAGAACGCAGCTCGGGCTTTCAGACTGCCGATCACCTTTTGCGTGAGGCCCACTTCCATCTGCTGTGTGCGTGACGCCTTCACCATGAACGGGATCGCTGCTCCGCCGATGTTATATGGCGCCTGCCATAATGGGTCGAGTAGATCTCCCAAGCGGTCGACGTCAAGCTGGATCTGTTCGTGTGGTTGCGTCTCAACGTACGCACCGTAGGCGGCAAAGAAGCTTCCCGTCGCTCCTTGGTACCTCAGGCTCAGTCGCGGAAGGATGTACGATTCCGTCTCGGTCCGCTTAATCGCCTCCGGACGAAATGTGTCGAGGTAGTAATCCCAGAGGGCGTCCATGTTCCGCCAATCCTTTCCCCCGGTCGTCGGATTGACCTGCGGCGGTACATACGGCATGTCCATCGAGATCCACTGTGCGCGCAAGCCAGCGTCAATCGTCAGCGGTCCGTCGGTCCGGGCGGTTGTAAAGCTGATGCTGGCGAACGACGGACGCCGAGGCGCATCGATCCCGTCATTGGTTTCGTTGCCTCGGAAGTCATAGCCGAAGTTGCTGAGCATGTAAGCGTTGATCATGTTCACGCGTTCCTCAGCCTCCGACGAGTACGAGTAGTCGATGACACCGTCCCTGTTCGAATCCAACCAGCTTATGGCGGACACGTTCCCCGCATGAAACTTCCTGAGCGTCCACCACTCGGCCTCGCCCAAGATCTCCGCCGTCCAATGCTCTGAGAACTCCGCCCGACCCTTGACCGAAGCCGTCCACGTGTCGGACGCTTGCCGTTGGTAGGTCCGCGATGGCTTGTTGGCGTGATTGAACCAGAAGTTGAGTACGGCGGCATAGTCTTGAGGAGGCGTGTAACGGTCGGTGAACCCCAAATACCCGGCGGCTGCATTGGCGGAACTGTCGTAGTATAGGCGCCACTGTTCCCCGAGCGCCGGGTCGGTCGTTCCATTATAGCACGAGCGGTACGAGACCGACGCGGAAATGGAAAAGCCAGCAGCGATCTCGTCTTCCGCTTTCAGCGCGGCGAACGTGGAATTCTCCTCGCCCCACGGAATGCGAGCTTGACGGTAGAGGTCGGTAACGGCAGTGGGCCAACTGACCTGCCGCGCTCTGCCGGATGAGATGCTTCCAAAAAGTGCCAGCGACGGTCCAAGGGCGGTTGAAACGAGGTTCCATTGCACGACGCTGCGCTCGGACGATTGTAACGGCACGTGGTTGCGGCCGATCACAAACGGCGCCGGCGGTGGCGGATAGTAGTTGCTGTTGTAGTAGTCCGAAACCAGCGTGATGTTGATCGGCTCGAGGTACATCGGTTGGAAATTAGCTTTGCGCGACACCTCAGCAGCAACGAACAACGACGACTCGAACGGCAAAGGCGTTCCCACGGAGAGGACGGCGCTTGTCCAGCCATACGACGACGTGTTGAGGAATTGCTTGCCGGGCCGCGCGAAGTCGTCCGTCAGGAAGATCGCATCGGCCGTCAGTACATCGCCCCCCTGCCGCAATTTCATGTCAACGACGCCTCCTCCCATCATGCCGAGCGACGGTCCGTACGCGCCAGTGTGGACCTCAACCGCATCGAGCATCTCAGGTAAGAAAGGAACGCCGCTCATATTTGACCACCGGTCGGTCGCAGGAATGCCGCCGAATCGGTACTCGATCTCCCCTTCCCGGCTGCCGCGGAGGTGCAGTGCCTGCGACACTCCGGACGACAGTCGTTCACCGATCGGAGATACGACCCGAGAGAATCCCGGCAGGAGCGCCATCAGACCTTCGAGCGAGCGGGAGGGATGTCGGGTGAGATCGGTGCGGTTGAAGGAGACGGCCGACCAGTGCGGACGACGCACGAGATCGGTGGAATCGGAAGGCGGAAGATCTTGCGACAAGAGTGGAACGGAGAGAAGCAGCGTAAGAGAGACG
Source organism: uncultured Ignavibacteriaceae bacterium (assembly GCA_964581115.1). Lineage (GTDB taxonomy): Bacteria > Bacteroidota > Ignavibacteria > UBA10030 > UBA10030 > 2-02-FULL-55-14. The sequence goes on along the minus strand of CAZOMY010000028.1, from coordinate 4,700 downwards.
AGTGGACGCATGATCGCACTCCGATGTCTACGACGAAAAGCCGCGTCACGAAAGAAAGGACAGGGGGAGTCCCCCGCTGCGATGAGGTCGTGCGTCATCCTCGGCGATGGACGTGCGTGTCCGCCGCGGAGACGCAACCTTTCCGAAGGTGCTCACGACATGTCGTACGAAAGCACGGACCACCACCGCCCAGCTCCCCCCGACAGGTCGCTGGATGCGTTCGGAATAGTCCCGGTGGGCCGCGCGAAGACAGCGCTACACGACGCGCGGTGGTTGAAGGGCCGTCTCAACGAGCGATAGGGCTCCTCCTCTGTCCGGGTGATCGAGATGGGTGATGCTTCGGCCGAGGAGGTCCAAAGATCGACCGCCAAGGACGCAAAGCACGCCAAGAACGCCAAGACAATTTGAAGTGATTGAGAAACTGCCTTGACGCTTTTGCTTGGGCTCAACCCGTCGTTTTAAAACACGCGGACGCGGTGAGACATCGGATGGTGCAAGGTCGGGTGAAGCGATCGTTGACCCGAACCTCACTACTATGGTACGCACGAGGCGGGGGGTTGTCAAGCGGAACGGCACACCGGAATTCTCAGGAATGACAGAGGATGGCGGGAGAAGGAGCGTTGGAGGAAAAGAGGAGTGAAGGAGTGGAGGAGTTCGGATGATCGCTCTGCGAATACAACTAGAACTCCTCCACTCCCTATCTCCTATAATCCCCCCCCCCGGTTCTTATTTGACCTTGGGAGTCACTCCCAGGATGCGCCCAGCCATTTTTCGTAGATCTTCTTCTGAAGGTCGGAGGGCTGGTCGACCTTTTTAACGGTGTAATTTGGAATGGTCGGGATCGCGGGACGGACGACGATCGTCCGAAGTTGTTCATTGCGGAAGACGGTCAGCGTCATCTCCTCCCCCGGCTTCACCTCGCCGATCCGCGTATTCAGTTCCTGCGAACGCGCCCGATAGCCGTTAAACGCCACGATCTCGTCGTTGATCGAGAGTCCGGCCAGGTCGGCCGCGCTGCCTTCGACCACCCCTTGTACGATTACGCGACCGTCGCGGTCCGATAGCCTCGCGCCGATTGCCGGCCTCGTTTCAGCGGTCGCCTTCACGTCCAGACCGGCAGATTCCAGCAGATCTTCCCACGGCAACGGCTCGGTCCCGGTCACGAACTTCGCGAAGAACTCCGATAGGCTTCCTCCCGCTTTTTCTTCGCTCACCTTCTGAAGGTCCTCCAGCGTGTAGCCCTGTTTGCCGACAGGGAACCGCTCGAACATTGTCCGCAAGACGTCGTGCAAGCCCGAATTCCCCGACGACGACCGCAGGATCTCGAGGTCGAGCGCCAGACTCACGTTCGAACCCTGGTCGTAATAGTCCGACTCCTCGTTATACGCCTGCGGGGTGTTCTTCCAATACTTGATCCACGCATCGAACGAGGACTCTGCGACCGATTGCTTGCGGTTGCCGGGACGTTGCCGCTCGTCTTTGATCTCGCTCCCCAACCGTTCGATGTATTCATCGCCCTTCGCCAGTCCGGCACGGATCAGAATGATGCCGGTGTAGTACGACGTCGTCCCCTCGGCCACCCACAGCTCGCGGGAGTAGTTCTCTTTCGAGAAATCGTACGGTGTGATGCCGGCCGGACGCAGGTGCTTCACGTTCCACGTGTGAAAGTACTCGTGCGACACCAGCCCGAGGAATCCTCGATAGCCGCCGGGCGACGCCAGTTGGAACGGCCGCGCTCCCATGATCGTGGAATTGATATGTTCCGTACCGCCGCCGGAGGTAGGACTGATGTGGAGCATGAAGATGTACCGATTGTAGGGCAACCGGCCCCAGAAGTCCTTGTTCGCGCGTACGATCTTCTTGGTGTCCTCGATCAGCTTCTCAATGTCATAGGTCCCCTCGCCCGCGATCATCCACACGTGCGGTACGCCGTCCACGTCGAATGTATACTCCTTCTGGTTTCCCACCTCGATCGGGCAGTCGGCGAAGTACTCGTAGTTCGGAGCCGTGAAGTGATTCGGCTTCCCCGGCATGGCGTCAAGGCCGGTCGTCACCTTCCACGAGCCGTACGGCTTGACCTCCAGCGTCAGCGGTCGCTTGGCGAGTGATGGCACGTACATGAAGACGGCCGCCGGGTCGGCGAACGCATGTTCGTCGTTCAGGCCGCGGGTGCGCATGTTGAACTCGTCGGCGTACACACGATAGCGTACGATAACGGTCGTGGATCGGCCTTTGTTTATACGCCACGTCTGCTTATCAATCTTTTGGAATGTCAGTGCTCCACCCGCCCCATCCTGCGCCGACACGCCTGTAACGCCTCCGGCAAAATCGAAGATCGAGTAGCGCCCCGTGCGCCAGGCCGGCATGGCGATATCCAGGTTCTTGTCTCCAGCGCCCAATCCTGACACACGCATTTCGACCTCAAGAAAATGGCTCGACGGCCGGGACATGCCGAGGGTGTAATGAACGGAAGGCTGGGCGGCGAGGGTCATGGCGAGGAGAGAGATGGACAGAAGAGAACGGTACATGCGATTACCGATTGGTGATGGGGTCGTTCGCTGTGAG
>CAZOMY010000028.1:0-2035 GCA_964581115.1 uncultured Ignavibacteriaceae bacterium | reverse complement strand
CTCATGGCGCACTGGACGACGATGGGCGAGAAGAAGAACATCTCCGGGTCCTTCGCCAGCTGTTCCAGGTTCGTCATCTGCCGGTCCCGTTCGGCCGCATCGATGATCCCCCGCTCGGCCATGATGGGCAGGTGGAGCCGGAAAAAGTTCCACGCCCATTGAAACACCGGACTGTCTTTCCCTCCAACCTGCTGTTGCGGCGCGAACATGACGAGCCCGAAGCCTTCCCGGCGAAGCATCGACGGCATTTCTCCGATCGCATACGCATCCCCGCCGCCGCTCCGGTAATAGCGCCGCACGATGTCCGGCATCCGGTCGAAATCGGTACCGCGTGGATGAACAGCGAGACCTTCGTAGAAATAGTCCTCGATCGCGATCACACCCCCCGGTTTGACGGTCCGGATGAGCGACCGGAGGAATGCCGACCGATCGCGGACAAAATCGATCACCCACCGGACGTAGACCAGATCATACGACGCCTCCGGAAGCCTCGCCGTCTCGGCTGTTCCGAGCAACGCCTCAACGTTCGACCAGCCCCTTTCTCGCACCATCTTCCGGACATGGTCGAGATACATGTTCGAAGGTTCGAGTGCGGTCACATGGCCTTCCGGCCCCACTCGCTCGCGCAGATCGACCGTCACGAATCCCGGGCCGGCACCGACGTCCAGACATCGTTTGCCGGGTCCGACGGCCAAGCGGTTCAGGAAGTCGTCGGTCGAGGCCTTCCAGACGCCATGCTGAAAGCGCATGCGCTCAAGTTCCTCGGCGCTGATGCCAAGCAGGTATGGCTCCGTCGTCGCCATAAAGGACAAAAGGTAGCGGAAGGAAGAGGAAGAAGAAAGGGGGCAGAACCAGCAAGCAGTGTCAGGTGTGAGGTGAATGGTGTGGAGAAGGGACCTTGAATGCCGAAGGGGCCAGAAGCGTCGCCGCGCGACCTCCTCTGACCCCTTCCACACACCTTCGTCCTACAACCTTCCACCTTCCTCAGCGCTTCATCGAACTGAGATCGACCTCCCGTACGCCATCTCCTCCAGGCGAGCGACCCGCTCTTCCATCGGCGGGTGGGTGCTGAAGAGCTTCATAATGGCGCCGCCGCTGAAAGGATTGACGATGAACAGGTGTGCCGTGGCCGGTGTGGCCTCCATCGGTATCTGCTGCGACGCGCTATGCAACCGCTTGAGCGCGTTGGCCAGTGAGATCGGATTGCCGCTCATCTGCGCGCCGCCCGCATCGGCCAGGAACTCACGCTGGCGTGAGATGGCCATCTGGATCATCATCGCAGCCAGCGGGGCGACGATCATCATGACGATGGCGACGATCGGATTGCCGCCGCCCTCTTCGTCGTTCGAGCGGCTGCCGCCGAAGATCATGGCCCACTGTGCCATGTTGGCGATCATGCTGATGGCGCCGGCGAATGTCGCCGCGATCGTGGCCACGAGGATGTCACGATTCTTGATGTGAGCCAATTCGTGGGCGATTACGCCGCGTAACTCATCCTTTGTCAGCAGACGGACGATGCTCTCCGTGACCGCCACCGCTGCGTTCTGCGGGTTCCGGCCGGTCGCGAACGCATTCGGTTGGTCGCCGCGGATGAGATACAGTCTCGGCATCGGGATGCCGGCTCGCTTGGTCAGCTCCTCCGTCATGCGGTAGATGTGGCCGTACTGCGAGCGATCGAGTTCTTCGGCGCCATACATCCGCAGGACCATCTTGTCGCTGAACCAGTAGGTGCCGACGTTCATGAGAATGGCGAACGCGAAGGCCGTCATCATGCCGCTCTGTCCCCCCAGCCAGTTGCCGACGAGGACGAACAGGACCGTAAGCACGGTCATTAATAGGGTGGTCTTCAGGGTGTTCATAGTGCCTCCGATTTACAACTCCAAATGTGTTTCAGTATGTATAAGATGCAACGATTTCTGCTTGGATGCTGTCGCCGCGTTGATACTGTCACTGCAACGACGCAAAGGCGCTGGAAGAATATTAGCAGGGTGCTGAAAAACCCGCTGGAGGTCAGAACAGTAACCGCCAAGCGCGC
>CAZOMY010000027.1:0-40354 GCA_964581115.1 uncultured Ignavibacteriaceae bacterium | reverse complement strand
AGCCCATCTTCATCCTGCATGCGCTGGCGTACGCAGTGCTTCCTTCGCCGCTCACCTTGGTAGCGCTCCAGAGTCTCACGCTCGGCCTGACATTTCCACTGCTCGAACGCCTGGCCGCCAAGATTGCACCGGCGCCTGCCCCGCATCTCATGCCCGCATTGTTGTTAACATCCGGCCCGATGTGGTTCCAGGCGCTGTTCGACTTTCACACGGACCATGTCGCCATCCCGGCAGCCCTGCTGGCGATCTGGGGGATCGTGGAAGGTCGCGCCGGTCGAATACTGCTGGGCGTAGCACTCGTGGCGTTGGCCAAAGAGAATTTCATCATCGCGGCCGCGCTGTTAGCAACGGTTGGGGCAGTCCGACACCGCTCCTGGCTACTCGGGTCGGCGGGGCTGATGCTGTTTGCCGCGGGATCCTGGGTGATCATCAGACATCTGCCGGCTGTTACACCTGCCGGCGTGCCTGCGCTTCCGGCATTCCAGCATCTTGGCGCCAATGGTGCGGAGATCTTTTCAAACTGTGTTGGCCAGCCATCCCTGCTCTTTTCGGCATTCGATGCTTCGAAGGTCCGGTACCTGGCACTCATCTTCCTCCCGGCACTGGGATTGGCGTTCCTAGGGTGGGACCTGCTCATCCCGAGTGCGTTCACCTTCACGTTCGTCCTTTTGAGCACGAACCCCTCACACAGCTGTACGTGTACGCAATACACAGCCGGAGTGCTTCCGTTCGTTCTGGCGGCGACGGCCTTGGGGTGGGCACGATTCATCCGACGTGCTCCGGGGCCCATCGCCCGGCGTCTCCCTTGGGCAATAACCGTAGCCACGGTCCTCGTTTTTCTCGCCGATTCGCCGAGCCCGCTCGGACGTCAATTTCTTATGAACAAGGGGCTGTTTGGGTGGAGCCGCTACGTGGAGGGGTGGCGACTGGATGAGGCATCTTCGGTTGCGGCGGCCATTCCTGCAGACGCGACAATATCGTTGCAGAACAGCATCAATGCGTCGGTATTCATCCGGCGACCGCACGTGCTTCCGTTCCCGACAGGGCTGTTCGAACCAGCGCCGTTCACGGGACGTATCGCAGAGTTCGCGGTGATCGACACCACCCGCGACCGCTTCATTGTCGACGCCGTCAAGCCTGAGATTTACGTGGCCGCGGTCTCCCGATTGCGCTCGAATGGTGTGCCTGTTGCTCGGTCGGGATCGATCGAGGTCTATCGGCTTCGGTGACGGGGCTAGCTCGGAAGCAACCTCCCGCAATGATCCGGCCGCACACGCTTGTTCAGAGCTCGAGTACGACGGCACTGCGGTCACGACGAGAGACCAACGCCGCGACCCACGCGGAAAGATAGAGAGCCCAAAGAAGAGCCGGAGCCGTCCAGCCTTGGTCCGGCCATGCGAGAAGGTCGGGCGCGACGATGACCGAGGCGGGAAAAAGCCCAAGGCCATGCGAGAGCAGCTCGAATCGGTCAACCTCGGCGGACCTCTCGGATGGCAGCATCTTGCGCATTACGTAGTGCACGCTTCGCGGGAAGCCGTACATCAAGAAGATCGACCCAAGATACGGCATGGCGTGTTCCCACCCGATCAGCGGGACGAGGAAGGGGGCATACTTGAACAGGGAGAGGAGGGCGAACGAGAAGAACCGGACGGTCGGCGTATGCGATGCTAGAAACGCGTGAACCAGCAGGGTGCCGACGACGAGCGCGCTGACGACGACGTAGGTCATGCCGACCCACCAACCCGATGCCGAGATCGCCCACCAGACCGCGGACGCCCAGACCACCAGCCGCAGTCCAACAGCCAGCCCCCAGGGTACAGCCTCCCCATCCAACCGGTCTCTTCCGTCCTCACCCACAGCCGACGGAGGCTCATCATTCAAAAGGTAGCCCACCTCGTAGAGGGAGGCGAACCCGAGCCACAGAACAACGGCTAGCGATCCGTTCTGTCCGAACAGTGCGACCGCTGGGATCAACGGAATGGCCACATCGCGTGTCAGATGATCCAAAACGCCGCCGACGCTTCTAAGGCGCGTAACGACGGTGTACGCGAACGGCAGGATCAACCAATGGCGCCGGATCATCCGACCTCCTGCGGCCGGACCGAAGGGCCATGGCTCCTGGTCCGCTGCCGTCGTAGCTGAGAGAGGCAGATCACTTACTCGTCATGATGAACACGCCGTTCCAGTCGGGCGGTGGCGGCGCGATCTTGTACAGACCGGCCCGCTCGGTATAAATGCGCGCGGCATGGCAGTTCGGGTCGAGTTGTATCGCCTGCTCCATATAGGCAATGGCTTCGTCGAACTGACGTGCACGGTACAACTTCAGCCCTTCGTGATAGATCTCGAGGGACTGTTTTTGCTGGTCGGTCAGCGGCATGTCGTGGCGTCCCATCAGCTCGTACACCTTTACGGGCTCGTTCTTTCCCTTGACCTGGATGAGATCGAGCTCCCGGACGGTGACGTGCTTCTGGACCAGTTTGTGCGTGAACTCGCTGATCATGATCAGCGAGCCGTACTGCTTGTTGGCGCCTTCCAGCCGTGATGCAAGGTTGACCGGATCGCCGATAACGGTGTAATCGAAGCGGTCCTTGCCACCCATATTTCCGGCGATGACAGGACCGGTGTTGATGCCGCACCGGGCAACGAGTTCCGGTCGACCTTCCTTTTTCCACTTCTTTCGCAGCTCAGCCAGGCGGGCCTGCATTTCCATGGCCGCAAGACAGGCGCGAATGGCATGATCCTTCTGGGGAATGGGCGCTCCCCAGAACGCCATGATGGCATCGCCAATATACTTGTCGAGCGTTCCCTCGTACTTCAGGACGATCGTCGTCATCTCTTCCAGGTATTCATTGAGGAGATCGACAAGACCCTCGGGCTTACCGTGGTAGTGCTCGGAGATGGTCGTGAACGAAGCGATGTCGGAGAAAAAGATCGTCAGATCGCGCAGGTCGCCCCCCAGCTTCGCCTTGCTCGGGTCGTTGACGAGAATGTTGACAACAGCAGGGTTAAGGTAGTGCGAGAAGACCCCCTTGATCATCGCCTTCTGTTGGCGCTCGGACAGATACTGATAGACGGCGGTCCCGAGATACGTAAAGACGATCGCGAGGCTCGGGTTGACAACGTTGATGAGCAGTCCGTCGGAGGCGAAGATGAGGACGCCGGCCTCGAAGATCGCGAAGACGAGGATGAGCACGACCAACACAACGCCGATCTCGAGCGCCCAGACATACTTGACCTTGATCGATTTCAGTGCGAGCAATCCGACGAACGCCAGCACGGACACGACCAGAATGATCAGCATGCCGATCGTGGGGTCGAGGATGCGAACGAAGCGCTGGTCGAGCACGTTCTGGATGGCGGTCGCGTGGATCTCGACCCCGTGCATAGCGTAGTTCTTCTTCCCGCCGTCGTCCTTGTAGATCGGGATGTTGTGGTAGTCGCGTTCTTCGGCCATCAGCGAGCCGACCAAGACGATCTTGTTCCGGAAGAGGCGTGCGGCGGCCTCGTCGAATGCGTTGATATCCTCCTCGAGTTCGATCTCGTCCTTCGTTTTGAACTGCTCATCGTCGATCACCTGTGAAAACGGCACGTATCGGAACGTCCCCACCGGTCCATAATAGTCGAGGAGGAAGTCGGAAGGATTGAAACGGGGGATACGACGGTCGCGGTAGACGAATTCCGCTTCGCCCAGCGCGACGGTGGTCATCGGCTTCAGACGATACGCCTTGTTGAGCGCGGCAAAGGCGAGCGTCGGGGTCAGATCGCCTTCGGCCACGATCATGGGCATGTACCGCCGGCAGACGTCGTCGCGGTCCTTGATGATATTCACGATACCGATGCCGATGTTCCGATTGTCCTTGAAGAAGATATTGTTGTAGGTCTTCTCCAGCGACCGGACCTCCGCGTACTCACTGCCCGACCCGGTCTGCACCTTGGCGGCGAGAACGACGTTGGGAGCGCGTGCCAGCACCTCCGCCATCACCGAATCGCCCTCGCGTGCGGTCTCGAACGTGATATCGAATACGATCGCGCGCGCTCCGGCGCGATTGAGGTTCTCGATCACATGAGCGTAGTACGAGCGCGGGAAGGGAAATGACTCCGGCAAAGCCTTCAGGTCCTCGTCGGAGATGCCGACGATCACGACGTCGGCCCGGTCTTTCACCTGCGCGGCTGCAATAGGATCGTACCGATTCTGATACCGGTAGTCGATCGTCAGCAACTCGATGTTGCCGAGCACGGTGATCTCGAACAGCCATCCGCTCGTGAGCAGAATGACGAGCAGGCCGATGCCCAGGCCGATGCCGGCCTTGACGAGCCACGGCAAGATCTTCTTCTTGAAGTCGTACGAGGTCATGCGCGGGAAGGGGGATCCGACGCCGCCGCGCATCGGGTCAGCACGGAGGGTCGTTCCACCCGATCTGTGGATGATCAGTGGTGGGTCACCGGACGCCCATCGAAGGCGGTCGCGCCGCCACCGTCAGAAGTTGTACCGGTAGACGAACGATAGGATCCGGTCGTTGGCGACCAGGGTGTTCTTGAAGTAGTCGAAGTACAGCTCGAACGCATGTGCCCGGTAGGTGTAGTCGCCGCCGAGGCGAATGACCGTTCGTTCAAGATCGCCGAAGGTCGGCGTCACCTGTGCCACAAGTCGCAGGTTGTCGTCCAACAGCCGGTATTGCGCCGAGAGCCCCAGCGCGGTGTAGGCAAAGTCATTCTGCACGATCGCGCTGTCGGCTCCGAAGGAAGGCCCATCTGTGTAGAACAGCTGGTTCTTGCTGCTGGTGGAGCTGGTCAGCAGGCTGATCGTCGTCTGCAACGGAATAGCAGTGAAGAATGACGTCACCGAACCGTTGATGAAGGTGCTGGCCTGGTCCCGGCGGTAGATGGTGTTGTCCGTCCGGTCGACGAGGTTGATGCTGATGGCGACGAAATTCCGGAAGCCCACATTGAGGTCGTACGAAGCGCCGAAGGTGATCCGGTTCGTCTGATCATCGGCCCCCTTCGACTGCCGGCTCGAGTCGGGCGTGAACACGACCTGATCGCTCAACCGGGTTCCCGTGGCATAGCCGACCTGGAGTGTCGGATAGCTGGCGCCGGGGTTGAACGTGAGCGCCGTGATCAGGTTGTTATAATCCGTCGTGCTCGCCTTCGATTTCGACAGGTTGTCAGACTTCGCTTCATACGAGATGCTCGCGAACAGGCGATTGTTGAGGAGCCGGATGTTGTCCGATACGGCGAAGCCCTGGATGTCGGACTGCTGGAATTCGTTGCCGAACGTTTTATAGGCCGTGCCGCGCCGGAGGTATTGCGCCCGGACGTAGTTGTTGAAGTAGTTCAGGGTGAGGAAGCTTTCCATCGCGATGCCGGGTAGACCCGTACCCGCCGGGTTGAGCGGCTCGAGATTTGCATTCACCGTGATGAAATTCTCTGCGATCTGGCCCAGGTCCTTGACATCCTGTCCCTGTGCCGCGAGGGAATCGTAATCTGCGTCCGTGAAATTGCCGCCGCTGATATCGCGGTTCTGCAGGCCGACCGCCACCTGGGTCTCCCAGCGGATGTGCTGGTCGTCAAGGCCGATCGCCAGGTCGGTACCGACAACGAGATTCTCCTTCGGCTGGATACCGTAACGGATTGACGTAACATCATCCTTGAACTTTAGATAGGTGAAGCCCAGCTGGAAGTTCTCGCCCGAACCGAATGACGGGCGGACGCCGATGAAGTCCCTCGTAAACGTTCCGGGATTGAAAAGCTCGTAAGCGAAGTATGACGTGCCCTTCGGCAGCGTGTTATCGGGCCGGTTACGGACGGCGTTTGTGTCGGCGAACGTGGTGTCGCCAAGGAAGGTCCCGTTGATGAGCCGTTCGGTCTCTCCGACCGAAACATCGAGGTTGAAGAACCCAAATTTCAGGGCCCCGGTGACGCCGCGGACGCGCTTGCCGAGCATCATGAGCGATGGGAACTTTGGATAAGCATCGCCGACCTCCAAGCGGGCGTACTGCGCGTCGACAAAGATGGAATAGCGATTCTGCGGCTGCCGGTCGGGGCTTTCGAGGTTGTCGAACCGCAGCGTCGTTCCGAAGTCAAGGAATGAGTACGAACCGTTGGCTCGTGCATCGACCCTCGCAAAGGTCTGAGCGTTGGCCGTCTGCTCATTGCGATATTCCGCCCGGACGTCACCGTCGACGTGGAATTGCGAAGCGACCTCGGCAATGGCCTCTGCCGTCGACAAGCTGAAGCTCACCGATTTCGAGAAATAGAGGTTTCCGGACGTGTCACGCAACTCGACGCGAACGTTGCGGGCCCCCAGCTTCAATGGCTGAGCCGAATTGGCGGGCGACCAGAGAATGAGATCGTCCGACAGCACCGACTCGCGCGAGATGTCGATGCCGTCGATCAGAATACGAGTGCGGCTCGGGGCGACCGCCGGGCTTGCGTAGTAGAGCGAGACGGCCAGGACAAACTCCTCCGCCGATACGGTCTCTCCCGGCTCGGGACTCAGGATCCGGAGTTCGCTCTCACGGGGATCGACCTGCTGAACACTCAATTGCAGCGGATTCAGCTCGGCGCTGGCTTCCGGGTACGTAACGATCGTTCCGTTCGACAGCTCGATGGCGATGTAATACTGCAGATACGGCGGCTGAACGTCAGCGGCGGGGACCGAAGCGGTGAAGGAGCGGCCGGCCTGCAGCATTTCCATTTCGGTGAATTCTGTGACGCCGAAAGACCGGTAGCGTAACCAAATGCGCCGGGCCTCGACCGACGGGATCATCTCAACCCCGATCGCTGCCGCTGTGCCTTGCGTCGCCGTCGGAGCGTCGACGCGATTCACATACGTGGAGACCTGAGCGTTCGTCACGGCGGGCCACGCCAGAAGGAACGCGAATGCCAGGGCAGCAAACAGAACCGCACGCATGGGGATCACCTGCGACATGTGAGGAAAGGAGGGACGATTCAGAACGACCAGAAAAAAAAAGCGGCGAATCGCACGATTCGCCGCTCAATGTAGGAAATGACCCTGCCGGATGCAACAGGCCTATTCGATGCGGACCTTGACCTCCTTGCCGCTGGCGTCACGCCCGATCAGCTCGAGACGGTCCTTGCCCTGTTGTCCCTGCTCGCCTTCGCCCTCATCTCCGGTCACGTTCTCGTCCTGACTAGCGATGTTGTTGTCGCTGCCCGTTGAATTGCGGACCCTCCCCTGGCCCGACCCGCGCTTCTGGTAGGTCTGACCGGCGAGCAGGGTGAATCCGTCCACGTCAAACGACCCGCCCGTGCACACGAACGTGCTGGTGGTGTCAACGGGAGCGTGGTCGACCCCGCCCGTCGTTCCACGGATCGAGGCCACAGAAATGGGCGACGAGAAGCGGAATTGCTCGCGCTCCTGCTTCTTCACCTCAAATGCCAAGCGGCCGCGCTCGACATGCACATTCCGGTCGACGATCTGCTTGTCCTGCTTCTGTCCCTTGATCTCGACGATCGACTTGGCCCGGATGATGAGCTTGCTCTGGTCGGGGAACATGACCATCGCCAGCGACCGGTCGTCCGTTCGGAGCTGATAGCCTGAACGCAGCCGATCGGCAGGCACAGCCTTCTGCCAGCCGGTCGCTGCGGCCTTCTTCTGGACGTCGCGCACGACCTTGACTACCACGGCTTGAATGTCGCGCGTGTCCTGCTGCGGCACCAAGGCCATACTCGACAGCACAAGTGCGGCAACAGCCGCAAAGATCACCACTTTCCTCAGATTCATGGGTCGGCTCCTCTCGTCCAAAGTCAGTTATTCGACGACTGAAACAGTCGCATTCTGGAATCGGCCGATGATCTGCGCCAATTCCGCCACGGAGATGACCCGATTGTTGAACCGGATCTGCGTGAAGGTCCAGCCACGCTCTTCGAGCCGCCTCAACAGCGAGCTCAGTTGTTGGGCCAACTGCGGCGGCACCTGGGTAGCCGCATTGCCGAAGACCGTGATCAACGGATCGGGACGGTTGGGGTCCTGCCCGCCCGTGTTGCCGCCGGTTCCACCGCTGCTGGCAGAGGCTTCGCCGTACCGGAAGACCACGAGGTCGGCGTCAACACTGACCTTGTCGCGGTTCGAACTGGACTGGATGAACGATCGGCCGGCGGCGACGTATCGCGCACCCTGCACCAATGGGGTCGCGGTCTGTGGATAGACCAGGATCGTGCGGCCGTCTGTAACACGCTCGCGCCATACCGGACGCCCGTTCTGCACAGCGTCGCGTGGGTTGTCCTCGACGCGGTAGACAGCCAGTTCGTACTCCAGGAGGGGCCTCTCAGCCGGCAACAGGACCGTGAACGTCGGATTCGGCACGGTGACGACCGGGTCGACCTGCACAATGATCTTGGCTTGGCCTGCCGTCGAGAAGGGGATATCGAACACACGAACGATCCGGTCGAGCGCGGGTCCTGTCTGGGGGTCGACGCTGCGCAAGGTGATGTCAAGCGTGAACTTACCCGTGATGGCCGCAATGCCAGTCTGAAGCTGGTCCTTGAGCTTGTCGATCTCGGCCTTGTTCTCGCGATAGGTGACATCGAACTCCGTGCCGCGCGACAACGCGCCGATGCTCATTTCATACCGCGCTTCGCCCGAACCTGTGGGGCTCACCGTCCGGATGGGCGTCGACCGGGCGATATGGAAGCTCGCCAGTTCTAACGGCGCGGGGTCGCCTGTGGCCTGTTTCAAGACCCGGCCCTGGAGGAAGACCCCCATCGGCTGGCTCGTAATGATCGTTCCGGAGATGCCGGCCGGGATACTCTCCTTGAGCGTGAACGTGGCGGCATCGATCCAGTCGGTCGGCGTGAACAGATCGAAGTTGGGCACGTTCAATTCCAGACGGCCCGTCTGGGCTTCGACACCGACACTCCCCAGCACGAGCATGGCCGCCAACACCACCAGCAGACGGTTCCGTTTGATCGCGTTCATGGCGCGGATCTCCTAAGAGAGGGAAATATGATTCAGGCTGCTACCGACCAACATACCGCGGGGTCAACTATATCGGTATGACGGAAGTCACAAGGAGGGTTACACCACGGTCAGAAATGCAACAGGTCATTATAGAGCACAAACGCCATAAAGACAAGCAACAGGATCATTCCTGCCTGCTGAATGACGATCTTCACCCGTGCTGGGATCTCGTGGCGAAACAGCGCCTCGTACCCCAAGAACAACAAATGACCGCCGTCAAGCGCCGGGAATGGCAGGATATTGAGCAGTGCGAGACTGATGCTGAGCAACGCGACAAAGCCGAAAAAGCTGACCACACCACTCTCCGCTGACCGGTTGGCCATCTGTGCGATGCGTACCGGGCCGCCGATCGACTTTGAGAATGATGCCTCGCCCACGACGATCTGCCAGATGTTCCGGAAGAACAGGCCGCTTGTAAACCACACTTCGCGCACGCTCACCGGGAAAGCTGCGAGCAGTGAGTAATCCTCGCGCAGAATTGGCCCCTGGTAGGCTGCCATGAGCGATACGCCAATGACCCCTTCTTCCGTTGGAGTGACCGGCCGTACGAAAGCACTGTCGCCACGCTTCCAGCCCAATAGCATCTCGCGACCGGCGTTTGCGCGGATCGACGGAGGAAGTGCGGCATATGAGACCGTTGCACCATTCACTGAGATGATCGTGTCGCCCGGCATCAACCCGAGCTTATCCCCCGGCATTCCACCCTGCACGGCGGCTACGACGGGTACCAAACCCGTCGGATAGATGCCGAAGCGTTCTTCCGTCAACTCAGGAAGGTTGAGACGACGGATCTCGACGGTCACGGTCGTACCAGCCCGCTCAACAGCGATCACGACATCCTGGCCGACGGTCTCGGCGTAGATCATGCTTTCGATCTGATCCCACTGCGATACGGGCGTCTCGTTGATCGACCGGACGCGGTCGTTCGTGCGAAGACCCGCTTTCTCAGCAGGACTTCCCGGAACGACGTAGCCGATCTCCGTCACCGGCCGCACGACCCGCCCCTGAGCATAGATGATCCCCCAGAAGATCGCCACCGCAAGCGCGAGATTCATCACGACGCCGGCCGCCATAACGATGGACCTTTGCCAGATCGGCTTGGCCCGGAACTCCCAGGGCTCCGGGTCGCGTCCCAAATGTGCGGTATCGAGGCTCTCGTCGATCATGCCGGCGATCTTCACATATCCTCCGATCGGGATCCACGAAATGCAGTAGTCGGTCTCGCCGATCTGTTTGCCGAAGGCACGAGGCGGAAAGCCGATGCTGAAGCGCTCGACCCGCATCCCAAAGAGCTTTGCTGCGGCGAAGTGCCCAAGCTCGTGGATAAAAACGAGAATGCCGATCGTGACGATGAAATAGAAGACCGTGCTCAGGAATTCCATGCGGATGCGATGTGTGAGAGTTCAGCGAATTCCGTCGATGACGAATCAGGTTAATTGGCCACAAAGAACACGAAGATCACAAAGCAAAAAGCATCTGTCACATCTCTGTGTTCTATGTGATCTTTGTGGCAGAATCACCATTACGTCTTGAGTATGCCTGCGAGCGAGTGCGCTGTCCGTCGGGCCCAACGGTCGGCCTCGACGATGTCGTCGAGGTCAGGATGCGCGACCGTGCGATGCTTGTCCATCGTATGACTGATGACGGTGGCGATCCGGTCGAAGGTCAGCACGCGGTCGAGAAAACCTGCCACGGCAACCTCGTTGGCGGCATTCAACACGGCGGGCAACGTGCCGCCAGCCTGAAGCGCTTCGTACGCCAGGTCGAGACATGGAAAGCGCCGCCGATCCGGCTCGAAGAAGGTCATCTGTTCCAGCCGCGGGAACGACACCCGTTCGCCGTTCATCGGCAGTCGATCGGGATGGGTGAGCGCATACTGGATCGGCAGTCTCATATCGGGAAGCCCAAGCTGAGCCTTGACTGATCCGTCGATGAACTCCACCATACTATGAATGATGGACTGCGGATGCACGACGACGTCGATCCGCTCCGCCGGAAGCCCGAACAGCCAGTGCGCCTCGATCACTTCCAGCCCCTTGTTCATGAGGGTCGCCGAGTCGATCGTAATCTTGTTTCCCATACTCCAGTTCGGATGCTGGAGCGCCTGCTCCACGGTGATGCGCGCAAAATCATCCGGGGAGGTCGTTCGGAACGGACCGCCCGACGCGGTCAGGATCAGCCGGGCGACCCGCGATGCGTCCTCGCCCGCCAAGCATTGGAGGATCGCGCTATGCTCGCTGTCGATGGGGATGAGTTCAACCCCATATTCCCGGACCAGTTCTGTGATGAACGCACCCGCCGCCACCAAGGTTTCCTTGTTGGCCAGGGCAATGCGTTTGCGGTGACGGATCGCCTCGGCCGTGGGACGAACGCCGGCGAACCCGACAAGCGAAGAGATGACCACGTCTACATCGTCCCGCCGAACAACCTCGTCCAGGCCCTCGGGACCGCTCAGCACTTTCGTCAGGCCGCCCAATCTCGACCGAAGCGTCGCTGCCCGCTCATGGTCGAGGACGACGACCGCCGACGGATGGAACTCTCGTGCCTGTGCTTCGAGCAGGTCGATGTTCCGATTCGTCGTCAGGGCGCCAACCCGGAACCGATCGGGGTGCGCACGGATCACCTCGAGGCTGTTGCGGCCGATCGAACCGGTGGCACCGAGAATGGCGATATGCTGGAGACCGGATGGCATACGGGAAAAAAAATTCGGCCCGCGGGGCCGAACGAGTCAATGCAATGTACCATGGAACGAGTGTGGAATCAAGGCAACGGGAACCCCGATGGACTGCCCCGCGTCTTTTTGATATATTCAGCCCACATGCGCATCCTCACCGTCGTTCTTATCCTTTCGCTTGCCGCCGTCGCTCGCCTCGGCGCTCAGGACCAGGAAACGCTTCGGCGTCTGCAGGTGGCGCAATCGCTCGAGCAGGCCGGGGAGTGGGCAAAGGCCGCCGCCATTTATGAGGACCTGCTCAGAACCGACCCCCTCAATTACATAACCTTCGACGGTCTGCGAAGGGCGTATGTGCAGTTGAAGGAGTACGGCAAGGCCTACGATCTCGTCGAACGACGACTCGCCCAGCGCCCGACCGAGATCCACCTCGTTGTGCAGTTGGGCGGCCTCGCATACGACGCCGGGAATCCTGTCCGAGCCGATTCGCTCTGGTCGTCGGCCTTGCTGGCGTCCGGCAGCAGCCGGCAACTTGTAGTACAGGTCGCCCAGCAGATGCAGGAGCGGCGTCTTTATGACCGGGCGATCCGGACGTTCGAGACCGGGCGACAGCTCACCAAACGACCCGACGATTTCGTCGAAGAGCTCGCCTTGCTCCACTCGGCCACACAAGCCTATGACAAAGCCGTAGAGGAGTACCTTCGACTTCTCCGGACGGCGCCTCATCAACTGGGCTACATCCAGTCGCGCATCGCCTCATTCACGATGAAAGAGGACGGACTGCGGAGCGCCCGCGCCGTGGTGCAGTCGGCGATCGACCGGACCCCGAACGATGTGCCGTTGCGAAGTCTAATGACGTGGCTGGCCGTTGAACAGTCGGACCACGACTCCGCGCGCCGACACGTCCGGGTCATCGACAGTCTTTCGAACGCCAACGGCGTGGAGCTCTACAATTTCGCTCAGCGATGTCTGCGCGAGCAGGCGTATCGCTCTGCGGCCGAAGCGTTTCAGTCGGCGATGGAGCGCGGTCCCGGTGGGCCGCTTGTCATGCAAGCCCGGCTTGGATATGCGCGTGCGACGGAAGGGCTGGCGGACCGCGATACATCCGCGCGTCGAAGCCGATCCGACGATGGGATGGCCTCCGAATCCTTCCCGACGCTTGACAGAGCAGTGGCGTTGTATCGCGAGATCGTCCGCGATGCCCCAGGATCTGACGCAGCCGTGCAGGCGCTCTTCCGCATCGGCGTCGTGGCATTTGAACGGACCTTCGACCTGGACGGTGCGCTCGACGCCTTTCGGAAGGTCACACAGATCCCTCGCGCGGGTGCAATGGCATGGGAAGCTCATCTGCGTGCATCGGACGTTCACATAGCGCGCAACGACCTGGCTGGGGCCGCCGCGTCATTGCGCGCGATCGGCCCGGGGGCGCCGCAGGAAATCAGAGACCGGGTGACCTTTCAGCAGGCGCGTCTGTTGGCATACGAAGGTCAGGTTGATTCGGCGCTGGTGTTGCTCGGTCCGTTGGCGGGCGCGTTGAACCGCGATCTGGCGAACGATGCGCTCGGCCTGCAGATCTTCCTGAAGGAGCACCGCGCTTCGCCGCCGGCGTTGAGCGCCTATCTACGCGCAGACTTGTTGCAGCGACAACATAAGTTTGCGGAGGCGCTGGCACAATTCACCAAGGTTGCGACTGATTTTCCGACCACGCTCATCTCCGACAACGCCTTGCTGCAGGCTGCAGACCTGCTGGTATTGTTGAGCCGTCCGGCGGAGGCAGTGGCGGCGTATCGGGCGTTCGTGGATGAGCGGACGTCGAGCATGCTGCGCGACCGAGCATTGTTCCGCGCCGGAGACGTGACAGAGCGTGCGCTCAACGACGGACCCGCAGCGCTCAAGCTCTACGAGTTGTTCCTGGAAACATTCCCCCATTCCCTTCACATCGAAGACGTGCGCGCGCGCATCCTTCGTCTGCGAGGAGACGCTTCATGAAACGGGTGGTCGCCGTCCTGTTGCTCGCGTGCGTGATGGCGCGTCCCACGGTAGCGCAGGAGAAGATCCTGATCGCGATGGACCTGGCGCAGACGAATCATCTGAAAGCCTACGGCGTCGCGTTCTGGGTGTTGAAGAAAGGCGGACAGGTCGACTGGCTTCTGAACTACCGCGGCGGGTCGTTCCTGGTCGATCGTGCGGAGCCCGTCGCGCGCGAGTGTCGCATCCGCGGCGTCTCGTTCGACCAGCTCTCCGCCGGACAGGCGGCACAGGTCCTGGCTGACGTGCAACGCGAAGAGGCAAACACCGACGTCGTCCGGCTGGAGAAGGCGCCGAAGATCGCCGTCTATGTTCCGCCGAATTTTAAGCCATGGGACGACGCCGTGACGCTCGCGTTGGAGTACGCGGAGGTGCCGTACACGAAAGTATGGGATGAAGAAGTCCTGTCGGGCAAGCTGGCGGAGTACGACTGGCTGCACCTGCACCACGAGGACTTCACGGGGCAGTACGGAAAATTCTACGCCAATTTCCGGACGGCCCAGTGGTATGTCGAACAACAGGCGATGTTCGAACGCGAGGCGCGCCGGCTGGGATACGGCAAGGTCTCGGATGCGAAAAAGGCCGTCGCGAGGGCCATTCGTGACTATGTCGGCGACGGGGGCTTCATGTTCGCGATGTGTTCGGCGACCGATTCGTATGATATCGCGCTGGCCGCCGAAGGTGTGGATATTGTCGACGTGATGTTTGACGGCGACCCGCCTGATCCTCAGGCGGCGTCGAAGCTGGACTTCGGAAAGACGTTTGCCTTTGAGAACTTCACCCTCGACATGAATCCGTTCCGGTACGAGTACTCCGACATCGACCTGCCGCCGTCCGACCCGCCGCCGATCCGCGACCCGAACACCGACTACTTCACCTTGTTTGAGTTCTCGGCCAAGCACGACCCGGTACCGACGATGCTGACGCAGAACCACGTCTCGATCATCAAGGGCTTCATGGGGCAGACGACGGCTTTTCGGAAGAGCGCGATCAAGCGAACGGTCGTTCAGCTGGCCGAACGGGAGGGGACGGAAGAGGTGCGCTATCTGCACGGCAACTTCGGGCGGGGGACATTCACGTGGTACAGCGGACATGATCCTGAGGATTACCAGCACGCCGTCGGCGACCCTCCGACGGACCTGTCGCTCTACCGGACGTCGCCGGGGTATCGGCTCATCCTGAACAACATCCTGTTTCCGGCGGCGAAGAAGAAGCAACAGAAGACCTGATGCGCACAGCCATCATTTCGGATATCCACAGCAACCTCGAAGCCCTCGAAGCCGTTCTGGAGTCGATCGGCGCGGAGCGGGTGGACCGCATCGTCTGTCTAGGCGACATCGTGGGTTATGGGGCGGATCCGGGGCCGTGCATTGAGCGGGTGCGGTCGGCGTGCGCGGTCGCCGTCCTCGGGAATCACGACGCGGCTAGCGTCGATCTGTCGTTGGCCGAACGCTTCTCCTCGCATGCCGCCTCAGCGATCGTCTGGACCCGGTCGCAAGTAACGGGAGAGCATCTGCAGTATCTGCGGGGCCTTCCGCTGACTTGGGCCGAACAGGACGTACGGTATGTTCACGCGTCGCCGCATAAACCGGCGCAGTGGAGCTATATCTTCGACGCCATCGATGCTCGCGAGGCGCTGGCATCGATCGACCGGGGTGTCTGCTTCATCGGCCACACGCATACACCCGGACTGTTCCGCGATCGGAGTGCTGCGGGTCCGCTACGTCGGGATGAACGGGCTCTCATCAACGTCGGCAGCGTTGGACAGCCGCGCGACGGCCTGCCCGAATCGAGCTACGGCATCTTTGACGACGACACCTGGACCTACCGCAATATCCGCGTTCCGTACGACATCGAGAAGGCGGCAAAAAAGATCCGCGAGTCGGGACTGCCTGCCCGGCTCGCGGATCGGTTATTCGTCGGTCGCTGAGCGATCAGCGGCTGGCCAGAATAGCCATCATCTTCTCTTTCTGCATCGTCGACGCGGCCGCGCACAGCGTGCCGTTGTCCTCCCACATGACCACGTTGCACTCCGGGTGCTGAGGATCGGTGTACCAACCGGTTCGCTCGATCGCTTCACGCGCCGCGGGCGGCATCGTCAGATGCGCCTTCTCACCGATCGCCTCGTCCTTCTGCACCTGGTAGACGTAGAGCAGCTCATCTCCCAGCTTGTACACGACGTGCGCGAGTCGCACGCCGTCGTATTCGTTCACGATGGCGCTGTAGCCGTCGCATCGCTCGATCGGTTTGAGGCTCACGTGAAACGGCATGTGTTGCGACTCGAAGTACGCGCCCACCTGCTCGGGCGAGCACGACGTGATGGCCGGCGTCACTTTGCCGTCGCGAATAAGCTGAAAATTCTGCGCCGCCTGCGTGATGACGTCGTTCGCAGCCGCGTGGCGAATGAGGTCATCGTTCGGTCCGATCGGGAATAGCAGGAAGGCGATGAGGACGGCGGCGAGGCCGAATCCGACGACGGGGGCCGGTACACGGCCGAAGATGAGCGACCAGAGGTCCCGACGTTCCGAGGGTCGTGCGGCTCTCGCTTCGGCCCTGACGGCGTCGACAATGCTGCGGCGAACGGCGTCGGGGGTCGCGACGGGTGCGACCTTCGAGCGAATGAGCGATCGCGCGACAGACTCAAGCTCGAAGTCGCGTCGACAGACGGGACACTCGCGCAGGTGGCCGGAGAACGCGGTTCGATCCGCGTCGGACAGATGGCCATCCAACGCGGGACCGGCCAACTCTTGGGCTTGGGAGCAGTTCACAGCATCATCCTGAATAAGTGATCATTCTCAGCTTCGGTCCGCGCTACGCTTCTGCATCGTCCGGTTCCTCGGACAAGTATCCGTGCTCCCTGGCATACGCGTGGAGTCGGGCCTGGAGCATCTTGCGACCCCGATGCAAGCGCGATCGGACGGTGCCGATCGGGCAGTTCAAGAACTCGGCGATCTCCTCATATGTCAGCCCCTCGATGTCGCAGAGGATGACCACGGTGCGAAAATCATCCGGCAATTCCTGGAGCGCGGTTGTGACCTCGTCGCCGAGCAGATTGCCGAACATCCGCTGCTGGAGGTCGCTCGTCTCCTTCGATTCGTCGCGGATCGAGTCGTAGAAGTTCTCGACGTCCTCGTAGTCGACCTTGTCGGGCTCGCGCGTCTCCTTCCGGTATCGGTTGATGTACGAGTTCTTCATGATGCGGAAGAGCCAGGCACGAATGTTCGTGCCCTTCTCGTACTTGTCCCAGAACCGGTAGGCCTTCAGGTAGGTCTCCTGAAGCAGGTCCTTTGCGTCGTCAGGGTCCCCGGTAGTGCGAAGGGCGAAGTTGTAGAGGATGTCCATGTGGGGCATGGCCTCGGCCTCGAACTCCGCGTGCCGATCATTACCGCCGGTGAGGATCGCTGTCAGAAACAGGGGTATCATGAGGTGGCTGTGAGGGCGTCCCCCATCGGCCACGTCCCGGTCGTTTGTGCGACCCACAGACGGTCAACGGGGTCCTCGTGGTTGAGGTTCCAGTCTTACGACTTGCGGTGATTGAGATATCGGGGCCGTGGAAGAAGTGCTCAAAAACTACTGAAAAGAGGGGCTGACTGCAACGCGACAACGAACGCAAGCCCGCCAACGGTTCTTATTTGCGCGGAATGAGCGATTTGAGCTGTTCGAGGGTGAGGACCTTGTCCACCTTCACGACCAGCGAGTCCACCTCCGCCTCGCCGGCGTCATGCCTTTCGTAGGCCGTATAGGTTCGCAGATCTCCAATGTC
Organism: uncultured Ignavibacteriaceae bacterium; assembly: GCA_964581115.1. Taxonomy (GTDB): domain Bacteria; phylum Bacteroidota; class Ignavibacteria; order UBA10030; family UBA10030; genus 2-02-FULL-55-14. Next base: position 22,909 of record CAZOMY010000027.1, on the reverse strand, counting down.
GACAATGGTGGCGTGAATGGTGGGCGAGTCGCCGTTGTCGAAGACCGTGTCGATGTTGATGGCGATATCGACGCGCACCGGGGGTGCCTTGTGTGAGGGCCGGATGCGGGCATTCGTGATCAGGATGTCGCAACCCAGCCGCATGTTGAACGGAAGCGCTTCATAGGCTTTGACGTCGGTCGCCGACCACGAGCCGTCGGCCAAGCGCCGGAAGGCATCGAGCAGGGCCACAAAGTTCATTGTGCGCAGATGCATTTTCTGCGGGTCCCCCGGCCAGCCGCCCGACTCGATGAGTACGGTGCTGGTTCCCCAGCGTTGGATGTTGTCGCCGAAAGCACGGGGCTCGAACGTGTCGTCCCATTTGGCGATGGCGCCCGGAATAAGCTCGGCAAGCGTTGTGGCGATGCCTGCCGCCACATGCTTTGCCCGACGGCGCACCTCATTGTCCATCCGGCTTTCGTCGATCGGCGGAGCCAGCAAGGCGATGGCGGTCAGCCGGCCGGTCGTGCCGACGGTGTAGCGCGGATCCTGATCGTGGAGGTTGAACCCGAATTCAGGATTGAACCGGTCGCGCACGGCTTTGAGCATGCGGGCCTCCGGTGTTACGAGTGCCAGTGCATCGCGATTCATGTCAATGCGCTGTGCAGTGCGCCGGATGAACTGTTCGGCGCCGTCGGGGTTCAGCATCGGGATCATCAGCAAGGTGAGACGATCGCGCACTAGGCTCACGAGGGGATCATTCGGGTGTCGATGGAAGAGTGCCATAAGGTCGGCGAGCGCCATCGTGGCGGTCGGTTCGTCGCCATGCATCTGCGACCACAGAAGCACCCGCGTGGGTCCAGCACCGTACGTATAGAGCATGATCGGACGGCCTTCGCCGGAGGACCCCACTTGCTCAGTTGTGACGACGCCCGCCTGCACCACAGGCGCCAGCCAACCGATCAGGTCGGATTGGGTGAACGTTCGTGTCGTGATCTCGTGAACGTGGACCTGTTCGTGGAGCGCGACAAGCTCCCGGGGAGACGGTGCGACGGACTGAGCGGACATGACGATCGGAGCGAAAGTCAGGGCGAGGATGAACGCGCGACAGTCTGGCATGGTCATTCCATATTCAGCTTCTTCAGCTTGGGGCGGATGACGAACATGCAGTACGGTGCGGAGGCGTGCGTGCGATAGTATTGTTGATGATAGTCTTCCGCCGGATAGAAGCGATCGAGCGGGGTGATCTCGGTGACGATCGGATCGGTGAAGTCCTTCTGTGCTTCAGCCTTGGAACGTTCGGCGACGTTTCTCTGCGTGTCGGAGTGCGTGAAGATGACAGACCGATACTGTGTTCCGACGTCGGCTCCCTGACGATTCAAGGTCGTCGGGTCATGGGCCCTCCAGAACCAGCGGAGCAGGTCCTCGTACGATATCGCTGACGGATCGAACGTGATCTGCGCGACCTCGGCATGACCGGTCGTGCCGGAGCAGACCTGTTCATAGGTCGGGTTGGGCACATGTCCGCCTGCGTATCCGGAGACGACCTTGATCACTCCGGGGATCCGCTCGTAGACCGCCTCCACGCACCAGAAGCATCCGCCCCCCAGCGTGGCCAAGTCAGTTGCACCCTGCGTCATCTCGTAGCTCCTTCGCTCATTGTTTCTTGAATTCAAGTGCGTCGAACCAGGAGTCGTTGTTCGGTACGTTCATCTCCATCATGGAGATCAATCCCGGAGACTACAGTTCGGCATCACGGCACTCCAAGACCGGTCGAGTCAATATAGAGGAAAAAGTGGCCACCGCCTAGAAACACGACAGGCGGCCAGAGGCCGCCTGCGCTGTTCTGCTGCAAATGATCATGATGTATCAGAATGGACGAACGAAGCGGAACGTCCACGTTCCGGGTCCCTTCTCCGTCGTCCGCCAAGTGTATGCGATACGGAAGCTTCCACTCTGGTTGGCGAACCCGAATCCCATATTATGCCGGAGCTCTCCCCACGTGATCTTGCCGAAGCCATCCTGAAAGTCAGCGGTCGGCAGGGCTGTGCGCACCAGTCCGGCGTCGGAAAGGATCAGGAAGTTGATCCCTCCAAACAGGTCGGAGGGCCAGAAGTCGAGATCGTCGAGGAAGTTGCCGTCGACAATGTACTCGGCGTTCACCAGTAACATCCGGTTGCCACGCTCCGACTTGAATCGGTATGCGTGGAGCGTGCCGAGCCCGCCGATCTCGTAATCGCGTTGGAGCGGCAGGAAACCTTCGGATGAACCGACACGCACCCGGAGGTTCACGTTGTCATACCGGCCGAGCGGTTGATAGCGGCGCACGTCCAGAACATATTGATTGAACGAAAAGTCGCTCCCGGTCATCTTGCGCCCAAACTCACCGGTCGCGGTGAGCGTCCAGCCCTCGGGTCCGTGCGAGGTCTTGTCGAGGGTCGTCAGGCCGATCGAGGCGGTGACGCTCCGCATGTCGCCCTCGTCGATCGGAGGGTTGAGGCGGAAGCGTTTGTCGCCGCCGAAGAGGGCCCAATCGGTCTTCAACTGCAGGGAGTCGTACCGGTCGGCCGCATAGCCGATACGAACCTCCGTTCGCAGCTCGCTTCCCTGCGTCAGCCAGGCCACATGGCCCGTGATTCCCCGCCGGCTGTAGTGATCGTGGAAATCCTCGTGAATGAAGAACGCGGCAGCGGAATTCTCGTTGGTGCTCAGGATCCATCGGTCCTTCGTATCCGTGAGGCTGTAGCCCTCGGCACCGATCTCAAAGAGATGACCCGCGTCATCGGAGAGCGCAAACTGCCGGGCGATGCCGAGATTGTACCGCCACGTGTGCGATTTGAATCCCCAACCGACCGACCCGAAGGCGGTCCAATCGCGGCGTCCATCCCAATAATACTTCTTCTCCGACCGGACCCCGATGAAGAGCCCCTCGACGCGGTTGTAGCGCACGACGGCGTTGTCAAACTCGCCGAACTCATGGACCCACGGAGCATCGAAGTCGGTGCCGAGCCGTCGGAAGCGTGAGCGGTCGGTGCGGTACGACGCCGTGCCGTTAGTCCGGTCCTCGTATCCGTCGATGCGGCCTTCGCCCGACTTCTCGATGGTACCGTTGATGACGCGGGCATTGCCGGTCACCCGGCCGTCGCCGCGCACGTAGAGGTTACCGCCGACCACTAGCACATCGCCGTCAACGGTTCCGTAGATCGTCAGGTTGCCCCCCTTGACGACAACGTCGCCGTCCACGCGTTCGTCGGCTTCGATCGTCGTATTGCCGGTGTGCGAGCGGGCATAGTCTTTCGAGTTGATATCAGCCGTGCGGACGGAGCGCTTGCGCTCGAGTGTGTCGTCGACGGAGGCATCGAATCCGTGGCTGAATCGGTTGATGAGGCGGTCGATCTCGTGTTCGAGTCTGGCGGTGAGACCGTCCTCGTCGACCGCGCGACGGGACGACTGTGCGGATACAACGGTCAGCGCGATGGCACTGAGGAACAGGAGTGAGCGAAGGGCATTCATGATGACTGATCGCAGATCGTGAGGTCGGGGCCATCCAGAGATACGGCCCGGTTGGGGCCCTTGTTGCAACCCTCCTACATTGAAAATGCTTATATTCCGTCGAATGTCAACGTTTGGAAACCTTGTATGGCTTCCGCCTCTCGCCGGCCTCTCAGCCTTCTCATCAATATTGACCACGTTGCCACCCTCCGGAATGCCCGGAACGGCAAGTTCCCGGATATCGTCCATGCCGCTCGAACATGCATTCGGGCGGGCGCCGACGGAGTGGTCTGTCATCTTCGGGAAGACCGACGTCACATTCGGGACGAGGATGTCTGGCGGTTGCGGCATGAGATCCGGACGAAACTCGACCTGGAAATGGCCGCCACGCCGGAGATCATTCGCATCGCTTTGCGAACGAGGCCGGACCTTGTGACGCTGGTTCCCGAACGAAGGTTCGAGTTGACGACGGAGGGCGGTCTTGATGTTGCGCGTCAGTTGCGAAAGATGAAGGACGTTGTCGCGCGATTCCACGATCATGGTATACCGGTGAGCCTGTTCGTCGATCCGGAATACCGCCAACTCGACGCGTCGCGCTCAACGGGAGCAGAATGGGTGGAGTTGCACACGGGCGACTATGCCGATGCTGCGACGGCAAAGCGACGAGCGGCAGAGTTTCGACGTCTGCGTTCGGCGGCGGTCTATGCCCGGACGATCGGCCTGGGCGTGAACGCAGGGCACGGACTGAACTACACGAATGTGCGTCGCCTGGCTGCGCTACCGGCCATCGGAGAGATGAGCATCGGTTACGCGATCATCGTGCGTGCGTTGAGCGTGGGATTGGAGACCGCGGTACGGGAGATGGTGTTGACGGTTCAGCAGGCAAGGGGTGCATAGAGAAGAAGCGGGACCGCCAAGGAACACGAATCGACACGAGGGAATGATTCAGAGTCTCGAGACAGCAATATGACCATTCGTATGTTTTCGTGTACCTTTGTGGATCGTCTTTCACCTAAGAAGACAGGATCTGCTCGAGGATCTGCTGGTTCTTAAGACCCTCCTCGCCAGGGATGGGGTTGGGAATTACGCCGCGCACGGCATCGACGAAGAGTCGCACTTCGTGTGCGTAGAGATTGGGGACGATGAACTGTTCGATCTGGGGCTGGAGCGGCTCCCCTTCATGCGCGTGGACGCGGTGGAGGATGACCGGCATTGCGCTGCGGGTGAAGTCGAACGCCGATAGCGTGCCGTCGGTGCCGCGTACTTCAATGAACGAACGGCGGTACCCGGCGGCGAACGAACAGAAGATCGAACCGAGCACGCCTTTTTGAAACTGCAGGACGGCGGCGGCTGTTGATTCGGTGCGTTCCGCCGTCGGCGGTGCATCGAGCACGGCGCGCACAACGAGCGGATCGTCGTCGAGCAGAAAGCGGATCGTGTCGAGGCAGTGGACCCCGATATCATGGACAGGCCCGCCGCCTGCGATCTTGGGATCGAAGAGCCAGCCGCGCCGTGAGAGGCGGTGATCGTAAAAGAACTGCGTCTCCACGTGCGCAACGCGACCGATCACACCCTCATTGATCAGCTGCTTCATGCGGGTGATGACCGGCGAGAATCGGACCATGTGTCCAACCATGAGTTGTACGCCCGCATCGCGGCAGGCGGTCACCATCCGCTCGGCTTGCGCGACGGTGGCAGCCATAGGTTTTTCGACGAGGACGTGCTTGCCGGCCTTTGCGGCGGCGACGGCTTCGTCAGCATGCGCGGCGTTCGCCGACACAATAAAAACGGCGTCGACCTCTGGATGTGAGGCGAGCACCGCAGGGTCGTCGAACGCATGAGGAATGTCATGTTCGCGCGCCTTGGCCGTGGCGGCGTCGAGGGAACGCTTCTGAATGGCGGTGACCACCGCGTTGCCGGAGCCGCGGATGGCCGGAAGGATGGCTCGCTCGGCGAAGAGTCCGAAGCCGATGATGCCGAATCGCATCGGGTCTTGTGTCATGGCGTACCTCCGTTGTACCGATGCTGATGGGACTCCGAGATGAAGTGTACGACTTGCCCGCGCCAATTACCAGCGCGCATCGTTGGCGTACATCACCGCATTCTCATTCCTGAGGATGAGGCGGTCGTCGCGTACGGCCGCGGAATCATTGTCCAGAATGTTCGCCTGATCATCATCATTTGTCGATTGTGACGGGAGGTCGCAGCCATGGAGCAATTGATCGCCGTTTGGGAATCGCTCAAAGACTTCTGGGGCCAGGTGTTGTTGCTGCTGCCGAAGATCCTGGCGGGCCTCGTCCTTTTAATCGTCGGATGGCTGGTGGCGCGGCTGGTCCGGCAAGGAACACTCCGCATCCTCCGCTTCGCGCGCATCGACGCTCTGGCCGAAAAGGCGGGCATCGAGAATTTCCTCCTGCGCGGCGGTGTTTCGTTCACGTTCGTGACGATCCTGGCGAACGTCGTGTACTGGACTCTGCTGCTCACCATGGTGCTGGCGGTCCTGCACAGCCTCGGCGTGGCGGTGGCGGCGGTACTCATCGAGCGGGTCATCTTGTATGTGCCCAACATCCTCGGTGCCGTCCTCGTCCTGATCTTCGGCAGTCTGTTCGCGAACCTTGTCCGGACGGTGACATCGGGCTACCTCAATAACATCGGAGTGAAGGGTGTGCCGTTCATCAGCGGCCTGACGTACTACGCGGTCCTCTTTTTCGTCCTGACGTTGGCGCTGGAACAGCTGGCGATCGGAGGGGCGATCCTGGTGTCGGCGTTCCAGATCGCCTTCGGCGCGCTCTGTCTGGCGTTTGCGCTGGCGTTCGGCCTCGGCGGTCGCGACATGGCCGCGCGTATCCTCGAGAACGTGTGGAAGAACCGCTGACGCGACGGAGCCGACGATGATCATCGATTGTCATGTGCATGTGAATTGGTACGAGCACGAGGACCGACCGGCCCTGCCCCACCGTCTGGCGGAGCTGCGGCGAGAGATGCAGCTCAATCGCGTGTCGCATGCCGTCATCCTCACCTCTTTCAAAGACCTGCCGGGCCGGCCGTCGACACGCGAGGTCGCAAATGCCGTGCGGGGACAGAAGGAGTTCTCGGTGGTCGCTGGTATCGCGGCGACGACGTTTACCCCTGAAGTTCTCGAATCCCTCCGTCCGCTGGTGGCGGAGCGGATCGTAAGGGGTTTGAAGTTGTACCCGGGGTACGAGCCGTACTATCCACACGACCCAAAACTGACGCCCGCCTTCCGGTTCGCGGCCGAGCACCACCTGCCGGTGATGATCCACACTGGAGACACCTTCTCGGCGAAGGGCAAGCTGAAGTATGCGCATCCGCTCGAGGTGGACGAGGTGGCGGTCGATCACCCCGACGTGCCGATCATCATCTGCCATCTCGGCAATCCGTGGTTCCAGGACACGATGGAAGTGGTCTACAAGAACGAGAACGTCTACACCGACATCTCGGGTCTCGTCCTGGGCGATTTTTCGGACCGATTCGAGCGCTACATGCGCGATCAGTTGCAGGAGATGATCATTTACGGAATGGAGCCGTCGAAGGTGTTGTTCGGTACCGACTGGCCGATCTCGTCGATGCAATCGTACCTCGAGTTCATCGAGGAGCTGAACATTCCTCCGGCCGACCTCGATAATATCATGTTCCAGAATGCGGCGCGTCTGTTCGACATCCCCATCAACGGAAGCGGAGCAAGCGCGTCAGGTCTCCTCGGGTGGCTTGGACGCAAGATGGGGCCGGCGTAGTGGCCGGAAGGCTTGACTCTTCCGGAGGAATTCGTTTCTTAATTGCATGGTGCGGGCGTCGCGGATCATCGACGCCCGTTCTGTTCTCTGCCCGCGCTCCATTCTATCACGATCCCGACCATTGGTGCCGCCATGGCCAACGACGACCTGAAAGACTTCGAGCGCAAAGTGATCGTTCGTCCTCTGCGGATAGAGGATTACGACCAGCTCGTCGAGCTGCAGCTCAAATGCTTTCCGGGCATGAAGCCGTGGACCCGGGCGCAGATCGAGAGCCAGCTTGCTATCTTTCCCGAAGGACAGATCTGCATCGAATACCAGGGGCGCGTCGTTGCGTCGTCGAGCAGCCTCATTCTGGACTTCGACCTGTATCATGAGTGGCACAGCTGGACGGAGATCGCCGATGCGGGGTTCATCCGGAACCACACGGCAGAGGGTAACACGCTCTATGGGATCGAGATCATGGTCGACCCGTCGTATCGCGGGCTTCGGCTGGCCCGACGGCTGTATGAGGCCCGGAAGCAGTTGGCTCGCGAGCGGAACCTGATGCGCATCATTCTAGGGGGGCGGATCCCGGGCTACGATGCGCATGCGGACAAGATGAGCGCCCGGGAATACGTCGACAAGGTCGTCAACAAAGTGCTGATCGATCCGGTCCTGACGACGCAGCTGTCGAACGGATTCACGCTCAAACGGCTGATCCCCAACTACATGTCGAGCGACGCTGAGTCGCGAGGGTTCGCCACGTTCCTCGAGTGGACGAACCTCGACTATGTGCCGAACCCGATGCAGCGCCTGACGCTCTTTGCGCCGATCCGGGCGTGTGCCGTGCAGATGCAACTGCGGATGATCACGGGATTTGAGGAGTTCGCGCGCCAGTGCGAGTACTTCGTCGATGCGGCGGCCGACTACAAGACCGACTTCATTCTCTTCCCAGAGATGCTGACGACGCAGTGGCTGACGTTCCTGCCACAGGACCGGCCGGCGTTGGCGATGCGGAAGCTGTCGGAGTATACCCCCGCGTACCTAGAGCTGTTCACGGGCCTGGCCGTGAAGTACAACGCCAACATCATCGGCGGTTCGCACTTCGTCGTGGAAGGCGAGGACCTGTTCAACGTCGCCTACCTCTTCCGTCGGGACGGGACCTTGGCGAAGCAGTACCAGCTCCACATCGCTCCCGACCAACGGCGTTGGTGGGGGGTCAAGCCGGGACCGGAGGTCAACGTGTTCGATACCGACCGGAGTCGCATCGGCATTCTCATCGGCCACGACGTCGTGTTCCCCGAACTGTCGCGCATCATGGTCGATCAGGGCGCGCAGATCTTGTTCGTCCCGTTCAGCGTGGAGGAACGCTACAGCTACATGCGCCTCCGATATTGCGCGCAAGCTCGGTGCGTGGAGAATAACGTCTATGCCGTGATGTCTGGCAGTGTTGGGAATCTCCCCTCCGTCGAGAACATCGACGTGCACTATGCACAGTCGGCGATCCTGACGCCGTCCGACATCCCGTTCACGCGCGACGGTATTCTGTCCGAGGCAACGCCGAACATCGAAACGATCATCGTCGACGACATCGATCTGGAGCTGTTGAAGCCAGGCCGTCAGACCGGCACGGTCCTAAGTCGTAGGGACCGGAGGCAGGACCTGTATGAAGTGCGGTACCATCGGAGAATCATTAACGGAGAGGGCCGTTAGGCCCGCTCATCCTCGACCAGACGCGTAACCAGCATCCATATGCGATCACTGTTGAATCAACGCTTTCTGGGAAACGACCCGCTCAACTGGGCCATCGCCGTCGGTGTAGCGGCCTTGCTTTTTGTGGTGCTTCTCTTCATCAACCGTGTGGTCGGCCGTAAGCTTCGAGTGCTGTCGGCCAAGACCGACACCAAGCTTGACGACGTCCTCGCCGAGGTGATCGGGCGAACGAATCCACTGATGTTGTTCATCCTGTCGGCCGTGGTGGGTGCGCAGTTCCTGACCTTGCGGCCGGCGGTGGAATCGGTCCTCCATGAGATCTTCGGCATTGCGTTGCTGATCCAAATCGGGCTGTGGGGGAACGGCGCAGTCTCATTCTGGCTCGAACGTTCGATGCAGCAGTCCTCCAGCGTGCAGGCGGGGACGACGGCGACGATGACAGCCATTGGATTCGTCGCGCGGCTGACACTCTGGTCGCTGGTCATGCTCGTCGGCCTGAGCAATCTGGGCGTCGACATCACGGGCCTCATTGCGGGTCTCGGTATCGGCGGTATCGCGGTGGCACTGGCCTTGCAGAACGTCCTGGGCGATCTGTTCGCGTCGTTGTCGATCGTGCTCGACAAGCCGTTTGTTATCGGCGACTTCATCGTCGTCGATCAGTTGCAGGGGACGGTCGAGTATGTCGGATTGAAGACGACTCGTATCCGATCGATTTCAGGCGAGCAATTGATCGTGTCGAATGCGGACCTCCTGCGCAGCCGTATCCGAAACTTCAAGCGCATGAACGAGCGGCGTGTTCTGTTCACGTTCGGCGTCACGTATCAGACGCCGGCCGACGTGATGGCGAGGGTGGCGCAGATCGCTCAAGAGGTCATTCGCACTCAACAGGGAGTCCGGTTCGACCGGGCCCACTTCAAGGAGTTCGGCGAGTCGTCGTTGGTGTATGAATGTGTCTACTTTGTCCTGTCGCCGGATTACAACGTGTACATGGATGTTCAACAGGCCATCAACATCGGACTGGCGCGGGCGTTGCAGGCCGAGGGGATCGAGTTCGCCTATCCGACGCGAACGTTGATCGTTCATCATGCAGCCGCCACGGGCGCGGCGGCCGGAGGAGCCTCCTGACAACGTCTCCATACCCTTCCTTCTAAGGAATCTTCCCCCCGTCCATAGCGTTAGCCCAAGGTTCGTTTTTCCTTTGATTCCAGCCGTCTTGGGCTGATAATTGACCATCTTGCCTGTGACCTCCCTGCTTCTCTATATCGTCTTTGCAGCCATGGCGTCGGCCTTCGTTGCGCCGGCCCTGGTGCGTTGGATCGGCGACCGTGCCTCGGTAGCTCTGGCTGTCGTTCCGGCGTCCGTGGTCGCCATCATCCTCTTCATGCTGGGCCCTCCACCCGACGGCGTTCTCCAGTCGACCATCCCGTGGATCCCGTCGCTCGGCATCAACCTCAGCTTTTGGGTGGACGGACTCAGCGTCATCTTCGTCCTCCTCATCGCCGGCATTGGCACGGTGGTGCTTGTCTACGCCGGTCCCTATCTGCACGGTCACCGGGACCTCGGGCGCTTCCTGGCGTGGATCATGCTCTTCATGGGGTCGATGCTGGGTCTCGTCACGAGCGGCAATCTGTTGACGCTCTTCCTCTTCTGGGAGTTGACGAGCGTCAGTTCGTATTTCCTCATCGGATTTCTGCATGACGATGCCGCGTCGCGCAAGTCGGCGCTTCAAGCACTGCTCATCACCGGTGCGGGTGGACTGTCGCTCCTGGCGGGATTTATTCTGCTGGGTTCGGCCGTGGGAACGTATGAACTTTCGGTCATCCTGTCGAGCGGGGACGCGTTCCGTTCGAGCGCGTGGTATCTCCCTGGATTGTTCCTGATCCTCGCGGGGGCGTTCACGAAGTCGGCGCAGGTGCCATTCCATTTCTGGCTGCCCAATGCGATGGCGGCGCCGACCCCGGTAAGCGCCTACCTGCATTCGGCGACGATGGTCAAGGCCGGCGTCTTTCTACTTGCGCGGCTCCATATGGTCTTGAACGGAACGACCGAGTTCCATGTCTTGGTCGGGATGGCGGGGGCGGCGACGATGCTGCTTGGCGCCGTGGCGGCGTTCGGACAGCGAGACCTCAAGCGGCTGCTGGCGTATACCACAGTGAGCGCGCTTGGTACGCTGGTGTTCCTGCTGGGGATCGGATCCGAAGCGGCCGTGCAAGCCGCAATGGTCTTTCTGCTGGCGCATGCGTTGTATAAGGGCACGCTCTTTCTTGTCGTGGGTATCGTGGACCACGAAACGGGCACGCGCGATCTCGAATCGCTCGGCGGACTCTGGCGTGTGATGCCGAAGACTGCTGCGGCCGCTGCGCTGGCGGCTCTGTCGATGGCCGGCCTTCCGCCGATGCTCGGATTCATCAGCAAGGAATTGCTATACGAAGCGAAGCTGGCCGCACCGTGGGCGCCATGGACGATCACGGCGGCGGGCGTGGCTGCGAATGTGTTGACCGTTGCGACGGCGGCGCTCATTGTCGTTCGCACATTCGGCGGTCGTGCTGCCACTCCCACGCAGACGGTGCACGATCCCTCATGGATGATGTGGGGCGGCGTGGTACTGCTGTCGTCGCTCGGCTTTGCGGCGGGATTGGCCGCGGAAGCGGTGGCGACATACATCGTCGGTCCGGCGGCGACCGCGATCCGGGGTAAGACCGTGGCCACATCGCTTGGCCTCTGGCACGGCGTGAATCCAGTGCTCCTCTTGAGTCTGGCCACGCTCGCCGCCGGAGCCGCGTTGTATGCGTTCCATCGTCCGCTTCGTCGCGCGGTGTCGGCATGGCGTCCGTGGAAGGCCGAAGGGGCGTATGACGCTGCGCTGGCCGGGATGTTGGCGGGGGCTCGACAACAGACGCTCTGGCTGCAATCGGGCCAGCTGTCCACCTATCTGGCTTTGACGCTGACGGCTACGCTGGTACTGGTCGGTCTTCCCATCGCCGTTTTCTGGCCGCAACTCTCGGTCGTTGTGACGTCGGAACTTGCGCTCCTGCCGACGGTCATTGCCGGGACGATGGCGATTGCGGCGGTGCTCGCGGTGCGCGCCCGCACGAGTCTTGGAGCAATCATCGCATTGGGCGTTGTCGGATATGGCATCGCCGTCCTGTTCCTCCTCTACAGCGCCCCGGATCTGGCGATGACGCAGTTCGCCGTTGAGACGCTGATGGTGGTGCTGCTGATGCTGGTGGTGGCCAAGCTACCGGAGTTCCGACAGCTCGGGACACGCGCCTCGAGAATGTGGCAGGGTGCGTTGTCCGTCGCCGGAGGAGCATTGATGACACTGTTGGTCCTGCTCGTGACAGCGGAGCCGGCGCGGATGGCGCTGGCGAATTTCTACAGCGAATCGGCGCTGGCGCTCGCCAACGGCCGGAACATCGTCAATGTGATCCTGGTCGACTTCCGGGGGCTCGACACGATGGGCGAGATCACCGTCCTGGGGATCGCCGCGCTCGGGGCCGTGGCCTTGCTACGCCTCGGTGTCAAGAGGGAGGATGACCGATGAGATCGCTCATCCTCGCATCGGCCGCGCGCGTGCTCCTGCCGCTCCTATGGCTCTTCTCGATCTTCATTCTGCTCCGCGGGCACAACGAACCGGGTGGCGGCTTCATCGGCGGTCTGGTGGCAGCGACCGGCGTCTCGCTGTACGCGCTGGCCTTCGGCCCGGCCGCGGCGCGGAGCGTGCTTCCCTCCGACCCCAGGACGCTGATCGGTTTCGGGCTCATCGTAGCTCTCGGAAGCGCCCTGGTGTCCATGCTCTCGGGCGGAGCGTTCATGACCGGGCTGTGGGGGAGCGCCGTGCTCCCGGTGATCGGCAAGATCGGCACTCCCTTCATCTTCGACATCGGCGTCTATCTCGTGGTCGTTGGAATCACGGTGACGCTCGTCCTGACCGTGGCGGAGGAGTGACATGCATCTGATCCTCGCCATCGTCGTCGGAATTCTTTACGCATGCGGCCTCTATCTCATGATGCGCCGCAGCATGCTGAAACTCATCATCGGCCTGGGGCTGCTGGGCCATGCCGCCAACCTCCTGATCTTTACGGCCGGGCGCGTCGTGGCCGGTGCGGTGCCAGCGATACCCGAGGGGGCCATGACCCCGGACGGTCCGACCGCGGATCCCGTGCCGCAAGCGCTCATCCTGACGGCGATCGTCATCGGGTTCGGCGTACAGGCATTCGCGATCCTTCTCGTACGGCGCCTGGCTGAGCGGTCGAAGACGGATGACGTCGGGGCCTTGACCACCACGGAACAGCTCGACTCCGCAGGCGGAAAGGAGGCGGCATGAACCTCCTGATCCTGCCGGTGCTCATTCCGTTTGCGGCGAGCATCCTGACCGTCTTCGTCCGCCGTTCGATGTCGGCGCAGCGGGGCTTGCACATTGTGTCGGCGGCGGCCTCGCTTGCTGTAAGCCTTCTTCTCCTCGATCGTGTGGTGAACGGGGACATTCTGGTCCTCAACGTCGGTTCGTGGCCCGCGCCGTTCGGCATCACGTTCGTGGCCGACCTGCTGAGCGCGCTCATGGTCGCGGTAACGGCGGTGGTGTCGCTCGCCATCGCCGTAACGTCGCTGAGTTCGATCGACGGGGAGCGCGAGCGGTTCGGATATCACGGTTTCGTGCTCGTGATGCTCGCCGGCGTGAACGGCGCGTTCCTGACGGGCGACCTGTTCAACCTATATGTGTGGTTCGAAGTGCTGCTGATGGCGTCGTTCGTGCTCATGACGCTCGGCAATGAGCGCGGCCAGCTGGAAGGGGGGATGAAGTACGTCACTCTCAACCTGATGTCCTCCGCATTGTTTCTGGCGGGCGTGGGACTGCTGTATGGCGCAACGGGAAGCCTGAACATGGCCGAACTGGCGGTGCTTGTGGGTCGGCCGGAGCATGCCGGCATTGTGCTGGTCGTGGCGATGATGTTCCTCGTCGCCTTCGGCATCAAGGCGGCCATCTTTCCCCTGTTCTTCTGGCTGCCGGCGTCGTATCACACCCCTCCCCCGCCCGTCGCTGCCCTGTTCGCTGGTCTGCTGACGAAAGTGGGTGTCTACGCGTTGCTCCGCGTCTTCACGCTCCTGTTCCATCAGGAGACGTGGCTGACGCACACAACCATCGTGATCATCGCCGGCACGACGATGCTCACAGGCGTTCTCGGCGCGGCGGCGCAGTCGGAGATCCGTCGCGTCTTGTCGTTCCACATCGTCAGCCAGATCGGATACATGATCCTCGGTCTGGGCCTTTTCTCGTCGATGGCGGTGGCAGGAGCTGTCTTCTACATCGTTCACCACATCATCGTCAAGACGAACCTCTTTCTCGTCGGGGGTGTCGTGGAGCGCATGTACGGGACGGGAGCGCTGAAGTCGGTCGGCGGTCTGTATCGGAGTTCGCCGATGCTGGCGGTGCTCTTCCTCATCCCGGCGCTGTCGCTGGCGGGCGTTCCGCCGCTGTCAGGCTTCTGGTCGAAGTTCATCCTCATCAAGGCAGGCCTTGACCTCGAAGCGATCACGGTCACGGCTGTGGCGTTGCTCGTAAGCCTCCTGACGCTCTTTTCGATGACGAAGATCTGGGCGGAGGCCTTCTGGAAGCCCATGCCGGAAGGGATCGCCGTGCACCCCCTGACCACCCGTGAACGATGGACGCTCCTCGGGCCGATCGCCGGATTAGCGCTGGTGACGGTCGGCATCGGCCTCGGGGCCGAGCCGGTCTACGAGGTTGCCGTTCGCGCGGCGGAGCAGTTGCTCGACCCGCAGGGATACATTCAGGCGGTTCTGGGGGTCAGCCCATGAACATGCTCGCCCTCAATCTCGCACTGGCCGTGGCGTGGATGCTCATCACAGGCGAGTGGAATGCCGTCAGCTTCGCCGGAGGCTTCATGATCGGCTTCGCGTTGATGCGTCTGACGATCCGCAGCGACGCTGAACAGCGTTATTACCGAAGACTACCGTTGATCATTTCGTTTGCACTGTACTTTGTCTATGAACTCGTCGTGTCGAATCTTCGCATCGCCGCCGACATTCTGACGCCAAAGCTGTACATGACGCCGTCGATTGTAGCTGTGCCCCTGGATGTGAAGACCGACTTCGAGATCATGCTCCTTGCGAATCTCCTCACACTCACCCCGGGCACTCTCAGCCTGGAGGTGAGCGAAGATCGTTCAACGCTGTACGTGCACGCCGTATATGCCGCCGATCCCGAGGTAACCGTGCGCGAGATCAAGGACGGCTTTGAACGCCGCGTCCTGGAGGTCTGCCGATGAGCACGCTCGACGTCCTCCTGAGCGTCGCTGGCGTCCTGCTGGCGCTGGCGGTCGTTCTCACGTTCATACGCATCGTGCGCGGTCCGTCGCTGGCCGACCGTGTGGTCGGGTTCGACCTGCTGGCCGCGGCGGCGATCGGCATCATTGCAATCGCATCGGTGAGCTTCCGCGACGCGATCTTCATCGATGTCGCATTGCTGCTCGGGCTGCTCGCCTTCGTCAGTACGGTGGCGTTTGCGCATTTTCTTGACCGTAGGGATGGCGCATGACGGAGACTGTGGCGGGCATCTTCATCGTTGTCGGTGCGGCGCTCATGGCGGTGGCTGCGCTGGGACTCTTACGTCTGCCCGACCTCTACCTGCGGATGGCGGCGACGACGAAGGCGACAACGCTCGGCGTTACACTCATGACGTTGGGGGCGGCGATCATGTTCGCCGACGCCGCTGTCACAGCGCGTGTGATCGCCATCATCCTCTTTCTTTTCCTGACCTCACCGATCGGAGCGCATGTGATCGGGCGGGCGGCCTACCGTCACGGCGTGCGGCTTTGGGAGCGGACCGTGGTCGACCAATGGAACGGTCAACCGAAGACGACAGATGAGACGCCGATAACCGGTCGAGAGGACCGGGCGCGCTGAAGATGGCCGATCGGAGCGGTGCAGCCGAAGCCGACAGCATCTTGTTCACGACCGCATTTTTTGACATCTTCACAGGACCGGGGCGCCCACCCCGGTTTTTGTTTCCAGTATGACGACCGCCACCCCGACATCAATCACGGCCCTTTCGTACTCGACTGAAGGTCTTCCGGCCGACCAGGTGATCGCGCTGTACGAGGGAATACTCCTCCCCCGACTCATCGAGGAGAAGATGCTGATTCTCCTTCGGCAGGGAAAGCTGAGCAAGTGGTTCTCGGGCATCGGGCAAGAGGCCATCGCGGTCGGTTGTGCGATGGCGCTCCGCGACAGCGACTACATCCTCCCGCTTCATAGGAACCTCGGCGTCTTCACAACGCGGCGCGTACCGTTGCACCGCCTGTTTGCCCAATGGGAGGGTCGCCTCGACGGCTACACGAAGGGTCGCGACCGCTCCTTCCATTTTGGCACGTTGGAGCACCGCATCGTCGGCATGATCTCGCACCTGGGAGCCATGCTGGGGGTGGCCGACGGTCTGGCGTTGGCGAGCGTGCTCGACGGCAAGGACGACCTGGCGATGGTCTTCTCGGGTGATGGCGGGGCGAGTGAAGGGGACTTTCACGAAGCGATCAACGTTGCATCGGTCTGGGACCTGCCGGTGATCTTCGTCGTCGAGAACAACGGCTACGGACTCTCAACCCCATCCTCGCAGCAGTTCCGTCACCAGTACTTCGTCGACAAGGCGCCCGGCTACGGCGTCGAAGGAGTCCGGGTCGACGGAAACAACATCATCGAGGTATTTCGAACCGTGCGTGCGGTTGCTGAACGGGTCCGAAAGACGAAGCGACCGGTGCTGCTCGAAGCGATCACATTCCGCATGCGCGGACACGAGGAGGCCTCGGGCGTCAAGTATGTGCCCCCCGACCTGATCGCGGGGTGGAAGAAAAGAGACCCGGTGGAGAACTTCGAGCGTCACCTGCTGTCAGCAGGAATGTTGACCGAAGAGCAGGTCAGGTCGACGCGGGCACGGTTCAAGGCGACGATCGACGAGGCATGGGACCGCTCGACCTCCGGCCCCGGCGTACGTGCGGACGTGCATGCGGAGCTGGCTGATGTGTATGCGCCGGTCTCGGCTCCGTTGGTGGAGCCCGATTTGGCGCATCAGACTCCCAAACGGTTCGTGAATGCGATCCAGGATGGTCTGCGGCAAGCGATGGAGCGAGACCCGAAGCTGGTCTTGATGGGGCAGGACATTGCGGAGTACGGCGGCGTCTTCAAGATCACCGAAGGTTTCGTCGAACTGTTCGGCCGTGAGCGCGTGCGCAACACGCCGCTGTGCGAATCGGCGGTCGTGGGAGCCGCGCTGGGCCTCTCGATCGCCGGCCGGCCCGCCATGATGGAGATGCAATTTGCGGATTTCGTGACGTGCGGGTTCAATCAGATCGTCAACAACCTTGCGAAGACGCATTACCGGTGGGGCCATGCGGTGAACGTCGTGGTGCGTATGCCGACCGGAGCTGGCGTCGGTGCGGGGCCGTTCCACTCGCAAAGTACCGAGGCCTGGTTCACGCACGTGCCTGGTCTCAAGGTGGTGTATCCATCGACGCCGTTCGACGCCAAAGGGTTGCTGACGGCCAGCCTGGCGGAGCCGAACCCGATCCTCTTCTTCGAACACAAGTTCCTGTACCGGAGCCTCGAAGGTCCGGTTCCGGATGCGTATTATACGCTGCCGCTTGGCGTGGCGCGCGTGGCCCGCGAAGGGACCGAGGCGACCATCGTGACGTACGGTTGGGCCGTGCACTGGGCGCTCGAAGCGGCAGAACGCTGCGGGCGTTCGGTCGAAGTCGTCGACCTGCGAACGCTCATGCCATGGGACCGCGAGGCGGTGTTTGCTTCCGTACGGAAGACCGGTCGCGTCCTGGTTTTGACCGAGGACACGCTGACCGGCTCGTACGCGTCGGAGGTCGCGGCATCGATCGGCGAATCCTGCTTCAACCATCTTGATGCGCCCGTCATGCGGCTGGGTTCGCTCGAGACCCCCGTTCCGTTCAACCCGACGCTGGAACAGTCCTTCCTGGGCCGAGCGCGTCTTGCCGACACCCTGGACCGGTTGCTCTCGTTTTGACGAGGAATGCGGCATGTCCCTCTCCACGATTCCCACTCCGGCGCTGCTACTCGACGCCGCCATTCTCGAACGCAACCTGCAGCGCATGCAGGAACGCGCCGACCGGCTCAAGGTCCGCCTGCGTCCGCATCTGAAGACCCACAAGTGTATACCGATCGCCCGCTGGCAGGAGCGACTGGGAGCGAAAGGGGTCACGGTCTCGACATTCTACGAGGCGGTGCGGTTTGCCGAGGCCGGGTTCAGCGACATCCTGTGGGCGTTTCCGCTGCCTCCCGTGTATGCTTCACGCGTGGCCGAGCTGGCGAGCCGGGTCACGCTGCGAACGGTCGTTGACAGTCTCGACGCGAAGAATGCTCTGGAAGCGGCAGCGAAGGCGGCTCATCAAAAGGTCCACACCTGGCTGAAGGTCGATTGTGGAAATCACCGGGCCGGCGTGGATCCTCGCTCGGTGTTGGCCGAAGACCTGATCCGGGCTTTGAACGAGTCGGCGGTCCTGACCTTCGACGGAATCCTCTCTCACTCGGGCCATGCGTACGCGGGGCGCAACCGTGATGATATCCTGGCGGCGGCGAAGGAAGAGCGTGACGTCATGGTCGATCTCGCCGGGCGGATGCGGGCGAAAGGATTTCGCGTGCCGGAGATCAGCGTCGGGTCGACGCCCGCGGCGAGCGTCATCGATCACTACGACGGCGTGGATGAGATGCGGCCGGGGAACTATGCGTTCCACGACTATACGATGGCGATGCTCGGGGTTTGCGGCGTGGAAGATTGTGCGTTGACAGTCTTGACGAGCGTCATCTCGCACCAACCCGACGCAAGGCATGTCATTACCGATGCCGGGGCGCTGGCGCTGTCGAAGGACCTTGGACCGACGCATCTGGCCAATCCCATGGGAATGGGCCCAATTTTCGAGGACTACGAGCGCAAGCGCCTGCACGCGCACATTCATATGGGAGCGCTGTCGCAGGAGCACGGAAAGATTGTGGCCGAGATGGGCGCTTCACTCGACGGACTCTTCCCGGTGGGAGACCGCGTGCGCGTTCTTGAACATCACTCGTGTCTGGCGGTACCCCATCACGACGAGTACATCGTCATCCGCGACGACGAGATCGTCGACCGATGGCCCATTCTGAAAGGGCGCAGCGTATGACAAGCATCCCTCATCTCACGGTACTGATCACGGGCGCTTCGAGCGGCATCGGAAAGGCGTGCTCCGAGCGGTTTGCGGCGGCGGGGTCGCGGCTCATCCTGACCGCCCGGCGGAAAACGAGGCTACAGGAGTTGGCCGCCGAGCTCAAAGAAAAGTACGGCGTCGAAAGCTTTCTTGTGGAGCTGGACGTGAGAGACGCGAAGGCGGTAGCGCAGGCGTTCAACAAGCTGCCCGAGTCGTGGCAGAACATCGATGTGCTGGTCAACAACGCCGGCCTAAGCCGCGGACTCGACAAGTTGCACGAGGGGAAATTGGACGATTGGGAAGAGATGATCGACACGAACGTCAAGGGTCTTCTCTATGTCAGCAAAGCGGTGATCCCGGGGATGGTCGAACGAAAGCGCGGCACGATCATCAATATCGGTTCGATCGCGGGACGAGAGGTGTACGTCGGTGGAAACGTCTATTGCGCCACCAAGCATGCGGTCGACGCGATCACGCGTGGACTGCGGATGGACCTGGTCGATACGCCGTTGCGCGTGTGCACGGTCGACCCCGGACTGGTACAGACCGAGTTCAGCGATGTCCGATTCCGGGGGGATCGGGAGCGGGCGAAGAAGGTCTATCAGGGCTATACACCGCTTTCTCCGTCAGATGTCGCCGATGCCGTCTTCTACTGTGCCGCCGCACCGCCGCATGTACAGATCGCGGAGATCCTGATCCTGCCGACGTCGCAAGCATCGCCGACAATGGTACACAAGAGGCCAGAATAAGGATGGAGAATGAGGAGGAGGGGAAAAGCGTGAGAGCCGCGACTGACCGCCATCTCTCCGATGGCACAGGAACAACAACGCCCCGTCCAGAGTGGATGGGGCGTTCTGTTATGAGCCGTGCCTCCAGATGTCCAGAACGTCCGATCGGAGACTGGAGTTGGGTGCGAAGGGGTGTCCGGTCGAGGACCGGACTTTACCGCCGCAGGTTTTTCAGGAAGAGGTCGGCGGCGGTCCAGAAGTCCTTGGGTCTCTCCAGCCAGGGGAAGGCGCCGGAGCTGCGGACCTCCTTGTACTTCGCCGTCTTCAGGGCCGATCGGATGCGGTCGGCCGTGCGGCGATCGACGGGATCTTGGTCCCCTTGGATGATGATCGCAGGCACCTTCAGCGTGGGAAGGAGATCGTGCATGCGGGGCGTGTGGTCCATGAACGCCGACCAATAGGTCTCCGCGACGGCGGCGACATAAGTACGCTCGGTGATCATGTCGCGTACGCCGGCGAGGTGACGCCGGTCGACGAAGTAACCGCCAAGCGAGGCGCGAAACTGCTCGAGCTTTGCTTTCGGCTTCCGAGGCGACCATGGGCTGATATTACGCCACTCGTTGAACATCGCCGAATCCTCTTTCGACATCCGGGCGCCGATATTCACGCTGTAGTAGTTGAAGAAGTTCAGGTCGATGCCGGTGGGTCCGACAAGCAACAAGGCGCGAATGCCGGTCGGAAACAGCACGGCGTAGGTCAGCGCGACACTGCCTCCGAAGGCATGGCCGACGACGATCCACGACTTGATCTGCAGATGCTTTCGCAGGGCTTCGAGGTCTTCCGCTACGCGGCGGGGACTGACGTTCGAGGTGTCGAGGCGCGTAATGGTCGAACCTCCGGTGCCGCGCATGTCGATCAGAATGGTCCTGAACCGCGTTCCCATCTGCTGCGCCAGCGAGACGAGATAATCGTTCGACGCGCCCGCCAGGCCGCCGACAATGACGAGAGGCTGTCCTGAGCCGAATTCGCGATAGAACAGAGTTGCGCCGTCGACGGGTATGGTGCCGCCAGTCTGTCCGAGCGCGATGGAGACGGTCGCGCAGATGACGGCTGAGAGAACGCGTAGAATGCGGGGCATCGGCACACCGTAGGACATGAATGAACACGCCCGGGACACGGAGCGCCCGGGCGGTTCAAAGATGCGGAAGATTGTAGAAAAAGGGAAGGCTCACTCATCAACTGCGCGTTTGGTGAGAGATATGACCAACGTTTGAGCAACTCCATCGACCTTGGTCACCACAACTTTTTGACCAGGATCATCCCACACTCGTTGTTGTGAGATCCCTTCCATTCTGTCCTTATCCGGAGCGCGATGAGATCGGCGAAGTCGATGCCATAGAGAGTCTCTTAGGCCAATTGTGGATTCTTTTAGCCGAGAGGATTCAATGTAGGTAGCGAGTAGATATCCGAGCGTGCTGTCTCTGCTTGAGAATCCATAGCTCACCCGCACAGGAACCCCGAACCACTCCTCTATCCGGACGAAGACAAAGTAGCCGCGGCTCACCTTGGGTTGCCCCGTGCTCTTCTCTACGACGATGGAAGCTGGAGGATCAGCAAGGAATGTTTGCTTCGCAACGCTGTACGAAGTCCCCAAATGTCGGAAGGTCCATGGACCCAGAGATTGCGATTGAACCGTCAACAGCGCGATCATCAAGGCCGCTCCGAATGTTGGCATGGTCAATTCTCCCCTTCAGCAGGTTGGTTGCGGTTCTTGCACTAGACCACATCAGAACAGCCAGTCCCACAGCCACGTGACCACACACACGATGCCACTCCACAGTCCCACCACTCCGCACTCAATGAAGGCCGATCTCGTCTCAGGTCTTTCCGGGTCGTAGTTCTCGAGTACGCAGCCCCCATAGACTGCCGCAGCAACATCCAGGCACCCCACGTCTCCCCCCACAATGCAGTCCGTCTCGGCTTGTGTGAGCCGCACGGACACCTCCGGACCCGACGTCGCGACGAACGCAGGCTGGTTGGCTTGATCGAACCCGAACGCGACGGCGACGATCGCCGCCAGAATGTACAATGCTGAACGTACCATAATGAACCTCCTTCTGCAACAATCGGTGAATGGATCGTGAAGCCGCCGGCCGCCCGCTGCGGCCCATCCGCCCGGTGACACGCGTTGCCGATCCTCGGGGCCGACCTTGGACCTTCTTCGCATGCCGTCGCGCGGCTCAGCGGACAGAAAGCGGCGCTGATCTTCTGTTCCTTCAATCTCGGATCTCGGCCGCCCTGCCGGAGGCATCGCTGAGTCTCTTCGGCGTGCCATCCTCCCTAAAGGATTCCGCCGCCGAGTGCCCCGACGAGCCCCCGTTGCAGTAGCGGACGATCATGACACTGTCTTCGACGAATGTCCGTCGGCCGACGCGCATCCAGTCGACCCGGTCCGTTTCACTGACGAATAACATTGTCGGTACCCGCCGGATGCCCATGGCGATCAACGCATCTCGAGCGGGCATCGTCCAAACAGGAAAAGGGTCGTCTCGCTCTGCCGCGAATGCCGCGGTCGCCATTGGCTCACTGAGCGACACCGCGAAGAAATCGCAACCGACGGCCACGGACCGGAGACGCCGGAGATGGTCCATCATTTCATGACAATGCGGACACGACACCAGGAAAAAGAAGAGAAGATGCCGGCGACCGTAGGGCGTGATGAGCCGCACCTCCCTTCCGTCGGTCGTTTGAACGCGCAACGACGGCCGGGTGGAGCCTTCGATGGTGAAGCGCTCGAATGCCGCGAGCAGCAACGTGAACGCCAAGCCGCCGATGACGACGAGCGCCGCGCCGGCGGCAAGCCAGCGGCGTCGAGTGAAGCGTCCCCTCATAGCGAAGTGGCGCGAGCGGGTTTCACACGTCATCGACGCATGTTGCCGCTTCGCTCAGCGAATATAATCCGCCCGAGGCCCCTTGTCAAGACTCAAACAGCGTGAGCGAGGAACTTAATGATATTGTGGAGATAGCAGGAAGAGCGGTGAGAGGC
>CAZOMY010000026.1:0-40478 GCA_964581115.1 uncultured Ignavibacteriaceae bacterium | reverse complement strand
GGTCCAGTGATCACGGCGCCCGCCAACAACGACCCGTCATCATCCCAGAAGATGCCGAACGCACCATCGAGCTTCGGCACCATCCGCCAGAATTCCGTGCCCCGATCCTGACGTTGCATGCCGTTGACCGATTGTCCGACGCCTGCCGAGATCCGCTCACTTCCGTTGAACCGATAGCTCAAGCCGACGACGGAGTTCACCCCCCAGTAAATGAACGGCGCATATCGGTCAGCCCACGGCAACGGATACCGGAGCACAAACTGCTGTCCCACGTTCAGCAGATGCCAGTTCCGCGGAACGACCAGCGGCTGGAGGGACCACTCCAAGAGATGCACATCCTCCGAAAAGAAGCGCTTGACGCCGTCGAACGAGAAGAGGACAAAGCCCAGCGTGTTGAACACGTACATATCGGCGATATGGTCGACGTTGACCTTCAATTCGTAACCGGCCTGCATCATCTCATTGACGTAGTGGAACGCGAGCGAGGTGCCGATGCCCCAGAGCACCGGCGCGGGGTATCCATGATAGCGGTAGTATTCAGTGGCCTTTGCGTACAGCATGCCGTAGCCAAGGGTGTGATCGCCGATATTCGGCAAGAACTGCAGCTCTTCGATGTCGAAGCTGAGGTTGATGAATTCTTCCCGCCAGAATCGTCCCCAGCCGTACGCGTTGATGCGCGCGATCGGGTCCCGCAGACTGTACCACACGATCGTCGAGGTGCGGGTGAAATACATCCTTCGGAGGTCACGGTTGTTCGACGGATCGGTCCGAAGAGCATCGAACGAGCCGTTCAAGAGGAGGCTCAGCGGCGAGAAGGAGGCGTCGGACCCGCGCGACTGTTCGGGGTGGAAGAAGTAGAGGCGCTCCTGAGCCGTCAACGGGTCCGCACCTCCGCAGACGGATGCGGCCACCACGATCGCACGAAGGAGCGTGCGGGCAAATCTCCAGGCGATCGGTCCGGTGGCACGGCGGGATATCCCGGGCCGGCGCGTCACTCGAAGAACAGCTTTTCGTCCAGGTGCTGTTGGATGTTCCGCTCCAGGATCCGGTCGTGACTGAACTCGTGGATACCCATGTAATACATGGCCGATTCCACGAACACGACCTCCGGGATCAGACCGATCATCTCCACTTTTCGAATGGCCACCCCATATCGCCTACCCTCCATCCGGAGCTGTTCGATGACCCGGTACATCGGCATCTGACGGAAATTGGTGATCGAGATGGTGATCTGACTTCGATCGGTGACCGGTTCGTGCCCGGGGTTGGCGTTGACGAGGTGACCGCACGAACCCGAGGTTTCGAGCGCCTCGGCCAGGTGTCGGGCGATCGATTCATCCCGGCTCGACAGCTCCACCCGGAAGCTGACGAGAGGATGACGCGCGCCGATGATCGTCACGCCGGAATCGTGCGAAAACGTGTCGGGCCCAAGGTCGGGCTTCCACTCGGGCAGCTTCATCTTCTCTTCGAATCCCTCGTATTCGCCCTCGCGGATGTCGTCGACATTTCGGCGCTGAGGTCGTTGCGCCGATTCCGCGAAGAGATAGACCGGCAGCTTGAACTCCGAGGCCACGATCTCGGCAAACTCACGCGCGACCTGGATCGCCTCTTCGATCGTAACATCCTTCAATGGAACAAAAGGAAACACATCGACCGCCCCAACCCTTGGATACTCTCCTTCGTGCTTTCGCATGTCGATGTTCCCTAGCGCATATCGATACAGCTCCCGGCCACCTTCGAACAGCGCCTCTTTCGAACCGGAGAAGGAATAGACCGTCCGGTTACGGCTGGCATCCCGCGACACATCCATCAAGACGAGCCCGGGCACACGCTGCAGTCGGGCGGTCAATTCGTCGACGAACGCCTGGTCGCGGCCTTCGCAGACGTTTGGGATGGCGGCAAGGATCTTACTCATGGTTCGCTCCGATCATTTCGCTGCATGTGTGCGATCACGAAGAGTCTCTCGCACGGCAGAAGCAGCAGTGGACGACACGATCACAACACGGTGGCTCCAACGGATGCAGTGGTGGTCAGAACAGCCCCAAGAACACCCCAGCTACGATCGCCGAGCCGATGACACCGGCGACGTTCGGTCCCATGGCGTGCATGAGCAGGTGATTATCGGGGTCGAATTCCCGGCCGACCATCTCCGAAACGCGGGCCGAATCCGGAACGGCCGAGACACCGGCGCTGCCGATCAGCGGGTTGATCTTGTCCTTCAGAAAGAGGTTCATGCCTTTGGCGAACAGCACACCGCCGGCCGTCGACACCGCAAATGCAAGACAGCCAAGCACGAAAATGAGGACCGACTGAGGGACGAGAAAGACCTGGGCCGTCGTTGAGGCGCCTACCGAAAGCCCCAGCAACATCGTGCAGATGTCGATCAGGGCCGACGAAGCCGTCTTGGCCAATCGTGCTGTCACGCCAGTCTCTCGTAGCAGATTGCCGAAGAAGAGCATTCCCAGTAGCGGGATCGCCCCCGGCGCCACTAGCGTCGTGATGATGAAGCCGGCGATCGGGAAGATGACCTTCTCTTCAGGCCTCACCACACGCGAAGGCTTCATCCGGATCAGTCGCTCTTCCCTGTTCGTCAGCCAGCGCATGATCGGCGGCTGAATGATCGGCACCATTCCCATGTAGGAATAGGCAGCGATGGCGATCGGCCCGATCAATGAAGGGGCGAGCCGTGCTGATAGAAAGATCGCGGTCGGTCCGTCCGCGCCCCCGATGATTCCGATGGCGGCCGCCGACGAGGCCGAGAAGCCAAGTGCCAAAGCCCCAAGGAAGGTGGCGAAGATCCCCAGTTGTGCCGCCGCCCCGAGCAAGACCAGCTTGGGATTCGACAACATCGCCGTGAAATCCGTCATCGCGCCGATGCCAAGAAAGATCAGCGGCGGAAACACTCCGCTGGTGACAAGCGAGTAGAGGATACCCATGACGCTGTTGCCCGTCGTGTTGAAGACGAATTTGTGCGTCACAGGATCGATCATGTAGATCGAAATGCTGTTGAACATCGACAGCGGCACGGGAATATTCCCCAAGAGGATCCCGAACCCGATCGGCACCAGCAGGAGGGGCTCGTAATCCTTGGCCACTGCGATATAGATAAAGAGCAACCCGATCGATATCATGACCAGGTTGCCCCATGTCAGGTTGAGGAAACCCGTACTGCCAAGGATCTGCTCGCCATATCCCTCGAATTCGCCCGTGCGCAGGTCACGGTATCGGGTCTCTACCTCGAGGTTCGTCACGACGGCGATGCTCCGCTCCTCGGACACGCTGAGGACGCGGAACAACCCTCCTTCTCTCGCGTCGGTGTAGACCCTTCCCTTCATACCGGGCTCGACGCCCCGTCGGGCACCGAGGCCGATCACAAAATATGCCTCGGAACTCTCCCGCGTGAACTTCACCTCCGTTTCTCCGAGCGAGGGAATGTTCACCGACGCGATCCGGTCAGCGCTTTCGCCCTCCGAGAGGTCTGCCTGAACGATCGATTCGAACTGATCGCGTGAGACGACATGGAACGAACCGATGGTCCGGCGCGCCGCCGACAGGAGTTCGCCACGGGTGGAGTCGGTGATGCCGTCGGCCGCGCCTCTGAAGACCTTCAAATACGTTTTTCCCGTGAATGCGAGCTCGAAACGCTCCTGCCCAAGCAGCGCCTGCGTCGCCATCACAAGAAGCGAGAGCAACATCGCATATCGTTGTCGATGCTGTGACATGAAGGGCCTCATCCGTCACAAGGTCGTCATGTCGGGACGGGAGATCTCACACAACGCCTGGCCTTCTGAAACGGTATCGCCCTGGTGAACCACAATGCTCCTCACGACCCCGTCGAATGGCGCGGGGATATGATTCTCCATCTTCATCGTCTCGAGCACCACCAGCTTCTGCCCGGCCTTTACATGATCGCCCACCTTGATCGCAACGTCGAGCACAAGTCCCGGAAGCGGTGACTTCACGACGCCCCCGGATGTCTGCGTCGGCTTCGCCTGGGGTTTCGGCACCTCGGCGGGTCGGGCAGCGGCCTTCGGCTCGACGGCGGGGGGCTTCGACAGATCGCTTTTGATCCCGAGTTGCTTCAGTTCGACGACGTACGCAATGCCGTTGACGGCCACGGTCGCCGAATCAGCGTTCAGTTCACGGAGTTCCGCTCGATACTCCGTGCCGTTGATGGTCACCACATAGTCGCGCATCAGATTCGGCCTCGTTGATACGGATTGACGATGAGACGGCCTTCGTCCGACCATCCCTGAGTCTGCTCATGGCTCTTGAAGGTGAAGCGGCTTGCACGATACGAACGCGCCAATCGGATCTCGATGGCCAGGACGGCGACGATGACCGAGAGCACTTCGGGCGTCACCGTGGCCGGGGCCATCACCGTCGGTTCCGGGGTGGCCGACGGCTGTACCGCAGCGGCCGGTTCCGCCGTCGGAGCGCGATGAAGCTTGATCAACAGTCCAAACAGATTGATCGAAAGATTGGTGAGGACCAGCCCGATGAACGTCGCACCCATGCCCATCGCGGTGATCAGCAACGCGTCAGTCCAGGTCATTGTACCGCCTTCGTGTCAGTTGCCGCGGAGGAACGGGGATCACAGGGGGATATTCCCATGCTTCTTCGGCGGGTTGGCATCCCGCTTGGTCGCGAGCATCTCCAAAGCTTTGATAAGCCGGATGCGGGTCGTGGCAGGAACGATCACGTCGTCGATGTAGCCTTTCTTCGCGGCCGTGAAGGGATTGGCAAACATGTCGACGTACATCTGTTTGAGTTCCTTGCGCTTATCCGCCGGATGCTCCGCCCTCTTCAGTTCCTCCTGGTAAATGACCTCGACGGCGCCGTCCGGTCCCATGACGGCGATCTCCGCCGTTGGCCAGGCGAGATTCACGTCCCCCCGAAGGTGTTTCGAGCTCATGACGCAGTATGCTCCTCCATACGCTTTGCGCGTAATGACGGTCAGCTTTGGGACGGTCGCCTCGGCAAAGGCGAAAAGCAGCTTCGCCCCGTTGCGGATGATGCCGTTGTACTCCTGCGTCGTTCCCGGCATGAAGCCCGGCACGTCCTCGAACGTAACGATCGGGATGTTGAAGGCATCGCAGGTGCGCACGAACCGCGCCCCCTTGATGGAAGCATTGTTGTCGAGGACCCCTGCGAGGACGCTCGGCTGATTGGCCACAACGCCGACCGTCCGCCCGTTGAGCCGCCCGAAGCCAACGATGAGGTTGCCGGCGAACCGGGCCTGGATCTCGAAGAATTCACCGTGGTCCATGATGAGCCGGATGACCTCGTGCATGTCGTACGGCTTGGAGGGATTCTCCGGGATGATCGTGTTGAGCCGCTCGCTGATCCGGTCGATCGGGTCGGTGCAGGCGCCGCGCGGAGGCAACTCTGAATTGTTCTGCGGTAGATAGCTGAGCAACGTTTTGGTCTGCTCGATGGCGTCTTCCTCGGTCGGGGCGACCAGATGCGTAACACCGCTCTTGGTGGCGTGGATGTCGGCGCCTCCCAGCTGCTCCGATGTCACCTCTTCCTGCGTCACTTGCTTGATCACCTTGGGACCCGTTAGAAACATATATGCGTTCTTCTCGGTCATGACGACGAAGTCGGTGATGGCGGGAGAATAGACCGCACCGCCGGCGCACGGGCCTAAGATGACGGAGATCTGCGGGACCACGCCTGAGTAGAGGACGTTCTTGAGGAAGATGTCGGAATATCCCGCGAGCGCGTCCACGCCCTCCTGGATACGAGCACCCCCGGAATCGGCGATCCCGATGATCGGCGCGCCGACACGGGCGGCCATATCCATGACCTTGACGATCTTCTCCGCATACGCTTTCGAGAGCGACCCGCCGAAGATCGTGAAGTCCTGAGCAAAGACGAAGACCAGCCGACCGTTGACCGTTCCGTAGCCCGTTACGACGCCGTCCGTCAGGGGCTGCTGCGCTTCCATACCGAAGTCCGTGCACCGATGGGTCACGAACATATCGAATTCTTCGAAGCTTCCTTCGTCGAGGAGCATCTCGAGTCGTTCGCGGGCGGTGCGCTTCCCTTTCCCGTGCTGGGCCTGAATGCGTTTCTCGCCCCCTGCCCGTCGGGCTTCTTCTTGTCGTTGCAGGAGGTCGAGGGTCTTTTTGTCGAGGGACATGCGCAGGGTCCTGGAGGTCTTTCGGAGATCAGCGTGGGATGTGGGGCGGCGCAGCGAACGGAGTGGACGCGGGGATCACCGGCCGGGATGTCCGCAGAGTTCTGTCAAAACACCCATGGTGGACTTGGGATGAAGGAATGCGATCTGTAATCCCTCCGCCCCCTTTCGGGGTTGTGCGTCTATGAGTTGTACGCCCTTTGAGGACGCGTGCCTCAGCGCGCTTTCAAGATCATCGACGGCGAAGGCCACGTGGTGGATCCCCTCGCCCTTCTTCTCGATGAACTTGCCGATCGGTCCGTCTGGGGAGGTCGATTCGAGCAATTCGATCTTTGTCCCGCCCACCTGGAAAAAGGCGGTCCTGACCTTCTGATCGGCGACCTCTTCGACGCCGTAACATTTCAACCCGAGCACTTCTTCATAGTGCTTGATCGCGGCGGCAAGGTCCCTGACCGCTATGCCGATGTGTTCGATGTGCGTCGTCTTCATCGCCGTGCCGTCGCAGGTGTCCTCATGGTCGGTCCGTCAGAAAAATCTAGCCATTCATTTATGCAAATTCCATGAACTCTTGTTCATCGATGCCGAACGCTTCCAAGGCCGAAAGCGACCGGTTGCAGATCACCGGTTGATTCAGATCTGGGAATCCCTATATTGAGGTCAAGGCTTCCCCCCTGCACGCGTCGGGCCTGCCCGCCAACCTCATCCATTCCTCAACGAGGTCCACCGATGCGGATCCTCCTCGTCAATCCCCTCATTCCCGAAACGTTCTGGAGCTTCCGCCACGCCATCAAGTTCGTCTCAAAGCGCGCCGTCTTTCCTCCTCTCGGCTTGTTGACGGTCGCGTCCATGCTGCCCGTATCATGGAAGAAGCGGCTGGTCGACATGAACACGACCGAGTTGACCGATTCCGACCTCACGTGGGCCGACATGGTGTTCATCGGGGCCATGTCCGTGCAGGAATCGGCCGCACGCAGCGTCATCGCCCGCGCCCAACATCTTGACCGTGCCGTCGTGGCGGGCGGGCCGCTGTTCAGCGCTCGGCCCGAGGAGTTTTCACACGTTGACCACCTCGTCCTCAATGAGGCCGAGCTCACCCTCCCCCCATTTCTGAGAGACCTGGAGCGCGGCGCTCCACAGCGGGTCTACCGGACGACCGAGTGGGCTGACGTTACGACAACCCCCGTCCCGTCGTGGGATCTGATCACGCCGGCGCACTATTCCAACATGAATGTTCAATACTCCCGCGGATGTCCGTTCGACTGCGAGTTCTGCGACATAACGGTACTGTTCGGCCGCCGGCCGCGCACCAAGTCCGTAGGCCAGCTTTTGACGGAGTTCGACGCGCTGGCCGACCGGGGATGGAGAGGCGAGGTGTTCCTCGTGGACGACAACTTCATCGGTAATCGTGTCAAGTTGAAGAAGGAGGTCCTCCCGGCCATGATCCAGTGGCGCCGCGGGAGGAAGCGACCGTTCCTGTTCAACACCGAAGCATCGCTCGATCTGGCCGACGATCCGGAGCTGATGGAGATGATGGTCGAGGCCGGCTTCACGACTGTTTTTGTCGGCATCGAATCACCGCACGAAGAGAGTCTGGCCGAATGCCGGAAAGCCCCCAACCGCAAGCGCAACCTGCTCAGCTCGGTGCGGTCGTTGCAGACGCATGGCTTGCAGGTACAGGGCGGGTTCATTCTGGGGTTCGACAGCGACCCCTCGTCGATCTTTCAACGCATGGTCGACTTCATTCAAAACAGCGGGATCGTGACCGCAATGGTAGGATTGCTGAATGCCCCGGTCGGGACGCGGCTGTACCGACGGCTGCGCGACGAGGGTCGCTTGCTCACCACCATGTCAGGCGACAACACCGACTTCTCGATCAACTTCATACCCAAGATGAATCTCGACACCCTCGTTCAGGGATATCGTCAGGTGCTCGAATCCATCTACGCCCCCAAGCACTACTATCGGCGTGTGCGCACCTTCCTGAGAGCGTACCGGCCGGGCCCGTCCGGACCGATTCGTCTCAGCCGCGACCACCTGCAGGCGTTCGCCAAATCGATCGTGATCCTTGGATTCCTTGGCAAAGAACGCGTGGAGTATTGGAGGCTTTTTTTCTGGTCGTTGTTCACCCGCCCGAGAACGTTCCCCATGGCGATCACGTTGTCGATCTACGGGTTCCACTATCGCAAAGTCCTTGAGCACTACGCCGCGCTCTAGCCGCGGCGGCCTACCGCCGTGTTCAAGGAGCCTTCTGGCAGTCTGGAGATCACGACCTCTGCCTTCCTTCGGACCTTCATCTTCCGAACGGCCATACCTCCGCGGCGATGTTATGGAATCGTGACCGTGGTCATGTGCTCTTGCACAAGAGCATCACCCCGAGTATTTTGCCCATGAATCCATCTCACACCACTCTTCAAAGACCAACACTTCACAGGAGTTGTGCATGAACCTCAGAATGTCAGGGGCGGTCATCCTTTCATTCTTGACCCTCGCGGGTTGCAGTCCCGACACGACCGCCCCTGCTGACGCGGCGTCAACCTCGATCGCCGATCTCGCCTTCGGGACGAGTGAGCGTACATTGGACGTACCGGCCGGAACGGGACAGACCATTCCTCGAGTTCACTTCTCGCGTGTCCCTCTTCAACCGAACGTGACCGACGTGGAATTCTACGACCCGTCCCTCGCGATGTTCGGCGGTGTCCCGCTAAGCGTGACGCTTGGAGTCCGTGGTTCTGCCGCCGTCGAGTACAAAGTGATACGGTCTGGTGCTTCGAGGTATCGCGTGCAAGCGAAGGGGCATTTCATCGATGACTGGCAGGGTGAGATCGTTTCGATCCGCATCGAGTACGGAGAGCGCGGCGGCCAGCCGGTACGATCGACCGCATTCGACGTCTACGTGCTGAAGAACGGCGACGCCCCGTTGCAGGACCCTCGTCTCAGCAACCTGCGCTCGATCAATGATGCCAGCAAATCCAATGTGAACATCATCAGACGCGTGACGGTGAGCAATGATCCGGCCGGGCAGGTCGAGTCGGTACAACTCGATA
The DNA here is from genome assembly GCA_964581115.1 of uncultured Ignavibacteriaceae bacterium. Classification (GTDB taxonomy): domain Bacteria; phylum Bacteroidota; class Ignavibacteria; order UBA10030; family UBA10030; genus 2-02-FULL-55-14. The sequence goes on along the minus strand of CAZOMY010000026.1, from coordinate 31,292 downwards.
TCAAGACGATCGACGGACCCTCTGCGGCGCTGACCATCGAGACACTCCCGACGACGGGTCGTCTGCGAGGCATGCGAGACTACCAATGGCGCATCTCATCCGCTGAGTTACCTGACGGGGCGGTCTATCTGCTGACCGTTACGATGGTCGACCGCGACGGAAAGCCCGTCGGTGCACCGTTGTTCCACGTGACCGACCTGAAGGATCCATCGGACCCATGGCTGGCATCGCTCGACGGTCAACTGGTGCTCGACGAGAAACAACGCTGGTCCCTCGTCGTCTCCGTCGAGCCGCGCAAGGGACTCGGCCGGTCTTCGAAAAAGATCAGCGGCGTTGCCGGTGCGATCAAGGGCATTGTCGGTACGATGAGAGGCATTGCGGGTTCCGTCGCTCCAAAGCCCGATGTCTTTGAATTGGAAGCATCAGGCACCGACTCCGAAGGTCGTCTGCTCTATCGTTTCTCGGGCCTGGAGTTCTCAAAAGATCCGCGTGGAAGTTTCTACCAGGTGGATCTGGAGTTCACGCTCTCTCAACCTGGCGGGCGTGCAGAAACCAAGGTCCGTTACGGTCAATGCTGGGTCTTTGCGGCCACAGTGACCTCAGCCAGCTAGCCAAGAATACGTCGCGTGCCCTACGGTCCCCGCCTCGGCGGGGATCGTCTTTTCTGGGGTCTGGCCAAACGGCGTTGGTTCATCCGATCTCTGTTTCCTATCTTTGAGAAAGCATAGCTGAAAAACAGGGCCGCAATCCGCCACTTGAGAGGCACATTTCTTGCAAATCTTTACACCATGCACGAGCTCTCCATTGCCCGGAGCATCGCGGCCATCGTGTGTGAGTTGATCCCGCCCTCGGATCGTCAGCGCATCCGGACGATCCATGTCGAGGTCGGGGAGGTCTCCGGCGTCGTTGCCGACTCGCTGGCGTTCTGCTTCCAGGCAGTTGCGGAGGAGCATGAGCTTCCCCCGCACGCACTTCGCATCCGGCATATCCCCTTCCGTTGCCGGTGTCGGTCATGTCGCGGGGAGTTCACGAACGACTCCGGCATCGTGATCTGCCCGTCGTGTGGCTCGACCGACACAGACGTTCACAGCGGACGAGAGCTGAGGGTGGCCACGATCGAGATCGAAGAACCTTCGCACGCCCCGCCATGAGTATCGTTACCGTTGAGCGCACGGTCCTCGCCAAGAATGACGAGATCGCACGGCAGAACCGTTCCTTGTTCGCCACGCACGGCATCTACGTCGTCAACGTCGTCAGCTCGCCCGGATCGGGCAAGACCACACTGCTCGAACGCACCATCGAACGTCTTTCGCCACGACTGTCGATGGCAGTCGTCGAGGGAGACGTGCAGACCGATATCGATGCCCGTCGTCTCGAGCGGTTCCGGATCCCCACGGCCCAGATCGTCACGAACGGCGGTTGTCATCTCGAAGCCAACCTCGTCCGAGACGCTATCGGACGTCTTCCTCTGGCCGGCGTCCAGCTGCTCATCATCGAGAACGTCGGCAACCTTGTATGCCCGTCGAACTATGACCTGGGAGAACACGAGAAGATCGTCGTCCTCAGCGTCACGGAGGGGGCCGAGAAGCCGTTGAAATACCCGGCTATGTTCCAGCGGGCATCCGTGCTGGTGATCAACAAGATCGACCTGCTCCCGTATGTCGATTGCAATGTGAACGTCCTTCGATCGAACGCCCTCAGCGTCAACCCGTCGTTGACGGTCTTTGAGGTGTCGTGCACGAAAGGCGACGGGGTCGATAGTTGGTGTGATTGGCTTCTCCGCAAGTCCGCCCGTGCCTGACCGACCTGCCCATACCGACCGACGCCGCCTTCGCATCGTCATCCACGGCGCTGTTCAAGGCGTGGGGTTCAGGCCGTTCGTGTACCGACTGGCCGAGCAACACGGCCTTCACGGCTGGGTCTGCAACACGCCGCAGGGGGTGATCATCGATGCGGAAGGCGCCCCCGACGTGGTCGCCCGTCTGCCTCAGGAGATCCAGGACCGCCGACCGGCCCTTGCCCACATTCACAGCCTCGAGGTGTCGCAACTTTCCCCGGTCGGCTGCAACGGGTTCGAGATCCGCGAAAGCGATCATCGGGGCCCCGCGTCGGCTCTCATCATGCCCGACCTGGCCACCTGCCCCGACTGTCTGCGCGAGATCTTCGACCCGACCGATCGCCGCTTTCGTTATGCGTTCACGAATTGCACAAACTGCGGACCGCGCTTCACGATCATCTCGGCCCTCCCCTACGACCGTCCGAACACGAGCATGCGGTCCTTCAGACAATGTCCCGAGTGCCAGCGTGAATACGATGACCCTCGTGATCGGCGCTTTCATGCCCAACCGAACGCCTGTCCAGCCTGCGGACCGCGCATGCAGCTATGGGATGATGCGGGCCGGCCGATGCTCGTTGAATGGTCAGCGCTCGAGCGGACCGCCGAGTTGGTCCTGCAGGGGAAGATCGTCGCTGTCAAGAGTGTCGGAGGGTTCCATCTGGTCTGCGATGCCGTCAACGAAGAAGCGGTGCGCATGCTGCGATTTCGAAAGCACCGGGAGGAGAAGCCCTTTGCTCTGTTGATGCCGTCGCTCGAGGCAGCGCAACGCTTCGCGCAGATCTCGGATGACGAGGCGCAGCTCTTGCAGTCAACGGCCGCCCCGATCGTCCTCGTAGCGCGCACTCCCGCCTCGCGCGTCTTCGATCAAGCCGTGCCGGTCGCCAATCCGTTCCTGGGTCTCATGCTGCCGTCGAATCCGCTGCAGCACCTCCTGATGCACCTCATCGATCGGCCGGTTGTTGCCACCAGCGGCAATCTGACCGACGAGCCGATCTGCATCGACGAGCGGGAGGCGTTGCAACGGTTGCACGGGATCGCCGACGCGTTCCTTGTGCACAATCGACCGATCCTGCGACATGCCGACGATTCGATCGTGAGGATGCTTATCGGCCGGCAGCAGGTCTTGCGTCGCGCCAGAGGATTTGCGCCACTGCCGCTCTTCTCCGAACGCGATGTGCCCGCGGTCCTGGGGGTCGGGGCTCACCTTAAGAATTCGGTGGCGTTCGGACACGACCGAAGGATCGTCATCAGCCAACATCTTGGTGATCTGGAGACCATCGAGGCCTCGTCGGCGTTCGAGCGAGCGGTCCGTGATCTTCCGGCTCTTCATGGCATCGAGCCGGAGAAGGTCGCTTGCGATCTGCATCCCGACTACCGCTCCAGCCGGCATGCACACGCCTCGGGGCTTCCGGTAGTCGAGGTGCAACATCACCTGGCCCACGTCATTGCGTGCATGGCTGAGAACGAGCTGCAGTCACCTGTTCTTGGGGTCTCTTGGGACGGAACCGGGCTCGGCACCGATGGAACGATCTGGGGGGGCGAGTTCATCCGCGTCGGAAAAGATCGATGGGACCGGGTGGCAACGCTCCGTCCATTCAGACTCCCCGGCGGCGACGCGGCCGTGAAGGAGCCCCGGCGCACAGCCCTGTCCGTACTCTACGAGGTGTTCGGATCCAGGGGATTGGCCCGCACTGACATAGCGACCCTTGCGTCCTTCGACCCGCACGAGCTGCGGCCATTGCGGCGGATGGTGGAACAGGGTGTGCGTTGTCCGATCACGACGAGCGCGGGCAGGCTCTTCGACGCCGTCGCCTCGCTGGTCGGTCTGCGACATCGGGTGCGCCACGAAGGACAGGCTGCCATGGAACTGGAATGGGCCGCTCGTGCGTCGACCGAGATGGGGTGGTACCCCCTTCCGATCGTGGAACACGATGGCTTGCTCGTCTTGGACTGGAGACCGATGGTCGATCAGATCGTGGAAGATGTTGCGCAAGGGTCTTCCATTTCGTCGATCGCCCGACGCTTTCACACAACGCTCGCCGGAGGCATACTCGACGCCGCCACGAGGGTCGGTATCAGCTCGGTCGTCCTCACCGGCGGTTGCTTCCAGAACGGCCTGCTGACGGAGATGGCTGTCGAACGTCTTCGCTGCGGGGGCTTCAACGTCGCATGGCATCAGCGCATCCCCCCGAACGACGGAGGGATCTCAGCAGGCCAGGTCATGGCCACCGCCATGGGATTCTCGCAGATCGCGAAGACAAGCGAGATCGAGGCGACGGCATGACTCAGGTGATTGGCCATCTTATCGTCGCCGAGACCGGAGCGTCGGGCACCTTCGGCATCGTCGACGTGCAGGGAGCCAGGATCAAGGTCCCTCTTCTCCTGACGCCCGACGCCATGCCCGGCGACATTCTGCTCGTCGATGCCGGCGTCGCCGTCGCCGTGGTTGAGCGGCGTTCTGCAGCTTCGCATCATGACGAAGGAACGTGAACATGTGTCTGGCCATTCCCGGTAAGCTCGTTTCCATCGACGAACATTCCACGCCTCGCATGGGGACCGTCAGCTTCGGCGGCGTGCAGAAGCCGGTCTGCCTTGAATGGCTTCCTGATGCGGTCGTCGGCAACTACGTCATCGTTCATGTCGGCTTCGCATTGAGTACCGTCGATGAGCAGGAGGCCTTGACAACGCTGCAGCTCTTCAAGGAGATGGGAGATGCCTTGGACGAACTGCAGACCCCTCCCGAAGGTGCTTGACCGTGAAGTACGTCAACGAATACCGGGATGAACAGGCTGCTCGCGCGCTGGCGGATCAGATCCGGCGCTCGACCACCCGACCGTGGACCATCATGGAGATCTGCGGCGGACAGACGCACACGATCGTCAAGTACGGGCTCGAAGGGCTCCTCCCGGAAGGGATCACCCTGGTGCACGGTCCCGGATGTCCGGTCTGCGTCACGCCTCTTGAGCTGATCGACAAAGCGGTAGCCATTGCATCCCGGCCCGATGTCCTCTTCACGTCGTTCGGCGACATGCTTCGCGTGCCCGGCTCGGAGCGGGACCTTCTAAGCGTCAAGGCCGCAGGCGGAAATGTACGAATGGTCTATTCCCCTCTCGATGCTGTCGGACTGGCCCGCAAGCATCCCGACAAAGAAGTCGTCTTCTTCGCCGTCGGCTTCGAGACCACAGCCCCCGCCAATGCCATGGCGGTCCGCGAGGCTCAGCGACTTCACCTGACGAACTTCTCGATCCTGTGCTCGCAGGTGCTGGTGCCGCCGGCCATGCGTGCCTTGCTTGCTTCGCCCACCAACCGCGTGCAGGGATTCCTCGCGGCTGGTCATGTCTGTACCGTCATGGGCTTCCATGAATACCTCCCGCTTGCCGAGGAATTCCGTGTGCCCATCGTCGTCACGGGATTCGAACCGCTCGACATTCTCGAAGGCATCCGTCGGGCCATACGGCTTCTTGAAGCCGGCACCTTTGGCGTCGACAACGCGTACGCGCGCTCGGTGAAGCGAGAAGGAAACGTGCCGGCTCAACAGCTCCTCAAGGACATCTTTCACGTCGTGGATCGGGGATGGCGGGGGATCGGCACGATCCCGATGAGCGGGCTCGCACTCCGCCCTGAACTTGCGGAGTTCGACGCCGAGCGCCGGTTCGACGTCAGCTCGATCACCGCCGAAGAATCGCCCGACTGCATCGCCGGACAGGTCCTGCAAGGACTCAAGAAGCCGCACGAGTGCCCGGCGTTTGGCCGAGCATGCACGCCGGAGTCTCCCTTGGGGGCCCCGATGGTCTCATCCGAGGGAGCGTGCGCTGCGTACTATGCCTACGGCCGTATGAAGCCGACAAACACCCACTGAGACATGTCTGACGACCTTCAACCGCCCGACTTCGACGGCTACGCGTGTCCGGTCCCGCTGGCCGAATACCCGCATGTTCTTCTTGCCCACGGCGGCGGTGGAAAGCTGTCGCAGTATCTCATTGAGACACTGTTTGTCCCAACGTTCGGCAATGCCGCGCTCGAAACGCTGCACGACGGCGCCATCTTCCCCATCGAACAGGGACGATTGGCCGTTTCCACCGACTCTTTCGTCATCGATCCGATCTTCTTTCCGGGAGGCGATATCGGTTCACTGGCTGTCCATGGCACGGTCAACGACGTGGCGATGTGCGGCGCCACGCCGATAGCCTTGACCGTCGGATTCATTCTTGAAGAAGGCCTCCTGATGGAGGATCTCTGGAAGGTCGTCCGATCGATGGCCGCGGCTGCGCGAGCGGCAGGCGTCCGGATCGTAACGGGTGATACGAAGGTGGTGGACCGAGGCAAGGGAGACAAGGTCTACATCAATACAACCGGGCTCGGCGTGGTCCCGCCCGGCATTGACATCGATCCCCGTCGCGCAACACCCGGCGACGTCGTGTTGTTGAGCGGTCCCATTGCCGCGCATGGCGTGGCGATCATGTCGCAACGCGAAGGATTGGAATTCGAAACGCAGGTCAAGAGCGATTCGGCGGCGCTGCACGGCATGGTCGCCGACATGTTGAAGGCCTGGCCCGACATCCACGTGCTACGCGACCCCACGCGAGGAGGCGTCGCATCGGCCGTGAACGAGATCGCCCGGTCATCTCGGCGAGGCGTGCGACTCGAACAGACGTCGATCCCGATCGCCGAAGAAGTGCAGGGGGCGTGCGAGATCCTCGGCCTGGACCCACTGTATGTGGCCAATGAGGGGGTACTGATAGCGATCGCTCCTCCCGAGGCCGAAGCCGCTCTGCTTCAAGCCATGCAGTCGCATCGATCGGGAACGATCGCTCGACGGATCGGGATGGTGGTGGAGGATCATCCGGGCGTTGTGGTCATGCGCACAGCGGTCGGCGGCACGCGCGTCGTCGACATGCTCTCAGGCGAACAACTGCCCCGCATCTGTTGACCCGGTCGTGACGCCTTCCGTGCCATGACCGTCGCGCCGGTGTCGCGGCAGCGCCACGTTATGGGTCGGCATCACGACCCCGGTTTCCCCCCGCTATCACACAAGACCGGCGAACAGGCCCCCCCTCTCCCGAAGCCGCGTTCTGAGTTACCTGACCGCCCCAGTTGACGGTCAGATCCTACCTCCTTTTCCCGCCCCGCCATCTGCCCAAATCAGGACCAGCTCCAGGGTCGGCCTTCCCGCGATGCGGTGACCGATGTCGCCGGATCCGCTATGGGCTCGGCGGCAGATACCCGAGTTCACCGATGATCGACTGTGCATCCTCACTGCGAACCCACTCGATGAACTGAACGACCGTCTTGCGAGGGCGCGGAGCGTGATACAGGTAGAGAGTTCGGGTGAGTGGATACGTGCCTTCTCGAATGTTCTTTGCGGAAGGAAAGAATGAATCTGCTCCGCCGTCGGGACGCAAGCGAAGTTCTTTGGTCCTTAGACCATATGCGGAGCTGCCGTACCCTATCGCCCCTGGAACGGCCGCGACAGCCTGAAGGATGGAGTTCGTTTCCGAAAAGACGGTAATCGATGGATCGAAACCCTCGTTACCGAGGAGTTCGTCCTGCATGAAGGCCGTGGTGCCTGAGAGCTTGTCGCGGCCATAGAGGATGATGGGGAGGTCAGGACCGCCAACTTCCTTCCAATTCCGAATCTGACCGGTAAAGATCTTTCGAACCGCCGAGGTCGAAAGCTCGGTGAGCCGATTCGACTCGTGGACGAAGATGCCGATACCGTCGCGGGCCACGGCGATCTCGACGGGTTCTGTCTTATAACGAGCTCTGAAAGCACTGACCTCCGACGGCCGTATGCGCCGGGATGAAGCGCAGACATCAGCCCTGCCCTCGATCAGGGCCGAGATGCCGACCCCCGACCCGCCCCCCTCAACATCGATCTGAACGTCGGGATAGCGAAGTTGAAAGGTCTTTGCCCATGCCGTCGCCAGCATGCGCATCGTGTCAGACCCTTTGATCGTCATCCGGTCCAGAGGCCCCGTTTCCAGCACGAACCCTGCCAACATCAGGTGCACTAACAGCAATGTAATACGCATGGGATGGAGTGAACAATGAGTCAAGGATGTCATAATGTACGCCGATGACGTTATGACAGTTTTACCGAGGCACAACGGCATTGTAAACTACCGACCGTCGGTGCCATGCCATCTTTTTTTTGACACGCTCGTTCTGTATTTTACTCCGACCTTTATCCGGACCCCCACCATCCCCGATCGGCACGCAGTGGCATTACTCATCCTCAGTATCGGTATCCTGGTCTTCCTCGCACACCTCTTCACGGCGCTGTTCCAGCGCACAAAAGTCCCCGACGTGCTTTTGCTGATGATCCTCGGCATCATCTCCGGTCCAATCCTGGGCTTGATCGGACCGCAGGACTTCGGCACGTTCGGAATCGTGCTGACCACCATCGCCCTGACCGTCATTCTCTTCGAAGGCGGGACGAACTTGGAGATCCCGACGATCGTGAGGTCGGCCAAGGAGACCCTTGCATTGACGTTGGTCACATTTTCAGCGACAGTGGCGATCGCCTCGGTCATCGCCATCAACCTCTACCACATGCCGCTCCTCGTCGGTGTCGCCCTCGGAACGATCATTGGAGGCACGTCGTCCGCCGTCGTCGTCCCCATGGTCCGAGGACTGAAACTCAAGGAGCCGTCGGGAACGGTCTTGGTCCTCGAATCCTCCCTGACCGACGTATTGTGCATCGTTCTGACGTACGGAGTTCTCGAAGCCATGGTCAGTCCCCACGCCACGGTGGGAAAGGTTGCTGGCGGCATCCTTGCCTCATTCTTTTTCGCGTCGGTCATCGGCGTCATCGGAGGACATGTGTGGCTGTTCGTCCTGGACCGCGTCAGGCAATTCCCAGATTCGATCTTTACGACCTTCGCCTTCATTTTTGTCCTCTATGGATGTGCGGAACTACTCGGATTCAGCGGTGCGATCACGGCACTATCTTTCGGCATCACCCTCACCAATTTCCGATTCTTCCACTTCAACCGGTTACCGATGCTTAAGGATGTCGAGTGGAGCCGGCTGAATGAGACCGAGCGCAGGTTCTATGGCGAGATCGTCTTCCTGGTCAAGGTCTTTTTCTTCGTCTACCTCGGTCTTTCGATGCGGATCGAAGGGATCGAGTCTTTCCTCCTCCCTCTGTTGATCGTCACCGCAGTCTTTGCAGCCCGCCTCCTTATCACCAAGCTGGTGGTGTCCCCAAAAGTGCCTTGGTTCGAGCGATCGGTCATCTCCATCATGGTCCCCAAGGGGCTTGCTGCAGCGGTCCTGGCCGGTCTCCCGGCCCAGTACGGCATCGTCGAGGCGGGCATCTTGCAGGATGTTGTTTATAGGACCATTCTGATCAGCATCGTACTGACCGCCGTGTTGGTACCCTTGATCGATCGGGTACCGCTCTACCGACGGTTCTTTGGCACCGCCGAATCGAGCCCGCCGGCGGCCGCTCCGTGATCGATCATCGCTCGCAAAACGTCGAGGCCCGCCTTTGGCGGGCCTCCGTTCGTTCAGAGCACTCAGTCGATCGCTACGCCGGCCGACGGTCAAGCGATTGTCGTATCTGCATCAGGAGGTCGACAGGTGCGAACGGCTTCAAAAGCACTGCGTGCACGCCTGCCTGCAGCAACTCTGATCTTTTCTGAGGTTCTATGAAACCTGTCATCATGATGAACGGCATCGTCGCGCCCTCCGAGCGGAGACGTCGAAAGAATTCCTCACCGTCCATCGCGGGAAGTCCGTAGTCGCTCACGACCAGGTCGATCGTTCGGTACCGATTCCGATATCGCTCGAGGGCCTCCTCGCCGCTGGATACCTTCAGCACCCGATACCCGGAATGCTCAAGCGCCTCGGTCAACGACTCCCTCAGCAGCGGCTCATCCTCCACAACGAGGACGGTCTCGTTCCCATGGGGTCCTGGACCATTCGTTGCTCTCGAGGCTGACCGAGGGGCCTGTTCTTCGCTGAGGCTGGGCAGGTAGATACGGAACTCGGACCCGGCCCCCGGAACGGTGGTCACGTCGATGAATCCCGAATGACTTTCGACGATGCCGAGTGAAACCGCCAAGCCCAAGCCGGTCCCTTTGCCCATTCCTTTGGTCGTGAAGAACGGTGTGAAGATCCTGCTGCGGGTCGCCTCATCCATACCTGTCCCAGTGTCCTTCACGCAGACCTCGACATACGGCCGCGCTTCGGCCCGCGGCTCCTTCAGCCGGAGGCGCCGTCCGTCCACCGTACGCGTCGCTAGAGACAGGACCCCTTTGTTCGGCATGGCGTCGCGTGCGTTGACGCACAGGTTGAGCAACACCTGGTGGATCTGACCCGCATCCGCATTGACCGGCGACAGCATCGGATCCAGATCACAGTGGACGGTGATGTGCCTGGGGAAGGTCTCTTCGATCAGCTTGCCGAGTTCCTCAACAAGTTTGTTAAGGTCGGTTGGCCGTCGCACCATCTCCGTTTTCCGGGCGATGGTCAACAGTTGCGTGACGACCTGCGTCGCGCGATCGGTCGCCGTCATGATCGCCTCGATGCGCTTGGCGTCCTTTTCGGGATCTCCGCGACCGGCCGACAGCATCGAAGCGTTCCCGACGATGATCCCCAGGATGTTGTTGATGTCGTGCGCAATGCCCGAAGCCAAAGTGCCGATCGTCTCCCTTCGTTGCGCTTCGAAGAGCTGCTCTTGAAGCTTCGAGCGCTCACGTTGGGCTCGGTCCCGCTCTGCGATGCGAGCCTCGAGCTCACGGGCGTAGCGCGTCTTCGTATCGAACATGACCGCGTTTTCCGCCGTCACGGCTGCCTGAATCGAGAATGCGCGGCACAGGTCGATCTCCGATGGCGAATAGTTCCGTGGATGACCGACCGATCCGACGATCAGCACGCCTACCGGACGACGTTCGATGATCAACGGTATATACAGAAGCGATCGAAGGCCCCTCATGTCTATGATCGCACGTTCCTGGGGTGTGAACGAGACATCGGCGGTCTCTTCGATCGCCAGCGGTTGCCCTCGCCGAAAGCTCTCCTGAATGTGCGGATGGTCCTCGAGCCGGGCCTCGCGGAATTCTTCAGGCATGCCGGGCGGAAGCGGAGGCGTTGTGGCTTCGAGGTGTAGCATCGGTCCGCGAAGAAGGTAGATAGCGCCTGTTTCGAGTCCGACCAGCGTTGATGCTTTTTCAATGATCGCTTGGGAGACCGACGGCAGGTCCAACGTCATCGTCATCGCTTGGCTCACCTCGAGCAGCGTAGCCAGGTGCTTCGCCGATCGCTCGCGCTCCTGCTCTGCCATGCGTCGACGTGAGGCATCCATGACGATGGCACACAAGTACGTGATGCCTTCGAGTCGGATCGGCGAGGAGGTCACTTCGACGAAACGGTCCTCGCCGCTTGCCAACCGATGCGGTACTTCGAATCGTTGACGGACCTGCCGTGCCGCGAGCGCACACTCCTCCAGAACCGCCTCCCGCGATGTCTGCTCGATCTGGTCCATGTTCATGCTTCGGAGCTGCTCAAGCGTATAGCCATAGAAGACCGCCGCGGCCGGATTAGCGTCGACGAGGGCTCCGCTCTCCGGGTCAACCAGCAATGCCACGGCCTGGTGGTGCTCGAAGACGACGGAGAAGGGTGACAGCTCGGGGTGGCTCGCCCCCGGTTTCGATTTCTCCCCGGTCTCTTGTTGCAGGGACCTGCCGTCGGCTGGCTTTTCGGATGTTCGCTCGGTCATGATTGCCTGGAGAATACCTTAATGCGGTTCTGTCATCGGACGGGCGATCACCTGGCCCTTCGACCGAAACATTTGAAGCCACTGCCGCATCAGAACCGCCGGAAGATGGTCCGTTTGCCGCTCCAATTCCTCCTCCGTCTCGCCCCAGTAGAAACCCAGCCAACCATCCGTGACCGAGCGGGAGCTGTCGATGAAGGTGGACAGGTCTTCGATACCACAGTACAGTGGCGCCATCTCCTCGACAACGATCGGTTTACCGATGTCATACACTGCCAGAGAAGCTTCCGCCGACCTGGCTTGACCCGCGCGCGGATACAGATGCACGGAGATGAAGTCCAGACTGGAAGCGGCATGAGCCGACGAAATGATCGGGCGGCTCCCGACATTGATATGCGCCCCCGCGATGTCCCCCACCGTGATCATGGTCACGTCGTCGATTGTCCTGATCGCGGACACCTGCATCTCGATCCACGCCCGTGCCACATCCTCCGGCGTGCGCCCGGCCAGATCGAGCGTCAGCCTCTGTGCCCAGAACTTGCCCCCCAGTTCGCCAAGGTACCAATTCGTGGCACGGTCGCCTGCACCCGGGAGGATCGGCTCATTCATCAGGTTGTAACAGAACACCGACGGCCGACCCACACACACACCCGCAACCGCTCGCCAGAAGCAAGCCTGCACCTTCCAACGCTCCGATTCCGTGAGCGCATCGTACCACGGGGGCACCCGTTGCGGCTCGAGACAGCCAAGCCCCGTCAGGTTGAGGTAGAGACCTTCTTGCTCAGCCAGACGGACCACGCGTGCAACCAAGGCAAGGGCATTCGGGTCGGCCGAATCCGGAGCGACCATGACCGATGGAAGCTGCCAGAACACCCGGACCACGTTCGCACCGAGTTGGCGCATCTCCCGGAAGTCCTCTTCGACGACCTGCCACTCATTCGCGTACGCCTCGAGCAAGCGACCGGACCGGTCGTGGTCATAGTTGAATCCCCATGCTACAAACGCGCGACCCGACGGGATCGAAACAAAACCGCTGCCATCCGGAGCGACGACGATCCGTTCCATGCCCGATGTGTACTCTGCGGTGCGATCTGGCGCTTGTCGGCACCCGAACACGAGCAGGACCGCACACAGCGACAACGTTCGGGCACAATTCATGGCAGGACTGGTCCGCCGGCGCGAGTGTCTGCGTCGCTACGCCGCCCGATGTTCGCCCGGGTCTGCATACAGATAACGCTTGATCTTCTGCGTCGGGGTCTTTTCGAGCGGCTCCGTCTGCTCGAATACCCGCGCATGCCTGGATGAATTCGCGACCTGGTCGTTGACATCGAACGCCCACTTGTAAGGCAGAAGTCCGAGTCCGCCGAGTTGGGGTCAAGGATCACTCCGGCGTCGAGATGAATGACCAGCGTCAATGCCTGAAGGTGATCCAATACCGCGGCGCACGGGGAGGTTTTGGGTCCCGGTAACCGACGGAAGGAATTCAAGGTCGGGGAAGATACCTCATGAGATAAAACGATTCCTTCTTGTCAACTTCCTCGCGTTAGAGGCGTCAGGACAGAACCAATATATGAGAAACCGTGACAAGAGTCTCCGGCGGAAAAAGCCCGCGGCCCCGTCGGAACTCACCGATCCCAACGGGGCCGCCACACCACCACCCACTGGCTCGCGGGTGGGAATCACTTCATCAACATCATCTTACGCGCATAGCCGAAGTTGCCGGCCGTCAATCGGTAGAGGTAGAGGCCACTTGGCAGGTCCCCTGCGTCGAATGACACCTCATGCCAACCGCCGGGCAAGATGCCGTTCACGAGCGTGCGAACCAGCTGACCGTTTAGCGTATAGACGTCAAGCCGTGCATTCGCGCCCTCGGGCAATGCAAAACGGATCATTGTCGAAGGATTGAACGGGTTGGGAAAATTCTGGGCGAGCGTGTATGCACTGGGCACGCTGCGCTCGTCGGCCACCGACGTGATTCCTGCGTGCATGTTCTTTGCTTTCCCAGACGCCCACTTCACATCTTTGTCGGTATGACATTGCAGGCACGTGTAGTCGAGCGTGAGTCCTGACATCCCGGCAGAATCGACCTTGATGAACTTGAACGTCGAGATGTCTTCAAGGTTGTGGAACATAGTCAACGTATCGGTGATGATCTTCCAATAGTGTGCGCTCTGTTCCGACACATAAGGCGTCAACTGGTCGCCATTACGCGCAGCGAACGGCATGTGGCAATCGACACATTCCGCGCTTGTCTGCGCGGCCGTGTGGCCGCTGATCTCTTTGCCGGGGTGGCACGATTCGCAGGAGGCCGTAGCCTTCAACCCGCCCAGGTCAAAATACACCCCTTTGTGAGGGTCATGACACGTCGCACAGGTGAGGTTCTTGTGCTTCGATGCCAACATCATGTCGCCTTGTTCTCGATGGCGAATGAAACCCGTGCTGACACTATTGACGCTCCTCGGTTGCCATTCGACCCGTTCGCTCCACGCATATGTCGTCGTAGAATCGCTCCGATCCCGGGCATGGCACTTGTTGCACGTTGCCAGGCCCTCTTTGGGTGGTTTGTTGGCTGAAGGACTTCCGAGATGTGTCGAGGCCGGCCCATGACATCCTTCGCACCCGATTCCAGTCTCGACCCAGCTTCCTTGAATGCCCGGATACGCATCGAACGCGGGCGTTTTAGTCGCGCTTGCACCCGTCGTGTGGCACTTATAGCAGGAGTAGTTGTAGGGCCCCTTCTCAAGCGTTCCTGAGGTATACGGCACCCAACGGTTAGTCGGAAGGTTGTACTGTCGGTTGGCTCCGTAGATAATGTAACCGAGCGTATCGAGGAAGCGTGTGTTTGAATGATAGCCGCCCAACACAAATCCGATGTCGCTCCAATTCAGGCCTGGAGGAGGCGTCGGCACACCAGAAATCAGCGTGTAGTTGACCGTTGTGCCGACCGTCTTCTGGGCGCTCAGAACGGGATACGAAGGTCCGTTACCGCCGGAAAGTTTCTGGAGTTTGTAGGGGTGTCCCGATTGCTTCCAATCCGTGTGGATCGTACCGTGGCAGGTCTTGCACGCTTCTGACCCAACGTATGTCGCCTGTCCCAATCCTCGATCCACGAAGACGATGAGGAACAAACATGTCAGCAAGAGTTTCATAATACCTCCTCACATGCAATTGAAAGGGATCGTGCCCGCGTCGGCACGGTGGTCCATCATGATGTTCGCGAGAAGAACCGGAGAGGACAACTGAAGATTGCCTGAAGTTTCCTTAAGGAACTTCAAGCGTCCAGCAGGGAACCCGAATACGGGCGAGGGAGGGTCATCACAATGCGGCAACCGGGGTCGGCATCCTCGATGCGAACGCTCCCCCGATGCGCGTCGATCACCCATCGGACGATCGCGAGGCCTAGTCCGGCCCCGCCAGTTGTACGCGATCGATCATCACCGAGCCGGACAAAGCGGCCGAATACGCGTTCCCGGTCGTCCGAAGGAATGCCGGGTCCATCATCTTGAATCTCGATCTGAACGAGGTCTCTGGGCTCAGTTCGTGCTGAGATCCGTATCCGTCCGCCGGGTGGCGTGTACTTGATCGCATTATCGAGAACGTTGAGTATGGCTCGCCGGAGCAGAACCTTGTCAGCCGTGATCGCGATCCGGTCCGGAAGGTCAAGCGAGACCCTCTGCTTTTTCTCGTCTGCGAGGACGGCGACAAGCTCCACCGATTCGCGAAGCAGGCTGTCCACATCGAAAGCTTCTGGACGAAGTGCAATCGCATGACCATCGCCGCGCGACAGAAACAAGAGAGCATCGACCAGTCGCGTGAGACGGATATTTTCCTCGAGCATGCTGCCGATCGTCTCACGAAGCTGATCCGTCGTTTGGCCCGTCTGTAGCCCGATCTCGCCGACGCTTCGCATCGCCGCGAGCGGAGTCCTCAGCTCGTGCGATGCGTCGGCCGTGAATCGCCGGAGTTGTTGGAATGTGCTCTCGATGCGCGCCAATAGCCCATTGGTGACACGGGCGAGGTCGCCCAACTCGTCATCGGGATTCGACACCACAAGCCGTTGACCCCCTTCGGGGTCGTTGAAGCTTCGTACCTGTCTAACGAGTTCATCGATGGGTCGAAGAGCCTTCCATGCCAGGTAGTATCCGGAGGCGAGCGCCACCAGCACGAAAAGTGGAAGCGACAGTGCAGTGAAGGTCGCGATCTCGCGCAATTGATCCAGCACATGGTCTTCGCTCATGGAGATCCGTACGACGCGACGTTCCTCTCCTCGCTCAACCCTCACGCCGATCGATCGCCAACGCTTCCCATCGGGGAACTCCAAAGAAAAATAGCGAGGGGTGTCGCCGTAGCGTTCGAACGTCGGTGGAGCCGGAAGGGTCTCGAACTGGAAGGCCGAACTGTGGTACAATCGCCGCCCGTCTTCGCTCCAGATCTCAACGAAGCGTTCGTAAGGCTGGGGACGGTGGTCAAAAGGCTGCAGTAGCGGATTTACGATCAGCTCATTGGTGGCCAGGAGGTCCTCAAGGATCTCAAGGTCTTCCTTGAGATTCAAATCCAACTGGCGCCGAAGATACTCGTGCTGAAATGTCAGATTTACCGCGGCGAATGCGATGAGGAGGACGACGACCACGCCGGCGTAACGAAGGGTCAGTCGAGTGCGGATATGCTTGAACCATCGGACCTTCATGGCTTCCGATCGCTGAGCATGAAGCCCACCCCGCGGAGCGTGTAGAGCAGTTTCACTGGGAACGGATCGTCGATCTTCCGCCGCAAATGCGCCATGTGGACATCAATGACGTTGTCCAGCGCCGTCGCCCTGCCGACATCGCCCCAGACCTCTCGAGCGAGCATGTCGCGCGGGATCACCCGATGCTTGTTGCGGATCAAAAAGCTGAGAAGGTCGAATTCCTTGACCGTCAATGCAATCGGTTGTTCGCCCCTCGTGACCTTCCGGCCAACCAGGTCGATGCTAAGATCGGCAATGGAAAGCTTCTTTTCAGGTTCAACCGTTCCCCTGCGAAGGACCGAGCGTATCCGGGCCAGCAGTTCGGGAAACGCGAACGGCTTGACAAGATAGTCGTCCGCACCAGTCTCAAGGCCTGTCACCTTGCTCGATAGAGCGTCTCGAGCGCTGAGAATAATGACCGGGATCTGCAATCCGCGCTGTCGCATCGTGCGGAGTACATCCATCCCATCGCGACCCGGAAGGTTCAGGTCGAGCAAGACCAGATCGAATGGGTGCTCGAACAGCTGAAAGAATCCCTCTTCACCGTCGCCGGCCACCGTCACGTTGTAGTGCTCCCGCTCCAGCCCTTCCTGGATCGCCTTGGCAACTTTCCTCTCGTCTTCAATGATCAGGATCCGCACGATCAACCTCGTATCAGGAACTTATGGTGTCGTCGCAACGCAGGCAACTGAAGAGTTCTTCAGACTTTACCATTGCCCTATAACGCCCGGTGTTCTCCGGGATCAGCGTACAAGTACCTTTTAATCTTCTGCGTCGGGGTCTTTTCGAACGGCTCCGTCTGCTCAATGACCCGCGCCAGCCTGGAGAAACTCGATACCTGTTCATTGACATGGAGTCTGATCTGCTCGAGCAACTGCCGGATCCGTTCCTTGGCCTGCGACTCGGTCAGACGTCGTTCGCTGAATTCGGCGTCGAGCCGCTCATAGTCGAGGACAATGCGCGCCACGAGCTGTCCCTGATCGCTGAAAACGAGCGACTCGAGCACGATGTCAAACCGGTTGATGACCGACTCGACCGCCTCCGGATAGATATTCTCGCCGCTCGGACCCAAAATGACGTTCTTCTTCCGGCCGCGGATGTAAAGATACCCGTCCCGGTCGAATGACCCCAGATCTCCCGTTCGGAACCATCCGTCCTGCGAGAGGACCTCTTCCGTCCGCTTCGGATCAAGGTAGTATCCCTTCATGATCCCCGGACCGCGCACAAGGATCTCGCCGGTCGCCGCTCCAGGCGAGCTTCCATCGATCTTCACTTCAACCCCAGGAAGGACGGGTCCGATGGCCCGGAACCGCGAGGTCTCTGCGTTGCAGCCGGCCACGAGGGGTGAAGTCTCGGTCAGTCCATAGCCGATGGCGTACGGAAACTCGGCTTCAATGAGGAATCGTTCTGCGTCGGGGGACAGCGCCGAGCCGCCGATGCCGAAGAACCGGAGATGTCCTCCGAACATCATCCGGAGCCTCCTCCCCGCCATCCGATTGATGCGACGACGAAAGACCGGCAACCGATAGAGCAATCGTACCGCGCGCCTCTTCTGGATCTCCTTCATGACCCCCGACTTGATGATCTTCTCAATGATGAGCGGCACTGTCAGCATCGCGGTCGGCTTTACGGATGCAAGGGCGGGCAGCAGCACGGCTCCCGTCGGCGGCTTTCGAAGATACGTCACCGAAGCGCCACAAAGGACCGGCAAGACAAGGCCAAGTGTGCACTCGTAGACGTGCGCCAGGGGGAGGACTGACAGCATGCGGTCGTCCTGGGTGATCTGGGGGATCTTCGCCGATGCCTCCGCGTTCCAAACGATGTTGCGATGGGTCAGCATGACGCCTTTGGAGTGGCCCGTCGTACCCGACGTATAGATGATGGACGCGACATCATCTTCACTGACGCCCGTCTTGATCCTGCCGGCGATCTTCAACGCCTTGTTGCGGACCCTGCGAAGCTCCTTGCCGCCTTCACGGATCAAAGCCCGAAGCTTGTCCTTTGACGTCTTCGGATGGATCGGCGAGAGATTGTTGAGCAGGACCAACGCCAACAATGTCCCCGCGTCCATCGATTCGATCTTCTGGTAAGAACGCTCGGAGACGAAGACGACCTTACAGCCTGAATGTCGGATGATATGGTGGACCTCTGTGGCATGAAAGTCAGGCAGGATCGGCACCGCGATGGCGCCCATCGTCGTCGTCGCGAAGTACGCAACGCCCCAGTTGGAACTGCTCTCGCCAAGGATGGCAACGCGATCGCCATGCACGACTCCCAGTTCAAGCAACAACCTCTGCATACGGTTCACTTCATGCTGGAGGTCTGCATAGCTGACCGTCGGCTCGTCGACGAATCCAAGAGCAGGCCGGTTACGATACAGATGCACGCTCCGCTCGAGCAGGTGTTTCAGTGTCCGTTCAGTCAGGGGTTCCATCGGGTCCTTCGTAACGCCTTACGTCGGATCGTTATTGCAAAGTAGCGAGAATTTGATTCCAGTGGTACCCATCCAATCTCATAAATGAGAAGCCCCGAGAACAGGTCTCTCCGCCCGACACTTGAGACCGCCTCCACCTGAACAAGCGGAACATGCGCCGGTCGGGACCGATCACCATACATCAGCCGCCATGCCACATTCTTCTTCCGTTGGATACGTGGCGCGCTACCGATATCCTCCGCAATACGGTTCCGGATCATCATGCTCCCCGATACTCGCACACCGGTCATCGCAACAGCGACGACCATTGTCATTCAGTCCTTGTATCTGCTCTTCCTCGATCGAACTACCAAGACCTGTCTGAGCATCTTTGTCATTCACGCCGTCGGTACGTACATCTCTCCCTCCTCTATCGGCCGGACGATGATGTTCACGATGACCTTCGCAGCCGCCTCGGCGATCTGTTACGCCCTGACAAGCCGTCGTTTGCGCACGGTACTGCCCAAAGAAAACCGTCTCCTGCCTGCCATCTTTCTCCTATCGTCGAGCTGGTATTCTTTGCGGGCCATCCTTGTGTTACTCGGTTTCCAGCACGAGCAGGACTTCATGACCCCGTTATGGGTCAATGGAGCCAGCCTGCTTGCACAGGTCGGATTCAGCACTGCGCCGATCGTCCCACTGTTCGTCCTGCATGGCCAGCGTGTTGAGCACGACCTCCAGCAGGCCCGCGCCGAGATCAACACGTCTCACGGCATCATCCCTATTCGCGGGTAGTGCAACAAGATCCGACACGATTCCGGCTCATGGCGTCAGATCGAAGAGCACGTGCGATCTCACACCGAAGCTGATCTCTCGCATGGTATCTGTTCAGAGTCTCTTGCCGATCAATTCCAGGAGTTGGGCCGAAATGGCGGCGGCTCAACCGATCAACGGTGAACCAAGGCACGACTGCCGAGGACGCCCATCATCAAGCACGGATCCGCCGTACATGACAAAGCCCGGATCATCTCCGGGCTTCATGATGTTTGGCAGGTCTCGACAGATCCCATAACCTCTCTTCCGGGACCGTCAGTCGGCAGCTGCCTCCATGACCGGTTCGGCCTCCAGAGCGATCCTTTTTCCCCTGATCCTGTAAATGGCGAAGGCCGGGAGCAGGAAGCTGAATACCCCCAGAAAGAGCTTGATCTCGAACGACACGACGCTTTCGATACCCGTGCCGGGCACGAACGCCAGCAACACGCCTCCCCCCGTCACGACGAAACCCACCGTTGCGGCCCAACGCAGGATCATCGGCCGCCGGAAGTGTCCGCTTTCGCCAAGAGCCGCCTGCCCATTGATGGTGAAGCGGAACAGTGCCGCGAACATGTAGAGATACGGAATGAGCTGCAGGATGATCGTGGTCTGCAGAAGACTCAGGTACATGTCGTGCACCGTTGCTCCGATGGCATTCAGCAGAATGAACAGACTCGACGCCACGCCCTGCACAAGCAATGATATATGTGGCGTCGCGTACCTCGGATGCAACCGCGCCAACGCCGATGGAAGGTAGCGGTCCAGTCCGATGACGAATGGTATGCGCGCCGAACCCGCCAGCCACGCCGACGTGTTACCCACGGCATTGAATGTCATCAGGAGCGCGATCGGCACGACAAGCCATGGGAGGCCGAGGTCCACGACGGCCTTCTGGACGCCCTGAAGGATCCCGTCGATGACGCCTATCTCGGCGGCGGGGATCGTCAGTTGCAGGGCATACGTTGCCAGGACATAGATCACGACGGTGACCCCGCCGGCAATGAGGGCCGCCTTGGGCATCGAGCGCCTCGGCTCTTTGATCTCATCGCCAAGGACCGACCCGAGCTCCAGCCCGACGTAGTTCAAGCATACGATGCTCATCAGCGACAAGACACGCCAATCGGCGACGACCGTTGATAGGTCGAACGCCCAATCGGTCGCCGGGGCGCCGTTGGCTTGCAGGGCGATGTAACCCACTGCCATCACGATGGCGGTCGTAAGCACCGTGCCCGCCACGCCCAAGCGCTGAACCCACTTGCCGACCCCCCAGCCCATGATGTTGAGTCCGGTGATCCCCCAGAGCAGAACGAGCGACGCCAGCGACAGCAACGCCGGATCGTCAGAAAGAGGAGCGGTCGCCTCGCCGCCGATGAACGCGGCGAAGCCGATCATGTAGAAGAGGAGCGTCGGAATGTAGAAGATATTGTTCGCCCAGTAGCACCAGCCTGACATGAAGCCATGGAACTCACCGAAGGCCCGTTTGCTCCACTGGTAGATGCCCCCTTCCTGAGGAAAGCGGCTTGTGAGTTCGACGACGGCGATACCTTGAGGGATGAAGAAGAGGGTGAATCCAAATAACCAGAAGAGAATGGCGTTGGGACCCGCTCCCGCGACGACGGGGACGCTGTTCAGGTTCACCAGCGCGGCGACGAGGAAGAAGCTGAGATCGGAGAGTCCTAGGACGCGCCGAAGATGCGGCGGATTGTTTTCCAATTCCCGGAGAGGTCTTCTGGTTGGCTCCTCACGCACAATATTGCGCAATGGCGAGCGAGATGCAATACCCTCAAGCTGCGAAAGCCCAGACGATCCAGAACAGGACCATCTGCCCGAACGGCACCATGAGGAGTCCTCCGCCGACGGCCAAGAACGCCGATTTGAGTCCCGACGCGACCCATCCATCTCCGAACGCGGACCTGAGTCCGATCAGATGATACGTCCACATCACCGCGAGGGCAAGATAGCCAATGCCGGGGTC
The DNA here is from genome assembly GCA_964581115.1 of uncultured Ignavibacteriaceae bacterium. Taxonomy (GTDB): domain Bacteria; phylum Bacteroidota; class Ignavibacteria; order UBA10030; family UBA10030; genus 2-02-FULL-55-14. The sequence goes on along the minus strand of CAZOMY010000026.1, from coordinate 9,807 downwards.
GCGGCCTATGTACGGAGCCCAGGAAGTACCGGCCGCAAGGTCGACCGCACCCAGCATCAGAACGACCGCAAGAGCCGTCAGCGGAAACATGAGCAGGAACGATGCGTGAAAGTGGATCGAATACACGAGGCTACCCAACGGACGGCGTCCACGATCACGCGAAACCAGGAAGACCAGAACGGAAAAGAGCAGGATGACGCCAAAGAAGAAGCTTCGTTGAAGCTCGCCCAGGGCTGTATTCAAACGGTCGGCAAAGACGGTCGCATCCACATCGAGGTGATTTGCCCGCTCGAGGATCATCTCCCTTCCCTTCTCTCCGTACGCGTGCAACATATTCCAACGCATGAGGCCGATCCGATGGCCCACCAGAAAGAAGAGGAGATTGGCGCTGATGAACAGGGAGATGGGCTTCACGTATCGTTGATGCCGCCCGGCCAGGTACTCCTTCGTAAGGAATCCCGGCCTCAACAGGAGTGGGACGAGAGTCTTCATCCATCGACTGTCCAGGTCGAAGATCTTCTGAACGAACTCCCCGAGGATCGACCGTATCGTCAAATGCTTAGGATCGAGCCATTTTTGTCCGCAACCGGGGCAATAGGTGATCGACACCGACGATCCGCAATTGCTGCAGGTGCGTATTTCAGGCCGAGTCTCCATGCAGGGAACCTACGAATTGGTGGTGTCCTACGATCGCCCTTCTTATCCTTCGGGAACGCATGTCTCATGCTGTAGAAAGACCCGTCAGGCAACGAGGCGTGATGGCCTTCAGCCAGATCGATGTACTGACCGTTCGAATCCGGACGGATGTACACTATTTCGGGTCCGGGATCGGCTGCCCTTCGACCCAGGGAGCCCCGGCGACCTGCATCGCCTTTTCCAACGCCGGAAGGCGGCTCATTCTGATCGCCTCAAATGATGCCTTGATCAGCCGGAATTCCTTCGCGGCGATCTCCAAGCTCCGTCTCAGTGTCGGCGTAGGGCCGTACGTCGAACGCTCGACACCCGTCTGCGCAACCCCGAGACGTGAGCTGATGGTAGGGCCCACCTCCTCGCCGATCTCTCGCTTCGAGCGGTCCCCGTTCAGCTTGATGTCCACGTCCAGAAGGTCCGCACGGATCGAATGCAGGTCGGCATCCAACGATCCGGGAGCCGCCGGCGTACGCGAAAGCGCGGCGCTGAGGTGATCCATTCGCTCGAGCGTCCTCCGGAGCTCGGACGAGAGAGCAGAGATCGAACGCTGCAGGTCTTCGATCTGGCGCCAGAACGACGCGGCAAGATCAGGACTCGAACCCTTGAGAGCCCCCTCACGCAGACGCTCTACGGTGAAGGTCACCGGCGCCGATAGATCGGTCGTTGCCCCGTCGACCACCTTCACCAGCGTGACCGTATACTCGCCTGGGGGAGCCAGAAGGCCGGCAGGACCTTCACCCGGCTTCTCGTTCTCTCCCACCGGCCTCGTGGATGGATACCGCAGATCCCACGCGACGCGATGGAACCCCTTCTTCGACGGACCTTTCAGCCGGCGGACGACGTTGCCGCTCGCGTCGCGTACGACCAGCCAGAGAGCGGGGCCCTCCTGCCTGCGTTCCTTTTCAAGGGCCTCCCACCCCGGGAACGGGATGCTCGCGTTCTCCTTGAGCGCCGGACTCTCCTTCTCTTTGCGCTGTTCTTGCAAGGTTTGGAGGGATTCGGAGAGGTAGTAGGTGAAGACTGCACCGAACGGAGGATTCGGAGCCGTGAAGTATCCGGCGCCCATGTCCCCCTTCGAGTCGAAGCCTGCTCCCGGTCGCGGGATATACCACCATGCTTTTCGGGTCCCGAACAGCGTCGCTTCCTTCTTGAGAACCTCGGGGGTGACCTCTCGGAGAACCGAATAGTCATCCAGAATGTAGAAGCTCCGGCCGAACGACGCTCCGACCAGATCGTTCTCGCGTCGCTGGATCGCCAGGTCGCGGAATGAGATGGTCGGCAGTCCGCCCGTCATCTTCATCCATGTTGCGCCGCCATCCAGTGTCGCAAAGATCCCGAATTCGGTCCCCGCGAACATGAGATGGGGCTTGACGTGGTCCTGCACGATGCGCCAGACCAGCGTTCGCTTGGGAAGATCGCCGCGGATCGACCTCCAGGTCAAACCCCGATCCGTGCTCTTCAGAAGGTAGGGCTCGTAGTCGCCGTTCTTATGATTGTCCAGAGCGGCATAGACGACGTTGGCATCGTACAGATCTGCCTTCAGATCGTTCACGAAGGCCGTCTTCGGAACATTGGGCAGGCTCCCGACCTCGAGCTTCCTCCAGGTCTTTCCTCCATCCTCCGTCGCCTGTATGATGCCGTCGTCCGTGCCCGCATAGAGTACCCCTTCCTGTACGGGCGACTCCGCCAGCGAGGTGATCGTATTGAAATTCGACATCGCCGCCAGATCCCAGGGCGAGTCCCAACTCCAGGTACGCTCCATCAGCGGCAACGTGATGCGTTCCTGGTCGCGGGTCAGGTCGCCCGAGATGGGCCTCCACGTGTCCCCGCGGTCGTCCGAACGCCACACCCGCTGCGATGCATAGTATATCCGTTTGGGGTCGTGTGCGCTGACCAGGATCGGAGCATCCCAATTAAACCGCTCCGGTTTCTCGCCTTCGCTGGGCTGCGGCTGGATATACACGAATTCTCCGGTCGTACGGTCAACGCGAACGAGATTACCCTGCTGCCATTCTGAATACATAATCGCAGGATTCCCCGGCTCCGTTGCCGGCTGGTGACCGTCGGCATACAGGGTGAGAAACCAGTCGCTGTTGCGGATCCCGTGGACATTGTCCGTCCGGGATGGCCCCCCCTGCGTCGAATTGTCCTGTGTGCCGCCGTAGACATTGTAGAACGGCTCCGCGTCATCGACGGCCACCTTGTAGAATTGCGTGACCGGGAGGTTGTCGATGAACCTCCAGTTCTCGGCATCATCGAAGCTTTCGTAGATTCCGCCGTCCGTTCCGACCAGGAGATAGTCGGGATCATCGGCTCTGAAAGCGAGCGCGTGGTTGTCTGAATGTTTGTGGGCTTCCTTCATCCGACGGAAGGTTCTGCCGCCATCATCCGAGACCTGCATCCGAACGTCGGCCAGATAGATACGGTCGAAGGCGTGGGGGCTTGCGTACAGTTCTTGATAGTAGTGCGGACCTGTACCGCCGGAGACGGCTGAGGACATCTTCGTCCACGACGCTCCCCGATCCTGTGACCGATAGACAGCGCCGGTCCTCCGGTCCAATTCAATGGCAGCATACAGTACGTCGGGCCTCTGCGGCGATATGGCCAGTCCGATCTTTCCCAGACTGCCGGACGGGAGGCCTTTGGACAGCCGGGTCCACGTCTCTCCTCCGTCGGTCGAACGGTGAAGCCCGCTCCCTGGACTTCCCCCCATGTAGGCGGCCACCGTCCTGTGTCTCTGCCACGTTGCCGCATACAGGACATCGGGAGTGCGCGGATCGATCGCTAGATCGGTCGCACCCGTCCATTCCTTATCCCCCAACGTCTTCTTCCAGGTGACGCCCCCGTCCGTCGACTTGAAGAGTCCCCGTTCTCCACCTTTCGACCATAACGGTCCCTGAGCGGCAACCCACACGACATCGGAGCGCGTTGGATGAATGACGATCTTCGAAATGTGCTCGGAGGATCTGAGACCCATGTTCTTCCAGGTCGCGCCCCCATCTGTGCTCTTGTAGACGCCATCGCCGTAGCCGACATGTCTCCCGCCGACGTTCTCGCCCGTCCCGACCCATACGACATGCGGATGGGATGGATCGATCGTGACACATCCTATGGAATACGAGGGTTGCTCATCAAACAGCGGGACCCACGTGACTCCGGCGTTCGTGGTCTTCCAAACCCCGCCGGACCCCACGGCAACATACCAGATGTTGTCGTTGTGCGGGTGAATCGCAATGTCGGCGATCCGGCCCGACATGAATGCGGGACCGATCGAACGGAATTCCAGACCGGCGAGGAGGGTGTCGGCCGTGGCTGATGCCGATTGACCGAGCGCCGCTGAGGCGGTGGCAACAACAAGCAGTAGGACCGTCGAGGCGAGTCGCATGGAGGTGCCTTACGAATATTCAGGCGTGGGAGGAGTCGTGGGCCCGCTCGCTTCGGGAGGGGCCTTCTCGCACTATCCCGAGATTAAGCCTTCAGAAGTCGAATAGCAAACTCCGACGAAGGCTCGACCTCCTCGAGAAGGGAGGCGGTTTGGAACCAGGAGGATCGATCGCATGAAGATCCCATGCCGTGGCCGACGGGCGCTATGCGGAGCGGGAGCGTCTCGTGGCACGGAAGCCAATCACCAGCAACGCCAGTACAGGCATGCCGAAGACCAGCGTCATCCGGAACACCTCTGTGAACGCGGTCGTCACGAGCACGGCGAGCATCAGGCCCGCGCCGAGCAGGGTGGTCGCCGGAAAGAAGGGCATTCGAAATGCCGGCGGCGGCGCTCCAGCCCGTTCGTTGCGTCGACGGAAGAAATAGTGCGTCACGAAGATCATCAACCACGTGAACATCGCGCCGAACATCGACAGAGAGACCATCAAGGTGAAGGCTTTCTCCGGAAAGAGCACGTACACAACGGCGGCGAGGGCCATGCCGATCGTGGATAGCATCAACGCATTGATCGGCACGCCGTTTCGAGCAACCGTTCCGAACCGCGACGGTGCATCGCCGCCTCGCGAGAGGCTGAACATCATGCGGGTTGTGATGTAGAGCATGCTGTTCATCGCCGACAGGGCGGCGACAATGACGACGAAGTTGAGGATGCCGGCTGCATACGGGATCCGAAGCGCTTGCATCACGGTCACAAACGGACTGCCCCCCTCGCCGATACGATCCCAAGGCACGATCGTGAGTATCACAAGCAGCGACAGGAGATAGAAGACCACCAGCCGTGCCATGGTCGCCCGGAAGGCCTTCTTCACCGACTCGACCGGTCGCTCTGCTTCTCCGGCGGCAACTGCGATCATCTCCACGCTCAGATAGCTGAAGATCGACAGGACGACCGCCACCCACATTCCCCAAAGACCCTTCGGGAAGAAGCCCCCATGCTCCGTCAGATGCCGCAGACCGAACTCGGAATTGCCGGAATCCCAGAGCAGATAGCCGCCGAGCAGGACGAAGCCGACCAGCGCCGCGACCTTCGTGGCAGAGAACCAGTATTCCACCGAGCCAAAGGCTTTGACGCTCATGGCATTCACGCCGATCAACGCCGCCGGAAAGGTCACGATCCAGATCCACGGGGGCACATCCGCGAACCAGAACTGCATGTAGTCGGCGATAGCGGTCACTTCGGTCCCCACACCCATCACGATGCAGAGCCAATAGGCGTAGCGCACCAGATATCCCGCCAGCGGACTGATGTAATGCTCGGCGTAGGCGCCGAAGGAACCGGACGTCGGATGCGTCACCGTCATCTCGGCGAGACAGCCCATCAAGAGGAGTGTAATGAAGCCGCTGATGGCGTAACTCAGAATGACGCTCGGTCCGGCCAGGCCGATCGCAAACTTGCTGCCCAGAAAAAGTCCCGTGCCGATGGCACCGCCGATCGCGATCATGCTCATCTGTCCCGCAGTGAGCTTCCTCTTCAGCCCGGCTTCTCGCTGAGTGATGCGGTCGAAACCATCCGATGGACTCACGGCATCTCCTTTGTGATCGAACTGAGCAACGACAGCAACCGCGAATGGACCCGAGGAAAAGAGAAGAGGAAGTTCGCCTACGTAACCGTCGATCGGCGGAAATACTCCGGACGATCCCATGCTTTGGTGTCGAGCACGTCGCGCAGCGTCTCCACGGCATCCCACACGTCGGCATAGCCGACGTAGAGCGGCGTCATGCCAAAGCGGAGCACCTCCGGCTCCCGGTAGTCGCCGATCACGCCCCGGTCAATGAGCGCTTGCATGACGGCGTAGCCGTCGGGGTGGCGATAGCTGACATGACTCCCCCGTGCTGCATGATCACGTGGGGTGATGAGCGTCAGTGGATGAGCGCCGCAACGTGTCTCGACCAGGTGAATGAAAAGGTCCGTCAGCGCCAGCGACTTGGCCCGCACGGCCGATATGTCGGCTTGGAGGGCAATGTCAAGGCCGCACTCGACGAGTGCCAGCGACAGGATCGGCTGGGTTCCGCACAGATACCGGCGGATGCCGCGGGCCGGCCGATAGTCTGCCGCCATCGCGAAAGGTGCTTCATGTCCCCACCATCCCGAGAGCGGCTGCCAGAAACGGTCCTGGTGATGCGGTGACACCCAGATGAAGGCCGGTGCGCCAGGACCCCCATTGAGATACTTGTAGGTGCAACCCACGGCGAAGTCCGCGCCAGAGCCGTTCAGATCGATCGGCACCGCTCCGGCGGAGTGCGCCAGGTCCCAGATTGCCAGTGCACCGTGGCGATGCGCCAACGCCGTCACCCGGGCAATATCATGCATCGCTCCGGTCCGGTAGTTCACGTGGGACAACGACACAACCGCCACCTGGTCATCAAGCAGTTGTTCGATTGGATGTTCGCTGTCAATGAGCCGAAGACGATAGCCCTGCTGGAGGAGGTCGATCAACCCCTGAGTCATGTAGAGGTCGCTCGGAAAGTTGTCGCGCTCGGAGACGATGACCCGGCGGCCCGGCCTGGAATCCTCCTGAATGCGCAGAGCGGCCGCCAGCGATTTGAACAGATTCAGCGAGGTCGTGTCGGTGACTACGACTTCACCCGCCCCCGCTCCCAGGAGCCGTCCAAGCTTCTCTCCCAGACGGACCGGCATCTCGAACCAGCCGGCGGAGTTCCAGCTGCGGACCAAGCCTGAACCCCATTCCTTTTCCAACACGTCGAGGCCTCGGGAACGAGCCCGTTTCGGAAGTACGCCGAGGGAATTCCCGTCAAGGTAGATAAGACCCTCCGGCAGAATAAACTCTGTTCGGATTTCAGCCAGAGGATCGAGTCGATCTGCCTCCAAACATCGTTCGCGTGTATCCACGATGGAATCCTTCTGAGTTATCGAGGTTCACTCTGGCGGTCAGTCAGCGAAGTGTGAATACCGACCTTCGGCCAGTCGGCGGCGACCTTCTTGCAGGAGATCGTCGGGGATCACTTTGAGGGTCTCGCCGACGCCTCGCTCTTGCGACATGCGCGGCGCTTCGCCTTCCGATAGATGCCGTACGGTCTCAACCATCAGCTCCCCGGCCAAGGTTGCGACCCGCGCGCACAGGCTCTCGTACGTATCGTGACGGTACACCGGCAACTCGCGGCGAACGATGATGTCCCCGGTGTCGATACCCGAGTCGATGAAGTGAGCCGTCGCCCCCTGCGGCAGATCCTTGTAAAGCGCCCAGCCGACCGAGGCCGAACCTCGCAACCATGGAAGCAGACCCGGGTGACAATTGACCGTGCCGCGCGGCGGGATGTCCAAAACATGGGGCTTGATGATGCGCGTGCCTCCGAGCACGATGACTTCAGGCTGGTGTGCGGTCAACAACTCTGCGCACGTCGCGTCGTTATGGTTGCCGACACAGTAGAATGGGACCTTCGACCCGGTCAGCAATTCCGTCAGTCGTGGCGGCACTGGCTGTCCCGCAATTCGCTCCAGAAACTTCCTGCGCTCTTCATCGCCCACGGGCGACACTTCCTGGATCACAACGCTCGGCACGAAGCCCTGTTCCAGTAAGAGTCGCAACATCTCCCGCCCGTAAGGGTGTTCTTCCAGGACGAGGAACGCAAAGCGCAGCGGCATGGTCTCTCCTTTCTCGATTCGAAGTTCTTCTCATGGGATTGCGAGGTCCCTCACCGTCACGAACATTTCAATGCGCACAAAATAGAAAAAAGTCCGCGTTGGCGGACCTTTATTTGACCTTATGCACCTACCCGCCTGCACGCTGAGTTGCCAGGAGTGGCAGAACGACGTTGGAGACGTGGAATGCCGCCCTGGTGGCAGCAATATTGGCCCGTTGGCTGGGCCTTCGCCCGGCAGCTTGGACTATCTTCGACGTACGGATATTGGCTACATGAATCACATGCAACTGTCGCTCGGCCAAGGCGCGAAGTTGGGTCGGCCATGACCCATCTCGTCGAACCCTGTGCCGCGAGACCTCCGTAGTCGACAGGCCATGCTTCCGCCATGATCGCATTGCCTTTCACCCCGCGGGTGATCGGTCTTGGAACCGTCAGAGCGTGTCGGAGGTTTTTATCAGGGTCGAGTTTTCCGATCAAACGTCCCCCACGTCCTTTCTTCGAGCAGGTCACGATGATAAATCAGCCAATTCACACTTACCTTCTTGCCGCGCTTTTTTCCTGCTTCCTCACCACGCGCGCTGAGTCTCAGAGCTGGGAACAGGCAAAGGGGATCGATTCCATGTCCGTCATTTCGGTCGCTGGTTGGGGCAACCTTTTGATGGCCGCGACGGACTCCGTCGTCTTCCGCAGCCTGGACGGTGGTAGGTCTTGGCATCCCGCGCCAGCTCAGCCGCCAAGTCAGTTGCTGTTAGTGCTGTCGACGATCGAGGGGGTCATATATCTGGGCACGATCGGCGATGGGATCTTTTCCTCGGCCGACAGCGGGAGATCCTGGAGCCCACAGAATGATGGGATGGTCGGACCTGCCCTGCGCGCATTCGCATTCGCCGTGCGCGGCGATAGTCTCTACGTGGGCACCGACGGCGCAGGCGTGTTTGTCCGACCGCGTGGATCGACCGGGGCGTGGACCGGTTTCTCTTCTGGCTTGACGGCTGTGGGAACCACGAGTCTCCAGGTCTTTGGCGAGCATCTGTATGCCACAGTCGGCACAGGCGTCTTCCGCCGTGGGGCCCAAAGCGCTGACTGGGAGTCTGTCCCTTCCGATTCGCTTGGAGCAGCGATCCCTCAGACGCTGTTCGCACATCAGGGCACCTTGTTTCTGGGCACCAGCGGCGGCGTCTTCAAGCGTTCGGCGACCGATGTACATTGGGTTCGTGCCGACATCCGGGCATTTCCACGCGCAAACATTGTGGCCTTTGCTGCGACCGGCAGCCGGGTGTATGCAGGGCTGAATTTTCGGGGCGATCACTGGCTCTGGTCGAGTGAGAACGACGGAGCGGTATGGGACATCCGGTCGCACGAATTCGCGACGCTCTTTCAATTGGTCGTGCACCAGGACCGCATCTGGGCCGCGCGGGGCGACGGCCTTTGGAGCTTCCCGTACAGCGCATGGACATCCGTAGTGGAGAAACGGCAGCAGGTCCCTCAACGCCCCTCACTTTCGGAGGCATACCCAAGCCCGTTCAATCCATCGACCCAGCTCCGATACTTCCTGCCGCGTGCCTTGAATGTTAACCTCAGGGTTCACAACATGCTTGGGCAAGAGGTGGCGCTCCTGGTCAATGGGAACATGCCGGCAGGTACGCATGTGGCGACATGGAATGCGGCTGACATGCCCAGCGGCGTCTACTTTTGCAGAATGACCGCGGAGGGGATCACGACAACAAAGAGGTTGGTGTTGGCAAAGTAGAAAGCCGATCTTCCATCCCTCTGCAAGTCGCAAGCCCCGACCTCGGGAGCAGGCATGAGGAGCCTGGCCCCATCTATTTTGGTTGAACAAAAACAACGAAGCCCGGATGCTCTCCGGGCTTTTGGCTGACTACTTCCTGCTCGATATTCCCTACTTCATTCTGTGCACCCACCAGGACTCGAACTCCCAAAACGACACGAGTTAGCGTCTCTCAGCTAACTCGTCCGTCGTTTTGCGGATCCCGCCGAAAGGCGGGACCTGATAATCTGTGCACCCACCAGGACTCGAACTCCCAAAACGACACGAGTTAGCGTCTCTCA
>CAZOMY010000025.1:38289-42100 GCA_964581115.1 uncultured Ignavibacteriaceae bacterium | reverse complement strand
TCGAACCACGGCACGACGGCGATGCCGCGGGCGTGGGCCTCTTCGATGACCTCCTGCAGCGGGTCGCGGCCTGGCGCGTTGCGGACCATGCGCGGATCGATCGGCATGCCGAAGAGCGAGTCCATCACCCGGCTTGGATACAGTGTCTTCGCGTCATTCCACACCACCGGAAAGACTATGTTGAAATGATGGTCCTTCAGAAATTGCATGGCTTCGGCGATCGACGCGCGGCTCTCAAGCACCCTGCTGTCGACGTTCGTCAGCCAGACGCCCCGCACTTCGCCTTCACGCCATGGTGTCTGGGCCGATAGCGCATGAGCGAAGAAGAGGAGCAGTATGAGGAATGAACGGTTCTGTTGTCGATTCGTGACCATGGCGATCGTTGTCCTTCCGGGATCGAAGCATTATGACCGCAAAGGCGCAGAGACGCAGGGAAGGTTAGATGGACATGCTTTGAGTATCACAGAGTCTTTGCGGTGAAGAGCGTTCACCGCAGACTTGCCTGCCGGTAACCTGCGCAAAGCGAGGCAGGCAGGGTCGCAGAGATGCGAAGGGATGAAACCAATGCTTCGCGCCTTAGCGTCTTCGCGCTGAACCGTCCTTCATGGTACCGGCATCGATGCGCTCCCACCGGTAACCGCGGTGCGTCAATTCCGTGATCAGCTCATCCAGTCGGCGGGCGAAACGATCCGTCCGCGAAGGATGGACGCCGATGTGCAGTAACAAGTGAAAGCCGTTCAATCCGGACGGCCTCACCGACTCGTACCGGAGGATGCGTTCGAAGATCGTGTCCGTCGGAACGTATCTCGCCCCCATGTCGGGGGTCGTGTAGTCGGCATTGGAGTAGGTCCCTGCGGAGAAGTTGACGAGTACGATACCGGAGTCGCGGCACCAACCGGCGATCTCGCGGTTGTACCATTCGAATGGTGGAAGAAAGAAGCGGGCCTCTTGCGCCGTCACCCCGAACGGACGCATGGCCTCGAAGTTGTCCCACAGATCGCGCGTAAAGGCCGTCCGAGAGACGAGCGTGGAGTCTCGGCGCTCCCATGTAGCATACAGCAGGTGCTTGTCCGAGTGGGCGCCCAGGTAATGACCGTCTGCCCTCAAGCGTCGGATCAGCGGGTGGAAGGAGGCCGTGCGGTAGAAGTCGCCGGTGAAGAAGAACGAGGCCTTGACGGTACGCCGGTGCAGGACCGAAGCGATCGTATCGCCGTCTCCGGCGAACTCGTGCCCGGAGAAGAAGAGATAGAGGACCTTCCTAGTCGTGTCGCTCCGGACCACGCCGCCGTCGAGTTCCACCGCGTGGTGGCATGGCTGGGCGTGACCCAGTGCGGCGCCGAGCACCATGAGGCTGACGACGCCGAGTTTCAAGACATCTCTCCAACGGAACTTGCGATCACCGGACTCCCAGACCCCGAATCCCGATTTCCCAATCCCCACGAGCGACCTCACTGCGCGCCGATCTTTCTTCGATCTTCCGTCAAAAAAAGAAAGGGTGTGCAGGTTCTTTCGAACGCCGCACACCCGATTGAAATGCAATAGAAGCAGATCAGCTCTTCTTGCCGCTGTGTGCGATCTTCTCCCAGTACTTCGCGTAATCGAAGCCCTTGAACGTCGGGCTCTTCTTGTTGTGGCAGGTTTCGCACGTCTTCTTCAGGTCGTCGCCCAGGACCAGTCCGGCCTTTGCCTTGGCCTCGTCGGTCGCATCCTTCTTGCTATGCACGGCTTTGTAGCCCGACCCGGCGCCGTGGCACGCCTCGCAGGAGACCCCTTCATCCTTGACATTCGTGCCGGTGACGTGGCAGTCAAGGCACGCCTGCGTCTCGGCCGCCGGTTTGTCCGAGCCACCCTTCTTGGCGATCTCGTCGGCTTCCTTCGTCTTCAGCGTCGCAAAAGCCTTCGCGTGCGTCGTCTTCTCCCAAACCGTGTAGGAGACGCCGCCGAGCTTCTCATTCTTGTGGCAGGGCATGCATTGCTTCACGCCAACATACTTGTTCTGGCCGACCATCAGGACCGGCACGGCGATGAGCGCAGCGATCGTGCATACAACCAGCTTCTTCATGGGACAACCTCCGGTTAATGAATGATGCCTGAGAAAGTGTACCACGACGAAGGAAGGAATGCAAGGGAAGTGCCAGACCTCTTGCGCTTTCTTGAAGGTGGGAAACCTACGTTCCGCGCCGTATCCGCAGGATTCTCACCGCCGCGCAAGCCGCTCCATATCCGTTGTCGATATTCGTGACCGTCAGCCCGGACGAACAACTGGACAGCATTGTATGGAGCGCCGTCGCGCCGTTCGACGCAACGCCGTAGCCGACCGACGTAGGTACGGCGATCAGCGGCGCAGCGATCAGTCCGCCGAGCACCGTCGGCAACGCGCCTTCCATTCCGGCAACGACGATCACGACGTCGGCTTTCCGAATGTCGTCGAGACGTTCGAGCACTCTCCACAATCCGGCGACGCCGACGTCGGTCATCTCGCGGACCGTGACGCCATAATAGAGCAGCGTCCTTGACGCTTCCCGCGCCACCGGCACATCCGATGTCCCCGCCGTGACGACGGCCACCGTCCCCCGCACATGGATCTGCGGGCGGCCATTGTAAAAGCCGGTGAGCGAGATCGGATCGTAGTCAATCCGGCGGCGATGAGCCGGTGGGATCCGGCGAACCTGTTCGGGAGACAGTCTCGTCATGAGGACCGGTCGCTTGCCTGCACGCACACGATCGAGGATGCGAGCGATCTGGTCGGCGGACTTCCGGGCGCAGAGGACGGCCTCCTCGAGGCCGGTGCGGTCGGCGCGGTTGATGTCGAGGACGACGTCGGATGCTGTATGCGTTCGTCGGGGGCTCATCGGATGAACGCGCTCCCCATGCGGTACGGCGCGATGAACACGGGGCGCGCATGACCTCCGCTGGCAAAGATCTCAGCGACCGTCCCGAGCGCCGAAGTCCGCGCACGTGCGTCGAGCGACGACAATGTCGGCGCGTCGACTTCGACAACGATGCCGGCATGACGGACCCGACAACGAAGATGCCGCGCCGTAATGGTCGACGCCAGCGCTCGTTCGGCGGTGTGGACAAGTTCCAGGACTCTCGGGTCGATCGCAATGCCGGTCTCGAGACGTGAAGACAGGCAGGGGGAGGCAGGCAGCTCGGAGACACCGTCCAAACCGAAGTCTCGTGCGAGCGTACGGATGTCCTCTTTGCCCATGCCCGCTTCGATGAACGGATGTCGGACGCCGTGATGTCGAGCTGCTTCAAGTCCGGGCCGGTAATCGCTGAGGTCGTCGGCATTGGCGCCGGAGATGATCGTTCGGTCGGTCAAGGCGGCGATGGCGGAGTACAGGTTCGACTTGCAGAAGAAGCAGCGGTTGGACGGGTTGGCCATGTAATGAGGGTCGTCGAACTCGCCGGCGTTGATGATCCGCAGGTCCCATCCGCGATCGGCTGCGAGTGCTTGCGTTCTGCCGGTCGCTTCCGATGGTACGGCGGGGGAGACGGCATGGTACAAATGTGATTCTGACCCGAGAGCTTCATGCGCGGCTGCGGCGAGCGTGAGACTGTCTACGCCGCCACTGACGGCCACGCTGACGCGCCGCATTTCGGTCAGGAGGCGACGGAGATCAGAACGCTTCTCGTGATGGTTTTCCATGGATTCTTGTCGTGAACCGCCTGGCACTGGAGCGTTGATGCTGGTTCTTGATGCTTCTATCCGACCGAAGTTCCAAGAGCCAAATTTCAATGACAAGTTCCAAGTACCAAAAGATGAGTCCTGGCGCTTGGTACTTGAGAGTTGATGCTGGCTCTTGAT
>CAZOMY010000025.1:35650-38189 GCA_964581115.1 uncultured Ignavibacteriaceae bacterium | reverse complement strand
TACCAAAAGATGAGTCCTGGCGCTTGGTACTTGAGAGTTGATGCTGGCTCTTGATACTTTTATCCGACCGAAGTTCCAAGAGCCAAATCTTAATGACAAGTTCCAAGTACCAAGAGATGAGTCCTGGCGCTTGGTACTTGAGAGTTGATGCTGGTTCTTGATGCTTTTATCCGACCGAAGTTCCAAGAGCCAAATCTTAATGACAAGTTCCAAGTACCAAGAGATGAGTCCTGGCGCTTGGTACTTGAGAGTTGATGCTGGTTCTTGATGCTTTTATCCGACCGAAGTTCCAAGAGCCAAATCTTAATGACAAGTTCCAAGTACCAAGAGATGAGTCCTGGCGCTTGGTACTTGAGAGTTGATGCGGGCTCTTGATGCTTTTATCCGACCGAAGTTCCAAGGGCCAAATTTCAATGACAAGTTCCAAGTACCAAGAGTCAGTTCTTCCAGGCCACAGACGCCAAGCCCCGCGCTGAGCGGGGCCGTTGTGTTGGTGCAAGGTAGCCGAATGTGTCCTCAGTTTCAAGAACTGAGATGTTCTCTCGGCTTTGCGAGGGGAATCACTTCACCGCAAAGGCGCAGAGTCGCAAGGATACAATGACAGCCTCGAGCGTCTGGGCGTCTCGGTGGTGACCGTCTCACTGCAATGAGCAGACAACATGTCCTTGCGGCTTGACGCCTTGGTGGCGAACGCTTTTCTGATGAAGACGCTAGTGGCGGTGGAGATCCTTGTGCATGATCTTCCTCGTCTCGTACAGCCGATCGTCCGCCGGAAGGTCCATCAGGCGAATGTTCATCCGGTCGTCATCCTCTTCGTTCAACAGCTTCACGACGAAGTCGATGACGCTCGGCGGGAACAGTCCGTCACGCTCATACAGCGCCCGCCGCTCCTGCAGTATGCGGGCTGAGGCCACGCAGCTTGTGGGGAGGGACCGCAGCTTCTTCAGCAGGTCCTCGTTCCGAAAGATGTTGCCCGACACGTAGTAGCGCTCGGCAATGCTCAGCGATTCGGATTGCGTCAGTCCCCAATCGGCGGCGGTGGTGATGCCGGCGAGCAAGAGGTGTGTCATGGCGCTGCCGTCCGGCGAGCGGAGCTCAACGGTCTGCCGACCGTCGATATCGGCCAGCGGAACGGTCTGTTGCGGATTGACCTTCATTGCCAGATTGTTGGCGTCGCTCCAGCCCAGGGGTACGCGGATCATGGCGCTCCGGTTCCGGTCGCTCCAGCAGATGCGCGTCGGCGCCTCCTGGTTGGGCACCAGCCGCAAGTACGCCGACGAGACGGTATTGCCAAAGGCTGTCAGCGAGTCGGCGTAGGTGCACAGCCCGCCGATGAGCTGGCGTGCTTCGTTGCCCAAGCTGCCGCCGGCGTCGGTCATGATGTTGCGGCCGTTCCTCCGCAGCTCCATGTGAACGTGCATTCCGTTGCCCGCCACGCCTTCCTCGAGTTTTGGCGTGAACGTTGCCACCGAACCATGGCGGTAGGCGATCGATCGGATCAGCCAGCGCGCGAGCACCAGATGGTCGGCGGCCTCCTCGACGGGAGCTGGAAGGAATTCTACCTCGAGTTGCTCCCCCTGCCGCCCTGCGATCTCCTCTTCATTGCTCCGTACACTCTCGATGAATCCGACCTCACTATGTCCGTACTTCACCGCCCCGGTGATCTGCGCTATGTGTCGGACCATCTCGTTCAGGATCTCGCCCGACTTCGCGTACGGTCCCGAAGCGTGGTAGCCCCGCTGCTTGGGTGAACGGTACATCGGACTGCCGGGAGGCGACAGGAGGAAGAACTCCAACTCGCCGAGTGCGTGCAGCTCCAGTCCTGTGTGCTTGTGGAAGAGCGCGTGGGCATTGGCGAGGATGTTGTCGGGGGCGAACGGCGCGAGCGACCCGTCATGCGTCAGGTATCGGCACACAAGGTCAAGACTGCCGGGGTCGAAGGGATTGAGAAAAGCCGACCGATAGACCGGAATAACGTAGAGGTCCGACAGCGCGACGTCGACGAGTCCTTTGAAGAGGGACGAGCCGTCGACCCGTTCGCCGTCGGCCAGCACCCGCTCGGCCTGCCGCCGGTCCGTGAGGGGGATCTTGAGCTCCTTGAGCTTTCCGTCGAGCCCGGTGTAGTGAAAGGTGAGCTGCTCGATGCCCTTCGCGATGATGACCTTCATCAGGTCGTCACGCGTGAAGTCGGAACGGTCCTTTGATAAAAGGAGGGATAGCGGGTTGGTCAGTGCGAAAGGGGATTCCATGGGAGACTCAGGATCGGATCAGGGATCGAGATACCTCAAGAACATACGCGACAATCTCTCCAGAAGTAACCGAGGTGTTCCAAGGAACAAGAAAGCCGACCCTTCACTGGATCGGCTTCCCTGATCTTTGTTCCACTTCTACCTTCTTCTTTCATACTTCTACCTTGCTTACGTCGGGGTGGCCAGATTCGAACTGGCGGCCTCTTGCGCCCAAGGCAAGCGCTCTAACCGGGCTGAGCTACACCCCGAGAACATTGAATATTGAACAAGGTAAATTGAAAATTGCCGCG
>CAZOMY010000025.1:0-35550 GCA_964581115.1 uncultured Ignavibacteriaceae bacterium | reverse complement strand
ATGACCGG
Source organism: uncultured Ignavibacteriaceae bacterium (assembly GCA_964581115.1). Classification (GTDB taxonomy): domain Bacteria; phylum Bacteroidota; class Ignavibacteria; order UBA10030; family UBA10030; genus 2-02-FULL-55-14. The sequence goes on along the minus strand of CAZOMY010000025.1, from coordinate 35,542 downwards.
GCTGCCTGTCCGCCGCAGCTCCGAAGGAGCGGAGGCGGGAGCTACACCCCGAGAACATTGAATATTGAACAAGGTAAATTGAAAATTGCCGCGTGAAGTTCCCCACATCTCATGACCGGGCTGCCTGTCCGCCGCAGCTCCGAAGGAGCGGAGGCGGGAGCTACACTTCGAGAACAAGCATGAAGATAGAGGTCGGAGATGAGAAGTTGAAGAGTAACGGGCTGACGATCATGACACAAAATACGGAACAAGCCGAGGGGATGCAAAAAAAGCACGTCTGGCGAGTCAGAACAACTGATAGATGCCTCGATCCAGCGGGTCGATGGGACGCGTCGGATGCAATGTTCCCACCTTCCATTCCTTCCGAAACACCATCCGCGCCCCTTCATCGAGCGCTTCGGCGATCACGACGCCTCTCTCGTCGTTCCACTTCAAGATCATTTGTCGTGCGCCGACCGGACTCGGATCCGAGTGACGTAGGAGAATGCCTCGCGGCCAGAGGGGCACATCTTGCATCGGATCGACCTCCTCCCCCAGCGGCGAAACATCTGCGACCAGTGCCTGCGACCCGGCGGGTGCGAACAGGAAACTGACCACCTGACGCGGCGTCGGCTTCGGGAACCGTGAGGCGAACCCGGTCCGATTCAGTACCTCCTCGCTCAAAGCACGATCGAGGGCCTCGAACGCGGCGGCGAAGTGCGGAGGTGGCGACGGCTCACCCGAACAAGATGCTCCGATCCCGAGCACCAGCATGGTCAGGATCACGACGTGAAGGTGCCGGCGTGCAAGCATCACAGGTCCTCCTAAGAAGTGCGGAACGATCCTCGCCATCACGGTTCGCCAGATCGACATGCAGGTCTTCGAAGAACGGCTTAACCGTGTGTTAACGGAGACCGGAAATAACAATTGTGTAATCAATCCATAACTCGAGGCCTGGTCTTGCGGACTATATTGGTGACCCCTCGGCGATCGCCCGCGCGATCTGCGGTGGTCGCCATCGATCAGCGTCGTTGACGCCGGATCAATTCAAAGCGGGTGTTGGCGGCGAGGGCCTCGGGTGAAGTGCCGGGAATGAGCGGCGACATCGGACCGAGGCCGTGGTAGATGAAGCGGGTCCCGTCGACGCGCTTGCCCGGCGGCAATTCTTGGCTGAGGCGCTTCACGATCATCAGCGACCGAAGATCGGACTCGCGCATGTTGACCTCGAACGATCCGGTGTCGGCCGTGTGTCCGGCGACGTACAACGATACGTTGGGGTGCTGACGTAGATAGGCGGCAACAACGTCAAGCACCGGATACGACCGGGGGTCGATCGAAAGCCGGCCGGTGAAATAAATGCCGTACAACGTCAAGCGTCCCTCGACATTCAGTTTTTGCATGACGTACGGCAGAGTGATGGCGGTGGTATCGAGCGGATGTCGATACGACCAGGTGCCCTGAGCGGCGGCGATGGTGAGGCCGGCGGACAGGATCAGGAGTGTGAGAGTGCTGCGCATGGGGACGGGTCCTTGTGACGGTGAGGGCTCTGGATCGGAGGGCCCAAAATACAAAAGGGACCGGTCGATGCAAACGGCGCTGCGGCGCCGGGGACAAGTTTTACGATATGTTCATGTTCGTCGGCCGTCCCAATTGGAGCGGCCCGGGAACAAAATGGGGCAACGGTAACGGCCGTTGCCCCGGCGCGCAACGTGAGAGCTTGGTGATCTCGAGGCAGGCTGGCGCCCGCCTTGTGCGCTCCGCAATATAGTCTTCCCGCCGTTCTTCGTCAACTCTCGATACGAACTCATGTCGACCCTCGCTGCAATGCGAACTAGTGCATTCCTGTGCGCTCTGATCCTGATGATGCCGGCCGACGTTTGGGCACAGAGTGCCACCGTTCTGGGTACGGTCAGAGACAAAGAGACCGGCGAAGAGCTCATCGGCGCCAATGTGGCCGTCGTCGGGACCTCCTTGGGAGCATCGACGGACCTCGACGGCAGATACCAGATCCGGAACGTTCCTCCCGGTACGTACACTCTCCGATTCACCTTCATCGGATACACGCCCGCCACGATCACCGACCTGAACGTTCCCGCCGGCGGGTCCGTCAGAATGGACGCGACGCTCAGCTCGGACGCCATCAAAGCGGATGAGGTCGTGGTGACGGCGCGCGCACAGGTGGCTACGCAAGGAGCATTGCTCGCGCAGCGGAAGAAGGCTTCGACGATCGGCGACGGCGTGAGCATGGAACAGATCAAGCTTAGCCCGGATGCCACATCGGCCGACGCCCTGGCGAGGGTCACCGGCATCTCGATCGTGGACAACAAGTACGTCTTTGTGCGGGGCGTGACCGACCGGTACAATGCCACCCAGTTGAACGGAGTGGTGGTGACCAGTACCGACACCGATGCCGACAAGAAGAGTTTTACGTTCGACATGCTTCCGGCCAGCCTGCTGGAGAATACCGTTGTGGCCAAAACAGCCACGCCCGACCTTCCCGGGGATTTCACCGGCGGTCTCGTCCAGATGACGACGATCGATTTCCCTGAGAAGCGCATCCTGAAGCTGGGATGGTCGGGATCGTTCAACACGATCACGACCGGAAAATCGATCCAACGATCGCAGGGGAGCGGGACCGACTGGCTGGGCTTCGATGACGGCGTGCGCGGTTTTCCCGCGGTTGCGTTCGACAAGTACACGCTCGGTCAGATCCTCCCCAACACGTGGGCACAGCGGACCGCGGCCGCGCCCGTCAACCAACGCGTCGAATTGACCTATGGCGATCAGTTCCCCGTCGGCGACGAAGATCAGCTTGGCGTCGTGGCGGCGGCAACGTATGCACAGTCGTTCCAGCGCCGATCGCAGGAGTACAAGTTCACACGGCTTCGCGGCTCGTCGAACGTCGACCAACGCTCGACGACCCTTGGCGGCATCTTCGACCTCAGCTACAAGCTTGGGATGGTGAACAAGTTCCGGTTCAAGAACGTCGTTTCGCAGAGCGGGCAAGACGCCGTGACATCGGGTGAGACGGTCGACGACAGCGATTCGCGCCGACGCCTCATCGTCACGGAATGGGAGGAGCGTACGATGTTCGTCACCTCGCTCGCCGGCGATCACACGGTGCCTGCACTGGGGGGCTTGGAGGTGGGATGGCGCGGCAGCTACAACCAATCGATCGCCCGGGAACCCGACCGCAAGACACTCTTCTTCCGCGTTGAGGAACCTCCCTCGAAAGACCATGCTGATCGATCGTGGGCATGGCTCGACGAATTCTCCAGAAGTACTGGCGTTGACCTGTCGCTTCCGCTGGGCCGGATGCGGCTCAAGACCGGTGGGTCGTTCGAAGCGCGTGAACGCTTCTATAATATCCGGACTTTCCTCCCCGAATTGGACCGACTCAGCTTCCGCTACGACCTCTATCTCTTGCCGGCCGACAGCATCTTCCGGCCGGAGAACTTCGGCCGCGGACTGCTCGTGATGAACGAGATCTCTTCGGCGCTCGATGTGTACACCGGAAGCCAACGTCTGGGGGCGGCGTATCTGATGGTGGACGCCCCCTTCGAATTGTTCGACGGACACCGGTTCCGGTTTGCCGGCGGCGTCCGGATGGAGAATGCCGACATCCAGGTCAGGACGATCAGTCCCTTCCTGACCGGAGCGCCGTACATCGCGAGGGTCCGCAATATCGACTGGCTTCCGTCGATGAACCTCATGTACGAGATCGATCCCATCACCAATGTGCGGTTCGCATTCAGCCGCTCGGTCAATCGTCCCGAGTTTCGGGAGTTGTCGAGCTTCTATTTCTACGACTACAGTCTCTACGAAGGGGTCTTCGGCAATCCTTTGCTCCGCCGGGCCATGTCGAGCAATTACGACATACGGCTGGAGATGTTCCCCGGGGTCGGCGAGGTGGTCTCGGCCAGCCTTTTCTACAAGGACCTGACCGACCCGATCGAAATGAAGATCCTGACCTCCTCCAATCCCGAGCGGACGTGGTTCAATTCGCCCAAAGGCCACAATTACGGCTGGGAGCTGGAGGTTCGGAAGTCCCTCGACTTCTTCGGTGCGTGGTTCTCCAACGTGGTCATCGTGGCGAACTACACGAAGGTGACCTCGGAGATCGAATACACGTTGTTCTTCCAGGAGAACGGCGTCGACAAGGTGGAACAGCGAACCAGGCCGATGCAAGGCCAGTCGCCGTACATGTTGAACCTATCGACGCAGGTCGGCATTCCCTCGTGGGGAACGGTCGTCAGCGTGTTGTTCAACCGTTTTGGACGACGGTTGGACGCCGTGGGAGACTCCGAACAGGAGGACGTCTTTGAAGAGCCCCGGAATCGTATCGACCTCGCGATCACGCAGTCATTGGGTGTTGTCGAAGTGAAGATCACGGCGAAGGATCTGTTTCCCGAACGGCGTGTTCTGAATATCCGGAACGGGGATCCGTACCGGACGCAATTCCAGGGAGGCACATTGTCGCTGAAGCTGGGTCTCACGTTGTGAATTCACACTACCCTTACCGTACGGTCATCGTTCAGTAAGGGGAAGGTGGTATGTTGCAGCATCGCAGTACCATCCATCCGACGGTCCCCGAGTAACGGCTCGACAGGGACCGGCCATCTCAAACCCTACTCACAGGGAAATCGCTTGGTGATCTCGGCCGGAAGTCTGTTGTGCTTTCGTTCCGTTCGATGTCGGTTGACGTTTTCCCGTGTTCACCGAAGGGAGGTGAGGATGCTTCCGGTCGTGTCCTGAGGAAGTGACGCACGTCTTTCTCGACCGCCGCCGGAACATGCGCGGGAATACTTCAATCGATTCGGCCCTGCTGTTTCCACCTCATTAGTTCATCACGGAGAACCTCATGAATAGAATCGCAACGATGTCACTCCTCGCGGCAGCATTGGTGGCCGCAGGGGTCGACGCCACCGCCCAAACGGTGATCGGTACCCTTGGCAGCGGGCGGAGCGGCGTCACCAATATCACCAGCAACACCAGCTGGACCAACGGAGCCGGTTCTGTCGATTACATCATGTGCGGTCTGGTATTTGTCAAAGCTCCGGCCGTCCTGACGATCGATGCCGGAACGGTGATCAACGGCGACGTGGCGGCAACCCTGATCATCGAGCCGGGTGCACAGATCCAGGCGGTCGGCACGTCTTCCGATCCGATCGTTTTCACAAGCAATCAACCGGCGGGCAACCGCGCTCCGGGCGACTGGGGCGGCATCATCCTCCTCGGCGACGCAACGGAGAATCAGGCCGCCGCGCTGCAGATCGAAGGAGGTATCATTCCGGGCACGTTTGGGACGGTCCCTCCGGCCGTACCGAATGACCTCCACAACGCGGGCACATTGCAGTACGTCCGAATTGAGTATGCCGGCTACCGATACCAGATCAACAACGAGGTGAACGGGCTTACGCTGGGTGCGGTCGGTTCGGGCACAACGATCGATCACGTGCAGGTGTCGTACGCGTTCGATGACTCGTTCGAGTTCTTCGGCGGTACGGTGAACGCCAAATACCTCGTGGCGTTTGCCGGCACCGACGACGATTTCGATACCGACTTCGGTTACACAGGCAAGGTCCAATTTGCCGTTTCGCTGCGGGCGCCGCTGGTGTGGGACCCGACCGGTGAAAGCAACGGCTTCGAGTCGGACAACGACGCAACGGGTAGCACAGCTACCCCGAGGACGGCGCCGACGTTCGTGAACTTCTCGCTCATCGGACCCAACATTGGCGGTCCGGGTACGGGGATGGTGACGGGCAACAAGTACCAATACGGCGCCGTGCTCCGTCGTCGGTCGCAGCTCAAGCTCTACAATTCTGTGATCACGGGCTTCCCGGGCGGCGTGTCGCTGCGCGATGAGTTGCTTCAGGGGCTCGAGAACAACAGTCTCTCGAACACGGGAGACAACGGCTTTGCCTCATATCATGGTTCCGGTACGGGCATCACCTCGGCCGCGGTGCAGGCATACTGGGATGCGACAAACACGCCGGCCGTTAACCTGCAGGGACCATCGTACCACGGCATCACCATCGGCAGCATCGATGCGCCGGACTTCACCATCGACGGATCTTCCATCCTCCTTCAGGTGAATGGAGCTACGCTAAAGAGCGGTCTCGACCCGTTCTTTGACGTGACGACCTACCGCGGCGCCTTCGGAACCACCGTGGACTGGACGTCTGGCTGGGCGTCGTTCCCGCTGCTCGGCGCCACCGGCACGACGAGCGTCGACCTTGGCTCCGGCTGGAACCTCGTATCGGTTCCCCGACTCCTGGTGAACGGCAGCCTCGTCCCGACGCCGGGTTCGGTCGGCACGATCTTCCCGGGCCATGAATCGGGAACGATCAACGCGTTCAACCCGACGAGCGGTTCGTACTCGTCGCAGACGACCGTTCAGGCGGGACCGGGCTACTGGGCGTACTACGCGTCCGACCCGGCTCCGTTCGACATTCAGGGCATTCGGCAGTCGGCCTCAATCACCGATGCTGGGTACACGGCTGCTGCCGACACGGGCATCACGCTCTTGCGCTGGGTGATCATTGGCACGCCGTCCTCCGTCGTTCCGGGTCCTATCGCATTGGGCAATCAGGTCACCGGGTCGCGGGTCAATCGCCTCGAAGCCGGTACGTTGTATGGCTGGAACGGCACAGCGTACTCCGCTCCGACGCAGCTTGAGCCCGGCAAGGGCTACTGGGTGTTGACGAATGGCGGCACAGCCAACAACCCCGGGGGCAGCAACAAGGGCAGCCTGTTCATCTCGGTGCAGCAATAACCATCCTCCCACGACTTTCGCATAAGGAAACCTCTCATGTTCAGTAAATCACTTCGGACCGCGGTTGTCGGTGCCCTGGTGGCGTTGGTGGGCACGTCGGCTCTGGCGCAGTTCGAGTTCAAGAAGACGATCACGCTGACGCGCGGCGCGTATGTCCAGCCGCTCGAGATCGGCGTGCGCGACCTGAATACGGACGCCCGCGACAGCGAATCGCTTCCCAACATCCCGTCCACGTGGGCTGAGCCCCTCGCCCCGCCCGCGCCGGGCGCTCCCTTGCTCGGCTACGCCACACTCCGCATCGGCTCGCAAAGCACGTTCCGCGACATCCGTGCCTACGACGGCGCCGGCGCGCAGCCCCAGACGGACGTTTACACGATCCGGTTCCAGTCGGAAGAATCGACGCCGGGTCAGTACTCGCAGGACATTGTCATCAGCTGGAACTCGGCCGACCTGCTGTTGAGCGCCACGGGCTGGACGATCAGCGGCGGCCCCATCCCGTCGGCGGTCGACATGCTCGCGAACTCGAGCGTGACGATCCCGAACGCCAGCATTCCGGATGACGGCTCGTTCTTCCAGGTCACGATCACGAAGGTGGGCGCGCGCGTTGCCACGCCCGTCAGCTTCAGCGTCTCCCCGTCGTCGGTGAGCTTCGGTCAGGTCGCCACGGGCACGACAAGCGCTCCCCAGCTCGTGACGGTGTCGAACACGGGCGTCGGACCGGGCAACCTGACGCTCAATGCCCCGACCGCGGCGGCTCCGTTCGTCGTCAGCGAGGTTGGCGGTGCGGCGGCGGCGGGTGCGTCGCTCGCTTCGGGCGCCTCGAAGGCCTACTGGGTCCGCTTCGCTCCGACAGCGTCGGGCGCGGCCAGCGGCAGTGTCGTGTTCACGTTCAGCGGCGAGACGGGCGGTCCTACGTCGCCGCAAAGTGTCTCGTTGAGCGGTTCCGGCATCTCGAACAGTCTCAGTTTCTCGTCGTATGCCCCGGCCAACAGCGTCACGCAGTTCGACAACTCGAACTACACCGACACGCTTCGTTTGAAGGTCGAGGATAACCTGAAAGCCCTGCAGTTCACGCTCAAGACCGACGGCCTGATCATCATCCGCAGCATCTCGCGCGGAGCGGCGGTGGCGAGCGCTTCCGACTGGTACTTCCAGACGCAGTTCCGCCGCGGTGGGTCGAACGGCGACGGCACGACCGAAGACAGCATCAACGTCGTTCTCTTCGGCGCCGATCCGTCCGATTTCCTGGCCGGCGTAGCAGGTGGCACGACGCATGACATTGCGATCGTGAACTACGATGTGGTGAACATCGAGAATCCCGACACCGCGTCGGCCCCGATCACCCTGGCGCATGTCGTGGGTTCCAAGTTCGACGGCACGAACCTGGGCGTCAGCCCGCTCAGCCTCAGCGTAACGGCCCTCAACCGTTCGGTGCAGGGCGATGTGAACAACGATGACCGGATCGACATCCTCGACATGCTGCTCGTCGTGGACCACATCCTGGGTCGTTCGTTCCTCGGTACGGCCGGCGTGGCGAACAGCCCGTTCGAGCGCGCTGACGTCGCTCCGTGGCCGAGCGGCGACGGCTTCGTCAACGCGTTGGACCTTGCCATGCTGCAGAACATCATCCTGACGAACCAGTATCCGGATGGCACACGCATCATGGAAGTGGCTCCCGAGCAGCTGCCGATGGCGGCCGCCGGGGCGGAGAAGGCTGCCGCGTCCGTCCGCGTTGTGTACCATGTCAGCGAAGCGGGTGTGGTCGTCCGTCTGGTGAACAGCATCCCGGTCCGCGGTCTGCAGCTCGAGCTTGAGAATGTGTCGTCGCTCGAGGCCGGCAAGGCTTCGTCGGCTTTCGGCATGGTGGCGCATAAGCTTCTCGACGGCAAGCTGCGGATGCTTGTGTACAACGATAACGCCGACATGATCCCCGCCGGTGAGCATGCGGTGGCGACAGTCGTCATGCCGATCGCGAACCCGAAGTCGGTGACGGCGGGTCCGATCGTGGCGGCCAACGAATCGAACTCGGGCATCCGCGACATCGAGATCGGTACGTCGGATGTGAACCTGCTCCCGACCGAGTACGAGCTGGCGCAGAATTTCCCGAACCCCTTCAACCCCTCCACGAAGATCCAGTTCTCCGTTCCGCAGAACGGTCCTGCGACGGTGACGATCTTCAACACGCTGGGCCAAGAGGTCCGGTCGCTCTTCGCCGGCGACGTGGCTCGCGGAACGTACAGCGTCGAGTGGGATGGTCGCGACAACAGCGGTACGGCCATGTCGTCCGGCCTGTACTTCTACACGCTGAAGTCGGGCACGTTCTCGCAGACGAAGAAGATGATGCTCGTGAAGTAAGCGGTCGTCGTTGTGTGAAACGAGATACCGACTCCGCTCCGCCCGTTCCGTCTTCTCGAACGGGCGGGGCGGAGCGTGTTGTCGCTGCATCGGACCAGCCCCGACATCCATCACCATTCCCACGTTCACGGTTCTCATGAAACGCTTGTCGCTCATGGCGGCTCTCTCGGTCCTTTGGGCCGGCGAGGCCTTCTCGCAGTCTTCATCCTTCGTCGTTCCCATCCTCTTTCGCAACGGATCGGCCTTGTACGCAACGGAACTGGGAGTCCATCCCCAGTCCACCTTCGGCGTCGACCGCGACACGCTTCTCGGGCCTTTTCTCGAATCGCTGGCTCCCCCGTTGCCGCCGGAGTACATCCTCGATGCCCGCTTCCGGACCATTCCGAACCGCGACGGCACCTATCCATTCGGACTGGGAAGCGGCACCTTCAAGGATGTCCGCGACTTCCGCGACTCGATGCAGGTCGACAGCTTCCAGGTGCAGCTGCGCTCCGACGGTCCCGATGCCGGCTTGGTCAAGCGCACCACCTACATCCAATGGCCATCCGACCTGGCCCGTTACGGCCACGCATGGGAGATCCGTCCGCTCGGCGGCAACCAGTTTGCACCGACGAACATGCTCACGGAGTCCTTCGTCGAGATCCCGGCCGATCCTGCCGGGAATGCCGTCAATGTTCTCATTGTGAAGAGCGGCGCCAAGCCTTCGTCCGCTCCGATCGCTTCGAGTACACGACTCGTCACCGGAACGGGAGTGGTCCCGTTCAATGTCGCCTACAACCTGCCGCATGTGTCCGTGTCGGTCTCGGCACTCAACGGCACGGGATTGCTTCAGTCGAATCGGTATACCAATGCCCCAGCCAACGTCTCCTTCACGGGTCCGGCTCCTGCAGGCGGGTTGGTTCCATACCGTTGGGTCTTTCGATCCGTGGGCATCCTGAACCTCTCCGGATCCATCGCCTTCAACCAGAACGGTTTTCCCAGCGGCATCACCGATCCTTCGAAGGTGACCGTCTACTGGCGGGCGGCTGAAGGTTCGGGCGCGTTCGCCCCGCTTGCGACCTCCGTCGCGGATGGTGTGATCAATGCCGGCTTCAGTCAGTTGGGCGAGTTCGTCTTCGGCCTCCAGAGTACGACGAGCGTCGAAGCCGGATCGGAACGGCCTGTAACGTTCGGGCTCGAGCAGAACTATCCGAATCCGTTCAACCCGTCGACGATCGTTCGGTTCTCCGTCGAACAGGAATCACCCGTTCGGGTCGAGGCCTTCGATCTTCTAGGCCGTCGCGTTGCGACCATTCTAGAGGCCGTGCGCCCCGTCGGCGTGCATCAGGTGGAATGGAACGCGGCGGGGTTGCCGAGCGGAATGTACGTGATCCGGCTCGAGGCCGGCGCACAGACAGCGATTCGAACCGCACTGCTCATTCGCTGACACGAAACGTCAAAGGATTGCTATGTTCGTCCGACAGATCGTGGCGATGCTGATGCTGCTCGTTGCCGGCTCGGCTTCGCAAGCTCAGGACAGTGCCGTTGTGGTGTTGCATGTCGCCGACCGGGAAGGCAACGCCAATACTGTGCGCATCGGGGTGCATGCCCTGGCGTCGACGGGGTTCGACGCCTCGCTTGGTGAGTACCCGATCCCGCCGGTCCCCGATGTTCCGGCATTCGACATCCGGGTGCTCGACCCGCTGCGCCAGAAGGGGCGACTGGCGGGGTTTGACGGCTATGTTGATTATCGGCCCATGAGGTCGCCCACGCAACTTGACACGTTCGTCGTTCGCGCTCAACCGACCCTGGAATTCTATCCGATGACATTCAGCTGGCCGCGGGAGGTGAAGGATCTGTTCGGGCGGGCAACGCTCGCCTACCGCGCGGGCAATGGATTCCGCGAGGTCGACATGCGGTCCACGACGTCCATTGCGCTCGACTCGATCCCGGGCAACAGGGTCTTCATCGTCCTTGGGCGACCGTCTCTTCCGGCTTCGCCATAAGCGCGTTGTCGGGCCAACGCCGGGTAATGACGCATGATCTTCCTGACCGACGGGAGCGATGTCCGGAGCGCGGAGCCGGATGGGCGGGGCAGTGCGCGCTTGAGGCTACTGCGGGCGCTCGCCATAGCCCTTTGGTATGCAACCGCGCCGCTGGCCGGACAACAGCCCGTGATCTTTGATGTGGCCCCACGGGCGGCGGTCGCCGGTAGCACCGTCGTGATCAACGGGTCGGGATTCGATCCGGCCGCCGAAGGCAATGCCGTTTTCGTAGGCGGTGTTCGTGCTCCGATCGTCGCGGCAAGTTCGACACAGCTTTCTGTCATCGTGCCGTCCGGCTCTTCGTACGGCATGGTAACCGTGGTCAGCGACGGATTGTCCGCGACCTTTCGCCTTCCCTTCCTTCCCAGCTATCGCGGACTGGGAGTGATCGATACCAGCTCCTTCAGGCTTGCTCTGACCCCATCTTCGATCGGCCAGGGACCGTATCGTGCGGTGGCCGCCGACCTCGACGGTGACGGGCGTCAAGACCTTGCAGTCGTGAACCTCACGGGATCGTCGGTCGCGCTCCTCCGCAACACGGTCGACTCACTCGGCACGCTGGGCTTCTCCGAAGATGCCGATCTATCGAGCGGCTTCTATCCGGAGGATATTGAGATCGCCGATCTCGACGGGGACGCACGGCTCGACCTCGTAGTGGCCCCGCGCTTGTCTCCGTACATCTCGATCTATCGGAATGAGAGCTCAGCCGGGTATCTCTTCTTCCCTGGCCGGGTCGACGTCGCGTCTGCGATCGGAGGCAAGAGCATTGCCGTGGCCGACGTTGACGCCGATGGACGGCCGGACGTCGTTCTGACGGTGCGGGAGGATCATTCCTTCGCCATCTACAGGAATACCAGCGTCCCGGGCTCCATCTCGATGAATCCAGGGTTGAGGATCGAGACCAGAGATTACCCCAGAGTGGTCGCCGCCGCCGATGCCGATGCCGACGGTCGGCCGGAGATCTTCGTCGGAACGGCATCCGATGACAGTATCGCGGCATATCGGGTCATGGACCTCCTGCCGGACAGCGTCTCGCTGCAGTATCGGATCGGTTGCCTTCTGCAACCGTCAAGTCTTCTCTTCGGCGACGTGAACGGAGACGGTCATCTCGACATGTTGGTCGGCTCCGATCTCTCTTCCGTCCTGTATCTGTTTCCGCACTCCGGAACAACTCCGGACTCGACGTACCGATCTTCGATCGCGATACCGGTGTACGGTCCGGTCAGCGACATCGCGCTGGCAGGTCTCGACGCAGACGAAAGGCCCGACCTGGCGGCGGGACATCTCAACACCGGCGTGCTGACCGTTGCGGCGAATGTCAGCGACACCAGCGGCACGATCGGATTCGACCACGCGGTCTTTCTACCCCAAGAGTTCCCGGTTCGCGGGGTCGTGGCCGTTGACCTCGACATGAACCGGCGGCCGGACCTCGTTACCCTTGGGTTCCTGGACCAGAGACTGGCCGTCTTCCGGAACATCGTTTCCACGGGTACGTCGATCGCGCTCGCGGAAGGCTGGAATCTGGTGTCGGTGCCGCGAAGGGCCGAATCGTATGTTGCAACGCAGCTCTTCCCGGGAGCCGAACCCGGCACAATCTACGGCTACGCCGCGGGCTATTACTCGTCCGAAGTAGTGTTGGTCTCCGGCCAGGGCTATTGGGCGTACTACCCCTCGGCTGCCGTCAACACCATCATCGGAGACGACATTGACAGCGTAGGATTCATAGTCCCTACAGCTCCTCGATGGGTTCTCTTCGGGTCGGTCTCCATCGCCAGGCCGGTGGCAGAATTGCACAGCGTTCCGCCCGATGTGATCGAACCTGGAACGCTGTATGAATTCAACATGGGCTACCGCCCGCCCAGCTCGATCCAGCCGGGACGGGGATACTGGTTGTTCGTCCGAGAGCCGTGCACACTCATTCTTCGCGCCAGCAATTGAATCCCATGGCGACATGGCACAGACATCTTCGACGGACCCTCGGCGCGCTTCTTCTGCTGGGGTCTCATGCCGACGCTCAATCCCGCCTTGGGTCTATCGACGACTATATGCGGGTCCGTGGGATCTCCGGGAAGATCCCCCGTCATCTGGTCGTGACCCGGACGACCCGGATCATGACCGATGACTCACTTGTCGGCAGTTGGTCGGCCCTTGGCGGGGGACTGTCCAATGGAGCGTCACTTGCTCAGGTCTATGCGTTGACGAGGGACAGCTCGGGAAATCTGGTGGTGGGAGGCGCCTTCACATCCGCCGGGGGAGTTCCGGCCAACAACATCGCGCGCTGGAACGGCGCCGGCTGGACGCCGCTCGGATCGGGAATGAACGGGGCGGTCCTGGCCCTCGCCATGCACAACGGAATGCTGTACGCCGGCGGAAGGTTCTCAAGCGCGGGGGGTTCTACGGTCGGCAATGTTGCCCGATGGAACGGGTCGGCCTGGGAGCCCGTGGGCCCGGGAGTCGGATTCACGGGTGGCGGGGCGATGTTGCCCGACCCGCAGGTCAATGCGCTCATCTCGTGGAACGGCATGCTGGTCGCCGGGGGCACGTTCACGGGGGTCGACGGTTCACCGTGCGAACGGCTGGCGATCTACAACGGATCATCGTGGAGTGAGCTTGGTGGCGGCGTCAACAACACGGTCGCGGCCCTCGCCGTCTGGCAGTCAGATCTGGTGGTCGGAGGAGCCTTCACGACGGCCGGTCCGGGATCGGCTTCCCGCCTGGCTGTCTGGAACGGTTCAACATGGTCGGGCTTGGGAAGCGGCTTCGACAACACCGTCTTTGCGTTGGCGGCCTCGGGTTCCGAGCTGACCGCCGGTGGCTTCTTCACGGCGTCGGGTGCAACGCAGGTGCGCGCGATCGGCCGATGGACGGGCACAGCGTGGCAGGAGGTCGCGGGCGGGATCAATAGCTCGGTATATTCACTCGGCTATCGGGGTGCCGAACTCGTTGCGGGCGGGTTGTACAGTCTGGCTGGGTCCACGGCCGCCAACAGCATTGCTTTCTTGCAGGGCACGACGTGGAAGCGACTCGGGTCGGGTATGAACCTATCCGTGTATGCTGTGGAGGTCTCAGCCGAAGAGATCATCGCCGGCGGATTCTTCACGCAAGCCGGAGGGCAGAACATCCCTGCGCTGGCGGTATGGCGCGAGAGCCAACCGCTGACGCTCAATGCCGGATGGAACATGGTCTCGCTTCCCCGCGTGCCGGCTGATCGGTCGCCGTCCGTCGTCTTCGCCGGAGTGTCGCCGGGGACGATCTACGGCTACAGCGGCCTCTCCTACGTTGCTCCGGCCCTTCTGGAGCCCGGTCAAGGATACTGGGCGTACTACGACAACCCCGCTACGATCTCGATCGCCGGCGCCACCTTTGATTCAGCCGGAGTGATCATGACGACCGCGCCGGGATGGGCTCTGCTCGGTTCGCTCTCGATCGCTGTTCCGGTGGCGAGCATCCGCTCGGATCCTCCCGGCGCGATCGCGCCCGGGACCATCTATGGCTATCAATCCAGCGGCTACTACAATCCTTCCACGATCACGCCGGGTATGGGTGTGTGGGTCTACCTGAACTCGCCGACGGTGCTCTATCTGAAACCGTGAGAGCGGACTGACCCCGCATCATGATGGACCGGACCCCGGCGGCAAGGTGGATGGGGCGATCCTGCGCGCTGCACTCCGCCAACGTTGAGTCTTGCCTCCGACCCTTCTTCGCAACGAGCGACTGTTCAGATTCTCAGCAATGAGAAGACGAGATTCGTATCATGTCTCGTTGTCCGCAAATACCGCGTGCACAGACATCAACAGGAGAGTATGCCATGAAGCTCTTGACCTTCCTCCTGGTCACGGTCACTCTGCTCGGCTACTCACAGCAACGCTATCTCGATTCGCTTTTCAGCGTTCAGCAGTCCGACGTCGATCGTGTCTACGCAACAGCGCCGCAACTGCAGTCACCGTATGCCGGCGAGAGTGCCACTCAGTCGGTCAATCTGAAGATGCACATCTTTCAACCTGTCGGCGACAGTGAACTCAAGCGCCCCATGCTCCTGTGTTTCCATGGTGGGGCTTTTGTCAGCGGGAACAAAGATCATGACGACATGATCGCGTTCTGCCGTACCTTTGCAGCCAAAGGATATGTCACCGCCACCGCCCAGTACCGGCTTGGCATGAACGCATCAAGCGCCGTCAGCGGCGCGAGAGCGGTGTATCGCGGGTTGCAGGATGGACGTGCGGCCATCCGGCACCTACGGGCAAATGCTTCTAGCCTGAAGATCGACACGAACAAGATCTTCGTGCTGGGGAGCAGCGCCGGCGCCTTCATCGGCCTGCAGGTGATCTACATGAACACATCGGCTGAAAGACCGGCCGAGACACAAGCGATCTCCCACTTCCCGCCGACGTTGGATGACGGTCCGGACCTCGGGGGCTTCGATGCGATCGAGCCGTCCAACACGGGTGGAGGCCTTCCGAATGCCGTCGTGTCGTTGTGGGGAGCCATCAAAGATACCACACTCATCGCCGCCACCGATGCCATCCCGGTCCTGTTGATCCATGGAACGGCCGACATCGTCGTTCCGTACGGCGTCGGGTCGCCGTTCAACAATCCGTTGCTCCCGGCCACCCATGGCAGCGACCCGATCCATCGGCGCTTGACGAACCTCGGCATCGCTCATGCCACCTACTTCGTCATCGGTGCACCGCATGAGTTCTACGGAGTGGCGAACGGCATGTGGAATCCGGCGCCGAATGCGTATTGGGACACTGTCTTGACGCGGGTCACCGGGTTCCTGTATCCGCGCGTCACTTCCGTTTCTGTGGACGGACCGAACGTGGTGCCGGAGACGATCATCCTGCACCAGAATCATCCCAACCCGTTCAATCCGGAAACGGCGATCTCATTTACACTTCCCCGGACCGCTCATGTCTCATTAAAGGTCCATGACCTCATGGGCCGCGAAGTGGGTCACTTGGTCGATGGTCTCATCGGTCCGGGAACCCGCACGGTCCGTTGGGAACCTCGGGACCTCTCGACCGGTGTCTACCTCTGTCGATTGGTAGCGTCGGGCGACGATGGAAGGCAGGAGGTACGAACGCAAAGAATGCTCCTGCTGCGATGATCGTGGGGTTTTGAGCCGCCGGCGAGGGATCTACCGGGGCGGTGGGATGTGGTACCTTATCGGTTGGCCAACCACGTCTCCGGATTTTGCTTGTCCTTCTCGTGCCAGATCTCGAAGTGCAGAACCGACCCCGAGACGGTCTCACCGCTCCTGGCGATCTCCATGCCCTCGGTCACGCGCTGATCCTCTGCCACGAACACGTCCGCCAGATGCGCGTAGACCGTCCGGTAGCCGTCGTAGTGATTGATGATGAGGACGTTGCCGAAGCCGGGTATGAAGGAGAGCACCGACACTTCACCGTCGGCAACGGCGTAGACCGTTGAGTTCGCGCTCGTGGCGATGTCGATGCCGGTGTTCTGTGTGACGGTCTTCAGAACGGGATGCGTCACGTTGCCGAACCTGGCCTGGATGCGTCCGCTCGTCACCGGCCATCGCAACCGGCCCTTCCGGTCGGCGAACGGCATGGCCGGCCTCGCCTCGGGTGTGGGGAGCTTCGGTAGCGTCCGGGAGGTCTTCGGTGCGCGCGCATCGGCCAGGGCCCGCTTGCGCCGTTCCTCCGCCTCGCGCTCTTTCTTGATCCGTTCTGCCTCGATGAGGTTGGCGATCAGCTGCTCGACTCGCTGGACGGCTTGCGTCCGCTTCGTCAGTTCCTGCTCGTAGGCTCTCTTGTCCTTTCGAACCTGGCGAAGCATCGCGTGGCGCTCCAGCGTCGTTCGCTTCAGTCGCGATTCCTCCCGCGTCTTCTCCGCCAACAGACGCCGCTCGCTTGCCAGTTTGGTTTGTAGGGCTTGATTCTGTCGCTCCAGGTCGGACTTCTTCGTCGTGAGGTCCTCGAGGTCGCGCACGCGCTGGTCTGCGAATCGGCGCAGATACTGAATGCGGATGGACAGTTGGTTGAGCGACCTCGACGAGAACAGCAATTCGAGGTCGTAGACCCGTCCGTTCATGTAGACCGATCTCACCCAACCCGCGTAATGCGACGTCAATTCGTTGACCTGGCGTTCGAGGCTGCCGATGCTCGACCGGGCCTCCTGGATGTCGGCCGTCAGCTGCTGCTCTTCCTCCCGTAGCTGACGCAGCAACTGCGCCAGGAGCTTGCTCTGTTCCTCGAGATCGTCCAACCGCTGGAGCGTCGTGCGTTCGCGCCGCTCGCTCTCCTTCAGCTTCTTCTCGAACGACGTGATTTCGTTCCGCAGACGCTGCAATTCCTGCTCGCGCCGTTGCAGTTCCGTGGGCTTGCGCTGTGCGTCTGCCGACGCGACAAGGGCTAGAGCCAGGAGCGCGATATGGATCGATCGCTTCACTGGATCTCGACGCGCCGTGCGTTGCCGGGAGGGGAGAAGCTGAATCGGAGGTCGCCGGGGTTCGGTCGAAAGGCGTCGTACCGGAGCGTGATCACCTGACGCCTTTGGGGAAGCGTGGCCCGCGCCGTCTTCGGCAGGGTGATGTCACCCATGGCGATCTGATCCGAGAAAGCCTGCTCAAAGGTCATGGTCCCGTAGCGGTCGAGGACCTGGATCTTGCGGAGGGCCAACGTCGACGGATCGACGACATAGCGACGTGATCGGTCGCCGTCCTTGAAGAGGAAAAACGCATCTCCACCGTCGGCTCCCGCGGCGTCGGGAGTCCGCCGGTCGGCTTCGAAAACGCGCCCCCCAGTGAACAATGCGAGGATGTCGTCAAATGCCAGGTCGATTTTGAGCGCCTTGTGCAGATTCTCAGGCGTGGTCGCAGCAACGTAGAGCTTGTTCTCGAGGGCGCTGTAGGCCTGGAAGGACCGCCGCGTGATCATCGCTTGTGCCACGCGGATCCCGAACGGTCCTTCCACCGTGATCTGCAGGGTGTCGGGCTTTCGCAAGGCAAGCTGGAAATCCCCGCTTTGCGAGAGCGACGGCGTCTCGATCCTGATCGTTCCGTCGGCTGAGAGGCTTTGGAGACGATCGTAGGCGTCGTCGGCACGGTCGACCGCATCTTCGAACGAAACGCTCGCCGACCCGACCGCGACCGTGCGAGTGGACGTGCATCCGGATACTCCGAGGACGCCGATCGCGGCCAAGACGATCACGCGTCGCATCACCGTGTCCCCCGTTCCACCTTGGCTTTGAGCGCTTCGTTCGTCGGGCTCTGCTCGAGAGCCTTCTTCCATTGAACGACCGCTTCATCCTTCATGCCCAGACGATCGTAGACGTCCCCCAGATGCTCGAGAACGACCGCGCTGGCTTCTCCGCTGGCAACGGCCTTCTCGATGTATTCGCGCGCTTCCTCGTACTCACCAAGCATGTAGAGGATCCAGCCGTAGGTGTCCAGATACGACGGATTATTCGGCTCGGCGAGCAACGACATCTCGGACATCCGCTTGGCGCGCTGCAGGTGCAGGCCCCGTTCCGACAGGCTGTAGGCGTAGTTATTGAGGATCAGGGCATTCGTTGAATCGACGTTGAGCGCCTCTTCATACAGGCGGTCGGATTCCTCGTGCCGCTTGAGGTTGTCGAGCGTCAGGGCCAGCGTACTGAGGATGTTGAGGTCCTTCGAGTTCAGTTTATAGGCCTGCGTCAGCTCTTCCACGGCCTGCGTCGGCTGTTCCAGCCGGGAAAAGACCAGGCCCTTCAGCAGGTAGACACGGAAGTCGTTCGGTACCGACTGCCGAGCGCGATCGGCCGTCTGCAGCGCGCGCGTCAGATCCCCGCGGTCCATATAGAGCGATCCAAGGAACCACCAGGCATCGGCATTGCGGGGCTCCAGTCGCGTGACCTCGGCAAATGAGGCCAGCGCAACCGTGTCGATCCGGGCGTTGAGCGCCAGCGCACCCAGGTACCAGTGCGGCCTCCAGTCCGCCGGCTGGTTGGCGCGCAGCTCCTCGAAGACGCGGCGGGCCAGCAACGACATCGCCGAATCGTTCTCCGATTGGCTGAAATAGGTCACGCCGATCCGCACCTTCACCTCATAGTGCATTGACGGCATCGTCCGGACCTGCTCGAGGATGCGAACAGCCTTGGCCGGTTCGCGGCGATCGAAGTAAAGGTCCCCCAGAACGAGGGCCACCTCGGAGTCATCGGGATGCCGATCGTGGATCTCTTCCAGCAACTGGAGCGCTTCATCCGTCCGTCCCGCCTTGATGGTGGTCTCGGCCAGTTGTCGCTGAAGGGCCCGGTTGCTTGGGTCGATCAGCAGCATCGAGCGGTAGCGGTCGGCCGCGCGATCGTACTGTCCCAGGGTACCGTAGAGCTCGGCCGATTGGAGGAGAAGTTCCCACGACTCGCCGTCGCGGTCCATGAGCATCTCGTAGATCTGAAGCGCTCGCAGCGGCTTCTTCGGCTGGAGCAGGCGGGCCAGTTGGTACCAGACCCGGTTGTTCGTCGAGTCGAGCTGGGTGATGGCTTCATACTCGGCGATGGCGGCGTCCGACTGGAAACTGCCGGCGTAGACGCGCGCCAAAGTCTCTCGATAGGAGGTATTGGCCGGCTCGAGACGCACTGCTTCACGTGCCGATTCGGCCGCACGCGGGAATTTGTTGAGCTCAATGAACGATCGCGCGATCGCGTCGTGGATCGCAGGATTCGCCGGTTCATATCTCAGCGCCTCCTGAAACTCCAAAATGGCTTCGCCGTGCATATTCTTGGCGTCGAGCGCTGAGCCTTCGATGAAGTGCGACAGCGCCCGCTCGCGTCGCGCTTCGTCGGCAATGGTGGGAGTTCTCGGGGTCTCCGTGGTTTCGGCTTGCCGGGAGGCGCTGCATCCGGTCAAGATCAGCGCCGACAACGCCGCGACCAGAAGGTGCGAACGTTGGCCACCTCTTGTAGCTGGTACACTCATTCGGTCGATCATACGGTCAATTTGTCAAAAAAGGGAAGGACTTCCAAACCGACAAGGATGTTGCGCCCTCGGGCACAGAGCGGTACCTTGCTGAATGCAACCTGTCGATCTATTGGTGGCGTGGACATGGCCTCCGGACGAACCAACGGTGCGGCTCTTGGAGTCGGCTGCGCGTCGGTCCGGCGTCGTGTTCCGCAGCGTCAACGCGTCGGAGATCGAGAGCGTCACCCTCGATGCGAAGGAGGGTCGACTGGTCTTCCGGTGGTTGCTTGATCGTGCCTCGGACGAAGACCCGGCCTTCGTGCCTCTGGCCCGATGGGTCGACGAACGATCAGAGAGCGACCCCGGAGGACCGTTCGCCGTCAACGCCTATCGCCGGCAGCTCCGCGCCACCGACAAGGCGACCATGCATCTCGAGCTCATGACCGCCGGCGTCCACGTGCCGCACACGATCATCCTGCCTCCGTTCGCAGTCGAGCCACAAGCCGCTCCGAAGAAGGATGCACTCAAACAACTGGGACTTCCCTTCGTCGTCAAGCCGGCGAACACGACCGGTGGTGGCAACGGCGTGATCACGAACGTTAGCGACGTCGCCACGGTCCAGGCTGCCCGTGCGACGCATCCGCATGACAAATACCTCATCCAAGAGACGATCCGCCCTGCCTACCTTGGAGACTTTCGGGGTTGGTTCCGGGTCTTCTACGTGTGCGGTCGGTCTCATCTGTGCTGGTGGGACGATCGGACCCACGTCTACGATCCCGTCGACCCGGCTGATGAACGATTCTTCGGATTGGGGATCCTTCGCGAAACGGCTTCGATGATCGCCAGCGCATGCGGCCTCCGCTTCTTTTCGACAGAATTGGTCCTCACGGCCGACGATCGTGTCGTGGCTGTCGACTACGTCAATGAAATGTGCGACCTGAGGCTGCAGTCGGTCGCCCGAAATGGGGTCCCCGACCCGGTCATCCAAGCGATCGTCCATGACATCGTCACATTCGTCAATCGGGCTTCGGCGGGGCAAGGGGTTATCCCTTGATTTTCAACTAGGGGTTGAATACATTAGCCGGAACGTAAGTAATCTCGTCGGACACTGCCAATACACGGAGGCCTTATGAGTACCGTCTGGGTGCGGAGCGGTTGGCAACTCATGCTGATCTTGGTCGTGGCGCTCGGGTTGTCATTCGCCGGTTGCGGCGGGTCGGAGGAGATGGTGGAAGATGACGCGCAGACGTTGGGCGAGGAGCCCGCGCCGGCAGCCAATGCTGATGACCAGGCGCTCACTTCCTTTGTCGGGGCTGCAGAGACGAAGAAAGAGCCCGTCCCCGAGCCGATACCGGCTCCAAGCGGCCAATTGGCTCAGTACGAGAAGCAGATCGAAGACCTTCGGACCGAGAACACGGGACTGAAGCAGAAGATCGTCAAGCTGGAGCAGGACAACCGGACCCTCAACACCATGATGTCCGAGTTCGAGGCACGCATTCAGGCCGAACGGCAACGTGCCGACAGTCTTGAGCAGGCGTTGGCGGCTCAACC
This sequence comes from uncultured Ignavibacteriaceae bacterium, assembly GCA_964581115.1. Taxonomy (GTDB): domain Bacteria; phylum Bacteroidota; class Ignavibacteria; order UBA10030; family UBA10030; genus 2-02-FULL-55-14. The sequence continues at coordinate 13,956 of CAZOMY010000025.1, read as the reverse complement.
TCCAGTGCAGGTCGCTCCGGTTGGAGCGGCTCCGGTCGAGGAACCGGCAATGGAGCCGATGAGCATCTCGTCCTACGAAGAGGCCCTGCAGGCATTCAATGCAAAGAAGTACGATACGGCGATCGGCGCCCTCGAAGCGATGCTGGCGACGGGCGTGACGAAGGACCTCGAGGACAATTGTCATTACTGGATCGGCGAGTCGAAGTTCGCGAAGAAACAGTATCAGGATGCGATCGGTGCGTTCGAACTTGTGATGGCATACGCCAAGTCGGAGAAGAAGGGAGACGCGCAGTTCATGATCGCCCAATCGTATGAACGGCTTGGCAATAAGGCGAAAGCCAAGGCTGCATACGAGAAGGTGGTCAAAGACTATCCGATGAGCAAAGTGGTCAAGAAGGCGAAGGAGCGTTGGGCGCGCCTGTAGGCCGATCTGGTCGCGAGTTGATCACGCAAGCCCCGTCTGAACAGGATGGGGCTTCGTGTTTGGAGAAAGCGGGACACAGAGTTCCACAGAGGAGTCTCAGAGACCCGCAGAGTGGATAAGGGATCTAGCAGGGTGCTGAAAAACCCGCTGGAGGTCAGAACACTAACCGCCAATCGCGCCAAGCCCGCCCTCGGCCGAGCCGAGGGCGAGGCCGGGGATCGTCAAGTCGATTGGGGAAAATGAATTGAAATGAACGCGTCTTCTTGGCGAACATGGCTCGCATATGATCATCTCTGACTTGGCGCCATGCCTGCCCGCCGGTCAGGCGGGGCGGTAATCGTCTTTCCGCAACCTGCTAGAACCGTTCTCTCGGTGGAGCTCTGTGCAAGCTCTGTGGACCTCTGTGTAATGCTTTTCTCTCGAGATGACGAGTGGTATATTCTCTCGTGGCCAGGCATCAGACCAAATACGTCTGTCAGTCGTGTGGATACGTCTCGCCGAGGTGGGTCGGTAAATGTCCGAACTGCTCGGAATGGAACACATTCGTCGAGGAAGCTCCGTCGCCTCTGAAGGCCGTCCGCACGTCCGGTATTCCTTCGAAGCTCGACCCCGTCTCGCTCGATGAGGTCGAGCGCGAAGATGTCCCCCGCATCCGCACCTCGATCGGCGAATTGGATCGGGTGCTCGGCGGCGGCATTGTGCCCGGCTCGCTCCTGCTCCTGGGCGGCGACCCCGGCATCGGCAAGTCCACGCTCATGATGCAAGCGGCCCTGGCACTGACCGACCAGACCGTTCTTTACGTCACGGGCGAAGAGAGCGTCCGCCAGATCAAGCTTCGGGCCGAACGCCTCGAACGCCGGTCGACGAAGCATGTGCTCCTGCTGGCCGAAACGAACCTCGACCTCATCCTCGACGTTGTCGACCGCGGATCTCCCGACCTGCTCGTCATTGATTCGGTTCAAACGATGTTCCGGCCCGGACTTGAAAGCGCACCGGGGAGTGTGAGCCAGGTGCGCGAATCCGCCGCATTGCTCCTCCGTTTGGCCAAGACGCGCGGCATTCCGGTCTTCCTCATCGGCCACGTGACGAAAGAGGGGATGATTGCAGGACCCAAGGTCATCGAGCACATGGTCGACTGCGTGCTCCAGTTCGAAGGCGAGGCGCATTACTCCTACCGCGTCCTCCGGGCTCTGAAAAACCGGTTCGGCTCGACGAATGAGATCGGTATCTTCGAAATGCGCGAATCAGGCCTCCGTGAGGTCGTCAATCCCTCGGAGGTCTTTCTGTCCGAACGACATGGCGGTTCCTCCGGGTCCACGGTCGTAGCCGCGATCGAAGGTTCACGACCGATCCTCCTCGAAGTGCAGGCGCTCGTCTCGTCGTCGAACTACGGAACGCCCCAGCGGAACTCGACGGGCATCGATTACCGAAGGCTTTCGCTTCTGCTGGCAGTCCTCGAGAAGCGCGTGGGGCTGCACCTGGGCTCGCAAGATGTCTTCGTGAACGTGGCGGGCGGGCTTCGCATCGACGAGCCGGCCGTCGACCTTGGCGTCGCAGCATCGATCGCGTCAAGCCATCGCGACGTGGCCGTCGACCCGCAGGCCGTGGCCGTCGGCGAGATCGGCCTCGGCGGAGAGATCCGCGCCGTCGGACAAGTCGAGAAACGCGTGCAGGAGGCGGCCAAGCTCGGCTTCAAGCGCATCGTTCTACCGCGCTCGAGCGCCCGCACGATCAAGCCCGCCGACGGCATCGAGATCGTGTCCGTCGATCGTATCGACCAGGCGATGGAAGCGCTGCTGCGGTGATCGTTCGGGTCAAGCCAGTGATCACTGAACACTGACTAGAGCCTATCTCAACATCACACTAGCCGCATAGAACCTGCCTGCCCGGCACAAAACGCCGAAGTCTTTCGACCGTCAGGCAAGCACAGAGACCGCAGAGAGCCATAACTCAGTTGCTCTCTGTTCATTGCGGCTGTCAAACCAGTATCTGGGGGTTATTTGAGATAGCCTCTACTGGCCTCTGGCTTCAGACACCTGTCCCTGTCGTCCATGGAACTCATCGGCTACCTCGGCCTCGACGCCCAGGCCCTTTCCTGGGTCCCACAATCGAAGCAAACGATCCGCTTGGGTCGATGCAACGTCAACCTGTCGTTCCTCATCCTTTCGGCCATCAGTAGCCTCTCGCCGGCCATCGATGCGCTGTTGCGCTCCGACCCGGTCTACCTCCTCGTCATTGCGCTCATCACCGCCGGTGTGCTCCTGAACCTCTATTACGTGCTACGTCTTCGCCGGTAAGCCGTATGAAACTCATTCTCGCCTCTCGTAATCGCCACAAGCTCGGGGAGCTCCGGACGTTCCTTCAGGACCTTCCCGTCGAGGTGGCTTCTGTTGATGATGTCGTTCCCGGTCTGCCGCTCGTCGAAGACGGTTCGACGTTCGTCGAGAACGCGCTCAAGAAGGCACGGGCCGTGCACGCGCAGACGAAACTCGCAGCGCTTGCCGACGATTCAGGCCTGGAGGTCTATTATCTCAATGGACGTCCGGGCGTCATCTCCGCCCGGTACGCGGGCGATGGAGCCGGGGATGCGGCGAACAACGAGAAGCTCCTGCGCGAGCTGCGTGGTGTGCCACCACGCCGTCGGCATGCCCAGTTCCGGGCGGTCCTCGCCCTCGTCGGTCCGGGCTATGAAGAGATCGCCATTGGAACGTGTCCGGGTACGGTCACGGAGTCGCCGCGGGGTACGAACGGGTTCGGCTACGACCCCATCTTCCGTCCCGAAGGATTCTCCCGCACGTACGCGGAATTGGCGCAGGAAGAAAAGAACCGCATCAGTCACCGGTCGCGCGCGTTCAAGGCTCTGCATCAGATCCTTGAGCATCGGCTGCGGCATTGACCTTCACCGATGGACTCGATCGAATACTCCGCATGCGAACCCTCCTCCTTCGTGCGGTCCTTGCATCGCTGACGACCATTGTTGCGGCGTTCGCTCAAGTCACCCTACGGGTCCCCCTCACGTACTACATCGCCGACACCACACAGTACGACCCGGCAATCCCCACGCCCGAACAGTTCTTCGGGTTTCAGGTCGGCGAATGGCATCTCACTCCCGATCAACTATACTCCTACCTTACCCACCTCGATGCTGCGTCCGAACGCATGGCCATCCATTCGATGGGACGGACGGTGGAACAACGACCGGTCCTCCTGCTGGTCATCACCGACCCCGACAATCACGGCGACCTTGAACGGATCCGACAGGAGCATCTGCGATTGAGCGATCCTGCGGCCGCCGCCCCCGACCTCGAACGCATGCCGGTTGTGGTCTGGATGGGCTACTCCGTTCACGGAAATGAAGCCAGCGGGAGCAATGCCGCGGCGCTGGTCGCATATCATCTCGCCGCTAGCCGTTCGGCGGAGACGCACGATCAACTCCGGAATGCGGTCATTCTTCTTAATCCGTGCATCAATCCTGACGGCTTGCACCGATTTGCGTCATGGGTGAATGCCAATCGCGGTCAGCAGGTGGTCTCGTTCTCGGCGTCGAGAGAGCACCAGGAGCCATGGCCCGGCGGTCGTGGCAACCACTACTGGTTCGACCTCAACCGCGACTGGATGCCGGTGGTACATCCCGAAAGCCGCGCCCGCATCGCCGCGTACTATGCCTGGCGTCCGAATCTGCTGACCGACCATCATGAGATGGGGACGAACGCGACCTTCTTCTTTCAGCCCGGCGTGCCGTCGCGGAACCACCCGCTCGTTCCGAAAGGCGTCGTGGAACTGACGATGAGGCTGGCGAACTACCATGCCGAAGCGCTCGACCGGATCGGCTCGCTCTATTACACGCGCGAGAGCTTCGACGATTTCTACGTCGGCAAGGGATCGTCGTATCCCGACCTCACGGGCGGAGTGGGCATTCTGTTCGAACAAGCGTCCTCGCGCGGACACGCACAAGACAGCCACGCCGGCGTGCTGACGTTTCCGTTCGCCGTGCGCAATCAGTTCACAACGTCGCTGTCGTCGTTGCGGGGAGCGGTTGCGATGCGAACGGAGTTCCTGAAGCATCAGCGACAGGCAGCCGTGTCGGCACTGTCGGAGGCCGACGCATCGGCCGTGAAGGCCTACGTCATCGGCGACGATGGAGACGCGGCGCGGGGGGCGGCTTTCGCCGAGATCCTCATGACCCACCGGATCGAGGTCTTTCGCACGGCGAGATCGTTCAAGCAGGGACGGATGAGCGTTGATGCCGGGCGTGGGTACGTGATCCCGGTCCGGCAGCCGCAAGCGCGCTTGGTCGCTTCGCTGTTCGAACGTCGCACGTCGTTCGACGACAGTCTCTTCTACGACATTTCGTCGTGGAATCTGCCGATGGCGTTCAACCTGCCCGTGGCCGAGCTCAGCAGTCTCCCGGCCGGTCTGCAGGGAGAGCGTATCGGCATCGAAGCTTCCTTACCCCAAGGCGTGTTGCCGCTACCCGAGGGTCTGGCGCTCGCCATGGATTGGAACAACGCCTCGGCGCCTTCGGTGCTGTACCGCTTACTGTCGGCTGAAGTCCCCGTGCGCGTCGCCACGTCCCGCTTCGAAGCCCGCACATCGACCGGGGTGCGCGCGTTCGATCCCGGTACGATTCTTGTACCACCCTCTGCCGACCCAGGTCGAATGGCTCTCGCCCGGCAATGGCTTGCCCACGCCGCTTCGTCCTTCGGTCTCGGCGTCGAGGTCATCAGTTCCGGGCTCGCCGCAAGCGGCGTCGACCTGGGCTCGTCGTCATTCGTGCCGCTCACGAAACCGCGCATCGCGCTCGTCACGGGGGTTGGGGCCTCGACGACGGACGCAGGGGAAGTATGGCATCTCTTTGACGCTCGCCTGGGCATTCCTGTCGCGCTGATCGGCACCGACGTCGTCGGGAGGTCCGATCTGAGCGCTTTCAACGTCATGATCATCGCCGGCAGTGCTCCTTCACCGATCGATTCAGCCGGTCGTGCGGCCTTGGCAGAATGGGTGGGACGTGGAAATACGCTCATCGCCACCGAGCAGGGAGCAGAGTGGGCCATCGGTGCAAAGTTGAGTTCGGCCGTCGTGAAGCGCCAGCCTTCCCGGCGCGATTCAGCGCTGGTGCTTCCGTACGATGTGGAAGATAAATACCGCGGCGCGCGTTCCATGCCCGGAGCGATCGTGGAGGTTCAGCTGGACCTCAGCCACCCGCTCTCGTTCGGGTACCGCTCGCCAGCGATCCCCTCCTTCAAGAGTACGGGCATCGTCTTCGATGTGCCGCGGTCTCCGTTTGCCATGCCGATGCGGCTCTCCGAACGGCCGCTGCTCAGCGGTTATCTGCATCGCGACGCAGCACGGCACATCTCCGGCGGAGGCTCGATCATCGTCTCGGCGGTTCGTGACGGCCGCTCGATCGTCATGTCGGACAATCCGGTGTTCCGGGGCTTCTGGCGCGGGACGGAAAGACTGCTGGTCAACGCGGTCTTCTTCGGACCGGTGATCCGAGCGTCGTCGTTAAGGACCGGGGAATGACCCGCTTGAGAATGCCTGATCCTCGAAGTCACACGAATCAGCACAGCCGGAAGTCCACATTAAGTGCCGCGTCAGCGGCAATTCCACTCTGAATGGGCAGAAGGCACCCGTCGCACCATGATCAGGCCCCGGCAATGCATTTTCCTCCCTCTGTGGAGAAAATTGACCATCGCCGCGCGATGTCTGTAGAATGCCTCTGGCCATTCCTTTGTGGATGATGCTTCACGAGGAACCCGTGGTCGACCATACTATCTTCCGAGCCGCACTGGTCATCGTGCTCGTGGCCGCCGCCTCCGCCACCGGCCGGTCGCAGTCGTTCATTCCATTCTTCGGTATTCAGACCCACTTCGGACAGGACCGTGCCGACCCTGACACGGCGATGTCGCTCGTCCGCGCCGCGGGTATCGGTGCGATCCGCGATGAGGTCTACTGGCATGAGGTTGAAACGACGCCGGGGGTCTTTGCGTTTCAGCCCAAGCACGACGACTACCTCAACGCTGCATTGACCCGCGGACTGCAGCCGCTCCTTATCCTCGACTACGGCCATCCCTTCTATGGCGGTACGCCTCGCGACAGCCTGGGCCGAGCCGCCTTCGCCCGCTATTGCAGTACGGTCGTCCGACGGTACGCTCCTCTGGGCGTGAAACACTACGAGGTGTGGAACGAGCCCAACCTCTGTCTCCCCGAGTTCTGTCCGTGGTCGCCTGCACCGAGTCCGGAAGAGTACGTCGCGCTCCTTCGGGTTGCGTACCACGCTATCAAGAGCGCCGATCCTTCCGCGGTCGTCCTTGCCGGCGCCACGTCCCCACTCGACGAGCCCGAGACGACACAGAAGATCCCCGGTGTCGCTTTCGTTCAGCGCATGATCGGACTTGGCGCCGGTGATGTGTGCGACGCCATCTCGTTCCATCAATATCCTGTCAATCGACCGCCGGAAGATTGGGTGCCGTCGGAAGTGGGGCGCATACGAGCGGTCGCCCCGGGTCGCCGTTTCTGGATCACCGAGGCAGGCCATCATACCTCGACAGCCTACGGCGGGCTCAGCGATCTCGTCCAGGCGCAATGGTTGGTACGCGCCATTCTCATCGGCCGGGGCGTCACAGACCTCGACCGGCTTTCGTGGTACGACCTGCAGGACGATTGTGGCGACGGCGCCAACCCTGAGTGCCGTTACGGGATCCTCCGTCAGGACGGTTCACCCAAGCCCGCCTACCACGCGTTGACGGCCATGCAGGCCATCGTCGGCTCACGTCGGTTCGTCAGCGTGACACAATCCGAAGGAGCATATGAGGCCGTCTTCGGGAGCGGCGATTCCGTCGTGCGGGTGGTCTGGACCAGGACGGGTACGAGCGTCCGAACGGTGGCCATTCCCACGTCGTTCGCGCGCGTGAGTTCGATGCTCGGAACATCGGCGTCGATCGTCGGGACGTCGGGCGGAGCGGTCACCGTCACGGCCACCGAACAGCCGACGTACATCGAGGCGCTCCCCGGAGGACCGACCATGAACCGGCTGGAGATCAATCCCGGCCGCTGCATCCTCGATTCGTCCCAAACGCTGCAATACGAGGTCGCCGGATGGACGCCGGATTCGACGCGCGTTCCGCTGAGTCCTTCGTCCGTCCTCTGGCAGGCAAACGGTTCGGGCATCAGCATCTCCCCCGGCGGCATTGCCACGGCTGGTGCCGTGGGCGAGGGGAACGTCATCGCAACATACGGCATGCTGACCGACACGGGTTCTTTTCGTGTCGTCCTGCCGCGAGGGTCGATCGATATCGCTCCAATGGATCACACCGGCTGGACGCTGATCACGGAGCTGATGGATACTTCCGGCACGCACCTCGGACCGCCGGCGGTGGCATCGGCGTCGGGATCGGCATTGCAGTATCGGATGGTCTACCGGCAAGCGAATGCGAACCAGTATCTGGTTCGATTGCGTCCGCGGGCTCCGGCGCTCATTCCCGGTCGCGCCGATTCCATCAAGCTTTGGTTCCGCGGCGACGGCCAGAATCACGCCGTTCTCTTTCAGATCGCCGACCGGGACGGAGAATGGTTTCCGACGATACCTCGACGAGTCAACTGGAACAACGAGTGGAGGCCCGTCTCGGCGCGCATCGATCCTTCCTCGGGCCGCTATGACCTTCCGGCCGAAGTGGATGAGATCGATATCTACCTCGTGCCGGCCGTTGCGCCGGCCGATGGGACAGTGGTCGAGGGCACGCTGGAACTCGATTCACTCCACGCGCTCTTCCGCCCCCGCTCGACCTCCTCTGTCGACCCGACGGCCTCCGTTCCGCGCACAGCCTGTCTTCGTTCGTTCCCCAATCCGTTCAATCCCGCTGCGACGATCCGCTATGAGCTTCCTGCGGCGGCGCCCGTTCGTCTGGAGATCTTCGACCTGATGGGTCGGCGGCTCGCGACCCTGGTCGACGGTCGAGTCTCAGCCGGCTGGCACGAGATCGCATGGAGTGGAGAGAATGTTCCAAGCGGCGTCTACGTGGCCTGCCTGATAACGCCAAACGAACGCCTTACGACCCGGCTTGTGCTCGTGCGCTAGTGTGTTGTTTTTCAATCAGTTGCACGTCTCTGCGAATCTTGGTAAGTTCCACCGTCCCGGGTACCATCCGGAGACCTCTATGCCCTCCATTGACGATCACATAGCGCGAATTCAGGCCTCGACGGTCTTTCAAGGCTTGAGCCGCGAAAGCGTTCAGGAGTTCGCCCCCCTGCTGCAGGTCGAGAAGGTCCCGGCGGGTACGGTGCTCATGGATATGGATGCCCCGGGCGACAAGGTGTTCATCGTCGCCGAGGGCCATGTCAAGGTTTCGCGGGTCACAAAGCATGGCGACGAGACCACGCTCAACGAGCTTGGGCCAGGCGACATTGTCGGCGAGTTGGCTTCGCTGAGTGGCCATATGCGTTCGGCCCGCGTCACGACGACCACCGACGCGACGCTGCTATCCATCGACGGCGATACATTTGAACAGCTGCTGAAGAAGCATCACGAGGTCTCGCTGAATCTCCTGCGCGAGATGGGCCGTCGGCTCCGAAAGGCGAATGACAATGTCGTCGCGAAGCTCGAGGAGCAACGGATCAACATCGAAGCACGCATGCAACGTCTCCACAATTTGACGGAGGCGTCGAAGAGCATCAATTCCACGCTCGATCTCGATCAACTCCTGTCTCGCATCCTGGACGCGGCCACGCGGAGCATTGGCGCCGACCGCGGAACCGTCTATCTTCTCGACGAGATCAAGAAGGAGCTCTGGTCAAAGGTCCTGCAGGGCGACAACATGGCCGAGATCCGGCTTCCGCTTGGCAAGGGCATCGCCGGCGTCGTCGGAGCTTCCGGGGAGATCGTCAACATTCCCGACTGCTACGCCGACCCCCGGTTCAACCCCGATTTTGACAAGCGCACGGGCTATCGCACCAACAGCATGTTGTGCATGCCGATGCGGAACAAGGACGGCACGATCATCGGCGTGTTCCAGCTCCTGAACAAGAAGGACGGCGTGTTCACGAAGGACGACGAAGAGTTCATCGACGCTTTGTCGGCGCACGCGTCTGTGGCCATCGAGAACGCCCGCCTCGCGGCGCAGATGGTCCAGAGCGAGCGGCTGTCGGCCGTCGGACGCATGGCCAGCACGATCATCCACGACATCAAGAACCCGATGTCGACGATCCGCGTCTACGCGCAGGTCATGAAGCGGAAGTCGGGGAACGAAGAGGCGGCGAAGCTGGCGGACGAGATGATCAAGCAGGTCGATCGCTTCGTCAACATGACGCAGGAGATCCTCGACTTTACGCGCGGCGTGTCGTCGATGAATATCGCCGAGGTCGAGTTCGGCGATCTCATGAACAGCGTACTCGACTTCATTCAGCAGGACCTGGACAAGAACAACGTCAAGCTGATCCGAGAATCGACCTTCACCGGAAAGCTCCAGCTCGACCAGGACAAGCTCATCCGGGTCTTTTACAATATCGCCAGCAACGCGCGCGACGCCATGCCGAACGGCGGCACGCTGACCGTACGGACGGCGCAGGATGGAGCCGCGGTGCGCATCGAGTTCATCGACAGCGGCATGGGCATGCCCGAGGAAGTGAAGAAGAGGATCTTCGAACCGTTCATGACGCACGGCAAGAAGCATGGCACCGGTCTTGGCATGGCCATCGTAAAGAAGGTCATCGACGACCACAAGGGCCGCATCGAGATCGACAGTGAACAAGGGAAGGGGACCACGATCCGCATGTTCCTGCCGATTTGATCACGCTGAGCCGGTCGTATGCACTCCCGCTCCATCCCGAGTCCGCGCGAGCGAACCGGCGATGCGGCGGGAGTCTCTTTTTTCATCCTGAAGAGATGATTGTCCCGCAAAGACGCTGAGGCGCCACACACCCAATTCGATATCTTTGCGACTCAGCGTCTCCACGATTCATTGGTAAGGAGAACCTTATGACCACGATACCCACACCGATGCGTCTCACGCTCGCTCGTTGGCGCGAGGCCTTCTTCACGCAGAAGTACCGGTTCGACCTCGGACAGTCGTTCCTGACGGTCGTCAATTTCACCTTGCTCATCATCACGGCCAGCGACAAGCTTATGAACTTCTTCGGCGTGGAACGTCTGCGGTCGCTGCTGGTGGTGATCGTACCGCTTGGCTTCGTCGGCGTGTGGCTGTTCGGCACGTTCATGGACCGTGTGGTGCGCGCCGCTCAGATGGCCGAGCGGCAGAACCTTCGGCGGAGCGAAGTGTGGGCGAGGCACAACGAACAGATGGACCGGCTGGAGGCCGAGGTGCGGGCGCTGCGGGGACTGTTGGTCGAGCAGAAGAGAGCGCGGAAGAGGTCAACAAGCAAGCAGTAAGCAGGTACGATCTGGACGGATCAGACGGAGATCCAATGACAATGGTCTATCGATCGAGTCAAATGATCTCAACCTGCCCATGGCCAGAATGTACCTGCCTCCTGCAGGTTTATCGCTTCAGCCTACCTGGCCAGACCCAGAGAGACCGAGATGGCCACCCAGACGAGCCAGAGTACGACCGCGACCGCGATGCCCATCGTGCTGTCCTTTCCGGCAACCTTGCTGATGCCGATCCCGGCGACGACCGCCTGCCACGCGCCGAAGACATCGAATGCGCGCATCCACTTGTGAGCGGTATTCGCCGGATCGAACGTGTCATAGACGGCGAGGGCGGCGCTGGGTGTCGCATAGATCGAATCCAACGCGAGCATCATGACGACGGTGATGGTCCCGCCGAGGACACCGATCCAGCTGGCGATGCCATAGACCTCCAAATGCCGGCCGTAGCCTTCGCCGGTCTTCAGAACGATCTTGGCGCCGAGCCAGAGGAACAGCGCACCGAGGACATAGAACAGCAGCACGAAGATGCTTCCAAAGATCGAACCGAACACGATGAACATCGTTCCACCGCCGCTGCCCATCTGCTCGATAGCCATATCGGCCTGTTCGCGTGTCATGCGCCCTTCATCGACCGCTTTGTCCATCTGGGCCGTCTGCGCGGTCTGCATCTGCTCGCGGAATGTCTCATTGGTGAACATCAGGGTCACGACACCCACAACGATCAGAGCGGAGATGACAAAAGGGATCAGCCAACGAAGATGTTGGACGGGATTCCCCATGAGCCCTGCGAACGCCTCTCCGGGGCTGGCGAAGACGTTGGCCAGGATGGTCGTGAACGAGGTATCTGATGCAGGGGTCGATTGAGGTGTTGGCTGGTCCATGGGGCTCCCTTGAAGATGGTGATATGTGCCACTCAATCTAGGAAGTTCTGCTGAGAGCGGCAACAATCTGGCGTTGCATTGACTCTGGACGCTTGGTACAATATATTATACGACTTGAAAGTACGGGTCGTTTGGCGGCATCACCCCGAGAGCCTCCATGTCAGAGATCGACGAACAACGCCAGAAGGTCGAAGAGCTCAAGCGCAAGATCCTTGAGCAGAAGAAAAAGTCGACTGCGGGGACTGCGTCCGCGGCGGCGCCCGTACAGGATGAGCAGAAGGTGGCGGAGGAGTTGAGTCGCAAGGCGGCCGAGGAGACGCAACGTCGGGCTGCCGAAGAGGCGCAACGAAGGGCCGAGGAAGAGGCCCGCCAGAGGGCTGAAGAGGAGGCGCTTCGGAAGGCCGAGGAAGAGGCCCGCCAGAAGGCTGAAGAAGCCAAGAAGCACGCGGAAGCAGAGGCTCGGAAGAAGGCCGAGGCAGAGGCCCGGCGCATGGCCGAGGAACTGGACAGGAAGAAGAAAGAGGAGGCGGCTCGGCGAAAGGCCGAAGAAGAGGCACGGAAGAAACGAGAGGAGGAGGAGCGGAAGAAGTTGGAGTCGCAGTTGGCCGACCAGGCTCGCCAGCAGGCCAAGATGATGGGTCTGCAGGTGTATGCTCAGGCATTGAAGGTTGCGTGGTCTGACGCAGAAATGGGAAAGCAAGAAGAGGCGATCATCGCGACAGTTCGGAAGGCCCTTGCGATCACCGCTGAAGAACATGCCGGGCTGGAGCAGGAGATCCAATTGGAGCTGTATCTGGAGGCGATCGCTGCCGGATGGAAGGACGGTCACATCACGCCCGAGGATTCAGAGCGGCTGGATGTGATGCGGGAGAAGTTCAAGATCTCGGCGGAGGAGCATTTGCGCATGGAGAAGCAGGTGCGCCAGGAGATCTTGCGACAGCGGGCCTGACCGCAACGCTGCCGTTGAAGCACCCCTCGTATCCGCACTTCGTTGAAGGGTTTGCCGTGTTTGGTGACAGATCGATCGACCCAAAAATGTTGCAGAAATTTCTTGACATTTGAGTTAGTCTCGTGTATATTTAAAGCCCGTCCAAAATGGATGGGCCCGAAATTAGCAGAATTCGCGAATTTCGGACGTGTTCTTTGAAAAAGTGTGCACGGCTTAAGTCAATTTAGCAAGGTTTCACGCCTTGGATCCGAACCCGTTTCGGCGGGGAGAGGAACCGAGGTTCAAACTTGACGTTGAGCGTATTGAGATCTACAACGGAGAGTTTGATCCTGGCTCAGGACGAACGCTGGCGGCGTGCTTAACACATGCAAGTCTAGGGAGAAAGGGGTAGCAATATCCCGAGTACACCGGCGCAAGGGTGAGTAACGCGTAGGCAATCTGCCGTAAGGATGGGAACAACCCCGAGAAATCGAGGCTAATACCCAATATTGTCCGGGTTCAGCATTGGACTCGGATGAAAGGCCGCAAGGCGCCTTACGATGAGCCTGCGTCCCATTAGGTAGTTGGCGGGGTAACGGCCCACCAAGCCGACGATGGGTAGCTGGTCTGAGAGGACGATCAGCCACACTGGAACTGAGACACGGTCCAGACTCCTACGGGAGGCAGCAGTGAGGAATATTGCGCAATGCCCGAAAGGGTGACGCAGCGACGCCGCGTGAAGGATGAAGGCCCTCTGGGTCGTAAACTTCTTTGGTAGGGGAATAACAGGTCGCTACAGGCGGCCGTGAATGTACCCTAAAAACAAGCATCGGCTAACTACGTGCCAGCAGCCGCGGTAATACGTAGGATGCGAGCGTTGTCCGGATTTACTGGGTGTAAAGGGAGCGCAGGCGGATTGGTAAGTCGGTGGTGAAATCCTCAGGCTCAACCTGGGAACTGCCACCGAAACTGCTGATCTTGAGTGTGGAAGAGGTCGATGGAATTCCTGGTGTAGCAGTGAAATGCGTAGATATCAGGAAGAACACCGATGGCGAAGGCAGTCGACTGGTCCACAACTGACGCTCATGCTCGAAAGCGTGGGGATCAAACAGGATTAGATACCCTGGTAGTCCACGCCCTAAACGATGGATGCTCGATGTCGGCCCGCAAGGGTCGGTGTCTTAGCTAACGCATTAAGCATCCCACCTGGGAAGTACGATCGCAAGGTTGAAACTCAAAGGAATTGACGGGGGCCCGCACAAGCAGTGGAGCATGTGGTTTAATTCGATGCAACGCGAAGAACCTTACCTGGGTTTGAAAGGCTCTGTAAACCGGT
>CAZOMY010000024.1:0-42815 GCA_964581115.1 uncultured Ignavibacteriaceae bacterium | reverse complement strand
GATCCACCGGTCGACGATCATCAACATCGACCGACTTGCAAAGATCGAGCTCTATGCCAAGGACAGCCGAGTGGCAACGCTCAAGGATGGATCAACGTGGAACGTGAGCAGGGCTGGATACGATCTGCTCAAGAGACTTCTCGACCGGTAGCCTCAGACACCGTTTTTCTCCTGACTGACACACGCCCCGAGCTTCGTCGAGCGGGGTGAGTCGGGCTGGATACGATCGAACACAGGAACCGATGGATAGTTGATGGTGCAACAACTGCGAACCACGAAGAGGCACGAGTTCCGCCCCTTTCCCATCTCTTCTACGGGTCTTCATACTTCCCTGGAGCTTCGTGTCTCTTCGTGTTCCTTGAGGTCCCTTCGTGGTCCTGCATGGTTCCAGATCATTCACTCGCCCGGCAACGCCCCTCGGATCGCCGCCGACAACGCCTCCAGCTGATACGGCTTTTGCAGGAACCCCGCGATCCCCTCCGCCCGCATCGACGCCCACATCTCGGGCTCCAGATACCCGCTTGCCAGGATACATCGCACGCCGGGATGCAATTCACGCATGCGTCGATACAGCGACAATCCGTCCATCCCCGGCAGGCCGATATCGGAGATGACAACGGCGATCTCCCGGCGGTGTGTTTCGAACGCCTTGAGGGCCTCCAGTCCGTCGAGCGCCGTCACCACGCGATAGCCTTCTCCTCGTAGGAAGTCCGCAACCAAGGATGACAGCTCTTCTTCGTCTTCCACCACCAGCAGCAATTGCCCTTCGGCCCGCGATGATCTCTGCGAAGCGGCCGCACCGGGAGCCGGCATCTCTCCAAACGGCGCCGGAAAATAGAGGTCGAACGTCGAGCCCTGCCCTGGCTCGGATTGCACCTCAATGAATCCCTGATGGGATTCGACGATGCCAAAGACGACGGCCAAGCCCAGTCCGGTCCCCTTCCCCTTCTCCTTCGTGGTGAAGAACGGGTCGAAGATCCGTGCCCGCACCTTGTCCGGCATGCCTTCCCCCGTATCGCGCACGGAGAGGCACACATACCGTTCCTCACGGCCTCGACCAAAGCGCCTCGCCACTGTGGTCCCGTCGACGATTGCCGTCGCCATTGTTAATGTTCCGCCCGCCGGCATGGCGTCGCGGGCATTCACGCACAGGTTGAGCAGGGCTTGGTGCAGGTGGTTCGGGTCCAATGTGATCGACGGAAGTCCGGCCTCCAGCTCCGTTCGGATCACGATCGTGCGAGGGAAGGTTTCTTTCAACACGCGGGCCAGGTCTCCGACGACGCGGTTGACATCGATCGGTTCAATGTGCGATTCGGTCTTCCGGGCGAACAGCAGGATCTGCTGCACCAGCCCCGCCCCCCGTCGGACCGAATCCATGATGACATCCACGTCCTTCTGGAACCGTTCACGGTCCGTCCGATGCGACGAGAGCAGGGACGCGTACCCGAGGATGATGGTCAGGATGTTGTTGATATCGTGCGCAATGCCGCTAGCCAGCGTGCCGATGCTTTCGAGCTTCTGCGATTGCAGCAGTTGACGCTGAAGGTCGCGCTTCTCGGTCACATCGACCGCCATCACCAGTTCGGCCCGATGACCTCCAAATGCGAGCGTATGCGACGTGATCTCAACCTCGATCACCGAACCGTCCTTGCGTCGATGACGCCCGATCCCCGCCTCGTCGATCCCCTGCGCCACCCGCGCGGCGCTCTCCATCAGGCGACCGGTTTCCTCCGGGGGACGGATGTCGCGGATCGTCATCGACAGGAATTCCTCGCGGGAATAACCGTAGTGTCGGACAGCCGCCTCGTTCACCGCAAGGAAGTCCAGCGAAGCGAGGTCGTACACCCACATCGGATGCGGGATCGTTTCGAACAGCAATCGATACCGTTCTTCCGAATCGCGCAGCGCCGCCTCCGTCCGCTTGAGCTCGGTAATGTCACGCGCCAACGCGATGACGACCGCCTGTCCAAAGTACGTGCCGGGGAACAGTCGAACGTCCTTCGGGAAATCCTCCCCATTCTTCCGGCGACCCCACCATTCGAACCGTTGCGGCTCCCCGGCGAACGTCCGCTCGACCGCCTTGATTGTCGCGGCAAGGTCGTTCTTGCCGGGCGCGCTCAGGAAGTCCGGCCTTCGTCCCAAGAAATCCTCCCGCGAGTACCCGTACATCTCCTCAGCTCCGCGATTCACGTCGACGAACTTCCCCTCCCTGTCCTGAATGTAGATCGCGTCACGGACGGCGTTGAAAAGACCATGATAGCTCTCGGCCGACTGACGAAGAGCGGTCTCGGCCGCCCGCCGCTCCGTGATGTCCACGGCTACGCCCATGTGAGCGATCGGAGAACCATGGTCGTCGAACACGATACTGGTCGACAAGGCGATGGGAAAGAGCGTGCCGTCCTTGCGTCGGTTCACGAGTTCGCCGCGCTATCCGCCAGCGAGCGTGCCGGCAAGGATCTGGGGCACAAGGGACTCCTGCTGTGGCCCGCGAAGCACGTCGACGTGCTGGCCCAAGATCTCATATTCGTCGAATCCGTACATCCGGAGGAACGCGTCGTTGACAAAAATGATGCGTTCCTCCATGTCGGTGATCGAAACTCCCTCCGAAACCGAACGGAGAGCGCTTGCCAACAAGCGCAGACGCTCATCGACCTTCTTGCGCTCTGTCAGGTCGACGAAGACCCCGAGCACCCCCAACGGCCGGTCCGATCCGTCGCGTAGAACGGCTGTCGACCGCGATACGGGGCGGAGTGTGCCGTCCTTGCAGAGAGCCTGCGTTTCGGCGTTGAGCATCACATCTCCTTCCAACGCACGCCGGTGACGTTCCAGGAAGGCCGCGCGGTCCTTCGAAGGAATAATCGGGTGTGGCTTGCCTAAAACCTCGGCCGACGACCATCCGAAGAGCTTTTCGGCGGCAGGGTTCCACAGGACCACATTACCGTCAGGGTCGAGAACGATGATCGGATTCGGAGAGATCAAGATGACCTTCTCTACCACATCCGTTCGTCGGGACCGGTCGTTGATGTCAGTAAGGCGAGTAGTTGTCACGCCAAACCCTGTCGCTTTTCAGATTGGCCCGGAGCACGCTTGGAATCTGACTCCAACTGCAGTGAATGGAGCCGACGTCGAAGCCGGGCTTTGCCATCGTTGCAATGTGGAGATTTGGAAAAACGGAAGCCCGAAACTGTGCTGGACGTCACGCAAGGAGCTTGTGGAAATCAGCGGCGGATGGGGGGAGGGGATAACTATGAAGGCGTGTAGCCGGACCTCATCACGAATAATCGATCTGCGGCGAATTCGGTGTCGAAGGCAGTTCCGGCGCCTATGCGATTGTTTCTCGTTTTCTCAGGGTGAGGCCACCGCAAGCAGGATCAGGTCGTTTGACGTTGACCTATCGAACGGTCGCAGATCGATCCCGGCATATCGCTCGATCGATCCGAATCCTGCCCGGCGCAACGATCCGACGAGTTCATCAGATCGCCAGGGTCGATGGAGCACGGTATGCACATCGGTCCGGGGTCCGCGGCGAATGGTGGTCCGGAACTCCAGCAACGCGCCGTTCGGCCGATACGAGCGCTCGAACGTCGCGCCATCCCGCTCCCGCCGATTGAGCACGACCTCGCGGTCGAACCGTCCGTTCTCGTAGTTCAGGACCTGCACCACGACCACGCCGTCGCGACGGACCATGCGCCGCAATCCCTGCGCCGTTCGGTGGAGGTCTTCCGTTGAGTGCACATGGGCGAGCGTGTTGCCCAGGCAGACGGCCGCGTCGAATGAACCCGCCACCATGTCGCCTGCCGCCGTGACGTCGGCGCGCAACGTCCGGAGCCGCACGTGGAAACGCGAGGCGTTCAACCGCGCGATCCGGAGCATCTCATCGGAGATGTCGACGGCGGTCATGCGAACTCCGAGCTGGGCCAGCAGGATCGCATGGACGCCCGTCCCCGTTCCCAGGTCGATCGCACTCTGAACGTTGTAGCGGTCGACGAAGACGTGAAAGAACGGACGTTCGCGTACGAGCCGCGCGCCGATGTCGGTCATGGCATCGTAGTCGGCCGCCAGGGCATCGAAGAACGTCGCCGGACTCAGGATCGCGTCAGTCGTTGGTTCCATATTCGGGAACACTGCCCCGGTTGTGCTGGTACACGGGTTTGTCGAGCTCCTGGAATCGACGCTGGTATTCCTCCGGCGAGATGCCGTTCTGCCAATGGCCGGCGAGCATCGCCAAACCGGTCACGGCCACGAAGACGCCAGCCACCAGCACGCCGAACACCCACGATGGCACGGGCTTCGCCGTGGATGACGCCGACTGCATCTGAAGCGTCTCCTTCACCGGGCAGACTTCCACGCAAGCGTAGCACGACATGCATTCGTCGCTCCAGACACGCGTGGTCGCGTGGACCTTGATCGCCGACGGGCACGTTTTCGTGCACAACTCGCAATCGATGCAGGTGAAGGCTTTTCTCGTGATCTTCAGCGGGCTCAGAAGGCTGAAGAATCCAAGGAATGCACCGTAAGGGCACAGATATCGGCACCAGAAATTCTTGATGACCACCGACAGACCCGCGAGGATCAGGATCGTCCAGAGCGCGAAGGAGGAGATCTCGGCAAAGAACAGGTACATCTTGATGTCGGCCACCCGGTTGTACGGGCTGTAAATGAACTGTCGCAACTCGGGGACGGCCATGCCGGCAATGGCATACACAAAGAAGAGGAGCAGCAGATACTTGAGCGACCGGAGCGGAATGTCAAGCCACCGCGGAACGTTGAGCGTCCTGCCGAACAGCTTCTGACCCGCCATCCAGAGCGCCTCGCTCAGCGTGCCGACTGGACACAGCCAACTGCAGAAACTCTTCTTAAGGAGAAGTCCGGTTCCCAGGATCGCGAGGAAGATGAACAGACCTGATGGATGGATATCATTGATGATACCGGTCTGCATCCAGTACTTCAGGCTGATCAAGGCGCTGATCGGCAGAAAGCCTTCGACCCCGGGGGGTCGTTCGACATATGGGGCGATCCCGCCCGACCGTCCCCATTCCATGAAGAGGTGGAATTCGTACCCGATCCATAGGATGAGGAGGACGAACGCAGTCTGGACGGTTGTGCGAAGCTTCTGACTGTCATCGCGGAGGTCCAGCCACCATCGACGATACCATGGTTCGGCCGAGTGGTCGACTGAACGCCGCCGAAGCTCAGGCGCAAGTTTCTTGATCTTGAGGCGCGACCGCTGTCGCCCCGCAACCGATGCGTCCACGTGGCTACCCTTTGGCGACGGGGTCTTCGTCTGCTGTACCAATTCGGTAATGTTCACGACAATCCTTCTCGCGTTCGGGAATGGGACGGTAACGATCGCGGGTTTTCTTCCAGATCACCCGGTCCTGCCGTCTCCATTTCACCGTTTCAACTTCCATGCCACTTTTCAGATAAATAAGTCTGATTAAACTTGAAAAAAACCGACCCGCTTTCCTTGCAACCTCCCAGCCAACGATCTCCCCTCCCCGCAGAACTCCATCTGCTTCACCGAACCTTCATGCTCAGAGGTACCACTCCCTGCTTCCTACCTCGTCCGATACTCCGGCTTTTTAGTGTCCTTGGCCATCTCGGCGATGTTCTTCCGTACGAGCATTTGGTAGATACTCTCGCGGACCTCGGCCCACTGAAGGTGCACTGCACACGGGTTCTTGCCCGAGCATTCAGGAAAACCCAAGACGCACTTTTGGGTGAAATCGACCCCGTCGATCGACTCGACAATGTGAAAGAGCGTGATGTCTTGGGGCGGCAACGCCAGCGCAAAGCCTCCCGTAGAGCCCTTCTGCGAGATGAGCAATCCCTTCCTCGAAAGACTTTGCAGGATCTTTCCAAGAAAGTGGTACGGCACGCCGAGGCGCGTCGTCAGATCCTTGATCGAGGTGAGTCGGCCCTTCGGCTGAAGCGCCAGGTACAATACCGCTTGAAGCGCATACTCACACTGCCGGCTGAAGATGATGCTCATGAGTAATCGGAGATAATTGTCTTAATAGTACTTTGGCCATCGTTGTTTGTCAAGTTAATTCCGAGCCTCCGTGAGGCCTCTTTGCGGTATCGCTTGAACTCCTTCCCGATTTTGATAAATTAGGAGAAACGAACGGACTGCATGGGAATGAAACCCCTTCGAAAACGGATCCTCGTCGCCGGAGCCGTCATCGCTCTCGGCGCGCAGGTCTTCCAACCCGATCGCACGAATCCCGAGACGGACCCCTCGCTTTCGATCCGGCAGGATCCCTGGGCCACCCCCGAGATCCTCGGGCTGATGGAACGTGCCTGCTTCGATTGCCACACCAACGAGACACGATGGCCGTGGTACTCTGCCGTGACCCCAGTCAACTTCCTCACGGTGCGCGACGTCGAAGAGGGTCGCAAACACCTGAATCTTTCCGAATGGTCGTCGCAACCACGCAGCCGGAGGGCGTCGGCCCTCGAACGCATGGCTGATGAAGTGACGGACGGCGCGATGCCGCTTCCGCCGTACGTATTGATGCACTCCGAGGCCAAGTGGACCGAGGAAGAGAAGAAGATGTTCCTGAACTGGGCTTATGCCGCGCAGGATTCACTGATGCAACGAGGCGAGTAATTCATAGATTCCTCCGTCTCTCCTCCATCCTCTCTCCTTCATCCTCATCCTTGGACTCCATCGACCTCATGCTCTCCCTGCTCGACCAGGCGTACGATCAACCCGCCTGGCATGGCACCAACCTGAAGGGTTCCGTGCGACGCTTGACGGCCCGCGAGGCAGCGTGGCGCCCCGGACGGAACCGGCACAACATTTGGGAGATCGTCGTGCATTGTGCGTACTGGAAGTACGTCGTACGCCGCCGGATACTCGGAGAGAAGCGGGGCTCCTTCCCCCTCAAAGGGAGCAACTGGTTCCGCCGAATCGGGGTCGAAGGTGAAGGCGTCTGGAAGGCCGACCTCGCACTCCTTGACGATGCTCATCGTTCTCTTCGGGCTGCCGTGGGTGCATGTTCTCCTGCCACACTCTCACGACCTTCGGCGACCGGTACGTGGACACTGCTGCAGATGATCGAAGGCGCCGCCTCACACGACCTCTACCACGCGGGACAGATTCAACTTCTGAAGCGACTTCAGCCGTAACCGCACACCCGGCCGGGACAGCGAACCTTTACGGCCTTGCCATTGTTGGCATCTCCGTCCCGCATTTCGTATTTTTGAGAATTCCGACACGAGGTGGTCTATGCAACGACGCCAGTTTCTGCGATCATCCGCACTCGGCGCCGGCTTCGCCGTCATCGGCACCCGCCAAAGTCTTGCTCACACGATCCCATCCACACCACACCAGAAGAGGTCAGCCATGCCTTTCACCCTTCCCGATCTCGCATACAAGCACGATGCCCTCGAGCCGCACATTGACAAGATGACGATGGAGATCCATCACGGCAAGCACCACGCCGCATACGTCACGAATCTGAACAAGGCGCTCGAAGGCTCCGAGCACGCTTCGAAGCCGCTCGAAGAGCTCATGGGCATGATCTCGAAACTTCCCGCAGCCGTCCGGAACAATGGCGGCGGGCACTGGAACCATTCGGCCTTCTGGCAGTGGATGAAGCCGAACGGAGGCGGAACTCCCTCGGGAGACCTCGCAGCAGCCATCAACCGCGATTTCGGGTCATTCGAGAAATTCAAGGAACTGTTCGCAAACGCCGGAATGACCCGGTTCGGCTCCGGCTGGGCCTGGCTCGTCAAGCAGGGCGACAAGCTCATCATCTCTTCCACGCCGAATCAGGACAACCCGCTGATGGACATCGCCGATGTGAAGGGTGTGCCCGTCCTCGGCGTCGACGTGTGGGAACATGCTTACTATTTGAAATACCAGAACCGCCGCGCCGACTACCTGGCGGCCTTCTGGAACGTCGTCAACTGGGACGAAGCCGCCCGGCGCTTTGGCGGGAAATAGAGAAGCGATTGCCACAAAGAGCACAGAGACCACAAAGAGAATAGAGACTCGACATTCTCCTCTCGGTACTTGCTCTGTGCTCTTTGCATTCTTTGTGGCTCAATGTCTCAGGCGTATGACCGCAGGTTTGCCGACATACACCGCCATCACGCACAACATCCGCGTGATCGTGCGACCCCAGTACGTCGACTCGCAGTCGAACGTCCTCGAACGGAAATTCGTCTTCGCGTACTTCATCACGATCGAGAACCTCGGCGGCGAGACGGTCCAACTACTCCGGCGCCACTGGACGATCCGGCACAGCACGGGCAAGATCGAAGAGGTCGACGGCGAAGGCGTGGTGGGCAAACAACCGGTGATTCCCCCCGGCCATGAGCATGAGTATCACTCCTTCTGCATCCTCGAATCCATGGAAGGCTCGATGGAGGGGTCATACCTCATGCGACGCAAGAACGGAGCCACCTTTGAAGTGGTCGTACCAAGGTTCTTGCTTCGAGCCATGTCGAACTGACCATACTCACTCATCGATATGCTTACCTTCGTGGCTTTCTGTGAAGTTTTCTTGATGTGACGGCCGTCCTTGATGGTGCGGAATCGGATCGAGAGATTGCCACCGTCCCATGGTCACGTGCCGTGAGGGCACATCCCCTTTCAGCCACCGTAGGAGGTTCTATGAAGCAGCTTTTCGTTGCCGCACTCGTTATGGCACTCAGCGTGGCAGTCGTTGCCCAGCAGGCGACGCCGGCCAAGCCGAAGGAAACGCCCGGAACTCCGCCGGCCGCCGCGGCCAAGGGGATGGAGATGAAACAGAAGGCGATGGAGCAACAGCAGGCGAAGAAAGCCGAGATGGACCAGAAGCAGGATGCCGTCAAGGCAAAGGTGCAGGAGAAGAAGGAAGCGAACGATCAGCGGGTCGAAGAAGCCAAAGCGGCCCACAAGGAATCGAAGGAAGCCGTGAAGGAGGCGAAGAAGGAGGCCAAGGCGGCAAAGAAGGACGCGAAGAGGACCGCAAAGGACGCGAAGAAAGCCGCCAAAGAACACCAGCAATAGCCAATGTCATCGCACGTCGTTCACGAGGGTCTCTTCCATCGCGGAAGGGACCCTTGGCGTTTTCTCGCGTCGCTCCTGACGCTCTTCTCCCTGTTCCTACCGCTCGCCGCACAAACGGATGACGAGGAAAAAGAAGAGACCCCATCGTTGTCGGGCAGCGTCTCGGTGCGGGCCTTGAGCAGGCTGTCAGCATACGGGCTCGACGCAGCTCCTGAGCGTGTTACGATGGTCGCCGGGGGCACGATCAGGCATGCATCAGGTCTTTCGTTGGGACTGAGCACGGCCCTTCAGCCCGACCCTTGGACAGCCCAACGAACCTCGTTCACCGCAGAGTACGAGCTCACCTGGACCGAACCGTGGACCTTGGGTCTCTCCTACGCCCGCTCATGGTATCCGTCCGGGTCCACGAATCCTCTTGCGGCCTCTCCCACTTCCGTCACGATCGGACTCGCGTATGACGGGGAACTCTGGTCCTTTGGGGTGGAACTCGATCAGTATCTTGGGGGCAAAGGGGCGACCTATGCGAGCATCGACGCTTCGATCTTTCTCGCCTGCGAAGGGTTCAGCGTTCTGCCGATCGTATCGGCTTCCTTCGGCTCGCAAACGGTCACGTCGGGAACGCTCAAACGTGGGAAGGGACGCGCGACCAGCGTCGCGACGACTGCCACAACGGTCACCGGTCTCTCCAGCGTCGACGGGGTGGTGGTGTTGATCGCACCGTTGGGGAGCGGCTGGTCGGTCTCGGCCATGCCGGGTCTGATCGTTACCCCATCCGACCTGGCTTCAACCTCTACGCGGTTCACGTGGAGCTTGGGCGTGCGGAAAGCCCTGTGAACAACCGGGGAGGTCCTGGAGGGGATGAAGGATGGAGGAGGATGGATGTGGGAAGGGGCCGCGCGACACGAGACATCGGTCAGCAACGACCCCTTCGACTTTTTCGATACCTTCAACATCCTCTCTCCTCCATCCTCCCTCCTCACAAGGTTCTTCACTGGGTCCCCAACGCCCTCACCAGCCACAAGCTCAGGTCCGGGTAGTATGTGATGATCCCGAGTGCGATCAGCTCGAGACCGATGAAGACGAGCACGGACCGAACGATGGTGAAGACGGGCTTGCCGAATCGGAGGCTTGACAGGAACAGGTTCAGCCCGACCGGCGGCGTCAGGTAGCCGATCTCGAGGTTCGTCAGGAAGATGATCCCCAGATGCACCGGGTCGATGTTGAACTCCCGGGCGATCGGCAGAATGAGCGGCACCACGACGATGATGGCCGAGAAGATGTCCATCATCATGCCGACGATGATCAGGAAGATGTTGAGAATGATGAGGAAGGTGATCGGGTCGGAGATCCGTTCCTTGACCAGTGCGAACAATTGTTGCGGTACCTCCTGGTCGATGAGGTAGTTGGTCAGCCCGAATGCCACGCCGAGGATGGCCAGGATGGCCCCGACGAGCACCATGCTCTCCTTCATCACCCGCGGAACATCTCCGGCCAATTTCAGATCGCGATACACGAACACCTCAACGACGAACACATAGAACGCCGTGATTGCCGCGGCCTCGGTCGCCGTGAACCACCCGCCGTAGATGCCCCCCACCACGATGATCGGCAACGGGATCTCCCACGCCGCCTCGCGTACCGCCACCCCAAGCGCCCGCCAGGAGAACGGAATGCGCGGAACCCTTGCTTTGATACCCGTGTGCACGCCGTACACGGCCAGGGTGCTTACGAGCAAAAGGCCCGGCAGTGTCCCGGCCACGAACAACCGGTCGACGCTGACCGATGCCACCAGCCCGTAGATGATGATCGGAAGGCTGGGTGGAAACAACAGGCCGATGCTGCCAGACGCCGTCACCAGACCCATCGAGAAGCGCTCCGGATACCTCTGGTCGACGAGCATCGGCAACAACAGGCCCCCCAACGCAACGATCGTCACGCCCGAAGCGCCCGTGAACGCCGTGAAGAAGGCGCAAACAACGAGCACGACGAACGCGATGCCCCCGGGGATCCAGCCGACGAGCGCCTGCGTAAGACTCACGAGCCGTTGCGGAGAGCGGCTCTCGGCGAGCATGTAACCGGCGAACGTGAAGAGGGGGATGGCAACGAGCGGAGCCGAATCGGCGATGCGGTACAATTCGATGATCACGGCCGAACTATCGGTGCCCACTGACGAGAAGCCGTACAGCGCAACCGCTCCGATGATCGTGAAGAGCGGCGCTCCGGCCAGTGCAAGCAGGATGAGTGCGGAGGCCGCAAGCCAGGTCTTCATCGTTCACCGCCGCGGAACGCCGCCTGCGCATTTTCGAGCGCGCGGACGAGAAAGTGGAACGCCAACAGAGCGAATCCGACGGGAATGACGATCTGGCTGACCCAAGACGGCACGTCGGCGTAGACGGTGGCGCCCGACTCAAGGTCGTTTCGAACGAAGGTCACGGCCGCCTCCGCCAGCACAACGCAAACGGCGGTGGCGAACAGCTGTGCAAGCGCCAGCACCGAGAGCCGCAAACGAGGCGAGAGGAATCGGGTGAGAGCGTCGATCGTAATATGACGCTGCTGGCTGGCCGCCAGCGCGGCACCGACGACGCCGATCCAGAGCACGAGATGCCGCAGAAGGATGTCGGCCCAGATGAATCCCTCCTGAAAGACATTCCGCAGCACCACCTGCGCGAACGCCATCAGAATCATCACGGAGAGGAGGAGGAGGAGGAACGCCCCTTCAATGGTAGCAAGGGTACGGTCGATCTTCAGCAGGACCTTCATGCGGTCACTTGGCGGTCTTTCGGAATTCCGCGAGCGCCGCCTCGATCCGCTTGAGCAGGTCTTCGCTGTACATCTTTCCCGCCAGTTCGCGGCGGGCCCTGATACCGGCGTCCTGGTAGATCTTGAGATCGGATTCCCTGGCCTCGAGCAGCTTGATCCCGCGCTTCTGGAATTCCTTGATCGCCGCGTCGTTGTCCTGGCGGCTGAGCTCGGTCAAGCGGCGGAAGTACGAGCGGCCGTTCTTCAGCACGATCTGCTGAAGGTCTGCGGGCATGGCGTCAAAATACTTCTTGGAGAGAAGCACGCCCCCCATGGCATTTGCCAGGGGAACGTTCACCATATACTTTGCCCGCGTGAACCACTGCAGGGAGAGACCGGCGTACGGAGAGGTGTAGAACGCGTCGATAAGCCCGGTCTGGAGCGACGACAGGACGTTCTCGAGCGAGAGCGGAATAGGACTGAGGTTCAGCGCGCGGAATGCTGCTTGCGCAAGCGGGTCCCCCTCCCACGTCCAAAGCTTCAGCTTCCGCAGGTCCTCGGGCGACTTGATCTCGGTGTTCGTGAACACGTGGACAAAGCCGACCTCGGCCCAGCCAAGAAGCACGTAGCCGCCGTCGGCGAATGCCTGCTCGAACTCCGGCGTGAACCTCTCCAGAATGTGATCGACCTCAGCTCGCGACCGGAAGAGAAAAGGCGCATCCAGAATCCGCACGGCTGAAGCGACCTCGCCCATCCCCACGCCCGTGAACCCGCCGGAATGGAGCTGGCCGATGGCGATCTTGCGTAGCACATCCTGCTCTTTGCCTTGCACGCCGCCCGGGTAGGTCCTGAACCTGACCCGTCCACCCGACTCCTTTTGTACCGCCTGGTCGAATTCCTTCAGCAGCTTCATCCACGTGCTGCCGTCGGGAGCGACCGTGGCAAACTTGATGGTGTACTGCTGCGCCGCGGAAGGCGCCGCCACCATCACGAGCGCCGCCGCCGTGATCCATGCTTTCATCGATTTCGTCCTCATCGTTCCGGTCGTCCTCACAGGTCATTCTTCCGAGTAACTATCCTCACGAACACCGCTCCTCCTTTCCTCCTTCGTTCCGCTTCTCCTCCAGCTCAAGATGCTCAGAATAGCTCATCCGCCTGGCTGAGAAGTCGCTCAGCTTTCTGCTTTGCCATTGCATTCGGCAATCGGGCTTCAGGCATGGCATCGAGCGAAGCTTCCAGGACGCCGTTCAGCAGTCTCTCGAATAGCTCTCGGTCCTGTACCTGGACGCAGTAGGTCTTGGCATACATCACCGGAACAATCAGGAATCGTCCCTGTGAATATGATATCGACTTCTCGAAGTGGGCTTTGGACAGGTCGGGGCGTCCGCCGAGAACGGCGGGTACGGTACCCTGAACCGAGCCGAAATACGCATCCGCCCCTCCAAAGTAGTACGACGGCTGGCGCGTGAGCACAAAGTCCATCAGCACCTCCACCTTCGAAAGATCCCCCATGGCCGACAGGTCCGTGCGACTGATGTTGATGAACGCGCCCCAGGAGAATGCGGCCCAGAAGACGGCCGGCACGTCGTCATCCGACAGCTTCGACACGGCCGCGCGCAATCCGTCGAGTTCTCCGGCCAAGGCGCCCCGGAGGTCCATCTTCTGGTCGAGGATGCGGAAGGCATATTCCCGCGCCCGCAAGTACAGCGGCCTGGCGCGCTCCACGCTGTCGTCCTCGACGAACGCCAGCGCGTACGCACTATAGCCCTGCGCCGCGAACAGCAGCAGCCGCTCGTTCTCGGGATCTCCTTTGATGAGCGCTTCCAGGAGTTTCAAATTGCCACTGAGCCCTTCGCGGGCGATCGCGAGGTCGGCCTCCTCGTTGAACGCGGCAAAGCCGTGTTCCATGATGCCGCCGACCGTGCGGATCGCGAGTGTTTGTACGCAGCCGGACGCTGCCAGGGCCGTGGCAAGCAAGATCGCAGTCAGACGCATGGAGTATCTCATGACGGGAGAGAAAATATACCCAAAAATCCTCCCCGCTCAAATGACCGGAGCCGATTGACAGTCGGTCGTTTTCAAGGTAATTTGCCCACCGCTCGCTCCGATCACGCATGGCGTCGAAGATCCTGGTCGTCGAAGACGAAGTGAAGGTCGCACGGTTCCTCCGCCGGGGCCTTGAGACGGAAGGCTATGTCGTCGACACGGCCCCCGACGGCCCCTCCGGCGAGCGCAAGGCCCGCTCCGAGTCGTTCGACCTCATCATTCTCGACGTACTCCTCCCGCGCAAGAACGGCTTCGAGGTCCTCAAAGACCTGAGGTCCGACGCCGTGGTGACGCCCGTGCTCCTGCTCACCGCCCGCAGTACCACCGAGGATATCGTCGGCGGACTCGACCTCGGAGCCGACGATTACTTGACGAAGCCATTCTCGTTCGAAGTGCTTCTCGCGCGCGTGCGTTCGCTGCTCCGTCGTTCGAAGACCTCCACGGCGCTTCGTGTCGGCGACCTGCAACTCGACACCGTCAGCCACAAGGCGGTCCGCGGCGAGCGGACGATCGACCTGACCGCCCGGGAGTACAGCCTTCTCGAACATCTGATGCGCCATGCCGGCAAGCTCGTCACGCGCATGGACCTGGCGCGCGACGTGTGGGGATATGATTTTGACCCCGGCACCAACATCGTCGACGTCTACGTGAATCACGTGCGTAAAAAGATCGACGCCGGATTCACCAGGAAGCTCCTTCACACCGAACGCGGCAAGGGCTACATTCTCGAAGACCGCGACGGCGCCGTATGATCAAGGTCCGTTCCATCCGGAACCGCCTCACCGCTTGGTACGCCCTCGGCCTCGGCACGACCCTGCTCATCACGGGGGTCTCGGCCACGTTCGTCACCCGGGCCGCCCTCATTGAAAACCTTGACGAGTCGCTCCACAATGAGGTCCGGTGGGTCAACGACTTCATCGAGCCGAAAGCGAAGCGCGTACGACTCAAGCGGGCGGCCATCCTCGAGCTTCGGGAGCTGCGCAAGACGGCGGCCCAACAGCCCGTTCCAGCCTCCGACTCCCTCGCTACGGACGATGAGACCGACGCGATGTGGCGCGAGATCTACCGCCACACCCTCCTGACCCCCCGAAGCCACTACATCCAGATCCTCGACCGCAACGGCGATCTGCTCTACGCGTCGCAGACGCTCGGCACGACCCGGCTGGACTGGGCACAGATGCCGTACAAGTGGATCCAGGTCGTAACGACGACGCTTCCCACGGGCGAACAGGTCCGGATGGCCGTGACGCAGAATGACTACGTCAAGATCTACGTCGGTTACCCGCTGCAGTCGGTCAACGAGGTGCTCGACAGTCTCTTTGTCGCCTTCCGGTACTTCGCGCCGCTCGCTTTTCTGATCTCCGTCGTGGGCGGCTGGTTCCTCGCCCACAAGTCCCTGAAGCCTGTCGACGAAATCACGAACGCCGTTCGCGAGATCACGGCACAGAACCTGACCCGGCGACTTCCACCCGCCAAGGTCGACGACGAGCTCGGACGCCTCAGCGCCCAGTTCAATGACATGATCGGACGGCTCCAGTCGTCGTTCGCGCAGGTCCAGCAGTTCTCCGCCGACGCATCGCACGAGCTCCGCACGCCATTGACGATTATGAGGGGAGAGGTGGAGGTCGCCCTCCGCGGCAAGCGCCTCAATGCCGAGACACGCGAGCTCCTGACCAGCTTGCGCGATGAACTCGTGCGGCTGTCGTCGATCGTCGACGGCCTCATGTCCCTGGTCCGCAGCGACGTCGGAAGGCATGCTCTCGACCTGTCGGAGGTAGCGTTGCACGACCTGCTGGCACAGCTGCTCGACGACGCACGAAAGCTCGCCACCCCTCAACGCATCTCCGTCACCCTCGACCCTGTCGAGCCGATCGCGGTCGTCGGCGACCCGCTCCGTCTGCGACAACTCCTCCTCAACCTTATCGACAACGCCGTCAAGTACACACCAGCCGGCGGCTCGGTGCGCCTGTCGCTCACCCGACACGCGGGCCGTGCGGTCATCGCGGTATCCGATACGGGCATCGGCATTCCGCCCGATGAACAGCTCCGGATCTTCGAACGGTTCCACCGCGTTCACCGCGAAGGGCACGAATCACCTCCCGGCAGCGGCCTCGGCTTATCGATCGCCAAATGGATCGCCGAGGCACATCACGGAGCGATCGAAGTGGAGAGTACCCTCGGCGTCGGGAGCACGTTCCGGGTCATCCTCCCCCATACCAGTTCCGTCGCCTGAGGTCCGCATGGCGAGCACCTGGCGAGTCTCGTTGACTTTAGTGACAGCGACCTTCGTAGGGCTCCCGTTCTCGATTCTCGCCCAAGACATTCCGCTGTCGGTCAGCATTCGCTACGGCGAGCTGAAGACCGAGTGCTACCCGTCCTGCGACCACTCCACAGAGTGGCTGCAACAGTTGTATGCCGAGGTACGCGATTCATCGGGCACGCTCATACCCAGCGCCGTCCTTGAATTCGACTGGGGAGTCGATAACTGCAACGGGCTGGGATACCATCACGGCTTCGTGACCGGTGTCGGGCTCGACCACATCGCCGTCGACGGCAATCTCTTCAAGAATGTCCCTGATTGTTGTCCAGCCTGCGACTTTCAGGCGTACGACGTCGGTGTTCGGGTCCGGTGGTCCGACGAATGGTACTCCTCGCTGCTGGTCCGCGTTCCGAACATCTTCATACCGGACGCACACGCCCTCCTCCCCAATCACCCGAACCCGTTCAACACCGGCACGACCATACCGTTCGATCTGAGCGAGCGCAGCCGCGTCCGGCTTGAGGTCGTTGACGTCTCGGGCCGAACCGTCGCGATACTGGCCGAAGGCAGCTACAGCGCCGGACGGCACGCCATCCGATGGTCGGCGGATGCCATCGCCAGCGGTGCCTATGTCGCCCGCTTGAGCATCCATTCGGTCGGACGTTCGAGCATCGTCTTCACGCGACGTCTCGTCCTCATTCGGTGACCTTCTCCGGATTCTTTGATTTCCGGTCGTTTTTTGCGACCTTGCATTGTTGTGACCCCCTACACCGCACAGAAACGGCCACCGCGCCGTCCCATCATCTTTTTCTCCGATGCGCATCTTGGCCTGGGTTCCCGTGAGGAGGACCGTGCCAAAGAGGAGCGCCTCGTCCGCTTCCTTCAGCGGATCGCCCGAAGGGCCGAACACGTCTTTATTGTCGGCGACCTGTTTGACTATTGGTTCGAGTATCGGACCGTCGTGCCCAAAGGGCATGTGCGAACCCTCGGCGCGCTGGCGACCCTGCGCGACAGCGGCGTCGGCATCACCTACGTCGTGGGAAACCACGATTTCTGGATGCGCGACTACTTCGAGCAGGAATTTGGCATCGAGGTCTGCCCCGACCCGATCGAGCGGGTCCTTTACGGCAAACGGTTCCTCATCCACCATGGCGACGGTCTTCTCCGGAACGACACGGGCTACCGCATCCTCAAAGCCGTGCTCCGGAACAAGGCGAACATCTTTCTCTTTTCGCTTCTGCATCCCGACCTGACCGCCTGGCTGGCCCGGTGGTCGTCGCGAACAAGTCGCCAGCACACCGGAAAGAAGGTCTATGAAGGCAACGACATGGTCGAGTTCGCCCGGGAGCGTATCCGGGAGGGGTTCGATGCCGTCATCATGGGCCACAATCACCAATCGCACTACGAACGGTATGAGCATGGCGCATATGTGAATCTTGGAGACTGGATCGACGAATGCACCTACGCCGTGTTTGACGGGCGGCGAATTTCGCTCCGTCGCTTCCACGGCTGAGCTACGACCATGGCGTCCACGCACTACAGTTCGGAAGAGATGCAGCGGTATTTCAACGACCCCGAGTACCGTCGTCGAAAGGCACGGAGAGCCCGTCCCTGGTCGCCCCGAAAGATCCTTGCCTTGATCGCGACGTTGGCCGTTGTGGTAGCCCTCGGAACATGGTACACGGTCTACATCATCGACGGCCTGCCCTCGCTCAATGAGCTCGAGAATCCCAAACCGGAACTCTCGACCAAGATCTACGGCAGCGACGGAGAACTGCTGGATGAGATCTTCTACAAGAACCGTTCGCGCGTCAGCCTCAGTCAGCTCCCCCCGGGTCTCGTCGGCGCACTCGTCGCCACGGAGGACAAGGAGTTCTACAACCATTGGGGCCTCCACCTCACCCGCATCGGCAAGGCCTTCATCAAGAACATCATTGCGCTGGACCTCGACCGCGAGGGGGCCAGTACGATCACCCAGCAGCTTGCGCGGAATCTCTACCTGAAGTGGCGCGATCGCAACTTCTTCGACAAGGTCACGCGCAAGATCCGGGAGGCGTTCACGTCCATCCAGATCGAGCGCAACTTCACGAAGGATGAGATCCTCGAGCTGTACTTGAATGTCGTGTGGTACGGCCGCGGTTCGTACGGCATTGAGTCGGCCGCACGCACATACTTCGGCAAGTCGGCATCGGAGCTCCAGACGGGCGAGTACACGCTGCTCATCGGCATGCTCCGGGGACCGGGCTACTACGACCCCATCAACCACCCCGAACGTGCGCTGAACCGCCGGGCGGTCGTGCTCGGCCAGATGCTGCGCGAGGGTCTCTTGTCGGCCGACTCGGTCGCCGTCATCCGAGCCGATTCACTTCAGATCCAGTCGATGGATTCGGATTTCCGGGCCGGCATCGCGCCGCACTTCGTCGAACTCATTCGCCGACAGCTGCAACGAAAGGCGGAACAGTACGGCTTCGATATCTACCGCGACGGCCTGCGCGTCTTCACGACCGTCGACAGCCGAATGCAACGACACGCCAACCGAGCCGTCGAAGAGCATCTGCCGGCGTTTCAGGCGCTGTTCGATTCCACATGGAACTGGGCGGAACACCCCGACATCCTCCAGGACAACATCGTCAAGACGATCCGCGAGAGCGACGCCTACCGGCGGTCGCGCAATGCCGACCAACGCGACAGCGTCATCCACGCATTCCAGACGAACCCGGCCTTCATCGACTCCGTCAAGCGCGCAACGCAGCGGATCGAAGTGGGCTTTGTCGCCATCGATCCGCATACCGGCGGTATCATGGCCATGGTGGGGGGACGGAACTTCCGGAATTTCAAGTACGGCTTGAACCACGTGACGCAGATCCGGCGACAGCCGGGCTCGGCATTCAAGCCATTCGTCTACACGGTCGCACTCGACAACGGCTATCCCGCCTGCTACGAGCTCCTGAACCAGCCCGTGACGATCCCCATGCCCGACGGCACCCGGTGGACGCCGAGCAACTACGACCGGACGGTCGGAGGCAAGTACACGCTGCGCGACGCCTTGAAGTTGTCGATCAACCTGGTGACCGTGCGGGCGATCCTGGAGATCGCGCCGGCCAAACAGGTCGCCGACTACGCTCAACGAATGGGTATCCGCACGCAGATCCCGCCATACGAATCGATCGCCCTCGGTTCGGTCGAAGTGGTCCCGCTCGACCTCGTGTCGTCCTACGGTGTCTTCGCCAATGAAGGGGTCTATGTCTCGCCCGTGTCGATCCTGCGCATCGAGGACAAAGATGGGAACGTTATCGAACGGACCGGACCGGAAAAGCGCGAGGTACTGAGCAAGGAGACGGCGTATCTCATGACCGATCTCCTGCGCGGCGTCGTTAACGGAGGGACGGCCACGAGGGCCATTCGAACGTTCTACGACGGACCCGCAGCCGGCAAGACCGGCACAACGAATGAT
Source organism: uncultured Ignavibacteriaceae bacterium (assembly GCA_964581115.1). GTDB lineage: Bacteria > Bacteroidota > Ignavibacteria > UBA10030 > UBA10030 > 2-02-FULL-55-14. Next base: position 23,315 of record CAZOMY010000024.1, on the reverse strand, counting down.
TACGGCGACGCTTGGTTTGTGGGATTTACGCCCCGACTTGTGGCAGGGGCGTGGGTGGGATTCGACGATAACCGGATCAAGTTCCGGAGCAATGAAGGCCAGGGGGGCCGCGCGGCCGCTCCTATGTGGGGCCGGTTCATGCAGTACACCTACGACGACCCCGAGATCGGTCTGCCCCTCGAAAATTTCAACAGGCCCGACGGCGTCGCCGAAGACACCATTTGCGTCGAGACGAAAAGGAAGGCTCGGGAATTCTGTCCCGACAAGGCGGTCGAGCTCTTCAACGCCAAGTACCCGATCGGACTGTGCGAGAAGCACACGACGGAGCAGTGGAACGAAGGAGATGACGCCGTGCGGAAGCGCAGCAAGATCACGTGGTGAAGCAAGCACGGAATCCGAGATACGAAGCTCGAAATCGGCGTCGGTGATTCGGTAGAAGGTGCGTCAACATCAGCGGGTCCGGTTTCACAAGCCAACCAACCATCCTGAGGGGGATCGGCAATGGCACCAGTCTTCGACCTCGAGGAACGGACGATCCGTTTCACGAAAGAGGTTATCGTCTTCACGAAGGACCTTCCCCCAACGATTGCCAACAAAGAAATCTCGCGGCAGCTTGTCCGTGCCGCCGGATCGGTTGGGGCGAACGACATCGAAGCGAGCGAGACCCTTAGCACGAAAGACTTTCTGCTCCACATCAAGATCTCGCGCAAAGAGGCCAAGGAGGCCCGATACTGGCTGCTGACGAGTGACTGCCCGCCTGAAGTTGTCGTGGCCCGCGATCGATTATGTCAGGAGGCGACTGAGCTTATGTTGATCCTGAGTGCGATCATGCGGAAGGCTCAGTCAAGGATCCTCGGTTCCGGGTGACCTGTTAAACAATGAATCCCGGAAAGGGGGTCCGGGATTCATCGCCTTGGTGGTCCGCTTCACTCGGTGCGGTCTTTTTCGAACTTCGAGCTTGAGGTTTCGTGCTCTCTTCTACCGTACCAGCTGCATCTTCCTCGTGTCGATGATCCCATCGGCCGTCATCCGCACAAAGTACGTCCCGCTCGGAAGACCGCGCGCGTCGAACGTCACCTGTCGATAGCCGGCTAGAGCCATTCCATCCCAAAGCGTGGCGACCTCTCGTCCCAACATATCGTAGACCCGTAGTGTCACGTACGATTCCGTCGCTAGTTCGAAGCCGATGATCGTCGCCGGGTTGAACGGATTCGGGAAGTTCTGGTGCAGTCGGGCCGTTGTCGGGAACTCCGAAGAAGCCCCAACACCCACGGTGCCGCTCGCCGTCAATCCCATGATGTTGCTCGGAGCGCTCTCGTTCTGGTGGCGGTCAAGAGCAGTGACACAGAACCATGCCGTCTCCCATGCGTAGTAGGGGCGTGTGTCCTCGATATGATCGATGGAACCGCCGCGCGCAACGACGTTCCGCATGTCGTTCATGTCGATCGGCAGCGTGAAGGAGCGGTAGAGGAGGTACTCGACCGGGCTTTCGCCGTCGCTTGCAACCGGGGATGGTTTCGAACGGATGCGGCCAAAGCCGGTGTACTTCGTGATCGTCACGCTCTCGGGCGGACTCGGCGGCACATCGTCGATCCAGCTCATCGTCGGCCGAAGGGCACGCTGCTGGTAGACAAGCCCCTTCAGGGAGTCGTTCAGTTTTCGCGAAGCATATGTGGAGCGCTGGAAGTACTTACCGCTGAAGTGGATGCTCCCGAGCACGTTCGGCAGGGTGCGGTTGAGCTGTATCTGGTTCACGATCTCCCACGCCGGCCAATTGTCCGAGCTGAACATCCGGTAGGTGCCGTGCCCGACATAAACGTGACGGGCTCCGGCGTTCTGATTCCACCAGGGCGCGAGGACGCTGTAGTTTGCGGCCGAATAGCCCTGCCGCCAGTAGATCTGCGGCGCCACGTAGTCGACCCAACCCTCCTGCAGCCATCGCCGGGAGTCGCAGTAGATCGCGTCGTACGCCTGCAGACCCGACGTTGCCGAACCCGACGGGTCCGTGGACTGATTCCTCCAGATCCCGAACGGACTGATGCCAAACTTCACCTTCGGCTTGACGGCGCGAATGCTGTCGCGCACCATGCGCACGAGTAGGTTGACGTTCTCTCGACGCCAATCGCCCAACGGCATGCCGCCCCCGTAGGCCGCATATGATGTCTGGTCTTGCGTCGTAATGCCTTCGTAGGGGTAGAAGTAGTCGTCGAAATGCACCCCGTCAATGTCATACCGCCGGACGACGTCCATGATCACCGATGTCACGTATTCCCGCACTTCGGGGAGGCCTGGGTCGAGCATCTTGAGCGTCCCGAAGGTGAGGTTCCATTCGGGATGTGTCATGGAGACATGCGTGGCGGCAACGCTGGAACTTGAAGTGTTTACGACCGTACGGTACGGGTTGAACCACGCATGGAATTCAAACCCGTACGCGTGCGCCTGCTCGATGGCATACTGCAGTGGATCCCACGCGGTCGCCGGCGGTACCCCCTGCGTACCGGTCAGCCATTGCGACCACGGCTCGATCGTCGAAGGATAGAAGGCGTCTGCCGAGGGCCTCACTTGCAGGAGGACGGCATTCATCCCGATCCGGGCGAGCGAATCGTAGATGGCTCGAAGCGTTGAACGTTGAGAGTTGGGGTCGGTGTCGCCGGAATTCGGCCAGTCGACATTCGACACGGTGGCGATCCAGGCGGCACGGAATTCGCGCTTCGGCGATTGCCCTGGACCGAGCGAGGAAAGGATGAACAAAGCCAGAAGGACGTACCGAACGGTCATGATATTGGGTCGGATGAGTGTGCGGCTACCGACAGGAAGGTACATGGAGGAGATCACATCTCCTATGACGCGGCGTCACCGATTCGTGAGAATGGGAATCAGCGTGTCGTCGGCAGTGTCGCACGAATGGCATCGGCGACGATGACCGGATCGACCCGATCCACCACCTGCACGCGGCCGATGGCCGTTGCAAGTGCGAAGCGCATGACGCCCCGGCGGTTCTTCTTGTCGCGACCCATGTGCTCCAGAACACGCGACAACGACAGGCGCGGCTTCGGAACGGAAAGCCGGTCGATGAGGACGGCGATCCGCTCACGGTGCGGCTCCGCCAGCAGTCCCATCCACGCCGCTATCTGCGCCTCGATCTTCACGCCGAGCGCCACCGCTTCGCCGTGTCGCAATCTGGAGAAGCCGGCGGCCGCCTCGAGGCCATGCCCGACGGTGTGGCCGTGATTCAGGATCATCCGAAGACCCTGCTCCCGCTCGTCGGCCGAGACGATACGGGCCTTGATCGCCGAAGAGCGCTCGACGATGAAGCGCAGCGCATCCGCATCCATCGCCAGCACGCGGTCCAGGTCGGTTTCGAGCCAGGCGAAGAGACGCCGGTCGCGGATGATGCCGTACTTCACCACTTCGGCGAGCCCGCCGACCAGTTCGCGGCGTGGTAGCGTCCTGAGCATGACGCTGTCGCTCCACACGAGCGCCGGCTGGTGGAATGCTCCGATCATGTTCTTGCCGAGTGCGTGGTTGACCCCCACCTTCCCCCCGATCGCGCTGTCGACCTGGGCCAGCAAGGTTGTGGGCACCTGCACCACCGGCACGCCGCGCTGATAGGTCGCCCCGACGAAACCAGCCAGATCGCCGACAACGCCTCCGCCCAGCGCCAGCACGGCGCCGTCGCGCCCCATCCCTCCACGCAAGAACGTTCCGCTCACTGATTCGACGGTCTTCAATGACTTTTGGCGCTCTCCCGGACGCAGCACCACGGGGATCACGCTCCAGCCCGCACGGACCAGCGTACGACGAACCGGTCCGAGCCACCGTCGCGCCACCGTCGAGTCGGTCACCACGCCAAGGACGGGTCCTATGCCCGCGCGGCGCAGGGCCGCGGGCAGCCGCTCAAGCATGCCGTGTCCGATAACGATGTCGTACCGAGCGCCGGAGACGACGACGCGCACCGATGTCGGTCTCCGATGCACGCTCATACATACCCCCGCAGGCGGCGGACGATCTCGTCGACCGTGACCCCTACGCGGCGGCGGTCGGATGGAACGACGACGTCGGCCTGTTCGTAATAGCGCTCACGATCCGACAGCAACATCCTGATCCGTTCCTGCAACTGATCGGCGGAGAGCAGTCGGCCCGATCCATCCCACAGCAGGGGACGATCCGGTCGATGATGGACGCGCTGATAGATCTCGTCCGGCTCGAGACGCAGATAGACGATGACTCCGCTCCGGCGGATCAGTTCGAAATTGTGCTCGTTGGCGATCGTCCCTCCGCCGAGCGAAACGACGCAGTGGTCGCGGCCGGCCACTTCTTGCAACACGGCCCGCTCCAGCTCGCGAAATCGTTGCTCGCCATCGCGCTCGAAGATCTCCACAACGCGCGCGTTCGCTTTCGCTTCGATGAGCCGGTCGACGTCGACAAAATCGTAGCCGAGGGTGTTGGCGAGGATGGGACCGATCGTACTCTTCCCGCTCCCCATGAAGCCGGTCAGGAAGATGAGATGGCGGTCGGGCGATCGAGCAGGATGGCAGGGGACCGTAAGACCCATGGCTCGCTCAGAAGAATCGATGGAGGTCCACCATGACGCCCGCCGAGATCGAAAGACCGTCGACATTCAGCCGCGTCGTCGACGATTCTGTCGGCAAGAGCAACGTGCGGCCCTGGTGTTCTACGGAGGATTGCGGGTAGCTTGTCGTGACGTTCGCCTCGGGGTCGCGGAACCGGGTGGACAGATGCCCGTAGACGCCCGGCCACACACGCGCCTCGAATGCTACACCGACGAAGATGCCCAGGGCCGCCGGCACGCCCTCAGTTCGCGCGCGAACTCCCGCCACTTCCTGGATGCGGGAGATGAACGTTACGCCCAACCCACCCGACATCGTAAGCCGGAAGGTCTCTTCGCTGATGGGAATGGCGGCGGCGACGCCGATCTCGACGGGCACGATCATGTAGCCGTCGCGTACCGGCACCGTCTCCAGAACGCTACCCAATGACACAGGACGCATCCCTTCGTCGACCGACCGAAGGACCTCGACGCCGGCCAACATGGAAAGTTCATCCGTGAATGGGATGGCGATCTCTGCGGCTACGCCGTACCAACCGTCGAGCGGAATGGAACTGTTGCGGATCGTTGTGGACGGAGATGTGGGATTTGGGAAGACCTTGGCGCCGGTCGTGGCGGTTGCACGCACGACGATCGGGAGAGACGACGGCTGGGCCGGTGCCATGCCGGCGAGCGTGACGAGCAACAGAGGGGTCAACGTGCCGGCGCGCAGCGGGAATGCCGAGGTTCGATCTGACTCGGTGCGGCGCATGCGGCGGAAAGATCCGACTCAGCGATAGAATCGGTCGCGGTGGTCTTCAATCGTCGCTTGCTCGCGCAGCGAGCGCTGCCACTCGGTCAGAAAGCGATTCTGCTTCTCTTGAAGCAGCTGGCTGGCGAGCGAAGCGCGTTCGACGGCGTACGCGGAAGTGTCAACGGCCGAGCGCGATACAACCTTCATCAGAACGTGACCGCGCACACCCTCGATCGGCGACGAGACCGTACCGATCGGCAACGCAAGAGCCGAGCCGATGAATCGCGGATCACGACCAATACCCGGGGGCAGGTCGGTCGGCTTGAACGGACCGGTGCGCATCGCAACCAGGTCGGGATTCGACCGAGCCGCGGCAAGAAGGTCGGCCGAGCCCTGCAGGTTGCGTGCGAACGACTCGGCCATGGCCTTCGTCCGCAGAAGTCGTGCCTTTCGGTAGGCGAGCGAACGGACCTGAGGGAGAACCTCGTCCATCGGCCGTACCCCTTCTTCGCGCACCCCGGACACCTTGAAAACGCCGACCGAGCCGGTGAGCGTGATCGCGGTGCTGATGTCGTCCACATCGCTCTTGAAAGCGAACGACGTCACCAGATCATTGGCACCGATGCCCGGGATGAAGCCATCTTTCGTGAACTCGGGGGTCTCCTGCACGACATAGCCGCCGATCTCGGCCGCTTTCTCAAACCCTTCCTTGCCCGCCAGATACGCAAAATCGTCGGCGTTGTGGTATGCGTCTTCGACCGTGCGGGCGCTGGCCTTGACGCGCATGCTGATGACGGCAACCTGCACTTCGCGCTTGTCACGCCCGAGCACTTTAATGACGTGCCAGCCGAACTGGGAGCGCACCGGTCCGACGATCTGGCCGGTCCGAGCTCCGAAGGCGGCGTCTTCAAACGGTTTCACCCAGCCGCCGCGGCCGGTATATCCCAACTCACCGCCCTCCGCTGCCGATCCGTCCTCGCTGTTCTCCCGGGCCAGCCGCGCGAAATCCGCACCGGCGCGCGCCTGTCGAGCCAGGTCGCGGGCCTTCTCATAAGCCTTGATGCTGTCCGGTCCGGGCAAAGGCCGGATCAGGATGTGCGCCGCATTCACGAATTCCTGCGTCCCTTGCCGTTCATCAAGCACTTTCAGCAGGTGGATGCCGTCCACATCGGCCACCGGACCGACGATGTCGCCCTTGCGGGCCGTTGCCAGCGCTTTTTCTTTCGCGCGTCCCAGCTCACCGTGCTTGAAGAACGCATCCGACTGAGGCCTGTCCGAATAGGTTGCCGCGAGTTCGGCGAAATCCATGCCCCCCAACGCTTGCTCCCGTAGCCGGTTGAGTTCGTTAAGGACCTCTGCCGAATCCTGCCCGGTCGCCAGCAGGTTAAAGGTCACGTACTTGAGCCGACGGGTCGCGCGCGTTTTGAAAGACTCGGGATTGTCACGGTACGCCTGCTCCAGGTCGTTTTCCGAGACCGTAACGGATGAGTCCGACACGAGCCGGTTGATGTCGAACAGAACATATTCGACGTCCATCGTCACGTTCCTGTCCATGAATCGACGGAGCACTTCGCTCTCGGAGATGCCGACAGATGCCAACAGGAGGCTTTGCAGCTTCGACCGCTTTTGTTGCTCACGAATGATCTCTTCGACCTGCAGCCACGCATCCTTGTTCTGAGGGTTCATCATCGCCTGGAGGTACGCGTCGCGTCGAAATGTGCCCGTCGAGTCGCGGAATTGAGCGACGAGAAACTCCGGAGGATTGGCCCCTTGAACGACATCTCGGATCTCCTGATCGGTGACGGCGATACCCAAACGCTCGATCTCGTCCCTGATGAGGATGTCATCGACCATCTGGTTCCACACTTGCGACCGGATCATCCTTTCGGTCTCTTCGTCGGGGTCCTGGCCCGTCTGGTTCTTCTGGGCCTCTGTCGCGCGGCGGACCAGTTCGGCGAACTGCTTGTAACTGATCTTCTCGCCATTGACCTCGCCGATGGCATCGGGATCGCTTCCGACAAAGCCGCCGGAGCGCCCCGACAGGTCCATCCCCCATTCAAACACGATCATGAGAATGAACAGGAACGCCAACACGGCGAACATCGTGGCGAGATTCTTGCGGATGCTGGACATCAACGGCATGATGGAGGCCCCGGTCTTTTCCGATGAGCACAAATCGATTTTTCGCACAACAGAGATGAAATATAGCCGTGAATCGCCAGAGAAGCAACGTTTCCCGTTGACTTTCGGGGTTCATTCCGGTATATTTTTTCTCGGTTTTTTTGCACCACAGATGTGTACTACGGCGCGACGCATGCCTGCTCGCGCTTTTTTGTCAGGCCATCGATCCTCTGCCTTTGCAGGAGTCTGCTGTCGTGAAGAACTATCTCACCCGCACGTTTCTCATCGTCGCCGCCACGACGCTGGCCCTCTACTTTCTGTATCCGACCTATCAGGACTGGTCGTACCGCTCGCACCTGAGCGGTCTCTCAGGCACCGACAGCCTCGCGTACTTTGAAGCGAACCAAGATGCGATGGCCGAGGCCCGACTGAAGCGCATGAAACTTGGCCTGGACCTTCAGGGCGGTATGCGCGTGGTGCTTGAGGTCGACGTCATTCAATTGCTCGACGATCTGGCCAAGAACAAGGACGACAACTTTCGTGCGATTATCAGTGAGTTGCGGCGTGAGGCTTCCGCCAGCGAGCTCGACGTGCTCCCGGCGTTCGCCCGGCAATTCGAGCAACGCGGGATCCGTCTGAGCCGCTACTACGGTACTCTCCGCGACGACGACGCGCGCATCATGGCCGAATTGCAGGCGGAGACCGAAACGGCCATCGATCGGGCCATCGAGATCGTCCGCAACCGCGTCGATCAGTATCGGGTCTCGGAGCCCAACATCCAGAAGCAAGGAGCCCGTCGGATCATTGTGGAACTCCCAGGCGTGAAGGACGAGGGGGAGGTGCGTCAGTTGCTACGGGGAACCGCAAAGCTGGAGTTCAAGCTCCTTCGGGACCCTCAGGTCTCGTACCGCGTCATGGAGACGATCAACAAGTTCCTTGCCGGCAAAATCGATTCCACCGGGGCCGCTAGCGACTCTGTCGCCACGGCCAAGACGGCCTCGCCCCGCAAGCCAACCGACGCGCTCTCTGAACTCACCGGCGGCGCCCCCGCAACAGCCTCCGACACGACCGAAGAGGCCCGGTTCATGCGCGAGAATCCATTCTTTGCGTATGTTCGACCCGAGACCCAGGCCGGTACGGGTGAAGGATTCGTACTCAGCAAGGACCGCGACCGCGTGTTGCGCCTTCTGGCCAGGCCCGATATCCAGCGGTTGATGCCTCCGGATTTCGAATTCCTTTGGTCGGCCAAGACCGTCAAAGATGCCGGCGGTCTGGAGTACTACACGATCTACCCGGTCAAGAAGACCCCCGAGTTGACGGGCGGGGTCATCGTGGACGCCCGCGCAAGCACCGACCCCGAAGACAGCCGGCCTATCGTCAACATGGAGATGAATAGCGACGGCGCTCGAGAGTGGGCCCGTATCACCGGAGCCAACATCAACAAGCGTATCGCCATCGCGCTCGACGGTGGCGTCTTCTCCGCACCCGTCGTGCAGAACAAGATCCTCGGAGGACGATCTCGCATCACGGGGATGGAATCGCCGAACGAGGCACGTCTGCTGGAGATCGTCCTGCGAGCCGGTGCGCTCCCGGCACCGGTGTCGATCATCGAACAACGCGAGGTCGGTCCGTCACTCGGCGAGGACTCCATCCGCAACGGCCTCTCCGCCACGTTCTACGCGCTGATCGTGACGGTCCTGTTCATGTTCCTCTACTATCGCACGGCCGGCCTCGTCGCCGACTTCGCCTTGGCGTTCAACATCCTGTTCATCCTGGGGGTCATGTCGGGCTTCCAAGCCACGCTCACCCTGCCGGGTATCGCCGGCATCGTGCTCACGATCGGCATGGCCGTCGACGCGAACGTTCTGATCAACGAGCGCATCCGTGAAGAAATAGCCGGCGGCAAGACGCTGCGCGCCGCGGTCGACTCGGGCTACACGAAAGCCTTCACGGCCATTCTCGACTCGAACGTCACCACGCTGCTCACCGGCGTCATTCTCTATCAGTTCGGTTCGGGTCCGATCCAGGGTTTCGCCATGACGCTCATGATCGGTATCGCGGCGTCGATGTTCAGCGCCATTATCATCACGCGGGTGATCTTCGATTTCATGATCGACCGCGGCTTGCAGCCGAACATGGGCTGAGCCGCGTCTCCTTTCATACGGATCCAACATGCGTCTCTTCAAGACTACGAACATCCCCTTTCTCGACTCGCGCGGCCTGTGGTATGTTGTTTCGAGCGTCGTCATCGCCGCCGGTTTGATCGCGATCCTCGTGCGGGGCGTCAGCCTCGGCATCGACTTCCTGGGAGGCACCGAGATCGTCGTCGGCTTCCAACAGGCGCCCGATATCGGACAAATCCGCTCCACGTTGAGCGGCGCCGGACTTGAGGGTGCCGAGATCAAGACCTTCGGCGAGCCGACGGACATCATCATTCGCACGACGGAGCAAGCTGAAGGTACGGCCGTCGGAGACCGGATCCGGGAAGCGCTGACAGGAACCTTCGGCGCCGGCAGCTTCGAGATCCTGAGACAGTACAAGATCAGTCCGAAGATCGGTAAAGAGCTTCGTGAGGACGCCATCTACGCGATCGCGTGGGGCCTGGTGGCGATCATGGTCTACATTGCGATCCGTTTCAAGTTTGCCTACGGGGTTGGCGCCGTCCTGTCGCTCTTTCACGATGTGCTCGTCACCCTCGGCATCATCGTCATCCTCAACGGGGTCATCCCTGGCTTGAATCTTGAGATCACCCTCGAGGTCATCGCGGCCTTCCTGACCCTCGTCGGCGTGTCCGTCAACGACACGGTCGTCGTATTCGACCGGATCCGCGAGAACCAGCGGCTCTACCGATCGATGGACCTCAGGTCGGTCATGAACAAGAGCCTCAACGAGATGCTCGGCCGGACGATCATTACGAATGGAACGATCCTCGCGGTGTTGTTCGTCCTGCTCTTCTTCGGCGGAGAAGTCACGCGGGCATTCGCTTTCACGCTGGTCGTCGGCCAGCTCACCGGCACCTATTCGTCGATCTACGTCGCCAGCGCCATCGTGCTCGACTGGCCGCGGCGACGCGCCACTGCCTGACCGTATCTGAGCGGAGGTCCGTCATGATGCAGTTCTCGGCCAAAGAAGTCCAGGGCGTCACCGTGATCAGCCTCTCGGGGAATGTGCTCGGCGGCCCCGACGCCAACGCGTTGAACGAGCAGCTCCGTACCCTCCTCGACAGCCGGAAGACCAAGGTCATCATCGACCTTGGCGATGTGCAGTTCATCAATTCCTCAGGTCTCGGCATGCTCATCGGCGGCATGAGCACGATGCGCAAAGGGGGCGGCGAGCTGAAGTTGGCTCGCGCCTCCAAAAAGATCCTTACGCTGCTCGAAATGACAAAGCTGACGAACCTCTTCGACGTCCACGAGACCGTCAAAGGCGCCGTCGGCGCCTTCAAGTAGACACCGGCGCCCATGGCCACCTCGCGGCCGCTCTTCGTCGCCATCGCCGGCAACATCGGAGCCGGCAAATCCTCCCTCACCCGACTGCTCGCCGAACGCTTCACCTGGAAGCCGTACTACGAGTCCGTTGAGGACAATCCCTACCTCGCCGATTTCTACGGCGACATGCTCCGATGGTCGTTCCATCTGCAGATCTACTTCCTCGCCAACCGTTTCAAGAGCCACAAAACCATCGTTGACTCGGGTACGTCGGTCATTCAAGACCGGTCGATCTACGAGGATGCCGAGATCTTCGCGAGGAACCTGTACGAGATGGGCCGGATGACGGAACGTGACTACACGACGTACGTGTCGCTGTTCCATGTGATGATGACGTATCTTAAACCGCCCGATCTGATGATCTATCTACGGGCGTCCGTCGATACGCTGGAACGACAGATCGGAAAGCGGGGGAGGGATTTTGAGAAGGGGATCGAACGGGCGTATCTGGAACGCCTGAACGGCCACTACGAGGATTGGATCCGCCGGTACACGATCGGGCCGTTGCTCATCATTCCATCGGACGATCTCGACTTCGTCCATCGACCCCAGGACCTTGACTACGTTTCGGCGCTCGTGCACCGGGCGCTGCCGCAGATCGAGCTGTTCTGACGGCGTGCGTCAGCGCGCCAACCGGCGGCCGTACGACGTCGGATGCTTTAACAGACCGACGGCCGTGGCCAGTTGGCGGTCGCCTTCGAATGACGCCTGCACTCGACCGCGCTCTCCGAACGAACGCGCGGCCAGCTCTACCATCAACCCCCTCCGCACCTCATCGCGATACCGCTCAAACGAACGCCGCTTTTCCTCCTCGACCAGCCTGTCCAACGCCGACAATGTCTCCACAAAAACCGTCTGATATCGGTTCTCGGCGGCGATCGACCGCAGGTCCTTCAATGCCGTCTCGGCCTCCTCTTCATACCTGAAACCCGTCGAGTCCAGATAGCGGCTGAAATCGGCCAGCATTGCATCGGTCGCTTTCGTCGTGCTGTCAAGCCGCCCGCGGGCCGCAAGCGATGTGACGTACTTGAAGAACATCGCCTTCCGCATCAACGCCGCCATGAAGGGGCCCGTCGCTGGTTCGGGAACCACCGAATCGGGCATGATACCGCCACCCTCGGTCACAGGCCGTCCGTTTCGTGTCGTGAAGGTCCGGCGCAAGCTATCGGGCAGGGTCGAAGCCTGGCCGTCGGCCGACCGGTGGGCATAATCGAGCACTTGGATGCATCGGCCCGACGGTGTATAGTATCTCGCCGTCGTGATCTTGAGCGACGCCGTCTCTGTCAGCCGTGAGACCGTCTGAACCAACCCCTTGCCGAACGTGCGCGTCCCGACGACCACACCCCGATCCAGGTCTTGCATGGCGCCGGCCACGATCTCGCTGGCGCTGGCGCTGTTGCCGTTCACGAGCACCGCTACTGGCAGGTCGGGAACGAGCGGAGCCTGGTCGGTCAGGTACCGGCGTTCGGTCTCCAATCGCCGTCCTTTTGTCGAGACCACGAGGCTGCTCTCCGGTACGAAAGCCGACATGACGTCGACGGCGATGTCGAGCAAACCGCCGGGATTGTCGCGAAGGTCAAGAACGACGCCCCTCAGATTCCCGGAGGTTTTGAGCTCTTTCAAGGCCGCACGGAGGTCCTCGCCGGCTGTGCGGGAGAAGCGCTCCAGGCGGACATAGCCGATCCCCGGCTCGACGAGGCCGCTGAACGAGATGTTCCGGACACGAATGTCTTCGCGTAGCAGGACAAAATCGAGCGGCAGCGGTTCGCCATCGCGCGCGATCTTCAGTCGAACCTCTGTCCCCGGTGCCCCTCGCACCAGCCGGCGGATCTCCTCGGGCTTCAGCGACCCGACCGCCGTCCCTTCGACCTCAAGCAGCCGGTCCCCGACCTGGAGCCCCTGGCGAGACGCCGAGAATCCTTCAAGCAGGTTGACGATCACCACCGAGCCGTCGCGGACACCGATGCTGACCCCGATGCCGCCATACCGCCCGGTCGTCACGAGCTCCAGCTCATCGTTTTCCTTGTCGTCGATGAAGACCGTGTACGGATCGAGCCCTTCAAGCATTCCGCCGATGCCCCGACGCATGAGCACATCAGGATCGACGACGTCGACATGTTGCAGCATGATCTCACGATAGACCTTGCTGAACAGGTCGATGCTTCGATTGATGCGAAAGAAGAGATCGCCGTCCTGGGCGCCCAGAAACAGCAACGTGGCGACGACCGCCACGCCGAAGAAGAGCAACAAGAACCGTCGTACCATGCGGATCACTTTTGAATTCTGTGTCGTTCCAGCCTTGGTTCGATCGCGGACCAGATCTGGTCGGCCAGTTTCTGCTCCGAGAGGCGACCGTCGAGCACCGTGAATCGTGTTGCGTGCTTTGCGAGGTCGAGAAAGACCCGGCGAACGCGGGCGTAGAACTCGGCCCCGCTCGATTCCATCCGGTCGCGCTCAATGCCCGTTGCCTGTTGTCGGCGCTGGCGCTCGTCGTCCGGGAGGTCCAGAAAAAAGGTCACATGCGGTTCGAGTCCGCCCGTGGCGCCTCGGTTAACGGCGGTAATGATGGCCGTATCGATGCCCCGACCACCCCCTTGGTATGCCGTCGTCGAATCGACAAACCGGTCGCAAATGACATCGGTCCCAGCCGCCAGAGCGGGACGGATCACCTGTTCGACCAGCAGCGAACGGCTCGCGCTGAACAGGAACAGCTCAGCCGCCGGCGTCAGCGCCGTGTTCGCCCGGTCGAGCAAGATCGTGCGGATCGCCTCGCCGACCGGCGTACCGCCCGGCTCCCGAAGGACGAGCACCTCACGACCGGCCTGCCGCAGGCGCTCGGCCAGACGTCGTACCTGCGTGGACTTGCCGGAGCCGTCAAGACCTTCAAAGGTCAGGAAGAGTGCCATGTGATTGGTCAAGGTACAAAAGACGGCTGCTGAATGCAACGCGCCCGCCGACGCATCTTCGATCGACACTGTGTGCAAGCGGCGCGTTGCGGGTCCGCGGTCTTTTTGCTATGTTGATGCATCTACCTCGCCGCGCCGAACGGATGGCGAAGGCCCGAACGACATCCCGACCTCCCTCCCACGCCACTCCTCCGCCTCCGTCACCGACGGTCGACCGCCGTCAGGAATCGCGCGACGAGGACTCCGTGCTCATCCGGCGCGCCATTGATGGCGACCAACGCGCGTTTCGGCGGCTCCGCACGAAGTACCATGATGCGATCTTCAATCTCATTTCCCGGATGATCCGGAGTCGGGCTGAAGTGGAGGACCTGACGCAAGAAGCGTTCATCAAGGCCTTCGCATCGTTGAAGAGCTTCAATGAAGAGTATGCCTTTTCAACGTGGCTCTACAAGATCGCTACGAACAACTGCATCGACCACATTCGCAAGAAGAAGTTGCAGACCTTCTCGATCGACAAGCCGATCGAATCGAAGGACAGCGACTATCTCTTTGAGCTACCCGACAGCACGTACGAGCCCGACCGCGAACTCATTGACGGCCAACGGACGCGCATGCTTCAAGAGGCGATCGACGCTCTGCCCCCCAAATACCGACAGGTCATCATTCTGCGGCATACCGAAGAGAAGGAATACGCCGAGATCGCCCGCCAATTGCGCCTCCCCATCGGAACGGTCAAAGCTCACATTTTCAGGGCCCGGGAGCTTCTCTACAAGCATCTCCGCGATAAGATGAAGCACTATTAGGACTTACGGCGACCCAGAGCGCAACTTCTCCCCGGCGCCAAGCGTATCTATTGATGCCAGCGCCGTTCCCATGGAAACTTCGATCCGAACCGCCTTCCTCTCCCTTTTGCTCATCAGCGCCGGCCTCCGGGCCCAGCCGGTCACGAAAGAGTTCCCCCTGACCCATGAGCGCGAGCTGACCGTGATCGTCGACGTTTCGTTCGGCACACTTGTCTTCGAACGGGCCCCCCGAGGAACGATTGCGGTTGTGCGGTATGACGACCGCGAAGCGGAAAGCGACCAGCTCTACGTCCATTATGAAGAAGGCACGAGGGGAAAACTGCGCATCCGGTCGAAATCGTCGTCGGTCTTCGATGAAGAACACCGCAGCAACGACCGACGGATCGTCGTCCAATACACCGACCGCATTCCCATCTCGTTCGATGTCGAGTTGGGTGCCGGCCGTGGCGATCTGGATCTCAGCGGATTGAAGGTGCAGGAATTTCGGATCTCCACGGGCGCGAGCGACGTCCATTTGACCTGCAGCGAGCCCAACCCGATCGCCGCCGACAACGTCGAGATCGAATCGGGCGTCTCGAAGTTCACGGCCGACGGTCTCTCCAACCTGAACTTCCGCCGTATGACATTCAGCGGCGGCATCGGCTCATATCGGCTTGACTTCGGAGGCGAACTGGCGAACGATGCCGATGCCACGATCGACGTCGGCCTGGGGTCCATCGTCGTCGATGTGCCCGAACCGATCCACGCCCGGGTTCGCTACGACGACGGTTGGTTCTCGCGGTTCAGTCTGTCCGGTGATTTCCGCCGTACGAAGAGTGGCGTGTATGAAACGGAAGGGTATGCCGAAGCCGGCAGGCGTTTGGACATCAGGATCGATTCCGGCTTGGGCAGCGTGAAGATCCGAAGGTGACCGCCAACGACCTCCCATGAACCATGAAGGCGCAGCCGAACCGCTGCGCCTTCGTTGTTCTTCGTGGGAGCGTCTGCTGCTCAGCCAACGCCAAAATGAAAGAACTGCGCCCATGACCGGGGATGACCCACATCGTCCGTTCGGATCAGGTTCAGCAATGCCTGACGGTACGCGTCCCCCGGAGCTAATCCGTTGGAGAGATGGGTGAAGAAGAATTCAGAGAAGAATTTCGAAGCCTTGCGGTCGGCGATCCACCGGTTCATGAAGACATCCGATGTTCCGTTCACCCGCAGTAACAAGGCATGGTCCGGACGCAACCCTCCGGCCTCGCTCACGTCGTCGGAGAGAAGCACCACCGGCGGCGGCGACATGTCGCTGAGGCGCTCAAAAGGAACCTCGATCGTGGCATCGATGCGGGCCGAGTCGGCGGCAAGGAAGGTACCGAACTTTTTAAGGCCGGGGCGGAATGACGTGGCCAATTGCAGCAGGTCCGGTCGCTTGGAGCGCAAGTCGCTCCATGTCGCATCACGCCCGATCGCCACATCGGCCGTCCGGAAAAAGCTTCGGATATCGCGCAATTCGTAGTCGGTGGACCAGTTCCGTCCGCTCGGATTGCCGAAGGCCACGATGGATTGCATCCGTAATGGCGGACGGGTCGGGAACATCAGCGCCGACCAGGACGGCAGGTAATCGACGCTGCCGTATTCAATAAGATGTCCCACGCGCCCCCCGCGATCCTGCTTTTCCAAAGCGTGGAAGGGCAGCCGTCCCACAAGGTCGGTCTCGACAAACACGAACCCACGGTCGGAAAGAGACTCCAGCGGTCGTAAGAAAACGTCGTACAGCTCCGTGGAGAGCACGGCGAACCGGGTCATCGGTTCCAGGCTGGCCTCGCCGCCTCCGCCCGTATAGACAAGAGGATCCTGGAGGAGCCGCCAATACTCGTCGATCTGGCGAGTGACCGAGTCAACATCAACCGGTTGGCGGATGATCTTTGACGCTTCGCGCGAGATCGCGACGGCGAGGAGCGACGTGCCGTCGTCAAGATACTCGACCACCGTCAATCCACGCGGGATGAATCCTCGAATGCCCACGAGCGACACGCTATCGGCCCTAACGAGTGAGCCGTAGTTTGGATACGCTGCGGCGATCGAAGACGCTCGTTGGAACAGCTGCTGAACGCCGTGATGCAGTTCCCGCAGTGGCGACGCCGTTGTGGACGGGTCCGTTCCCAACGCAAGGGCCGCCCCCAGCTCAGCCGCCGCCAACCGTCGTTCGATCCATTCCATTCGCAAGGCTGTGACCGACGGCGAGAGCGTCGGATGCCGCAGCGTCAGCTCACACTCCTCCAGTGCATCCGCCGCGACCGACTGCCGATACTGCTCCAGGACCGTCAATCCTTCGATCACCTTGTTTTCGGCGAAAGCGCGAGCCGCCAACCGGTGCGACCATTGACCCTGCCGACCATCGCGGCCTAGACGCTCGATATATGGCCTGTGGAGGATCGGGTCCGCATACGCCAACACACTGAGTCGTTCGACCATGGCGGCTCGCTGGAGCAGGCGTTTCGATCGGGCCGCATCGCCCATGGCCGTGAAGGCCTCTGCCGCCCGCCCTGCCGCCGCTGCTTCGCCCGATGTCTGGCCGATCGATCGGAAACGGTCAGCCAGATCGAGATAGTCCCGTGCGATCTGAGAGGATGCCGTCGCTCGCTGTTCGGGCGCCAGGTTCTCAACCTCGGCGTCCTTGATCCGAAGCGCAAGATGCGCCTGCGCGATCGCATCTCTCTCACGACGTGCGATCTCGAATGCGTCGTTGAAGTATTTGCGCGCCTCTGTCAGCCGCTTGTTCGCAGAGTAGAGCTCTCCGATGCGATATAGCAGTTGAACCTCCAGTTGCCGGCCGCTCCTGGAGCGGCGAAGCAGGTTCACCCCTTCACGATAGGTCGTCAGCGCCGCGTTCAGATTGCGGACCGACTCCAGGAGCTGACCGAAACGGATCCGCATCCGGGCCGAGAGGATGGGTTGTCCGACCCCGTCGGCAAGCCCGATCGCTTGAGTCGCCGAATTCAAGGCTTCATCCGGCTTCCGGCTCACCAAGAAGACCTCGGCCAGACCCATCAGCGATTGTGCCGCCAAGTCATCGCGTTTCGACGACTGGGCGAGCGTCAGCGCCCGAGTGAGGCGGTCGCCGGCGTCCGACGGCGCATGGCGTTGCAGAGTCAGAACGGCAAGCGCGATCTCGGCTTCGGCCTGTACCGCAGGGTCGTTGAAGGTGTCGGCCAACCGGGCGGCCTCGTCGTACGATCGGGCGGCCCGAGCGGGCAATCCGACGGTCACGTAGACGTCCCCTTCCACCATCCGATGCATCATCTCAGCGCGCACATCGCCCAACTGGCGCGCAAGCCGGGCTCCGCGGCCGGACTTGTCGAGAGCTTCGCGGAACGAGCCCCGGTCTCGGGCGATCCGTGCAGCATACGAGAGGGTCTGCAATTGAAAGTCGCGACGACCGGCAGCGGCAAATTGACGCTCGGCGTCGTTGAACAGCGGCGCGGCCCCGACCAGATCGCCCCTTTGGACGAGGGCAACCCCCTGCTCAAAGAGGTCGACGGGAAGGGGGGGTGGTTCGGGCGTTGAATCACAGCCGCTCCAGCCCAGCCACGTAGCGGCAAGGATCCAGAAGAGGGGGCGGGAACGATGGAGGATCATCGGAAGCGTGGCGGGATGGCGTCGTGGAATATACAAAAGCCCCCTGGCGGGTTCAACGCGCCGCCAGCGCCTTCAGAATGCGGTCGGGCGCGTCGGAGATCACAAGGTCCACTCCGCGGTCGGCTTGACGGCATGCCTCCTCAGGGTCGTTCACCGTGTAAACGGCCACGGCAAGACCCGCCGCCTTGGCGTCGTCAAAACGCCGTCTCGTCAGCTCCGTCCAAGAACAGATGAACGCAGAAGCGCCGCAGCGCGCGGCGATTGCCGATGGTGGGCGCCACAGGTCCCGGTGCCAATTGTACAGGACGCCGGTGGTGGCCTCGGGTGATTCGGCTCGGATGGCGTGGACGAGTTCCGCGTCGAAGGAGCTGAACATGACCTGATCGAGCGCGTTGTGGGACCGGACGACGTCGACAACGCGGCGGGCATAGAACCCCGGTACCTCGCGATGGAGGAAATGCGATTTCAACTCGACGTTGAGCCAGCATCGGCCGGCGGCGAGGGCGATCACGTCCTCAAGCAGGGGAACGCGCTCTAGAGCGAACCGAGGGTCGAACCACGAGCCGGCGTCGAGTGATGAGATCTCAGCGCTCGTGTAGGAGCGAACGGGGCCGTTGCCCGTCGTCGTTCGTTGTAGCGTGCGATCATGGATAACGGCGACGCGTCCTTCGCGCGTCAGGTGGACATCGAGCTCGAGCATATCGACGCCCGCCTCGATCGCGAGCCGGAAGGCCGCGAGGGTGTTTTCCGGAGCTGCGGCTGAGAGGCCGCGATGAGCAGCGACGAACGGCCGGCTGTCAGGCCTCCGGAGCAATGCCAGCGGCACGGTCACGTCGCAGGGTTGGAACTGCGTGACCGGTAGACCCAGTCGAGGATCATCTTGTGGACGTAGCCGATCTCCTGCATGCCGTCGATCTGGACGAATCGTCCGGTCTGCCGGTAGAAGTCCTTGAGCGGCTTCGTAGACTTGAGGTAGACCTCGAGTCGGTGCTTGACCGTTTCGGGCTTGTCATCATCGCGATGGTAGAGTTCTCCGCCGCAGGAGCGGCATTGTGTGGCGTCGAGGCCCTTGAGCTTCTCCAGGCTGTAGATGCGGCCGCACGTGCGGCACATGCGGCGGTTGTTGAGTCGTCGCACCACTTCATCGTGATCGACTCGCAGGCTCATGACGCCGTCGAGCGTGATACCCATGCGCTCGAACATTTGATCGAGGGCGCGGGCCTGAGCGACCGTGCGGGGGAAGCCGTCGAGGATGAAGCTGTTGCGTGCCTTTTCGGAATCGAGGACCTCTTCGATGAGTCCGATGACGATCTCGTCGGGCACGAGGTTGCCGGATTCCATGTACGTTTTCGCTTTGAGGCCGAGCGGGGTCTGGCGTTGAACGGCATCGCGCAGCAGGTCGCCGGTGGAAATGTGCACGCTATCGAACTCCTCCATCAGGAGCTTTGCTTGCGTGCCCTTGCCGACGCCCGGAGGACCGAACAGGATGATACGCATGATCGTGTGACGTGAGATGGGTCAGGAATGGATGGACATGGATGCGGAGGCACGTGCAGATCGTTGCCGGGGCTTTGCGCTCTCGGCGACCGCCAGCTGGCCGCAAGCGGCTTCGATGTCTTCGCCGGCGCTGCTCCGGACCATGACCGTCAGATGCGCGTCGCGCAATCGGGCGGCGAAGGTCTCGATACGCGATCGAGGGGTCGGCCGCAACGTTGCGGCGAATCCGCTAGGACCGGTGAACTCGATGGAATGGAACGGGATGAGGTTGACCTTACAGGGCACGCGTCGGGCGAACCGGATCAGCAGGTCTGCGTCGGCGTTGGTATCATTGAAGCCATCGAAAGGTATGTATTCCAGCGTCGGTCGGATCCCCGTCCGGTGATAGTAGTACTCCAGCGCCTCGGTCAGCGCGGCGATCCCGTGTTTTTTCGTGATCGGCATCAGAGAGATGCGCTTGGCCTCGTCGAGCGCATGGAGCGAAAGGGCCAGCTTAACCGTACGTCCTTCGTCGGCCATCCGTCGGATCTGTTCCACGTAGCCGGCCGTCGAGATCGTGATGCGCCGGGCGCTCATGTTCGCGCCGCGATTGTCGGTCAGGACCTCGACCGCCTTCATGACCTGGTCATAGTTGAGCATAGGTTCGCCCATGCCCATGAAGACGATGTTGGAGATGCGGCGGTTGGAATAGCGCTGGGCATGAAGGTATTGTTCGACGATCTCGCCGGCGGTGAGGTTGCGGGTGAAACCCATGGTGCCGGTGGCACAGAAGGCACAGTCGAGCGGACACCCGACCTGGGTGGAGACGCAGAGGGTGAGGCGGCGTTCAGCATCGGGAGCTTCGGGGTCGGGCGGGATCAGGACCGATTCGATGGCAAGTCCATCGGCAAGCTTGAGGAGGAATTTGGTCGTGCCGTCGCGGTCCGATCGACGGGCGGTCATGAGATCGAGGGAACACGGGATGGCGACGCTTCCGAGAAGGTCGCGGAAGCTCTTTGAGAGATCGGTCATCTCCGCGAACGATTCGGCTCTGCTCTTGTACAGCCACGCATAGAGTTGCGAGGCCCGGTACGGCTTCTCACCGAGGTCGGCGACGAACGTGCGCAGTTCGTCGATGGTCAATCCGGTGAGTGGCGTGCGGGGCATGAGGTCAACGTACGGAAAACGGTCGGGCGGTGCAAGGAACGGTCAGAAATGATGAAGCCCCGAACGGTGAGGTCCGGGGCTTCAGAGAATAATTCTGGCATCGACCTACTCTCCCATGCAGTCACCCACATAGTACCATCGGCTCCGAGGGGCTTAACGGCTCTGTTCGGAATGGGAAGAGGTGTAACACCCTCGACATTGACACCAGAAATGTCAGACGATCTGGAAGATGCGATCCGAGCGTTGCTTCGCCACAGCTGTATCGATGACCTCCGCGCTACGGCGCGGGGTTGTGTGTGAATAGAGATTTAGGAGAAGCCTCTCGACCTATTAGTACCGCTCGACTCACGCATTGCTGCGTTTGCATCTGCGGCCTATCAACCAAGTCATCTCCTTGGGGTCTTAGGGACTTGCGTCCCGGGAAACCTCATCTTGGGGCGGGTTTCGCACTTAGATGCTTTCAGTGCTTATCCCATCCGGACATGGCTACTGAGCAATGCCACTGGCGTGACAACTCATTCACCGTCGGTCCGTTCACTCTGGTCCTCTCGTACTAGGAGCGAGACCCCTCAAGTTTCCTCCGCCCGCACAGGATAGGGACCGAACTGTCTCACGACGTTCTGAACCCAGTTCACGTACCGCTTTAATTGGCGAACAGCCAAACCCTTGGGACCTTCTCCAGCCCCAGGATGCGATGAACCGACATCGAGGTGCCAAACCTTGCCGTCGATATGAACTCTTGGGCAAGATCAGCCTGTTATCCCCGGCGTACCTTTTATCCTTTGAGCGTTGGCCCTTCCACTCGGAACCAACGGATCACTAAGTCCTGCTTTCGCATCTGCTCGACTTGTAGGTCTCGCAGTTAAGCTCCCTTATGTCTTTACACTCGCCGCATGATTACCAACCATGCTGAGGGAACCTTTGAGAGCCTCCGTTACTGTTTAGGAGGCGACCGCCCCAGTCAAACTACCCGCCTAACACTGTCCCTCCACCGGATTCACGGCAGAAGGTTAGAATTCAATCAGAACAAGGGTGGTATTTCACTGACGGCTCCACCAAGGCTAGCGCCCTGGCTTCGCAGCCTCCCACCTATGCTACACATGTTTTGACCGAACCCAATGCTAGGGTGCAGTAAAGGTGCACGGGGTCTTTCCGTCCATGTGCGGGGAACCGGCGTCTTCACCGGTACCACAAGTTCGCCGAGCCCGTGGTTGAGACAGTGACCAAGTCGTTACACCATTCGTGCAGGTCGGAACTTACCCGACAAGGAATTTCGCTACCTTAGGACCGTTATAGTTACGGCCGCCGTTTACCGGGGCTTCGGTCGCGAGCTTCGCCTTGCGGCTGACCCGCTTCCTTAACCTTCCGGCACCGGGCAGGTGTCAGTCTATATACGTCGCCTTCACGGCTTAGCATAGACATGTGTTTTTGTTAAACAGTCGCTTGGCCCATTTCACTGCGGCCCCATTCCGCCACCGTTGTACACGGCTACATACTAGGGGCACCCCTTATCCCGAAGTTACGGGGTCAATTTGCCGAGTTCCTTAACCACGGCTCACTCGAGCACCTTAGAATTCTCATCCTATCTACCTGTGTCGGTTTGCGGTACGGGCACCGCACGGTCTCCCATACGAGGTTTTTCTTGGCAGCATGGTTCGATCGAGTTGTGGCCCTTGCGGGCACCCTGTTCACCTCTCGGCGATGACTCCCGGGCGGATTTGCCAACCCGAGACGCCTACTGGCTTAAACCATCTATTCCAACAGATGGCCCGATGTCACTTCTGCGTCACCCCTTATGGTCGGACGACCGTACAGTGGTACAGGAATATTGCACCTGTTTTCCATCGCCTACGCCTTTCGGCCTCGGCTTAGGTCCCGACTAACCCTGAGACGATTAACGTTGCTCAGGAAACCTTAGATTTTCGGTGGGAGAGTTTTCCACTCTCCTTATCGCTACTTATGCCTACATCTGCGTTTCCATCAACTCCAGCATGGCTCACGCCACACCTTCAATGTCGATGGAATGCTCCCCTACCACTCCACCTTGCGGTGGAATCCGCAGCTTCGGTATCGAGTTTAAGTCCCGAGTATTATCGGCGCCGGATCGCTTGACCAGTGAGCTATTACGCACTCTTTGAATGAATGGCTGCTTCTAAGCCAACATCCTGGTTGTCACAGCAATCCAACATCCTTTCTCTGTTAACTCGAATTTGGGGACCTTAGCTGGCGGTCTGGGTTATTCCCCTCTCGGCGTCGAAGCTTATCCCTCGTCGCCTGACTCCCGTAGAACCTGTCGATGGCATTCGGAGTTTGGCTGGGTTTGGTATCGTTGTGACGACCCTAGCCCAATCAGTGCTCTACCTCCATGACAGTATAGTACGAGGCTAGCCCTAAAGCTATTTCGGGGAGTACGAGCTATCTCCGAGTTTGATT
>CAZOMY010000023.1:0-44338 GCA_964581115.1 uncultured Ignavibacteriaceae bacterium | reverse complement strand
ACATTCTTCCGTGCCCGCCGTTCTGCGCTGGCGACCTGTATTTCCAGAGTGGACTCGACCGTCCGCTTGCAATGGCAAAGTAAATCTTATCAAATTGAGCACTCTCGGGGGCACCTGCAAGGGTGCCCCCTTCGTTTTTGGTGGGTTGCTAATGCATTAATTTGCAGATATTATCGAGGCCAGTCATCGGAGCGCAAGACCAGATGTACATCCCTTTTTACGGTGTAGTAGCTACTTTATCCACCATTCTTCCCATCCTCGTCGGAGCGATACGGTGGAGGAGTGAAGCTAGAACAGAGATAGGTCTCTTCTTTTATCTGCTGGCGTTCAATGCACTCTCTGGTTGCGCTCAGCTCTATCTTGCCACCGTTACAATGAACAATCTCTGGATCTCGCACGTAAGTGCGCTCCTTGAGGTAGTTATCATCTTACTGTCCTATCGGAGTTGGCAAGAATCGGAGTCGTCACGGACTATTATCTTGTCAGTCACCGTGTTCTACGTAATGACATGGTTGTTCCTGAGGTTCATCGAAGAATTCACCACCCCGTCGTTAATAGCGTTTCCGATTGCGCGGGCAGTGGTGATGATATTCTCGTTTCACATGCTGTACGTACTTGCACGCGACTCAGAGGCTCCACTTCTTTCAATGCCGAGATTCTGGATTGTTGCTACAACCATGATTTCAGGAGCAGCAGCAATCATGTTCTTTGCTCTACAAGGAATGATCACGAAGATGCAGGTTGGAGAGGTTGTTAGGGTGTTCTATGCCTATTGGACGCTGACGATACTCTTGAATTGTTCGTATTCATGGGCCTTTCTATGCAAAGCCTCCCAAACGAATTCTGGTGGGCATTAGGTCTCGGTACGATTGTCCTGGTAGGAGTGACTGTTGGGATTATCTTCACCGTGGTCTTAGGCCAACGGAGATCTTTCCAGCAGAAGCTCATCCAAGCACAGGAACTTGCAGCCCGTGACAAGAAATACCGCAATCTCTTCGAAAACTCACTAGCAGGCATGGTCCGATTTGAGCTGACGACTGGCGAAGTTCTCGATGCTAATTCGGCTATGATGCGGATCTTCCGGACGCCATCTAGAGAACAATTCAGCCGGACTCTTCGAGTCAATCGAACCTCCGATTGGGACCGTCTTTGGGACCTGCTTGTTACCCGGGGTCGTGTGGAGAACTACGAGCTTCCCATCCGCGCGGCTGACGGTCAAACGGTCTGGCTCTCCGTTTCTCTCGCCACCTTCCCGTCGGAGGGACTTGCCGAAGGCGTCATGGTCGACATCACCGAGAAGCGCGCCGCCGCCGAGCAGATCCGCGAGCAGGCCGAGCTGCTCGACAAGACCACCGACGCCATCTTTGTGCTCGACCTGACCGCGCACGTACAGTACTGGAACAAAGCCGCTGAACAACAGTACGGATGGCCCAGCCATGAGGTCCTGCGCCGGCACCTGTCCGACTACCTGTTCCCTTCGACCCTGGCCAACGATTTTCAGAAGGCCATCGGCGTCGTGCGCGAAAGGGGTGAGTGGCGGGGCGAGCTCGAGATCGCGTCGCGCTACAAGAACGCCATCATCGCCGAGTGTCGTTTCACGCTGGTCCGTGATGACCATGGGCACCCGCGGGCGATACTGTGCCTGGCCAGCGACATCACCGAAAAGAAGCGGCTCGAAACGCAGATGCTCCGCGCACAGCGCATGGAGAGCATCGGAACGCTGGCAGGCGGCATCGCGCACGACCTTAACAACATCCTGGCCCCGATCGTCGTCTCGATCGACATTCTCAAGCGCACGGTCGTCGATTCCCTCGGCAAGAAGACACTGACCGCCATCGAATCGAGCGCCCGCCGGGGGGCCGACATGGTGAAGCAAGTGCTGACCTTCGCCCGGGGCATCCAGGGCGAACGCGTCAAGATGCGCGTCGAACATGTCATTGCGGAGGTGGTCCGGTTGATCGAGGAGACCTTCCCGCGGTCGATCGAGGTCCACAACGAGGTTCCCCGCAAGTTGTGGCCCATCGTCGGCGATGCGACGCAGATCCATCAGGTGTTCATGAATCTCTGCGTGAATGCCCGGGATGCGATGGAAAAGGGGGGCGTGCTGACGCTCCGCGCACAGAATGCCCTCGTGAACGAAGAGTTCGCGCGCGGCATGCTGGGCGTGATGCCAGGCCCCTATGTCCATTTTCAGGTCACCGACACGGGTGTGGGCATTCCGGAGACGATCCGTGAGAAGATCTTCGAGCCGTTCTTTACGACGAAGGAGGTCGGCAAAGGAACGGGACTCGGCCTTTCGACGACCCTGGGCATTGTCAAGAGTCACGGGGGTTTTCTGACGCTCGATACCGCTCCGGGTCGGGGGACGACCTTTCACATCTTCTTCCCCGCCGACGTGGCGGAGGAAGAGCAAGCGGCCAAACCCAAGGTGGAGGCGCTGAGCGAAGGCAATGACGAACTCATCCTCGTCGTCGACGATGAATCCGCATTGCGCGATGTGGCGTCGTCCACGCTCGAGTCGCATCGGTACCGTGCGGTGGTGGCCGAGGATGGCGCCCGCGCTCTCGAGATCTTTCGAGAACGGCACGACGAGATCCGGCTGGTGGTGACCGACATGATGATGCCGCGTGTCGGCGGCGCCGAGCTTATCCGAGAGGTGCGGGCTATCGAACCGCAAGCGCGCATCATCATCATGACCGGGATGCGCATCCCCGACGACATCCGGATCGAAGACATCCAATCGGTCGAGGGCGTGCTCCAGAAGCCGTTCACCTCAGAGGATCTGCTCCGTGTCGTTCATGAGGCTCTGATGGCGCCGAAGGCCTAGCGGCTTCGCCACCGTACACACGAAAGCCCGCTCCGAAGAACCGGGGCGGGCTTCTGTATTGTCGGTCGTGATGGCACTATCCGGCGTAACCGGAAAACGCTCCCTTCAGCAGTGTTTCGAAGGATGCTGCCCTTTCGCCAAGCCGCCGGGCGGCGAGTTGGCGGACGGAGGGCTCGGTCAGCACGCTCAAGCGCAGGGCTGCGATCAGCGTTCCGGCCATGGCGGCATGCGCTCCGGTCACCGATGTGCGCAAGGGCAGGTGCAGGATGTTGCCGCGTCCGGGAGGTGTCAACGACGCATCGAGGATAACGACGGTCTCAGGCCCGATCGACTCGACCGTACCCCGCCGATGAAGCTCATTCCAGCCATCTTCCGACGCGGCGACGACGACGTCGGGTACTTCGATACCCGTGAATCCGATCGGCTCCGGAGAGACCCAGACCTCGGACAGCGAAAAACCCGAGCCCTGGGTGACCGGATTGTCGTTCTTTTGCGTCACCCGGCATCCCGCCGCGACGGCGGCATGTCCGAGTGCCGTGGCCGACGACTGCACGCGTTCGCCCGCGCTTCCAGCGATGACGAGATTCACCGGCCGACGCAATGGCGACGCCTCGAATGCGGCCGTCGACGCCGTTCCCGCACCCCCCGTTGAAGGGTCGGACGTCGCCTGCTTCACCTTCGCGTCGAACGCCGTCGCCTCGCGTCGAACGAGCGTTCCAAGCTCCCATCCGTTCTGTCGAGCGATCTCGCTCAGACTCCGTCCGGTCAGATCATTCTTCGGCACCGCATATTCCGTGCACAATTCCAGGACCTCGACGGCGGCGAAGCCCGGGTAGGTGAGGGCCTCTTTGAGCGTTGTCGTCAGACCGGGATCGGCCACGGTCGACCTGACAACGAAGGGGGCGTTGCTGTGCTTGAGGATGCCGCCGAGGTCGGCCGGGGGGACAAGATTACCCCGCGGCGTAGTGGCGGTGATGAAACAATCGGGTGTCAGGCCCGATCCCTGACCGCCCGTCATGCCGTAGACGAAATTGTTGCAGATGATGACCGTCATTCGCACGTTCAGCATTGCCGCATGGACCAGGTGCTGGAGTCCGATCATCGCGCCGCCGTCGCCGATGAGGACAATAAGGTGCAGTTCACCGGAGTCCAGCACACCGTCGGCCAAGGCGATGCCGCAGGCAAAAGCGGTCGACCGTCCGTGCGTTGTATGGACGGTATGAATGTCCCGAAAGAGACCGTCGGCCAGGCCGATGCAGCCGATGTCAGTCACCAGCACCAGGCGCTCGGCCGGCAGTCTTAGTTCGACGAGAGCGTCGTTCAGCTTGCGGAGAATGTTCGTGTGGCTGCAACCCTTGCAAAAGGGGAAACGAACGTTGTCGACAAGGTAGCTGGTGCGAATGAGGGATGCGGTGTCCATGCGTCAACGTTGAATGGCGGCGAGGATCTCGCTCGGGGTGATCATGGTGCCGACGGCGTTGACGCCCACCATCATGCGGCCGTCGGCGATGCGTCCGATGACCGACCGGTACAGGCCGTTCATGTTCTCTTCGGCGACAATGACCCGGTCAGCGGTGGCGAATGCTTTTTGAAGGGCGAGCTCGGGGACCGGGAAGAGCGATTTGATGCTCAGATAGGCCACGCGGGTTCCCTGGGAGCGAGCCTTTGCCACGGCGGTGCGCGCCGCCCGGGATGTGATACCGTAACTGATGACAAGGGTATCGGCCTCCGGGTCGGGGTCGGCGTCGACGAGTCCCAATTCGCCCGAGCGCCACCGGATTTTTTCTTCGAGATGCCGCAGGACGTCGAGCGTTTCGGTCGAATTCTTCTGAAGCGTTCCCTTCTTGTCGTGCGCAGAGCCGGTTGCAATGACCCGGTGGTTACCGCCCACCGGAGCAAACGCCGGAACGTCGCCCGGTCGGTCGAACCAATATGTACCGTTGGCAAGGTCGGCTCGTTCGGGAACGGCGAACGTCGCCTGGGAGCTCTCGGGCGGCAGAAGGTCGAGGTCCACGCTCTCGATCGTCATGCCAGTCTCCTTGTCGCTCATCACGATCACGGGAGTCCGGAGTTGCTCGGCCCATTCGAAGGCTTTGAGCGTGAGCGACGAGCACTCTTGGGCGTTCTCCGGGCAGAGGATGGGAATGGTATAGCCGCCCGATGTGGCGTACTCCGCCAGCAGGATGTCACCCTGTGCGCCTTGCGTTGCCCCCCCCGTGCTGGGCCCAAGGCGCTGAACGAGCGCGACGACGAGCGGCGTCTCGGTCATAAGCGCATACTGCACCGACTCGATCATCAACGCCCACCCGGGTCCGGACGTGGCTGTCATGGCCTTGTACCCCCGCATCGCGGCTCCGATACAATAGGCAATCGCAGAGATCTCATCGGGAGCGCTCAACGCCAGCCCGCGGCGCGATGGCAGCGCGTCGACCATGGCCTTGAAAATGCCGGTCGCCGGAGTGATGGGATAGCCGGCGAAGAATCGGCAACCGGCCCGCAAGGCGCCATCGGCAACCATCTGGTTGCCGCTGCGGAGAACGATGGAATGCGAATCACCAGAGGGCATGGCTTCAACACCCGGCGGGGTCATAAGTGGCGTACATGCGGTTGATCCGTTCCTCCAAAACCCGGATGCGTTTGCGGTGTTCGGCCAGTGACTCAGCGACGAAGTGTTGAATGTCGGGGAAGTCGCACTCCTGCAACAGCTGTTCGTACATGCGTTCGACAGCCAGCTCACGCACGAGAGCCTGGTTCAACTGGGAGCAGTCGCGCGGGCAGGTGTGTTCGCATTCATGTCGGATCTGGTCCATGCGCACCTCAGTGGTCGATCACATGGTGCGCACAAGAGGTGTACCGGAAACAATCCGATGCAAATATCCGATTTTAGCTTGTTTTTCGGGTGTCGATATGTGCGCCTTGACCGAAGGAGGTTTGAATTCCCATCCGCAGGAATTGGAAGTCGGCTAGCGGAGGAGCAGAAGTTTGATGGACCTTTCAACCTGGAACCTCGGACCTCCCTCAGAGGTGGCGACCACCCGGAGGAGATACGCTCCCGACGGAAGATTCGGGTCCCATGTCGTTTCGTGGCTCCCGGCAACATAACGGCCCTCGAAGATCGTTCCCAGCGAGCGTCCAGTCAGATCGAACGCTCCAATTTGCACCACGGCTGAGACGGGGAGGCTAAATCGGATGATCGTCGAGGGATTGAACGGATTCGGATAAGCCGAAACGGCGAGTCGGTGCGAAAGGGGTTGTGCATCCCGTGTGACACCGGTCGCTGATGGGGGGAACGTGTTGGCGATGGCATTGGCGACTCGCGACCACGACAGGGAGTTGTCGCGAAGTCTTGCGTACGCCTGCTCTATGTGAATGAAGCGGCCGGTGGAGATCGAAGCCGATTGCGAGCACGGAGCAGGACTGCCGTTGATCAGGCGTCCCTGAACATTTGTGGTTCCTGTCAGCCGATTCCACGTGCTGTCGACGTGGGCGATCTTGAATGTGAGGGAGTCGTCGACCTCCAGAAGTCTGTCCCTCAGCGTGAGGATCGGATCCGACGACGGCTGGGAACGCGTTCCATTACTCAGGATCACGTCGGGGTCTCCGGGGTCTTTGCCGAATCCGTGGAGTTGAATGACCAGGGGTTGAGTGATCGCTGCCAACACAGCGATCGTGGCTGCCTGAAGGGGGTGGTCGACATTGTGGGCCGGGTCGGAGCGGCGGAACGGCTCAGCAGGGCCGCCGCAAACGGTCGTCGTTCCGGCACACGGCGATGGTAGCGCCGAATTGCACCGATGCACGCCGGAGACGAACAGCGCCCGTGCACCGACGGTCCGGTAGATCCAGACTCCTTGGTGAGCGGACTTTGCGTCAAAGAGAGGATGCGGACATTGAAGGATGAGTTCGGGCCGTTGTGCATTGCTCGTGATGATGGCCACGCCCCAATAGCGTGCCGAATCGGGATGTCGCTCGAGGACCAGGTGTGATGCCTCCGACGGTCCCGTCGAATCGACGAACGCGACGACCCGGTAGCCGATGCTCTCCGCGGCGGCGGCCGCCGATTCCGGTCGTTCCACGAGGAGGTCCTGCACGATCGTGCGGAAGACGGCGAATTGTTCCTCGGTCGGCGGAGAATACTCATTGGTTCCCAGACCGGCCGGCATGGCGTTCACCGAACTATCGACGTACGCAAACAGATCGCCGCGCCGCTCGGTCTGTGCCGTGAGGAGGAATAGAGGGAGGAAGAGTCCAACAATCGTTGCAGGCAGTCTCGCGAGGTTCATCGTGTCGTTGTGAATGGGGTGAGTATGACAGTCTACGTCGGGTCCGATGAGGGCAGAGCCGGCGCGGCGGAATGCCGGGGATCCAGGTCCCACTCCAGCAAGCTCGATTCTTCGTGAATGACGCTCCTTGTTCGAAGGCCCTGGAGAAACCGGTGCTCTGGCGCAGTTGTCCATCATAGTCTTCGTACGAAGAGTATCTAACGGAACGAACAGGAAAGGGCATGTCCAAGCTTCGGGTGACCCTTGCAATTCAGTCCAATGTTCCAAATCTTGCCATACGGCTCTCAGGGGCATCGACCTCACCTCAAGACCGACATGACATCTGAAGCTCAACCCCGCCGCTGGTGGCACCTCTCCCTCATGCAGCAGATCGTCCTCGGGCTCGCCGTTGGCATCGTCGTCGGATGGCTGTGGCCCGATGTCGGCACGGAGAGCGCCTGGATCAGGACGATCTTCATCAACCTGATCAAAGTCATTATTGCACCCCTGATCTTCTCCAGCATCGTGGCCGGGATCGCGGGCGGAGGTGAGTTCAAACAGGTGGGGCGTATGGGGGTCAAGGCGCTCATCTACTTCGAGGTCGTAACGACGCTGGCGCTGGTGATCGGCCTTGTGGTGGTGAATATCACAAAGCCCGGTGTGGGCGTGGTCTTGCAGGGGGGCGACATGCACGCGCTCGGGTCGATCGAAGGGGCCCGGCCGAAGACCTTCATTGAAACGCTCGTCCATGCGTTCCCGTCGAGCATCATCGAATCAATGGCCCGGGGCGATGTCCTGCAGGTCGTTGTCTTCTCGGTATTCTTCGGGGCGGCCGTCGGCGCCATCGGCGAAAAGGGAAAGCCGATCCTGGAATGGTGCGATGCGTTGTCTCAGGTCATGTTCAAGTTCACGGCCTACGTCATGAAGTTTGCGCCGTTTGGCATCGGCGCGGCAATGGCCGTGACCGTCGGCCACATGGGATTGGGCGTGCTCTTCAATCTGGGAATGCTCATCTTAACGCTGTACGCAGCGTTGATCATCTTCATCGTGCTCGTCCTCGGAGCCGTTGCATGGATCATCCGACTGCCGGTGCGCCAATTCCTCCGTGCGGTCTGGGAGCCATTCACGCTCGCCTTCTGGACGACCAGCAGTGAGTCGGCCCTGCCCCTGGCGATGGAGCGGATGGAACGGCTCGGAGTGCCGAAGCGCATTGTGGGGTTCGTCCTTCCGACCGGGTATTCGTTCAACCTTGACGGCAGTACGCTGTACCTCGCGGTCGCCTCGGTCTTCGTGGCCCAGGCTGCGGAGATGACCACCGGTGTTCACTTCGGCTGGGACCAGCAACTGCTGCTCATGCTGACGCTGATGGTAACTTCCAAAGGGGTGGCAGCGGTCCCGCGCGCTTCGCTTGTCATTCTGCTGGCAGCCCTACATTCGTTCGGACTTCCTCCCGAGGGAGTGGCAGTGATCTTTGCCGTCGATGAATTCATGGACATGGGACGCACGTCAGTGAATGTTCTTGGCAATTGCCTGGCCACTGTCGCAATTTCGAGATGGGAGGGAAAGTTCGACGATGAACGAGCCCGCGTGTACGGCACGCCCGAAGAGGCCCAATACGACCTCAAATCTGGAGAGCCGGCCTTCGCCCAATCCGCGACCGAGGAGGCCTGATTCCATCAATTTTCACGACTCCTCTTTCATACTTCCGCTTAACTAACTATATTTAGCCCACTTACGCTGACCGAGGTCCCTCTCCCTGAGGGTCCTTTTGCATTTTTGTCCCACCGTTCCTCAATCTGGAGTTGTCATGATCGATCAGCTGATGGAGGACATCAGCACGACTGGTCTTTTGTCCTCAATTCGACGGACGGCCCGCCGAACGATCACGGCCATGGCCGTCGTTTCAGTTTTGAGCCTTGTCGCGGCTCCGGCGTCTGCGGCAGACGGGACCCCCGCTCCTGCCGGACAGCACCACGCTGGCGGAGAAGCGAACCTGAGACTGCCCGACCTCAGCACCGTCATGTTCGTCGGTGGCGTCAACGGGCACACGTTGCTCCTCTTCGGTCTTCTGGTGTCGTTCATCGGGGGGGCTTTTGGTCTCGTCACGTATGCGAGATTGAAGCGTATGCCGGTCCATTCGGCCATGCTCGAGATCTCGGAACTCATCTACGAGACGTGCAAGACGTACTTGATCCAGCAGGGAAGGTTCTTGTTGATCCTCTGGGCCTTCATCAGCGCCATCGTCCTTGTGTATTTCGGCTGGCTGGCGGCCACGGGGATCAATGAAGCGACGGGGGAGGTCCTTCGAGGCTTCCCGGCGATGAAGGTGGCGATCATCCTGCTTTTCAGCCTGATCGGCATGGCGGGTTCGTATGGCGTCGCGTGGTTCGGCATCCGGATCAACACCTTCGCCAATTCGCGAACAGCGTTCGCGTCCCTTTCGGGCAAGCCGTATCCGGTCTATTCCATCCCCCTCCAGGCGGGCATGAGCATTGGGATGATGCTCATCTCCGTCGAGTTGTTCCTGATGCTGGTGATCCTTCTTTTCCTGCCTGGCGACCTTGCAGGACCCTGTTTCATCGGGTTTGCGATCGGTGAGTCGCTCGGTGCGGCCGTGCTCAGGATCGCCGGTGGGATCTTCACAAAGATCGCCGACATCGGCGCCGACCTGATGAAGATCGTCTTCCGCATCAAGGAGGACGATGCCCGCAATCCCGGCGTGATCGCCGACTGCACCGGTGACAACGCAGGCGATTCGGTCGGACCGAGCGCCGACGGGTTCGAGACCTACGGCGTCACGGGGGTGGCGCTCATCACGTTCATCCTCCTCGCCGTTGCCGATCCCATGGTACAAGTGCAGCTGCTCGTCTGGATGTTCGCGATGCGCATCATGATGGTCATTGCGAGCGGAGCGTCGTACCAGGTGAATGAGTGGGCCCACAAAGCCGTCTTTGGGCATGCGGAAAAGATGAACTACGAGACACCGTTGTCCCGTCTGGTATGGCTGACGTCGCTTGTGTCGGTGGCGCTGACGTTCGCGGCCTCGTATTTTCTCATTCCGGAGCTGGGCGGCGATCCAACGCTGTGGTGGAAGCTTTCGACCGTCATCTCCTGCGGCACCCTTGCAGGAGCCATCATTCCGGAGATCGTGAAGATCTTCACGTCAGTACACTCGAAACACGTCGAGGAGGTGGTGACCTCATCGCGCGAAGGCGGAGCGTCCCTCAACATCCTGTCTGGGTTTGTGGCGGGCAACTTCAGTGCCTATTGGCTTGGTCTTGCCATCATGCTGCTCATGGGCACGGCCTACCACGTCAGCCTGATGGGCCTCTCGGCCCTGATGATCGCGCCGGCGGTGTTTGCGTTCGGTCTGGTGGCCTTTGGTTTCCTGGGCATGGGTCCCGTAACGATCGCGGTCGATTCGTACGGTCCCGTCACCGACAATGCGCAGTCGGTCTACGAGCTGTCGGTCATCGAGTCGATCCCGAACGTGAAGGAGGAGATCAAGGCGAAGTACGGCTTTGAGGTCGATTTCGAGCGGGCGAAGCACAATCTGGAAGAGAATGACGGGGCGGGGAATACGTTCAAGGCGACGGCCAAGCCGGTGCTCATCGGCACGGCGGTCGTCGGCGCGACCACCATGATCTTCTCCATCATCGTGGCTCTCACGGAAGGATTGAACCCACAGTACCTCGTCAACCTGTCGTTGTTGTATCCGCCGTTCTTGCTGGGCCTCATCGCCGGCGGGGCGGTGATCTACTGGTTCACGGGCGCCTCGACGCAGGCCGTGACGGCCGGGGCGTACAAGGCCGTCGAATTTATCAAGAAAACAATGAAGCTCGAAGGCGTAACGAAGGCCTCGGTAGAGGACTCGAAAAAGGTCGTCGAGATCTGTACGCAATACGCCCAGAAAGGGATGTTCAATATCTTCCTGGCCGTCTTCTTCGGGACGCTGGCGTTCGCCTTCTACGAACCGTTCTTCTTCATCGGCTATCTCGTTTCGATCGCGCTTTTCGGCCTGTATCAGGCGATCTTCATGGCCAACGCCGGAGGCGCCTGGGACAACGCCAAGAAGATCGTCGAGGTGATCCTCAAGGACAAGCACTCCCCCCTGCACGAAGCGACGGTCGTTGGCGACACGGTCGGCGATCCGTTCAAGGACACGTCGTCCGTGGCCATGAACCCGGTCATCAAGTTCACCACGCTCTTCGGCCTCCTGGCCGTCGAATTGGCGGTTTCGCTGAGTCGGGAACAGGGTACGGGGCTCACGCTCGCACTGTCGCTGGTCTTTTTCGCCATCTCCATGTTCTTCGTGTACCGCTCATTCTACGGCATGCGCATCGGCATCTCGCATTTCTGATCGACGCTGATCGTTCTGTACAACGCACGGCCCTCCCGGATCCCGGGAGGGCCGTTGTGTTTGTCGGGCCAACGTCGCCGGCGCTATTTGAGAAGCACGAGTCTGCGAACGGCGGTGAATGAGCCGGCCGTCATCCGGCACAAATAGACACCGCTGGGACGGGCTCCGGCATCCCACGTCGTCGCATAGGTGCCAGCCGACAGCGAGGCGTCAAGGATCCGCTCGACCTCGATGCCCGTCAGGGTGTAAACGGTCAGCGTGACCCGGGAGGCGCGTTGCAGATGGAAGGTGATCTGCGTCGTGGGATTGAAGGGATTGGGATAGTTGAGGTCGAGTCCGAATCGGTCGGGTGCACCTCCCCAGTCGGCTCCGGCGGCATCGGAGGTCGTCGTCGTGAAGCTCCATGCGTCCGAGTAGCTGCTGGTGTCGACGGTGTTCAAGGCCCGTACTCTCCAATAGTATGTCTTCAATGGTTGCAGCGCGCCGATAGGGTAGTTGGTGTCAGGGATCGAGGTGGCGTTCATCACGATGGACGTGAAGCCGGAATCCTCGGCCAGTTGGATGTCGTAGGCCACGGCCATCGGACTGCGGTACCAGACCAGCGGCATCAGAAGCGGCAGGCCGACGGCTCCGTTGACCGGCAGTGCGAGGACCGGCGTCGTCGGAGATCCGGCGATCGTCTCGAAGGACCAAACATCAGACCAGAGACCTTCTCCAGAGGCGTTGCTGGCGCGCACCCGCCAGAAGTACGTCTCCAAATGGTCCAGCCCGCTCACCGACAGGAGTGTGTCGACGATGCCGGAGGAATCGACGACGAGTGTCATGAACTCGGAGTCCTTGGCCAGTTGCAGCCGGTAGCTGGCGGCGTCCGTGGCCGGCCACCACCGAAAGGTCGGGGAGGTGCTGACGTCGACCAGTCCTGAGGACGGTTCGGACAGGAACGGCGTGCCGGCTGGGGCAACGATCGTCCGGAAGGCCCAAGCCGCGGACCATTCGCTCCATCCCGAGCTGTTCACGGCGCGCACGCGCCAGAAGTAGCGTCTTGCATGGTCGAGTGGACTCACGAAGTGCAATGTATCGGAGATCTCGCCCACGGTCCGCACATCGACCTCGAAGGTGGAGTCCTCTGAGATCTGTACGGTGTAGGAAGCGGCGTGTTCTGCCGGATGCCACACCAACGTGGGTGTCACCGGCAGATCCAGAATGCCGTCGGGTGGTAGCGCGAGCATCGGCGTTGGCGGCGGCGCCAGAACGGTGGTCACGCGCCGAACCTCGCTCCACGGTCCGGATCCCAAAGTGTTGCTGGCTCTGACACGCCAGAAATAGGTGGTGCTGTTCTCCAGCGGACCGACCACGAGGTTGTTGATCGTCAGCGAGGAGTCGGCGGCGAAGATGTCTGCGAACGCCGTGTCGGTCGCCACCTGGATCTCATAGCGTTGAGCGAATTCGACGGAGCTCCAGGAGAACTCTATTGCCAGCGGCTGATCGGTCCATCCGTCGCCCGGTGACCAAAGCGTGACAACTCCGGGAGGTAGCGCGACCCGCACGCGGCCGTTCCATGCGTCCACACGCGGAGCGCCCTCATTCATGAGCGCCTGCTCGAACTCCACAGTCGATTCCCACCGGAGCTGTGCACTCGTTTGCACGGCAAACCGCACGACGAAGAGCGTGCCCGGACCGTTGAGGCCTCCGGCTGTCGCTCCCGCCACGGTCAGCCGATGGCTGTCGGCGTGGTGCGTCGTGGCCCAGGTCTCCGTCACCGTGCCCGCCGTTGTGACCGATGCGAACGAGAGGATGTCGGGGTTGAAGATGATGCGGATCTGGTACGACGAGACCACGTGGCCGGGAGCCAGGCGGGGAAGCGACACGGGCACATCGACCCAACCTCCAGCCGCTCCAAGGACCGCCGGCATCTGCACGGCGCCATCGAAGACGTCGATCTCCGGGGTCTGGCCGAAGCCATCCCCCGCGTCACGGACCGTCACCCGTACACGGCCGCTGCGAAGTCCGACCAGTCGTCCCGAACCGTCGACGCGCGCGACCGTCGAATCAGAGCTGCTCCAAACATACGTGCCCTCTCCACCCCAAGCCTGCAGCCACAGGGTATCGCCGACAAGCACCTTCGCTCCGCCGTCGTCGATCGAGATCGTCGTCGGCTGAACCACGGAGACGGAGCCGTTGTCGGTTCTTGCTGGCAGGTCCTCGTTGAACATCGCTTCCACGAAGTTCAACTCTGACCAACTTGCCGTCGCGATCGTCTGGAACCGAACGAAGAAGAGCGCACCCTGCCCGACGATCGGCTGGTCCGTGGCAAAGCTCAGAGCCACCTGACCGGGCTGGGTGAGATTCACCACCGGCCCCGTTGCCTCCAGCAGGCTTCCCGCGGTGACGACCGAGAGCGGTGTCAAAACGTCGGCATTGTACGTCAAACGAATGGAGCCGGCGGTCACGTGCCAGGGGGTCAACGACGAGACCGAGACCGGCACGTCAACGATCCGCGTGGCCGGCACCGAAGTATCAGGAACGCCGATGCCAATGGCCCGTACCACGAACAGGTTTTCGCTCGCGCCTTGGACCCCTTCGGCATCCTGAGCCATCACACGGACGCTGCCAGGCGCCAAGGCGGTGAGGATCCCGTCCGCATCGATGGACGCGACACCGGGATCGCTCGTCGACCAGACCACCGGCGGTGTGCCGCCCCACATGGAGAACTGTCGTCGATCGCCGACGGCCAGGATGTCGCCATCGGGATAGACGTCAATCGATGGCGGATCCGTGATCTGGATCCATCCGTTGGCGAAGGAGACCGCCGGATCTCCTTCGTTCAGAAGACTGGCGCCGGACCCGACGAACGAGAACGGAGTCCATCCCACCGCGTTCAGCGGCACGCGCACGAACAACAGCGGACCGGTCCCGCTCAGCGGTGTCGTCCCGGCCGCAGCGATGCGAACGACGTCCGGGACGGGGCGCGACATGAAGACGTTCCAGCCGAGCCCGTCAAGCAATGATCCCGTCACGGCGACCGAATCAGGCTGGATCACACTACTATAGATAGAGAACTGTAATTCAAACGACGTCACGTTTCGTCCGGACAGGCTGGAGTCGGCCCTGATGGGGAGCCACATCGTGGTCCCTTTGACGGCGGTCGTTTCGGGGACGCTCAACCCGATGACCTGGGCCTGCGCCAACCACGGCCAGAAGAACGCAGCCGTCAGGAGGCATTTCAAGAACGGTCTCATGGCTCAAGCTCCATGGAAGTGCGCTGGGTGAGTGGCGGTCACTTCACGAGCGTGAGTTTCTTCGACTGAACGACGTCCTTCGTCCTCAGTTGGTAGATGTACGTGCCTGTACCGACAAGGTCTCCGGCATCGTTCCGTCCATCCCAAACGATCCGATGCGTTCCGACTTCCTTGACGCCGTCGAAGAGCGTTCTCACCGCCTGTCCGAGCATATTGTAGATCGTCAGCCGGACGGGGGCGTTTGCTATGGGTATGCGGAACTCGATCGTGGTCGAGGGATTGAACGGGTTCGGATAGTTTTGGAGGAGCGCGAACTCTTTCGGCACGTCAGCATCGTTCTCGACGCCTGTCGTGGACGACGACGTTTCGACCTCGTTGACGACGAAACTCGTGAGCTGTATCGGCGAGCCTGGCGGAATTCTCGAGGCGTCGATCACTTCGAATGTCAGCTCAGCCAGCAGCCCCTCGGCATCGGCCGGCGAGGACGCCGCCGCGGCGATGCGCCATCGGCCGGTCTCGACGGCCGAGGCGCGCTGCATCGAGGCTGTCGCGCCGCGTCCCGTTACTTCGACAGCCCGCAACGCCGTCGGGTCGAAATCAACGATGGCCTGCCATGATGCAAGCCCGTCCACCCGTTCGATGGAGATCGGGACCGTCAG
Organism: uncultured Ignavibacteriaceae bacterium; assembly: GCA_964581115.1. Taxonomy (GTDB): domain Bacteria; phylum Bacteroidota; class Ignavibacteria; order UBA10030; family UBA10030; genus 2-02-FULL-55-14. The sequence goes on along the minus strand of CAZOMY010000023.1, from coordinate 28,994 downwards.
CACCGGTCCCGCGATCGTGCGCGATACGGTCACGCCAACGGGCTTCTTGACGGGGATCGCGGGAAGCTCTTTGCGATCCACCTCGATCGGAAAGGCGTTAAGCGTACCGACGACATGTTGGAGGATGAGCGATGCGTCGTAGGCGGTGATCGCCACCGTGTCCGCGCCGCCGTTACCGCTGACGTCGGCGACGAGTTTCTGGAGCGTGCTGAGCGAATCGGCGCCGCGAGGGTTGACGACGAACTTGAGAATGCGCGATGCGTCGAACGCCTGGAGCAGGCCGTTCAGGCTTACGTCGCCGACGCGCGGGTTCATGGCTCCCGACGACAGGTACAACGCATAGTCGATGCCGTCCGTAACCACGTCACCCGTCCCGCCCGGATTGCCGGCATGCGACGGACCCGTGTTGGCGCCCCACCAGTTCCATCGCGCGTCGATCGTGAACGCGGGCGACGGATAGTGGATGCCAAAATCGAGATTGCCGCGGATATCGCAATAGTTGATGACCGGCTTGGACGAACCGTTGATGCGTATACCCACCCGGTTCTCGGCGATCAGAGAGTGACGGATGCCTGGACTTGAATTGTTCGTTACGATCCCGGCAATATCGTAGTCCTGCCATCCGTTCCGGCCGGCGTGGCTTGCGACGGTGTACGATAGCCGGCAAAGCGGGTCGAGAGATTCGTCCTGGAAGTGAATGCCGCGCCACAGGTACCGATTCCAAGGATCATACGGCGTTGTCCGTGTTGAATCGGCATTGGTGTCTCCGCCATAGAAATCGTCTCGGTAGTCTGTGAAGACGATGATACTGTCCGGATGTGCACCGCCTTCCGCAATGAGTCCTTTCGAGATGGAGAGATGTCCATCGGGCAGGAATTTGGCGATCACCCCCGGCTCGATCGTCAGCACCGCTGATGTCCCGACGGAATACTGATGGAAGAGATAGGGAATGTTGACAATGCCTGCAAAGCTGCGCCGCGTAAGCGTTGCATCTTGGGCGAGGGTTTCGTTGACCACGCCGATGGCGCGATACGTCGAGCCGCTGACCGTATTCCCCAGCGTTGATCGGGGGTATGAAACGAGGGAGGTTTGCAATGGCGCAAAGCTGAGGTTATGGAAGGCACAGCTGTCAACTGCCGGCGTCGAAACGCCGTTCAGGAGGATCCCCCAATGGTCATTAGCGAATCGTCCGTGGACGATTGTCGGCGATGCCTGCTGGAGGTGAATTCCATAGTTCCGGAAACGGATGTCAAGCCAACGCAATGTGCTGGCGTTATCGTCGCTGATATCTTCGAAGTACAAGCCCGGCGAGTCCCACACTTGGGGCGACGTCAGAAGCCCGTCGCCGTTTGAGTCGCCTGGATTGCCCGCCGAATCGTCACGCGGATCAGTGAAGACGACCGGGGCATCCGAAGTCCCGTCGACGATGAGCCCTCCCTGTACATGCAGGCGCGACGATGACCATCCCTCGGGCCAGAATTTGAACACGACCCCGGCCGGGATGGAAATCGTTGTGCCAGAGCTGATGACAGGCATGGTATTCCACGGACCGCCCATGAGCAGATAGGTGATGTTGTGATAACCGGCGAAGTCCCGCTTCGGTACCGTTGCGTTGACAGAGTACGTTTCAGGGACGATCGCCAGTGCCATATAGCCAACGTTGAATGCCTGATTCTCCACAAAGGCAGGGGCAGCAAACATGCTCATGGAGATCGGAGTCAAGCTCAAGTTGTTGAATTGGCTGTGGGAAACGACGGGCTCGGCGCTTCCATAGATCCCAAGACCGCTCGTCGCCGCCATCTCAAACCTGCAACTGTCGATCATCACCCGACAGCTGTGGACAGCCACCATCCCGTGATCTTTTCTCGTGCCGTCCCAGCCGCTGACCGCGCCTCCGTACCGGAAGTCGCACAATCGCAGAAGATTGACCGTGTCAATGCTCCCGTCGAGGAACTGGACAGCATGCCAATCGCCTCGTTCGGGTGAGCTGGCATTTCCGTCGTTGTTCGTGTCGCCGCCGCGCGAATCGTCGAGCAGCGATGTAAAGACGATGCGCTGAAGAGGAGTGCCCTCAGCAACGAGGCCGCCTTCAATCCGGATCCAACGATGGTCAAACCAATATGCGTAGGGAGGGAACTTGATCACCACGCCCGGGTCAATGGTCAGCACGGTGTTTGGAGCGACCGTCAGGTAGTCGACGATATAGGCGATGTTCGTGAAGCCCGCCACATCCCGTCGGCGCAAACGAGCATTCGACGACAGCGTCCCTTCGAGGATCTTGAGCCCGTTGCTTCGGTTGGCGGTGAACGACATGTCTGTCAGCACGGGGTCCGACGTCAGCGACATAGCGATGGGGTCGAGGCGGCAGTTCCTGATATCCACGCGGTCAACCACCGGCATGGAGGCGCCGTGAGCGGAGAGGCCGTACTGGTAGGAGCTGATGATGGTTGAGTTCCTGAAGTTGGTGTTGGCGTCGACGAAGCTGACAGCTCCCCATGTCTCGAGTCCCCGGCCGCCAAACCGGAACTGACAACTGTCAAGCAACGAGTAGATATCGTCGCTCGTGCCCAGAAATCGGACGGTCTTCCAACTTCCGGCTTGGGGCGCTGATGCTGCTCCGTCGCCGTTCGTGTCGCCGGGATTGCCAACATTATCATCGGCCAACGACGTGAATACGATCGGTCCTTCTGACACCGTGCCTTTTGACCGAAGACCTCCTTCGACGAAGATGCCCGATTCAAATATCTTGATGACGATGCCGGGCTCAACGAGAACCTGTGTACCCGGACCGATGGTGAGGTCTTCCAACAAGACGTATGTGATATTCTCGAATCCCGCGACGTTACGGCGTCGGATCACGCCGTTGGAACTGAGATTCTCCCCGATGATCCCCAGCGCTATCCAGTTTGCGTTGACAAAGGCAATATCGGTCAACACCGGGTCGGCCGATACTGACATCGCGATCGGAGTGCGCTGGGAATTGGAAAACTTCACCGATTGTACTCTCGGCATGGAGTTCTGAAAGGCGTACAGCCCGTGGACTGCGTCGGAGATCTCCACATTCATGATCGTCGGACTGGCATTGACCAGCGTGACGGCCCCCTCGCCGATCCACCGCGTATGGTAGTACGACCACGGAAGCGAGGCATACTTGATCACGCAGTGATTGAGCATCGAGAGTGTGTCGCTTGAGCCTTCGAACACGATCCCGCCCCAATTCCCACGCTCAGGAAATGTCGTCGTGCCATCCTTGTTCGTATCGAACGGATTCCCGTAGCTGTCGTCTCGGGCCGACGAGAAGACGATCTTCGTGGAGTCGGCTGTGGCGGAGGCGACCAGTTTTCCCTGCACCGTGATCCGCGGTGCGACCGTGACGAAGGGATAATCATACAAGGCCTTGATGACGACACGTTCATGGATCGTCAGCGTCCGGCCGGCCGGCACCACCACGTCCTCGAGCAAGAGGTAGGTCACGTTCGGAATGGCCGTGACGGAACGGACGGGGAGGACGCCGTCGATCGGAAGTTCGCCGCCGAGCAGACCGATCGCGTCGTACCGGTTGTCCGAGAAGGAGAACGCATTGTTCGTCATGACCGGGTTGGCCACCCACGATAGCGCGATCGGGACGAGCGTGCTGGAAGCGATCACATTGTTCGAAAGAACCGGGTTCGAAACGCCCTCGAGGCGAAGGCCGAAGTAGTTGTTGTTGAAGTCGCAGCTGTCGATGGTCGGCGATGCATTGCGTGTCGTGACGCCGCCGTACGAGGAATGCCCGGCAAATCGGATCTCGGCCTGACGCAACACGCACGCCGAATCGACGCTTGTCGTCTCGAAGACGATCCCCTGCCAGGAAGAGGCTCCCGGGGTCGTGGCGCCGCCGTCGTTGTTCGTGTCTCCGCCGGCATTGTCATCCTTGGCCGACGTGAACAGCACGGTCTCGCCCCCGGTGGCGATGGCCGACAGACGGCCCTTGACGGCCAGCTGAGCCCCGTCGGAGACCTTGACTATGACGCCAGAAGCGATCGTCAGCGATCCGGGCTCTTCGACGGTGAGGTGTCCGCTGGTGACGAAGGGGACTGGCGAGAGCGGCAACGTCATCGCGCCCCAGATCGAACCAAATCCGAGAAGAATGGCATTATAGGCATTGGCGGTCAACGTATTCGTCCCGTTGAGCACAAGGTTGGCCTCGGCCCGGTACCGCAAGGGCCAGACGCAGGAGGTAACGCTGGTATGCGTGAGCGTGAGCGTCGACGGACCGTTGCCTCCACCGAACATGATCCCCGAGTTGTTCGACAGTGAGATTTCACACCAGGTCAACGTGAGCGAACCATGATACAAGAAAAGGTTGGCGGCGTCGGAATGCTCGTGCTGGTATCCTCCGTATCGGACCACGCATCGATCGAGGTGAGCGGCGGCGCTGATGCTCCAATCACCGATCTGGATGCCTGCCCAGTCACCCTTTGCGGGCGATCCACCCAACGTGTCTTTCCTCGACGTGAACAAGGCGTGGCGTGCGTTCAGCATTCCATGGACTGTGAGCGAGGCGTTAAGGTCGAAGCGCACGACGACGGCTGAATCGATCGTCAGCGTGGATCCGCTGGAAATGGTCACAAGCCCTTGAATGACATATGGACTACCGTCGAGCGTCCACGTACTGTCCCGACCGATCGTGCCAGAGACGATCGTTTGTGCTTGGAGCGAGAGGGCCATCAGTGAAAGCATGGCGACGAATACAAGGCGTTTCATGGTGAGGTCTCCTGCGGGTCGGTCTGTGGGGAAGGTGCGTTCGGTGAGCTAATGTGGCCAGGGTGGCCGAAGGGTGGCAAGGGGATGGACACGATACCGCCGTGGCGCAGAAGTACGGTACCCAAGCGATGCAGGAATTGCAAGCGGATACGCATCAGGGTTTGACGCGTCGCACGTCGTAGTTGCGAATGTGCGAAGATCGGCCGAGCGGAGCATCGTTACACGATTGTCACGCCGCGGTAAAACGTCAGTGAGATCTCGACGTTCAACTTGCGTCCGACGTTCTGTCAGAGAATCGTCATGGTCGATCGCTTTGAGTGGAGTGTCAATTCTGCGAATGCACAAATGCGGCGGTCGTAGCGAGAGTTGCGCGAGGTGCTTGATGATGGGCAAGCTGGTTCATTGAGATAACTTCCAAAGAAAAAACCCGAAGGGATTCTCCGGGTTTTCGAAGGTAGACGTCGAAGGTCAACGTTTGGGATACGGCGGAGGCGGCGCCAGCTTCGGCGGCGATAGCCGGAGAGCTTCAAGGGCCAGGTCGATCCCCTTGTTCAGTTGTTGATCTTCGCCGGCGAATTCCTTCGCCGGGTCATTCTCGACGATGATGTCGGGTTCGACGCCGTACCCTTCCATGATCCACTCCTTCCCCTCGAGGTCGTAGCGCGAGAACTCGGGCCGGTTCAACGAGCCGCCGTCGAGCAACGGAAGCGAGCCGCGGATGCCGACGACACCGCCCCATGAGCGTTTGCCGACCACCGGGCCCATCTTGTAGTGCTTGAAGCGGTAGGCGACAATGTCGCCGTCCGATGCGGAGAACTCGTCGATCAACATCACCTTCGGCCCGACATGCGTTCCGCCCGGGTCGAACGACGGCGTTGCGTTCCTCGAGATGCCGACCATCGCCGCCTCGCGACGCAGGCGCTCGATGATCTGTGGAGACACGTTCCCGCCGCCGTTTCCGCGTACGTCAATGATGAGCGCGTCCTTCCGCAACTGTGGATAGTAGTACTTGACGAACTCGTTCAGTCCGGGAACTCCCATGTCGGGGATATGGATGTATCCGACCCGGCCGTTCGTGGCCTTCGAGACCTTGGCGATGGTGCCTTCCACCCAGTCGAAGTAGTAGAGTGGTTGCTCATCACCGGTCGGCACGACCACGGCCGAGCGGCTCCCCGGCTCCTTCGGTTGCGCGTTGACGGTCAACGTCACCTGCTTCCCGGCCTTGCCAATCAAGGCGTCAAAGAGGTTCGTCATGGAGCGGGTGGGGACGCCGTCCACTGCGAGGATGTAGTCGCCCTCGCGGACGTTCACTCCGATCTCGGTGAGGGGAGAGCGAAGGGCGCGGTCCCAATTCTGTCCCTTCAGGATCCTGTCGATCCGGTAGTAGCCTGAAACGCCATCGCGGGAGACCTTGGCTCCGAGCAGGCCGAGAGGGATCCGTTCCGGCTTGGGGTAGTCTCCCCCGCCGACATAGGCGTGTCCGACGTTCAATTCACCGATCATCTCACCCAGGACGTAGGTCAGGTCGATGCGGTGGCTTACGAACGGCACGAGGACCTTGTAGCGTTCGCGAACAGCCGTCCAGTCCACTCCGTGCATACCCGGATCATAGAAGAAGTCGCGCATCTGACGCCACGTTTCGTTGAAGATCTGGTTCCATTCGGCCTGGCGGTCGAGCTGAACCTTCAGGTCGGACAGGTTCAGCCGGTCCTTGGTGTCGATCTTGGCCGACGGGAGGTCAATGATGGCGTACGCATTGCCCTCCGTGCTGACGAGCATCTTCTTGCCGTCGGCAGAGATCTCAAAGCCGTTGACGTTGCCCAGCTCCGTTTCCTTCTCCTTGGCAAAGTCGTACATCAGGAGGACGGGCTTGTCGTCTTTGCTGCCGCGACGCACGTAAAAGACCTTTTCGCCGACGGTCTGGATGTTACCGTAGCCCGCCGGTGAGATCGGCAGGACGGCGATGCGGGTCTGGATGCCCTCCAGGTCGACCTTCATCGGATTCTTGGCATCATCCTTCTTCCTGTCATCTTTCGGCTTCTCTTCACCGACCGCCGGTTTCACTTCGTCGCTCTTGGGTGCAAAGGGGGACTTGGTGTCATTGGCGAGCGTGAGGAGATAGATCTTGGCCATGTCCGAGTAGGCATGGTTCCATTCGGTCTGGCTGTAGGTCGGGTTCAGTGAGCGATTGGAGACGAACAAGAGATACTGGCCGTCGCTGCTGAATGATGGGGACGTGGAACTGAACCAACCGTCCGTGACAGGGGTCGTCTGTTTCGTCTCAAGCGCGTACAGATAAATGGTCGTCATCTGCTTCTCTTCCGGACGAGCAAACGCGATCCATCGGCTGTCGGGCGACCAGTCGTATTGCGTGATCTCAAAAGCCGTCGCCTGTGCAACGACCGTGACCGCCTTCGATTCGATATCGATGTACTGCAGTCTCTGCTTACGGTCGGACCAGAGCAGCTTCCTGCTGTCCGGGGACCAGACCGGCTGATACTTGTACACATCGCCGCCAGTGGTCAGACGCACGGCCGGAGTCAGCCCGTCCTGTGCCTGGAGATAGATCTCGTCCTCGCCCGTAGCGTCGGAGACGAACGAGATCCACTTGCCGTCAGGGGACCATTTGGAATTCCGCTCATGCACGCCGGGGCTCCTGGTCAGATTGCGAGTCGGTCCGTGCTTGGCCGGCACCGTAAAGACGTCGCCCCGCGATCCGAACAGGGCTCGACTGCCATCCGGCGAGATCTCAAAATTCGTCACGCTGCGACTGACGTCGATGAGCCCTCCGCGACCCGATACGAGGTCGGCGTTGATCTGGACGGTCACTTTCGTCACGGACCCGGAAGCAAGGTTATAACGGTAGAGATAGCCACCGTTCTCGAACACAATGGCATGGTCGCCGAGCGACGGGAACTTCACGTCGAACTCCGTGAACGTCGTCAGTTGTCTCGTCTCTCGAGTCGTCAGATCGTATGAATAGAGATTCATCCGTTGACGCTCGTCGCGGTCTGAAAGGAAGTAGATCCTGTTCCCGCTCCACATCGGAATGATGTCCTGCGCGGGACTGCTGGCGACCTTCGTTGTCTGCTTCGTGTCAAAGTCGTAGATGGAGATGTCGTCGGCCTGTCCGCCACGGTACCGCTTCCACGTGCGGAACTCACGGAAGACCTGATTGTAGGCCAGCCGCTTCCGATCGGGAGCATATGACGCGAACCCGCCGCGGGGGAGCGGAAGCTGCTCGGCAAGGCCGCCGTCGATCGAGACGGTGAAGAGCTGGCCCTTGAAGGAGTTCGGCTCGATCATGCGCGAACGGAAGAGGATCGTCCGATCATCGCGCCATCCCATCACGATATTGTTGGGTCCCATCCGGTCGGAGACATCGTCGCGTTCGACCGTGGCCGTGATCGTCAACCGCTTTGGAATGCCCCCTCCAGCCGGCATCACGTAGACCTCGGTGTTACCGTCGTACTGGCCGGTGAAGGCGAGCCATTGTCCGTCGGGTGAGAACCGGGCGAAGATCTCCACACCAACGTCATTTGTCAGCTTGCGCGCGACGCCTCCGGATGCCGGAACGGAATACAGATCGCCGGCGTACGTGAAGACGATCTGATCGCCGTGGATGGCGGGAAATCGCAGAAGGCGGGCTTCGGATGTCGGTTGGGCCGGCGAGACGAAGCCGAGCACAAACGGAAGGAGCAATGCGGTGATGGATCGTATCATGGTCACTCCCAGGTGGTCGAATCTGTTGGATACGTGCAAGGGTCGGCTCGGTTGCGAAGTCGACGAAGGAAATTGGGCAACTTTCTGACCAGAAGCACCAACGGCTCCGCTGTGAGGGGAGCCGTTGTCGATATCCGGAGATGATTCGCCTTTTCGGCGGTCGTCATTTTCTGGATGCAGGATCGGTGGGCCTGTTCGCCGGAGTGAACTTCCAGACCTGCCATACGCCCGAGGCGTTGCCGCGCTGTGACAGGACGTACAGCGACCGGCCGTCGGAGGCCCAACACGGCGAAATGTCGTGAGCAAGATGCGAAGTAACGGGCACTGGTCGACCTCCGTCGATGCTCACCACAAAGATGTCGAAATTGGCCGGCTGAGATGGTTTGATCGATTGTGTTGCAAATGCGACCGTCGTGCCGTCGGGCGACAGTGAAGGGCTGAAGCAGTCCTGGTCCCGCAGGGCGACAACCAGGATCTCGGCGCCCGTCGAGCTGTCGATGATCCAGATCTCGGAGCGACCCGTCTCGGCGTTCAGGCGGGAGCACAGGATCCTGCGTCCGTCGGGGAAGAAGCTTGGATAGTGCCCCTCGCCGTGGTGCGTCGTGACGCCGGTGGCGAGGTCGAGTGACACGATCGATGAGATCGGGCGGGTCCCCCCGCGTGGATTTGCTTCCGACCTTACGTAGACGATCCGACGGCCATCCGGCGAGAATGACGGCTGATCCTCGGTCATGTGGGCCGGGCTGATCTGCCGGATCGCCGTCCCACCGGAAACGCCCGCCAGGTACACACTGCGTCGCTGGCCTCGGACGTCGGTGAAAACGAACTGCCTTCCGTCGGCAGACAACGACACGCCTGAAACCACGTTCCGGAAGGTGCGTTGGCGCACGGTCGCTGTGCGTTGTGCGTCGGCAACGAAGATGTTCGAGGTGCGACTGCGATTCAAGACAAAGCCGATCAGCGATCCGTCGGCGGAAACATCGAAGAACCGCGTTGGAGCGTACACAGCCCGGCGTGAATGTGGAAGCGGGGTTGGCCCTGCGATCCCGCCGGGCACTGCCGTGATCTGTGCGACCGCCCATCGCTCTTCTGCAGGTGCGCGTTCCAGACGCAGAATGTCGGTATCGATCCGAGGGGCGCAACCCGTCGCCGCGAAAAGGAGCGCCACGACGCAAAACCGGTCCCAGCGTAAGGCGGATGACGCGCGCGCCCCCTTCGGTGTGACGAAAGGAGCTTGGAAACGAGCGAACCTTGTGTCGTATCCCATAGACGACCGGAACCTCCGTGATCTCTCACTGGCAATCTATGGAGGAAGTACACGTGATTGAAGGGCTGCGGCATCGTCCGAGCGCGAGATAACGCAATCTTAACAGGTCAGAATTCGTATTCGACCCCAAGGACCGGCAAAAGACTCCACTGCTGCTGCGCGTCCAAGGTATTCTTCGTTTCGTTCCAGAAGTACTGAGCGACGTTCTCCCGGTTGTATGCGTTCCAGATGCTCAGATAGATCCCCAGGTACTGCGCGCTGAAGTAGAACTTCTTGTCGACCCGAAGATTGAGCGAGTGATACGCCGGATATCGGCTGCCCATGACACGGGATTGGTCGATGATGCCTGTCCGGGCCTGGGACGAGAGAACCTCATCGAAAGGCGTGTACGGACCGCCGCCGGCATAGGTCCACCTGGCGCTGAACTCCCATGTATCACTTGGCTTGTAGCCGCCCACGGCGCTGAAGATGAACCGGTTGTCATAGATCCGGTCCCGCCACGTACCCGTGGCATCACGATACCGGCTCCGGAAGTACGACGCCCCCAACAGTCCATACAGGTCGGTCGCCATCTTTTTCTGCAGAAGGACCTCGATGCCCGACGTACGGGCGTCGCCCGCGGCTTCCAGCACATCGTAGAGGCCGAATCGTTCGTTGAACAGAGCGCCGTCGACCACGGATCGTGTCGGGTCCGTGGGGTCGAGGGGGAGGTTCGAGTATCTCTTGGAATAGACGTCGACCGTTAATCGCACGTCGCTTTGCAGCATCAACTCCATCCCAGCATTCCAATGTGTGGATCGGATGGGCGGGAGCGACGAGTACTCGGGTCGGCCCGACAGCACGATCAACGGATCTTGTTGATGAAAGATGCCGCCGCCTGCCGTCAGCGTCAGCGTGGGATTGAGCGCATACGCCAGCGAAAGGCGAGGAGATACAACGGTCCGGTTTGACAGATCATACCGGTCGACTCGTGACCCTGCCGTGATCGTCAGATCGTCCACCGGGCGAACGACCAAGGTTGCGAATGCGCCGAGCATGGGCGAGACCAGCGTCCGGTTGACGACACGGTCGGGGGTCAATGCTCCGAGACGGTTCGTATCACTCCCAAGGAAGGTGTCGAACTGTCCCGACAGACGCCGGGCCTCCGCCCCAAACTCCAGGCGATCGCGCCGGCCGAGCATCATCGTATGGACGGTCCGAAGGGCCAGGTCCGTCTCCACGTTGTCCTGCCGCATCGACGAGCGGTCGGTGGTCAGCTTCAGAAATTCCGCCTTGAATTGTGACGTCGAAGCGCTCAGCGTTGTATGCGACGTGTGCCGGCTCCCCCAAAGCGCCCGCCAGCCCGCCCCGATCGTATGCTGCAGGTTGTCATTCCGTCCGTAGAACCGTTGGCCAACGTCGCCCGCCGATTTCTTGTCGAAATCGATGGTGCTCTGTCCGAGGATGTCGACGATGCTGAGTCGATGGTCGGGCGTGAGGTCGACGACGGCCTTGACGTTCAGGTCGCCGTATCGCGGAGCCACGCCGGTTCCGATGGCCCCGACGATCAGGTCGAGATAGCTCTTATTCACCGAGGCGATCCACGAGCCGCCGGGCAACGGGCCTTCAGCCGTGCCGCCGAATCCCGCGAAGCTCAAGAAGGCTTTCCCGTAAACGCGCTCACGGTTCCCCTCCCTCAAGGTGATGTCAACGATGGAAGAGGTGCGGTCGCCGAACTCGGCTGCGAACCCGCTCGTCTGGAATTGAACATCCTCGATGAGGTCGATGTTCAGAAGCCCGATGGGTCCCCCGCTCGAGCCCTGCACAGGGAAATGGTTGATATTCGGAACCGGGATCCCGTCGACGTAGAAGCCGTTCTCCATCGGACTGCCTCCCCGAACGGCGAGATCGTTCGAGTTGTCGGCGACGGACGAGGTGCTGGGTAGCACCATCAGGATGCGGCTCACATCGTTGGCCGATCCGGGTGAACGGCGTATCTCCTGTGCGTTGAACCCGACCGTTGCAAGGGGTGCGATATCCGCCGTAGAGAAGTAGCCGCCCGTGACGGTCACCGCCTCTGATTCGAGAACGGTCTCTTGGAGCATTGGTCGGACCGTGGTGATGCGATCAGGAAGAACCTGAACGTCGGTCAGCACCACCGGTTCATACCCCAAGAGGCGGACCTGAAGACTGTACGAACCCGCCGGGACTCCCTGGATCACGAATGTTCCTGTGGCGTCCGAGGAACTCCCCAGCGATGTGCCCACAACGATGATGTTCGCTCCCGGGATGCGCTCGGATGTGTGCATGTGAAGGACGGCTCCCCTGATCGATCCGGACGGTCCCTGCGCCCGGAGGAAGGGATGAGCGACCAAAACGACGGCGGCGATGATGGTGAAGCGGAATCTGCTCATGAAGACCTCCAATGGTATGAGTGTGTCGAACGTGGCAGCAACATAGCCAGCGGAGGTGCTGATTTCGCCCCATCCGATGGGGGCGAACGCCGAACCATGTCCGTCCCGATAAGGACGGACGCTCGGGGGGAACGAGACGCAAAAAGGGGAGAATCGACGCTCAGAGAAGGCCGGGTCAACACAGGGCCCGGCAGGGAGTTGGCAGGGGTTACGCCTGGGAATCCCGGAATTCGGAAGGGGTCATTCCGGTCATCTTCTTGAAGGCGTTGTTGAATGCCGTCTTGGAGTTGAAGCCCGATTCCTCGGCAATGGCAAGGATCGTATACGAAGCGGTTTTGGGGTCCTTCAGGAACCGCTTTGCCTCCTCGATTCGAAAGCGGTTGACGAGTTCGAAGAAGGTCGTGCCCATCGTCTCATTGATGACCTGGGAAAGCTGATGGCCCGGAACTTGGACCATGTCTGCGAGGCGCGGAAGCGTCAAATCGGGATCCAGGAAGGGCTTCTGCGAACGCAGGACCTCCTCGAGTCGGTCTCGAATGGCTGAGGCCCGCTCGGGTGTGATCGAGGACTTCTCATACTTCTGGGCTGTCAAGGCTTCCTCGGACGGCGAAAGGATGGACCTTTGGCGGAATGCCAACACGCCCAGGAGGAAGATCACGATGGTGACGATCAATGGGATCAGCAGGGCATACACCTCCAGCATGTCGATACCGAACACCTGCAGTATCATCAGGCCGAGCATGATCGCAAAGACGAACACGAACAGACGAACGCCGGTCCAAAGCCAACGCAAGCTGATTTGTTCGATGGAACTCCTTGTCTGTCGGATCCGGTCTTCGTAAGCCACGAGAACCTTCCTGACGGCGACAAGGTATGCCGACAGGTGCATGATCTGAAGGAAGCCGAGGATGAGGCCGCTCGCGAGAACGTCGCGACGCAGTACGCTGGCGGCATACTCGAGCTTGACCTCGGCTGTGCTGAGATATAATGGCGACATCGCGGCAACGACAGAAAGGAAGGGAAGGAGGTGCAGCGTGTCGCGCGGGGTGAGGGGGCGAAGCCGGTTCGTCAACAGCAGGACATAGAAGTAGAAGAGCGGGCCGAAGAGGAAGAGTGCCGGAAATGATGTGCCGGTCAGATGAGGGAACGTTTGATAGAGATCAGACCGGAAGAGAAAGAAATGGCTGATGCTCACCGAAAAAGAGATGAACAGCGCTCCCAGGAACCGATTTGCACGCCGATAAGGACTCTCGATCAGGAAGAACAGAAGTCCAAGGAACAGGCCTTGAACGATGCCAAGAAGGATGAGGGTGGTGATGAGGTCCATGGTAGCCGGTTGAACCTCAGGAATCTAGGGAGAAGTGCGCATCCACACAATCCGATCCCAGATCGAGAACGGGCACAATGGGGAGCGGCCCTGCTGGCCCAGCACGCCATCCCCGGCCGCCGGCTAGGGGTTGCTCGGGACGGCGGGGCAGGCCACAAGCAAAAAAGACCTCGCTGAACTTGGCAAGCAGGACAGTATAGAAACACCAACGGCCCCCTCTCGGGAGCCGCTGATCATTGAAAACTTCCAATTGTCAATTTTCAATTGACAATGTTCCGTGCCCAGGACAGGACTTGAACCTGCACGACCTTGCGGCCACTAGACCCTGAATCTAGCGTGTCTGCCAATTCCACCACCTGGGCAATTTATGCCGGGCATCTGTCCCCATCTTGCTCGCGCGCGAGGTGGAATTAAGTATACACAAAAACGGAGCGAACTTCAACGTCGAGCATGTTTCATGACGAACGATCGGATCAGCATCACGGCGGGATCGCCCTCCTCGGCCATCCTCCTGAGCAGTCCCATGTGATCGCGATTCTCAATGACATCGACACTCGACCGAACGCCCTGGCGTGAAAGCAGGCCAGTGAAAAGGTCCGCATGTTCCAGAGCCGGTGTGTGTCTCGTCTCGTCCTCGCCGAAGATGATGAGAAACCGCGGCGCGTCGGGATTGACATGCCGGCAAGGATCGGCGTCGCGATAATCGTTCGGCGTGGGAAAGATGCTTTCGTACGCCCCGACCGCTCTGGCCCATTCCCACTGCTTGAGGATGTCCGCTTCAGGCAAATCCTCAATGTCGTAGGATGGATGAAGCGACGAGCTCATGACGATGCATCCTGCCAGGTCACCGGTCCGCATCCCGATCGCATGGAGGAATCGCTGGTCGGTGGCCACGACAGAGGCGAGATGCCCGCCCGAGCTGTGTCCTGCAAGAAAGATCCTGGTTGTGTCTCCGCCGTACGTGCCGATCTTTCTTTTCGTCCACCCAACGGCGGCGGCCACGTCCTGAGCCATGGTCGGCCAGTGGTGCGCAGGACCGAGCCGGTAGCTGACCAGCACCATGCCGATCCCGTACGATGCGAGATTGCGCCCGATCTCGGGGTACGGTTCGATGCCGGGAAAACCTTTTCGATCCCCCGACATCAGACTTCCGCCATGAACGAAGACGACAGTGGGAAAATTCCTAGATCCGGGAAGATACAGGTCGAGTTGCTGTTTGTGACCGGCGTGAGTTGTGTAAGGGATATCAACAACGACGTGAACGTCCTCCGGATCACCAGCAAAGAGTCCGATAAGAAGAAGCACAGCCGTGGAGGTCATGACAAAGAGGCAGTCTACTCAGCGTTGGAACGCACTCGGCACTACTGAACGCACCGAAATCGTCACACCTAGAACGCACAGATCGTCCACGAGTTGCAGCGGTTTGAGGATTTCTTTTCGGGCGAGTCGTCATTGAGCGAGGACGAGCTTTGATGTGCGCATGCGGCCTTCATGTTGAATGCAAACGAAGTAGAGGCCCGAGGAAAGGTCTGATGCGTCGAATACCCTGCGAACGGCGGTGCCTCCCTCGAGCACACCGTCAAAAAGCGTGGCGACCTCTCTTCCCAGCACGTCGTGCACCCGAACGATCGCTCGTCCGGTTGTCATCGTTCGAAACTCGACCGTCGTCGTCGGATTGAACGGATTGGGGAATGCATTGATCATCAGCGGCTCAGAGGGAGCGAACTGCGATCCGACCTCCATTTCCATCGAATAGGCGTAGCTTCCATTGCGGTCGATCTGGCGAAGTCGATATGCCATACGGCCTGCAGGAGGCGACGAGTCGACAAAGCGATAGTGATTGCTGCTCGATGAGGTACCCTTCCCCGGCACGAATCCGATGGTTTCGAAGCTCGCGTCCTGCGGCGCCGACGTCCCGACAACTCGTCGTTCGACATCGAATCCGTAGTTGTCGTTCTCGGTGGATGTCGACCACTCAAGCCGATGGCCCCCGGGCACGAGGGTGATGGTGAAACGGGTCATCTGCACAGGCAGCGGCCCGGCAAGGTGGTAGCTCACGTCGTCGATCCAGAACGTCCAATCGCTTGTCGGGTTCGGGGCCGAAAAATACAGAGCATCGAGAGTGAGCGTGGGCCCATCGACAGAACCGTTACCAGAGGAGAACGACGTCCAACCCGAGCCGTTCGTGTTGAACTGATACAACTGCCAGGTTCCGTCATTAATAACATCGAGCAATGGAGACTTTTCTGTGCCTCCGGCGCCATCGTCCACGAGAAGGCCCACCTTCGCTCCTGCGGGTGCGGTGGTCGTTCGCATCCAGAACCCAAGATAGCCGCCATCGGTCAGAGTCACATTCGAGGACGGACTGGCAGCGCCGGAGACGAGCCGGACCGACCAATTGTCTGCCACGGAGGTGTTGTCGACAAGCGTGACGAGCAGGGATCCCTGTCCGTTGTTGGCTTGATCGTTCGTCCAAACGGCCGAGGAGGACGTAGACACGCCCGTCGTCGAACCGCTCCAAGTGGGCGCCTTATCAAACCGACCCACTCCCGTCTCAAAATCGTCAAGCGACGTGTGGCTCGCATCCGGTTGTGAGGCGAACGCATCCTTGAGAATGCCCCACAATTCGGTGTGTGTACCATCATAACCGAGCGCCCACATTCCAGCGCCGGCAAGCCCGTAGGCTTTGACGCTGTCGTACTTCATCGCCAGCGACAGTGAGTCGTCGTACCACCCCTGGCGCCAGAGGCCGGACGCACTGCTGTCATACCGGTACCATGGCGAATGGTATGTTGCATCGAAGAATCGGTCCCCCTCGGGCAGTGTTGATACAAGAGATTTGACCTGGTGGTAGACGATCGAGCTGCCCGCGCTTCTCGTCGTGGCCATGCGCGCACTGCTGGTCACCGGCCATTCGATACCATAGTACGGGAAGCCGCCAATGAGCTTGCCCGAGGGACAGCCCACGCCGAGATAGTAAGAGAAACTGCGCGTGACGTGCCTGATGGAGGTTCCGGTGGTCAGCGGAGCGACGGGACCGGCCGTGGGACTCCCCTTCCAATAGTAGTCGTACGCCATCAGGAAGTAGTAGTCCACGACGGAGGCTGTCGTGGAGAAGAAATCGGTTGCGAAGACTCCGCTCCAGTCGACCGCCGGAAGCTCAACAACGAGTTCGAGCCCATCGGCCTTCAAGGCGGTGCCAAGGTCGAGAATGAACGACCTGAAGGCCGCGGCGTTGGATGCTGAGATCCCTTCAAAGTCGACGTTGCAACCGTCGGCGTTCCGAAGGTTGATCTGTGAGATGATCGTGGCGATCAAGTTCGACCGGCTGGCGGTGTTGTTCAAGAGCGTCCCGTGGTCGCTGAACAGCGTGACCGTCAGGTGGACCTTGAGGCCGTACTGCTTAGCCATCGACACCACCGAGGCGGTCGACCAGGATCGGGTGGTCAGGAGGGAGCCGTCCGTCGAGTTGACCTCGGCCGAGAAGTAGGCCAGGTGCGTCAGGAGGCTGAAGTAATAGTTGGCCTCCGACCCGTTCTGCCAGTACGGATGGAAGCCGTAGACGACGGCGTTCATCACCTTGGCAGAGGCCAGGTCGACGCGACGCGGAGCCTTTACCAACGACGTCGGAGCCGCCTCGGAGGGATGACTGCGATAGTACTCCGACTGGATCTGATGGATCGAAGGTCGGTCCTGCGCGAGCAGGCTCGAGGCGAGACAGGCGACGAGGAGCGGCATGCTTTTCATGACTTAAGAGTACGGACAATGTAACGATCTTCAAATCGCCGCTATCACGTGTAGAAAGGCGCACTGTCCAGTCGAACGGACATGCGGATTGGAGGTCCTTGAAAAACTGGCTATATTCATAAGAATTTCCGGAAATCTCGAAAGGCACGAATGTGGTAAGCTTTGAATCATCTCGGCTCAAGTCGCTCTTCAGCGGATTCGACGGCAAGCGTGTCGCCGTCGTCGGCGATCTGATGCTCGATCGTTACTACTGGGGTGCGGTCAATCGCATCTCTCCCGAAGCGCCGGTTCCGGTGGTGGAGGTGGATGAGGAGTCCACGCGTCTCGGCGGCGCGGCCAACGTTGCCAACAACATCGCGTCGCTCGGCGGCATCCCCTTCCTCGTCGGCGTCGTCGGCGCGGACGACGGCGGCTCCCGGCTTCGTGCGGCGGTGGAATCGCAGGGCTTTTCCTCTGAAGGGCTGGTGGTCGATGCATCCAGGACGACGACCGTCAAGACAAGGGTCATCGCACACTCGCAGCATGTGGTTCGGATCGACCAAGAGATGAAGTCGGACATCGCCCCGGAGATCGAGCGCCGTATCCAGGATGTGATCTCATCGCAATTGCCGTCGATCGATGCCGTCATCCTTGAGGACTACAACAAGGGCGTCATGACGCGAGGCCTCATCCGCGCCATCATCGAACTGGCAAGAAAGCACGGCCGCATCGTGACGGTCGACCCGAAGTTCAACAACTTCTTCGAATACGTTCAGGCCACTGTCTTCAAACCCAATCGAAAGGAGACTGAGGAGGCGCTGGGTGTCCGTCTGGGTTCGAACGGCGATGTGGAATCGGCCGGTCGTACCCTCCTCGAGCGTCTGCAGGCCGAGAACGTTTTGATGACGTTGGGAGAACGGGGGATGGCGCTGTTCGAGCGTTCGGGCGAGACGAGTTTCGTCCCGACCCATGCACGTCACGTGGCCGATGTGTCAGGTGCCGGCGACACGGTGGTGGCCACGTTGACGATCGCTCTCGCGGCCGGAGCCAGCACGAAAGAGGCCGCGGCCCTCGCGAATCATGCGGGAGGCATCGTCTGCGGCGAGGTCGGCATCGTCCCGATCAGCAAACCGGCGTTGTTTGACGCCGTCGTTCATGACAATGCCGGAGTGTGATATGGGATCGGTCGTCACCCGAGATGAGCTCGTGGATATCCGCAATCGTCTGCGGAACGAAGGCCGCCGCGTCGTCTTTACAAACGGCTGCTTTGACATCATCCATCGAGGTCATGTGGAGTATCTGGCCAAGGCCAGATCGAAGGGCGACATTCTTGTGGTCGGACTCAACACCGACGATTCCGTCCGTCGGCTCAAGGGGCCGTCGCGACCGGTCGTGCCGCAGGACGACCGTGCCGTTGTGTTGGCCGCCCTCGGGATGGTCGACTACGTATGCTTGTTCGACGAAGACACGCCCCTCGAACTCATCAGGGCCGTCATTCCGGATGTCCTCGTGAAAGGGGCTGACTGGCCGATCGACAAGGTCGTGGGACGTGAGGTCGTCGAATCCGCCGGCGGGACGGTGCAGACCATTGAGTTTGTACCTGATCGTTCGACCACGTCGATCATCGAACGCATCCGATCGTCCGCCGGCTGACGGCTGAGATCGGACGATTCCATCAACGCATCGTGCGTACCTTCATCCGCGGGTTCTACTATACCGGCACGATTACGCTCTTCGTGCTTGCGACCCTGGCCGGCTTCAGCCAGACACAGGCCTTCAAGGCCTGGTTGCTGGACCGCGTCCATGCCGCTGCGGATGAAAGCCTCCATGGCCGATTCCGGGCTGACCGGCTGACGGGAAACCTCGTGACGGGCTTGCAGTTCGAAGGCCTTCGGCTCGAGGAATCCGGAGTCCCCGTGCTGACGGCGGAACGACTGGACGTTCGGCACGATCTTCTGGGCTTGGTGTTGCGGCGGGCGAGCATTCGATCGGCCGTCTTCGTTCGACCCGACGTCTTTATCTATCGATCGCTCGAAGGCTCATGGAATCTCGAGCGGCTGGCGGCTCCAGCTGAGCCAGACTCGACGCCGACGGAGTGGACGATCGATCTCGGTCGCGTGGTGCTGGAACAGGCTCGGGTCCGGGTGGTGGACTCGCTCGTCCTGGCCGAGCGGTCCCGATCGAAGGTCCTTCGACCCGATTCGGCCGTCGACTATGCGGACATCCAGTTGACCGGCGTCAATCTTACTGCCGGGGCCGAGATCTCGTCCGAGATCGTCGCGGCGCGTCTCGAGCGCTTCGAAGGCCTGCTTGAACATCCCCGGATCCGTATCCATGACGTCGCACTCACGGCGCGGTTGACCCGGAATGTTGCCAGTGTCGAGGGGCTTCGCATCGAGACAGACCGTTCCCGGCTCTCGGGTGCGATTTCGCTGGGAAAAGATATCCGGACGCTCACCTCAACGGCAGAGTTGGAGCAGGCGCCCGTACGGATCGATCTGCGGGCCAATCCGGTCAGTCTCCGGGAGTTGCGTCAGTTCCTCTATCCGCACATCGAGTTCCTCGACAACGACGTCTCCCTCGGGCTGGCGGCACGAGGCACGTTCGGCCAACTGCTCATCGACCGGATGACCCTGCAGGCCCGACGCACCTTCCTTCAGTTGCGCGGGTCGATCATCAATCTGCACCGGCCTGAGCTTCTGACGCTGGAGATCGAAGGGGGGGAGTCGGTCGCGAACAATGACGACCTTCACGCACTCCTCCCGGGGCTGACGATCCCCGACTGGTCGCGCTTCGGAGACGTCCGATTCTTCGCATCGTTCAATGGCCGGCCGGCGTCGGGCTTCGAGGCACAGGTGTACGCCGTCTCCGAGCGTGGCGTCATCGACGTGAAATCGTCCATGACCGTCGGGTCGCTCTTCACCTACAAGGGGTCGGTAGCCGTTCAGAAGTTCGACCTGGGAGGATTCGTCGGCGACGGCACGGAGGTGTCGGACCTCAACGGCCGGATCACCTTCGACGGATCCGACACGGACCTGCGTCGGATCATCGGCGTGCTCCGCGCCGAGGTCGACTCTTCGACGGTCTTCGGCTTGCCGACCGGGCATACGGTTGCCGTCGTGAACATGGCGGACGGGTCGGTCGGGATGAACCTGGCGATCGCCTCGTCCATCGGACGGTTGCGCAGTTCCGCCAGACTTGACCTGACGCAAGCACGTCCGCTGTCGTATCAAGCTCGTGTGGAGATCGAAGGCCTGAATACCGGCCGTGTCTTGGGGCATCGCGCCTACGAAAGCGACCTCAACCTCTCGCTTGCGGCGGGGGGATGGATGCGGGCTGACGGCCCGCGGATGGATTCACTGCGTATCGACATCGAGCCATCGATGTTTGCGACACAGCCCGTTGGACGTTCGGAGGTTGTCGCTTTCCGACGCGTCGACGAAGCCGGACATCAGGTGATCGATATCGAGTCGGAGCCAGCGTCGGTGATGGTCGAGGGGCGCTATACGCCGGCGACCCTGGTCAACACGCTGGAACACGTCGGCGCCGCGATCGGTCACTACGTTGGCTCGACGTTCGGGTCGCTCGATTCGCTGCGCGCCTTCGGCCCGGGGACGAGGCGCGCTCCATTATCATTGGAGCGTGACCACCTTCGCGATACGGTGGACTTGCGGATCGCGCTGAACATCCGCGACCTCGTACCGGTAGGCCGCTGGGTTCGGACCGACCTCCGCGGGGACGTCATGGGTCTGATCGAAGCGGTCGGTCCCGCGTGCGATCCGCACATCCGCGTCGACCTCCTCGGCGGGCATGTGGCTTATGCCGATTCTGTGGTCGACCTCGTTGCGACCGACGCGGACCTGATGGCAGAGGTGGGGCGCACGGGTGATGCGGCAGTGCTCGACTCGCTTCGACTCAGTGTGGCGATCGCCTCATCATCGCTCGAGATCAATGGACGCCGGTTCGACCGTCCACACCTCTCGGCAACGTTCGACGGGCTCGCAGGGACGGTCACAGCGGGTGGCGTGATGGATTCGACCTTGACATTTGATCTGCAGGGGAGGACCGCCCACCGGAAGCATCTGTGGAACGTTGACCTCGACACGGTGTCGTTCGGCGTCGACGGCTACCGTCTTGCGAATGTCGAGCCTGCGTCCATCGCCGTCGGTCGCGACGGATTCCTGTTCCGGTCGATGCATCTGGCCACCGACGCCCAGGATCTTATCATCGCCGGCACGTTCAGCCCGGCCGGCGTCTCCGACATGTCGGCCACCTTCGCCAATTTCCTCGCCGGCGATCTGCGGCAACTGCTCCGCCGAACGTCGTATGCCGGCCTGGTGAATGATATCGGCGGAATCGTATCGGGAACGGCCTTGTTCCGTGGAACGCTCGACCACCCGAATCTTCGGCTGGAACTCGGTGCGGAGGGCGTGCGCCTGCAGGAAACCGTCTTCGGACGGCTCGACGTTCGGATGTCTTATTTTGAAGAATCGCTCGACCTGTTTGTCCGGCTGCAGAGCCGTGCCGACGTCCTGCGATCAAGGCCCGACCTTCTGGTCGCGGGTAGAATTCCGTTCGCACTCTCTTTCAAAGGTCCGGCCCGCGAGATACCGGCAGAGGCGCCGCTGGATCTCGTGATCAATTCGCCGGGGCTGGACCTTCGATTCCTCGAGCCCTTCCTCGTCGACATAACACGGGCCATGCGCGGCACGCTGGTCTGCGACCTCCGGTTGAAAGGTACGGTCTCTGAACCGCTCTACGAGGGTTCCGCAGCGGTGCGGAATGCGAGATTCTTGTTCGTGCCGACTCGATTTGAGTATCTGCTCGACGGCGATCTAAGGCCCGAGGGGAAGCAGTTCCGTCTGCACGACGTGATCATCCGGAACACGCCGGAGGACTTCGCGGACGGTCGGATGAAGGCCTCAGGGTCGCTGACCTTGCAGGGCGTTTCGCTGCGGGGTTTCGACCTCCTGTTCAACGGGCAGCTCCAGGTATTGCGGGAGGATTCGTCGAGGCTCATGGGGCAGGCCTTCTACGGCGATCTCACCGCCGAGACCGGTCCGCAAGGGCTTCTCTGGCAGGGAGACCTGGATCGTTCGTCGTTGAGGGGGACGGTATTGGTCCGGAATGCTCAGATCACGTTGCCGCCGGAACGAGAAGCGCCGCGGTATTCCGTGCGGCTCATCGACGTGATCCGGGCGAACGATCCCGAGCAGGCCACCGCGCGGCTGGAGATCGCGGATGAGGCGCCGGCGATGTCTCCTTCGGCGCCGAGGACGGTCGAGCCTTCGTTTACCGACCGGATCGATTTCGATCTGGTGATCCAGACCCAGGGGAATACGCAGGTGCGATTCGTCTTCAATCGCCAGACGAACGACGTCCTGTTCGCCGACCTGCGCGGGCGTATGGGCTTCCAGCGTGACCGGTCGTCGATGCGATTGACCGGTGAGGTCGAAGTGACGAACCGGTCTTACTACAATTTTCTGAAACGATTCGGCGCGACAGGAAAGATCCTGTTCACAGGCAATCCCCTCGACCCTGAATTGGACATCACTGCCCGCTACGAAGGGATCCATCGTGTCTTGGCAGGACCCGGAAGCGGAGGCTTGGAACAAACGAAGAGTCCCACGGCTGGGCGCGATGAGCGGGTCGCGGTCATTCTGTATCTCAAAGGTCCCAGGTCCAAACTGGAGACGCGGTTTGATATTGAGATCGAAAAGCCGGACGGCAGCAAGGTGCTGAGATCGTCGACGGCCACGCCGGGCGACATCGAGGCCGATGCGATCGCTTTCATCATGAGCAATCAGTTCCGCGATGAGCTGACCGAGCAGGAGCGCACGACCCTGCTGGGCCAAAACCTGGGGTACGGATTGGCCTCGGGATTGATCACCGGTCCACTCAGCGAGACACTGCGTCGATCGACCAAGGGAAGCATCCAGTCGCTGGACGTCGTTTACTATGGCGGCAGCCAGTTCGGCGAGGGAACGGACATTCGGGTCGCGGGACAGTTGGGCGATGCCATCTATCGGATCGGCGGACGGGTCTTCGGGGAGGGGGGCATCGACCGTTCGAACGTCATCGTGGAGCTTCCACTGTCGGCGGTGCTCAACTCACCCACGTTGCGCAATCTGATCCTGACCTTTGAGCGTCGCGCGGATGACACCGGGAATTTCGGCAATCTGTACCGTACATCGACTGGCGCCAAGATCCTGTATCGATTCACCTTCTGAACGGCATGCCACACGACGACATTCGCCCCCGCATTCTCGAGTTCCTGGCACGGTACCCGAACGAATCGTTCAAGTCGCGCGAGATGGCTCGGCGGCTCGGCTTCAAGGACGAGAAGGCGTATGTGCGGTTCAAGGACGCGCTTCGATCGTTGCAGGACGAACAACAGATCGAGCGACTGAAAGGAAAGATGTACCGTCACCTCTCGGTACTTCAGAAGGCGGTGGGAGAACTGCGCTTGACGAGGCAAGGCCACGGCTTTGTGCGGCTGGAGGGAAGCGACGAGGAGGTGTACGTCGCCCGAGGAGACACTGCCGGGGCCACGCACGGCGACACGGTGGAAGTATCGCTCTACGTGCAAAGCGAGAAGGAACGCCGGCGGAATGAGCGGCGTCAAGGCGAGGTCATCCGGATCGTCCGCCGCGGCCGCAATGAGGTGGTCGGGACCTTGGAGCGGGAGCGGAAGACCTACTTCGTGATACCCGATGACGTGCGCATTGCACCGGCCATCACCGTTCCACGCGATGATCTGAACGAAGCAACCGAGGGGGATAAGGTTGTCGTCGCCGTCGAATCGTGGGGGAGCGGACACTTCCACCCGGAAGGAAGGATCGTCGAGGTCCTCGGAAAGGCGGGCGAAGCCAACGCCGAGCTGATGTCCGTCCTCCGCGAGTTCAACCTTCCTCGGGAATTCCCCAAGTCCGTGGTTGCCGAGGCCGAAGCGATCGCGGCCGGGATCCCGACCGAGGAGATCGCCCGTCGTCGCGACTTGCGGGGGATTCGTTGCGTAACGATCGACCCGGCCGATGCCAAGGACTTCGACGACGCGGTCTCGCTGGAACCGCTCGAAAACGGCAACTGGCGACTGGGCGTGCATATCGCCGATGTGTCGCACTACGTCGTTGAGGGCTCGGAGCTGGACCGGGAGGCGGCGTTGAGAGGCACGAGCGTCTATTTTCCCCGGGGCGTCATTCCGATGCTTCCCGAGCGGCTTTCGGGAGGATTGTGCAGCCTGCGGCCGAACGAGGACCGGCTGACGTTCACCGTCTTCATGGAAGTAACACCGCGAGGAGCCGTGCGGTCGTACGAGATCGTCGAATCCGTCATCTGCAGCGAGCGACGCTATACGTATGAGGAGGTTCAGAAGATCCTGGACGGCGACGCCGGATCGCGGGCGTCGGAACCGGCTGAGCGGGTGACGATGCTTGAGCAGATGCAGCGGCTCTC
The DNA here is from genome assembly GCA_964581115.1 of uncultured Ignavibacteriaceae bacterium. GTDB lineage: Bacteria > Bacteroidota > Ignavibacteria > UBA10030 > UBA10030 > 2-02-FULL-55-14. The sequence goes on along the minus strand of CAZOMY010000023.1, from coordinate 4,357 downwards.
GTCGACTCTGACGGCCAAGCGACTCCGAGAGGGTGCTATCGATTTTGACTCTCCCGAGGCCGTGTTCGTGTTCGATGCCCAAGGCATGCCGACAGCGATCCGGGTGAAGGAGCGTCTTCAAAGCCATCGACTGGTCGAGGAATTCATGCTCCTGGCAAACCGCACCGTTGCCCGGCACATCGGCCTTCCGGGCGGGGAGCGGCATCCGCAGCCCTTTTTGTACCGTATTCATGACGTTCCGGACCCGGCCAAGATCGCGGAACTTGCGGGCTTCGTAGAGAAGTTTGGATATAAGCTTCACGTCGACGGCAATGTGCGTTCCAAGGACCTGCAGCGGCTCCTTGAACAGGTGCGTGGTTCGGAGGTCGAGAATCTGATCAATGAAGTGGCTCTCCGAGCGATGGCGAAGGCAGTGTACAGCGAAAGGAACATCGGCCACTACGGCCTGGGCTTCGATCACTACAGTCACTTCACGTCGCCCATCCGGCGTTATCCGGACCTCGTGATCCACAGGTTGTTAAAGGAGTATGCGGCGGGGATCTCGGCGGAACGACGGGAGCAGGTGCTGCGGAAGTTACCGTTCACGGCGAAGCACTCGTCGGACATGGAGCGGAATGCAATGGAGGCCGAGCGGGCTGCGACGAAGGTGCTCCAGGTGGAGTACATGCAACGACACCTGGGCGACGAGTTCCAGGCCTTCGTGTCGGGCGTGCAGCCGTTCGGTCTCTTCGTCGAGATCGCCGACATGCTCGTCGAGGGGATGGTCCACGTGAGGGACCTCGACGATGACTACTACATCTACGACGAGAAGAAGTACGCACTCACGGGCCGTCGTCGCGGCCGGACATTCCGGCTGGGCGACGCCATCCGGGTGCAGGTGACGCGGGTGAGCCCGGAGGATCGGCGCATCGATTTCCGCATCGCGGACGATGACGCATCACAGAAGCGGAGAAAGCGATCATGAGACATCGATGGACATGCCGAGGCATCGTGGCGGTCGTCGCGGCCGGTCTGCTGTTGGCTGCCTCGGCCTCGGCTCAAAACTCGGTCTACGGCAAGAACAAGGTCCAGTACAAGTCGTTCGAGTGGGAGTTCATTCAGAGCGATCACTTCGACGTCTACTTCGCACAGGACGGTTACGAACTCGCGACGTTCGCCGTCGAAGCGGCGGAGGACGCTTACCGCTCCATCCAGGGACTGATGCGCTACGAGATCAAGGACCGCATTGCGCTGATCATCTATAATTCGCACAACGAGTTTCAGCAGACAAACGTCATCGGCGAGTACCTCGAGGAAGGTGTCGGCGGCGTCACCGAGCTGTTCAAGAACCGGGTCGTCGTGCCGTTCGAGGGCAACTACCAGCAGTTCCGTCATGTGATCCATCACGAGCTGGTCCATGCCGTGATCAACGATATGTTCTACGGCGGGAGCATCCAGGCCCTGCTGTCGAGCCGGGCGCCGGTCACGCTGCCGCTTTGGATGAACGAGGGGCTGGCCGAGTATGCTGCCCTGAAGTGGGACACGAACTCGGACATGTTCATCCGCGACGCCGCCATCAACAACTACCTTCCGCCCATCGATTTTCTTGGGGGCTACTTCGCCTACCGGGGCGGCCAGGCAGTGTGGCAGTACATCGCCACGAAATACGGTGAGCCGAAGATCGCCGAGATCCTCAGCCGAATCAAGGGTACGCGGAGCGTCGACCAAGGCCTGAAGGCAACGATCGGCTTGACGGTCAAGGAGTTGTCGGAGCGGTGGCAGAAAGAGATGAAGGTGCAGTACTGGCCCGACGTGGCGAAGCGTGAGGAGCCGACCGACTTTGCCCACAAGCGCCTGACCGACCATCGGAAGGACGGCAACTTTTACAACACGAGCCCGGCCATCAGCCCGCAAGGCGACCGATTCGCCTTCCTTTCCGACCGGAACGACTACTTCGACGTGTTCGTCGCGTCGACGATCGACGGCGAGATCATTGACAAGGTGGTGGACGGTCAGCGCACGAACGACTTTGAGGAGCTGAAACTGCTGACGCCCGGTCTTGACTGGTCGCCGGATGGCAAGCGGATCGCTTTGACCACGAAGGCGGGGGAGCGCGATGCCATCATTCTCATCGATGTGGAATCGGGCCGACGCGAGAAGATCGACCTGGACCTCGACGCGGTCTATTCGGTCGATTGGTCGTTCGACGGTCACTTGCTCGTGTTTCAAGGGGTCAGGGCCCCGCAATCGGACATCTATGCCTATGACATCCGGACGAAGATCCTGACCAACCTGACGCAGGACATCTTCAGCGATTACGATCCGGTCTTTTCGCACGACGGTACCAAGGTTTATTTCGTCTCCGACCGCCGCGATCTGGTCAATGGGGCCGAGTTACCACCGTCGTTCCGCATGGTGCGGTTCGACTTCAATCAAAGGGATGTCTACGAGCTGGACGTTGCGACGCGGGCCATCCGCCGGCTGACGGACGACGAGCAGAGCGACGAAACGTCGCCGGTTCCGTCTCCCGACGGACGGCAGATCCTGTATATCTCCGACCGGTCGGGCATCAATAACGTCTACCTGCGCGACCTGGTAACCGGAGAGGACCGGCCGATCACCAACTCGATCAGCGGCATCTATCAACTCTCAGTCTCGGCCGACGGATCGAAGCTGCTGTTCTCTTCCCTGCACCAGGCAGGGTTCGACGTCTACCTCCTGCTCAGGCCCTTCGAGCGCCGGCTGACCGTTCGATCGCTGGAACCGACGGAGTATGTCAAGACGCTCCTGGGACTGCCCAAGGCCGAGCTGCCCACCTCCGTATCCCTTGCGGCCCCCCTGTCGGACACGCTCGCCGTAAGGAACAACGTTGTGGTCATCGCCGATACCGCTGATGCCGAGATGCAGTACCGGACGAATACGCGCGTCGACCTGAGGAATTATATCTTTTCAGAGGAGGGGATACGACGCGACACGACCAACGCGCGACCGCCGGCGAGCGTCACGGACGTCATCGACAATCGTGATGAACAAGGGAACTACATCCCGCGGAAGTACAAGCTGAACTTCACCCCGGACCTGGTCTACGGCAACGCCGGGTACAACACGTTCTTCGGTCTCCAGGGCTCGACGATCATGGCCTTCAGCGACATGCTCGGCGACCACCAGATCGTGTTCGAAACAAACCTGCTGCTCGACCTGAAGAACAGCGACTACGGCCTGACGTACCTCTACCTGCCGAACCGGGTCGATTACGGATTCAACGCGTTCCACAGCGCGCGATTCCTGTTCTTCGGCGATACGCTCTTCCGGTTCCGCATGTGGGGCGCCGGAGGCATCGCTTCGTACCCCATCGACCGCTTCAACCGGGTCGATCTTAACCTTACCTGGCTGAACCTCTCGCGGGACGATCTGGACGATCCCCTGAATGCCCCCCAACGGCGTTCATTCATCCTGCCGTCCCTGACGTACGTGAATGACCACTCGCTTTGGTCGGGGGGCTGGTTCGGGCCGAACAACGGCTCACGATTCAACCTGACATTGTACGGTTCGAGTAAAGCGGTCACACCGGCGCTCGACCTGCAAACCGTCATGGCCGACTACCGGTCGTATCTGCCCCTCTTCCGCGAGCTGATCTTTGCGTACCGGGTCTCCGGTGGATTGAGCAATGGACGGGACCGCCAGCATTTCTTCATCGGCGGCACGGAGGGATGGATCAACCGAAGCTTTGACGGCGGGTATATTCCTTTGCGAAGCGCGGATGACTATCTGTTCCTGACGCCGGTCATGCCGATGCGCGGGTTCAACTACAACGCCCAGAACGGGACGCGGTATGCCGTGGTGAACTTTGAGCTTCGGTTCCCGCTCGTCCGGTATCTGATCCTCGGCCCGCTGCCGATCGGATTCCAGAACATCCTTGGAACGACGTTCCTGGACCTCGGTTCGTCATGGACCAACACGGCCACGTGGAAAGGCTTCGGGAAGGACACACAAGGCTTCACGCAGACGCAGGACCTTCTGATGGGTCTTGGCTACGGAATGCGCCTCTTCTTCTTCGGATTTCCGTTGCGGATCGACGTCGCGTGGCGATGGAACTGGAAGGGATTCAGCGAGCCGATCTACTACTTCTCGATCGGACCGGACTTCTGACGGATTGCTGAAGAACCCCTTGGAAGTCAAAGCGTGAACCGCCAAGGGCGCCAAGAACGCAAAGAACGCCAAGTTGGTTTGTGAAAAATGGAATAGAACTGTGACCATTTCTTGGTGAGCTGGGCGCGACAAGAATCTTCGTTGTCTCGGCGGTATTTGTTTTTCCGCACCCCACTAGGGCAGTCACCGCCAACCTGTCTGCCAAGTCCGCGGATTGAACCATGAACCC
>CAZOMY010000022.1:0-45760 GCA_964581115.1 uncultured Ignavibacteriaceae bacterium | reverse complement strand
ACGTTATGCGGCATGCCGCGCGCATCAGCCCGCTAGATTTCGGGTTGTAAAATTGGCCCTTAACCGTGAATTCAGACGTCAGGCAGTGGCCCTTGCGTAGAATGCGCATCAGTTCTCACCTTGGAGTTGCGAAAACCACTTAGTTCTGGGAGATCCGACCATGGCAGAGTACTGCGAAGGTGCAGGTTTGCGATTCGACGAACCGGATGGATACCGCAGAACCTCTATCGTTCTGTCCAAGGAAAACACTTGGCTTGGGGTGGTGGCTTTGACGGTCATATTGAATGGGTTTCCAAGTCGACTTACGGGTGCGACTCACTTCTTTGCCCGGCTGATCAACTCGAAGTGGCGATTGGCACACACGGATACGCGCCTGAGAATATTCTGGTTCCATTCCAGGATTCCACCTACCCATCGTTGTTTGATTCAGTCAAAAGCCAGTTTGGGGTGAGCAGGTTCTATCTCGATGAACCCGTACATCGCAATGCGCTCGCTTTGCTCGCAGCCGCCTGTGTTCATGCGTCAGCAATGGGTTGCCATGTTTACACTTCAGAATGCGACGGCCAGGAGGACTGGTGGGGATTGCTTCGCCCATCTCATGTTAAATTCCTCGCGTCATTCGTGAGTTCAATGCCTCCGAGTCAGCGCCCCTTCGTCGGCTGCCACACGTATTTCAAATGGGAAGCGTCCTTCACGCAGATCCCAGAGTTCAATGGACGTACTTACGCGAGCAATTAGGCGCGTTTTTCAATTTCGCTTGGCTTCGCCTTCGAAGCGAAGTGAGCTATCAAGAGATAGATCTCCTTTTGGGGCACGCAAACAATTTAGGAGGCTTTGAGAGACTGATCTGGGGATTCTGGCCAGGCGAGTCGGGATGGCCATGGGGAGCTGACCATAGACTCGACGGTGCGACCCCATATGCCGCCCTTCACGGGTGCCTTCAACGCTTCGAGAAAGAGCGAGAGGACAAATGGTGCTGTCCGACTCAGGTTTTCGATCCTGAGGAATGCGAACTAGACAGTTCAATCTTCACTGGACAGGAGAGGTGGGTATGAGACTTGTCAACGTGTTCGCATGTGCAAGTGTTCTTGTTTCATCGCAATCCGCACTTGGTCAACCAAGCGTCCAGGGTGACAGTGTGAAGGCTCACGCTCACATCATTCTAGATGGGGGCTACAATCCATTCGGAGAATTGGGTTCCTGGGGTCCACGCTTCTCTGTACGACTCGCGTGCCATCTTCCTTCGCTCACGCTGTACACGTTTGACGTCAGCATCAACGTTTTATACACCCAGTACGGACTCGAAGACGAATTTGCCACTGGTGTGCAACACGTGGAACACTATCCATCGGTACGCCGCGAGGACCTTGCCGCCTATTTCTCCGTTAGGGCATCGTTTCTGGAACTCGGCGCAGGGATGGCCTACGTTCGTTCAGATGATGTGGTCTTCTTGAGTGCATCAAATCAGTTCCTCGAACGCTGGCCTTGGGGTGGCCTCTCAACGGTTACGTACTTTGTTACTTTTGGATTCGTAGGAGAGATCGTGCTGGGCCGTGGGATCTTTGTGCCCATAGGCTTTCACTACACTCTTCCGACCTATCACGCAACTCATCCATTCATGGGCCGCGTAGGCCTTGGATATCTTTTCTAATTCCAGACTATCTCTCTTCACAATCTTCAAGCCCGAACCATTTGCTTTGATCGCATTTGCTACCACCGGCGGGCCACTGCCCATCCGGTTGCTCAATGGACCAGCTGGTGCAAAGATCAGGCGGTTCAGCGCGCGGCACGGCCGCATTACAGCGGCAACAACGGCGCTCACCACATGGAGAACTTGGCCGCTCCACGGTTTTGCTCGCCGGGCTTGCGCCTCCGGCCGCGAGAATGGAATCTTTGAGCGGCCTCCGGCGCTGTCGAGAGGCTCGCAAAACCGCGGCGTTATTGCCGCAAACGTTATGCGGCATGCCGCGCGCGCCGGCTCGAAAGATCTAAGCTTCGGAAATTGGTTAATGCAAGCAGATCCAGAGGCCGGCATGCAGCCGTCTCTGGCTATTTGTAGACTTCCCGGCGGTGGCCGATAGCGTGGACGACAATGATGCGATCTTCGCGAAGGATTTCGATGATAATTCGGTAAGCACCTTCGCGAACCTTGTACAGACCGCTCAGTTCGCCTTTGAGAGGAAACAGTTTGGTTGAGTCGAGGTTCGAGGCGAGCCAGTCAATACGATCGACAATCCGTCGGGCGACGGTTCGGTCGAGCTTTTCGAGCTCTTTTGAGGCAGGTTTGAGAATCCGGACAGAGTATTCCAACTACAACCCGAGTCGTTTGCGGAGTTTGGTGAATTCCTCTCCACGCTCCCCTTTGGCAACGGCTTTGTGTTGGCGAACCAGTCGCTTGCGGAGGGATTCTTTCAAAACCATGCCTTCGTCAGGATCACCGAACAGCTCAACGAGCTTCTGTTCGACGACCGTCGAAAGCATGTGAGAGAACTCCTTCTTGGTCATCTGTGCAATAGTCGTGGACATTGACTGGCTCCTATCTACTTGTATATGTACGCATTTTTGGACTTTCGTTCAACGACTGCATGCTCACAAGTCGCTCAGCCTGCCCGTCACAGACCGAGCAAGAGCCGTTCAGCGCGCGGCACGACCGCATAACACGGGCAACACCGACGCTCAACTAATGAGAACTTGACCGCTCCATTATTTTTGCCGCCAATCTTGTCGGCGCCTACAGGCGCGGGAATGAGATTCTTGAGCGCCCTTCGGCGCGTCGTTTCGAGCGGCAAAAACAACGGCGTTGTGCCCCGAAACGCTATGTGCCACTGCGTTTCGGCTGCGGAAGGTTGAAACGAGAGCAGAATCTTAGCGGCGGGTCAAGCGGCGGCAACGGTCATTCGTAGTGCGTCCACATTCGAATGACTTTCACGGTGCGGATTTCAGGAAGGATTTGATATACTAAGCGGTGCTGGATATTGATTCGGCGAGAGTACGCCCCAGCAAGATCGCCGACGAGCTTTTGATACCGGGGCGGAGTCTGAAACGGGTCAGCCTTCAGGACTTCGAGGAGATGTTCGGCCTTAGCTTTCAGGCCGGCGGAGGCGAGTTTCTTAGCGTCCTTCTGGGCTTGTTTCGTGAAAACGACGGTCCACGTCACCAGGAGAGCTCGGTAGAGGTCTTGCTGATCGGAGTCTTGAGCCCACGAATGATCGACTCGCGCATCTTCGGGATGGAGAGCAGATACAGCGTTTCCTGAATTGCACGCCAATCATCGAAGGAAATCAGGACTGCGGCGTTCTTCTTCCCGACGATCTGAATTGGCTCATGCGACTCTTCGGAGTCGGCAAGCAGTCTGGTAATCTTGGCCTTTGCGGCAGCGACAGTTCTCATCTAGTTTGTCCTTTCAGTTTCAATGTACTCCATCGGCGCCGGATATTCAAGAAGCCGTTGCCGCCGACCAAATATGCAACGCAGCGTCACATAACACGGGGCACCACGGCGCTCAGCCCAGGAGATCATAGCCGCTCCATTGTTTTTGCCGCAAACGTTAGCCGCAAGCGCCGCACCGGCTAGAAGAGGTGGTCGAGATTTCGCGATTCGTGCACGACCCGATGAATCTCGATGGTCTTGTTGCGGATAACGTAGAAGACGAGGTAGGATTCGACGATGAGGACTCGGTAGCCGTACTGTCGCAGCTGATCATGGCGAGGAGTCCGGCCAAGGAGCGGTTGCGTCTCGAGATGGACAATAGCCTTATCGAGCCGATCCACGAATGATTCTGCGCGGGTCGGACTGTCCTGGGCGATGTAGTCGTAGATCCCGAGAAGATCGTCCTGCGCTATCGGGAGATAGCGAAGTTGATACTCAGCGGGCATGTGCCCGTTGGCGAAGTTTCGCCATCATTTGTCGGTGGGTGATTCCTTTCTTTCCTGCCGCAGACTGTGCCTGGGCAACGCCCAGTTTCTCAAACAGGTCCACCTGAGCTCGCAACCGCTCATAGTGATTGATGCTCATGACGACAAGATCGCCCTCGCCATTCGTGGTGAGATAAACCGGCTCATCCTGCTTGTGGCAAATGGTAGCAATCTCACGAGTACGATTACGGAGACTCGATATCGACTTGATAATCGGCATGGCTCCTCCTTTCGATGGCCGCAAATTATCACCTAATTATGATACAATCAAGTACTGTGCGCCGTACAACACCTAACACGGGCAACAACGGCGCTCAACCCCTCGACTCGCCCGCCTTTCTGAGGAAGACGGATTTATTGGCGGGCTCGCTCGGGGTCGCTCCACGCGTTTGCTCACGCCTGTGTGCCGAAACAATTGTAGACTCTCGAAGAGTTGATAATCACTTCGGCGTGCAGGCACGGGCCCATCGCCTCCGGCCGCAGGAATGAGATTCTGAGCGGCCTTCGGCGCTGGCTGAATAGCCTGCCTGCGTGCCGGAGGCCTGCCCGCCGAGGTGGAGAGCAATCCCGGTCAGGCGGGCACTCCGGCAGGCAGGTTCGCAAACGCGTGGCGTTGTTGCCCCGGATCATTAGCCGCATGCAACGCACGGCCTGCCCACTGAGAGATCATCGCAGTACACGGCATCCGCCAGAGCCTCGGTATAAAACCATCTGTACAGCTTGAAGAACATGTGAACCCACACCAACCCAGTCTATCGAAGAACGGAGAAGGATCCGTTCACGGGTGTTCGGCATGGGCCCACTTTCATCGGAGAGCGTGCGGATCAACTGTCTTTATGTGAAAGGAAGGTTCTGCAATCTCTTCAGGTTGACGCTGACAACCTGGAAGAGACCCTGACGATGACTGCCACCGCATGCGTTGTGCGCAACGAGGCATGCAACGGCAACCGACCATGAAGATCGGGACACCTTAACGACCATTCTGAGAGACCATCTCCATGTCACCGCAGACGCCTTTTCTTCTACCTTTCCATCAAATGGAGTGAGGTCGACCCATGACGAACTCTGAACAAGGTCATCGTTCGGCTCGAGCGGGTTATCTGGGGGACGATCACAGCAAGCATCGCGGTTCTTTCTTGGACCGCATCCTCCGTCACCTCCGCAAGGCGACCACCGCCATCGCCCCTCTCACATATCGATACGAATCGCCGCGTCGCCTCTTCGGCCTCCCCTTGCTTTCGATCAACCTCGGTCCTGACACGCCGGATGGTGCCATGCGACAGGCAAAGGGGATCGTCGCCATCGGCACCAATGCCACGGGCATTCTTGCACTGGGAGTGTTCTCGGCCCGTGGAGTCTTCACCATGGCGTTCCTCTCTCTGGGACTTGCCGGAGTGAGCATCGGTGGAATAGGCCTTCTGACCGTGAGCGTCTTCGGAATTGGTCTGGCCAGCGTGTCTGTGGTTGCCGTTGGCTATTTGGCGGTTGGCATCCTTGCCGTCGGGATCAAGGTCGTCGGCATCATAGCCGTAGGTCTGGAAGCTGTGGGCATCGTCGCTATCGGGTCGACGACGGATGCTGTCTTTCCGATCGCCCGGTAGAAACAATGCGAGAAGCGGATCGCCTTTCAGCAGGGCGGCGCACGACAACGGCAATGGCGCCCCCATCCGGCGATCGAGATGGATGATGCCTTGAGAGCATAATGGCTGATCACTGTCGGAGTCAACCATGAGTCGGTTCTTTCTGTCGGGCGGCCTGTTTTTCACGATGGCGGCAGTATTCTTTGTGATCGCCTTCGTGTCGGAGAATTCCCGCAACTTCGTCGCTCTCGGAGCGCTGTGGTTGATCTTGGGGATCGTGGCGGCGGTCAGACAGAGGGGTTGATGCTTGCGGTCGGACAGGAGGTCCAAAGCGTTCAGAACCCACCACCTCCCTTCGACTCGACCTTAGACCACTCGACGAACGAATGGCTCACCGTCGCCCTGAGGAATTCATTCCGCAGGCAGTCGAGGCAACGCGAAGAAGAATTGAAGAGCGCTCCAGACCAGCGGTCTTCGCTCTCGACCTGGTCCTCGCCGGGGTTCCCTCCGGCCCTCTCCGGAGAGGAGGGGATCAATGGACTTCCAAGGAAGGTTGGATCTTACAAGAAGCGCGCTTGAGATGAAATTCTGCTATCTTGAATGATTATTGTTCGATGATCGTGTCTCCTCTGTTGTCAACCTTCGTTGATCTTGCGTCTCTTCATACCCCTCGCGGCGATCGTACCCCATCTACCGAAATCAACCCGATGACCCGGAACCTTGTCCTTACCGGCCTTACGCTCCTCTCCCTCTCCTGCTCACCCTCAAACCGTCAAGACGTGGCACCCCGCGACCCGCATTCGTTCGCGCGACCCGAAGAGGTCGTGGTCAAGCATCTTCATCTCGACCTGGCCGTCGATTTCGACCGCAAGCAGTTGTTCGGAACGGCAACACTCACGATCGAGAACAAGACTGAAGCGCCACAGCTCTTGCTCGATACCCGCGACCTCTTGATCGAGTCGGTGACGCTCCTTCCGGACGATGCACCTACGAAGTGGTCGTTGGGAGAGACCGTGCCGTTGCTTGGGCGACGGCTCTCCGTGGACATCACGCCGGCAACGAAGCAGGTAGCCATTCGCTACGCGACGAGCCCGGACGCCGCCGCGCTGCAGTGGCTGGAGCCCCCTCAGACCGCCGGCAAGAAACATCCGTTCCTGTTCACCCAGTCGCAGGCGATCCTCGCCCGTACGTGGGTACCGTGTCAGGACGGACCGGGCGTGCGGATGACCTATTCGGCTCGCATCCAGGTCCCGCCGGACTTGTTGGCGCTCATGAGCGCCTCAAACCCCACGTCCCGGTCGAGCACCGGACGATACGAATTCCGGATGGATCAGCCGATCCCGTCGTATCTGCTGGCGCTCGCGGTGGGAGACATTGCTTACAGATCGGTCGGCCCACGCTCGGGGGTCTATGCCGAGCCGTCAGTCGTCGAGAAAGCGGCATGGGAACTCGAAGGGACGGAAAGGATGATCGAAGCGGCGGAGAAGCTCTACGGACCGTACCGTTGGGCGCGGTACGACATCATCGTCCTTCCCCCCTCCTTCCCGTTCGGCGGAATGGAGAACCCGCGCCTCACGTTTGCCACACCGACGATCCTGGCTGGGGACCGATCGCTCGTATCGCTGGTCGCACACGAATTGGCACATTCTTGGTCGGGCAATCTGGTGACGAATGCAACGTGGAACGACTTCTGGCTGAACGAAGGATTCACGACTTACTTCGAGAATCGCATCATGGAGGCGACGGAGGGGCGGGCATATTCCGAGATGCTGGCCCAGTTGTCGTTGCAGGATCTGCATGCAACGGTCGCTGAACTTGGCGATTCGTCGGCCATGACAAGGTTGAAGCTGGACCTTGAAGGACGCGACCCAGACGAAGGGGTGAGTGATATCGCCTACAACAAGGGAGCCCTCTTTCTGAGGCAGTTGGAGGACAAGGTCGGCCGGGAAGTGTGGGACATCTTCCTGAGGAACTGGTTCGACGAACATGCGTTCACGAGCGCGACGACGGAGGAGTTCGTCTCGTATCTCCAACGCAAGCTCATCAAGGGGAACCGGGACTTCGAAAAGGAATTGGACATCCACGCGTGGATCTATGACACAGGCCTCCCGAAAAGCCTGCCGGAGATCAGGTCCAAAGAGTTCGCGAAGGTTGATGCGGAGGTGGAACGATGGAACGCCGGCGTTAAGGAGAATTGGAGTGGCGGCGTTGTCATGAAGAGCCTTACGACAACCGGTTGGACCACGCATCATTGGCTGCACTTCTTGAAGGCGCTTCCTACGAAACTGACCGTCCCGCAGATGAAGGCGCTCGACGATGCCTTTGGGTTCACCAAATCGGGTAACTCGGAGATCCTGGCGCTGTGGCTCGAAAAGGCGATCGCGAGCGACTATCGGGCGGCGGACGGCGCACTCGAGCAATTCCTGACGAGCCAAGGGCGCCGAAAGTTTTTGAAGCCCCTCTACGCCGAGCTGGCGAAAACCCCTGACGGCATGGCGCGGGCGAAGAGGATCTACGCCAAGGCAAGGCCGATGTATCACTCGGTTTCATCGAACACGATTGACGCCATCCTGAATCAGCACAAGTGAGGTCGCGGGGAATCATGGACACAATACTCGCATGCGAACTTGATACACCGTCTGCACTTTACCTTCATTGAGTCTTTGCGTGAAGCTTTTGCCTCGAGGGTTCTTCCGCATCGTGCCGGGAACCTTGGATCCTGAGAGAGACCACGATCTGATGTCGAAATTGGGAGCCCGAATTGAGAAAGGGAGCCATCAGTACTAACTCTGTGTCCTTTGTGTTTTTCTTGGCGATGTCAGTGTTTTTCGGCGGCTGTGATCGCACAGATGATTCCATCCTCCCGGTCTTGAACCAACACTTCCGGCGCTACCCGGACATGGAGGCCGAGGACATCTACAAGCTGGTTCATCAGGCCGCTATGGGGAACGGTCATCTGTTCACGGACACGGCGGGCGCGAAGCTGTATCTGTTGAATGAACTGGACGAGATCGAGGCTGATACCACAGAGCCGCTGATCGAGCTGTTGTCGCCTGAAGGACGGACTGTGCGGCTCAATCTGCGTCCTTTCAAAGCCCGGGGCGGAGACGCCGACGAGCTGTTCGAGGCGATGGTACGGTCAGCGACCACGTTCGGTCAGGACCCGGAGAGGCTGGAGCGCTGGTGGAATGAGATCATGGATGAGGCGGAGTATGGGACGATCCCGAACGATCGCTCGACACTTCGACAACTGTTCGAGAGGATGAAGGCCGATGGTTTTCCGGCGCGGCATCATTCTGAGACGTATGAGGCCCAATACCGGCCTTCGTATCGGGTGTTGCTGAGGGAGTTTGCAGATCGTCTCCATTTGGAGGGAAAGGATTAGCCACCAAAGGCACGCGTGGCACACGATTGCCGGATCCGGCTCCGGTCTTGATGCTTGTGATTTGATCAAGGGCGGGGCGGTCCTGTGGGGTCCGCTTCGTGTTTTCCCTTTTGAGCGCTCCTCCAGTCAAGCAGGGCACCTGGCTCAAGGACTGGCTTTGTGGCCTTAAAGCGAGATTTCGAATCGAACCTTGCCGTAGAGGACATTGGCGAAGCGGTTCGTTCGGAATGACGTGGGTGACGAGTGAAGATAGACGGATGGAGCTCTTACCCTCCCCTCTTGCCTCTTCCCGCTTGCATCGATAGATTCTTGCATCACGTCTGAGGGGGTATCATATGTTTCGCACCGCGTGCTTCGCGGCGTCAATGGTCGTGCTGACCACGGCCATGCGCGCACAGATCTCTTCATTCCCCTTTACAGAGAATTTCGATCAGTCCGGTACCCCTCCCGCGGGATGGGCCATGGTGGGTTGGACGCTCTCCACCACTTCCTCTCGATCGTCGCCGAATTGCATGTCGGCCACCGGCAACCAGCAAGTGCGCATCATGGTCTCGCCCGCCGTGGGATTCGGCAGCCGTCTACCCCACCTTCTCTCTTTCCACGAACGACGAACATCGACAGCGCTGAGGTACCGACTCGCGGTGTGGGCCGTCAACGACGATTCGAGCATTGTGAGACCGCTGGCGATCTGGGATTCTGCCGCCACCGCCAACACCTATGTCGAGCGTGCCGTCGATCTCGCCATCGTGGAAGTGCCGACTGCCAGCTCGTGGCGCTTTGTCTGGGAGGTTCTGCGTGACAGCACGAATTCCACAGGTGTGCTCCGCATCGATGATGTGCGCATTCTTGCAGCGCCCGCCGTCGACGTGAGTCCGGTTCGCATCGAGTTGTCCGACGAACGCCCCGTAGCCGGAAATATGATCGCAGTGAATGTCGTCGTCCGCAACTTGGGCCGCTCCGCCGCCGACCAGGCAACCGTAGCACTTCGATGGCAGGAACGCGTCGGCACCTTCGGATCGTTGACGGCGGCATTCCGCGCGAACGCGCTCGACTCCGCGCGTGTTGCGTTCTCCGTCATCGTCACGCAGCCGGGACAACTCGAGATAACGGCGATCTCCGGCGCCGCACAGGATGAGAACTTCACCAACGACACGACCAGGATTGACGTATCTGTGGGCCTTCCCCCGACGGCGCTTGTCGTCAATGAGATCCAGTTTGATCCGGTCCGCGAGAGCGAACCTGAATGGGTTGAAGTGTACAACCCAGGACCGTGGACCATTCCGCTCAGCGACGTCAACATCTCCGACAACTCCATGAGCCGCATTGCGCTCACCAATCGTTCCGATGAGATCCTGACCCCCGGTCAGTTTATCGTGGTAGCACGGTCGGAGGATTTCAACTCCTACTACCCCGCAACCCGCTACCTGCTCACCGCTTTTCCCGCACTCAATAACACCACCCCCGATGCCGTCGTGCTGCGCGATGTACACGGCCGGACGATCGACAGCGCGTGGTATCAACCGGCGTGGGGAATGTCCGGACGTTCGCTGGAACGGCGCGACTGGAACATGACTCCGTGGAGTGCGGACACATGGGGCCCGAGCAATGAACCGGACGGAGCCACGCCGGGCAGGGTCAATTCGATACAGCGGCCCGAGATCGACGCGTCGTGCGAAGGCCTGATAGCCGTCTTCCACGCTGGGACCATGTCACTGCACCTGACGGCGCTCGTTCGAAACCGCGGACGACACACCCTCAACGGAGGATCGGTCGGCTGGTGGCTCCAGCCCGCCGATTCCGGCTTGGGCGAGGAGACCCCGCTCGGCTCAACGTTGTTCGGTCTCCTGCCGGTGTCGGACAGCGTGGCCGTGGATTACCGATGGACCGAAGTGGTCCGCGGGCCTGTTCGATTGCGGGCTTGTGTGTCCGTCGCCGGAGATGCGCGTGCCTCCAACGATACGTCGTGGGGCTCGCTACTTCGTCCATACGCCGAAGGAGCCGTGCTGGTGAACGAGGTCATGCTGGAGCCGTTGCCCGGGAAGCCGGAGTGGTTCGAGGTCGTGAATGTGAGCCCTTATCCAGTCGACCTTTCCGGTTGGATGGCCGCCGACCTTCCGTCGGCATCGGGCTCGCGAGTGCGAACAACGCTGCCGTCAAGTCCGTCAGTGCTCGCGCCGGGAAGGATGGCTGTCATCGCATCGGATGCGTCGATCATGGATGACTATCCGTGGCTGGCGGAAGGAGAGGCTCTCCTCACTATCGCCCCTCGGGCGTCGGGATTCGGCCTCAATAATGACGGGGATGGGATCGTGCTGTTCGACCGGACCGGGCAGGTGATCGACAGCGTGGTGGCGACCCGCGCGTCGCATGTGGATGGATTGGCGACGGCAGGACGGTCGCTGGAGCGGCGGAACCTTACAAGACCGGCGCTCGACGCTTCTGCCTGGTCCTCGTGCTCGGACCCGATCGGCGCCTCCCCCGGACGAAGCAACAGCGTGTCGATTGGGGTGTCTACAACTGCGTTCAACGTTCGAGTCGAACCAGATCCATTCTCTCCGGACGGCGATTCCTTTGAAGATGTTGTTCAGATCCGGTATGAAAGTGGCGCTCCGTCGTTGTTCATGGATGCGCGGATCTTCGACCTCTCGGGCCGCGAGGTGCGGCGGCTGGCCGGTGGGGAGTTCGTTCCAGCCAACGGTTCAATGTCCTGGAACGGCCGCAACGACGCCGGGCGTGTCGTGCCGATCGGCGTCTATATCGTTCTGCTCACAGCAACCGACGCGGTGTCGGGGCGGCGAGAAAGCGCGCGAGCCCTCTGCTCGGTTGCCCGATGAGCGGGACGTGAAACACAAAAGGCCCCAATAGGGGCCTCTTGTGAAGAAGGATGTTTCTGCAAAGGCGCAAAGGCACAGACCAGTTAAAATGCTCCCTTGCGACTCAGCGACTTTTGGGTAGGTCTGCTTTTTCGTTCTCTAGAAGAATGCAATGATGGCCGCGAAGGCGGCGCCGTAGGCGACGTTTAGGATGATCGTCTGGACGTTCGCATGGACGAGCTCGCGTTTGTTCAGGTTGCGGACCATGTAGCGAATGATGTAGGCGCCGTAGACGACCGACATGCCGAACGGCACCCACCAGAGCGCGGAGGCCATCGGTAGCGTCAATACCAGCCATCCGTGGATCAACGTGGAGAGCAACAGCGTACCGCCGTACAACCAAGGCGTCTTCTCACGGCCGAGCGTCACCACCAGATGGTTCTTGCCCGTCGACCTGTCCGCCTCGAGATCGGGGATCTGGTTGATAATGAGAATGTTGGCCGTCAGCAATCCCACGGGAATGCCGATGAGGAATGTTGTCCAGGTCGGGTCGAACGCCCCCGTGATGACGTAGGCCGTGCCGGCCGTAATGAGCGGGCCGAACGCCAGACCGATCGCGATCTCACCAAGACCCCTGCGGGCAACGAGCCGAACCGGAGGCGCCGTATAGAAGTAGCCGAGGGCAGCGCCGATCAATCCATAGAGCAACACTCCCCATCCGACCTGCCATGTCAGATACAGTCCGATAGCAACCGACGCCGCCAGCAGACCGTTGGCAATACGCAGAGTGCCAGAAAGGTCGGTGAGGCCGAGTTCGATCGACCGACTCCCGCCGCTGTACTTCAGGAAGTAGCTCGCGTTCGCCTGGTCCGTTCCGCTCTTCCAGTCAAAGTAGTCGTTGTAGACATTCGAAGCGAGGTGAAGCAGACAGACACCGATGACAGTGAGAGTATAATTGAGCGACGGGAAGGCCCCTTCGCCGATCAGCGCCGCGGCGAAGGCGCCGCCGATGAAGACCGGCATGAGCGCGGCCGATAGGAACGGCGCCCGCGTGATGACGAGCCACTTGATCAAGTTTGTCGTCCACTTGATTTGCACGTTCACAGGCTTGTCGATCGGCTCCGTGACTCCGCAATAGCCGATCTGCTGGCCGTTCTTGAAGGTCGGCGTGATCCGGATCTTCGCGGGGAATGTGGACCCGTCTTTACGAACAAAGACGGTCTCGCCGATGTACTCCTTCTGCTCACGGGCCGACTTCAGCCAGCCCTCCACATTCTGGAGGACGATCAATCCGGGCGAAAAGAGCGAAACGCGCTTTTTGCCGACAACCTCGTCGGCCGCATACCCAAAGACCTCCTGCGCACCCTCGTTGAAGGTCTCAATGACGCCTTCCATGTCGCAGGTGATCGTGCTCTTCATATGAAGTTTCCTTAAAAAATGTGCTGATGGACGAACTAATACTTATATTTTAGCGAAGATTCATCTCATTCTCAATAATGCGAAGTACTGAGAATGGCGTCTTGATCCTTCCCACCTAGGAACGACCCCTCGGAGGCCTGTATGCATGCTTGGACGCCTTGAGCGGAGAGGAGCGGTATCTTGATCTCATCGAGGCGCCG
Organism: uncultured Ignavibacteriaceae bacterium; assembly: GCA_964581115.1. GTDB lineage: Bacteria > Bacteroidota > Ignavibacteria > UBA10030 > UBA10030 > 2-02-FULL-55-14. The sequence goes on along the minus strand of CAZOMY010000022.1, from coordinate 32,449 downwards.
CCTGCTCGACAGCGCATTGGTCGCGGCGAAAGTGCGCGGACGTCAACTCGTCATATCCGTGGACATCATCGGCATGGCTTTCTTCTTCCAATGACCCAATCGCCTCCACCTCCATCGGCTGAACGCCTATCGAGGCCGCGCGAAGCGGTCCGGATCGGGTTCGCTCTCTTTTTCATCGCGGCTGGTGCCAATCACTTCGTGACGCCCGAATGGTACCTTGCAAACCAGATGCCTCCATGGGTGCCGTTCCCGCACTTCATGCTGTATGGCACCGGCGCGGCCGAGATCGTCGGAGGGATCGGCCTTTTCGTGCCGGCACTGCGTCTCTGGGCCATGCGCGGGCTCTTGCTCTTGCTCGTCGCCATCTTTCCGGCGAATGTTCATATGTTCGCGGAAGCGCTGGCTCAGAACGGCTGGTCGTCAACGACCGTCGGACTTCTGTTCCGGCTCCCACTGCAAGCGGTCTTCATGTACGCCGTTTGGTGGTCGTCGCGGACGCAGTCCGCACGACCTTGATCGCTCAATCACCGCCTCCCCATGAACCGGTCCACGCTGCGACAGATCTTTCATCCAAAGCTCATCACGGTCTTCAAGGAAGGATACACGCTTCCCGTCTTCTGGTCCGACCTCACGGCCGGCATCATCGTCGCGATCGTCGCCTTGCCTCTCGCCATCGCCTTCGCCATCGCCAGCGGGGTCAATCCAGCTCAAGGGCTGACGACCGCGATCATCGCCGGAGGGATCGCCGCCCTTCTCTCGGGGAGCCGGACGCAGGTGAGCGGCCCTACGGGGGCATTCATCGTCATCATTTACGGGGTCATCCAGCAGTACGGTTATGAAGGGTTGGCGATCGCGACGCTCATCGCCGGCATTCTGCTGGTCATCATGGGCATCGCCCGCATGGGCGTACTGCTGAAATTCATCCCCTACCCCGTGACCGTCGGGTTCACCGGCGGCATTGCGCTCATCATCGCTTCCGGACAGGTGCGTGATCTGCTGGGCCTGCCGATCGATTCGCTTCCATCGCACGCCGTCGATCAGTGGATCATCTACGGCACCGCGCTGACCGAGATCTCTCTCCCCGCACTGGCGGTCGGGGCTGCCGCGCTCGTGATCCTCACGCTCTGGCCCCGAGTAACGCATCGCGTTCCCGGTTCGATCGTGGCGATCGTTGTGCTGACCGCGGCCGTCCATCTGTTCGATCTTCCGGTCGCCACGGTCGGCAGCCGCTTCGGCGATGTGCCTAATCATCTTCCCGACCTGCAGTTGCGTCCGATGAGTTGGGACCTCTTCAAAGTCATGTTCTCGCCCGCCATCACAATAGCGTTGCTCGCCGCCCTGGAATCGCTGCTCTCGGCCGTCGTGGCCGACGGAATGATGGGGACACGTCATCGTCCAAACACCGAACTCATCGCCATCGGAACGGCCAACATCATCGTCCCCATGTTCAACGGCATTCCAGCCACGGGCGCCATTGCGCGCACGGCGACGAACATCCGCAACGGCGGTCGCACCCCCGTCTCGGCGCTCGTCCATGCCGTCGTGCTGCTGCTCATCATGTTGCTGTTCGGTTCATGGGCTTCGATGATCCCGATGCCGGTCCTCGCGGCCATCCTGATCGTCGTCGCGTATCACATGAGTGAATGGCGTTCATTCGTTCAGATGCTCAGGAGCCCGAAGGGCGATGTGGCCGTTCTGCTTTCGACGTTCCTGCTTACGGTCGTCATCGACCTGACGGTAGCTATCCAGGTCGGCGTCGTTCTCGCGGCGTTCCTCTTCCTGCAGCGCATGTCCGACGCCACGCAGATCGGGTCCATTACCAAGGACCTTCGAACGTCCGACCCGGACGACGAAGAGGATAAGGGGGCCCTGTTGGGTCGTTCCGTTCCCTCCGGCGTGGAGGTGTTCGAGATCCAGGGTACGCTGTTCTTTGGCGTCATCGAACAGTTCAAGGACGCCATGCGGCTGGTCGAGCCGGCGCCCGTGGTCCTCATTCTTCGGATGCGAAATGTCCTCTCCGTCGATGCATCGGGGATTCGCGCTCTAGAAGACCTCCACCGGCAATCGACCCGTCAGGGGACGACGGTCGTCATTTCAGGCATTCATTCGCAACCGCTGATCGCCCTGCAGCGATCCGGCCTGCTGGACGTCATCGGCGAAGAGAATGTCGTTGGGAACATCGACGAGGCTCTGGTGCGCGCAGGCGCTATCCTCGAAGCGAAAAGACGCCCCGCCTCCGTCGGTTGATTCTTGCTGAAGCTTGCTCTATGTTGACGTGACCGACGGCCATCCATGCATCGCCGAACCTTCGTCCGCGTACTGACCGCCGGGGGCGTGGCCCTCGTTGTCCATCCGCCCGTAGCCGGCTGCCAGAAGGCCCCATCAACCGCGTTTCAAGCGTGGTCCGGGCCTTCTCCCGCGCTTGCGGACGAGGACGTGCGTCTGCGGATCGTGTCGTACGGTCTGCTCGCCCCGAGTTTCGGCAACCTTCAGCCATGGTGGGTGTCGTTGAAACATCCCGGCATCCTGGTCGCCCTCGAACCTCACCGGTTTCTGCCTCATACCGACCCCGACCTGCATCAGACGTTCCTATCGCACGGCGCGTTCGTTGAGACGCTACGGCTTGCAGCCGGCGCTTTCAACCTCGCCGCCAGCGTCACGCCCTTCCCCTTTGGCGAACCTTCGGAAGCGGACCAGTTCGGCGCGCCGGTCGCACGCGTGGACCTCAGCCCGGGCGATGCGCGCGATCCCCTCACGGATCAGTTGACCCGGCGGAGGACCAATCGCCGGCCTTTCAGAGACGATGCGATTCCGTCAACGGCACTCGACCGGCTGACGTCGGCCGTCTCCCCCAACACCGTCGTTGACTGGTTCACAGCGCCCGACTCCCGCCGATCGATCGTGGACGCGGTGGTCGAGGCCACGGCTTCGTCTCTCGATGACCCGGAGCAGTACCGCGAAACCGTCGCCACCTTTCGATGGTCGGATGACGAGACCGACGCCACCAGAGACGGCATAACGCTCGACCAGCTCGGATTGTCTCACTGGTCCGCGTGGTATGAGCGTCTTGTCCGATCGCGAGCAAGCATCTCCAGCGGCGGAATGAAGGAACGGCTGTTCGAATTGACACGGCGACAGGCCGAGTCGGCCCAGGCCTTCGGCCTCATCTCGACGACGTCGCACGGACGGCTCGCCGAGTTGGCCGCCGGGGCCGCGCTCATGCGACTCCATCTCGCCGCGACGTCGCTCGGCATCGCCTTTCAACCGCTGAGCGCACCGCTGGCAGGACGCATGACGCTACCCGTGGGACTCGTTCCGCGCGACCGCGTTCCTCACGTTCTGTTCCGCATCGGGTTCGCCGAGCCGACACCTCCATCCCCCCGTCGCACGTTGTTCGAGGTGGTCCAGCTGTGACACGGTGGCCCCGCCTCACCTTCCGAAGACTGAGGTCCTGCGTTATCGTGGCGCTTGTGGCCGTGTCGACAACGTTCAGCCAGGTCCTGCCGGACACAATCGACGATCATCTCGAACCGTCGCTGCGCCCTCTTCTTCCTTCATTCGTGATCGACGACCTGCGATCCGTTCGCTACGATCGCGGCCGGGAGATCGCTGCAGAATTTGCGCGTCGCGTCGGACTTCGAACTCAACCGTCCGTCGCCTCGATCGGTACCGAAGCGTTCATCGACTCGATCACCACTTCGTACGAACCGGGCGTCGACCTCGATGCTTATCTGCGGCTTCGTCTGTTCGACCTGTTCATTGGCGATTGGAGCCGACGACCTTCAGATCTCCGCTGGGAGCGAGACGCCATCCGGTCAACGTGGCAACCGGTATCTGCTCCGTACCGCAATCCGATGCCGATGTTTCGCGGAATGATCCCGAAGGCGGTGCTGTTGGCCTCGGAGTCAATGACCGACTTCTCGGCCGAGTATCCCTCCGCCGAACGCGCTTCGACAGGTCTGCGCCTGCTCGACCGGCGGCTGCTTGGACATCTCCCCCCTTCCCGGTGGGATTCTGTCACGCTGCGCATGCAGCGCCGGCTCGTCGAAGACGTGAGTCTTCTTGCGCCGGGCCCGACCGTGCAGGACGCCGAGGTCTCGGCGGCGCTCCGACGAAGAGCCGAAACGCTGGTTTCGGCGTCGGAGGACCTGCATCGCACAATCGATCGGTGGGTCGCCCTCCACGGTACCGACGGCGACGATTCGGTCTCGATCCGAGTTCGACAAGGACATCTCCTCTTCGTGACCATCGGGCCACGAGATCCTCTCGCCTTTCGCGAAGAGTTGCAATTCCATTCGGCCCGGACTCGGGACCTCCGGATCATGCTTGGACGGGGCGACGACATCCTCACCATCGAAGGGCCCGTTTCACGCATTCCGATCGAGGTGATCGGAGAAAGCCCGACCGTCGTACTGTCTCGCGCCACGGCGTCTGCTACGTGGCGTTCCGCGACGCCGTTCGGACTGACAGTTCACCGCGTCACGGTCCGACCTTCCATCGATGAGAGGGACTGGGGCCGGGAGACGACGTTCGAGCCGTGGCTGGACCTGGACTCGGACGACGGCCTGTTCGTCGGAGGTGGTCCGGTCACGACGACGTACGGATTCGGACTTTCGCCATACGCCCAGCGGACGACGGCACTGGCGGGTCTTGCTTCTTCGACACTGGGCATACGGGCGCAGCTGGAATACGAGGACCGCGAGTGGTGGCGGGGGGTCGGGCTCCGGGCGGGACTGCGATTTGCCCAGGCCGACATGACGAAGTTCTTCGGTATCGGCAATGAGACTGCCGGGGCTGTATCGGAAGCCGACGTTCGCCGATTCGAAGGTCGTCGTCGCAACGTTGAGCTGACCGGCGGGATCGAATTCCCCCTCGGGTTGTCGTGGGCGGCTGGATTGCACGTGCGCGTCGCTTCTTCGACCGTGCGAGCCGACCGTGGGTCAGTGGTCGACTCACTCATGTCGTCGGGTGCTGCTCGTTCGCTCAACTTCGTCACGGCCGGGGTCTCGGTCGTGCACGATTCGCGGGCCAACGCACTCCTGCCCGCCGACGCCGTCGTTCTCGGCGCGACCGTCGAAGCGACCCCCGCCTTTCTGCAGAACCGGTCGGCGTATCTACGTGCTTCGGTCGACGCGCAATGGCATTTCGCCTTACCGGAAACAGCCGCCGTTATCGTCTCACGGCTGACAGCCGAGACCTTCAACGGATCGCCCCCATGGTTCGAGGCGCCTGCGATCGGCGGCAGTCATTCGCTGCGCGGATACGAACGGGAACGCTTCCGCGGCGATGCCTCAGCCATCGCAGGCATCGAGTTCCGGATCCCCGCGTGGACCATTCCATTCATCTGGAAACAGGAGACGGGCTTCATCCTGTTCGCCGAGACCGGGCGGGTGTTCGTGCGTGGAGAGACCTCCCGCCGTTGGCACTCGTCGATCGGGGCCGGGGGATGGGTGCGCGCCGTGGGCTCACCCTATCTTGCGTCGGGAACGATCGCCCGTTCTCCGGAGGACTGGAGATTGTCGGCAACGCTAGGTTTCTCCTTCTGATAGGATCGCTGCCATGGCTCGCACGACCGTTCACGTCGCATCGCTGCATGTCTATCCCATCAAGTCCTGCCGGGGGATCGACCTTCTTTCGGCGGAGGTGCATGCGATGGGATTCGCCTGGGACCGCCGATGGATGCTGGTGGATGCCGATGGCGTCTTCCTGTCGCAGCGGCGCGCACCGCGACTGGCGACGATCGACGTCGTCATCGGCATCGATCGTTTGCGGATCTCAGCGCCCACGATGGAGGACCTGGAGGTGCCGCTGGAGCCCGCAGGCGGAGAGACGATCCCGGCCACGGTGTGGAAAGACACCGTAGGCGTTCATCCGGTCGGTCGTGAAGCCGACGCCTGGTTCAGCGAGGTCCTCCGTCTTCCGTGCAGGCTTGTGCGCCAACCCGAGGATGCTGCCCGACCGGTTGACCCAAGGTTTGGGCGTCCCGACGACGTCGTCAGCCTTGCCGACGCCTACCCCGTGCTCATCGCTTCGACGGCGTCGCTGGCCGACCTGAACCGGCGGTTGAAAGACCCCGTGCCGATGAACCGCTTCCGTCCCAACATCGTCGTGCGCGGCGCATCGCCGTACGCCGAGGACCGATGGACGACGCTTGTCGGGCCCGATCTCACGTTGCGCGTCGTCAAACCGTGCGCCCGTTGCGAGATCGTAACGAAGGACCAGAGGACCGGCGTCGGAGGCGAAGAACCCTTGCGCACGCTTGCCACGTACCGGCAGAAGGATCATAAGACACTCTTTGGACAGAATGCGATCCCCGATGCCCCGGGCTCGATCCGGGTCGACGAGACGTTGACGGCGACATGACGCCACGGGCACGTCGACCGTCGTTTTTGCGTATATTGGGTCCATGACGCCTTCAAGCCGGCGGTCAGAGCCGTCAATCGCACTGACCGCTTCATTCCGAGCTGGCCGTGAGGAGATCGCCGCGCGGCATCACGCCGGCGCAACCGGCCGGTCGGTTGTGTCGGCTCTGTCGGACCTGCACGATCGCACCATCACCGCCGCATTCAGTTCCGTTGTCGACAACGGCGTCTCCGACCTTGCCGTCATTGCGCTCGGAGGCTATGGCCGGAGAGAGATGTGCTTCGCCTCCGACTGCGACGTGATGTTCCTTGCACCGGATGACGGCGGCCGTTCGGGTGAGACAGCGTTGATGCGGTCTTTCTTCCACCAGCTGCTCGACGCCGGATTGGACGTGGGCCACAGCTATCGCACGCTGGAGGACATTCCCTCCATGCGCGAAGTCGGCCTGGACTCCTGGCTCTCGCTCCTCGATGCCCGATTCGTGTGCGGTTCGGTCGCCACGTATCGTCGCTTTCACCAGACGATGCGTTCCATCGTTCAACAATCGCCTCCGGCCGCATTCGTCCGCGATCTGCTGGCCCTCAACGACACTCGTCACCAGAAGTACGGACGTTCCACCAAACTGCTGGAGCCGAACCTCAAGAACAGCTCCGGCGGACTGCGGGATCTCCATTCGGTCGTGTGGCTGTTGCGGGGCACCGGCCTCGAACCGGTCGGGTCGCGGCAGCGCCGCGGAACGCTGGAAGCCATCCTGGCATCGCCGACACTCCGACGGCTTTTTCCGCCCCGGTTCCCCGCACGGGCCTTGCGCGCGTTCGACCTGTTGCTCCGTACGCGAAACGAGATGCACCTGATCGCCGGCGGCCTGCATGACACGCTCGAATTCGGCCTTCAGGGGCCGATCGCAGCAGCGCTCGGTGTTCGAGGCGTGGCCGGCCACAGCGCTGTCGAGCGATTCATGCGGGAGTACTATGACGCTGCCAATGTGGCCGCAGAGTTGACAGCCCGCGTTGCATTGTGGGCCAAGGACCGCTGGCTTCCGGCCTCTGGCAGGACGGATCGCCAGATCAATGACCGGCTTCGTGTGAGGGGCGGGCGTGTGGACCTGGTCCGGCCGATGCGCCGGTTGGACACGACGACCGCCTTGGAGGCGTTCGAAGCACGACTCGATTATCAGGCGGAATTCAGCTTCCAGCTCGAAGACGCCATTCATCGAAGCCTCAGCGGCCATCGCGCCATCCGTTCGGCCGACGCTGCCGCGACGTTCGCGTCGCTCTTCGAACGGCCGCAGGGACTCGCGGGCACGCTGCAACTGATGAACCGATTGGGCCTGCTTGAACGATGGATTCCGGAGTGGCGTCCGCTCGTACGTTTCTTTCAGCACAATCAGTACCACTATTACACGGCCGACGAGCACACGTTGCGCGTGGTGGAATACGCCGAAGGACTGGCCACTCACCAGTCGGCATTCGGAGAAGCCTATCGAGCGCTCCCACGGACCGACGTGCTTGCATATGCCTGTCTCCTGCATGATATCGCGAAGCCGGTGCGCGTTGAGGACCATGAGATCGCCGGCGTGAGGGTGGCCCGCAGGGTCCTCGCCCGGTTGCATCGGTCCGATATTGCCGACGACGTGGCCTTCCTTGTGCGACATCATCTGGAAATGGAACAGGTCGCGTTCCGCCGCAATCTCGCCGATCCGTCGACGATCAAGGATTTTGCCTCGCGCTTCCCGAAGCCCGAACTCCTCGACGCGCTGTTCTGTCTGACCTATGCAGACCTGTCGGCGGTCAACAAGAGCGTTTGGACGGAATGGAAGGGGTCGCTGTTGACGGACCTGTATCTGCGCACCAAACGGGTGCTACGGGGTCAGGAAGAGCCCTCGGCCCCGGTGGTCGCCCCGATGCCTGAGCGATGGCTCGCGCAGTTCACTCCGGACGAGGTCGATCGCCATGCGGGACTGCTTCGCGACACGGCGTATCGCAGCGCCTTCTCAGCCGACGAGATCGCCGAGCATCTGCGGGCGATCGGCGACGGCCGCTCGGTGCACGTCTTGAGCCAGCAGTGGAGCGACGTCACGGAGCTGACCGTCATCGCTCCCGATGCCGACTACTTCCTGTCGCGCTGCTGCGGCGTCCTGACGGCCAATGATGGCAACATCATCGACGCCAGCATCTTCACGCGCGATGACGGGACGGCGATCGACAAGTTCCGCGTCGTCGACGCGACGACGCATGCCCCGCTGACCGGCGAGCGATGTCGGAAAGTCGAAGAGGACCTCAGGGAGGTCTTCAGCGGACAGGTCGACGTCGAGCATCTTATCGAGCGCCACCGGCGCCGGTGGAAGCGAAAAGCCGGGCGGCATAATCCGAACATCCGCATCGACGTGGAATTCGAGGACCATCCGCGCTTCACGATCATCGACGTGTACGGAGCCGACACGCTGGGATTCCTCTACCGGATCACCGGAACGATGTCGCGCCTAGGGCTGAGCATCCATTTCGCCAAGATCGCGACGCGGGGAGACGGCATTGTCGACGCATTCTATGTGCTCGACCGGGGCGGGCTTCCGCTGACCGAACCCAGCCGTCGGGCGCAGGTCCTCAAGGAGCTGCGAAGTACTCTGCGCGACCTCTCGCACACGGAGCTCGTGACCGCGCCTTAGCCATGAGCGACCGAACCGCACAACCCATCGGGGTCTTCGATTCGGGCATCGGGGGGCTGACCGTCGTTCGGTCGCTGCTCCGACATTTGCCGCACGAGAACATCGTATACTTTGGCGACACAGCGCGTGTCCCTTACGGCTCCAAGTCGCCGCAGGTTGTCCGCGAATACTCGCTCCAGGATACCGAGGTTCTGTTGAGGCACGGCGTGAAGATGATCGTCGTCGCCTGCAACACGGTGTCGGCGGTGGCCCTCGACGTGGTGCAAAAACGAGCGGGCGCAGGCACGCCGGTCGTGGGCGTGATCCTGCCCGGCGCCGCCGCCGCCGTATCGGCTACGCGGAACAAACGGGTCGGCATCATCGGAACGCACGGAACGATCGCCAGCCGGTCGTATACACACGCCATTCACGCCCTCGACCCGGCGATCGAGGTGTTCGGCCAGGCGTGCCCACTGTTCGTGCCGCTGGCGGAAGAAGGCTGGACCGACCACAAGGCGACGGAACTCATCGCGCGAGAGTACCTCCATCCGCTCGTTCAGCAAAAGGTCGACACGGTCGTGCTCGCCTGCACACATTATCCGATCCTTCGCGATGTCATTCAGCGCGTCGTGCCCCATACGGTGCGACTCATTGATTCCGGACAGGCGACAGGACACGCCGTGGCGGAGCTCCTCGCGCGCTCGGGCGGGCTGAACCCCAGCACCCTCGCCCCGCATCTACAGTTCTTTGTCAGCGATATCCCCTACAAGTTCACGGAGGTCGGCGAGCGTTTCCTTGGTGCAAAGCTCGGTCGCGTGCAACGGGTCGGCGGCATCGGCTGACGGTCCTGAGAAAGGCAACGACATGGCCATCTGCACGATCAGACTTCTCGGCGATCCCGTCCTGCGCACGCGGTGCAAAACCGTACCCCGCGCATCCGCTGAGCTGAGGATACGGCTCTCGAACGACCTGCGCGACACCCTGGCCGATTTCAGGTCGCGGCGGGGTTTCGGCAGAGGCATCGCCGCACCGCAGATCGGGTCGACGGTCCGGGCGATCTACATTGAGCCGGAGATCGGGGGCGCGATGTTCAACCCGCGGATCACGCAACGGAGCCGCAGGACCTTTCTGCTGTGGGACGACTGCTTCTCGTTCCCGGACCTTCTCGTCAGGCTCAGGCGGCATCACTCGGTGGAGGTGGCGTATGAGGACGTGGAGGGATATCGCCGCACGGTCAAGGCCGTCGGGGCGCTCTCCGAGCTGCTGCAACACGAGATCGACCATATCGACGGCATTCTGGCGATCGACCGCGCGATCGACCGCAAGCATATCATTTTGCGAAGCGAGCTGGACCGCTTCACAGCGGGCAAAGGACTGTCACTTTAGAAACTTGACACAGAGATCCACAGAGGCCTACAGAGACCCACAGAGGGTTGACCATGTCTCACACTCTACTCGGTGGACCTCTGTGTCTACTCGGTGGAACTCTGTGAAATGCTATTTCCCTCGGAAGGATGACATGACCAGACTCCTCGATGAAACCGAGATCCGTGAGCATCTCACCGCCGTTCCGCACTGGGAACGCCGCGGATCGACGATAACAAGGACGGTCGAGCGAAAGGACTTCGTCGCCGCAATGGGCTTCGTGATGTCCGTAGCCGTGTTGGCGGAGCGGGCCGACCATCATCCCGATATCGACATCCGGTGGAACAAGGTCACGCTGACGCTCACGACCCACAGCGCCGGAGGGCTGACGGGAAAGGACTTCGCGCTCGCCCGAAGCATCGATGCGTTATGAACGCACGCCGGATCGAGCAGCTGAAGGCCTTCATCGAGCAGGACCCGAACGACCCGTTCCCTCGATACGCACTCGCACTCGAAATAGAGGCGGGGGGCGATACGGCGTCTGCGGTCGCTCTTCTGGAGGACCTGCTGGCACGCGCGCCGAGGTATGTCGCCACGTATCAGCAACTGGGGAACCTGTATCAAAAACAGGGGGCGGTCGCCAAAGCCAGGGCCATCCTCCGGGCCGGCATCGCGGCGGCGAAGCAGGAAGGCGACGGTCACGCAGCCGGAGAGATGACCGAGGCGCTCGACGAACTGGAGCCGTAGCCGCGCAATTGCAGGATATCCACGCTGACCATCTCACATCGATGAGGTCTACTGTGTCACTGACCAAGGATCAGATCCTCACCATCTTTCGTGAATCGGGGGCCCTGCTCGACGGGCATTTCCTGCTGACCTCGGGGCTCCATAGCCCACACTACTTCCAATGCGCCAAGGTGCTGCAATACCCGGAACACTTGCAGACCTTCGCGGCCCAGATCGCGTCGGTCTACCGCGAACAGAAGATCGACGTGGTCATCTCCCCCGCCATCGGAGGTATCGTCGTCGGAACGGAAGTGGGCCGCGTCATCGGTTGCCGGACCCTATTCACCGAGCGAAAGGACAATTCGATGCAGTTGCGAAGGGGGTTCGAGATCTCCCCGGGCGAGCGCACGCTTGTCGTCGAAGATGTCGTCACGACCGGCGGCTCGGTCTTTGAGGTCATCGACATCGTCAAGAAGGCCGGCGGCGTCATCGCCGGGGCCGCCTGTATCGTCGACCGGAGCAACGGCAAGGTGAAGTTCGAAGGAACGCAGACCAGCGTATTGCAGATGGACGTCGTCACGTATGAGCCGGCGAAATGCCCACTCTGCGCATCGGGCAGTGCGCCGGTGAAACCGGGCAGTCGGGGGAATGGGTGAGCGGCCAGACGTCGTTGGGCAGTCGCCAGTGATCAATGATCGGTGGCATGCCTCGAGCGAAGCGTCCAAAGGCCGCGAAGTCGGCGGGTCAGCGATCAGCAATCAGCTGTCAGCGCAAGGATCTCCGAAATGAGCCACTACAAGGTCCTTAGAAGCGACAAAAAGTATTCCGGCAAGGTCTTCGACCTGGTGGTCGATCAGGTCGAGTATCGGGACGGTACCAAGACGGTCCGCGAAGTAGCCGTCCATCCCGGCGGAGCTGTGGCACTTCCCATCTTGGACGACGGTCGCGTCCTGCTGATCCGGCAGTACCGTCATCCGGCCCGGCAATGGTTCTTCGAGCTGCCGGCGGGAAAGCTCGAACATAAGGAAGACCCGCTCAGCTGCGCCCAACGGGAGCTGGAAGAGGAGACCGGATTCACCGCGGCCACGTGGGAGCCGCTCATCTCGATCCACACCTCCCCCGGATTCTGCTCGGAGGTGCTTCACCTCTTCATCGCACGGCGACTGCATCCCGCTCCCGGCGGCCAGCGGCTCGAAGCCGGTGAGACAACGTTGACGCTCCATCCGACCAGCTGGCATGAGGCGCTCGCGGCCATCGAACACGGCGAGATCGTCGACGCCAAGACCGTGGCAGGACTGCTGCTCGCCGACCGGATCCTGCATCGCCCCGCATGAGCAATCCCGTCGAATTGATCCGCCGCAAACGCGACGGCGCATCACTCACCCGCGAAGAGCTCTCCGGCCTCCTCAGCGCATATACGCGTGGAGACCTGCCCGACTATCAGATGTCGGCCTTCCTGATGGCCTGCTATTTTCGAGGCATGTCCGAGGAGGAGATGTTGGCTTTCACCGACCTGATGCTGCATTCCGGGACCGTGCTGGACCTTTCAGACATACCGGGCATCAAGGTCGATAAGCATTCCACGGGCGGCGTCGGCGACAAGGTTTCGCTGCTGCTCGCACCGACCGTGGCGGCGTGCGGAGTCCCCGTACCGATGATTTCGGGGCGAGGACTCGGTCACACCGGGGGGACGCTCGACAAACTCGAAACGATCCCCGGCTTTCGTACCGAACTTTCGATCGAGGAGTACCGCCGCATTCTGCGCAAGGTGGGTTGCGTTCTCACCGGCCAGACGGAAGAGATCGCCCCGGCCGACAAGAAGATGTATGCGCTCCGCGACGTAACGGCCACGGTGGAATGCATACCGCTCATCGCCGGCAGTATCATGAGCAAGAAGCTGGCTGAAGGGATCGACGCGCTGGTGCTCGACATCAAGACGGGACGAGGCGCTTTTATGGAGGAGACGCCAAAGGCCGTCGAATTGGGCTCGGCGCTCGTGGCCATCGGCGAACGCGCTGGGAAACGGACGGTCGGCTACGTCACCGACATGAGTCAACCGCTTGGTACTCACATCGGCAACTGGCTGGAGGTGGTCGAATCGGTCGAATGCCTCCGCTCCGGCGATCATGTCCGGCAAGGCTCCGCCGACCTGATGGAATTGACGATGCTCCTGTCGGGCACGATGGTCTGGTTGGGCGGCCGGTCGCGGAGCGTGGCAGAAGGGATCGACCTATGCCGGGAAACGGTACGGAACGGCTCGGCGTACGCCAAGCTGCTCGAGATCGTCAGGGCACAGGGCGGATCGGCAGACGCCGTCGAACGATTGGACGCCTATCCACCGGCAGCGCATCACCTCGCGATAACGTCCGAGAGTGACGGCTGGCTCTCGTCGATCGACACGCTGGAACTCGGCTTGAGCGGGATCATGCTGAGGGCGGGCCGGATGTCGATCAACGACTCGATCGATCCGGTGGCAGGAATGATCCTCGAAAAGAAGCGGGGAGACCCGGTGAAGAAAGGAGAGACGATTGTGTCCGTTCAGGCGTCCGACCGGGCGTCGCTCGAGTCGGCCGCCCAACGCATCCGGGCCGCGTTCGTCGTGTCGAAGAACCCACCCGATCCACCACCGCTCGTGATCGCTACGATCACCTCGAAAGGGGTGCAGAAGGGACTACCCCAATTCTGAGGATTACCCCTGCCGTGCCTATTGGAACGCGTACGATCTCGGCCGACATTGTGATTGGATCCGCGTTTCGTATTCAGCATTTCGTGCTTCACTGGAGGTTCTTCGCCAGCACGCGCATCATCTCTCCGTGCAACCTGCCGTTCGTCGCCAGGAGGTCCTTCCCGCTCACCTTCATCTCGCGCCCTCTGAAGTCGGTCACACGCCCTCCTGCCTCGCGCACGCAGAGCATGCCCGCCGCCATGTCCCACGAATGGAGCGCCACCTCCCAGAAGCCGTCGAAGCGCCCGGCGGCGACGTAGCAGAGGTCCAACGCCGCCGAACCCAACCGGCGAACCGCCTGAGCCTCCTTCAGGAATGCCGTGAAATGTTCGATGGCGTGGTCGGGGTTCTCACGGATCGTGTACGGAAACCCCGTGACCAGGAGACTGTTCCGGAGGTCCGATTCGTCGGTGACCCGAAGCCGTCGTCCGTTCAGAAAGGATCCGCTCCCCTTCTCTGCGGAGAACAGCTCGTTCTGGTTCGGGTCATACACCGCTCCGGCCACCAGCTCACCCCGATGCTGCACGCCGATCGAGACGCAGAAGATCGGGAGGCCGTGCGTGAAGTTCGTCGTGCCGTCGAGCGGATCGATGATCCAGACGGTCTCCGCCCCCTCGAGTGATCCACCCGACTCTTCACCGAGTACGGCATGCGTTGGATACTTCGCGAGGATGCGCTCTCGGATCAGCGATTCCGAGGCCCGGTCGACCTCGGTCACGAGGTTCGTTTCCTGCCCAAGCTTCCGTTCGACCGTGCGAACGTTCCCGACGCTGGTGCGGAGAAGCTCACCGGCCTCTCTCGCGATCTCAATCACATCGTTGATCATATCAATAGCTCTCAAAAGGTGCTCCACGCGTGCCGCTCATGGTCTGCGTCAAATGTACCAAAAAGTCCGCTAGGGTCGGGAGCGTCGGATTGAGTCCACATCGAAAAAGCCGTAGTTTGAAATGTTCACCATTCTCCGTCCGAACGTTCCGATCATGCGCAACGCTGCGTTCTTCATCACCTCTCTGCTGACCATCGTAGGTTGCTCCCGGCAGGGCCTCACCCCAAGGCCATGGACCCTCCAGGAATTGGAGGTCATCGTGACCGATACGTCACGAGAGGTATCGTTCACCAACAAGCGCGCGGGCTTCTACGTCACCGAGTCCAACGCACCCTCGCAGAGCCCCTGGCACGGATGGCACATCACATCCACGCGTTTCATGGCCGACCATGTCGTGCGGCTCGGCGACAACGCTCTCGATCGGTCCGCCATTCTGGAGGCCGTGGTTCGCCCCGACCGCCTTCGTCGAACGTACGCCGACGGCACCATGGAAACGATCGAGCTGGTCGACAGCGTTGACGCACTCATCGTCACGCTCGAGCTCGTCGACCCGCACACCGTTGCCATTGCTCCCCTACTGGCGAACGTGGCCAGGACCGGCCTGTTGAGCACTTCGGCGGGTGACGTGCTGTTGCTTGCGAACCGGCGCGACGCAGGTCACGATCGATACGGTGCGGTACCCACCTGGCTCGGCGTGACCACAGCAGCGCCCGGTGCGGTTCCCGACACGGCCAAGGCGGAGGTCCTGATCCCGGCTCAACGCGGAACGACCACCGTTCTCTTCGTGGCGGGCACCTCGCTCGAACAGGTGCTCACGATGATCACCGACCTGCGAACCTCCTTCCGAGACCGCCTCCAGCGTCGCCGGGCGCGCATGGAATCGGTCCTGAACTCCGGCCTGTTCCGGTCGTCCAACCACCGATTCGACCGCGCTCTGGCTTGGGCCAGGCTGTCGCTCGATGCTTTGATCATGCGCCAGGGCAAGGTCGGCATCTTCGCCGGCCTGCCGTGGTTCAGCAACTACTGGGGGCGCGACACGTTCATCTCGCTCCCCGGCGCAACGCTCGTTGCGGGCGACTATGCAACATCGAAGGAGATCCTCCGTTCGTTCGCGTCGTGGCAAAACACCGACCCGTTGAGCCCCGACGTAGGGCGTATCCCGAATCTGGTGACGCCGACCTCCACCTCGTACAACACGGCCGACGGCACTCCCTGGTTCGTGCTGGGCATCTATGAATACGTCCGCACCTCCGGCGACACGGCCTTCGTGCGCGAAATGTTCCCCGTTCTGCGTCGCGCCGTCGAAGGAGCCCTTCGTCATCGGGTCGACCGGGATGGATTCCTGACGCATGGAGACGCTGAGACGTGGATGGATGCGGTGGGTCCGGATGGCCCCTGGAGTCCTCGCGGCAACCGGGCGAATGACATCCAGGCCCTGTGGTACAAGCAACTCGTCGTGTCGACGGCATTTGCCGAGAGCATGGGCGAATCGGATCTGGCGGAGAGATGGAACGGTCTCGCCGAGAAGGTGATGGAGCGTTTCCAGTCGCGCTTCGTCGACGCCAGGAACGGCCGTCTGTTCGATCATCTCGATCCGGACGGTTCCGCCGACACATCGTTCCGGCCGAATCAACTCTTCGCACTCGACATCGTGGCCGACCTTGATGCGCGTCAGCGCATCTTCAAGAATATCACAAGCCGGATCGTCTATCCGTTCGGCGTCGGCTCGCTCGCCCCGGAAGATCCGAAGTACCATCCGTACCACCAGCATCCTCCGTTCTACCCGAAGGACGCGGCATACCACAACGGCGTTGTGTGGACATGGCTTGCCGGTCCGTGGGTCAAAGCCGCCGTGGAATTCGGTCGTCCAAACCTCGCATTCCGCGTCACCGACGACCTTGTTCATCAGTTGCTCGACCGCGGTGCGGTCGGCACGATCTCTGAACTCCTCGACGCGGCGCCACGCCGCGGAGAGTCGGAGCCGCGGCTGTCCGGGACCTTCAGTCAAGCCTGGAGCCTGGCTGAGTTTGTCCGAACGCTCTACCACGCATATCTCGGCGTTTCGGTCGACGCCCCCAACCGACAGCTGTGGTTGCTGCCGCAGATGCCCATGGCGTTGTCCGCCGCCGTCTTCGACGTCACGGTGGGAGATGCGCGCGTGCGCGTGTCCTATGAGGGCGATGCGGGCCGCGGTATCGTTACATTGCACTCGCTGCAGCAGAGGTTGCCGATCCGGGTTCTGGTGGGCTGGCCCTTGGCGGGCCGTCGGGGCCGTTCCGCCGGATTCGAATTGCTGCCCGGACAGCGGGTGAGGCTCGAACTGAGTGAACGCGGGACATTGACCGAATCGCATGATCCGTCGCAGATGAGCGTCGACACGGAAATCCAGTCGCTCGCGCAATTCCCGCTGCTGTCCGAGCTCGACCTGGCAACACCACGGGTGCCGGCCGACACCCGTTCGCTGCGGGGACCGTTGCATCCGTTGCTTTCCCTCGACGATGTCCAGCGCCTTCCCGTTTCACCCAGAACGCTGGCAGATGCCAAAGATCCGTCTGGAGACGACCGCGGTCCGGGCTCATTCGTCTATCCGACCACTGCGCACCTTCGGGACGGCAGTCTGGACTTGATCCGCTTCCAAGCGGTCGCTGATACGGGGGTCGTGCGCTTCACGCTGACGTTCCGTGCGCTTTCCGACCCCGGTTGGCATCCAGAATACGGTACCCAACTGACGTTCATCGCCATCGCGGTCGATGCTGACGGACGCATCGGCACCGGACAACGCCGCGTCGGGCGTAATGCAAGAGCTTCGATGCCCGACGGACGCGGCTACGAGCGGATCCTGTATGTTGGCGGCGGCGTCCGGCTGGAAGATGCCGGAGGCGCCATCCTGGCGGAGTACAGACCGGTGGACGGTGACGTCCGGCGTCCCATCGGCAACGCGGCCAGCGGGACGGTCAGTTTTTCGATCCCGCAGACGCTGCTGGGGCCTCTGGGTCCTTCGGCGAAGTGGACGGTATTCATCGGCGCGCAGGATGATCACGGCGGCGCCGGGTTGGGCGATTTCCGTGCCGTGGAGCGTGAAGCGGGCGAATGGCACGGCGGGGGCCGCCGGTCAGACTCCGAACCGAATGTGTACGATCAACTGAATCTCAACAAACGATAGGAGGTCATCATGTTGTTCGTTATCAGTGTCCTGATCGCGGTCGTTTCATTCGTCGTCTATCTGAACGCTCGTCGCAAGGTCAGCCAGGAGCGGAATCCGACCTTCCAGGTCGCCTCCAACATGGCCGGCGTTCTGTTCCTCATTTTTGCGCTTGTTGCCCTTTCCAGAGCATTCGTTATCATCCCTCCCGGCCACGTCGGCGTTCAGGTGCTCTTCGGCAGCGTTTCCGAAACGACATTGAAGGAAGGCATCAACTTCATCAATCCGTTTGTCGACATCCGCGAGTTCAGCGTTCGGACGCAGGAACTGAAAGAAGTGATGGACGTGCCGTCGAAGGAAGGGTTGACCGTTCAACTGGAGGTCAGCGTGTTGTATCATCTTGACCCGGACAAAGCGGACGACGTCTACCGGACGATCGGCCCCGACTACGTCGGTACGATCCTGGAGCCCAACTTTCGTTCGGTCACGCGCGGAGTGACCGCCGGGTACGACGCCAGGGCCTTGTACACGTCGGAACGTGAGATGCTGGCGATCGGCATCCAGAGGGAATTGGAGAAGATCGTCAGCCCTCGCGGCATCGAGATCGAAGGGACGCCGCTGCGGCGTGTGGGCCTTCCGCCTGGTCTGACGGCTGCGATCGAGGAGAAACTGCGATCGGAACAGGAGAGTCAGCGCATGCAATTCGTCCTGGCCAAGGAACGCCAAGAGGCCGACCGGAAGCGCATCGAGGCACAGGGGATATCAGATTTCCAGAACATCGTCGCGCGCGGGATCAGCGAGAACCTGCTTCGCTGGAAGGGTATCGAAGCCACGGAGAAACTGGCCCAGTCGCAGAATACCAAAGTCATCGTCATCGGAGCCGGCAAGGACGGCCTGCCGCTGATCCTCGACACGAAATGACGGTAGAATGAAGGGGATTCGGATCTAGGGAGAGTATGCCGTTGGCAGGTTGAGCCAGGCCGGAAAACCTCGATCCGACCATGGCTGAAAGATCCCCATACACCTGCTTACGGCCTACCTCCCTTCTGGATTCCCCGGCGATTCGCGCAACGCACGCACTCGCGCCAAGAGCCAGATCAGAAATGCGACCGTCATCCCCGGCACGATCGGTTCCAGCCCCCACCAGTACGCGGGGCCCTGATCGCCTGCGTTGACCTGTCCCCACGCCAAGCTCAGCGCAGATACGAGCGAACTAACGACCATCAGAGCCACGGTCCAGCTTCCGTGGATGCGCAGCCGAGGCACATAACTCCCCAAAACTGGCAGAAGCAATCCGGGGATCAAGGTTGTTCCTACGGTGTACCATAGCGTGACAACAGAAGGCATCCACCACGCCAACAATACGGCGAGCACTCCCGCCAACGCGGTACCGACCCGGACCCATCGACGCTGCCGCTGCGGATCATGAACGTCTGACCGGCGGGCCGCGAAGTCTCTCGCCGCCGTCAGCCCCGCCAGCATCAGCATGCTCGTCAGCGTCGACATGACGGTTGCGATCAGCGCAACGAAAAAGAGCCCGCGAATTCCGGCCGGAAGGACCAGAGCGGCCAGTTCAGGGTACGCCATCGCCGGATCGGTGAGGTCGGGGATCAACACGCGTGCGACCATACCCGTTGTCACGGTCATGGCGTCGAACAGGAACCAGAAGAGCACGGATACCAGAATGCCCTTCTGCGCCGTCCGCTCGTCCTTCGCCGCCGCAGAGCGTTGGTGAAACGAGGGGTCGACCATCGTCCACAATGCGATCAGAGACCAGACGACGATGAACTGAGGGCTCTGGCCGCCCGACGGCTCCAGATGCGATTCCGGCAGGCCGGCGATCAATCCTTCGATCCCCCCAGCCGCGGGAAGTGCCAGCACGAGCATTGCCGCGAAACCGACGTACATCATGATAAACTCCGCAACATTGGTCATGACGCCGGCACGGAAACCCCCTGCCAGGAGGAACACCCCCGAGACGATGAGCCCGACGAAGAGGTGCACAAGGAGCGGCCCCCCGAAGGCCATTTGCGACAAGAGACCCAGCATCAGCACATAAGGCGCCGGATTGACGAGCAGAAAGGTCAGCACTGAACCGACCAGCGCGGCTGGGCGTCCATAAATCTTTTCGAGCCGGTCAGGGACGGAGAGCACCCCTGACCGTCTGATGCGAGGTGCGAGCAGGAAGGCGAAGATGATCGCAAAGAGATAGTACGGTAAGCCGAACACCATCCACGTAGCGATCCCGTAACGCCAGGCGAATTCCCCTACACCCAGAATACCCCCGTACCATGTGGAAACGAGGGTCGCGACGAATACGGGGAGTGTGAGCGACCGCCCGGCGGCCAGGAAGTCGGAGGCACTTCGGTTTCGGCGGGAGCTCCAGAAGCCGACGAACAGAACGAGGATCACGGCACCGATGATGACGCCGGCATCCAGAGGCGTCAACGCATTGAGCCGTTCATTCATGCCGTCGACGTGCCTTGGCCGGTTCGGACGCGATGAAGAACAGCAGGTCCCCCCGTCGCAACTTGATCGTTACGGGCGATGAGACGACGAGATTACTGGTCCCGTCGCGTTGTCCGAGGGCCAGCGACTCATAGCGCAGTTCCCATTTCAGCCCTCGCGTCATCACGCCTTCGCACAACGTCATGGGCAGTAGCGACACCGTCGTGCCCGCCGGAACGTCGAAATGGCGTTCCGTGCCGACGACAAAGATGTCTCCGTCGGCGTCGTGGAACGTCACCGCCAGCTTGCGAGAAAACTTGACGAGCGCGCTGAGGTTGCCGACGGTATGGTCCAACCGGCCCCCGGTAGCCCCCAGGACTCTCACGGTTCTGTAGCCGTTCTTCTGTGCCCAGGTGAGGGCCTTTTCAAGGTCCGTGCTGTTCTGGTCGGCGATGCGTCGGGCGGTAACACCGCTGAATTTCTTGACGGTCGCCGGAAGGATCGAATCAAGGTCGCCGATAATGAGGTCCGGCACGATCCCCAATTTGGCCGCCGCATTAGCGCCTCCGTCGGCGCAGACGAATACATCGGCGTCGGCCAGGTGACGGCTCACCAACAGTTTGGACGGCGCTTGGCCGTTCGCCAGGATGAGGGCGAGAGGAGAAGACATTGACGGTTTTCGATTGACAAGTGTCGATCATCGCTGAGAAATGCTGGCTCCGCCAGACACGATGTGACTTCTCATCTGATGTCAGCCTGCCTTGATCGGGAAGTCACCTGCCTACTGCTTGCGCTTTCGGCCTCCCGTCAGTACCGCACCGTGACCCCCGCGAGCCAGTTCCGCTCCGCGGCCGGGAAGAACGCCTCTCCTTCGCCGCCGGTCGTGTAAAGACTGTTGAGCAGATTGCGGACCTCCAGCCGAAGGAGCAGACTCACGCCTCCGCCAACGGCGACGGCGTGCGTCGCGTCGCCATTCAGAACGGCGTACGCTTCATTTCGATTCCGATCGTTGCGGAGGTTGTCGGTGTAGAATGGCCCGACCAGCTTGGCCGAGATCCCGGCGGTGGTGCGATCGTTGCTATACTGCAGACGCAGATTGCCAAGCAGGTCCGGGAAGCCAGCGATCGGGTTTCCATCGAGGGACGTCCAGCCCGCGCCGTCGGCGATGCGATACCGGACCAGCCGGTTCCGTGACCACGTTACGTTACCCGACACGTCCAGACGATCATGGAGGCGGACGATCCCATCGATCTCGATACCGAGATGTCGGGTCCGCTCGGCATTGCCTGTCCGCGGCTGTCCAAAGACGTCAACCTGACCGCTCTTGATGAGCTCGTTCGTGAACTCCATCCAAAACAGGTTGATGTTCCATCGCATCCCGTCGCCGGTCCACCCCCATCCCCACTCCACGTTCAGCAATTGTTCCGGCTTTGCCAGGGGACGGGAAAAATCATAGCGCGTCACACCGCCGGTCGTGTCGGCCTCAAATTCGGGAGTCGCCCCAAAATATGCGTCCTCGGCGGCATAGAGATTCCGCATCCGGGGCTCACGCGACGTGAAACCGATGAAGGCATACGAGTGAAGGACGTCGCTCAGATTCCAATTGATCCCCACACGCGGATTCAAGAACGTGTATCGAACATCGAACTGATGCCCGACGAATGCTTCATCGCGAATGCCATACCGCTGATGGACCAATTGTAGGTCGCCCATCAGCGAAACGTCTTGGCGCAGGCGGAAGACCTCGTGGAAATAGACTGACAAGATGTCCCGAACGCCTCGATATTCGTAGATGTTCGTCGTGGACGTCCACGTGGGACTCGGATAGACGGACGCGTACGGCAACTGGCCGGTGTGGCGCGACCGATGCATGCGGACCTCGGCTCCGGCGGTCAGCGTTCCCCGGCCATGATCGATCTCTATGCGTGGCAGGATGCCCCATTGGCGATTCGACACGGCGCCCCGGATCAGGAATGTCGGGAACGTGGTGACACCGAACGTCGAGTCGTAGCCCACATTCCGCCTGAACCATTCCGATCCTGCAGCGTCGTACGGTATCCAATCACCGTCGTAATCAAAATGCCCATCGCCGAATACGGCGAAGGCTGTCGTATGGAGCCGCATCGTCTCGCTCAGACGCCATTCGTGCAGCACCTCCGCATGCGGCTGAGAGAAGCGCTCCTGAGCGTTCCGCTTTTGCGGCACGGCATACCCCACGGTCAAGCCCGTCGAATCATACTCCCAGTAGCTGTAGTTTGTGCGTCGAAGCCGAAGATCGTTGTTGAAACTCTTCGGAAGACCGACGTACGCCAGCCCGTCCTCGATCGGTCCGCCGTAAACGTGCACACGCGTCGTCATCGATCCATCGAATCGAGCCCCGGCCAGGAAAAAGGAGTTCAGGTTCACCCACCCTTGGTCACGATATCCATCATGCTCGATGCGGCTCATCCTGGCAAAGAACATGTACGTGCGGTCAATGAGTCCTGAATTGAGGCTGATGCCCAACTTGCGCGTCGCAGGCGACGTCCGCCCTTCGGCGCCGATCTCCTGGAAGCCGACGGCTGTCTCGACAGCGATCCCAGGTATCGCGGTGAACGGGTTGGCGACCAGATTCACGGAGCCGCCGATCGCCGCCGGACCGTAGAATGCGCCCCCGGCTCCGCGCTGGACCTGGATCTCTTGCGTGGCGGCCAGCAGGTCCGGAAAGTCGACCCAGTAGACGTTATGATCTTCAGGGTCGTTCTGCGGAACGCCGTTGATCATGACGGAGATGCGGCGTTGGTCGAACCCGCGCAGGTTGATGTAGTTGTAGCCGATGCCACTGCCGTTCTCAGAGTACGTCGTGATGGATGGAAGTTCCGAGAGGAGGACGGGAATATCCTGAACGGAATTCCTCTGGAGGATCTCCGAGCGAGACAGGTCGGAGAACGTGATCGGCGAGAGTCGTCCGATCGCCTTGGTAGCTGTCACGACCACCGGCGGCTGGGCGTAGACGGTGTCGCGCTGGGTCGGTTGGCCGGATGCCAACGCATGAACCACAAGGAGCACAAAGAACATGCCGAAGTTTGTTCTCATGAGCCGGGGGTCGAACATAGGCCCTGGCGCGAGGCTTGTGTGAGCCGACAACATCCCCATCACACTCCCTTGTGAATGCGGTCGGGCCAAATGGATCATACTGCCGTCGTTGCGATTCTGGAGAGCTCCCATCATTGCAATTCCCTTCTTTCCATCTGTGCTTTTCGTGCTTCTGTCAGTATCTGCGGCCGATTCTCTTCCTATCCCCCAAGAACACGAACGCCGCTCTTCGTCAGGGAGACCTGATGGAAGAACGGCGGAGACGGCACGACGGTCGTTTTCCTACGCTGGCATGATCCAGGTCAGGTTCGAGGGTATGATCTCAGTGGACGAGGGAGGTAACGCGCCGATACGACATTCAATTCCTCGCCCACACCCCTAACGGTGAGAAGGCATCCGGTTGTGAAAGAACGTGTAATAATGTAGCGTGTCGGACGACCGAAGTCAAGCATTGGACAATGCTCGAAGATGCGCTTCGACCGACGTCGAGAGTGCCCGCAGATCGTAGCCTCCTTCCAGCACGGAAACGATCCCGGCCCGCAACGAACGGGAAGTGGCCTCGCCGAGGATGCTTGTGAATCGACCGAATGACTCCGCCCGCAGGTCCATGTTCGCCAGCGGATCGTCCCGATGGGCATCAAAACCGGCGGAGATCAGAAGGAGATCGGGTGCGAACGCCGTCAATGCCGGGATCACCCGTTCGCGGAACGCATGTTCGTAGGCCGCTTCACCCGAGCCCGGAGGCAGCGGACAATTGACGGTGGCCCCCTCTCCCGGCCCCTCGCCGACGTCCGACCCAGCCCCCGTGCCGGGCCAGAGTGGATACTGATGGAGGCTCACATACAGAACGGTACCGTCCTTCCAAAAGATCTCCTCCGTGCCGTTCCCATGATGCACATCCCAGTCGACGATCGCAATCCGGCCGACACCGTACCGCCGCTGTGCATACCTCGCGGCAATGGCAACGCTGTTCACCAGGCAGAATCCCATGGCCTTCGACGTCTCGGCATGATGGCCCGGGGGGCGCATCGCCGAAAAGGCATGAGAACGATCCGGACCGCAGGCCGCGTCGACGCCCAGCATCGCCGCTCCTGCGGACAGGCGGGCAGCACGCCACGAGCCGCGGCTCACGCGCGTGTCCCCATCGTCCAGAAGCGTTGCTCCGTCGAAGATGGCACGCTTGACCGACTCGAGATAGGATGCCGGATGCACGGCTCCCATCGCTTCCATCGACGCCTCTCCGGGCTGAACATGCTCCATAACGCCCCATAGGTCCGTCGACATCAGATGAGCGACGATTGCCTCCAAGCGCTGGCGGCGTTCCGGATGTCCCAGTCCGGTGTCATGGAGAAGCACGTCGGGGTGATAGATCAATCTGAGCGGCTTCATCGCGGCCCTACCAGGCATTCCTGCGCCCACGATAAACAACCGTGACACGGAGATCGACCAGCGACCGCCCGGCGACGACGATCTCGGGACCGTTCGTCCAGGCGGTCGAAAGAATGACCCGATCGTCCCAAGGTCCCGGAATCGCCTGATGGCCGCGGGCATTCATTCGAAAGAGGCGACCCGGGGTCAACACCAGCACATCGTCAAGCGACGTTCCCGTCATATCCACGGCTCCGCCCGAGGACTGGACCGTCGTCGATGACTGCTCTCCATGGTCGAGCATGTTGAGTACCACCTGCCTCGAATTTGAGGTCACCCAAGCCGTGTGGCCTTCTTCCGGCTGGAAGCCCCGGATCGTGTGATAGCCCCAGATCGCAGCGACCTCAGACCACCACCATCCGTTCCAGGTCAGAAGTCTCGTGACGGGATAGGAACCTCCGAGAAGATCATGGTAGGTCATGACAAGGCCCCTTGGGCCGAAAGGCTCGATCGCGACAGGCCTGGAGTGCATGCCGGAATCGATCGGAATACCGTACCGTTGCAGGGTCGACGGGGCCCAGCCCTTGAAGGCGTAGTACGGCGCCAGAAGTCGCTCAAACAGTTGGCCGCCCGTTGAAGCAACAATCAGCGAATCATGGCAGATCCCGCCGATCGCCAACAACGTTGGCGCCCCGACAGGACCTCCATCCTCAACCCAGTTGTCACCCTCGAGGTTCAAGATCATGCCGTGTCCATCGTGTGAAGCTCCTGCCGCGATCGCCACGCCCGAGCCGAACGCAGCGACATCGTAGATCCTTGACGTTGAAGAAGGCAGCGAAGGTCGCGACCAGTGCACACCGTCGAAATGGAACACCTCGCCCGCCACGGGTTCCAGCCATGCGACCAGAAACAGATCGTCGGACGACAACCCTCGGATCTTGAGCTGCATGGGGATTCCGTATGACACGCCGCGGACAGTGTCCACCGACCATGCGACGTTCGCAAATGCACTGTGGGAAGAGGGAGGATCTTCGCACGACGTGAACACGGCGAGGAACACCGTCGACCCGATCACACCCCTCAGGAACGAACGATGTGCCATGACATCATCCAACAAGTCAGTCGGTACATGTTGTACGCCTTTCCCGGCCTGCTACTCCACAGCTCTTTTCAGGGCCCCGATCGCTACTCGGAAGCCGACGAACGCAAACAGCGCGAACCCCGCCGCCTCTAGCGCCACCGCCGATGGTTCTCCGGTGTCCAAAAGCGCCCACCGCAGAACATCGGTATGCCAAGTCACGGGATTAGCCATCGCCACATATCGGAAAGCCGGCGGCAACTGTTCGAGTGGATAGAACATGCTGCTGACGAACAGAAGGACGAAATACGCCACGTTGATGACCGTGCTGAACAGGTCGTTGCGCTTGATCAGGAAGGCAACCGACGCAAAAACGAAGAACCATCCCGCCGTCCCAAGCAAGATCCCGCCAAGCAGAACCGGTATCCCGTGCAGCGGTACCGTCACCTCGAGCAATCCAACGGCCGCCGCCAGCGTCAGGCTTGTCTGGATGACGGCCAGGATGCATTGGAACAGGATCTTCCCGAGCAGAAACTGGCTACGAGTGATCGGATATGTCAACGTTTCGTAGAAGATCCCGTTGTCCCGGTCCACAAAGAACCCGTACGACTGGTTCATCGCCAGCCCAAAGCAGGCCATGCTGATGACCCCCGCCAGAAAGAACTCGTTGTACGAGAGCAACCGTCCCTCCATGGAGATCCCCGACAGGAAGGCGGAATTGAAGCCGACGCCGAACATCAGCAGGTACATGACCGGAACCACGAGGTCGAAGAACAGCCACATGAGGCTGGTCGTCCGGATCAGGTATTCGCGATACAGCACGGAGAGGAGCGCGCTCATGCACCTCCCTCCTTCCGCTTCGAATCGATGAGGGTCACGAAGACATCCTCGAGACTTGCGGCGGTCACCTCGAAATGCCGAAAACCTCGGAGGCGACGGGCCGTCGTGAGGACCTTCATCGCTTCCGATTCATCACGCACCGTCACCTGAATGGCGTCATCGGTCGTCGAGCTCTGATGCGGCTTGAGTCTTTCCAACGTTCGTCGGACGGCGGTCGTCACGCGGTCGAACATGAGCGTGACCGTTATCAGTCGAAGCCCCATCGACTTCACTTCGCGCAACGTGCCGGCGGCAATGATCCGTCCATGATTGATGATCGCCAGCCGCTCGCACAACTCCTCCGCCTCCTCCAGCAAATGTGTCGTCAGCACGATCGTGCGTCCCCGGGCTGTCTCGTGACGGATGGCGGCGAGGACCGCATGTTTGTTGAACGTGTCCATGCCGGTCGTCGCTTCGTCCAAGAAGACCACCGGCTTCCTCACCATGAACGTCTTCGCGACCTGCACGCGACGCTTCTGTCCCCCGCTCAGGTCGCTCGCCTGCGTCGACATGATCTCCTTGAGACCGAAGAGCTCCGCCACCCGATCCGCCTGGCGGTCGGCCTCCGCGGCCGACAGCCCGTGGAACCTCCCGTATACCCGGAAGTTGTTCCGAACGGACAGGAAGACCTCGAGCGCGTTGTCCTGCATGACGGCCACCATCGATCGCCGCACCTCCAAAGGGGCGGCTACCACGTCATGTCCCATCACACTGGCGCGGCCTGAGGTCGGCTGAAGCAGCGTTGTCAGGATTTTGATGGTCGTTGTCTTGCCCGCCCCGTTCGGACCCAGGAGGCCGAAAACGGAGCCGGCCGGAACACTGAACGAGATCCCCCGTACGGCTTCAACAGGTGGTCCTGATCGTCCATGATAGACCTTACGAAGGTCCTGGACGTCGATCGCAAGCGGTGAAGTCGGTATGTTCATGAGTCGAAGATACGACTCCTTCCGAATTGATACATCCGATGCTATATTGAAGGACCGCATTCTCCGTTCAATGCGTCCCTCCATCGAAGGGTATCCTGACCTTCGTCCGCTCGGCAACGCGAGGTGCCACACCAAGCCCCTATCTTTCGACGAAATGACTCTTGCGTTTCGTGTCCCTTCCGACTACCGCCTGTGGTCGTTGGTGGTCAGTCATGGCTGGTCGGTGCTGCCGCCATTCCAGATCGACCGCAATCGCCGGGTCCTTTCGTTCGCCGCCATACTCGCCGACGGGACGCCGGCCGTGTTTGCCGCACGTCAGCGTCGCCGTGTCGTGACCGTCGGCGTTTCGCCGTCAGGCGCTCTCTCTTCGCATCATCGCGCAGACCTTCGCCGCATCGCCACGGCCGTCCTGCGATTCGATGAAGACCTCACGCAGCTGCACCGCGAGTGTCGGCGGCATCCATCATTCCGGTGGGTTCCACGGTACGGCGCGGGCCGCATTTTGCGCGCCGCATCGGCGTATGAAGACGCCGTGAAGATGATCCTTACGACCAATTGCTCCTGGTCGCTCACCGAAGCGATGGTCGGACGGCTCGTCGAGTCTCTCGGCACAGCGGTGGGCGATCGTAAGGCCTTTCCGACGCCGTACGCCATGGCGGCAAAGCCCGAGTCGTTCTTCCGGAACGAGATCAAAGCCGGCTATCGGTCGCCATTCCTCGTCGAATTGGCGCGTCGGTGCGCCTCAGGCGATCTGGATCTCGAGCAACTCCGCCGCGGGTCGATGACGCACGAAGAAATGGAGGCCTTGCTCCGTGACATCAAAGGCATTGGCCCGTACGCCGCCGACAACCTTCTCCGTCTCCACGGGGTCTACCATCGATTTGCCCATGATTCTTGGATCACCAGGGTCTACGCCGAGCGTTATCACCGCGGGCGTCGAGTCGGCGATCGCACCATCGAACAGCGCTACCGTGCATTCGGACCGTTCCGCGGGCTGATGTATTGGCTGGACATGACGCGCCCGTGGTACGAGCGTGAGGAGGATTTTGGTCTGGAGGCGACTGCATGAGCTGGCATGACGAGATGCAACTCGAGCTCGCGCGGGCCGGTGAGAGCGAACGTAGCGGCAATGCAGGTCGAGTCCGCACCTGCCTCCGAAGGGCCATCGGTCATGCCGTCACCGAGTGGCAGCGCCGCGATCCTTCACTCCGATGGGGGCACGACTTTCTGAGACAGCTTCAAGGATTGGCCGCGGACGCTGCCGTACCCGAGGAGGTGCGAGGGGCAGCCGACCGGCTGGCGTCGAGATTGGGAACGGACTTCCGATCGAGGTCAGCGAACCCGATGGAGGATGCGAGGACCGTGCTGGCGTTTGTCCTCGAACAGATGGGCGAGCCGCCAGAGTTCAGTTGAGCGGGATCGCGATCTCCGCGACGAGCTCCCGGAGCACGACAACAGCGTACCAACGCCGAGTCTCGACGTGCTCCTGAAGGAGTTCGAGGATCACCCGCTGCTCGTCGGGCGACAGGGGCTTACGTTCGTATCGTCGCACGCGAAAGTCGCCGAATGATGAGTGAGACACATAATACGGGCCGTGCGTTCGGAATTCCGTGTCACAGGTCACGAAGGCTCTGCCAAATCCGGTTCCACCCCTGATTCCATGCCTTCCAAGATCACGACGAATTCACCCCGCGGGGCCTTTCGTTCCAGATGCACCACGGCTTCCGACAGTCTTCCCCGATACACTTCTTCAAACTTCTTCGTCAGTTCACGCGCCAGCACCACCCGCCGGTCCCCACAATGTTCCAGGAGTTCGCGCACGGTTCGACTGATGCGGTGGGGCGATTCATAGAGAACGATCGTGCGCTCCTCCGTTGCAATGCGCGACAGGCGCGTACGTCGCCCCTTCTTGACCGGAAGAAATCCTTCGTACACAAAACGGTCCGTGCGCAGCCCGCTTACCACCAGCGCCGACACAAAGGCCGTCGGTCCCGGGATCGGCACAACCGGGTAGCCCGCCTCGAGCGCCGCCCGGACGACAATGCTTGCAGGGTCCGAGATGCCGGGCGTTCCGGCGTCTGAGACGACCGCCACCGACCCGCCTTCCTTCAGCCGTTGGATCAGTTGAGGAACGCGCCGCACCTCATTATGACTGTGGTACGACACGCTTGGCGTGGCGATGCGGTAGTGGTCGAGCAGAACACGGGTCGTCCGCGTATCTTCGGCCGCGATGAGCGATACGCCCCGCAACACCTCCAGCGCACGTTGCGAGATGTCCTGCAGATGCCCGATGGGCGTGGCGACGATGTAGAGCGTCCCCGGTGCGATTGCGCTCATCAGACTGTTGATTCGATGGATGATAGTGGCCGCAAAGAACCGGTAAATGGGTTTCTTTCCATCTCAGGACGATGCGTTCTCTGCGTTCTTTGAGGTGAATGCCTCTTCTCAAACGCTCACAGTCCCCAATCGCGCGGGTACCGAAAATCCACGTTCACGGTCCGCTGGCCGATCTTGGCGATCACGGGCGGGCGACGCTTGAACTGAAACCGCCGCACCCGGTCGCGCACCTTCGCGATCAGCTCCGGCGAGAATCCCGCCGCCGCCAGTTCGTCATCGGTCCGACGCTCATCCACCATCAGATAGAGCAGCCGGTCGGCTTCGCGATAGCTGAATCCGAGCTCCCCCTCGTCTGTCTGGCCCTCCCACAGATCAGCCGTCGGCGCCTTGTTGACAATTCGCTCTGGAACGCCGAGGAACTCCGCCAACTGCCACAGGTAGGTCTTGTAGAGGTCGCCGATCGGATTGAGCGCCGAGGCGAGATCGCCGTGCAGTGTGCCGTAGCCGAGCATCAGCTCGGTCTTGTTGCTTGTACCGAGCACGAGCGCCCCATCGCGCGCTGAACGATCGTAGAGAACGACCATTCTCGTCCGCGCCATCACGTTTCCGAGCCGCACGCGTTCCGGTGACCCCGCGGCCGAGATGAAACCGTCGACGATCGGGGTGATGTCGACCATCTCCTGTCGGATGCCCGTGGCGGCCACGACCGCCTTCGCATCGTCGGTTGCCGTTGCTGAGCTCTGCCGATGCGGCATCAGGACGCCCAGAACGTTCGAAGGACCCAGGGCCTTTGCCGCAAGCGTCGCAACGACGGCCGAATCAACGCCGCCCGACACCCCCACAACAGCCCGCTCAAAGCCCGAATGGACCACGCCGTCCTTGATGAACCGTACGAGCAGGTCTGTCACCGGCTCCATCGGGAGCCGCGGAAGGCCGAGGGTTCCCGTCGGGTCCGATTCCATCACTCTCCCTTGCTGATCTCGCGCAGCGCGTTGCGGATGATCACGAAGCCCTCGTCGATCTCGGCTTTCGTGATCGTCAGGGGCGGCCGGAAGCGGATGCTGTGGTCGCCGCATCCGATCAGGATCAGGCCCTCGTCGTATGCCTTTGTGCGGAGCTGGTCACGGTTCTGCGCCGTATCGAGGTCCATAGCGCAGAACAGACCTCTGCCTCGCGCATTCGAAACGAGTCCGGTGAACTCGTCCTCAAGGTTCCGAAGCTGCGACAGCAGGTATTCGCCGACCGTGGCGGCATTCGCCACCAGCTGTTCTTCTTCGATGATCTCGAGGATGCGCTGAAAGCGGACCATGTCGACGAGGTTGCCGCCGAACGTCGAGTTGATGCGGCTCGGCTTGTGGAAGACGTTCTCAAGCACGTCGTCGATGCGCTTCGAGCTCATGAATCCGCAGACCTGTGTCTTCTTGCCGAACGTCATCAGGTCGGGTCTCACGAAGTACTCATGGGCCCACATGCGACCGGTGATGCCGATGCCCGTCTGCACCTCGTCGAACACGAGCAAGATCTCGCTTTCGTCGCAGATCGTGCGTAACGCCTGCAGGAATTCCGGCCGGAAGTGGTTGTCGCCCCCTTCGGCCTGAATGGGCTCGATGATGAGAGCCGCGATGTCGTCGCGGTGGTTGATGATGGCCTCCTTGATCTCCTGGAGCGCCATCGCCTCTTCCTTCATGACCTGGGCGAGGTTCGCCTCGTTCAGCGGGAACCGGATGGCCGGGTTATGGATGCGCGGCCACTTGAACTTCGGGAAATAGTTCGTCTTCGTCGGGTCGGTGTTCGTAAGCGACAGCGTGTAACCGCTCCGGCCATGGAACGCGCGGCGGAAGTGGATGACCATCCGGCCACGCTCTTCGGTGAAGCCCTTCTGGAAGTTCTTCCGCACCTTCCAGTCGAACGCGGTCTTGATGGCGTTCTCGACCGCCAGCGCGCCGCCGTCGACGAAGAAGAGGTACTGGAAATAGTCCGGCTTGGCGATGCGGGCAAAGGTCTCGACGAACTCGGCCATCTCGACCGTGTATGCGTCCGAATTCGAGGGCTTGTTGACCGCGACAGTTCCGAGCTTCTCGAGGAATTCCGGCGTGACCAACCTGGGATGGTTCATCCCGACGGAGCCGGAGGCGAAAAAAGTGAAGAAGTCGAGGTACTTCTTGTTGTAGCGGGAATCGTACAGGTACGAACCCTGACTCCGCTTCAGGTCGACGACGAGGTCAAAGCCGTCCACGAGCATGTGGCGGCTCAGCGAGGCATGGACCTCCTTCGGGTCAATGCGAACCGGGTTCTGGGTGGTCGGACGATCGGGTGTGAGGACAGGCATGGTCGTTCTCCGTTGACATCGTTCTGCATGATCAGGCCTCTGATGACGGGCATGCGACGACCGCCCGTCAGAAGAATTCCTGATGCTCGTAGAGCGACACGATGTAGGGACGACCGATCATGAGACAACCAAGATGATTGCGGATTTTGGATTGGGAATTTCGGATCAGCAAAGGTGACAGATGGCTCTCGACTCGCACAAGCCACTGAGTGCTGATC